>CAVVNR010000011.1:0-184890 GCA_963749715.1 uncultured Alphaproteobacteria bacterium
CCAGTCACTTCTGCTCAGACCCGAGAATTTCTTTTGTCTGGCGGCCGATTTAAGCCGAGTTGCCCGATCCGCATGTGTCTCGGGGCGGGAAGCTCACCGTACGGCGAGACGGCCGAGTACGGATTTCCGTACCAATGGTTCGAATCCCCTCCCTCTCCGCCATGTCGCCAAATAAGTTATTGATATGACTTGAGTTTTTGATTGGCATTTTGTCGCTACACACAGTGCCGCGCGCAAATCAACTCAGGATGGCCTAGGATGATTTCGGACAGCTGGCGAGGATCGCGATGGGCGGATGGCGAATTGGGTCCGTGAATTGCGCCGACGCGAGTGACGTTGCGTTCCCACCCGCTATTGATTGAAAGGCTGGCAGCTATTTCGAGCGTGTCCTTTTCATCACTGAAGCACAGGCTTCGGCGGTGGCGAAGATGGTGAGCACGACTCGGCGCGCCGGCTATCAGCGCGGTCATGTGCAATCTCTACAGTCTGACCAAGGGCCAGGCGGCGATCCGCGATTGGTTTCGCGTGCCGTATGATCGGACCGACAATCTTCCGCTCTTCCCCGGGATCTCCTTGGCCGATCTCTAAAATCCGCTTGTTGAAACCTTCATTCTTTCTCATGGAACGGCCTGCCGGCGACCGCGCGTAAGCACTCGCTGGCGTCGCTTTCAGTCGCAATGAGCGCGTACACGGATGATGCTCTCTCTCAGCCTCCACAGATCGGAACCTTTGCGTCCGCATGCGGTTGTAGGACATTGGCACGGATGGCGTCTGCTCGGCGCTGCGGGAGGGAAACGATGGTCGAACGGAAGGGATGGCGGAAGCGCATTTGGCGTGGCTTGATGCTGCTGGCAGGGACCCCGGGCGTTGGCGGCGAGGCCGCCGCGGAGAGCGTCGCCACCTATCACGGGGACCTCAACCGCAGCGGGCTCTACGAGGCGCCGAGGCTGACCTGGGCGAAGGCGGCGACCGTCCGGCTGGACACCGGCTTCAACGCCACGGTCGACGGCGCGGTCTATGCCCAGCCCCTCTATTGGGTCCTCCGTCCGGGGAGGCGCGGCGCGCATCATCGTCGCCACGGAAAACAACAAGGTCTATGCGCTCGACGCCGACTGGCGCGCGGATATGGGAGAGAGCCTTGGGGGCGCCGGTTCCGCTCTCGGCGCTGCCGTGCGGCAACATCGACCCAATGGGCGTCACCGGCACACCGACGATCGATCCGGACGACGGGGATCGTTTATCTCGAAGCATTCGTCCAGACGCAACCAACGGGCCGCGCCACAAGGTGTTCGGCCTTTCGCTCGCCACCGGCGAAGTGGCGCCGGGCTGGCCGGTCGACGTCGAAAACGGACTAGCCGCGCTCGAAGCCAGGCTTCAACAACGCGCCCCAGGGCCAACGCAGCGCGCTGACCCTGGTCAACGGCAAGCTCTACGTCCCTTATGCCGGGCACTACGGCGACTGCGGCGCCTATAACGGCATGGTGGTGGGATTCGATCTGGCCCAGCCTGCGGTGTTCGGCGCGTGGTCGACCCAATCGAAGGTGGCGGCAGCTGGGGACAGAGCGGCGTCGCTACGACGGCGCGTCCCTGTTCGTGACCACGGGCAACGCTTCGGCTCTTCGACCTCCTGGGGCGGCAGCGAAGCGGTGATCCGCCTGCCGCCGACAACGCTCAGCCAATCCGACCCAGGCCGCCGACTACTTCACGCCCGAGAATTGGCACGACCCTCGACCAAGCGGACCTCGATCTCGGGGGACTTCAGCATTCCGATCGACGTCTCGGTCTCATCCGGTCATCCGCCGCGTGCTCGGCGTTGGGCAAAGATGGCAACGCCTATCTGCTCGATCGCGCGAATCTCGGAGGGATCGGCGGCCAAATCGCCGACGGCTCAGGTGTCGACCAACAAGATCATCACCGCTATGGCGACCTATCCCGGCGCGAACGCCGCCAGGGTCGCCTTCGAAGGCGAGGGCGCGGCCTGCCCGAGCGGCCAGTCGGGCAATCTCGTCATGCTCAAGATCACGGCGAGCGCCATCGCCACCGCTTGGTGCGCCTCCTTCAACGGCAGCGGCGCGCCGATCGTGACCACCACCGACGGCACGTCAAATCCGATCGTCTGGGTCGCCGGCGCTCAAGGCGACGGCGAAGCTTTATGGGTTCCGCGGGACCGACGGCGCGCTGGTGGCGGCGGCCGCCGGCGGCAGCGCCGCGATCGAGCGATTCCAGACCATTCTGTGGGCCAACGGCCGCTTTTATGTGGCTGCCAACGGCGCGGTCTACGCGTTCGTGTATTAAAAGCTCCTGGCCGGCGACACGCCGTACTCATAGGGACAGGTACAACTCTGCAACGTACAAACGGAGCGATTTCGGGAACGGGAGTTGCGGTTTGGGCGCGCCGATCCGTATCGCCATCACCTCCGCCGGCTTTGTCACGGGAACGGTAGCGGGTTGCGGTTCGGCGGGTAAGATGGCGCATGACGATCTCGTTTGCCCGCCACCAGTTCCCGCCCGCGATCATCCGGCACGCCGTTTGGCTCTATCTGCGTTTCACGCTCAGTTATCGCGACGTCGAGGATCTGCTCGCCGAGCGCGGACTGGATGTCTCCTACGAAACGGTGCGGCGATGGGTATTGAAATTTGGGCCGTTGTTCGCCCGAGAACTTCGCCGTCGACGCCCGCGGCCAACCTCGCGTTGGCATCTCGATGAGATGGCCGTAACGATTGCGGGCCGGCAGTTCTGGCTTTGGCGCGCGGTTGACGACGAAGGCGAGGTTCTCGACCTCCTTGTGCAGCGGCGGCGCGACAAGGCTGCAGCCATGAAACTTATGCGCAAGCTGCTTAAGAAACAAGGCTTCGCGCCCGATGTTCTGGTGACCGACAAGCTACGTTCCTACGGCGCGGCAAAGTCCGAAATCGGCTTGTCGGCGCGCCATGAGCAGGGCTTGCGCAAGAACAATCGGGCCGAGAATTCGCATCAGCCGACGCGACGGCGCGAGCGTAAGATGCAGCGCTTCAAATCGCCCGGATCAGCCCAGCGCTTCTTGTCCGTTCACGCAGCAGTTCAAAACACCTTCAACGTCCAGCGCCATCTCACCTCCCGCCGCACGCTCCGCGTCCTCCGAGAAGAAGCGTTCCAGACGTGGCGAGCCGCCACCGCGGCCTGAGCCCGAACTGGGACATCCAAATTGCGCGCGGCCAAATTCAGTTCTCGTGACAGAGCCGCCGCGAGAGCTATGCCGACATCCTTGCGCGCGCCGGACTGGCGGAGATCGATGGGTGGGGCAAGGGCGCCCGCGATCCAGCGACCGTCGGCGACTATGCGCTGCAGGCGCACGGGGCGGTGTTCGCGGAGGTCAAGGTCGACCCCGATCTCGGCCAGGTTCGCGCGACGCGCCTCGTTGGCGCCTTCGCGGCAGGGCGGATCATCAACCCGCACCTCGTGCGAAGCCAGCTCTACGGCGGCATGATCTGGGGCGCGTCCTTCGCGCTCAACGAAGGAGCGAACGTGGACCGGCGCAGCGGGCGCATCATGAATGCAGACCTTGGCGAATACCACGTGCCGGTGAACGCCGACGTGCCGTCGCTCGAAGCGCTGCTGGTCCACGAGGACGACGCCTTCGTGAACGGGCTCGGCGTCAAGGGCGTGGGCGAGATCGGGATTACCGGGACGGTAGGCGCCATCGTAAACGCCGTGTGGCACGCCACAGGGGTAAGAGTTCGCAAGCTTCCGATGAAGATCGAGAACATCATGGCGCCGACCGCCGGCACGTAGTGCAAACCGATCCGGACCATTCTCAGATCCAGGCCCATTGCCGAACGCCACTTCGAATTCGCAACGAGTGATTGGTTGCCGAACCGGGCCTTCGGCTCTAGGGTTTGACTGTTTCCCGACGGCGGGGCGACTGAACGGGCCTACCGCTAGCTTTTCAAGAGATGGAGGCTTCCTCGTGCGCTGTCTCTTGCCTCGCATTCGCGTTTCGCTAAGGATTGCCTCACGCGGCGCGGCTGGCCAGGCGACGGTTGCCCTCGTCCTGCTTGCGGCGTCCGCCCACAGCGCTTTCGCCGCCCAAGACGAGAATGCCGCGACAGAGCAGAAGGTGCTTTCGGTCATTCCCGCGGTCGAGGACTACATCGCGGCGAACATGAAGGCCTTCGACGTTCCAGGGCTCGCAATCGGCATCGTCGTCGGCGACAAGGTCGTGTACGCCAAGGGCTTCGGAGTCCGCAGCAAGCACGGTGAGCCGGTCGATACCCACACCGTGTTTCAGATCGGATCGACGAGCAAGGCGTTCCTCGCGACGACCATGGCGATCGCCGTCGACCACGGCAAGCTCCACTGGGACGACCGGGTGGTCGATCTCGATCCGGGTTTTCAACTGAAGGATCCCTGGGTGAGCCAGGAGTTCCGGGTCTTTGACCTGCTCGCCCAGCGCTCGAGCCTGCCAGCCTATGCGAACGACACCTTCGCCTTCCTCGGCTTCGACACGAGCGCAATGATCCGCTCCCTCCGCTTCGTCGATCCGGTGTCAAGCTTCCGCGCGACCTTCGCCTACACCAACATTACGCATCTGGTCGCCTCCCGCGTCGTCGCGAGGGCCGAGGGCGCGAAGCAGTGGACGGAAGTGCTGCAGAAGGAGATCTTCGACCCGCTCGGGATGAAGGACAGCACCGACATCGCTGCTGGGATCGAAGCCGCGCCCAATCATGCCGAGGGCTATCGCTACGATCCAGGCGGCTCGGTCGAGGCGCCGTTCACGCCGATCTTCCCCTATGCCCTGGAGGGCGCCGGCGCGATCAACTCGAACGTCGACGACATGGTCCACTGGCTGCGTCTCCAGCTCGGCAACGGGGCGTTTGACGGCAAAAAGATCGTGTCGCCGGAGAGCCTGGCCGCGACACGAATCCCAAAGGTCGGGATCAGCGACCATGTTGCCTATGCGCTTGGCTGGCTCATCCAGCAGACGCCGAACGGCACGATCTTCTGGCACAATGGCGGTACCCCCGCCTTCGGTGCAATGGTGGCCTTCCAGCCCGATCGCAAGGTCGGTGTCGTCATCCTCAGCAACGAGACGTTGGTCGGGATGCCAGAATTCGGTCGGCCTCTGGGTGCTCGACCGGATCATGGACAATCCGGTCGTGAACTATGCCGCCGCCTCCCTTGGCCACGCGCAGGCCGAGGCCGCGAATTCTGCGAAGATCTTTGAGCGGCCGGCGAATGAGCAGCCCTCACCACCGCTCGCGCCGCTCTACGGCAATTTCGCCAACCCCGGATTGGGCAAAGCTGTTGTTCGCGCCGACAGCGACGCCAGCGTGATCGAATTGACGGCCACAGGCGCGAAACTCCGCCTGGATGGCTGGGACGGAAGCATCTTCACGGCGAGCCTGGTCCGCGAAGGAAGGTTCTCCGACATCGCCGCCAACCTCGGTCCGCTGCCGATGGGCTTCGCACAGTTTTTGATCGACAAGGACGGCAAGCAGGACGTGATCCGACTGACGCTTTTTCCTCCGGGCCAAGTCTACGAACTGAAGCGGGAACCGCAGCAATAGGCTCGCGGGCTGCAGTTCTCTGGATGCGTGGGCAAGCTCGCCTCGGTGCGGCCTACCAGCGAGGCGCAAAGTGGGGCCGCAGGCGTGCTTGAAGGAGTCTACGCGCCGCCCAAAGGTGTGGAATCCGGCCAACGGCGACTCTGGACGGAGGGCGAGTTTTCATCCTGCATGGTGATGGCTTTGGCGCGCCCGAACGGATTCGAATCCCTGAGTTTTGCGGCCGAGGCCATCATTCATCGGGAGCTGCAAGAGAGTTCCAAACTTTGCCCGGGGCAATGTCCGCTATTTGCGCGCAGGAGACGGTCCGGAGTCGAGGTTAAGCGGTCGTAGCAGACCGCGTCCGTAGATAGGAGAGATGGGCGGAAAGTACGCCTCCAATGGTCAACTCGAGGAGGACCGGAGTGCGTGCGAAAGCCGCCGTTCTATAACCGTTCTCCCGGAGGGGGAGACGAGAAGACGCCCGTCTCCCGACGGGCCAGGCGGTTTAGCGCCCTATCCCCGTCAGCCTCAAGCGCACAAAGCTCCAACGGACGCTCCTTGCCGCGCAAGGCAAGCTCGCCCAGCCTGCGCCGAGTCACGCCGGGCGGCAGTGCGGCAAGGCGATCGAGGAGCGCGGCAGAGGCGAGAACGCGATTTTCAGTCTCGCGGCAGGCCTCGACGATGCGGGCGGCGGCGTTCATCGTATCGCCGATCAGCGCGATCTCCTTCTTCAGATAGCCGAGTTCGCCGACAGCGACCGGGCCGCAGTGAAGGCCGGCGCGAAAGTCGGGGACGAGGCCGAAGTCGCGCTCGTAAGCGGACCGTTGCGCCTCGATCCGGTCGAGCGCGCCGAAGCAGGCGCGCACGCAGTCGACGTGGTTCGCGCCCGGAGCGAGCCGCCAGGTCGCGATCACCTCGTCCCCGACATATTTGTGGATCTCGCCACCGGCCTCGGCGACAGCGAGCGACACGTCGGCGACGAAGCGGTTGAGCAGATCCAGAATGCGCAACTCGCCGATGCGCTCTGCAATCGCGGTCGAGGCGCGCATGTCGATGAACAGCAGCGCGCGCTCCTCGATACGGGGGTGGTAATAGCGTCCCGCGGCAAAGGCGAGGAGCGTTCCGGGACCCAAAAGCTCATTGACGCCGAGGACCAAGGTGGCGGCGACGGCGCCGACGAGGGAAACCAGGAGGTCGACGCCGCTGATCACCATGAGACGACCCGACAGGACTGAGTTCGCGATGCCGATGATGATGATGACGACGGTGGCATAAAGACACATCCGCAGCGCGAGATAGGGCAGAAACGGCAGGCGGGGGAACAGCCCGCCGGCGTTCCGCCGCAGCACGAACCGATCGAGCGAGAACAGGGCGGCGCCCATCGATCCCCCGATGATCGCGCCGGCGCCGGGCAAACCGTAACGGAGATCGCTGTAAAGCGCGCCGATCAGAACGCTAACAAAGACGATCCAGATGAAGCGCCGAAGGGGGAATGGATTTGGCATCGGCAGCGACTATAGACCCAAATCGGTCCCGCGCTTCTGTGCCGTCCTCATGCTCTCCCGAACGGCGCAAGAGAGTCGAGCTCGCCCGCTCGGTATGCAGTCGCGGAAAGCCCGCATTTGGCGCATCTTGCCCGTAGCGCCTACGCTCGGTTTCTCGCCGCTTCCGCCCGTTCAAAGCGCCCATCTTGAACGCGTGCTTTGGGTCGATTTGACCCGTTCGCCAGGCGCTCGACGAGTGACCGCTCCTTGCGCGAAGCGGACGACTGCAGTTGACGGATAGTGTTCTCTAAAGAGTCAATGGGCGCGCTCAAGAATTTGGCGCTAGACTGCGCTTCGGCGAAGGGAGGTTGCGCCATGGCGAGACAAGAGATCCTGGACCGGATCCAGAAGTACGTTCACCCGTTCCGCGTCACCAAAGGCAAGGGCTTTCAACTGAAGGACTTCGACCCAGCGACACCCGCGGCCTCAAGCTGGACAAAGGCGAGGCGGCCGGGCTCTTCCAAGCATCTCTGCCGCTTCCGCGAGGCGGCGCACGGATCTTTGCGGTCCGCCAACGGCTCTCGCTAGGTCTCCGCGGCAAGCTCCGCGCGCGCGGCCGCCAGCTCCCTCTTCTTCTCCTCGTCGACCTTCGGGTATGTGAGGTTGAGCTCCTCGACCACCTCGACGATCGCCGCGGCGACGGCAAGGCGGGTGAACCACTTGTTGTCGGCCGGCACCACGTACCAGGGCGCGTTCTTGGCCGCCGTGGCCCGAATCACCTCCTCGAACGCATGCATGTAGTCGTCCCAGAACTTGCGCTCACGCACGTCGGACGCGGAAAATTTCCAATTCTTCTAGGGCCGCTCAAGACGCTGCATGAAGCGCTTCTTCTGTTCCTCGCGCGACACGTTCAGGAAGAACTTGAGGATGATCGTCCCCTGTCGGGTGAGGTAGTCCTCGAAATGCGCGATGTCGGCGAGGCGCTCATCCCAGATGCCCTTGCTAACGAGCGCCGGGGGAAGCTGTTGCCGCTTCAGGATCTCCTCATGCACGCGCACGACGAGAACCTCTTCGTAGTACGACCGGTTGAAGATGCCGATCCGTCCCCGTTCGGGAAGACGCCTGGAATAGCGCCACATGAAGTCGTGATCGAGGTCTTCCGACGAGGGTTGCTTGAACGAGACGACTTGGCAGACCTGCGGATTGACGCCTGACATGACGTGCTTGATCGTGCTGTCCTTGCCTGCTGCGTTGCGTTGATCCTAATTCACGGACAGGGCGCTTATTCTGTTCCTGGCCAAAACGTTCGGAGGTTGACATGAGACACGCATTGACGGTTCTCCTTTGCACCGCGTCGATTTGCGCTCCAGCCTGCCTCATTCCGGGTGTGGCTGCGGCCAACGGCGCTGATGCAAACGCCCAGGCCAATCAGGCGCAACTTCATCCTTGGGAAGGGAACCAGACCGGCTGGAGGCCATATGGCGCCGCTGTCGGCGAGGTCTATCCGGCTGCGCCAGGAGGCTTTGTCGGGCCGAATGGTTATACGAACGGTTATAGTGGCGATTACGTAGTGGTGCCGGTCGTGCCTGTCGCGCCCGACTACACGGCGTTGTCAGAGTAAATTCTATACTGCCTGCTTGCGCATCAGGATGGGGCAGAGCTCCACTGTTTTTGCTCATGAATCGCCGACGCGCTCGGCGGGAATCGACGCCGAAAATGGCCTATACTTATTTGCCTTGACAGTGCCGCGGAAACAGCAGCGGTTCGGCAATCTGCCAGGGGCGGAATGTCTTGCTCATCCCCAGCAGAATCCGATTCGCTCAACCCCCGCCAGCAAAATCCGCTATTATCCAGACAGGCTCCTAGTCGATGTGCGTAGCTCCCGCCAACAAAACTGGGCACTCCGTCCGACGGTATGTCGGCTTCGGGCGGATTTCGTTGAAAAACTCCCATGCCTGGCGGCGACAAGCGGCGTCATCGGCGGTTGTCAGCGAGGCAAAGCTGGGCCTCTGCGCCTCAGGTGGCGAAGATTGGCTCTGGGAAGGGGATAAGCTTCGCCAGTTTTCTCAGATTTTGGGCAGTGGCAGCCAATAGGAACTCGTCTTTGGCTCCGCTTGGACCACGGAGGCGCAATCGGTCGAGCCTGAGGATGCGCTTCAGGTGAGCGAAGAGCATCTCGACCTTCTTCCGCTCCCGGCGTGAGACAGTATAGGCCTCGGTCTTGGCAATCGCGCGCGCCTTGTCGCGAGCAGCTTCATGAATGGAGCGCGCAATCTTGCGTGCAGGCGCGTTTGGGCAGCATTTTGGCTTCAGCGCGCAGGCCTCGCAGTCATGCTTGCGCGCAAAGTAGATCATCGTGCCGTCTTTCGTCAGCCCGTCGCGCGGCTTGAGAAAGTGCGGTGGTATTTCTTCAGCTCTTTGCCGCCGGGGCAGACATAGAGGTTGCCTTCAGGATCGTAGGCGAATTCGCTGCGCGAAAAAGTCCCGTCCTTTCGTTCGGATTTGTCGGTCAGTTTCACGTGCGGCGCGATCCCGCGCTCGTCCACTAAAGCGGGATGACTTTGGGCTGAATCGGTAGGGATTCCCGAATCGGGCGAATTCTGATTCACCGTGCTGACTGGGCCGGAGGCCAGCATGGATGGGAAAGCCTTATTCGATGGATCTTCGTGAGCGAGCGGTGGCGGCGGTTTTGCGCGACGGGCTGTCGCGGCATGAGTCGGCGGCGCGATTTGGGGTTGCGCCGAGCACAGTGATCAATTGGGTCCGGCGCGTTCAGGAGACGGGGAGCGTCGCGCCCGGCCAGATGGGTGGGCACAAGCCCAAGGCGATTGCTGGCGAGCACGCGATGTTTCTGTCGCGGCGGGTCCGGGAAGGGGCGTTCACGTTGCGTGGACTGGTCGCCGAGCTCGCTGGGCGCGGCCTTAAGGTCGACTACCGCTCGGTGTGGAATTTTGTTCACGCCGAGAGGCTCAGCTTCAAAAAAAACCGTGGTCGCCAGCGAGCGCGATCGACCTGATGTCGCGCGGCGGCGCGTGCAGTGGGCGGAGCGCCAGAGCCGGATCGATCCCAAGCGCCTGGTCTTCATCGACGAGACGTGGACCAAGACCAACATGGAGCCGCTGCGCGGCTGGGCGCCGAGGGGCGCAAGACTGGTGGCGAAGGTTCCCCACGGCCATTGGAAAACCATGACCTTCGTCGCCTCTCTTCGTCACGACCGCATCGAGGCGCCGTGGCTCATCGACGGTCCGATCAATGGCGAAGGCTTTCGAACCTATGTCGAGAAAGTGCTGGTTCCCACGCTTAAGCCAGGCGATCTGGTGATCATGGACAACCTCGGCAGCCACAAAGGCAAGGCGGTTCGCCAAGCCATCCGCTCAGCTGGGGCGAAGCTGTTCTTTCTCCCCAAATACTCACCCGATCTGAACCCGATCGAGCAGGTCTTCGCCAAGCTCAAGCATCTGCTGCGCAAAGCGGCGGCGCGAACCCTCGACACCGTCGTCGCCGCCATCCGCGAGTTGCTCGACGCCTACACCGCGCCCGAGTGCGCCAACTACTTCGCTAACGCAGGATACACACAAGCCTGAAAACATCACGCTCTAGCCATCCGACCATCTCAGCCGAGCCGTATTCGTCGCGCTCCTACCGATGATTCATCTCGAGTCGACGCTTTATCGGTGGTTCAGCCCTTGAAGGCGAAAACGTGTTTCCACACGCACGGTTACGGTGATGAACAAATGCGCAGGAACGCGAGAAATGGTGGCGCGCAAACGAGATTTTCATGGACCATTTTAGCCAAGAAAACGGACGCGGCCCCCGTCGAGGTGACAAAACCCTCAGAGCATTTGTGGAACGGGTTGTCACCTGCCGGACCGTTCGGGTCTTAATATACAGCCGCGAACATTACCGTCTCGGAGGTTGCCTCGTCTGGTGAAAGTTCTTCTACAATTCGGCCCTGCCTTGAAACCAAAATGCGATCCGACAAGCTCAGGATCTCGGGGAGGTAGGACGAGATAACCATAACGGCGAGGCCGTCGTCGGCAAGCGCACTGATCAAATGATGAATCTCGGCTATGGCGCCGACGTCCACACCGCGCGTCGGCTCATCAAAGATGATCAGTTTGGGATCTTGAACTAGAGACTTCGCAATCACGACTTTCTGTTGATTGCCGCCGGAGAGTTCGATGACGCGCGCGTCGCCGCTCAGCGCCCGAATGTTGAGCTTCTTGGTCCACCGAGCCGCAAGCGCTTGCTTTTCGCTTTGGCTCGCGAGAATCCCACGGGACTCGCGGCCCGCGATTTGTCCGACATAGATATTGTCCGCGACGGACATGGTCTCGAAGAGCCCATCCCCTTTGCGATCCTCGGTGACATAGACGATGCCGGCGTCGACCGCGGCGCGCGGCGTCCGGTAACGCACCGATCGATCGCCCAACCGGATGTCGCCGCCATGAAAGGCGTCGCGCTTGACGACGCCGGCGATTATTCTCGCCGTCTCCGTCCGCCCCGAGCCAACCAGGCCGAAGATGCCCGTGACCTGCCCGGCGAATATCGAAAACGATGTGTTGCGCACCTGGTTTTGCATCGACAGATTTTCCACGCTGAGGACTTTGGCGCCTGGCGATCGCCGCGCGGCGCGCGCGCCCGCCCGGCCATAGAGCTCGTTGGTGAGCGATCGTCCGACCATGTGGCGTATGATCGTTTCGCGCGTGAAAGACCCGGCGTCGTCGGTTACGACGTGCGCGCCGTCACGCAAAATCGTGATGCGGTTGGAGATTTCGAGCGCTTCCTCCAACGCGTGACTGATGAAGATGATCGAGACTCGATCCTTCCGCAGCCGGTCGATCAGCGCGAACAAATGATGTTTCTCCTCAGGCGTCAGGGTCGCGGTTGGCTCGTCGAAAATGATGACCTTCGCTTTGAGACGAACCGCGCGCGCGATCTCCACCATCTGCCGTTTGGCGGTGCCGAGCGATTGGACCGTCGCGGTCGGATCGACCGGAAAGTTCAGCGACTGTAGGAATTGCTGGGCGTCAATATAGGTGCCGCGCAGGCGGTTGAAGAATTTTTCGTCGCCAAGATAGAGGTTCTGCGCCACCGTCATGCTCGGGACGAGGCTGGTCTCCTGATAGACCATCGCAATGCCGTAACGCCGCGCCAGCGAAGGGCTGGCGATCTGGATTCGCTGGCCCTCGATACGAATTTCGCCCTGGGTGGGTGTCACCGCGCCAGCCAGGATTTTGACCAGCGTCGATTTGCCGGCCCCATTCTCGCCGAGAATTGCATGCACTTCGCCGCGCCGCACGTCGAAATCTATGTCTTTCAGCGCGGCGACGCCGCGATAGTGCTTGCCGACGCCCCTCATCTCCAGGAGCGGCGGCTCTGTTTCGGCTGAGAGACTCATGGCATCGCTCCCGTATCGGCGAAAGAAGCGACGACGCCGTCGCCCTTGGCGGCGAAAAAAACCCGTCCCTCGAACGCCACGCAGGACGTGACGCCGTGCCGGTGCCCATTCGCCCGGCTGTGGAGGCTGGCGATAGGACGACAGGCGGCGTCGAGACGCGCCACGAGCCCATAGGACCGGCTCGGGGACCACGGCTTCAGGACGCCGAGCTGCCTGACGCCGCCCTGTTGCGTCGGCTCCAGCGGCGATTGGCCGGTGCGGAGGTCAGGCGCCACCCACAAGTCTGGGTCGATGTCGTCGATCATGCGCCGGCGGTAGCGGTCTTCGCTCAAGACGAACTCGACAAGCTGACTGCGCGGCGCAAACAGGGCGAGCCAGATGGCCCCGTCGCCACCGCGCGACAGCCGGGCGGGATAAGCCGGAAGGCTCTCAAGCACCGGCACGGCGCGGCGAGAGGTGCCGGGAAGAATTCGGGTCAGCGCGCTGCGCCAGCTCTCGGAAACGACGACGGAATCCCCTTCATCGAGCAGGCCGTAGGGATAGGCGAGATTGCCCGCGATTTGGGTGCTCGCGCCAGTAGCTAGATCGAGGCGCCATACCGAGCCGGAGGAGCTTTTCTCCATAAGATCGCGTTTCCAATCGGCCGGTCCATGGACCTCCGAGCCGTTTGCGATAAGCAGCGCGCCATCCCGCGCCGGCGCCAGCGCTGTCATACATCGTGGCCCAGCGATCGTCCTTCCGTCGTTCCGCCCGCCGACAAAGACGATCCGGCCGTCGACAAGGCCAGCAGCCGCGCCGCCATCCGGCAATCCAGCCAAGGCGCTGGTCTCGGCGTCGAAGCTCGCGGCCGTCCCATCTTCGAGCTTGTCGACGCGCTTGAGCGTTCGACCGAGCGAAACCAATAGGCCTTGCGAGGTGACGGCCAGCGTGTCGGGTCCCGGCGCTTCGAGCGCAACCGCCGCGGCGTCGAGGAGATCGTTGGGCCGGAACGCGCCGTCCATCGGCGGCGTCGTGATCGAGGCTTCGCCCCGGCCGAACCATTGGTCCAAAGCTTTTGCGATGGGCTTCACGGTTGCGCTCCCCAGTAGGAGGCGAGGCTCGTCCAGTTGGGGTCGGCGCCGGGAAGTTTGATCCGCCCGATCCGGTTGTTGGTGACGCCACCGAGAAAAAGATGGCCGCGATGTTCGCGCATCGAGGTGATCGTAGGATGGTTTTCCCCGGTGAGATCCCAGAGCGTCTCCAGGACGCGGCCGCTAGCGTCGAAATGAACGACGCACCCGACATTAACGTTGGGGAAAAGCCATTCGTCGGCCGCAACCCAGCGCGCCATGCGGCGCCGGAAACCGGGCATGGTCATCGCGAGATCGTAGCTCGGCGTCCGCGTCCCCGCCAGCGCAACCCAATACGTGCCATTCGATCCACGATTGATATTGTCCGGATAGCCGGGAAGATCGGAGATGACTCTTTCAATCGTTCCGGCGTTGGGACCGTCGAGCCAGTATCGGCTCACGCGACAGCCCCAGGTTTCCGCAAAGAGGACAGAATGGTTGTCGTGGGCGACGCACACGCCGTTGGCGAATAGAAGATTGCGCAGAATCGTCCGCGTCGTTCCCGTCGCGGGATCGTAGCAGATCATCCGGCCATTGCCGCGCCCCTCCAAGGCGTCAACGACCCATTCCTCGAAGCCGTAGCGGATCGTCGCCTCGCTGAAATAGATCCTGCCGTCGGACCCAATGTCGAGATCGTCGGCGAGGCGCATGCGGGTATCGTCGATGATCGAAAGGGGCGAGCGATTCGTCTCCGCCGTCAATTTCTTGACATTGCGATCCCTGTCGACCCGGTAGAGACCCATGCCGGCGATGCAGACATTGAGGCCGCCCTCCCGGTCGAAGGCAAGACCGAGCGGACGCCCGCCGACATGCGCGTAGACTTCCCGCTTGCTGTAGTCCGGCGCGAGAAAGCGGATGATCTCGCCATGCCGGACGCCGCAATAGAGATGGCTGTCTGCGTCGAGAATGACATCCTCGGGACCATCAATCTCGCCGAGGCCGATGATCTCGACCTGGTTGAGGCGGTCATTGATCGCGTAGGGCGATGAGGAGCTGGAGGCGAAATCCGGCGGCGAAGGCAACGCCAGATAAGCTGGCGATACATAGACCTTCGCCCGTAGGCGATGGCGCCACTTGCTCCATCTCACGTCGATGGCGATGGCGATGATGAGCACCAGACCAATCGCTAGCGAGGACGCGCCGTTTTCAAGCCCAAGACGGACGAGGCCGTTCGTCAGAAGCGAAACGATGATCGCCCCCATCAGGGCCTTGCCGACCGAGCCGCGGCCCCCGCCGACGCTGTTACCGCCAAGGATCGCGGCCGTCACGACGCCGAGTTCAAGACCGAGCCCGGTGTCGGGACCCGCGCCGGAAAGGCGCGCGGCGTAGAGGACGCCGGAGAGGCTCGTCAGGAATCCGGAAACGACATAGGTCAGGCAGACGATCGCGCGCACGGGAATGCCGGCATTGTAGGCGGCGCGGCGCGACCCGCCGACCGCGATAATGCGCCAGCCGACGCGCAGCCGCGTCAGAACGATTTGCGCGATAATGGCGACTGCTGCGAGGACCAGGACGCTGAACGGAACGCCCAATGCCGAGCCGGAGCCAATGAAGTCGAAGGCGTCGGATTCCACGTCGCTCGACGCGATTCTCACCGAATAGATCTGCAGCAGAAGCTCGACGATCGACCGAATGAGGGTCAGAACGACGAGCGTGGTCAAAAAAGCGCGAAGCCTCAGAAAACCGATAAGCAGGCCGTTGACGAGACCGACGAGGGCGCCAACGGCGATCGTCGCCGCGACCGCGGCCGCCACTGGCCAGTGGCCGACATTGATCAGCGCCAGAGCTGTGACATTGGCGAGCGCGAAGGTCGAGCCGACGCTCAGATCAATGCCCCCGCCCAGCATGACGATCGTCATGCCAATGACGATCAAGCCAAATTCGCCGATCTGACGCGACGTATCCGAGAGATTGCCAAGCGTGGCAAAATTGGGAATCGATTCGACGAGAAAAATCACCAGCGCGAGAAGCAGAACGATGGGAATGACATTGTCCATCCATCGCCTGCCGAGCACTTCGCCGACGACGTGATCGGGCACATATCGATAGCGCAGCCTTGTGGCCCATTCGCCGATCGTCATGATGCGCTTCCGGTCAACGAAAAAGCGCTGAGCCGCCTCGGCGGCTCAGCGCGATTCCCACTCGCAGTTCGGGCATTCGCCCTATTTCTTGAGAGCGCTGGCGCTCCAGCACAAGCCAGGATGGAGCGTCTCCTTGGAGATGACGAGTTGCGGGCTATAGATGACCGCCTTGAGCTTGCCGGCTGGCAGCCCGGTCTCCAGAACGGTCGAGATCATGTCGTTGAGGTCACGGCCCTGATCCATGACCTGATAGGCGATCTCCTTGTCGAAGACCCCCTTCTCGACATTGTCGCAGGCCATCTGCTCGCCGCCGCCCGACGTTACCAGCAAGATTGGCTTGCCCGATTCCTTGATCGCGGCCGCGGCGCCAAGGTCCATGACGTCCCAGAATCCGACGATGCCGCAGAGATCCGGATTCTGCTGGATAACCGTGGAAATGACGGCATGCGCCTTGGTCGCATCCCATTCGCCGGCGACATTGGCGACCGTCTTGATCTCTGGATGCTTCGAGAAGGCGTTCTCCACCCCCTTCATCATCCCGCTGTCCGACCCGGACGTCGGCTGACCCTGCAAGATAGCTACCTTGCCGCTCGTGCCGGCGCCGCACTTGTCGATGACGCCTTGCGCCTCCGCTTCGCCGATGCCGATCCAGTCCGCGCCGACGTAAACGTCCGAATTGTAGTTCGACCTCATGTTGATCTGGATGACGTGGATGCCCGCTTCCTCGGCGCGCTTGAGCAGCTTCGCGTAGGACTGGATGTCGGGATTGTGGACGACGAGAACGTCGGGCTTTTCGGCGATGAGCGAGGTGATCGCCTGCGCGCCGGCGTCGGCGCTGAAATGCGGGTCACGAATTTCGAGCTTCATTCCGAGGCGATCGGCCTGCTGCTTCATGACGGCCGCCCAACCTTCGGTGAGGTCGATACCCATCGTGACCGGTACGAAGGCGATCGTCTTGCCGGAGAGATCTTTGAAATAGTCGGCGCGCCGCGGATCATCGATTCCCGCGGCCTGCGCGTAGGCGGCGAGACCGGTCAGCGTGAGGGTAAAGCCGAAGGCCGCCGCTATTTGTCTGATACTCATGTTTCATACTCCCTTTTTCAGTTGACGGCGTTCTAGACGTCGCCTTGTTGCGCGGTCTGACGCGTCCCGCGGATTGACGATGCTGTCGAGCACGATCGCCGATGAGCAGGATCAGCCTCCCGATCACCGCGTCTCACTTCCTGTCGACGGCGCAAACGAAATTCGCGGCGGAGTTGGTGTCTCCGTCGCCCTTGTACCAGGCGCGCTGCGGATACGGGCAGAGCGGCCGCTGCATCTCGATTCCCTTGGACGCGTCACCGTCGACAAATTTCGTCGCGATGACTTGGTCCGGCGCAACGCCATCCTCCACCCAATGCGAGAGCGCGGTGAACATATCGTGCTCGGGGTCGAGGGATGGCGGCTGCGCTCCGCCGAAAGCCGACGAGTTCGAACCGGTTCGGACCGGTGCCGAAGCCACAATGGCCCATGCCAGGAACCATGAAGAGCCGAGCAAACTCTTTCGTCTTTTCTTCGCCGCCGAACTTGCTCATGAGGCCCTTGTAGAAATCGACAGTCTGCCCGATCGGCACGATCGGATCGGCCCAGCCCTGGAAGAGGATCAGCTTCCCGCCGCGGTCGTGGAACTTGGTGACGTCGCCCGTCACCGCGCCGTTGAGCGCCTGCCCGAGCGCGGCGTCGACCTTCTTCATGTCGGTCTCGGCGTCGAACGTGCGCCAATCCCAGTTTGGGCCAAACACCCATTTGAAGAGGCCGTCGAACCCCGGCTCGCCCGGGGCGTTGCCGGGCGCTTCGAGGAAGCCCCAGTTGAAGACGCCTGCCTCGGCGCCTCGCTGCTCGCCGTAGAACAGCGGCTTGCCGTTATGGTCGGCGGGGCCGAGATAGATCGCCTTCGCGGTCTCGACCTGTTCGGGGGTGAGGCAATCGTCGGCCGCGGCGCCCTTGCAGGTTAGCGCGGCGGGGTCGAAGTCGCAGGCTAACGGGTCGGCGAGGAACGGATCGGACTTGAGGCCGCCGCCCTTGGCGCCGCAGGCGGCGATGGCCGACTTGGTGAGAAGCGCGAGGTTGGCGTCTGAGAGCTTGTGCCCGGGCTTCAGGTTCGCCGCCTGGAAGCTGGTCACCGCGACCGCGTGCCCCCACGTCCGGCTGACGACGGGCGCGCCAGCGAGAATGCCGTCGAAGTCCTCTGGGAAATACTCCGCCTCGATGAGCCCCTGCTGACCGCCTGTCGAACAGCCGGTGTAATAGGAGCGCTTGGCGTCTGCGCCATAGAACGCTTTCGCGATTTGCTTGCCGGCGACCGCCGCCTCGTGGGTCCCCAGCATTCCCCAGTCTTTCCACTTATCCGGGTGACCGACGAGGGCGTCGCCATTGAGCGGGGTCGCCGGCGCCATCCCGAGATCTGTCATCGCGGAGGCGTAGCCGCGCTTGATCGCGGCTTCCATCGCGCCGTAATTGTAGGCGAGGACGCCCGCGTAGCCGCCGTTGCCATTGACGTGGAAGACGCCCTTCCACCCCTCGTTCGGCATCCATAGCTCGACCCGAACGTCGGAGTCGGGCGCGTCTTTCACCGAGGCGACGACGCGGCAAAACGCCGGCAAGTCCTTGCGTGTCACTTTGTCTTCGGTCGTGAGGTCGCCGGCCGGAACCGCCTGTGCGCTGATGATCGTCGTGTCGGCGATTTTGACCGACTTCAGCCCATCACAATCGACTGCGCGAGCAGGTGATAAACAGGACAAAGAGGCAAGGGTCGACAGCGCTAGGGCGACCGGCATCTGTCCCAATCGCATGTTTCATACTCCCTTTTGGGCGCTCTATATGTCGCCTTGTTGATCAGTCTGCTCGTCCCGGGGGTTGATGAGACTGTCGAGCACGATGGCCGCCAGAAGGATCAAGCTCCGGATCACATTCTGCAGCGTGTATTCGATGTTCAGGATCGTCAGGCCGTTCAGCAAAATGCCGATCAGCAGCGTCCCAACGAGCACGTTGCGGATGCCGCCGCGACCGCCGGAAAGGCTGATGCCGCCAAGCACCACCACAAGGATGACGTCGTAGATCATGGGTGAAGTCGCGACGGCGGTGTTCATGCTCGACACCGCCGTCGCGGTGATCATGCCGGCCACATAGGCGATCGACGCGGAGATCGTATATTGCAGGACGATGACCGAACGCACCGGCGCGCCGGAAATACGCGCCGCGGCGAAGTTGTCGCCGATCGCGTAGATGAACCGGCCCTGTTTGGTGAAGCGCAGAAAAATAAAACTGATGAAGGCGATAACGCGAAAAACAGGATCGGGGTCGGCGCGCCCCACAGGAAACCGCCGCCGATCCAGGCGACGACATCTGCGCTCGGCGGCAAGTAGACGACGTAGAGCGGGACCAGCGCCCAGCGGACGAACCCGTAGACCAGAGCCGCCATTCCCAAAGTCGCGAAGAGCGCGGGGATCTCGACGTAAGCGATCAAAACGCCGTTGATGACGCCAACACTCAGCGCCAGCAGAAATCCCAGCAGCAGCGCCGGCGCGATCGCAACGCCGAGGGAAGCAAGGTGGAGGGTCCAGGCGGCGGACATGGCGTAGGTGGTCACAATCGCCAGATCGACCCCGCGTCCGATGACGACGATCGCCATTCCCACACCGAGGATGCCCAAAGTGGCGACGCCGCGCACCAAGGTCACCATATTGCCGGTGCTCAGAAAACCCTTAAGGAAGACGGAAAAGAGGCAGAACAGAGCGGCGGCGGCCAGGAATACGATCCTTTCCTGACTGACCAACGCGTTCTTTACCTGTCCGAGCATCCTTCCACCCGATTGCTGCTTCCGCCCTGGGAGGGCACTTGCATGACCTGCGCCACTTTATGTTTTCGGCCGACTATCCCAAGCTGCTTTCGCTTTCGCTTGCGTGGCAGCGCACGGTTTTTGCACCCGAGCGCAAAAACGGGGATAAAATGGGCAACAGCCCCGCGCGCTGCGAGCCTCACCCCTAAGCCCAGGGCGGTCTTGCCTTTCCGAGGCGCGGAACGCTATGCTTAAACTAACTTCAGAACCCTTGGTCGCGCCTATCTCGACCTTCTGCCTCGCCTGGCGACCGGCCATCGCCAACGGCCCAGGGTCGGAGCAGAGGGAGGAAACGCGTGGAGGTCGTTTTCGACACCAGGACTTTGGCCTCCGGCAAGCGCCGCCAGGCCTGGCGCGACGCGATCTGTGAAATCTATCTGCAGGTCGACTGCCGGACCGACCCGGACGTCGAGTACGCCGGGCTCGTCCGCGAGGCCAGGCTAGGCGAGGTCACTATCACTGACGCGGTCATTTCGCCCCAAACGATTCGACGGGGAAACCACCACATCAGCCGCTTCGGAAAGGATTGTTACTACCTGGGGATAGAACATATTGGCGCGGTCGACATCCGCCAGTCCGGAAGGTCATTCGTCCTGCGGCCAGGAAGAGGATCTCTATACTACGCCAACGAACCTTATGAACTGCACAGCGATGTTCAGTCCCGTCAATTCTGGATAGAGCTTCCGCGCGCGGCGTTTGACCGCCGGTTCGACGCCGGTCGCCCGCCGCAGCTCAAGCATTTCGATCTCACACGCGGGCTTGGCCGCATCGCCGCCGAATTTTGCGCGACCATCGCGATCGAGAGCGGCGGCCTGGACGAGACCTCGAGATCGAAGCTCGGCGAGCAGTTCATGGACCTCATCGCCCTGGCGCTGAATTCCGAACCCGATCGCCAATCAAGCGACGAACAGAGCATCCAGCTTGCGCGCCTGCGCTCGGTCAAATCGTACATTGAAGCCAATCTCGGGGATCCAAATCTGTCGCTGACCACGATTGCGCGGAAGAACGGGATCTCGCTGCGCTATCTCCATCATCTTTTCCGGCTTGTGGGCATGTCGGCTTCGGAATGGCTGCGGCTCCGGCGATTGCAACGGTGCCACGATCTTTTGATCGCCCCGCAGCACGCGCACCAATCAATCACGGAAATCGCCTATTCAATGGGATTCAGCAGTTCGTCCCATTTCAGCAATCTTTTTCGCGCCCACTTCGACATGCGGCCGTCAGATGTAAGGGGAGCGGTTGCCGCTGTGAGGGCGCCGTCAAATTAGAGGCAGTCGTTAACGCGCACCGGCGCTAGTCGCGGACGTTTCATTGCGTCTCGCGTTCATCCGACGTTGTGCAAGTATCGATCGTCCCGGTCAGAAACTCCTTGCCGAGCGGACTGAACGTAACCATGCGGATGCCGAATTTCTCAAGCGCGGGAATGATCTTGTCTTTGGGGCTCGCGCGTCTACAACGAATATTCGCTGTGCAGAGTCGCGACAGGCTCAACGGCATGCGCTCAGGGAACGGAATTCGCGCCAGCCTCCGGCTCGATCGAATTCATTCGCCACGTCGTTCCGGAACGTCCGCTATTTGGGAGGGAGGCGGATAGCGTTCTCTAATGGGTCAAGGGCGAGGCTCTTCTTCCGGCTGTCGACGCTTTCGGGATGCCTGCGTTCTCTGCGTGCTCGTTCGGCACTTGATGGGGTAAGCTGGGTGCAGCGCGGCTCGGTTGAAATCGCAGTCGGCCAAAGGGCCCCTGCTACACAATCCACGCCGTCGTCTGCTCCCTCCCTTGGGCGTCGCTCCTCTTGGGAGCTGGTTTCGGCTTCCTGTTTTGTGGCGGGCTTAGGCCGGTGCGAACTCCGTTCCGTCTCGCAGCATCGCATGCATGATGATAGCGAGGCGGCGCGCCAGAGCGACTCGCGCTTTGCGCATCGTTGATCTTTTGGCGATCGCGAAGGCCCAGTCCTTGAGTTTGAGCTGGCCCTTGTAGCGGGTCAGCATGACATTGGCGGCTTCGTACAGGAGGGTCCGCACCCGCCGATCGCCGCACTTCGAGATGCTGCCGACGTAGTCGATCTCGCCAGACTGATGCCGCCTTGAAACCAGCCCCAGATAGGCGCCGACGTCTCTGGATCGCCGGATGCGCGAAGGATCGTCGATCGCGGCCACAAAGGCGAGCGCGGTCAGTTGGCCGACGCCTGGGATGGTCATCAGCCGACGGCACGCCGCCGAGCCTCTTGTCATACGTCTCATGTCAGTGTCGATCGCGGCGACCGCTGTCATCACGGCGGTGCGCGCCGCAATCAGACCCCGCATGGCGGCGGAGAGACCCGCGATCCCCTCGCTTGTTTTAAGAGCCTGGTTGACGAAGGCGGCGGTGAGCGCGCGGGGCAGTCGGACCCCGAACACGACCGCCAAGCCGCGGATCTGGTTTTCCACGGTCACGCGCTGGCCGACCAGCTTCTTGCGCGCGCTGATCAACGAGCGGACCGCGTGCGCGGGAAGAGACTTCACATGCACTGGCTTGAAGAAACCAGTGCGAGCCAAATGCGCCAGCCCTCGCGCGTCATTGCGATCGGTCTTGTGGGTCGCCAGCGACTTGAGCGCCTGGTAGGCCTGTCGGCTCTCGACGCAGACTACCGGCAGGCCAAGTTGGCTCAACCCGTGAAACAGGATCGGCGCCATGCGTCCGGTCTCGAACACGATCCGACGACAGCTCGGCGCTTTGGCCAATTCACCGGCAATCGCCTGCGCCGTCGACTCGGTCTTGCTCTCGCGAACCACCACGCCTTCGCGATCGAGAACGCAAACATGCGTCTCATCCATCGAGATATCGAGGCCAGCAAAATAGTCCATTGAACGGTCTCCTCTTCCACATCCTGGCCAATCGTATCGGCCTTCGCAGAAGAGCTCCCGCCCATTACCCGATGTTGAAAAACTTGCTTGCGTCGCGGACTCGGCTCTGATTCGGTTTTCTCATCGAAATTGGGGCTGTCGCGATGATGGGCGAACGGAGGGTGATGCAGGAGGCGCTGTTTTATGGCTTCAGCCTGGAACGGCATGTCCCGGACAATCACCTGCTGCGCAAGATCGATCGATTTGTGGACCTTTCGGAGGTCCGGGCGCATCTGAAGCCGTACTACAGCGAGACGGGTCGTCCTTCGATCGATCCCGAGTTGATGATCCGGATGCTGATTGTCGGCTACTGCTTCGGCATTCGCTCGGAGCGGCGGCTATGCGACGAGGTCCACCTCAATCTGGCTTATCGCTGGTTTTGTCGCTTGGGCTCGACGGCGACGTTCCCGATCATTCGACCTTTTCCAAGAACCGCCACGGCCGTTTCCGCGAGAGCGATCTCCTACGCAAGCTGTTCGAGACGGTGGTGGCGCGTTGCATCAAGGAACGGATCGTAGAGGGCGAAGCTTTCGCGGTGGACGCCAGCATCATCGTGGCGGACGCGCATCGACGGCGAGGCGTGGCCAAGGTCGAGGACCTCGATCCGACGTCCAGCCGCGCGGTCGCCGAATATCTTTCGGTTCTCGCCTGCTCGCTGATTCGCGCCGCTTGGTCGGGGAAGCCGAGGAACAGCAACGCCCATATCTTGAAGCAAAGCACCGCGAGGGCAGGATCGCTTCCGAACCTGTAGCTGAGCAGCTTTTGTTGGACGGGATCGCGGTACCGCTCGGCCCGCTGCAGACTTTCCAGCGCCGCGCGGGGCTGCCCCATAAAGGCGTCCATCGTGCCAACGAGGCGGTGGCCGACCATCAGGAAGGTGGTGTCATGTTGCCGTTCCGCGACTTCGATCATTTGGCGCGCCAGGTCGAGCGCGAGTTCTGGCCTCCCTACCATCAAATTCCCGAAGCAAAGGCCAAAGAGCGCAGAGAAGCGATGCACATCAGTACCGACGCCCGCATCGAGAAGCCGCTTAGCGACCGTAAGCGCCTCGATAGTTTCCGGCGCAGCATAGCCCTTGAGTGGCAATAACGCGTTGGCGCGGGCGACCTGCAGCGCCAGTTCAAGCGTTCGGCGATCTCGTGCATCGGTCAGGCGCGGGGTCAGCGCCAAGCCAGCATCGATATGGCGGATCGCCTCTGGGTTGGCGGATCGCGATAGCGCGAGTTCCGCCGCTTTCAGCCAATAACGCGCCGCCGGTTCGGGAAGGCCCGCCTCCGAGTAGTGATGCCGATGATGGCCGGCGCAGACTTGACCTGATCTGCGAACCGCTCCTCAAGCGCCCCAGCGATGTCGGCATGGATCCGCTGGCGACGGCTGCGTAGCAGCGAGGCGTAAGCAGTGTCCTGCACCAGCGCGTGTTTAAAGATGTAGGTCGCGTTCGGCGGCGCGCCACGCCCATAGATGAGTTCCGCAGCGATGAGCTGGCCGAGGGCGTCCCGCAAGGCCGCATCCTGGATCGGCGAGACCGCCTCCAGCAGGCGATGCGAATATTCGCGCCCTATCGCACGCCGCGATTTGCGCGGTCTCGCGCACTGGCGCCAGACGATCCAGACGCGCCATCAGCGAGTCCTGTAGGGTCGAGGGGATCGCGAGCGGGGTCAACGCGGCGCACAGGATATAAGCTCCATTCTCCTCGCGCAGCAGATCGGACTCCAGCACCGTTTTTGACAGTTCCTCCACGAACAGCGGGACGCCGTCGGTCTTGGCGACGATCTGCTCCAGCACTTCCGTCGGTAGCGCTTTGCCGCCTGTGATGCGGTCGATCATCGCCACCGCCTGACGACGCCCTAGGCGATTGAGTTGGAGCGAGGCGACATGGGCGCGGCCGACCCAGGGCGCCGTGAACTCCGGCCGGGATGTGATGACAAGCAGAGCGCGCAGACGGGGCAGCCGATCGACGAGACGGCTGAACACGTCGAGCGAAGTCGGGTCGATCCAGTGCGCGTCCTCCAGCAGGCCGAGGACGTGGGCGTCTTTGGTCAGCCCCTCGAACAGCGCGAGCAACGCCGCGATAGTCCGCTCCTTTTGCTCAGGCGGAGCCATGTCGAGTGGGGGGTATCGCCCCTCAACGGGGATCGAAATCAGCGCGGCGAGCAACGGCGCGATGTCCTCGGCGTCCAACCCCGAACGCGCGATCATCGCCTCGAGCTTGTCCAGCCTCGTCGCGGCCGGCTCGTCGCTGATGAAACCCGCCGCGTGCCAGATTTCGCGGGTGATCGGATAGAAGGCGTCGTTGACGTGGTGCGGTGAGCATTGATACTGCATCCTCACATGCGGCTCGTCGCCGATCCGCTCGCGCAACGCCGCCAGAGTGCGCGACTTGCCGATGCGCTGCCGGATAGCAGGGCGATCTGACCTCGCCCTCGAGGCGTCGCGCCAACGATCAGAAAAGGTTCGCCCGACGAACGGCGTCATGCCTTGCGATCGCGAAGCCTCAAACCGGCTGAGGTTCTCGGCCTCGTGCAAAACTATCCAGGCGGGAACCGGCGCCTCGAGGCCTTTCAGCATTTGCGGCGCCAGCGCCGTCAGCTCGAACGCCCCGCCAAGCAGTCGTCGCGTCAACTCCGCGACGACTACGCTTGCCCGACTCGGCGAGCGCCTGCAATCGCGCCGCCAGATTAGGGGTCTCGCCGACCACGGCCTGTTCCTGCGCTGAGCCATGTCCGACGTGATCGCCGACCACGACGACGCCGGTCGCGACGCCGATGCGGACTTTCAGCGTCTCGTTGGCGCACGTGTCGAGCTTCCCGACGGCGGCGGCTATGTCGAGGCCGGCCCGAACCGCCCGTTCGGCGTCCTCCTCATGCGCTCGCGGGAAGCCGAAATAGGCCAGCACCCCGTCGCCCATGAACTTGGCCACGAAGCCGTCATAGCGCGCGACCGCGCCCGAACAGGCGTCCTGATAGGCGCGAATGACCTCGCGCATGTCCTCAGGATCAAGCCGCCTCGAAAGCGCGGTCGAGCCGACGAGGTCGCAGAACATGACGGTGAGCTGGCGGCGCTCGGCCGCGTCGGGAGCGGCGTCGCGGGGAACGGGAACGACAGGGGCCGGAGGCGCGGGTGCGTGGCCAGTGGCCAGCGCTGCGGCGGCCTTCAGCAGGCGCTTGCGGTGCCCTAAAGACACGCCGATCTTTTCGAGATCGCCGTCTGTCAGGTCGCTCAGAACCGCGGCGTCGATATCATTCTCGCGAAATAGCGCTTCGTACTGCTCGAGACCGAGGTCCCGCAGCCAAACCGCGACATCCATCCCAGCTTCCTCAGACCGGTGTCTTCGATGATGGTCTTACGCGGTCGCAGTGTCCATAGCGTCGGTCAGGAATGGCGTTGCGCCGCCGCTGCCCCCGGAAGTCAGGGGCATCCGCTCCTGGCCTTCGCGTCGGCTGCGAGGCTCTTCCGCCTCGCAATCGGATTAAAGCGATCGGTCATCGGGATCCTGCTTTTGGCATTGTTCGAAGACAACAGATGAAGACGACGGAGATGAACGTCGTCGATCCGGCCTGTTCGAGAGGGCCGCACGCGCGTGCACGAATGGCGCACGCTCGCGCGGCCCTCACCAAGGGTAGCCCCGCCCGATGTCAAAGGAATTAGATCGGGCTCCTGGCACGGGCTGCGACATGTGGGCGATGGCTTCGGGCGAGATACTCATCGGAAACCTGACGTTCTCCTCGGATAGGGCTTGGCTGACGGAGTTGCACTGGTCGTCGTGCCGGGCGCCGGGAAACGCGAACAGCTCCGCTTCAAAATCCGCAAGCCATGGCGCGCGCTCGGGCAGGAAAACCTGGCCCGCCTCAAACTTGGCCGAAACGACGGCCATGCGACTGGCTTTGTCCCGGTCAGGTTTCACGGCGATGACGCCCGAGACTTTGCCTCGCAGTTCCTGAACAAGCGAGGTCCCAGCGCCGGCGTCCTCGACGAGCACGCGCCGTGCGCTGCGTTGCTTAGCGAGGCTCTGCGCGGCGGCCTTAAGCGCGGGGTAGTCGACCCGCCGTCGCCAGACGTCGATAAGGTACCAACGCTTATCGCGCGTCACGATCCAGGTCGTGCAAACTGACCAATCGTTGTCAGGGCCCCCCTTGCTCGCGGTGTCCCAACTTTGCAGCGTCAACAACCGCTCGGATGCGGGCGGGAGCTCCTGATAGCGCTTGACCCAGTCGCGCTTCACCATTGCGCCGCCGGGGGGCGTCGGCTCTTGCTGATACTGCGCCGAGAACGCGTCGCTGCCAAGCTGAAGCTTCAGATTCTCGAGCACCGCGATCGGTTCGCGCGCGGGCGAGAGCGCTTCGCCAGCCTTGCGGCAATGAACTTTTGTCGCCGAGATTGGAATGTCCTGGTCGGCCACCGCTATGGCGGGCAGGTTGAGGACCGTCCATTCGTCTGATGTCGAGAGCACGAAGCCGGTCAGATCGTCCACGTGGACGCGCTGCATGACGATGACGATCGCGCCCGTGCGTTTGTCATCAAGGCGGGAGAGCAGCGTATTGGTGAACCATTGGTTCGCCGCGGACCGCTTCGTTTCCGACATGGCGTCATCGGGCTTGAGTGGATCATCGATGATAATGGTGTCGCCGCCTCGCCCGGTAAGGGTGCCGCCGACCGACGTCGCCAGCCGGAACCCGCGCGCGGTGAGCTCAATCTCGGTTTCCGAGTTCTTGTAAGGAGAGATCCGCATCGTGGGGAAGGTCGTTCGATACCAGGGCGATTCGACGACGGCGCGAAAGTCGTTGGAGTGCTTCTTGGCAAGGTCGCTGGAATAGCTGACGCAGATGATGCGGCGCGACGAGTCGCGTCCGAGAACGAACGCGGGGAAAGCGACCGACGCTGATATCGATTTGAGCGACCGCGGGGGCATATTGATGATCAGTCGCGTGATCTCGCCCCGGCGAACGCGCTCGAGCTGATAAGCGATCGCCTCAATGTGCCACGACCTCTCATAGTCCTGGCCGGGACAGAGGGTCGTGAACACCTTGTGGATGAAGGCGCGGAGGTCGTTGCGCAGCAGGCCCTCGAGCTTGCGGGCGTCAGTCGCCATCGCCTTCCCCTTCCCCTTTCTCCTCACTATTGACTAATTCGGCGAGTTCTCCGGCGGACGCTTTAGGCTCGAGCAGATATTGCGCAAGGATCGCCTGATCCTCGGCCAACAGCTCGCCCAGTTGAACCTTGGCTTCCGTCGTTTCCGCGTAACGATCGACGAGGGCGAGCAAGAGTTTCATCGCCTTCGCGTCGCTTCGCATCGCGTCGTTGACGAGACGGCGCAGCATGACCTCAAGCGTGGCCAGGCGACGCGTCTTACCGTTTTCGGTTACCGCGATTTTTTGTCTGAGTATGCCCCGCAGGATTGCGCCGATGGTCGGGCTTCCTTTCGGGCGACCTTTCGGGTTGCCGCTTTTGCCCGGGGCGAACTGCGTCGCTCTGGGCGGCCGGCCGTATCCGACGCTGTAGTCGGGGGAGTGAGACCCTCTCCCATTCGTCATGACTGAGCTCCCGGTTGGAGCTGGTCGCGGTGCGTTTCCTCGGCGCCGGGGACAGTCGCCCTCGGATCATCCGCCGTGCTATCGGGCGGCGATTGGCCGTCGGTGGGTTTCCAACCCGGGGCGTTGCGCTTTTCGATTTCCGCCGCGCGAGCAGAGGCTATGTCTTCGAAGCTGCGCCCGTCCCCAGCGAGGATCGCCTCGAGCTTCGTCACGCGCTGCCACCTCAGGATGGCGACATCGACGTAGCGGGGTTCGTATTCGATGCCGACAGCGACGCGCGCGACTTTTTCCGCCGCCAAGATGGTCGTTCCTGAACCCACGAATTGATCGAGCACCACATCGCCCCGCGCGGTGCAATCGAGCAGAGCGTCAGCGACCAGCGCGACCGGCTTTACCGTGGGATGAGCGGCGAGCGCTTCCATACGCCCTTTGCCGAACGTGTTGACGCCCGCGTAGGTCCAGACGTTCGACCTGTTGCGCCCGAATCGGCCCAACTCGACATTGTTGCGATGCGGTTCGTCGCCGACCCGGAAGACGCCAATGAATTCATGCTGAGATCGATAGAAGGAACCCTGGCCGGCGTTGGACTTGACCCACGCGACGATGTTCAGCATGTCGCCGTAAAGATCGCGGCCGACCTCGATCAATGCGCCGACATGGCGCCAATCCATGCAGACGAAATGGACCGCGCCTTCAACCGAGACGCGCACGCCGTTGCCGAGCGTTTGCGAGAGGAAGTTTCGAAACTGCGTCTCGGACATCTCTCCCGAAGCGAAGGCGAATTCCGAATGTTGAACGCGCCCGCGCCCGCCGATCGTGCGCACGCCCAAGTTATAGGGCGGATCGCAAAAGACGGCCGCCGCCAACACCCCGCTCGTCGCCCGGTCGAAGTCCTTCGGCTCGCGCGCGTCGCCGCAGAGCAGCCGGTGCTTTCCCAGAAGCCACACATCGCCGCGCCGCGTTATCGCCGTCTCCGGGAAAGGCGGAATGACATCTTCCGGGCCGGGCTGCGCCCTCGCCATGTCCGCGAACAGCAAATCGATCTCGGCCGTTTCGAATCCTGTGATCGAAACGTCGAGATCCTCCACCGGCGCCAGGTCGATCAGCTCGCCCAGTTCAATCGCCAGCATTTCGCGATCCCAACCGGCCTGCTCGGCAATCTTATTGTCGGCGATCACATAGGCCCTCTTCTGGACCTCGCTGAGGTGGTCGAATCGGATGATAGGCACGTGGGCCACGCCCTCCAGGCGGGCAGCCTCAAGTCGCCCATGGCCAGCAAGGATCATGTTGCCTTCGTCGATAATCAGCGGGTTCAAGAACCCGAACTTCCGGATGCTGGCGGCGATCTGGCGGATTTGCTTTCGCGAATGCGTCCGCGCGTTTTTGGGATTTGGGCGAATTGTCGCGATGGGGACCCGTTCGATCCGGGGCGCGCCGGCCGGATCTCCTCTCTCGAAATTGCTTCTAAGTTGCTTATTCATTTGATCTTTTCCTTTCTCGTCCCCATGCGGTCGGCCGCTCATTCGCGTGCGGGGATGGCTTCGAAATAATTAAGTGCACAATTGCACTTGACATATATAAGCGATGCGCTGCCTTACTGCAAGGGTGCAGTTGCAATTATTTTTGAGAAGGAGTAATAGACGTGGCCAATGTCCAACGCGAGTGCGCAATTGTGACGGAAACTGACACGTTTCGATATGCCGTGGTCGAACAAGCCCTGATGGCCGTCCACGGCTTCCTCGAACGAAAGAGGGGCGCGTTCCGGGCGCGCCTAATCCACTTTCAAAGATTGAGGATCGTTCCGGCGTCACCCGGAAAGGGACGTCGAATTGCCTATCGAAGGGAGGACATTTTTCGCTGGGCCATCGCCTTGGAGTTCGCCGAGTTTGGCATGGACCCAACAGAAATAAAGAAAATACTCGACACGAACTGGAGAAGGATCGCGCCGCCCCTCCTGGAGCAGAAAGACGAGGTCGATACTTACCTGTTTTTTCATCCGGCTTTGTTGGGAAGATTATCTCCGGAAGACGAGCGCGAGGTCAGTGGCAAGCCAGGTGCGCCGTATAGCATTACGATTGCAATACTTTCCGACCTGACCGATTTGGATAAGGAAGTTAAGACCGATCAGGGGAGAGCTTCCCTTGATCGGTTCCGGGCTAGATATGGAATGATCAACCTGAGCCGCCTGCGCCAGAAGGTCGAAGAGAACCTCGTCGCGTTTTCCCAGGCTCGCGGCTAAGACTCGGGTCATTTCGCCATGCCGCATTCGGCCGCATGCTTCCCTGTTGATGGGGACATCTTTCCCTGCTTTGGCGAATTATTTCCCTGTTCCGATTTTTAGGGAATTTGCTCGTAACAGGCTGAAGATGCGTGCATTTTCGCTGACCATTTTCGCCGAAACGGCCCAAAAATGAAAAATTCCCTGTTCTTTTCCCTGTTAGCAGGGAATTTGGCCACGGAGACGGGTTTCGCACGACTGCGTCCACCACCATCGCAGGCCTCGCCTTTTCGCCGGATCGCTTGGGCGCGCGCTTGGCCAGAATGCGCTGGAGCGCGCGCCGTCGTCGGCGGCCAGCTCGGACTCATTCGATCCTTTCGTCGGGGTAGACGCCCCACAATTTCACCTGCTCAATATATCCCTTGAACCCATCGCCGTCGACCAGGCACCAGGCGCCGTCGCAATTGCGGATGTTGACGATCACCCCCGACTGGAGCGTCGCAGCCAATTCGCTGGATGCGGAGGGGCGCGCGTAGATCTTCGAGTTCTCTCCGTTCTTGTTGGGCGTCACCAGCGCGGTTCGCCGGCCCGACAGCAACGAATGGAGAACCCATCCCTCGACGCCTTCCGAATCGCGGACCTTGCGCCAGATTTCGAACTCGGCGGTGATTTCGACCGGAAGCCCGGCTCGCTGATAGACCCATTTCGTCGCGTGGTCCTTGGACGGGCCCTCCCGCAAGTTGACGCGGTCGGTCTTCAGGCTGGCGAAGCGCGGCAAAGGCAGCCGCGTGACCGGTCCGACCGGATCGGCGAGCGCGAGACCGGGGGCCAAGAACAAGGCAAGCGAGGTCGCAAGGACGTCGCGGCGCGCGATCGAGTGCATGCGGAGCGAATGCCTTTCTCGTCGTCTCATACCGACTTCCTCGACGGCGGACGGGGCATCCTTGTCTTTGCCCGCTCTTCTGCTAGAGAGGCCGCAAAGCCGGCGGACTCGGAAGCCGCAGGCGGCGCGCCTCGGCACAACCTTTTGCGTCGTCCGTCGTTAACGAGGCGTAAACTGTTTGAGGGCGCGGAAGCGGATGGCTGAAAGCGGGGCGGCGGCGACAGCGCCGCGCGAGCGACAAGGGCGGCGCTGATGACCAAGAAAAGACCCCTCGTCGTGGTCACCCGGCGGCTGCCAGAACTCGTCGAGACCCGCATGCGCGAGCTGTTCGACGCTCGCCTCAATCTCGAAGACAAGGCGATGTCCCAGGCCGAGATCGTCGAGGCGATGCGCGAAGCCGACGTTCTCGTGCCGACCATCACCGACCCCATCAATTCGGCGATGATCGCCCAGGCGGGCGAGCAGATGAGGCTGATCGCCAATTTCGGCAATGGGGTCGACCATATCGACGTCACCAGCGCGCTGCGCCGAGGCATCACCGTCACCAACACGCCGGGCGTTCTGACCGAGGACACCGCCGATATGACCATGGCGCTCATTCTGTCGACAGCGAGGCGGCTGGTCGAGGGTTCGCACATCATCCCCGAGGGACGATGGGCCGGGTGGTCGCCGACCTGGATGCTCGGGCGCCGCATCACCGGCAAGCGTCTCGGCATCGTCGGCATGGGACGCATCGGCCAGGCGCTGGCGCGGCGTGCGCGCGCGTTCGGCATGTCGATCCACTATCACAATCGTCGCCGCGTCGCCGCGCAGATCGAGGAATCGCTCGAGGCGACCTATTGGGATTCGCTCGACCAGATGCTGGCGCGAATGGATTTCGTCTCGATCAACTGCCCGCATACGCCGGGCACCTATCATCTCCTGTCGGCTCGGCGGCTCAAGCACCTTCGGCCCGACGCCATCCTCATCAACACCGCGCGCGGCGAGGTCGTCGACGAGAACGCGCTCGTCCGCATGCTCGAGGCGGGCGAACTCGCCAACGCCGGGCTCGACGTGTTCGAGCACGCGCCCGCCGTCAACGAGAAACTGATCGCGCTCGCCAAGGCCGGCAAGGTGACGCTTCTGCCGCACATGGGCTCGGCGACGCACGAGGGCCGCGCCGACATGGGCGAGAAGGTGATCATCAACATCCGCACCTTCGTCGACGGCCACCGGCCGCCGGACCGGGTGCTGCCGAGCATGCTTTAGGCTCGACCGGACGTTCGCCGGGCCGAGATCGAAGCGACGACCCGAGCCGCGCCAAAGCCGCGCCGGTAGAACACAGGGGCGCTGTCTTGACGTTATCGCCCTGCATTCGCTGCGCGGCCGGCGTTGGAATCACCCGGCGGCGAAACTCTTCGGCGCGGGGCTGATCACCTTGGCGGCGTCGTTGTCGATCTGCGATCACCGCGAGGCCGCGCTCGTTGGTTCCGTCGGCGCGGAAGCGGAAGACGCCGTCGGCGCCGCTGAAGCCCGACACGTTGGTCAGCGCGCTCGTGCACTGTAGGGGTCCGGCCCGCCGTTTCGCGCCAGCGCGGCGGCCAGCGTCGTCGCGTCATAGGAGAGGGTCGCCAGCCGGGCCGGCTCGCTGCTGAATTTGGCTTTGTAGCGCTGCGCGAAGGCGTTGAAGCCGGCATTGTCGGGCGCGGCGAACCAGGCGCCCTGCATCTGCGGCAATTTCAGCACCCGGGCGTCGTTCCAGACGCCGGTTCCCAGAAGCTGCGTCTTGACGCTGTTCGAGCGACAGGGCGTTGGCGACCGCCTGCATCGCGTCAGCCTGCTCAGGAATGAACAGAGCGTCGATCTGGCCCTGCACCGCGGCGACCTGCTGCGCCGCGGTCGCCATCTGCCCGGCGGAATAGCGGGCGGTGACGACGATCTGCGCATTGACGCCCGCCGCGGTCTGCTGGAACCGCTCGGCGGCGAGATTGCCGTAGTCGTTCTGCGGCGCCATGATCGCGAACGATTTCTTGCCGCTCGAGACGGCGTACTGGACGATCCGGTCGACATAGCTCTCGATCAGGAAGGACAGCAGGTAGACGCCGGGCGCGGCGACGCCGACATCGGTCGAAAAGGCGATCATCGGCCGCCCGGCCGATTTTGCCGCCGCCGACGCCGCCCGCACATCGTTGGCGAAGACCGGCCCAAGCAGGAGCTGCGCGCCGGCGCCGAGTTCCGATTGAGCCGCCTGCGCGGCGCCGTCCGAGCTCGAATGGTCGTCCTGAACCATCAGCGTGATGTAGGGACGCGCCGAAATCGTCGATCGCCAGTTGGGCGGCGTTGCGCATCGAAACGCCGACCGGGCTTGGGCGCGCCGTTTTGCGTCAGGGGCAGGATCATGCCGACGCGGACCGGCCCGGAGCCCAGCGTCTCGCCGACGTCAGCGGCGCCCGCCGGCGGGCGGAGGGGGCGCCGAGGACCGGCCGATCCGCCAAAGTCGACGCCGGGCGAATTGCAGCCCGCGAGCGTCAGCGCCAAGCCGCCGCCAAGCAGCGCTCGCCGCGTGACGCTCGCGTCCCGCTTCCGGCTCTCCGAGCGGAAAACTTCATCGCCACCTCTCGCCCGAGCCCTCGTCGATAGCCGCGACGCGCGTCGCGTCGTCGGTTCGCTGTCGGCGGCGACAGGGCGATATCGCCGGCAGTCGACGGAAATTGTGGCATTTTCACCTGCGCTTGGCTATGTCGTCGATATTCGAGCTGGCCGCGGCCATCGGCAGGAAGTCTTACGAAAATGACCACGATCAAAGGCTCGGCCGGCGGAAGGCGGCCGGGATCGCCCGATCGAACCGAAGCTTCGTCGTCGGCGGCGCGACGATCCCGGCGTCGCCGCTGGACGCCGGGCTCTACGTCGTGGCGACGCCGATTGGCAACCTCGCCGACGTCACTTTGCGGGCGCTCGCGATCCTCGCCGGCGCCGACGGCGATCCTGGCCGAGGACACCCGCGTCTCGCGCACGTTGCTCGCGCGTTACGGGATCGGGACGCCGCTTTCGCCCTACCACGAGCACAACGCCGCCGAGGCGCGCCCGCGCGCGCTTCGACGCATCGCCGAAGGGCCAGGCGCTGGCGCTCATTTCCGACGCCGGAACGCCGCTTATTTCCGATCCCGGCTATCGACTGGTCGCCGAAGCGGTCGCTCAGGGCTTCGCCGTCACCGCCGCGCCGGGCCCGTCGGCGGCGCTCGCCGCGCTTTGCGTCGCCGCCCTGCCGACCGACCGTTTCTTCTTCGAAGGGTTCCTGCCGCCGAGGCAGTCGCGCGCGGCGGGAGCGGATCAACGCCCTCGCCGCCGTGCCCGGCACGCTCATTTCTACGAAGCCGCCGGTCGCCTCGCCGAGACGCTCGCCGACCTCGCGCTCGAGCTCGGGCCGCGTCCGGCGGCGGTCGCGCGCGAACTGACCAAGTTGCACGAGGAGGTGAGGCGCGGCGCGCTCGACAAGCTTGCCGCCGAATATGCGGGCGAAGAGGCGCCGAGGGGCGAGATCGTCATCGTCGTCGGCGTCGCGGAGGCGCGCCCGCCGATCGCCGACGACGCGCTTGACCGGGAAATCGCCGAAGCGCTGGCCAAACTCTCGGTCAAGGACGCGGCGGCGGCGGTCGCCGCCAAGCACGGCCTGCCGAGGCGGCAGGTCTATGCACGCGCGCTGGCGCTGGCGGGCGCCCAGCGGTGAGGGGCGCGGACCCGGTCGGACGGACGAAGCGCCGGCGCGGCGCGCATCTCTTCGGCCTCAAGGCCGAATCGATCGCCGCGCTGCTGCTGCGCCTCAAGGGCTACAGGATTCTCGCTCGCCGGTTCGTGGTGTCCGGCGGCGAGATCGACCTCATCGCCAAGAGAGGTGGCTCGATCGCCTTCGTCGAGGTCAAGGCGCGGGCCGACATGGAGGTCGCGGCGGTCTCGATCAGCGCGACCAAGCGGCGGCGAATCGCGCGCGCGGCGCGGGTGTGGCTCACGCGGAACCCGTGGGCGGCAGGCCTCAACCTTCGGGGCGACGCCGTGTTCGTCGCGCCTGGACGCCTTCCCCGTCACGCCCCGTCCGCGTATAGGCTTGAGATCGAGTGATTCCCTAAACCCCCGCCTGATCCTCGACCGGACGCCCATGCCCTTAACCGTCGCCGTGCAGATGGACCCGATCGAGCGCATCCGCATCGCCGGCGATTCGACTTTTGCGCTGCTCCTCGAAGCGCAGGCGCGCGGCCACACGCTCTTGCACTACACGCCCGATCGGCTGCGCCTTAACGGCAAGCGCGTCGAGGCGATGGCGGAGCCTCTCAACGTCAAGGACGCGGAGGGCGATCATGCCCGCCTCGGCAAGGCGAGCCTTGTCGACCTCTCGACCGTCGACGTCGTGCTTCTGCGGCAGGACCCGCCGTTCGATCTCGCCTATATCGCGACGACTCACATGCTCGAACGCATCCGGCCGAAGACGCTGGTCGTCAACGATCCGAGCGGCGTGCGCAACGCGCCGGAGAAGCTGTTCGTGATGGATTTCCCCGAGCTGATGCCCCCGACCCTGATCGCCCGCGACAAAGCGGCGATCGAGGGGTTCCGCGCCGAGCATGGCGAGGTGGTGATGAAGCCGCTCTATGGCTACGGCGGCGCGGCGGTGTTCAAAGTCGCCGTTCAAGACCCGAATTTCGGCTCGCTGTTCGACCTCTTCAGCGCGACCTTTCGCGAGCCCTGGGTCATCCAGAAGTTCCTGCCGGCGGTGGCGAAAGGAGACAAGCGGATCATCCTGGTCGACGGCGAGCCGAAAGGCCTGATCAATCGCGTGCCGTCAGGCGACGACATCCGCTCGAACATGGTTCGCGGCGGGGCGGCGCAGGAAACGGACCTCACCGACAGGGAACGCGCGATTTGCTCTACGATCGGCCCCGAGCTGAGGAGACGCGGCCTTTTGTTCGTCGGCATCGATGTGATCGACGGCTATTTGACTGAGATCAACGTCACTTCGCCGACCGGAATCCGCGCGGTCAAGCGCCTTGGCGGCCCGGATCTCGCGGTCGCGATCTGGGACGCGATCGAGGCCAAACTCATTAAGCAATAGCATTTCTCGTGGCGCCGGCTGGACTTGCGATCGCCGGATCGAGGGGGAATATACCCTGAATGTCATACGCCAGCGCCACCGGGGTCGAACGCCGCTCCCGCTCCGCCCGCCCCGCGCCGCTCCCGCCGAACGGCGTCGGGCGAGCCAAGCCACTGGAAAAGCTCGCCCTTCTTCATGAGCGGCTGGCGGGCGACCCCGCGGCGTTCCGCCGGGCGGCGGTCGAGATATTGCAGGGGGCATTGGCTTCCGGACGGGACGAAGCGCGCCAGGCGCTGGAAGAGGGGGGAACGGGCCGCGCTTGCGCGGAGGCGCTAAGCGCCGAGACCGACGACCTCCTGCGCGTCGCGCTCGAAATCGCGGCGCGCTGGCTCGCCCCGGCTGAGCCCGGCCAGGCGCTCCCCACCATTGTCGCGGTCGGCGGCTACGGGCGCGGGATGCTCGCGCCCTATTCGGACATCGATCTCCTGTTCCTCCTGCCCGACAAGCCTTCGCCCGGCGTGGAGAGGGTGGTCGAGTCGCTACTCTATGTGCTGTGGGACCTCAAGCTGAAGGTCGGCCATGCGACGCGCACGGTCGCCGAATGCCTCAGGCAGGCCCGCGCCGACATGACCATCCGCACCACGCTCGTCGAAGCGAGGCTCGTCGTCGGCGACGAGGGCCTGTTCGAGACCCTTCGGGGGCGTTTCGACGCCGAGATCGTCGCCAAGACGGCGCCAGAATTCGTCGCCGCCAAGCTCGCGGAACGCGAAGCGCGGGTCAGGCGGGCGGGCGCGTCGCGCTATCTGGTCGAGCCCAACGTGAAAGAGGGCAAGGGGGGCTTGCGCGACCTGAACACGCTGTTCTGGATCTCGAAATACGTCTATCGCGTTCGCAACGCCCACGAGCTGGTCGCCGCCGGGGTGTTCTCGCCGCGCGAATTCGCCCTTTTCCGCCGCTGCGAGGAGTTCCTGTTGACGGTGCGCTGCCGGCTGCATTTTCTCGCCGGCCGGGCGGAGGAGCGGCTGAGTTTCGACGTTCAGCGGCCGATCGCCCGCCAGCTCGGCTATTCGACCCGGGCCGGGCTGATCGACGTCGAACGGTTCATGAAGCACTATTTCCTCGTCGCCAAGGATGTCGGCGACTTGACCGCGATCGTCTGCGCGGCTCTGGAGGAGCGCCAGACCAAGCGCACCCCGGCGTTCGGGCGCCTGGTCGGGCGCCTGCGCCGGCGGACGCGCGCGATCACCGACGCCCAGGATTTCAAGGTCGACAACGATCGCGTCAACGTCATCCGCGACGACGCCTTCGAGCGCGATCCGGTCAATCTGATCCGGCTGTTCTGGATCGCCGACCGATCGAATCTGCCGGTCCACCCGAACGCCGCCCGGCTCGTCACCCAATCCTTGAAGCGCATCGATGCGCGCTTGCGCGAGGATGGCGAGGCGAACCGCCTCTTTCTCGCCATCCTCACCTCGCGCAACGCCCCCGAGATCGCGCTGCGGCGGATGAACGAGGCAGGCGTGCTTGGCCGGTTCATTCCCGACTTCGGCCGCGTCGTCGGCATGATGCAGTTTTCGATGTACCATCACTATACGGTCGACGAGCATCTCATTCGCGCGGTCGGCGAGCTCAGCGCGATCGAGGCGGGAAGGCTGACGGAGGATCTGCCGCTCGCCACCAAGATCCTGCCGCAGATCGCCCACCGCACCGAGCTTTACCTCGCGACCTTTCTGCATGACATCGCCAAGGGACGCGGGGTCGATCATTCGCTCGCCGGGGCCGAGGTCGCGCGCAAGCTTGGCCCGCGGCTGGGCCTCTCGCCCGCCAATACCGAGCGCGTCGCGTGGCTCATCGAGCAGCATCTGGTCATGTCCAACATGGCGCAGGGCCGCGACCTGCTCGACCCCAAGACCGCCGAGGCGCTGTCGGCGATCGTGCAGACGCAGGAGCGCTTGAAGATGCTGCTCGCGCTCACCGTCGCCGACATTCGCGCGGTGGGGCCTGGCGTGTGGAACGGCTGGAAGGGCCAGCTCCTGCGCACGCTCTACTGGGAGACCGAGGTCGTGCTCGGCGGCGGGCATTCGGTGATCGACCGCAATGGGAGGGTCGAAGCGGCCCAGGAGACGTTGCGCCGCTCGCTTCCGGGTTGGTCCGACCCCGAATTCAACGCCTACGCCCAGCGTCATTACCCGGCCTACTGGCTGAAGGTGGAGCCGGCGCGGCAAGTGGCGCACGCCAAATTGCTGCACGCCATGGCCGCTGAAACCCGCTCGCTGGCGACCGAGGTCACGCTCGACGCCTTTCATGGCGTGACCGCGGTCACGGTGATCGCTCCCGACCACCCGCGGCTCCTCACCGGCATCGCCGGCGCCTGCGCCGCCGCCGGGGGCAACATCGTCGACGCGCAGATATTCACCACCACCGACGGCATGGCGCTCGACACCATTTTCGTTTCGCGCGCCTTCGAGCGGGACGAGGACGAACTGCGCCGGGGCCAGCGGATCGCCGCCAATATCGAGAAGACCCTGCGCGGCGAGGTCCGGCTGGCCGAAATGGCGGGACCCAAACAGCGGCGCGGCGCTTTTGCGATCGAGCCCGAAGTGACGGTCGACAACAATCTGTCGCGCCGCTATACGGTGGTCGAGGTCTCCGGTCTGGACCGGACCGGCCTGTTGCGCGATCTGACCGCCTCGCTGTCGAGCCTTAATCTCAACATCGGCTCGGCCCATATCGTCACCTTCGGCGAAAAGGCGGTGGATTCGTTCTATGTCACCGATCTGACCGGGCAGAAGATCAACGCGCCGGCGCGGCAGGCGGCGATCAAGCGGCGTTTGCTGGCGGACTTCGCGGCAGATTGACGGAGCGTTGAGGGCCGGAGGATTTTCGTTCTTCCGTGCGCTTGATTTTTGCCTCGTCAGCCCTGATATCCAACGCGAATTTTGATGGGGCTTATGAAACCATGAATGACGCCAACGCCGAACGCGGCGCGGAGACGCCCGCGCAGGAGGGCGAGACCGCTCGGGCCGAGACCGACCGGGACGCCTCGGCCGTGATCGAGGCGCTGAACGCCGAAAACAGCCAGTTGAAGGATCGCGTTCTACGCACCCTGGCGGAGATGGAGAATCTGCGCCGGCGCACCGAGCGCGAGATCTCCGACGCCAAGGCTTATGGAGTGTCGAGCTTCGCCCGCGACATGCTGACGGTGGTCGACAATCTGTCGCGGGCGCTCGAGCATCTGCCGGCGGAAGCCCGCGCGAGCGCCGATCCCGCGATCCGGTCGATGATCGAAGGCGTCGAATTGACCGGCCGCGACCTCGAAGCGGCGCTCGGCCGCCACGGGGTCAAGCGGCTCGATCCCAAGGGTCAGAAGTTCGACCCCAACCTGCACCAGGCGATTTTCGAGGCGCCCGACGAGACAGTTCCATCCGGCACCGTCTCCCAGGTCGTCCAGACCGGCTGGACGATCGGCGATCGGGTGCTGCGTCCGGCGATGGTCGGCGTCTCCAAGGGCGGGCCGAAAGCCGCGCCCAGGGATGCGCCGGCCTCGAGCGGGAAATAGCGGTTCATGTCGCCCTTGTCACCCGCCGAAGCGTCAGGTTGATCCTGCCGCCCTGAGGGATGAGGGTCGATGAGCCGGGCACGATGCGGTCGACGCCGTGGAAGGCGAGACGGCCCTCGCCGTCAAGCGACATTGCATCGCCCGAGGCGAGGCGGAAGGAGCGGGTTGGCGCATTCCGGCTTGAGCCGCCGACCCGGAACAGCGCCGTATCGCCAAGCGACAGCGAGACGACCGGGGCGGAGAGTTCGTCCTCGTCGCGGTCCTGATGCAGGCCCATGCGCGCACCCGCGACGTAGAAATTGATGAGGCAAGCCTCAGGTTCGGGCGCGCCGGGGGCGATGGTCGCGAAGGCTTCGAGCAGCCGCGCAGACATCGCCGGCCACGGGCGCCCGGTTTCTGGATGGGTGGGCTGATAGCGATAGCCCGCCTCGTCCGAGACCCAGCCGAGCGGGCCGCAATTGCTCATCTCTACCGAGAACGGCCTGCCGGTGCGCGGCATGCGCGGGCGAAACAGCGGCGCTTGGCTGAGGATCGCCATGACCTCGTCGCGCAGCGCCTCCTGCGCGGCGCGGTCGAGAAAGCCGGGGAAATGGTCGACCCCGGGAGCGATGGCGATGGCCGTGCGCGGCATGAGTCTCGATCGTTCCCGATCGCCTTCCCTCAGCCCCGGGCGCGGCGTATAGGAGGCCGATTTCATCTCTTATGCATCCTGCGCAATTGCGCGTTCATCGAGGCGATCCATGGCCGGTCACAGCCAGTTCAAGAACATCATGCACAAAAAGGGCAAGCAGGACGCGATCCGCTCCAAGCTCTTCTCCAAGCTCGCGCGCGAAATCACGGTCGCGGCCAAACTCGGCCTGCCCGATCCAGCGATGAACGCCCGCCTCAGAGCTGCGATCATCGCCGCCAGGGCCGAGAACATGCCCAAGGACAATATCGAGCGGGCGATCAAGAAGGCGGCGGGAGCAGAGGGCGAGAACTACGACGAAGTGCGCTACGAGGGCTACGCGCCGGGCGGGGTGGCGGTGATCGTCGAAGCCTTGACCGACAACCGCAACCGCACCGCGGGCGAGGTGCGCTCCTATTTCGCCAAGTCCGGCGGCTCGCTCGCCGAAACCGGCGCGGTGTCGTTCATGTTCGACCGGGTCGGCCTCATCGTCTTCGACCGCAAGGCCGCCGACGACGAGGCGATGCTCGAGGCGGCGATCGACGCCGGCGCCGACGATGTCGTGTCGGGCCCGGAGGAACACGAGGTGATCACCTCGATCGAGGCTCTGCGCGACGCGCAGAAGGCGCTCGAGGCCAAGTTCGGCGAGCCGACCAAGGCCACGATCGTGTGGCGGCCGCAGACCACAATCGCGGTCGACGACGAAGCGGGCGAAAGGATCCTGCGCCTCATCGACGCGCTCGAGGACAACGACGACGTGCAGAACGTCACCGCGAACGTCGAGATTTCCGACGCGCTGATGGCGAAGATGGAAGCCTAGCGCCGCGCTTTCACGCGGCGCTCATTCGGGGGTCGCTTGCGGTCAGACCCAGCTGCAGCGACGACCCCACGCGGTCCACCAGCAGCGCCGGCCGCCGGCAAAGCCCCAGCGCGGACCATACCCCCAGCCCCAACGATGCCAGCCGCCACGCCAACCCCATCCGCGATGCCATCCGCCGTGCCAGCCGCCATGCCACCAGACCTGCTGGATGTCGGCCGCCGCGACCGGCTGTTCGAGCGACGGCGAGGAGAGGGTGAAAGCGGACGAGGGAGCGCTTGTGAAAGCGAGCATCGCCGCGCCCGCGATGGCGGCGATCGCGCCGCCGGAGAGAATGCGCAAGACCATGGTTATCCTCCTGATTCTCCAACCCTTCGACGATGTTGCATTTTCCGTCTGAACTTGGCGTGAACGCGACGGGCGGTCTGGAACGAACGCCTTTCGCTTGGTTAAGCCTAACGCCTTCCCTTTACAGTGTGTTCCATCATGACTATGGGTCTCGAGCAAGCCGGCCTTCGCCTCGACCTGGACGATCAGCCGAAAGACGCGGACGTCGAGGTCCTGCCGAACGGGCTCGAAGCGTTCAACGAGAGCCGCTGGCCCGGACATCAGAAGTGGAAGCCGCTCGCGGTCTTCGCGCGCAAGCGGGAGAGGATCGTCGCCGGCCTCGCGGGAGAGACCTACAGCGGCTGGCTCTTCATCAAATATCTTTGGGTTTCCGAAGCGCTGCGGGGCAGGGGTGTCGGGCGCGAGCTGATGGCCGCCGCCGAGGGCAGGGCGCTCGCGCGCGGCTGCCACTCGGCCTGGGTGGACACGTTCAGCTTCCAGGCGCCCGGATTCTACCAGAAGCTCGGCTACGAGCCATTTGGCGAACTCGACTATCCGCCGGACTTCAGGCGCATCTTCCTCCGGAAGAGGCTCGCCGCGTGGGCCGGGGCGCCGGACGCGGCTGGCTGATGAACGAGAACACAACCGCCCTTCACTTCCCCCGCCTCGCCGTCACCCCCATGAGCCCGCCGATGATGTCGAGCGCCACCCTGAGGCGGTCGCTGACCACCGCGTCGGCGCGCCACGGCGTGGCGAGCTCGGGGATGAAGCCGCGGCATTCGCGCACGCCCGCTCCTTCGATCACGATCCTGGTCACGATCGGCCAGGCGTGCGGGCCGACCCGGTCCTCGGCCTCGCGCAGCTTGTCGCGGGCGAACAGCGCGGTCTCGGATTGCGGCAGGCCGGGGCGCGGGCCGAAGCCGGTCGAGCCGAAGCGGTCGGGGGCGACCGCACGCAACTGGTCGAGACGGGCGCGCTGGTGGGTGCGGCGCAAAGATTCGCCGACCAGCCACCGGATGTCGTTGAGCTTGGGATCGTGCGGCGCCAGCACCCGGTTGGCGCGCATGGAATCGAACGGATCGATGATGCGGCGCGTGCGATCGGCGTCGCGGGTCGCGGTCTGGCCCGCTTCCCTGGCGCGGGCGAGCCGCTCGGGCGTCGCGTCGAGACGCTCCTGGACGGCGTCGATGAGTTCCTGGGGCGTTTTGCGGGTCCGCCTGGCCGGCTTCTTGGCGCCGCTCATTCCACGAGCTCCGCGCACAGAGCCGCAGGCGAGGTGCAATAGGACTGCTCGAGGATCGGGGGGACCAATCTCGGGATGCCGCGGGTGTTGACCTTCACGTCGGCCGGCGGCTCGGCGTGAGCGCGGCGCAAATCCTTGAGATGGCGGGCGCAGACCCGCTTGGCCTCCGCCCGCTCGGTGTCGACTTTCGGCGGACGGCGGCGGATTGCGGATCGTTTCATCAGGTTGCCCTTCCTTGATGGCGACGGCCCCAGCGGCCGCCTTCGAATGTTCTTGTTATGTTCATTATTTGGTAAAACAGAACCTCGTGTCAAGATTCTGTTTTTTTGAATTGCGGTTTTTCGGAAAAAGAGTTAATCTCGTAAGTCGGCAGGGGCATGCGAGCGGAAACGCGCGCATCGAGCCTTCGCAAAGGCCAATAAAGTTTGGAGCTTCAGCTTTGACCGTCGAATGGATCCGCGCCGGCCTCAAGAGAACCGGCAAAACTCGCAGCGGCCTCGCCAGGGCGCTTGGCCGCTCGCCCTCCGCAGTCACCGATCTCCTGAACGGCCACCGGCGTTTGCGCGCCGACGAGATCGCGATCGTCTCGGATTATCTCGGCATCGAGCCGCCGCGCTTGATCGGCGGCGGACCGCCTCGGCCGCCCAAGGCGCCGCTGATCGGCTATGTCGGGGCCGGCGCGATCGCCCATTTCTACGCCGACGGCCAGGGGCCGTTCGACGAGGTCGACGCGCCGATCGACGCCAAGCCGGCGACGGTTGCAGTCCAGATTCGCGGCCACTCGCTGGGCGCGCTGTTCGACAATTGGCTCGTCTTCTACGACGACATCCGCAATCCGCCGGACGATAGCCTCGTCGGGCGCATGTGCGTCTGCGGGCTCAGCGACGGACGCGTCTTGATCAAGGCGCTCAAGCACAGCCCCAACGCCGGCCTCTGGCATCTCCACTCGAATACCGAGCCGCCGATCTACGACGTCGGCCTCGACTGGGCCGCGCCGGTGCGCGAGATGCGGCCGAGGTAGGAGGCGCCCCGCACGGAAGCGGCTAGCCGTATGACCGTCACACCCTCGGCGCTCGAGATCGCGCGCGCGCTCATCCGCTGTCGCTCGGTGACGCCGGCCGACGGCGGGGCGTTGCCTTATCTGCGCGATCTCCTGGCTCGCGGCGGATTCGCCGGCGAGCTCGTCACTTTCGAGGCGCCGGGCACGCCCGCGATTCTGAACCTTCACGCGCGGTTCGGAAACGGGCGGCCCAATCTCGCCTTCGCCGGCCACACCGACGTCGTGCGGCCCGGCGATCTCGCGTGCTGGCGATTCGATCCGTTTGCGGCCGAGGTCGCCGACGGCGAACTCTGGGGCCGCGGCGCCTGCGACATGAAGGGGGGCGTCGCCGCCGCCGTCGCCGCCGCCTTGCGGTTTGTCGCCAAGCGCCCGTCCGCCGGCTCGATCAGCTTCCTCCTCACCGGCGATGAGGAAGGCCCGGCAGTCAACGGCACGGTCAAGCTCATGGACTGGGCGCTCGCCAAGGGCGAATTCTTCGACCATTGCATCCTCGGCGAGCCGACCTCGGTCAAAGCGCTCGGCGACACGATCAAACACGGCCGGCGCGGCTCGCTGAACGGACGGCTTACGATCCACGGCCGCCAGGGTCATGTCGCCTATCCGGACGCGGCGGAGAACCCAGTGCGAGCGCTGCCGCTCATCCTTGGGTCGCTGTTCGCGCCGAAGCTCGACAAGGGAACAGCCGACTTTCAACCGTCGAACCTCGAAGTCGTCAGCGTGGATGTCGGCAACCCCGCCGCCAACGTTATTCCGGGCGAAGTCAGGGTCGCGTTCAATGTCCGCTACAACGACCTCTGGACGGCCGAGTCCCTGGCGGCGGAGATTGCTAGGCGCATCGCCGAAGCGGCTCCCGGCAGGCGCACGACGCTGAACTTCGAGCCGACCAACGCCGTCGCGTTTCTCACCAAGCCGGGGCCGTTCACCGATCTCGTCGCCGCCGCGGTCGAGGACGTCACGGGACGGAAGCCCGAGCTTTCGACCAGCGGGGGCACGTCCGACGCGCGCTTCATCAAGAATGCCTGTCCGGTGGTTGAACTCGGCCTCGTCAACGCCACCATCCATGCGGTCGACGAGCGCGTCCCGCTCGACGATCTTGAGGCGCTGTCGCGGATCTACCAACGCGCGCTCGAGCTTTATTTCGCCGCGTTCGCCTCGTAGGCGGCGGCGTAATCCACACGGACGAGGTAAAGCCCGAAGGCGGGCGCGACCGGCCCGCAGCGGCTGCGGTCGGCGGCCTCGAGAGCGGCCTTGAGGTCGCCGGCGCTCCAGCGGCCGAGGCCGACCTCGACCAGCGAGCCGACCATCGAGCGCACCTGGCGGTGGAGGAACGACAGCGCGCTCGCTTCGATGAGAACACCGTCGCCGTCACGGGCGACGGCGAGCTTATCGAGGGTGCGGACCGGCGATTTCGCCTGGCATTGCGCGTCGCGAAAGGTCGAGAAGTCGTGCCGGCCGACCAGCGCCTGGGCGGCCTCATGCATGGCGCCGGCGTCGAGGCGAGGCTTCACCCGCCAAGCGCGGCCGCGATTGAGCGCGAGAGGCGCGCGGCGATTAAAGATCCAATAGCGATAATGGCGAGCCGAGGCGCTGCGCCTTGCGTCGAAATCGGCGCTTACGCGCTCTGACTTGAGAACAGCGATTGGGTGGGGTTGAAGCAGCGCGTTGAGCCCCTCGCTAAGTCGGAACGGCTCCCATCGGCGCTCAAGGTCAAAATGCGCGACTTGGCCGAGCGCATGCACGCCCGCGTCGGTGCGTCCCGCGCCATTGGCCGTCGCGCGTTCGCCGGTCATGGCGAAAATGGCGGCCTCCAGCGCCTCCTGGACGGAAACGCCGTTCTCCTGCCGCTGCCAGCCGACGAACGGCGCGCCGTCATATTCGAGGGTGAGCTTGAAGCGCGGCATTCGGTTTCTCTGGGCGCCCGGCCGGCGCGCGGGGCCGCAACGAGTTTCGCGGCGATTGTGGTAGGTTTCCGGATATTCTCCAAGCCCAGGCCGCCTCGTATGCTGGAAAAATTCGAACGCTATCCGCTCACCTTCGGCCCGACGCCGATCGAGAAGCTCAAGCGCTTGAGCGCGCATCTTGGCGACAAGGTCGCACTCTACGCCAAGCGCGAGGACTGCAATTCGGGCCTCGCGTTCGGCGGCAACAAGCTGCGCAAGCTCGAATACATTATCCCCGACGCACTTCGCTCGAACGCCGACACGCTGGTCACGATCGGCGGCGTGCAGTCGAACCATACCCGCCAGGTGGCCGCGGTCGCGGCCAAGATCGGCATGAAATGCCGCCTCGTCCAGGAGGCCTGGGTCCCGCACGAGGACGCGGTCTACGACCGGGTCGGCAACATCATGCTGAGCCGCATCATGGGCGCGGACGTCCGGCTTGTCGACGACGGGTTCGATATCGGCATCCGCAAGAGCTGGGAAGACGCGCTGAAGGACGTCGAAGCGCAGGGCGGGCGCCCTTACGCGATTCCCGCTGGCGCCTCGATGCACAAATTGGGCGGGCTCGGTTATGTCGGTTTCGCCGAGGAGGTGCGCGCGCAGGAGCGCGAGCTGGGGTTTGCGTTCGACTATATCGTCGTCTGCACGGTGACCGGCTCGACCCATGCCGGCATGGTCGTGGGCTTCGCCAAGGACGGGCGTCAGCGCAAGGTTATCGGCATCGACGCCTCCGCCACCCCGAAGCAAACCAAGGCGCAGGTGCTCGACATCGCGCGCAAGACCGCGAAACTGGTCGAGCTTGGGCAAGAGATCGCCGATGATGACGTGGCGCTGGTCGAGGACTACGCCTATCCCCTCTACGGCGTGCCGTCGGCGGAAACCAAGGATGCGATCCGGCTCGCGGCGCGGCTCGAAGGCATGATCACCGACCCCGTCTACGAGGGCAAATCGATGCAGGGCATGGTCGACCTGGTGCGGAAGGGCTTCTTCCCCAGGGGATCGAAGGTGCTTTACGCCCACCTCGGCGGCGGGCCGGCGCTCAACGGCTACGCCTACGCGTTCCGCAACGGGTGAGACGGCGCTGACCCGTTTGACTTTGTCGACGTCTGGACGAGGTCGCCCGAGCCGCCCCTATCTTCACCGAACGTAGCCACAGCCCGCTCGAGATAGTCGCTGAACGCGCGCGCCTTTTGCGATGGGCGCCGGCCGGCGGGAAACACGACATAGGCCGGGACCGGGTCGAGCACGTAGTTGGGGAGGATTTCGACGACCTTGCCGGAGGCGAGCGCTTCGGCGCACATCCAGATTGACCCGCTGGCGACGCCAAGCCCCGCGACCGCGCAGGCGACGACGCCAGCCGCTGAACGCGAATGGACGCGGGGGCTTACGGGTAGTCGCTCGATTTGGCCGTCGCGACGCGCGATCCAAGTCTCCTCCCCGGTATCGGTCGGACCGCCGATGAGGTCGTGCCCGGCGAGGTCTGCGAGGCGCGCCGGCGCGCCGCGGCGGGCGAGATAGGACGGCGCGGCGATGAAGAGACGCCTTGCGCTTTCGAGCTTGCGGGCGACGAAGCTCGAATCCGGCAGGTCGCCGATGCGGAGCGCAAGGTCGGCGCCTTCGGCGATCAGATTCTCGTAACGGTCCGACATCATCAGATCGATCTTGAGATCGGGATGCTGGGCGAAGAATGCCGGAAGCAAAGGCACGACGCGCCGGGCCCCGTAGCCCGGCGGCAATGCGACCCGCAGCACGCCGGAAAGACGGTCGGCGCCGCGCGCCGCGCTTTCCGCCTCGTCGATCGCAATGAGGGCCTCGCGCGCCCGGCCAAGCAATGCTTCGCCCGCATCGGTGGCTGAAACCTGCCGGGTGGTGCGGATCAGAAGCTTGACCCCCAGCCTTTGCTCAAGCGCTGAGATCGCGCGCGACACGGAAGGCTGGGCGAGGCCGAACTCGCGCGCGGTCTTGGAGAAACTCCCGCTCTCGACCGTGCGCACGAACAGCGCGAGTTGCCGAAGCCGATCATTCATACAAAAACTGAATATATCATATCGCCGGCCCCGCAATACCCGCCGATCCGCGGATCGCCTACCTCTGCCTCATTCAAGCCGCCCCAAGCCGATCCAGGTAGGGCGGCAGCGATCATAGGGAGCGCGACAATGGGTGAGCTCAGTGGGAAAGTGGCGATCGTCACCGGAGCGTCGAAAGGCATCGGCGCGGCGATTGCTCGGCGCTTCGCAGAAGCGGCGCCGCGGTTGCGGTCAACTATGCGTCGGATAACGCCGGGGCCGACCGGGTGGTCGACGAGATCGTCAAGAAGGGCGGCAAGGCGGTTGCGATCCAAGCGAACGTCGCGAAAAGCGCTGACGTCAAGCGCCTGTTCGCCGAGGCCAAGGCGAAGCTTGGCGCACCCTCGATCCTCGTCAACAACGCGGGCGTCTTTTCTTTCGCGCCGATCGAAGCGGTGACGGAAGAGGATGTGGAGAAGCAGTTCGGCGCCAACGTGCTGGGCACGCTGCTCGCGAGCAAGGAAGCGGTCGCCGCCTTCGACGGCGGGGGCGGCAGCATCATCAATCTGAGCACGATCGCCAGCGTCAACCCCGTCCCCAACTCGGTCGTCTACTCGGCCTCGAAGGCGGCGGTCGACACGATCACCAGAGCGCTCGCCCTTGAACTCGCGCCGAGGAAGATCCGCGTCAACGCGATCGCGCCGGGAGCGACGGAGACGGAGGGAACGAAAACGATGGGACTGACGATGGAGACCGCCAAGGCGATGGGGATGGTTCTGCCGATGGGCCGCATGGGTCAGCCCGACGACATCGCCCGGGTGGCGCTGTTCCTCGCCTCCGACCAGTCGTCGTGGCTGACCGGCGAGCGCATTTCGGCGTCCGGCGGGCAGAGGTAGGGGTGCGGTCGGCTCGAACCGAAGGTCCCTTGGTCCAGAGGATCGAGCGCCGCTTCTTGATTTGAAGGAGAGGATGGCGCGGCGGCGCGCTTCGAGCTAAGGCTCCTCGGCGATTCAGCGGGGGCGCGTGGTGCAATATGGGAGAAGAGCGAAAACGCGGCGATCCTCGCCGCGGATGTGGTCGGATTCAGCCGACTTACCGGCGCTGATGAGGATCGGACCTCGCGCGGCTGAGGGCTCTGCGCAGCGATCTTATCGACCCGACCATCGCCGTGCACCACGGACGCGTCGTCAAGCGCACAGGTGATGGCTCGCTCGTCGAGTTCAGCAGCGTCGTGGACGCTGTCCGATGCGCCTCGGCGCATTGTCTTCCGAATCGGCATTCATCTCGGCGATGTGGTGGAGGAGAGCGACGGCGATCTGATGGGCGACGGCGTCAACATCGCCGCGCGCTTGGAGGGGATCGCACTGCCCGGCACGATCTGCCTCAACCCGCGGTTCAGCGCGCTGTTTGCGTTTCTCGCTGCAGCGCTGGCGCTCGCCGACCGGGAGGACGAATCGGCGTCGACCGCGCGCCGGCTTCTCGAACTCGAGCCAAAATTCCAGGCCCGGAACCTGATTGGTGTCATGGCCGGCTTTGCGAGCCCGGAAGTCGCCAGCGCGTGGGCGTCGGGCCTGCGCAAGGCCGGACTGCCGGAATTAGGAGACGCGCCCGGCGGAATCGGCGCCTGAAAGGCGCCTTACACCGTCATGCGCGCCCTGACCGCCGTCTCGTCCATTTTCTGGCGCGTGCCGGAGAGCACGACGACGCCGCGGTCCATCACCGCATAGTCGTCGGCGATGTCGCGCGCCCATTCGAAATATTGCTCGACCACCAGGATCGCCATCTCGCCCTTGCGCCGGAGATGGACCAGGGCGCGGCCGATGTCCTTGATGATCGACGGCTGGATGCCTTCGGTGGGCTCGTCGAGAATGAGGAGTTTGGGACGCGTCACCAGCGCCCGGCCGATCGCCAGCTGCTGCTGCTGGCCGCCGGAGAGATCGCCGCCGCGCCGCCCCAGCATGTCGTTGAGAACCGGAAACAGGCTGAAAATCTCGTCGTCAATCGCTCGCTGATCGCGGGGCAGGCCGGCGAATCCGGTTTGCAAATTCTCCTTGACCGAGAGCAGGGGAAAAATCTCGCGCCCCTGCGGCACATAGCCGAACCCAAGCCGGGCGCGCTGATGGGGCGCGAGCTTCTGCACCTCCTGGCCGTTCCACTGGATCGAGCCGGAGGCGACGCCGTGCTGGCCGACGATCGCGCGCAATAGCGACGACTTGCCGACGCCGTTGCGGCCGAGCACGCACAGGATTCGGCCGACTTCGGCCTTGAGCGAGACCGAGCGAAGCGCCTGCGCCGCGCCGTAGTAGAGGTCGATGCGGTCGACGTTCAGCATGGACTCATCGCCCCAGATAGACTTCAACCACGCGCGGGTCGTCGCTGACCTGATCGAGCGTGCCCTCGGCAAGGACGGAGCCTTCGTGCAGGCACGTCACCTTGACGCCGAGCTCGCGGACGAAATGCATGTCGTGCTCGACCACGATCACCGAATGATCTTGCGCGATTTCGCGCAGAAGATCGGCGGTCGCCGCGGTCTCGCCGTCGGTCATGCCGGCGACCGGCTCATCGACCAGAAGGAGTTTTGGATCCTGCGCCAAGAGCATGCCGATCTCGAGCCATTGCTTCTGCCCGTGCGACAGCGATCCGGCAACCCGCGCCCGGTGGTCGGTGAGGCGAGTCGTGGCGAGAATGGCGTCGATCGTTTGCAGCGTCTTCGGCTCTTCGCGCCCGAACAGGGTGGCGCGGACGCTGCGCGGCGCCTTGGTCGCGAGCAGGAGATTGTCCTCGACGGTGTGGTTTTCGAACACCGTCGGCTTCTGAAATTTGCGGCCGACCCCGAGCGTCGCGATTTCGGCTTCGTCGAGCTTGGTCAGGTCATGCCGGCCGTCGAACATCACCTCCCCTTCGTCGGGCCGGGTCTTGCCGGTGATGACGTCCATCATCGTCGTCTTGCCGGCCCCGTTCGGGCCGATGATCGCGCGCATCTCGCCGGGCAAGAGCACCAGTGACAGGCTGCGCAGCGCCTTATAGCCGTCGAACGAGACGCTGACGCCGTCGAGGTAGAGCAGCGTCTGGGTCAGGCTCGGGGCTCCGGCGTCGCTCATGGTTCAGCGCCTTCCTCGACCGCGTCCACCGACAGGACCTCGCCGGGCTTCGGCTCACCGCCCCTGAGCGCGAGACCGAGGAGACCCTTGGGCAGGAACAGGGTGCCGAGCACAAACAAGAGGCCAAGCCCATAGAGCCAGTATTCGGGGAACGCGCCGGTGAAATAAGTCTTGGCGAAGTTGACGGCGATCGCGCCGATCGCGGCGCCGATCAGCGTCCCGCGGCCGCCGACCGCGACCCAGATCGCTGCTTCGATCGAGTTTGCGGGCGCGAATTCGCTCGGATTGATGATGCCGACCTGCGGCACATAGAGCGCGCCGGCGATCCCGGCGATGATGGCTGAGACGACAAACACGAACAGCTTATAGTTCTCGACCCGATAGCCGAGAAAGCGCATGCGGCTCTCCGCGTCGCGCACCGCGACCAGCGCCTTGCCATATTTTGACGAGGTGATCCTCCGCGAAACGACATAGGCCAGGATGAGCGCGATGGCGCTGGCGGCGAACAGCGCGGCTTTGGTCGAAGCCGACTGAAGGGAGAAGCCGAGCAGGTCCTTGAAGTCGGTGAGCCCGTTGTTGCCGCCGAAACCGAAATCGTTGCGGAAGAATTCCTTGAACAGGGCGAAGGTCATCGCCTGGGTGATGATCGAGAGATAGACGCCGGTGACGCGCGAGCGGAACGCGAACCAGCCGAAGGCGAGCGCCAGCAGCCCCGGGACCAGCACCACCATCGCCATCGCATAGGGGAACCAGTTGAATCCCCACCAAGCAACCGGCAGCTCTTTCCAGTTCAGGAACACCATGAAGTCCGGCAGGATCGGGTTGGCGTAGACGCCGCGGGTCCCGATCTGCCGCATCAGATACATGCCCATCGCGTAGCCGCCGAGGGCGAAGAACGCGCCATGGCCGAGCGACAGGATGCCGCAATAGCCCCAGACGAGATCGAGCGCGACGGCAAGGATCGCATAACACAGATATTTGCCGAGCAGCTGCACAAGGTAGGGCGGCAGGTAAAAGGCGGAATCGGACGATAACGCGAGCGACAGCGCCGGCACCAGTATAGCGGCGACAACGAGGATCGCGACGAAGACGAGACCGAGCTGGTTGAGCCGCGCGCTCATGCTTCCACCGCGCGGCCGCGAAGCGCGAAGAGCCCTCGCGGCCGTCTCTGAATGAAGAGGATGATAAACACCAGGAGCACGATCTGCCCCTGGACCGCGCCGATCAACGGCTCGAGCAGCTTGTTGGCGAGCCCGATCAAGAGGGCGCCGAAGGCCGTGCCCCATAGATTGCCGACGCCGCCGAATACCACCACCATGAAGCTGTCGATGATATAGCCCTGCCCGAGGTTCGGCGAGACGTTGTCAATTTGCGACAGCGCCACGCCTGCGATCCCAGCGACCCCCGATCCCAGTCCGAACGCCAGCATGTCGATGCGCGCGGTTGAAATGCCCATCGACGCCGCCATGCGGCGGTTCTGCGTCACTGCGCGCATCTGCAGCCCGAACGGCGTCGCCCGCAGAACAAGCTGCAACCCGATGAAGACGACCGCCGACAACACGATGATCCAGAGCCGGTTGGTGGTGATAGACAGGCCGCCGATTTCGAACGCGCCCGACATGAACGGCGGATTGCTGACCAGGCGATTGTTGGCGCCAAACAGACTGCGGACCAATTGCTGCAGGATGAGCGACACGCCCCAGGTCGCGAGCAGCGTTTCGAGCGGGCGGGCATAGAGAAAGCGGATCACCAGACGCTCGATCGCGATGCCGACGGCGCCCGCGACGACAAAGGCGAGGGGAATGGCGAATGCGAGGGACCAATTCTGCAACGAGGGCGGCAGAAGCGTCTGGACGACATAGGTTGAATAAGCGCCGAGCATCACCATCTCGCCATGCGCCATGTTGATGACGCCCATGACGCCGAAGGTGATCGCAAGACCGATCGCCGCCAGGAGCAAGACCGAGGACGCCGAAAGTCCATACCAGAGGTTCTGCGCCACGCCCCACAACGCCAGGCGCGTGTGGATCGCGCCGAGCGCGGCTTCGGCGGCGCTTTTCACCGCCGGGTCGGCGGCCTTCTGGGCGATCCCGTCGATGAGGCTTTGCGCGTCCTGGTCGCCGCGCTCCTTCAGCGTTGCGATCGCGGACAAACGGTCTTGCGCCGAAGCGCTGTCGCTGGTGGCGAAGATCGACGCCTGGGCGAGCCTGAATGCGGCTGCGGCGCGCGGATCGTTTTCCTTGCCGAGTTGCGCCTGAAGCGCCGGCAACGCCTTGGCGTCGTGGGTTCTGAACACGTCCTCGGCCGCGGCGATGCGCTTTTCCGGGTCGGGGTTGGCGAGAGTTAGCGACCCCATCGCGCCTTCGATGGCGCTTCTCAGGGCATTGTTAACTCGCACTTTCTTGAACGCGGCGGCGTTGGCGTCGGGAATAGGCTCGCTGGTCTTGGCGTTGAACAGCGCGCCGGCGGCGGTCTTGTAGGCGACGAGATGATCGGCGGGATCGATCAGCAGGCGGTTGTCGCCGAGCGCCTCGAGAATGGCTGCGGCCTGCGGCGGCGCCTCGGCGGCCAACTCGCTGATCGCGGCCGCGGTTTGCGGGAATTTGTCGTCGAGGAACTTGGCCAGCGTATCGTCGACGGCGTCAGCGCGCGCGTAGCTTGCGATAGCGACCAGCGCGATGATGCCGAGCGCGCGCAGAGTGCGCAGACGAAAGCGGCGCGCGTCGTCATGAGCGGCGAGACGACGGGCGTTCGACGACGTCATGACTCTCCTTTCCGCCGCGGCGTTTGATCTCGCTCGGTTCTCATCGGGTGGCGGAGCCCGACGAAATGGTGGGCGCTCGCGGTCTGGGCGGCGCTGGAGGCCCGATGAGGCCGCTCCCGATCCTCGGGGAAGGAGCCCCTCGCCCGCGCCAGGCGTTCGACAAAACGCTCCGTCTCTCGACGGGAAAGGCGGCGGGCGAGGGGCGAGGGCCGTCGGTTTCAGCGTGGCGTCAACCGCCGCACTTTCCGGTCTTGACGTTAAAGTTGCCGCAGGACATCGGCGGACGCCAGTCGGCGATCAGGTCGCGCGATCCTTCGAGATAGGGCGACCATTCCTGAGCGACCACGGTTCCCGGCGTCTGCCAGACCGTATTGAGCTGACCGTCCGCTTGGATCTCGCCGATATAGACCGGCTTCGTTATGTGGTGGTTCGGCATCATCGTCGACAAGCCCCCGGTGAGGTTGGGCACCGAGACGCCGATCAACGCCGGGATCACCTTGTCCGGCTCGAAGCTCTGCGCCTTTTCGACCCCCTTCACCCACATGTTGAAGCCGATGACATGCGCCTCCATCGGATCGTTGGTGGTGCGGTTCGGCTTTTTGGTGAACTCATGCCACTTGGCGATGAAGTCCTTGTTCGCGGGCGTGTCGATCGATTTGAAGTAGTTCCACGCGGCCAAGTGACCGACCAGCGGCTTGGTGTCGAGTCCGGCCAGTTCTTCCTCGCCGACCGAGAAGGCGACGACGGGGATGTCGGTCGCCTTGACCCCTTGGTTGCCGAGCTCCTTATAGAAGGGGACGTTGGCGTCGCCGTTGATGGTCGAGACCACCGCGGTCTTCTTGCCGGCCGAACCGAACGCTTTGATCTTAGACACCTCCGTCTGCCAGTCAGAGAAGCCGAACGGGGTATAGTTGATCATGATGTCCTCATCGGGGACGCCTTTCAATTTGAGATAGGCGGCGAGGATCTTATTGGTCGTGCGCGGATAGACGTAGTCCGTTCCTTCCAGCACCCAACGCTTCACCGAACCGCCGTCCTCGCTCATCAAATAGTCGACGGCTGGAATCGCCTGCTGATTGGGCGCCGCGCCTGTATAGAAAACATTGCGCTCCGATTCCTCGCCCTCGTATTGCACCGGATAGAACAGGATTGAGTTCAGCTCCTTGAACACCGGCAGCACGGACTTGCGTGACACCGACGTCCAGCAGCCGAATACGACCGAGACCTTGTCCTTTTCGATCAGCTCCTTGGCCTTCTCAGCGAACAGCGGCCAGTTCGAGGCAGGATCGACCACGACCGCCTCAAGCTTCTTGCCGAGCACGCCGCCCTTCTTATTCTGCTCGTCGATCAGCATCAGCATTACGTCTTTGAGCGTGGTCTCGCTGATCGCCATCGTGCCGGACAGCGAATGCAAGATGCCGATCTTGATGGTGTCGTCCGCCGCCATGGCCGCGGGCGCACCGAAGGCAAGCGCCCCTCCCAGGGCCGCGCCGGCCGCGCTTAGAAAAATCCGTCTCGTCAACGACATGTTCGACCTCGTCGCTTGCGCCCGTTGAGCAGGGCGGCGGAAGCTCGACCCCAACTGGAGCCGGAGCCGACTTCGCAACGAGCGTGCCAGCGATTCTCCAACGATTCGCGTGGCTAGGCGCCACCGAATCGAGCGGCGGCGCCGAAGAATTGATCATCGACGTTGAATGGCGGACGGCGGCGCGCCTCAGGGCTCGGCGGCGCGGTAGCCGACGCCCGGCTCGGTTTTGACGATCCTCGGCGCGGTCGGGTCGCGCTCGATCTTGGCCCGGAGCTGGCCGATGAAGACCCTGAGGTACTGCGTATCCTCGCCATGCGCCGGACCCCAGACCGCAGCCAGTATCTGGCGATGGGTCACGACCCGACCGGCGTTGCGAAACAGGACGGCAAGCAGATCGTATTCTTTGGGCGTAAGCTTTATCGGCGCGCCGTCGCGAGTAACGAGCCGCTTGTCGAAGTCCATGACGACGCCATCGATTTCCACCCGCTGAGCCGGCTGAGCGTCATGAGCCGCGTGTCGCAGGGCGGCTCGCAGCCTCGCGGTCAGCTCGCCGATGCTGAAAGGCTTTTCGACATAGTCGTCGGCGCCGAGATCGAGCGCCTCGATCTTCTCCGCCTCGCGATCGCGCGCTGAAAGAACCACCACCGGCGTGTTCGAGAACTGCCGGATGTCGCGCAGAACGTCCTTGCCGTCCCGGTCGGGCAAACCGAGGTCGAGCACGATGAGATCGGGCGCGCCGGTCGCCGCCAGCCGCAAAGCCTGGGCGCCGGTCTCCGCCGCTTGGACCCGAAAGCCCGCGGCGTTCAGCGCAACAGTCAGAAATCGCTGAATTTGCGGCTCATCGTCGACCACGAGGACGCGAGGCTCCTTCATGCCGCAGGTCTCGGTTCGGCGGGCGTCGTCTGCGCGACGGGAAGCCGCACGACAATTCGGGTTCCGCGGCGGCGGACCGCCGGACTCTGGGCGACGATCGTTCCGCCCATCGCTTCGACCAGGCGACGCGCGATCGACAGGCCGAGGCCGGTGCCCGCCTTGCGGCCGTCGGCGCGCCCGCCCCGATAGAATTTCTCAAAGATGCGTTCCAGCTCGCCCGGCTTGATCCCGGGGCCCTCGTCGGTGACGGTGAGCGCGATCTCCCCGCCGTCCTGGCGGGCGTGAATGGCGGCGCCGACGTCGCCGGCATATTTGTGCGCATTGTCGAGCAGATTGAACAGCACCTGTTCCAGCAGCTTGTCGTCGCCGCGCACGAAGGGCAGGTCATGCGCCTGGCTGACGCGCACAGACTGGCCCGGGAACGCCCTGCGGCTGCGTTCGACTGCCCCCTGCACCACGTCGGCGATCGAGACCAGATCGCGATTGACCTTGAGCCCGCCCGCTTCGATGCGCGACATGTCGAGCAGATTGGCGACGAAGCGCGCGAGTTCGCGCCGTCTCTTCTTCGATCGACGACAGGAGGTCCAGACGTTCGGACGGGCTCATCTTGTCGCCGAGCGATCGCAGCGACGTCGCCGCTCCGGCGATCGAGGACAATGGGGTGCGCAGGTCGTGCGAGAGCGAATCCAACAGTGCGTCCCGCACCTTCTCGTTTTCCTGCATCGTCGCCGCGTTGAGCGCCTCGCGCGCCAACAGCGCCCGATCGAGCGCGATCGCGGTCTGATCGAGGATCGCCGTCAGCGCGCTCTCGTCTTCCGCAGTGATCGGCTGATCCGCCGAACGCGGCTCGAAGCCGCAGACCGCGATCGGCCCCCGCCTAGCGACCAGTGGCCGAAACTGATAGGCGACGCGCGGCAAAGTGCCGGTTCCCCAGCCCGCCGGCTCCTTCTTCTGTTGCGCCCAGCGGGCGGCGCCGAGCGCGGCAGCGTCGAGTTGCGCATCCGGCGGCCAGGCGGCGCGGGTTTGCAGGTCGTCCCCCTCCGCGATCAGGAGGACAATGCGGCCGCCGAATGTTGCGTGCAGATGCGCCGCGGCGGCCCACAGCACGTCGTCGGCGCTCGATGCGCCGGAGAGCTTGCGCGAGTATTCGTAGAGGGATTGGGTGGCCTGAGCGTTCCTGATCACCGTTTCCCGTTGGTCCCGAATGCGCCCGGTCAGCGATCCGGTGAAAACCGCGACGGCGAGAAAAATGAGGAGCGCGAGCAATTCCTGCGGCTGGGCGACCGTGAAAGTGTAGATCGGCTCAATGAAGAAGAAATTGTAGGCGACGAACGAAGCAAGCGAGGCGATAACCGCGGCGCGGGTGCCGAAGCGCACGGCGCTGAATAGGACCGCGGTAAGGAAGATCATCGATAGGTTGGGAAGCTTGAGGACCTCGCTGAGCGCTTCGCCGACCGCGATGGCGCAAGCGACCGAGGCGAACGCGCCCACAAGCTCGACGCCGATTCCCTTTCCGCTCAGCAGCGGCTTGAGGCGCGGCCAAAACGATCGCAGCGCCCCTTCGCTTGGCACGATGTGAATCTCGATCCCGCCGGCATGGCGCATCAGCGCCTCCGGCAGGGACCGGCCGAAAAACCGGCGCAGCAATCCTGCACGCGACTGACCGAGCACGATCTGGGTCACATTCTCGCGCCGGGCGAGCCGGACGATTTCGGTCGGGTAGTCGCTGCCCTGAAGCCGCATCGTCTGCCCGCCCAGACGCTCCGCCATACTGAAGATTTTCGCGAGCTGATTGGCGCGCTTGGCGTCGCCGGCTTGACCGATGGTCTCGACCGTGACAGCCGTCCAATCGGCGTTGAGGCTGGTTGCGAGCTGGCTCGCGCGCCTGACGACACGCTCCGACACTTCGTCCGGCCCGACGCAGGCGAGCAGGCGCTCCGAGGCCGCCCACGGACCTTCGATCGCCTTCTGGCGCAGATAATCGACCATCTGGTCGTCGACCCGGTCGGCGGTGCGGCGCAAAGCCAGCTCGCGCAGTGCGGTCAGATTGCCGGGGGTGAAGAAATTCTGTGTCGCGCGGCGGGCCGTCTCCGGCACATAGACCTTGCCTTCATTCAGGCGTTGAATGAGTTCATCGGGCGTGAGATCGACCAGAACGACATCCGTGGCCTCCTGGAGGACCCGGTCGGGAACGGTCTCGCGCACGGCGACGCCGGTGATGCGCGAGACAACGTCGGCAAGGCTTTCGAGGTGCTGGATGTTGAGCGCCGTCCACACGCCGATGCCCGCCGCGAGCAATTCCTGGACGTCTTGCCAGCGCTTGGGATGACGGCTGTCGGGAGCGTTCGTGTGGGCGAGCTCGTCGACGATAATCAGCTTGGGTTTGCGCGCGAGCGCCGCGTCGAGATCGAATTCCTCGAATGTTCGGCCGTGGTGCTCGACCTTGCGCCTCGGGAGCGCTTCGAGTCCTTCGACAAGCGCGCTCGTCTCCGCGCGGCCATGCGTCTCAACGACCCCCATCACGATATCGACGCCTTCGTCCTTCAGACGCCGCGCGTTCTGCAACATTGCGTAGGTCTTGCCGACGCCTGGCGCAGCGCCTAGAAACACCTTCAGCCGGCCGGCGGTTTCCCGGCGGAGCGCGGCCAAAAGCGCGTCCGGGTCGGGGCGTCCATCGTCGGGTCGGCTCGATTGGGCCATGAGCGCTCGTCGGTCGTCATCACGACTTTAGCCGATCCAGCGCCAAATTCAGCTCCAAAACATTCACCCTCGGCTCGCCGATCAACCCCAGAAACGGGGATTCGATCGCGGCGTCGACCAACGCGCGCACCCGGTCTTCCGGGAGTCCCCGCGCCTTCGCAACCGAGGCGACCTGGCCCAGGGCGGTCTGCGGCGAAACGTCCGGATCGAGCCCGGAGGCTGACGTCGTGACCGCGTCGGCTGGAACCGGGCCGGCGCCTGCCATCGCCCGCCAGGCCTCGACGCCGCCCTTCACCCGGTCGACGAGTTTTTGCGAGGTCGGGCCGAGATTTGAGCCGGACGAATTGGCAGCGTTGTACGGCGCGTCGATCGTCTTCGTCGAATCCTTCGGGTCGGTGTCGGTGGTGGCCGACGGACGCGGGTGGAAATAGCGCTCGCTCTTGAACCACTGCCCGACAAGGGTCGACCCGACGACGACGCCGTCCTTCTCGACCAGGCTTCCATTGGCCTGGTACGGCATGGCTATCTGGGCGATCCCCGTCACCGCCAAAGGATAGATGAGCCCGGTGAGGACTGTGAACAGGACGATGAGAACGAACGCGGGACGAAGGTGCTGAAGCATGGTCGATCCTGACGGTTAGGCGAGATGCAGAGCGGCGACGACGAAGTCGATCGCCTTGATGCCGATAAAGGGCAGGATGAGACCGCCCACGCCATAAATCAGGAGATTTCGCCGCAGCAGGGCAGCCGCGCCGACGGGCCGGTAGGCGACGCCCTTCAGCGCCAAGGGGATCAGGGCGATGATGATAAGCGCGTTGAAGATGACCGCAGACAAGATCGCCGTCTGCGACGAGGCGAGCCGCATGATGTTGAGCGCGCCGAGCGCCGGATAGGCAGCTGCGAACATCGCCGGCAGAATGGCGAAATATTTCGCAACGTCGTTGGCGATCGAGAAGGTGGTCAGGGAGCCGCGCGTCATCAAGAGCTGCTTCCCGATCTCGACGATTTCGATGAGCTTGGTCGGATTGGAGTCGAGATCGACCATGTTGCCGGCCTCGCGCGCGGCCTGGGTGCCGGTCTGCATGGCGACGCCGACATCGGCCTGAGCGAGCGCCGGCGCGTCATTCGTGCCGTCACCGCACATGGCGATCAGCCTACCGCCGAACTGCTCCTTGCGAATGAAAGCAAGCTTGTCCTCCGGCGTCGCCTCGGCGAGAAAATCGTCAACGCCCGCCTCGGAGGCGATGGCGGCGGCGGTGACCGGATTGTCGCCGGTCACCATGACGGTCCGGATGCCCATGGCGCGCATCGCCGCGAAGCGCTCCTTGATGCCGGGCTTCACGATGTCCTTCAGATGGATGACGCCCAACAACACGCCGTCGTCGGCGACCGCCAACGGCGTGCCGCCCGACATCGCGACCCGCTCGACCGCTTGACGAAACTCAGGCGGCGTCCGTTCAATCGGCAGCTTGAGATAGCGAAGGATCGAATTTATCGCGCCCTTGCGGATTGACCGGCCGACAATGTCGAGGCCCGAAATGCGGGTTTGGGCTGAGAAGGGAACAATTGTTGCTTTGCCCACGTCGAACTTCGGTTCGACAATACCGAAATCGCCTTTGGCGAGAGCGACAATCGAGCGCCCTTCGGGCGTCTCGTCGGCAAGGCTCGAGGCAAGCGCGGCAGCGGCAACGCTCTGCGCCGAGACACCATTTACCGGCAGAAGCTCGGTCGCCATCCGGTTGCCAAACGTGATCGTGCCGGTCTTGTCGAGCAAGAGCGTGTCTACGTCGCCGGCCGCCTCGACGGCGCGGCCGGAGGTCGCGATGACGTTGAAACGGACCAGCCGATCCATGCCGGCGATGCCGATGGCCGAGAGAAGTCCGCCGATCGTCGTCGGAATGAGACAGACGAGCAGCGCGATCAGGACGGTCGCCGATAGGTCGGTTCCTGAATATTTCGCGATCGGCCACAAGGTGACGCAAACGATCAGAAAGATGATGGTGAGTCCGGCCAGCAGAATCGACAACGCCAGTTCGTTCGGCGTCTTCTGCCGTTCGGCGCCCTCGACCAGCGCGATCATCCGATCGATGAAGGTCGAGCCAGGGGCGGCGGTGATCTTCACCTTGATGAAGTCGGAGAGCACGGTCGTCCCGCCGGTGACGGCCGAGCGATCGCCGCCGGCCTCGCGAATGACGGGCGCGGATTTGCCGGTGATCGCCGATTCATTGACCGAGGCGATCCCTTCGACGATGTCGCCGTCGCCGGGAATGATCTCGCCGGCTTCGACGAGCACGACATCGCCCGCACGAAGGTCGAGCGCATTCACGCCCTCAAAAGGGCCATTCAGATTTTCACGATCGACATAGCGCTTGGCGCGGGTGTCGGTGCGCGTCCGACGCAAAGCGTCGGCCTGCGCCTTGCCGCGCCCCTCGGCGACGGCTTCGGCGAAATTCGCGAACAGCACCGTGAACCAAAGCCATGCGGCGATCTGGCCGGTGAACGCCGCCGAGCCGTTGCGGGTCACGAGATCGCGGACGAAAAACAGGGTCACCATCAGCGACACCACTTCGGTGACGAAGATGACCGGGTTCTTCGCCAGAACTCGCGGGTCAAGCTTGCGCAGCGCGTCGACAGCGGCGGCGCCGATGATCTTGCTGTCGAACAGCCCCTGCGACTTTGTCTTGGAAGCCATGGGTCGATCTCCGATCAGAAGGTCTTGCCGTCGAGCATCAGGAGGTGCTCAACGACCGGGCCGAGCGCGAGGGCCGGGAAATATTGCAAGAGGTAGAGAATCACGATTACGCCAACCAACAGGCCAACGAAGAGCGGACCGTCGGTCGGGAAGGTGCCGGCGGAGGCCGGCACCTTCCTCTTGGCGGCGAGCGAGCCGGCCATCGCCAGCACCGGGACCACATAGGCGAAGCGGCCGAGCAGCATCACGAGGCCGCCCGTGGTGTTGAACCAGAGCGTATTGCCGTTGATCCCGGCGAACGCCGAGCCGTTGTTGGCGCTGCTCGAGGCGAAGAGATAGATGATTTCGGAGAGCCCGTGGGGGCCGCTGTTGCCAAGGCTGTCGAGCGTCGTCTGCAACAACACCGAGGCGCCGGTGAAGCCGAGGACGGCAAGCGGATAGATCAGCACCGCGAACATCGCGAACTTCATCTCGCGCACCTCGATCTTCTTGCCGAGATATTCAGGCGTGCGCCCGACCATCAGCCCGGCGACGAAGACCGCGATGATTGCGACCACCAGGAACCCGTACAGTCCAGCCCCGACGCCGCCTGGCCAAATGCAGCCTGCCAGAAGGTTGAACATCGGGACCATTCCCGCCAGCGGAGTGAGCGAATCGTGCATCGTGTTGACCGCGCCGGTGCTGGTGCCGGAAGTGGCGGTCGCAAACAGGACGGACATCGCCTGGCCGAACCGCACCTCCTTGCCCTCGAAATTGCCCGCAGCCGGGTCGACGCCCTGTGCCGTCAGAATCGGGTTTCCGGCGGTCTCCGACCAATAGGCGACGGCGACGCCGACAATGAGGAAGGTCGCCATCGCCGCCAAGATCGCCCAGCCCTGGCGCATGTCGCCCACGACGCGGCCGAACGCAAGAACGGAGGCGGTGGCGATCAAGAGCAGGGACCAGATCTCCAGGAGATTGGTCCACGCGTTGGGGTTCTCAAAGGGATGAGCGGAATTGGCGTTGAAAAAGCCGCCGCCATTCGTGCCGAACTCCTTGATGATCTCCTGGCTTGCCACGGGCCCGATCGAAATTGTCTGTTTCGCGCCTTCGAGGGTGGTCGCGTCGACGGCGCCTTGAAGCGTCTGCGGCATGCCCAGTGCGACGAACACGAGCGCGCCGACGATCGAGATCGGCAGCAAAAGATAGAGCGTGACACGGGTTACATCGACCCAGAAGTTGCCGACGGTGGTCGCCGAGGAGCGCGCGAACCCGCGCACCAGCGCGAAAGCCATCGCGAGCCCAGTCGCGGCTGACAGAAAATTGTGGACGGTGAGGCCGAGCATTTGAGTCAAGTGACTCATCGTCGTCTCGCCGCTGTAGTTCTGCCAGTTGGTGTTGGTGATGAAGCTGGTCGAGGTGTTGAAGGCGAGATCGGGCGCCACCGCATCGAAGCCGCGGGGGTTCAGCGGCAGAAGGTTTTGCAGCCGCTGAATTGCGTAGAGCGACAGGAATCCGGCGACGGAAAAGACGACCATCGCGATCGTATAGGCGTACCAGTCCTGCTCTCGCTCCGGGTCCACCCCAGCCAAACGGTAGAAGGCCCGCTCGACCGGCCCGAATACGGGCGTGAGAAAGTTTCTTTCGCCGGCGTATAGGCCAGCGATCAACCTGCTGAGTGGAATGGCGCAACCTGCCACCAGCGCGAGCACGAGGGCGATCTGCCCCCACCCGACAAGCGTCATCGCGAGACCCTTTGATCTAGAACTTTTCCGGATGAATCAGCGTGTAGAGGAGATAGAGGCCAAGCCCTATCGCAACGGCCAGTCCGATGATCGGCTCCGTCACGGCGCAAGGCTCCTAAAGCTGCCGAAGGGCGAGCGCGTAAGCGCCCATCAACGCCAGAACCGCAACACCGAGCGCAACGAACACAACGTCGAGCATGATCGCCTCCTTGCCGGCCGTTCCCTACCGCCGAGGCGCATAAGCTTTCGATCTCGAATTGAGCCGCGCGAAATAAGGAAGTCATAAATAAAAAGAACTGCAGCCAGCTCGTTTGGCGGCTTTGAACCGGCTAGGCCGAGTCGAAAGCTTGGCGTTTCGGATTAGGAAGGGCGGGGCGAACGGTTCACGCCGTCGGATAGCAAGCGGGATCCGTCGACGGGACTTGCAGTCGGCCAAAATATCGCGGATAGTCTGTGTAATACGTCTCGGGGCATTCGACACATTCGTCGATGCTAACGCCGCGAAAGATGTGGTAGCAGGTTCGAAAGGGCTTCAAGGGCGCGGAGGTTCGGGGCTTGCCGGCGCCGGCCGCGGCTCCTCGCTCGTCCGCCGTCGAGACATTTGCCATTCCGCGATAGTCCCGCATCGGGGACATCGCGCCGCTTGTAACTTCAGGAGAACAGTTTTGCTGCAAGGAACGCCAATCTCTCGCCGCCGTCGGCGCATCGTCGCGATCGGGTGCGCGCTCGCGGCGGCGGTGCTTCTTTCCGGGTGCGGCAAGAAGCAAGAGGCGCAGGCCGTGGTCGGGCAAGTGATTGCTCATGTCGGGCCGGACGATGTCACCCAGCAGGAGTTGGACAACGAGCTTCGCCTTGCCGGGGTCCCCGCCGACAAGCGCAGCGACGCAATCGTCAAGGCGGCGTTGGGGCGTGTGATCGAACGCAAATATTTGGTGCAGCAGGCGCTCGCGGGGAAACTCGACCGCGAGCCGACCGTGCATCTCGATCTGTTGCGCTCGCGCGAGCAGATCCTCGCCGGCGCCTTCGTACAGCGGGATCTGTCGTCCAAGATGAGCACGATCTCCAAGAACGAGATCGACAGCTACATCCAAGGCCATCCGAAGCAATTCGACCAGCGGGAACTGTTCCAAATCGAGCAGATTTCATTCGCGCCGCCGCAAGACGTCGAGGCCCTCGCGGCGGCGACGAAGGATGACAAGTCGCTCGACCAGATCGAAGCGAAGCTGAACGAGATGAACATCAAATTCAGCCGCGGCACCGCGACCTTGGACAGCGCCACCATGCCGCCCGAGATGTTGAAAGCGTTGGACGGCAAGAAGCCCGACGACGTCTTTTTCATCCGCTCGAGAGGGAGCGCCAGCTATTTCAAAGTGACAGCGGTCGATCCGAAACCGATGGCGGCGGAAGACGCCAACGAGTTCGCAAAACGCGAGGTCCGGTCGGAGATTGGCCGCAAGAGCGCGGAAGACATCTCCCAGGCGGCGCTGGCGAACGCCAAATACGAAGGCGACTACGCCCGCATCATGTCGACGCCGGCCGCGGCCCCAACACCAGCCCCTGAAGGCGGCGCCAATCCGGCCGCGGGCGCTGCAAGCGGCGAGGCGCCGTCCAGCGCGGCGCCGACGACCGACAAACCGGCCGGGGAGACCGACAAGGAGAAGCCAAAAAACTGATTTGGTTCAGTATGTCGGTTCCTAAATCATGATCCGGGGCAGAGCCTACGATCGCAGTCCTTGTCATTTGATCCAGAATTTCCTGGGCGGCGTATGGCGTTCGAGTTTGATTCGTTCGCAACGGAACCACGGGAAACGATGTCTTGACGCAAACATGATTTTGAGGCTCTCAAGTCGCGTGCGGACCTTAGCATCTTTCGAGTTCCGCAAATTGCCTGCGACAGCGGCCGCAGTTTCTCGAAAGTGCATGAAACGGGCGGATATTCAATCGACCCGCAAACCGTTTCCGGGCGACTTGTTCATTCGGCCGGTTGTCCGCTCTGGATTGAAAACGCAGGGGATTACAGACTGATGAACAGTTCGCAAGTCGTCCGCGCGGTGAAGTATGTTATGCCGCACGGCCTTGTACAGCAAATCTTCCGTGCGCAGGCTGTACGACGCCGACGCCTCAATGCGCTCAATGCCGTGCATGCGTCAGCCGGGGCGGAACAGATTCCCTATTCCTACAGCGCGGCCATCGAGTTTCATTGCGCCAAGGGTTTGCCGCGCGGCCATGTCGTGGGCGGCAGCATGCCAGAATCCACGCTCGCCTTCTGCTCGGAGACCCTCGACCGCCTCATCCCTTCGACGGACGACAGGCCGCTCGTCGGGCTTCACATCGGCAATTTTCTCGGCGTCTCGCTCAGTCATTTCGTCAACTATGTGCGTCAAAGGAACGAGAAATCCGTCGTCGTGTCTGTCGACCCCAACCTTACCCATCAGGGGATCGAGTTTACTCAAAAGCACGTCATTGCGATCTTGAATCATTTTGGCCTGCATAGGAACGCCATCGTTTGCGTCGGATACTCGACCAACAAGACTGTAAGCAACGACGGCATTGCGTTCGTCGACGAGAATGGGATCGAATACGATCCATACTCGGGGTTTCAGAATGAACAGTCCTGCGAGAACACGCTGTCGAACCTTTGCGCGATTTCGCCGGGAAAGTTTGATTTTGCGGTCGTGGACGGCAACCACGAAGGAAGCCATTTGCGGCGCGAGACCGCGATGGTGCGGCGCCTCTTGAGGCCCGAAGGGATTCTTATTCTCGACGATGTCTCCGATGCTTGGACCGAGATCAAAGCGGAGTACGATGACCTTCGGTCGAAAGGTTGGCGAGCGGTCACCGCCGATGGCCGCGTCGGCGTTCTTCAGACCGGCTCGGCGTAGATTGTCGCCTCGTCTCCGGCTTTGCTGTTCGCGCGATAGGACTTGCCACGCGGCTGTCTCGTACGGCCGGACGGGACCCGCGGCTAGGCCGATTGCGCCGGTTTTACGCGCCGAATCAAGCCCTCGCCCAAACTCCGGGCTCGGGCCAACTGGCTCGTGAATATTCGCCGAAAATCATTGGAATAGGTGTAGGCAAGCCCGATCGAGATCAGGCCGGCCAGGACCGCCGCGGGAAGCGCCAGCTTGAGGCTGGATCCGATGAATCGCGTCGCGATTTCACTGCCGCAGAGCAGCGCGGTCGGGCGCGCTATCGCGGACGCCGCATCCCTGCGGGATATTCCGGCCGCCCAAAACATGGCGAAAGCGTCCACAATGCAGCGCAAGCTCCACGCAGCCGCGGCCCCGTTAACGCCGAAGGTCGAAGTCAGGAGCCAAAGAATGCCGAGAAACGGCAGCACTTCCGCGAAATGCAGCTTTCCGGTCAGGTCGGGTCGGCCCTGGCTTTGGATGAGGGTGTAGGCGACAAAAGACAATCCGTTGATCCAGGCGCCAAAGAAGAGAATTTGCGCCACCGGGGCCGCTACCAGCGCGAAGTCGGGTCCAATCCAGTAGCGAAAGAATACCGGCGCCAGGATGATGCCTGGGGCGCACAGAGCCGCGTAACCATACCCCAGCGCCTGAAGCGCGCGCGCGCCAAGCTCATGAGCTGCCTCTTGCGGCAGGCTGGACATGCGGGGAAAGAAAGTTCGGCCGAGCGCTATCGGGAATGTCTGGGTCCGCAAGATCAGGTTCATAGGAACGGCGTAGTGGGCAACCTCGGCGACCCCAAGCAGCGACCCAATGAGGAACTGATCGGCGGAAACGAGGATGGGATAGATGACCGCCGTAACCGTGACCCATCCGCCATAGTGAAGCAAAGTCCGTGCTTCGAACCAATCAAACGCCCGAAATGAGAACGGTCCTTCGAGCCTATAAACCCAGACTCCAATGGCAATTGTGCTCGTCGCCTGAGCGACCGCGGCTGTCGGGATCACGACAGTCAGCGAGGGACTGACAAACACGGCGGTGATGACGGGAGCGATCTGACTCAGGCTCATTCCTAAAATCTGGAGGAGATTCGCGGTAAGGAAGCGTTCTCGGCTTTCCAGTGCGCCCAAGCCGACGCCGGAGACGAGCGTCATCGGAAAAAGGCAGACAATCCACGGGAACGACTGCGCGATTTCACCCTTGAGTTCCGCGGGGACTGACAGCACGTGCTGGAACAAGTAGTCGCCGACCACGAACAGCAACCCGGCGCCAACGAGGCCGAAACCGAGACTAAGAAGCAATGTCGTCAACAGCACACGGGCTCGCTCGGATTGAGGAGCCTCGCGGAGCTTTGCCAGGGCGTTGATCGCGGCGCGGGAAAGTCCGAGGTCGAGAAAACCGAAATAGCCGAGGAGAATCCATACGATCGACAACACGCCATAGCGCGCGTCTCCGACGTGACGAACGTATATCGGGATGGTCACCAGGGCGACCGCGATCCGCGCCATCGGAGAAAGGAGGTTGACGACAAAATTTGTCTTGAGAGGCCTTGTCGACATACCTGTCCTGCGACTTTGCGATGTTTGGTTAAATCGCGAATGATTCTTAGATAGATTAAACCTCTGACAGATTAGGTTGCTTCGCGCTGGCGTTCCCCTGGCCGCTGGCGCTCGACAGCTTTCGTCGCTATTCACCCTTTCCGGCGCGCACTCCAAACCTCATTTTCATGGCCGCGCTCAAGGGCGGTAAACTGCGGAGCGAACAGAGACAATATGCCCCCAATCCCGCCCTCGTCAAAGCTACATGCCCAACGACTCAACAAGCCTGCGCCCTGCTTGACAACACAGGCGGCGACGTGGTTCGTCCTTGCGCCCCGCGGGGCGCCGCTCACGACGGAGCCAGTGCAGAATAGTTTCGACGTTGCTGCAAGTCAAGGACGTCCCTCGTGATAACTGTCGCCACAGTCGTGGTAACGCGCAATCGTCCTGCGCTGCTCAAGCGATGTCTTGCCGCGATTGATAACCAGAGTTATGCTGTCAGTCACCTTGTGGTGGTCGACAACGCCTCTGAGCAGACGACACGTCAACTGCTCGCGACAGAGCTTTCGCGGCGCAACTCCTCGTTTCATTTAATCCAATTGGACGAAAATACGGGCGGCGCTGGCGGCTTTCATGCCGGAATGCAGGCCTGCCTGTCCCTTCCTTGCACGCACATGTGGTTGATGGACGATGATTGCGAACCGGATTCGCACGCTTTGGCCGAACTGATCGCCGCGACTGCCGTTGTCGGGGAGGACGCAGTTTTCGGCGGCAATGTCCTGGACCTCAATGGTGAGAGCATCAATGTTCAGCCTGTCGCGCGGCGGTTGGGGGCAAACGGCGTGCCGCAATATCCCCTTCACTTAGCTCACGGCCTGGTCGAAATGGCCACCCTGACATTTGTTTCTTTCTTGGTCCCCGCGAAATTGGTTCGCAAAATTGGGTTGCCGTTAAAGGAGTTCTTCATTTGGGGCGACGATACTGAATATTCTCTCCGCATTGCTCGCTTTACCAAACTTTACCAAGTAGGGAAGAGCAAGATCGTGCACTTGAAGTCGGGGGACGCGTCGCAAAGCATCTTCAAAGAACGCGATCGCGACAAAATTTGGCAATATCGTCTACTATATAGAAATAGAACGTACATTATAGTGAAATATGACGGAATATTGTCAACGCCGATGTTCAAATTCATATTTAGATCCTTCAAAGACATGTTTATGTCCCTGCGAGATGGCAGATTAGCCCTGCTAAAGTGTAGAGTCATCCTCTATGGCTTGTGGTCGGGGTTAGATTTCTCGGTGCGGATGACGAGGAAAGAGACGGCTTCACTGAGAGAGTAGAAGACATATCAACGCGGTAAATCAACGGCGAATTGGTGAGTTGAGCTGAGAGGGGACAATTTATGCAAGGGTTCACCCGTGTTGCCCTGATTGGCTGCGGCTGGTTTGCTTGCGTAGCGCATATTCCTGCCCTTCAGCGCCTGGAAAGAGAAGGCCGGATAAAGCTTGTGGCACTGTGCAGCCGATCTGAAGCATCCGTCGCGCGCGCAAGCCTCTTATACGGCCGCAAGGACATCAAGCGTTACCGGTCGCTCGAACAAGCCGCCGAAGATCCTGATGTCGATCTTGTCGATCTTGTCTTACCTATCGATGCGATGCCCGATGCGATTAGGCTTTTTCTATCGGCCGGCAAGGATGTCATCAGCGAGAAACCGTGTTCGCCGTCGGTGACAAGCGGCGTTGAGTTGATGAAGTTCTATGCCGAACTCAACCGGCAGCCCTTGTGGGCTGTCGCCGAGAATTGGCGCTTTAAGAAGACCGTCAAGATTGTTGAGAATATCATTGCAAAGGGTACAATAGGCGAGATCCGATTCGCGGATTTCACTTATCTTGCTCTTCAAGATGCGCGCAACCTTCGATGGCGTGGATCGCCGGGATACGCGGGCGGCTTTCTCCTCGATTCCGGCGTTCATTTTGTTGCCCTGTTGCGGAAAATCGTCGGCGAGATCGAGGAGGTCAGCGCGTCGGTGAGCCAACGCCTCCCTTATTTGCCGCCCGCGGACAGCGTCACGGCGATATTGTCGTTTGCGGGCGGGGCGGAGGGAGCCTACCGCCTTTCGTTTGCGGCCGCGACGCCGGCGGGCGACCAAGGGCTCAGGCTGATCGGCGCCAATGGGACATTGCTTGCCGGCTTTCAACGCTTCAGCCGGCGGGACTTCCGCCACAATTGGATTCGCGTGCAAACCGAGGCAGGCAAGAGGTTCATTCCGGTCACAGACGATCTGTTTGTACCCGGCGGCGTTTACGAGACTCTTTCTCATTGCATCGATGCGGCTCAAAGCGGCGGCCCGTTACGGAGCACCGCGACGGAAGCCTTGCGCGACGTCGCCGTTGTCGAGGCTATGTTGGAGTCGAGCCGGCTCAAACGGCCAGTCAAGCCGGCGACGCTTTTTCCCCTTCTTCACGGACGCGCCCAGATCTTAAGGACCTACGGCGATGTCTTATGCTTCAGACCTGGTCAGGTGGTCGAATGCGCCGCGGTAGAAGACGTCTGCAACACCGTCGTTGCTGCGAGTCGTTCAGGATTAAAGGTGCGTGTCTTCGGCGCTGGATTTTCCTACGGCGCCGAGATTCTTAGCAATGACGTCGCCATTCGGCTCAATGGCCTTGCTCGTATTCGACGTTTCGATCCGATAAAGAAGAACGTTGTCGCGGATTCCGGCGTCCGCATGGGCGAACTGACAAGATTTCTGGCTCGAGCCGGTCTCTCGCTGCCGTCGCTCCCGTTTTTGACGCAAGGTTCCATTGGCGGATACGTGGCGACCGCCACGCATGGCACCAGCGCACGATGGGGCACGATGTCGGACTTCGTGCAATCCATGACTGTCGTTCTAGCGTCCGGCGAGATCAAGAAAATCGATCAGGACAGCGCGCCAGAAGTCAGGCGCGCGGCGAACGTCGCGGTTGGCTCGCTCGGCGTCATCGTCGAACTCGAACTCCAGGCGATTTCGACGCCATGGGTCAGACTCGACGAACATTCGATGACCCTCGATGATTTCTTCCTTCGGATGCCTGGCCTTATGCAACGCTACGAACATATCTGGGCGCACTGGAGCCTCGGCGACGATATCATCGTTTTGAAATGCCTCGAAGCAAGAACCGGACCGGAAAAGGGATTCAGACCTTATGTGTCAGGGGACGGACCTTTCTGGGGGGACCAGAGTTGGAGGTCCCTAGGCGTTGATCGTGCAAAGGGCGCCCTTCGTCGAATCGCAAACCTCCACCCGGCGCTGGCGCGGGCCGCAAAGGGGGCAAGAGGTCAAAGGCCGCAGCAAGTTTCAATGACCATGCAATATGCCGTCGCCGCCGCAAAAGCGCCGCTGGCGATCGAGCACTTGCGGAAGTCTGATTTCGCCAAGCTGAATCCTGGCCGGGTTCTGGAAATAAAGTTTCTGGCGAGCACCGACCAATGCTATCTTGGACCGAACGCCGGCCATGACGCCGTCCTGTTCAACACGTGGTGGACAGTAGACGATGCGATCAAACTGACTGTCTTCGATCCCTTCGAGGATGTCATGCAGCGGTTGGGCGGGCGGGCTCACTGGGGCAAGCTGCATAAACCGCAGGACATTGGATATTTGCGGGCCGTTTATCCCGGATGGGACAGATTTGAGGCCGTCCGGGCGAGACTTGACCCCAATCAAATGTTTGACACCTTAAATCGCGCTGTTCAAGGCGAGCCAAACGCTTTGAGCCCCTGATCGATTGCGGCCGCCCGAAACGTGCAACCGTCAATAAGTTTTGAGCGGCGGCACAAAAAACACCGGAATATCCGTCTCCTCGGCGATATGTTTGAGCATCGCGTCGGCGGCTGACAGCGCTTCGCCGATCGTCACATCCATATCCAGATAGCGATACGAGCCAAGCCGACCGACAAAAGTAACGCCGCGAGTCGCGACCGCCCGATCGACATATGCCTTCAGCATCGCCTCTTCGTCGGTCTGTCGAATCGGATAGTAGGGAATGTCGTTAGGGCCGCAGAATCGGCTGAATTCGCGGTAGAGTATCGTGTCTTCAAATTGATCCTTCTCCCACGGAGCGAAATGCTTGTGCTCCGTCACGCGGGTGTAAGGGGTGGCCTCGTCGCAATAGTTGACGACCGCCGTGCCTTGGTAATCGCCGTTGGCTCGGAAGATCTCGAAATCCAGCGTGCGATAGCCAAGCCTGCCCAGATCGTAGCCGAAATAGCGATCGATCGGGCCGCTGTAGACGACGTGAGCGAACGGCTCGGTCATATCCTCGAACCGCGCGCCCAGTCGCAACTCGAGGTTTGGGGTGTCGAGAATGGCCGCGACCAATTCCGTGTAACCGCGCTCAGGCATCGCTTGATGGGGGTGGGCGAAATAGCTGTCGTCGTAATTGAAGCGAAGGGGCAGGCGCTTGAGGATCGACGCCGGCAGTTGCGCCGGATCGAGGCCCCATTGCTTGCGGGTATAGCCGCGGAAGAAAGCCTCGTAGAGCTCGGCGCCAATCATGCTGAGCGCCTGCTCCTCGAAATTGGCCGGGTTTGGAATCCGCCGCGTCTTCGCGGCGACAAATGCGCGCGCTTCCTCCGGGCCCATGACCTTGCGGAAAAACTGGTTTATGGTCAGGAGGTTAACCGGCAGCGAGTAGACCATTCCCCCGGCGACCGCCTGCACCCGGTGACGGTAGGGACGCATGACGCCGAATCGCTGAACATAGCCCCAGACGCGCTCGTCGCCGGTGTGGAATATATGGGGGCCGTAGACATGCGTCATGACGCCGGTCCGCGGGTCGCGCTCCGAATGACAGTTGCCGGCGACATGCGGGCGCTCGTCGATCACCAGGACTTGGCGCCCCGCCTCGGCGAGCGCGCGGCCGATAACGGCGCCGCTAAATCCGGCGCCGACGATGCAATACCTCATGCAGGCTGGTTCCGCTTAATTGAAGAAAGCAGACAGCGATCACGGATCGACGTCAAGTCCACACGAGCGCGCATCCTGCCTTGAGTGCAATCATGTTGCCTCAAGGCCGCGTCGATCAGCCGCGTAATACGGTCTTCGTTGCGATCTATAGCCTCGAAACTCCTTAACATGCTTCTTTGCATATTCGTAATTCAGAACGATGACGAGAGCTAGCAGGGAAAACATCAGCATGTGGTTTTCCCGTTGCGATAGAACAAGCCGGTAGAGAGTGAACGCGAGGAAGCTGCAGGCCAACGCGCCCTGAACCGCGCCCAGTTCAGTCAAGTCGGCGAGATAACCTCGGACGCCGTACCAAATGGGCAGGCACGACAGTCCGGCGAAAAACACAAGTCCGGGAACGCCTGTCTCAAGGAGAAGCGAAATGACATAGCTGTCGATTGACGAGCCGATATCGAACCCCCCGGTCACGAAACCGTGCCCGGTGATGGGATTTGATTTGATGAGGGGCCACGCCTCCCTCCATTGCTCCCATCGTCCGTCCGTGCTGGCGACTTCCGCGCCGCCCCCGAGCACGAGATTGTGGGCTCTTTTCCAATAAAGGATAAGCATGATCACAACGGCGAAGGAGATCACGGCCATCAGGCCGACAAGCGCCGGCGCCAGGCTCGCCCTGTTGATCAGCGCCTTGCGAATTGCCCAGAGAGTGACGAACACCGCCATCGACGCGAGAAATCCGACATAGGCGCCGCGCGAGCCCGAAACAAAAATCCCGACAACTCCCCCAAGCACGACCGCCCAGCCGAGGCATCTCTCGAACAGGTTCTGTCTGTGCAGAGCGAAAAATAGGCCAATCGGGATGACGATAATCTCAAACTCTCCGAAAGAGAGCGCGACGATAAATGTCGACGACGCCCTGTATAGCCCATTCCGGTAATTGGTGGCGTCGCCGCCGGAAATCACCTGCAGCACCGGGTTATTCTGGATAAGGGACGCCAGCATGCTCTTTGGGAAGACATCGGCGAAAAAACGATGACGAAGGAAAAATTCCAACACCCCAGCCGCGGTATTGAAGACGGCGCAGAAACACAGGATCTTCAATATAAATATTGCGTCATCTTTATCCCTCGCCAAATATAGCAATGCAAGGAACGGTACGTACCACGATAGCACCGAGTCCGTCAGAGCGGACAAAGATTCCCCAGGAAGCGGCGATGAAAAAATGGAAATGATCGCCATGGCGAGATAGCCGGCCGCGCAGGCGACCAGCAGTAACGATGAGCGAGCATGAGTCGCAATTCGTCCCCGGACCGCTGACGAACTCGAGAGGGCAAGAAGGAACGGCACGATAAGCGCGAAGGTGGCGATACGACGGGCCGAGATCCAGGGCAGCGGGCCGAACTGGACGGTGTAATAGTAAGGAATGCAAAGGTCGGCGATCAGCATGACGAAGAATGTCTTGCGAATGAGCGCCGGGTAAACGAGCGGCACTTCCGGCATCACCCACAGCAGCACGACCCCGACCGCCGCAACAATGCCGATAGCGCCCAAGGGCGGCAGAATGACCGCCGCGAAGCCAACAATCGTTCCCAGGACCACCGCCGCCGCGGCCCATGCGAGGCTCGGCGCGAGCTGGCGAAGGAGGCCCGGCGCGGCGCGCGCGGCCAGTCTTGTTTCCGCCATCGCCACCAAGGCGACTTGAGACAGGGCGAACCGGCTCCCGATCCGAATTGTCATGCCAGTCGAACTCCCGATCACTCTTGCGGTTGCGATTGTCGCCGCGTCTCGTCCGATGCGCGATTCAAAACGCCTACCCGCGTTGCTCGCCGTTCCTGTCACACATATTCGTTAGCGGCGCGCCAAAACGACCTCGTGTTGAATCTCGATGCGCGCCGCCCAAAGCCGGGCGCGACACTGAAATCATGAACGCCAGGCGCGCGTCAATCGCAACGCTCCTCATGCGTGACGGCCAACCGCGCCTGGGCGGAGGGTGTTCGCCAGCACTCTTTATCAGACCTTACCCGTATTTTCAAAGCCGATCCCAAAATTATCCTAATCCAGCCAAGCCTAGACCATGCCGGGCCAAAGGAAATCAAAGAAAAGGGCTTGGATTTCCTTGGATCGCTTTCGCGGAATTCGGCCTTTTCCGCGGGTTACGCCGACCCCTGGGGCGAAAAAATCTTTCTCCTGCTCCTTGCCTCGCCGCGAGCCTCCCGCCTGGGCGCCTCTATCCGATGACAGGGTCAAGGTACCATAATTTCTGATTTTCGCAAGGACAATCTGAGCTCTTACAGCGTTAGCTATTGGCAGTGAGAGATTCGGACCATGGCGGGATTCGCGGACGGCTCTCATCGCGTCTTGGCGGGGCTTGTCCCGGCCATCCATGCGGTTCGGCGAATCGAAACGTCCGCAAGCGAGCAGCAAGCGCGAAAAGCCTTGCAACTGTCTGCCTTTACGATCGCGGTTGCGCCAATGCGGGACGCGTCTTTGCAGCGGCGCGGCGTGCATGGTGGCCGGGACAAGCCCGGCCATGACGGCAAGGGTTCGAGGCGCAATCGGCAAATCCGCCGACCAACAGCTAACGCGATGAGCGCCACAATTTGACAGGTTATGGCCTTGGTCATTGGCCGCAACGAATTCCGGACGCGCCGCCAGGAGCCACCGTGGATCGAAGCCGCCCCTCGGCAGCGGCAATCGACGAACACGCAACCTCCGTACAACCGCCACAATAATTCGGAGCAGCGCAAGGCGTTGCTGGTTAGGAGCGAAGCGGCGGGGTGCGATGGAGATCACAGACGACGAGCGCTGCCCAGGTAAACACTGTTGCGTACCTGTACAAAACAATTTAGCCTTCTGAATTTTGGTGGATCGACGTTCGGTCAGAGCCAAAGGCGCCAATCAAAAGGGGGGGACCGCGATGTTCAGGCTGCCCAAGAGTTGTCGGCTCGACGCCGACGATCAGGACGCGGACAATGCGTCCACGCTCGATCGGTTCAATCAAGATGACGGCCGGTCTTCGTTGGAATCCTTCAACCCCTTTGGCACGGACCCACTCGACTGGACTCCGCGGGCCTATGGCGGCGGCGTCGGCTCGCCATGGCGTTTGGATGGGGGCGCGACCCTCGCGCTATCCCGGGCGTCCGCCGTTGGAGACGCCTCCCATTCGCCTTCCGCGGGGGGTTCGTCGGCCAGCGGCTGGCGCCAGTCCGGGTCTTCGTCGGGCGGCGCCGGTGAGACGGCGGCCCCGCACGGCCTTTCCTCGCCGACAAGCGCTGCGGCGTGGTCTTCCTCGAGCGTTGCGAGCGCGGTCGGCCTATCCTCGGCGACCAGCGGAGCGCCGGGACCCTCCTCTTCCGGCGTCTCTGCTCAGACGGTCAGCACGAGCGGCAGCGGGCTCGTTTTCGACAACACCTATACGTCGAGTTGCACCGCAGCCTACATCGCTTGCATCGTCGCCGCCGAGAAACAGCTCGAGAGCCTGTTCACCAGCGCGCTCACCGTCAACGAAACGTTCGGACTCGCGCCGTTAGGGAAGGGCGCCGCCGCGACAAATAACGCTTCCGTCAAGGTTACGGTCAGCTATTCCCAGCTCAAGTCCAAGCTCTTAAAGTTTGCGCCGGGCGACGTACTCCCCGGAGCCGATCCCTCGGGCGGCAAAGGCTTCAAGCTCCCGGTGGCTTATGCCCGGTTTCTGGGTTTGACCATGTCGGCGCCCTCGACCGACGACACCGTCACCCTGAACAGCAATATCAAGTGGGCTTTCGCACAGGACGCGATCAACGCCCTCACCCATGAGCTCAGCGAGGGCGCATTGGGCCGGGTTGGCGGCCTCGGCGACCAGAATGGCAAGTGGAGCACGATGGATCTGTTCCGCTACACCGCCGCGGGTGTCTACGACACCACCGATGGTCGGGATGGACAGCCAACCTACTTCTCTTCCGACGGCGGCGCGGCCACGTCGGCGTCGGCCGGCCTGTCTTTCTACAACGAGTACAACGGCTCCACCTACAAGAGCAACGGCGATCCCGACGATTGGAACCAGAACGCCGTGTTCGGCGGCAATGGCGCAGGCGAAACCTACAGCTTGTCTCAGACCGAGCTCGACGTGATTGCGGCGCTCGGCTGGAAAGTTGCGCTGCCCCAGGAAATCATGACGACTTCGGGCAACTGGGAGACGCCGACCAACTGGATCGACGGCTTCATGCCGATCACTCCCGAAGACGCGTTCATCGGCGTGCTGAACAACGTCAGCGCGACGCTCACCTCGAAAGTGACGGTCAACAGCATCGGCACGAACGCAGCCAGCACGCTCGAGATCAGCAGCGGCGGCCATCTGACGGCGACCAACGGAACGGCTCTCAATCCTGCCGACACTTCCACGCTTGCGAGCGGCAACCTCGGCGCGATCGACGTCGACACCGGTTCGACGCTCACGATCGGCGACACGTTCGACAACGAAGGCTCGACGACCGTTGGCGTTATCCTCAGCAGCGCCGGGGGCAACGGCTCCCTCGTCCTCAATGGCACGGTGACGCTGAGCGGCTTCGGCGCGCTCAACCTTGGGCAGCAGAGCGGCACGTTCCAAGCCAACAGCACGGGCTCAATCACCGGCGGCGGCCTCGTCAACGTGAACAACACGATCGCCGGCGGGGGGACGATCGACCTCTCGAGCTTCGACAATCAATCGAGCGGGACGGTGGACGCCGATCAGGACGAGGGAAACTGGCTGCAGATCATCGCCTCCAACTTCACCAACGAAGGCGCGATGACAGTCGAGTCGCGTTCGGTTCTCGATCTCGGTCGCGACGGCGGCACGGGGTCGCTGACCAACACCGGCACAATCGCGATCCAGAGCGAAGGGGATCTCGCGATCAGCGGCGCCTACACCATCGCCGGGGGCGGCGGGATCGGATTCGAGGGCGCCGGCGCCGACATCACCAGCGACGGGACCGCGCCGGCGACGTTCATCAACCAAAACACGATCGTTGTGACCTCCTCCGGACAGATCGGCGACGAGGGGAACTCCGGGCCCAACGATCTGACGTTCTACAACAATGGAATAGCCGTGGCGTCCGGCTCGGGCGTCACGTTGACGCTCAACACGGGCGGCAATGTGATCGGCGACGGCGGCGGCACGCTCGGCGCCGAGAGCGGCGCGACCCTTGCGATCGATTCCAACGTCGACACCGGGGAAGTCAGTTTTGGATCACCCCCTCCGCCTGGAGGAACGATCGAAGCCTATTCCGGCGGTACGGTCATCCTCTCGGCCGCCGTCGCGGATTATTTGGTCGGATTTTCCTCCGTGTCCGGTCAGGTCGTTATCGACGGCGGCACGTTCGAGATGCTCGCCGGCTCCTCAGTCAGCGTTCCGATCGAATTCACCAGCAGCGGGGGAACGCTCGAGCTCTTCAGCATCACGTCGGCGGTCAATGTCAGCGGTTCGAACGGCACGGTCGACTTGACCAGTTCGAAGGTCTCGATCTCCGGAGGCAAGGACACGATCACGTTCAAGGGCGGCTCTGGCAATGTGGCGAACCTCTCCGATACCGGCGGCTCGCCGGACGCGGTCACCGGCGCGAATGGCGCGATCAATCTGACCAGCGCGAGCATTTCGCTGTCCGGTTCGAACGACACGATCGCGGCGGGCTCGGGCGACACGATCACGCTGAAGAAGGGGACGGGAGAGACGATCAGCGGCTCGGCCTTCACGGTCAAAGGCGGGAGCGGGACGGGGTTCAAGATCGAGGGGACCGGCGACGTCGTCTACGCGGGACTCAACGATGCGATCGCCGACGGCGGCTCGTCCGCCCTGTTCAAGATCAACTCGAATGTCGGCAGTCTCTCCATCTCCGGCTTCGGGGCGGATTCGGCCGGGGTCATCGATCTCCTTAAAGGCGTCGGCGGCTACAAGACCGCCGGCGCCGCGTCCCAAGCGCTGATCAGCGACGGGCACGGCGGCAGCCTGCTTTCTCTGGCGTCGACCGGCGACGGTTCGATCGATTTCCTCAGCGTCAAGCCGTCATCTCTCACCTCCGGCAATTTCAAGATCGGATGACGAACCGGACGAGCAATCTCCAAAAGGAGCCGCAAAATGTCCGGGCGAAGCCTTTCGCCCCGGGGGGCGAATCCCGCAAGATGGCCCTGACATGTTCGGCGGCTTTTCTCCCTAATCCGCCAGATTCGAATTCAGCCGGGCGAGGAATTCCGAGAGATCGTCGGTGACGAAGTCCGCGACCGCGGCCGCGTCCGAAATCGCCCGGTCGTAAGCCTCGCGGTGATCCAGGCGCCCGGCCTTGGACGTGACCAGGGTCGTCGTCATGCCTTTGGCCTTTGGCACGGTAAGGTTCCTCGCCAGGTCCTCGAACATCGCCGCGGTCCGAGGGTCGACCTGGCGCTGGGCGAAAAAGGCGTCATAGGCGGCTTCGGTCGGCTTTGGCGTGAGGCCGGCGGCGACGATGTCGAAGGCGTCCTCGAACAGGCCGTCGAGGCCGAGCTGCCTTGCGGTGAGGATCGCATGATTTCGCGATCCATTGGTGAAGATGAGCTTGCGCCCCGGCAACCTGCCGACCTCGCGCGCAAGGATCGGGTCCGGTTTGAGGCCGGAGCGGTCGATGTCGTGGACAAACTCGAGAAAGCGCTCGGTCTGGTCGATCTCTTCCTCGATCAGTCCGCGCAGGGTGGTGCCGTGGCGCGAATAATAGTGCTTGTGCAGCGCCCGCGCCGACAGGCCGTCGATGCCGAAAAGCTCGATCAGAAAAAGCGTGATCCGCTCGTCGATCCGAGGCCAAATGCCACTGTCGGGCGGATAGAGGGTGTTGTCGAGATCGAACACCCAGGTCGTGACGTGCCCGAAGCGCGCCCGCAACGCCTCGTCCGACGGCAGACGGAAAGCGGCCGGCGCTATCAACGGAGCCATGAAACTGCACCGGGGTTACGCGACAACCTCAAGGCTCCGTAGCGGCATAACTGGGTGAGACTAGCGGCGATGCTTTAACCTTTCCATAAGAATCGGGCCGACGGCGCATCGTCCCTGAAACCGCCGCTCCCAACCCGCCGCAGACCTTGCCAATCGGCGCTCTAGCGGCGGTAAGCGGAGCCATGCGCCAGAAGCGACCTTTCCGACAGCGTTCGTTCCGAGCGGTTGTGGACGAAGGCCGATTGGCGCACTGACGCGTGGCCTCCGAGAGTTCCGCCTGCACAGCACTCGACCGGAACGCGGTAGTTCGAGCGAAAGCTACAGGAGAGGCCCGTTTGACCACAGAAAACCCGGCGCTCGACCGCGCGTCGCGCCGCCCCGAAAACGGTATCTACAAGCCTCGACCGCATGTAATCAACATTTTGTCTTGCCAAACTATCGCCACCCGTGCAATCCTATGCTCGGTCTGGCCGATTTTAAATAGTATAAAGCAGGGAGGGCTGTGCTATGAGCTCGATCGCTGCGCTTATTCAGGGCTCAAGTTTCATTTTTGCCGGTACAATTACCGCGCCAGGGAAGTCCTCACTGAAGGTACTAGAGAATAGTCCCGGGCTTGCGATCGTGCGGCTCGATCAAGCCTTCCTTGTGAACCAAGTCTTGGGACATCTAAACGGGCGGCCGATCACCGTAAAACTGGCGCAAGGGGGCGAGGGCGCGGGAGCAGTTCGCCAGGGCCAACGCTTTATCTTCTTCGCGACGGCTTGGGTGCATGGAAAAGAAATTGCGGTGACCGAGCTTGGGCGCCTTCCCTCGGACGCTAAAACCGAAAAGGAGGTTTCGCAGGCCGTGGCAGCCCTTCCGGAACTGCATTTAAGTCAGCGTATCGCCTCCGCGGTGCTGATCGTCCACGGCGTTGTCACTCAAATTCAGCGCGCGACCGATATCCCCGGCACCGCGTCCGAACACGATCCATCCTGGATGCGAGCAACTATCGAGGTTCGGGAGACGCTGAAGGGAGAGAACGCCCCGGCGGGCGGCGGCAAACGGTCGAGCGCCAGCAAGCGGACGCAGGCGTTTTTGCTGTTCCCCGGCAGCGGCGACGTCGCCTTCTGGAACGCGCCGCGCGCGTCGAAAGGGCAGGAGGCCGTGTTTCTCCTCCATCGGGGCAATGAGCGTTTGCCGCCCACGGATTTGATTACGCCCGATCCGGCGGACATCCAGCCGAAGGATCAGCTACCCACGGTTCGCCGCCTGATCAGTACGCCACCGCGGTAAGTCCAACCGACATTACCGTCAAATCGTTTCAACTGATGTCTCCGGGGTAAGGTCATGGCCCAATTCACCGTGGTCAACGTCATCCCAAACTCCCACAGCGGCGAAACGAACCAGGACAGCGAACCCAGCATTGGCGTGAACCCCGCCAATCCGCAGCAGATTCTGATCAGCGCATTCACGCCTCCCGATTCCGGACAGACCAACGGTCCGTTGTTTTATTCCGAAGACGGCGGCGCCACCTGGAACCTGAGCTTCATCGTGACGGGAGGGCAGTCAGCCGACCAGACATACGCGTTCGGCGGGATCTCTGGCGAATTCTATGGCGGCGACATCCCTCTGGGCCCGATATTGATGGGAGCGCAAGCGAATATCACCGCGCTCAGCACGCCAAACCCGTTCGTGCCCGGGACGATGGCGACGCTGGAAAATCCGTCGCCTCCAGAAGATCAGCCCTTTCTTGTCGCGACCACGGTCCGCTACGGCCCGGATAACGGCAAAGACCGCTTCTACATCGGTTACAATGACCAACGCGTCGTCGGGACGACCGGCCAGACTGCCGCAATCGACTTCTGCCTGGACGCAACCGCGGCCAGTCCCGTCATTACGACCGCGCACCTCGACAGTCGAACGACAGCAAGCTGGACGTCCCTCGGCATCCCCGCTCCGTGGAACCAGGATGGTCCGCAGGTGCGCGCCGCGGTGCACGCCGACGGCACAATTTACGCCACCTTCAATGGCGTTCGCACGATGGACGCGTCAGGCAACGCCACAAGCGATATCGTCGTCGTGCGGGACGACGACTGGGCGAACAACGCGACGCCCTTCACTGCTTTGCTCGATCCGAGCGATCATCTCTCCGGCAACCGCGTGCAGACGGGCGTCAGTCTGCTCTGGAGTCCGAGTTCGCCGAACCTCGGCCAGGAGCGCGCGTTCGGAACTTTCGCCATCGCCACCCATCCGGGCAATTCCGACATCGTCTATTTGGCCTGGGCCGGGCTTTCGTCCGGAGCGCAGACGATCCACCTGCAACGATCGACGGACCGCGGCGTCACCTGGTCAGCCGACCTGATAACGCCCATCCCGAAAGCGACCAACGCGGCGTTGGCGATTTCGGTGACGGGCACGATCGGCTTTATGTACCAGCAACTGACGGGGACTGCGCCGAACGATAAATGGGAGACGCACTTTCAGCAGTCCGCCAACGGCACGAGCTGGACCGACACGCTGGTCTGCACCACGCCGGCGGAGACGCCGCCAGTCTTCTACGGCGGGTTCAATCATCTGCCCTATCTTGGCGACTATCTGGAGCTGGTCGCCGTCGGCAAGAACTTCTACGGGGCGTTCTGCGCCAATAACACGCCCGACCCGGCTAACTTTCCCGCCACTCCAGCCACCGCAGCCAATCCGAACGGAGCGATCTTCGGGCGCAACGTTCAGACCGCTGCGCCATGGAGCCTGCTCGGCGGCGATGGGACGACTGTCGTGGCTGTCTCGATCGATCCGTTCTTCCTCGGCGTTGTCGAGGTCCCGGCGTCGGCTGATTTCTATGTGCGCGACTGGACCTTGAGCCCGACCAACGGAGACAACGGCGCCGAGCCCTCGACCCAAGCCGACTTCTGGGACAATTCCGACGTATGGAATCAGAATTCAACCTCGACGCCGCTGCCGCCCGACCCGGACGACGTTCCGCATACGGAAAACGCGCTGGCCGGCGCCAACAACTACGGCTTCGCGCGTATCCGCCGGAACCAGTTGCCGGCGGCCGGGTCGGGCTCGGTCAACGTGACCGCGCATTTCCTTATTTCCGAGTTCGGGACCGGCAGCAATTTTGTCGACGACTTTTTCTCTGATCCCTCCGACCCGGACATATCCTTCATCACCGGCGATGTCTCGGTAAGTTTCGCCGACACCGACCTCGGCCCGCTGGTGACGCCCGCCTCCACGTGGGCGCTCGGGCCGACGACTTCGGATCATCTTTGTATCGCCGTCGAGATCGCCGCACCGGGCGACCCGTTGGCCGCGCCCGGATTGACGGGGCGCGCGCCGGGCGCCGCCGACCTTTCCGTCATCGCCGACAACAACAAGGCGCAGCGCAACCTGCGGGTGACGCCCGCTGCTTCCGGGGGCACGGGCCTCCATTTCGGCATCATCCACAACTCGGCGACTTTCCTCCGCGACCTCACGCTCGGCATGGCGTTGCCGGGCAGGGGCGCCCGCCCGAGGGCACGGTGATTGAGGTGTACACCGATCGAGGCGTGGTCGATCGACTGCCCTGGCGCGCCTGGGGAAGCCTAAGACTTTCTTCCATGCAGCCCGCCGAGAACCGCTGGCTCGGCATCACCATGCCTAGACTGCCTGCGGCCGGCACGCCGATCGTCACGATCGCGGAGATGAAGGGCGGGCGCCCGGCAAACGGCTTCAGCGTCGGCATCCAGGTTGCGCCGATTGCGACAGTGATCGCCTACCTGGTCGGCTACAACGGCCGGGTGCTCACGCGCCTCAACCTCGGTTTTGGCATAGCCGCAGCCGGACAGGCTGGCGAGCCATCCGACGACCATCGCCAGGAAGATTTCGACTTCCAGGAACAGGTGCGCGTGAGCGAGGACGACCTCCATATCGAAATCGATGTGCGCGTGCGTCGCGGGGGGCGCCGTGGTCATCGCCGGCGGCCTCCTCCGGCTGCGACCCCGCTGAGCCCCGCGCAGTACGAGAATTGGCTGCGCGACCAAGTGAGGCTGTTCGGCGATTGCCTAGCGGCGCTCGGCGGCGCCGATCCGTTCGGTATCGCTGCGGCGATCGCGCTGATCGAGGCCGCCGCCGCCGGAGATCTTGTCGCCCTAACCACCGCCCACGCCAGCGTCCTCGACCGGTTCGACGCCATGATGACGATGCTGCAAAAGGCGACCGGCGATCGCGCCGACATCCTGCAGATGGCGCTCTGGCATCACGATCTGTTCGGCCGCTCTACACGGTTGGCGGCCTTGCCCGGCGCCCCCGCCATGCGCCACAGGCTGCAGCAATTTATTGACGGGGTGCGAAGGCGTACGGCGAGGCTTGCCGATTACGGCGGGCTACTTGTTGCGCTCACGCCTGGGCTTCAAGCTGCCGCAACGGCATTAGGGGCGTCAGCGCAACTCGATCCTCTGATCTCGGCGCTGCACCAAGCCTCGCTGGCGCGGACGCAGGAAAAGGCCCACCATGACCTGCTGCTGGCGTTGCAAACAGTCGCCTGATCCGCGGTGCGACAAACAGGGAGATGGCCCGTGAACAGGAGTTTTCGCGCCCGGTTTTGGATCGAACTCAGCGCCGCTTCCATAACAGCGCTTTTGTGCGTTATCACGCCCTTTTGGCCGGATTGGATCGAGGCGATATCAGGTTGGGACCCTGATCAACACGATGGATCGGTCGAGTGGATGATTGCTGGTGGTTTGTTCCTGATCACTTTGGCTATATCCGCGTTGGCCCGGTCCGAGTGGAAACGAACGCCCGCGGCGGTGCAGACCTAGCCTCGGAACGAGGGGCGAGGAGGCCGCCGAACGAGGGACTTCCGTGGCGGCCCGTACGTCCTCAATCCGAGCCGTTCATGACATGGAGCTAGGCCCGCTTTCCCTCCGACTCGGACGCTCCGATGTTCGTTCATCGACACGCGCCCAGCCGCCTCGCGAGCAACAGAGGGACTCGGCGCGCGATCGATGGGCGCGCGACGCGCCTTGACCTGCAGGCGGCGACCATTCGTGGCCGATATTCCCTGGACAACCCGCTACGCGCCTTTGTTGCAATTTGGGCAAGCCTGATCCGCGGGCATTTCCCCCGGCCGGCGGCATGGAACGGGGCTCCTGGAGCCCGCGCTCATGCGCGCCTGAGCGCGTGCTCGACCGCCTTGCGCATCGCGCTCGAGAAGCCCGCTTCGCCGATGGCGTCGGGCATGAGCCAGAAATGGCCCGCCGGAGCGCCGCCCTCGAAGGCGCCGGCGTAGACGGTGAGCGTGAGCCGTCGGCCAACGCGGATCGAGAGAACCCACCGTCAGAGAGAGGATATCCTGGAACCGCTTCGTGTGTGCGGTCAATGGCCTCTATTCTGCGAAGCCATTGCCTGCTTCTCAATAGTCGACTCGGAAGAGTGACACGCCCTGGCGAGGCAGGTAAGTGCTGAGCGTCAGGGCGCCGTCGCTGGCGAGCGCCTTATTTTCAAGGGCCTCGAGCCGGCCGGCGGCCTCGAGCCTTTCATAGTCGGCGCCTGTCACGGCCTGCGGCGAACCCATCTTCTTCCATTCGGCGAAAGCGTTTGAGTGCGTCTCGTCCATGCGGAAATGCGCGAGGCGGCATGCGCCCGGCTTCACGCCAACAATTGTCAAAGCGACATCCGCAGCCCCCTCCTGGACATCGTCATCGTGATAGTTCCAGACGAGCACGCTGAAGCCTTTCTCGTCACGCGTCGCGACGACATTCACGTCGGGTTGGTCGCGAACGCCATGCTTCAGGATCGTCTCGATCGACAAGGCGTGGTCGCTGGTCGCCTCGACCCAATCGCCGCTAAGCTTACCCAATATGCGGAAGGCGTTGAGCACCGCCTTGTCAACACCGTTGGTCGCAAGGTCACGGAAGCCGTCGAACCAGGGCTGGTCCTCGAACAGGAACGCCCAGGTGACGGCGCCCTCGATCGCGATGACGGCGCGGCGCGACAGCTCGTAAGTGCGGATCATGCTTTCGACGACATACACGCCATAGAGAGGTCCGTTGCGGTAGCTGTTCTGAGGATGGGCTCGCGCCGAGCATGCGGCGCAACCCTCCGGATCCAATTCGCCGATCACGGTCGGAAGGTGCGTCAGGCTCGGGAATTCGGCGAGGATGGCGAGGTTGGCCTCGATGTCGAGAAGCTGCTTGCGCAGCCCCATGCGGACGTGACCGTCCCAGATCACCGGCGAACCCTTGGCGTGGAACCCAATGAAGTCGATCGGCGCGCGGGTGTCGACGACGAACCTCAGAAAGGCGCGAAGGAAGGCCTGCGCCTTTGGATTGTTGAAGGCTCCGCATGTATGGGGACCCCCGACCCGCGCGCCGGGTATGGTGGCCTTGATCGCCTCCGCGGTCACCGCGTACATCGCGCAGAATTCCTCGACCGTTCCCTTCCAGTAGTGGCCGTCGGGCTCGTTCCACACCTCCCAGGGCCAGCCGCGCACTTTATCCTCGCCAAAGCGCTCGGCGAGATGACGGGCCCATGCGCGAATGAGGTCGCCCCATTTCTTCAGGTCTTTCGGCGGCGACGCCCAGCCGGTGGTGATGGTCGCATAGCGATCTTCTGGCGACCAGTTGTGGCGATATGGCCCTGGATCGGACGAGAGCGCCTCCGGCGTGAAGCCCACCTGAACGAAGGGGATGTTGCCCGCCTCGACATAAGTGTCGAAGATGCGGTCCATGATCGTCCAGTCATAGACCGGGACGCCCGCGGCATCTTCAGTATAGGCATTGGTCGAGCCCCACTTTAGCGCAGAGCGGCCATCGCCCGAGGTCAGCAGATTATGCGCCCGAACCCGGACCGGCTCGGGGCTGAGCTCGGCCAGTTCCCGCAGCAGCTTCCGCCCATTCGCCGTGTCGGTGTAGTTCGGCTCGTCATAGCCGATCCAATTCCACAGGGGCCGGTAGGCGCCTCGGCTTTTCGCAAGATCGACACGGATGCTGACGGCGTGGGTCTTGGCCAAATGCGGCTCCTGATCCCTTTCTATTTCGTCGCGACCGATGACGAAAATGGAGCCTTAAGTCATGCACGGCCGCGGGACGACTGGGACGCACCCTTGGGGCGAACATAAGTCCGAACGGCCTTGTCACGAGAACTTAAGCTTGGCCGCGCGAATTTTGCCGACCCGTAGCGGCTCGCCACGTCCGGCGGGCTTCCCCCTGAGGACGCGAAATGTCTCTCGTACTTTCCGAGGCCTGGACCGCGAAGCCACCCCCGACATCTATGGCCGCGCCCACATGGCTTGACAGGATATTCCCTAAGCTGAGGCGCTGTGTCCAACGGTGCACGGCCACCATCGCCGCCGCGTTGTGCGTCCGCTTGGAGCGCGCCAGGCGAGGGACTTTCGTTCTTACTCGGTTCAGGTCAAGCGAGAGGGTGGGAAGAAAACTGGCCCGAGGCCGTGAGCTGCAATACGGCGTCAGGTCTTTCTCGAAGCGCTCTTCGCGGCTCCTGTTCGCTCTCTGGCTTTCAAGGCCTGGCGCATCAAGATTTTGATCACCTTGGCTCGGGTCGGCTTCGGCTCAGCCCTCCTCCCAATAATCCGGTCTAAACGAGCCAACAATCTCGGAGGTATCCTCACCTCTACGCCTACGCCGGCCGGCTTACCCTCGGTGATCATGCTCATTGGAAGGCCCCCTTAAAAACTGGACAGACAGACTATCGCCTATTGCATGCCGCAAGGGAAGCGATAGTCGCTCTCATTTTTGTCGAGGTTGTTTCCCGTCGCGCCCTTGAGGGTCGCAGCCAGGCGACTATGTGACGCGGCAGCCCTCCAACGAGAGGTTGTTACAGGAAGATGTTCCCAAGCTCGCTCATCCGATGCGCGCCCTAAACTCGGCGCGCGATCGATGGGCGCTCGACGCGCCTTGACCTGCAGGCGGCGACCATTCGTGGCCGACATTCCCTGGACGACCCGCTACGGGCCTCTGTTGCAATTTGGGCAAGCCTGATCCGCGGGCATTTCCCCCGGCCGGCGGGATGGAACGGGGCTCCTGGAGCCCGCGCTCATGCGCGCCTGAGCGCGTGCTCGACCGCCTTGCGCATCGCGCTCGAGAAGCCCGCTTCGCCGATGGCGTCGGGCATGAGCCAGAAATGGCCCGCCGGAGCGCCGCCCTCGAAGGCGCCGGCGTAGACGGTGAGCGTGAGCGCGAAATGGGTAAACGCCTGTTCGACCGTGCCCGGCAGGCGGCGCCAGCGCGCGACGACCGGACCGAGGCTGGCCGACGCGCCGTCCGGGCCTTCGCTGGTCCATGGCGTGCCCGGCAGCTCGACCGTCGAGGCGAGGAGCCCATGCGCGGGGCGGCGGCGGGCGAGAAAAGCGCCGTCGGAGCGGCGGGCGAAGAACACGGCGCCCTGCCGGCGCGGCTTCGCCTTCGCCGCGGCGCGGCGCGGGTAGGCCTGAGGGTCGCCGCTGCGCAAAGCGGCGCAGTCCTTGGCAAGCGGGCACGCGGGGCAATCGGGATTGCGCGGGCGGCAGATCATTGCGCCGATGTCCATCAGCGCCTGGGCGAAATCGCCCGCCCCACGGCTTGGCGCGAGCATGCGCGCCGCCTGATCGATTTCGCCTCTTGCCCGGGCGATCGGCTCGTCGAGCGCAGTCAGGCGCGCCAGGACCCGGGCGATATTGCCGTCGACCGGCGCCGTCCGGCGGCCAAAGGCGATCGCCGCGACCGCCGCGGCGGTATAGGCGCCGACGCCTGGGAGGGCGCGCAAATCCGCCTCCTCGCTCGGAAATCGACCGCCGCGCCGGGCGACCTCCCTGGCGCAGGCGTGCAGGTTTCGCGCCCGCGAATAATAGCCGAGCCCGGCAAACGCGCCGACCACGGCTTCGACCGGCGCGGCGGCCAGATCCTCGACCCGCGGCCACCTGGCGATGAAGGTCCGGTAGTAGGGCGTCGCCGCCTGGGCCGTCGTTTGCTGCAGCAGCACTTCGCTGAGCCAGACCCGATAAGGGTCCGGCGCTTCCCCAGGCGCCGCGCGCCAGGCGAGCGCCCGGCGATGGCCAGCCCACCAGGCAAGCGTACGCGCGACAATCGCCTTCCGCTTTGCCTTCAGGCCCGGCGCGCTTACATTGGCGCCCATGCGATCCATCTCCTGCCCGGCGTTGAAGCGATGATGAAGCCCGCGCGCCGCGGCGCCAAGCGGCTCTCCGAATTCACCCCCGGGCTCCTCTCGGAAGCGCTGGCCGCGCGCGGCCTGGGCGAAGCGAGCCTGATCGCCGACTGGCCGGCGATCGTGGGCGAGACCTTCGCCCGGCATGCGCGGCCGATCGAGCTTCAATGGCCGCCGCGGGCCGCCAAACGCGACCCCGAGGCGCCGTCGAGGCCGGCGACCCTGGTGCTCAGGGTCGAAGGCGCGTTCGCGCTCGAGGCGCAGCACAGCGCCTCGGTGATCGTGGCGCGGGTCAACGCGCATCTGGGCTGGCGCTGCGTCGACAAGATCGCTTTCCGGCAGGGCCCGCTGCCGCCGCTCAAGGAGAGGCGCCGCGTTGCGCCGCCCCCCTCCGACGGGGCTCAGGCCGCGGCGCGCGCCGCCGCCGCCTCGATCGAGGACGAAGACTTGCGCGAGGCCGTCGCGCGGCTCGGGGCGCGGGCGATCGACAGATCGACGGGCCTCTCCGGCGCGGCGCGCGGCGGAACCGCCAAGGGAGAGTGACGGCTTGGCCTTCCGCCATCCGCTGGCCGGGCGCGCGATCGCGCGGATGAACGGCGCCGGCAACAAGATCCTCGTCCTCGACATGCGCGGCTCCACCGGCCGCCCGGCGCCGGCGGACGCGCGCGCCATCCATCGCGCGCCCCGTCTCGACTACGATCAGATGATGGTCATCGGCGATCCGAGGGCGGAAGGAACCGCCGCCGACGTCATCATCTACAACAACGACGGCACGCGCGCAGGCGCCTGCGGCAACGGCGCGCGCTGCGTCGCCGACCGGCTGTGCCGCGAGCTCGGCGTGGGCGCCCTCAAGATCGAGACCGAGGCCGGGATCATCGATTGCGAGCGTCTCGGCCCATGGTCCTACCGGGTCGACATGGGGGCGCCGCGGCTCGACTGGCAGGCCATTCCCCTCAAACGCGCGGTGTCCGACACGCGGCGGGTTGACCTTTGGCCGGACGGCGGGGGACCTCGTGAGCTGGGAGCCGCCTCGGTCGTCAACATGGGCAATCCGCATGCGGTATTCTTCGTCCCGGACCTCGCGCGCATCGATGCGGCGAGCCTCGGGACGAAGATCGAAGTCCACCCGATGTTCCCGGAAAAGGCCAATGTCACGTTCGCCGAAGTGCTGGCGCGCGACGCGGTCAAGGCGCGGGTGTGGGAGCGCGGGGTCGGACTGACCCTGGCCTGCGGCTCGGCCGCCTGCGCGACCCTGGTCGCGGCGTCGCGTCTCGGCCTGATGGAGCGGAAGGGAACCGTGGGTCTGCCGGGCGGCGAGCTCATCATCGAATGGCGGGCCGGCGACGATCATGTGCTGATGACCGGCCCGGTCGAATACGAGGGCGCATTCATTCTCGACGACGCGCTGTTTGAAACCGCGGCGCCGTGAACGACGGGGGAACCGCGGACGAAAGCACGGACAAGCGCTCGGGCCGCGTCGAGGCGGTCGATTGCGCCCGCGGCCTGGCGCTGATCGGCATGGCGGCCTATCACCTGACCTGGGACCTCTCCCACTTCGGGCTAGTTTCGCAGTTTCTGCCGTTCACGCCGCCGATGCGGCTCCTGTCGCACGTGGTGGCGAGCGTCTTTCTGGCCCTGGTCGGCGCGTCGCTGGCGCTCGCCCATCGCAAGGGGTTCAACCGGCCCGCGTTCTGGCGGCGGTTCGCGATCGTAGCCGGCGCGGCGGCGTTGGTGACCGTCGTAACCTTCATCGTCTTCCCGGGCATGGGCGTCTGGTTCGGCATCCTGCACTGCATCGCGGTCGCGAGCCTCATCGCCGGACCGTTCGTCTCTGCGCCGGCGTGGGCGAGCCTTGCGATCGGGCTGGTCGCGATCGCCGCACCATTCGCGATCCAGTCGGCCCTTTTCAACCCGCTCTGGCTTTTGTGGCTCGGACTCGGCGATGCCCTGCCGAACACCGTCGACTGGTATCCACTCCTGCCCTGGGCGGGCGTCGTCTTCCTCGGCCTTGGCTTTGCGCGAACGCCAGGCGCGATGGCGAGGCTGACCTCGCCCGAGCGCTGGCGGGCCTCGTCGGGACCGTCGCGCGCGCTATGCTTCGCCGGCCGGCACTCTCTGCCGATCTATCTGGTGCATCAGCCGATCCTGATCGGGCTCTTGACCGCGCTGACCGCCTGGGGCCCGCTCGCGCCGAAGCCGGACCAGAACGCCTTTCTCGCCTCTTGTCAGCGGGCTTGCGTGGCGGAAGGACGCGCGGCCGCGGAATGCGCAACCGGCTGCCGTTGCGTCGCCGACGCGATCGAGCGCTCGGGCGACGCCGACCGGCTGGCGACGCTCGACGCCGGGCGCAGGGCCGGGCTCAAGGAGATCGCCGACGCCTGCATGGGGCGATGAGGAACGCCGAGTTGGGCCCGGAGAGCCGCTAATGCGAGTTGCGATTGGATTGACGCGACGCCGAGTTCGCCTAGCTGGGCGAGGGAGCGCCCTCCTCCCCCCTTGCGGGAGAGGTTGGGAGGGGGGTCGCGCCGCCGTCTGTTGTTTTCCTGCCGCGCCGGATTGACGTCGGTGTTCCGCGGCCGGCGCGACCCCTCACCCCGTCATTCGCGGGGTGCGGAGCGCGCGCTTCGACGCCATCGGCGGAAAGCGTGGTACAACGCGGCGGAGACCCCTCTTCTCGCGCGATTGTGCCTGCGCTGTCGAGCATAGAGAGCCGCGGGGTCGCCGGCTGGAGGAACAGGAATGACATTCACCAAATGGCTCTCGACGGTGTCGGCCGCACTCCTGATCTCGGTTGCGCCGCTTGCGGCGCAGGCGTCGGACAAGGTGGTCATCGGCGACATCGACGATATGTCCGGGCTTTATGCCGACGTGAACGGCCCGAGGGCGGTCGAGGGGATCAAGATGGCGATCGCCGATTTCGGCGGCAGCGCGCTCGGCCAGCCGATCGAGTTCCTGACCGCCGACCACCAGAACAAGCCCGACATCGGCGCGAGCAAGTTCCGCGAATGGGCCGACACCGGGGGGCTGACGATGCTGCTTGGCGGCTCCAACACCGGCGTCAGCCTGGCGATGGCGCCGGTCGCCAAGGAGAGGAAGATTCCCTTCTTCGCGATCGGCGCCGCAGGCGCTTCGCTGACCGGCAAAGACTGCAACGCCTACATGATCCACTACGGCTACGATACGACGGCGCTCGCCAACGGCACGGCCAAGACGATCCTCGATCAAGGAGGCAAGACCTGGTTTTTCATCACGGCGGACTATGCCTTCGGCACGCAACTGCAGCAGGCGGCGACCAAAGTCGTCGAAGCGGGCGGCGGCAAGGTCGTGGGCTCGGTCAGGGCGCCGCTCTCGACGTCGGACTTCTCGTCCTACCTGTTGCAGGCGCAGGGGTCCGGGGCGCAGGTGGTCGGCCTCGCCAACGCGGGCGCCGACTTCAGCAATTCGCTCAAGGCCGCGCATGAATTCGGCCTCACCAATACGATGAAGCCCGCGGCGCTTCTCGCCTTCATCACCGACATCCACGCGCTCGGCCTCGATACGGCGCAGGGCCTCTACCTGACCGACGCCTGGTACTGGGATCTCAGCGACAAGAGCCGCGCCTTCGCCAAACGGTTCCTCGACAAGACCGGCGCGATGCCGACGTACAATCAAGCCGCCTACTACTCGGCGACGATGACCTATCTCAACGCGGTCAAGGCGGTCGGCGCGACCGACGCCGACAAGGTGATGGACGAATTGCGCAAGACCAAGGTCGACGACATGTTCACGAGCGACGGAATCATTCGTCCGGACGGGCTGCTGCAGCACTCGATGTTCGTGATGCAGGTCAAGACGCCCGCGGAATCGAAAGGGCCGTGGGACTATTACAAGCTGGTCCGCACGATGTCGGGTGAAGAGGCGTTCGGGCCGCTCGCCAACTCGACCTGCGCGCTGGTCAAGAAATAGCGGGCTCAAAGGAGCAAGGCGCGGGCTCGCCGCGGCGCGGCCCACCCGCCAATTCGATCAGGCTACGCCCTTGCCGAGGTCTCGGCGATGATGGCGAGCGGCAGGACCTCGACCGTTCCGCCCGACACCCGCTTGGTCTCGGCGCTATAGCTTTTGAAGAAGTCGCGAGTCTGGAGCGCCTTGGCTGCCTCATCGTCGGCCGTGGCCGCGAGGTGCTGCGCGAGAAACGAGGCGGCGGCGGAGCCGAGCGACGGTTTGCGGATGGCGATCGTCATGGGACCTCCCGTTTTTTGGCAAGCGCCGTTGAGGGACGCGGCGCGAGCGATCTTGCTCGCTGCAGCGCGCGATATAGTTTACTATATATGTCGCGGGGATCGGCGCCAATCGGGCGGCGATGGGGATCGGGGCGGCGATGAGGAGACTTGGAATCACGTTGCTGGCGGCGGCGGGATTCGTCAACCTCGCCCACGCTGCCGATCTCCCGACCGCCAAGCCCGCCGAGGCTGAGCAGTCCAAGCCGCCGTGCTTCAGCAGTCTATGGACCTATCTCAAGTCCTCGATTCGGGATTGCCCGCTGAGCGCCGGCCCGCTCACGCTTTACGGGACGCTCGACGGCGGCGTTGGCTACGAGCAATGGGGCACTCGCCTCGGCGCTTACTCGGACAAGCCCAACTACGCCATCCACCGAAACAGCGGCGACACGCATTGGCTATGGTCGCCGAATGGGCTCAGCACCTCGAACGTCGGCGTGCGCTTGTCACAAAAGATCGGCGACAACTGGGAGATCGTCGGCGCGGTCGAAGCCGGGTTCAATCCCTATACGCTCCGCTTGGTCAATGGTCCCCAATCGCAGGCCGACAACAATCCGTACGCGACGACCCTCCAGAGGACGGCTTTCGACTCGGCGCGAGGCGGAACATGGGACAATGGGCTGGCCTTCATCGGGCTCAGCAATCCGACCTACGGAACCCTGACCTTCGGCCGGACGGTTCTGTTGTCCATGCAGGCGCTCAGCGCCTACGATCCCGTGGCCTCGGTCGGGTTCTCGCAATTGGGCTTTACTGCGCTCTACGGCGCCTTCGGCGCCAGTCCGACCTCGCGCATCAACACCGCTTTCACCTATCGTCTCACCTACCAGGGCTTTCGCGTGGCCGCCCAGGCCCAGGTCGGCGGCTACGATCAGTTCAATGCGGCGACCCAGCAATATCAGGCGCAGATCGGAACGGATTTCAACGGCTTCTCGTTCGACGCCATCGCCGGCTATGCGAAGAACGCGCTGACCTTCGCGAGCTTCGCGGGGGCGGCGACGCCGGTCGGCTTCAATCCCTACGACATCGTTCGCGCGACGGCCTTCAACACCGGCGGCGTCGAGCTTGTCGGCCGCTACGAGTGGGACAAATTCAAGTTCTACGCCGGCTATATCTACTCGCTTTCCGTCAACCCCAGTAATCCGAATTTTTCTTACGGCGTGGGCACGGTTGCGCCGGGAGTCTCGGTTCCTCCGGGTTTCGTGACGGTCAACGCCTATACGGTTCCGCGCAACCTCAACACGGTTTGGACGGGTCTCGCGCTACGCAGTTTGGTCCAATCTCGACGTCGCCGGCGGCGTCTACTGGGAATCCCAGAACGACTTCCTGGCCGCGCCCGCCGTCTGCACCGGATCGGGCTCGGCGACCAGCAACACAAGATGCGCGGGAGGGCGCTATTCATTCTCGTTTTTGGTGGACTATAGACCCATCCCGCGCGTGAGCCTTTACGCCGGCCTCCTGCAGTCGAACGTCTACGGCGGCGTCGCGAGCGGCTTTCTGCATACCGAGAACTTCGCGCCGACCGCCGGCCTGCGCATTCGGTTTTGAGCCCGCTTACTGGGGGTTGCCGCCGATGCAGCCCTTCATGCAATCGTCGGGATCGCGGCTGAGGCCGTCGTCATCCCCCTCTCCCGGACGAGCGTATGGCTTGAACATTTGGTTTGTCGCGGGGGGAGGAGCGTTCTCAACCGTCTCCCCCGGCCGCTGAGCGGTCGGCGAGGGCCCTAACGACGGGTTGTGCGCAACATAGTGATGGTGGTGATGGAGGCGATAGTGGTGATGCGCCGTCGGCAGTTCTGTCTGTGCATAGGCCGTCAGCGAAGCCGACAACAATGGGCCTACCGCAAGGGCAATCATTGTCGACGTCTTCACTTCAGCCTCCTCACGCGCGCGAACACCCATGATCTAACAATCGGCTCGAGCTGACGCCATCGCCTCGTCATTTCCCACGGGATTGTGTCGAGGCCACATTACGACATATCCGTTGACATATAGCGCCTTTTTGTTCACGATCGCGTGAAAGCGAGTCGCTCCTGATCGACTACCGGCCGGTCCAGCGGATCGACGTCTATGCCGGCGTGGCGTTGTCGAATGTCTACGGCGGGCTCGCCAACGGCTATTTGGCGGCTCAGAACATCGACCCAACGATCGGCCTACGGATCAAGTTCTGATCTCGGCTCGACCACCTCGCCGACTGCCCGAAGTCAGTCCAGCCGACCACTCTATCGGTCGGGTTGATACCGCATTTTCATCCGCTTCCCGCCTTCGGGATTTGCTGGCCGATCGAAGGTGCGGTATGAACTACAGGATATATCGCGCAGCAAATCCTCTTGCGAAATGCGGTAGCCAAAATTGCCTTCGCCGAACTCGGCGTATAACCGGAGAGCATGCTTGAAGCTGACAGCGATTGCCGCCGTGCTTTGGGCGCTTCTGACGTCGATGCCGGCGCCCGCGGATGCGGGCGTAACCCATGTCGCCGTCGCCGCGAATTTCACTGAACCCGCGAGAGAAATCGCTGCTCTGTTCAGAGAGAAAACCGGCCACGAGGCGGTGTTGATCTTCGGCGCCTCGGGCGCATTCTTTTCCCAGATCACTCACGGCGCGCCGTTCGAAGTCTTCCTGTCGGCCGACGAGGACCGCCCGAAGGCGGCTGTTGAGCAAGGCTTCGCTGTCCCCGACAGCCGGTTCACTTATGCGATAGGGAAGCTGGTGCTGTGGAGCCGGGTCGTCGATGTGACGAATGGCGAGGCGGCGCTGAAGGCGGGCAATTTCTCGAAGATCGCAATCGCCAATCCCAACTCCGCTCCTTACGGAACGGCGGCGGTCGAGACCATGAAGGCGCTCGGCGTCTTCGACGCGCTGCAAGGCAAGCTCGTCCAAGGCAACAGCATTGCGCAGGCGTTCCAGTTCATCGACACGAGGAACGCCGAGCTGGGCTTCGTCGCTTTGGCGCAGGTCCATGGCGTCACGGGAGGAACGCAGTGGCTCGTCCCGGAAAACCTCCACTCTCCGATCCGGCAGGACGCAGTCCTCTTGAAGAGCGCCGCCAATGACGAAGCGTCGAAAGCGTTCCTGGCGTTTCTCAAAGGCCCGGAGGCGCGCAAGATCATCGAGAGCTTCGGCTACTCGCTCGAGTAAGCCCGATGGAGACGCTGTGGGCCCCGGTACGGCTGACGCTCGAACTTGCGGCGATCAGCACCTTGACGCTCCTCATGTTGGCGACGCCGTTGGCATGGTGGCTGGCTCGCTCAAGGCGTCCCTGGAAGGAGGTGATCGCCACGATCGTTTCCCTTCCGCTGGTCCTGCCGCCGACCGTTCTCGGTTTTTATATGCTGACGGTGCTTGGCCCCGACGGGCCTGGCGGAGCGATTGCCGGCCTCTGGGGCGCCCGCACGCTGGCCTTTACGTTTCAGGGGCTCGTCATCGGCTGCATTATTTCCGCGCTGCCGGTCGTCGTCCAGCCAATCCGGAACGCCTTCGCCGCTGTCGGCGACAGACCGCTCGAAGCGGCGGCGACATTGCGCGCCTCGCCATGGAAAGCCTTCTGGAAAGTCGCCTTGCCGCTCGCCAGTCCTGGCCTGCTGTCAGGCGCGGTGCTCGGGTTCGCGAACATCGTCGGGAATTTTGGCGTGGTGCTGATGATCGGCGGCAACATTCCCGGCCGCACACGCGTCATGTCGACCGCGATCTTCGACTATGCCGAGACCATGCGATGGCGCGAGGCCAACATCCTTGCGGGCGGCATGGTGGTGTTTGCCTTCGTCGTCATCCTGTCCATGATCCTCATCCAGAAGCGCTTTGCGATGGGCGGGACATGACGGCGGAGTGGCTTCCAATCAGCGAAGGGCGCTCGCCACTGTCGGGAGATCAGCGATCTTGCTCCAACTTGCGGCCGCTGGTCGAACAGCGCAAACGGTTTGCCATGATTAGCGGGAGGACCCCATGACAACCACGGCGTCGCAGCTCGAGGCGCTCCTGATGCAACGATCGCTGACCGATCCCGAGCTTGAGGCGAAGGCGGCGAAGGCGGCGGACTTCCGGATCCTGCCCGACGCGACCGTGATCAAGATCGGAGGGCAGAGCGTCATCGACCGCGGTCGCGCCGCCGTTTACCCGCTGGTGGACGAGATCGTCGCCGCCCGCAAGACGCATAAGATGCTGATCGGGACCGGCGCAGGCACGCGCGCGCGGCACCTGTACTCAATCGCGGCGGGCCTCAGCCTGCCGGCGGGAGTCCTCTCGCAACTCGGCGCCTCCGTCGCCGATCAGAACGCGGCCATGCTCGGGCAGCTCCTTGCGAAACACGGGATCCCCGTCGTCGACGGCGCAGGGCTCTCGGCGGTGCCGCTCTACCTCGCGGAGGTGAACGCGGTCGTCTTCAGCGGCATGCCGCCCTACGGCCTCTGGACGCGGCCCGCCGCCGAGGGCGTCATCCCGCCCTACCGCACCGACGCCGGGTGCTTTCTCGTCGCGGAGCAGTTCGGTTGCAAGGCGATGATTTTCGTCAAGGACGAAAATGGCCTCTACACCGCCAACCCGAAAACCTCGAAGAACGCCAAATTCATCCCGAAGATCTCGGTCGACGATATGAAGGCGCGGGGACTGCATGACTCGATCCTCGAGTTCCCGATGCTCGATCTGCTGAAGGAGGCGCGCCACGTCCACGAGGTGCAGGTCGTGAACGGCCTTGTCGCCGGCAACCTCGCCCGGGCGCTGGCCGGCGAGCACGTCGGCACCATCATCACCGCGAACTGAGGCTGACTCTCATGCCCAAAGGCGCCAACACGGCCAAGCACGTCGCCTCGCCGCTCGCGCGGCAGACCCTCCTCGACCGCGATCTAACCCGCCCCGTCGCAGGCGGGCGCCCGATCCGGCTCCTCCCTTGGGTGCAGGTCGTGAAGATCGGCGGCCGCTCGATCATGGATCGCGGCGCGGGAGCGATCCTTCCGATCGTGGACGAACTCCGCAAGCTCATGCAGGAGCATCGTCTGCTCATTCTGACGGGCGCCGGCGTCCGCGCTCGCCACCTCTATAGCGTCGCGCTCGACCTCGGTCTCCCGGTCGGGTCGCTCGCCCCCCTCGCCGCAAGCGAAGCCGGCCAGAACGGCCACATTCTCGCCTCGCTGCTCGCGCCGGAAGGCGTGTCGTATATCGATCACGGCGCGATCGCGAACCAGCTTGCGATCCATCTCTCCGCCGCCCGCGCGGTGGTGGGCAGCGCCTTTCCTCCCTATCATCACCACGAGTTCCCCGGCTCGCGCATTCCGCCTCACCGCGCCGATGCAGGCGCGTTTCTGGTCGCTGACGCGCTCGGAGCGGCGGGGCTTACCATCGTCGAGGACGTTGACGGGGTGTATGACGCCGACCCAAAGGGTCCAGGCGGCGAGAAGGCGAAATTGCTTCGCGAGACGAGCGCCGCCGACCTCGCAAAGCGCAAGGGCGCGCTGCCGTTCGATCGCGCGCTTCTCGAAATCATGGCGACCGCGCGCCATCTCGAGCGCGTGCAGCTCGTGAACGGACTCGTCCCAGGCCGGCTGACCGCCGCGCTGCGCGGCGCGCATGTCGGGACAATCATTCGCACTGGGGCGCATCCGGCCTGAGCACATTGTCTCGACGCTGCGCCAGGCGCCGCCGATGATCCCGGTCTTAGCGCGCTTTGCGGAGGCTCAACCATGACGCCAGCGCGCGAGATCCGCGCCGAGTTTCGCAGCACGCTCGGCAAGTTCACGCTCGAGGCCATTTTCAAGGTCCCCGCGACCGGAATCACGATGCTGTTCGGCCCGTCCGGCTGCGGCAAGACGACCGTGCTGCGCTGCATCGCCGGATTGATCCACGTCAAGGATGGGCTCTGCGATATCGCGGGCGAGATCTGGCAGGACCGCAGCGGAGCGTTCGTTCCGACGCATAAGCGGGCGCTGGGCTATGTGTTTCAGGAGGCGAGCCTCTTTCCTCATCTCTCCGTGCGAAGGAATCTCCTCTTCGGCGCTCCGTTGAAGAAGCATGACGGACCGACGATCGACTTCGACGAAGTCGTCGATCTGCTCGGAATCCGTTCACTTCTGGACCGTTCGCCACGCAACCTCTCGGGAGGCGAGCGTCAGCGGGTCGGCATCGGCCGCGCCTTGCTCACTCAGCCGAAGGTCCTCTTGATGGATGAGCCGCTCTCGGCGCTGGATCGCAGGACGAAGGCGGAGATTCTCCCGTTCATTGAAAAGCTGCGCGACCACTTCGCGCTGCCGATCTTTTACGTCACCCACGACATGACCGAGGTCGAGCGCCTCGGCGACCAGATCGTTCTGCTCGACAAGGGCCATGTCGTCGCCGCGGCCGCGCTGTCAGAATTGCAGAGCGATCCATCGTCGCCGCTTGCGGCCTCGCGCGAAGCCGCTGTAACGCTCAAAGGCGTGGTGGAGGAGCGAGACCCTACATTCGGCTTGACGAAGGTCTCCATTCCGGGCGGGATGGTGTTTGCCCCCCCGCCTCCGCCGCCGACCGGAGCGATTGGCGAGCAACGCCGCATTCGAATTCTTGCGAGCGACGTCAGCCTGGCGCGCGAGGAGCCAAGTCGCAGTTCGATCCTGAATGTCCTACGAGGAAGGATCGTGGCCATCAAACCGTTGGACGACTACGAAACGCTGGTGGTCGTCTCGCTCGGCGAGAAAGGCGACGGCGCGCGCCTTCTGTCCCGCATGACGCGAAAATCCTCGGCGGAGCTCGGGCTTGCCGAAGGCCAAAGCGTTTACGCTCAGGTCAAGTACGTATCGCTTAACCCCGGCCGCGGCGATTTGGGGGTAGAGACTTAGCGCCGTATTCGATCAACCCGACACGGCTCGTCATTGGGAGCAACCCCCGGATCAAGTTCGGGGGGAAGCAATCCAGGGGCCAGCGCCTCTCCCTACGATCACTGGATTGCTTCGTCGCTTCGCTCCTCGCAATGACGGCTCGGCGGGAGCGAAAAACGATCTCAGATCCCGACGGCCCGGACAGCGCCTCACGCCTTGCGGCGGCGCGACTTGGCGAAGGTGTCGAAGGCGACCGCCAGCACGATGATCACGCCGATCACGATCTGTTGGATGTAGGAGGAGACGTTCATCAGCACGAGGCCGTTGAGCAAGACGCCAATCAGGATGGTGCCGATGACGGTGCCGAAGATCGTTCCCGAGCCGCCGAACAGGCTCGTGCCGCCGATCACCACCGAGGCGATGACGGTGAGCTCATAGCCGGTGCCGGCGACGGCTTCGGCGGAATTGAGCCGCGCCGCGAGCACGAACGCGCCCAAGCCGGCAAAGAAGCCCATGATCACATAGACGCTGGCGATCACCTGGTTGACGTTGAGGCCCGAGAGGCGCGCGGCCTCCGGGTTGCCGCCGACCGCATAGACCTGGCGCCCGTAGCGGGTATAGCGCAAGGCGATATGGGCGAGCGCCGCGGCGGCGAGAAAGATGATGACCGGAATCGGCACCGGGCCGACCTTGCCCTGGCCCCACCAGGTGAATGAAGGCTGGAAACCGGAGATCGGCCCGCCGGCCGCGAACAAGAGCGCCGCGCCGCGAAAAGCCGACATGCCGCCGAGCGTCACCACGAACGGCGGAACCTTGAGCCGGGTGATCGCGAGCCCCTGCAGATAGCCGCCCGCGATCCCGACCGCGATGGCGGCCAGGGCTGCAGCGCCCCAGCCGTAGCCGACGCCGCTCTCGCCGACGGTGAAGCGGTTCTCGAGCCCGCCTTTGGCCACCGCCGCGGCCACGAGTTCGGCGAAGGCGAGCAGCGAGCCGACCGAAAGGTCGATGCCGGCGGTCAGGATCACGAAGGTCATGCCGACCGCGAGCAGGCCGGTGATCGAGACCTGCCGCATCACATTGAAGAGGTTGATCGACGAAAGGAACCGAGGTTCGATGACCGCAAACACGATCATGAGCGCAATGAGAAACAGCGTCGGCGCGAACCTGGCGATGAAGCCAAAGACGTCGAAGCCGCCGGGCCGGCTCGGTTCGGCGATTTTGGCGTCGGTCATGCGCGCCTCGTCAGGGGTTCGGCGCGACCTTCGGCCGCGCCTTCGTGGAAGGTCATCATCGACATCAGGATTTCCTGGGTCGCGTCGTTGCGGGCGATCTCGCCAGTCACCCGGCCCTCGCGCATGGTGACGATGCGATCCGATACCGCGAGGATCTCCGGCAATTCGGACGAGATGACGATGACCGCGATGCCGGACTTGGCCATCTCGATGAGGAGATTGTGCACTTCGACCTTCGAGCCGACGTCGATGCCCCGCGTCGGCTCGTCGACGATGAGGATCTTCGGCCTCAGCGCCAACCAACGCGCCAGGACGACCTTCTGCTGATTGCCGCCGGAGAGGAGGCCGGCGGGCTGATCGGGGCCCGCCATGCGGATTGAGAGCAGGCGGCGGAACTCGTCTACGAGTTGCTCCTCGCGGCTCTCATCGATGAACCAGCGCGCGCGGCTGATCTGGTCGTGGGCGGCGATGGTGATGTTGGTGCGGATGGCGAGGCGCAAGAACAAAGCCTGCTTCTTGCGGTCCTCCGGCACCAGGCCGACGCCGTGCAGCATCGCGTCATGCGGCTCGGAGAAATTGACTTTTCTGCCATCGACCCGGATTTCGCCCGAGTCGAACGCGTCAGCGCCGAAGATCGCCCGCGCGGTTTCGGTCCGCCCGGCGCCGACCAGTCCGGCGAGGCCTAGGATCTCGCCCTTGTGCGCCTTGAGCGAGACGCCGACGAGCTCGATCGCGTGCGGATCGCGCGCGTTGCGCCGCCGCGTGAGGCCCTCGACCTCGAGCGCGGCCGGCCCACGCTCGGGGATTGGGCGCTGTCCGTAAAGCGCGCCGACCTCGCGTCCGACCATCATCCGGATGATCGCGTCGACCGTGACGTCGGCGACCTGCCCGGCGCCGACGTAACGGCCGTCGCGCAAGACCGTGAACCGGTCGCACAGCCGGAACACCTCTTCCAGCCGATGGGTGACGAAGATGATCGACAGGCCCTCGGCCTTGAGCGTGGTCACGATGCGAGCGAGATTGGCGACCTCAGCCTCGCTCAAGGCCGAGGTCGGCTCGTCCATGACGATGAGCCGCGAGCGCATCGACAGCGCTCGCGCAATCTCGACCAATTGCTGCTCGGCGACCGAGAGATCGCGCACTGGCGTCATCGGGTCGCGCTTGAGCCCGATCTTGTCAGTGATCGCGCGCGTCATCTCGGCGAGGCGCCGCCAGCTGATGAACAGCCTTGAGCCCGGTTCGCGGCCAATGAACACGTTCTCGGCGATCGTCATGTCCGGCGCGAGAGTGAATTCCTGATAGATGGTGACGATGCCGGCGCGCTGGGCGTCGTGAGGGGAGGCGAAGGCGACCGGCTCGCCGAAGAGCTCGATTTCCCCGGCATCGGCGCTGTGCGCGCCGGACAGAACCTTAAGCAGCGTCGACTTGCCGGCGCCGTTCTCGCCCAGAAGGGCATGGATTTCGGCTTGGCCGACTTCGAGATGAACGTCCTCGAGCGCTAGCACACCGGGAAAACGCTTGCTGATCCCGGTCATCTTGAGCACGGGACGGTTGAGCATGGTGGGAGCGGATGAAAACGCCGCGGGCGCGTTAGCCATTCAGGAGCGCTCGCTCATTCGGCTGGGCAGTCGTGGAAAAGGGCGCGCCGCGCACGGCGCGCCTTGAGGCCTTGCCTTCGGCTACTTCAATTCGTTGAGGCGCTCGGCCTCCTTCAGATTGTCCTTGGTGATCGCGACGGGAGTGAGCAGGGTGATCTGCTGCTCCGGTTTCTTGCCGCTCTTCAGGTACTCGGCCATGATATCGACGGCGGTCGCGCTCTGTTTGGCCGGGAATTGCTCGATCGTCGCGGTAAGCTCGCCGTCGCGCACCTTCCCCAGCGCCTCGGGCAGCGCGTCGAAGCCGATGATGACGACGCCTTTGAGGTTACGCGCTTTGAGCGCTTCGATTGCGCCGAGCGCCATGTCGTCGTTGGCGGCATTGATGACCTGCGGCGGCGCGCTCATCCCGGCGAGCAGGGATTCAGTGACTTTGAGGCCGTCGTCGCGGTGGAAGTTGGCGGTCTGCTCAGCCACGATCTTGTAGTTGGGACCGGCCTTATCGAGCACGTTGTGCAGGCCCTTGTTGCGGTCAATCGCCGGGCTCGCGCCGGGTGTGCCCTGGAGATTGATGATCGTCGCCCCATTCGGGAACAACTTGACGATTAGGTTGCCTTGAGCCTCGCCGCCCTTGACATTGTCGGCGCCGACGTGGCCAACGATGCCGGTGACCGAGGGCACCCGCCGGTCGATGGTGACCACCGGCACCTTGGCTTCGATCGCTTCCTGTAGCGCTGGCGCTAGAGCGTCCTGTTCCCTCGGGCTCAGCACAATGCCTTTGACGCCCTTGGCGAGCGCCGCCTCGATGTCGGCGGTCTGCTTGGGTGAAGAGTCTTGGCCGTCGCTTTCAATGTAGCTCAGGCCATCCTTGTCCGCCTCGGCCTTCAGTCCGTCGTTCATCATGTGGACGAAGAATGGAAAGTTCATGCCCGGGACGGAGAGCAGGATGAGCGGCTTGTCGTCGGCGAACGCGGGCGCGGCGAGCGCAATCGCCATGAAGCTCGCGATGGCAATTCGGCGAGTGATGCGCATGACATGATCCTCCCTTGCGCCGGACTGACATGTTAGCCGGCGTTCGCCGAACCATGTCCGAAATCGGACGCCTCGACAAGGGCGCATTCGCGCGCCTATCGACAAACGCCGCTCGACCGTGGACATTGCCGGGGCGCCGGGCCCTTGGCGGCTCATGCGCCTCGAGGAGGAGACGCGATGGCGGTCGATCGCGCTGAGCTTAGCGCTTGGCTCGAAGCCAATTGCCCGCCGGAAATGCGACAGCCAAGCGGCGAGGAGGATATCTGCTGGGGCGGCCGGCGCTGGGCGTTTCAGTCGGATGCGCAAAAGCTTTGGCTCGAGCGCTGCGCTCAGCGGGGCCTCACCGTGCCGGCGTGGCCGAAGGAATACGGCGGCGCCGGCTATTCGCGCGAGGATGCGGCGGTCCTCAAGGAGGAAATGCGGCGCATCCATGCGCGCGCGCCGCTCGTCAGCTTCGGCATCTGGATGCTCGGGCCCGCGCTGCTCAAATTCGGTTCGCCCGAGCAGAAGGCGACCCATCTGCCGCGCATCGCGCGCGGCGAAATCCGCTGGTGCCAGGGCTATTCCGAGCCGGGGGCCGGCTCCGACCTCGCTTCGCTGCGCACCAAGGCGGAGGATCGGGGCGATCATTTTCTCGTCAACGGCCAGAAGATCTGGACTTCCTACGCCGACAAGGCGGACTGGATTTTCTGCCTTGTGCGCACCGATCCGCAGGCGGCGAAGCAGAAGGGCATTTCCTTCCTGCTCATCGACATGAGCGCACGGGGAGTCTCGACCAAGCCGATCGTGCTGATCTCCGGCGCTTCGCCGTTCTGCGAGACATTCTTCGACAATGTCGCGGTCCCCAAGGAGAACCTGGTCGGAACGCTCAATCGCGGCTGGGATGTCGCCAAATATCTCCTGACCCACGAGCGCGAGATGATCGCGGGCGGCGGCGCCCTCTTCGACATCCATGCGCTCGATCGCGCGGCGGCCACGAAGGCCGAGGGCGGAAAGCTCGGCGATCCGGTCCTGCGCGCCGAGATCGCGAGGGCGGCCATCGACACCTATGCGTCCGAGGCGACTCGGCAGCGATACCTCGCCGAGGCCGCGAACGGAGGCGAGATCGGCGCGCGCTCGGCGCTGCTCAAATACGACGGCACCGAGCTCAACAAGCGCCGGCACGAACTCTTGATGTCGCTCGCCGGCGCGGAGGGCCTCTATTTCGACGGCAATCTCGGCCCGGCGCAGGACGTCGCGCGCGGCTGGCTGCGCTCAAAGGGCAATTCGATCGAGGGCGGCACTTCGGAAATCATGCTCGACATCGTCGCCAAGCGGCTCATCGAACTCCCCGCGGACTGAGGGCGCCATGCTCATCCTCAGCGAGGACCAGAAGCTGCTTATGGCGAGCGCGCGCGGCGCCGTGGCCGAAACGGCGCCGATCGCCGAGTTTCGCAAGCTCCGCAAGGACCCGAACGGCGTGGGCTTCTCGCCTGCGTTCTGGCGTGCCTGCGCCGAACTCGGCTGGACCGGCGTGCTCGTGCCGGAAGCGTTCGGCGGCCTCGAGTTCGGCGTCATCGGCGCCGGACTGATCGCGCGCGAGATGGCGCGTGACCTCGCGCCCTCGCCCTTCCTGTCGACGTCGGTCTTGTCCGCGAGCGCGCTCGCCCGCGCCGGCTCAGGCGCCCAGAAGGCGGAGTGGCTGCCGAGAATCGCGCGCGGCGAGGCGATCGTCGCCTTCGCGCTCGATGAGGGCGCGCGGCCCCGCGCGATCACGACAAAGGCGACGCGCGAGGGCTCGGGCTGGCGGCTTGACGGCGAAAAGCGCTTCGTGCTCGACGGGCATGTCGCGGAGGCGATGCTGATTGCCGCGGAGGCCGAGGGCGAGACGGCGCTCTTTCTCTCCGGACCGACGCGCCGGGCCTCTCCCGCGACGCCCGCACGCTGGTCGACGGCCGGCGCGTCGCGAGCATCACGCTCGACCGCGTTGCGCTCGACCCGGGCGCGCGCCTCGAAGGCGGCGCCGTGACGATCGAGGAGGTTCTCGACATCGGCCGGGCGGTCGTCGCCGCTGCGCTGTGCGGCGTCGCCGAGGAAGCATTCGCGCGCACCGTGCGGTATCTCAAGGAGCGGCGACAGTTCGACCGCCGGATCGGCAGCTTTCAGGCGCTTCAGCATCGCGCCGCGCGCATGCATGTCGATATCGAGAACGCCTGGTCGGCGACGCTCAAGGCGATGCAGTCGATCGAGACGCGCGCCAATTCGGCAGCGCTCGACGTCGCCATCGCCAAGGCCAAGGCGAGCGAGACGGCATGCGCGGCGACCGCGGAGTGTCTGCAAATGCATGGCGGCATCGGCATGACCGACGAATTCGACATCGGCCTTTTCCTGAAGCGCGCGCGCGTCGATTCGGTGCTGTTCGGCGACGCCGCGTTTCACGCCGACCGCGTCGCCACGATGCTGGGCTATTGATGGGGCGACGCGAGGGCGCGGCTCACGCCGCCTCGATCGCCATAGCCGTCGCTTCGCCGCCGCCGATGCAGAGCGACGCGATTCCGCGCTTCAAGCCGCGCGCGCGCAGCGCGGCGATCAGCGTCACCAGAATGCGCGCGCCCGAGGCGCCGATCGGATGGCCGAGCGCGCAGGCGCCGCCGTTGACGTTGACCTTGTCGTGCGGCAGCCCAAGGTCGCGCATCGCCGCCATCGCGACGACGGCGAAGGCTTCATTGATCTCGTAGAGGTCGACCGAATCCTTGCTCCAGCCGCTCCTGTCGAGAAGCTTGGCGAGCGCGCCGATTGGCGCGGTCGGAAATTTGCTCGGCTCGGCGGCGTAGGTCGAATGCGCGATGATCCGCGCCAGCGGCGCCGCGCCGCGCTTCTCGGCCTCACTTTCCCTCATCAGCACGAGCGCCGCGGCGCCGTCGGAGATCGAGCTCGAATTGGCCGCGGTCACCGTGCCGCCGTCGCGGAAGGCGGGTTTCAGCGTCGGGATCTTGTCGGGCTTCGCCTTGGGCGGCTGCTCGTCGGTGGAGACGATCGTCTCAGACTTGCCCGCCTTCACGCTGACGGGGGCGATCTCCCAGGCGAAGTCGCCGTCATGAATCGCGCGGTTGGCGCGCTCGAGCGAGGCGAGCGCATAAGCGTCCTGCGCCTGGCGCGTGAACTGATAGCTTTCCGCGCAATCCTCGGCGAACGTCCCCATCAGGCGGCCCTTGTCGTAGGCGTCCTCGAGCCCGTCGAGGAACATGTGATCGATCGTGCGGCCATGACCCATGCGGTAGCCGGTGCGGGCGCGGTCGAGCAGATAGGGGGCGTTGCTCATGCTCTCCATGCCGCCGGCGACGACGACATCCGCCGAGCCCGCGCGCAGGAGATCATGGGCGACCATCGCCGCCTTCATGCCCGAGCCGCACATCTTGTTGACCGTCGTTGCGCCGGCCGCGAGCGGCAGTCCGGCTCCGATCGCCGCCTGACGCGCCGGCGCCTGGCCCTGGCCCGCCGGCAATACGCACCCCATGAGGATTTCGTCGACGCTGTCGGCTGCGATCCCGGCCCGCTCGACCGCGACGAGAATCGCGCGCGCGCCGAGCGCGGGCGCGGTCACCTCCTTGAGATCCCCGAGGAAGCCGCCGATCGGGGTGCGGGCCGCGCCGACGATGACGACGGCGTCTGTGGCGCTCATGGCCGTTGATCCTTCCTGGTTTGCCGCCGCACTATCGCGCCTGAACGCAGGCCGTGTAAACTCGCCTGGCCATGACCTTTTCCACCGAAGAGATTGAGCGCTACGCGCGTCAGATCGTTCTGCGGGGCGTGGGCGGTCCGGGGCAGAACAAGCTCAAAGCCGCCCGCGTCCTCGTCGTCGGCGCGGGCGGCTTGGGGTCGCCGGCGCTGCAATATCTGGCCGGAGCCGGGATCGGGACGCTCGGGATCGTCGACGACGACGAGGTCGCGCTCTCCAACCTGCATCGCCAGATCATCCACGGAACGAATGACATCGGGCGGCCCAAGACGGAGAGCGCCGCCGCGGCGATTGAGCGGATCAATCCGCATGTCGCCGTCGAGCCGATCGCCGTGAGGTTGGAGGCTTCGAACGTCCGCGCAATCGTCGCGCGCTTCGATATCGCGCTCGACGGCTCGGATAATTTCGCCACCCGCTATGCGCTCTCCGACGCCTGCTTCCATGAGCGCCGTCCGCTCGTCTCGGCCGCGCTCGGCGAGTATGACGGCACGCTGACGACGCTCAAGCCTTACGAGAATGGCGCCGATGGCAAGCCGAACCCGACCTATCGCTGCCTCTTCCCCGACCCGCCAGAACCGGGGACGATCCCGACCTGCGCCGAGGCGGGGGTCTTGGGCGCGCTCGGCGGCGTGCTCGGCTCGCTGATGGCGCTCGAGACGATCCGCGCCATCGTCGGCGGCTTCGGCGACGGCGACGAGGGTCTGGTCGGGCGCCTCCTGATGATCAACTCCCGCGCCATGCGGTTTGAGACGCTGCGCTATGCCTGGGACCCGGACAACCCGCTCAGTGGGAGCCGCCGGGCGGCGACAGAGGCTCTCGCGGCGGCGATGCTCAAAGAACGCTGAATTTCCGGCCAACCGCGATCCGGCGAAAGCCAGTTCACCGGTCAGCACTGACGAAGTCGACGCAGTTGCGGCGGCCCAAATCGAGGCAGCGCTGAAATCTCCGACTGTGATCCAGAGACACGAAAACCCAGTAGGCGAGGGCCAACAGCGCCAATGCAGCAATCAGCGCGACCGTATTGGCCCTGCTCCGGCGTTCGGGAAACTCGTCATCTTCCTCGCGCGTCAACCCGCGCATGGGATGACGCTTGGTTTCGTCTGGCCGGCCTCGTGCCATCGATCGAGCGCCCAGAAAAGAATTGCGCGGACAAAGCGCTAACTTGTTGCAGCGCTAGCAAATTCACGCGTCCAAAACCAGCGCAAAGCGTTCGACGCGCATCAGGCGCGCGGGCAGCGCGCCCGGGCCCGCCTTGGCGCGCGAGGCGGCAAACGCCGCCGCTCCGCCCGTCTTGTCGCGACTCGAAGATCAAGGGGCGCGAGATCCCCGCCGCATTGCGCGCGCGGACCTTGTGATGACCCGGATTCAGACGTCGTCGAAGCCGCCGCCGCTGTCGTCGAAGGACGAGCCGTCCGAATTGTCGAAGCTCGAAGTCGTCCAATTGGTCGAAATTGGCGTCTTGGACGCCCGGCGCGCCCGGGTCAAAGCCCTGCAAGTCAGCGTTGCCGGCGCCGCCTTTCGCGTCGTCGTAGTAGTTGTTGATCTCCGTGACCCCCGTCGGATTGCCGGACAGTCCCGCGCCGCCCAGGCCGGCGCCGCCGAACAGGCCCCCGCCCGCGTGGCCGCCGAACAGGCCGCCAAGAAGATTGCCGAGCGCAACGCCGCCGGCGACGCCCGCCGCGGTCGAGGCGGCGTTCTGGAGGAAGCCCCCGCCTTGAGGCTGCGACGGGCGCCCCACGGGCCGGGCTGCGGAGCATAGGCCTGCGGCTGAGGCTGAGCGTAGCCCTGCGGCGGCGGAGGCGCCCCTGGAGCGCGCGGATAGGCCTGCGGGTCAACGCTCGGCCGAGGAGAAGCCGCTGGCGCGCCGCCGCCGAATATCGTCTTGCCGAGGTTGCCGAGAAAACTTCCCTGTTCCTGACCCTGCTCGGCGCCTTGGCGCGCCGCCGCCTCAAGCTCGGCGATTCGATTTGCCGCAGCCTCGAGAGCGCGCTGCTGAACGAGCGCGGTCTGGGCCAGGACGTAGGGCGAGAACGGGACGGCGCGGACCGCATCGTTGATGAAGGCTTCGGCCTCGGCGTCGCGCGGCGTCGCGCCGGCGGCATTGACGCGCTGGAAAAGACCGGCGAGCATCTGGCGTTCTTCGGGGGTCATGTCGATCTCCCTGCGGGCGGATCGCCCGCGCCCGGCATATAGCGACGCTCGCGGGCAATCCAAGACTAAGGCGAGGGTATTTCGCTCCGCAACGCATTCGCCGGCGGAGCGCCCGGCGATGGGCGCTACATCGCGGGTCTGCTGGCGCGACGGCGGCCGATCCGGTAGCTTGCCGCGCTTCGGCGACGGCCGCCGCTGCTTTCCTGCCCGAAACTCGAGGTCAAGCCCATGGCGCAACGTCTTCGCATTCTTCTTGTCGGCGCGAGCGGCGTTCTGGGCAAGGCCGTTGCGTCCGAACTTTCGCCTCGCCATGACATCCTCTCCGCCGGATCGAAGACTGGCGACATCCGCATCGACATAGCAGACCCGGCCAGCATCGAGGCGGGCCTCAAGGCGGCCGGGCGGCTGGACGCGGTCGCCTGCGCTGCTGGCTCCGTGAACTGGCCTCCGCTTTCCACGATCAAGCCATCGCCGCTCGCGCAATCGCCCTATAGCCTCGGCTTTGAGAACAAGGTGATGGGCCAGGTCAATCTGGCGCTCGCCGCCCGCGACCATCTCAACGACCGCGGCTCGATCACGCTGATCGCCGGCGTTTTGTCGCAGACCCCGATCGCCTCCGGGTCGTCCGCCAGCATGGTCAACGCGGCGGTCGAGGCGTTCGCGATGGCGGCGGCGATCGAAATGCCGCGCGGAATTCGCATCAACGCGGTGAGCCCGACGGTGTTCGAGGAATCGATGCCGGATTTCGGGCCGTTCTTCCGCGGCTTCGATCCCGTGCCGGTCGCCCGCGCGGCGCGCGGGTTCAGCCGCAGCATCGAGGGGCTCGAGACCGGCAAGACCTATCGGGTCTACTGACGGCAGGGATGAAAGCGCTCATCGTTTATGTCGCGCTGACCGCGCTGACGCTCGGCGTTTTTGCCCTTTGGCCCGAGCTCGATCTCGACGTCGCGCGCCATTTCTATCACAGCGGGAGTTTCCTCGGCGGCGACCAGGCTCTGCGCTTCGCCCGCGACTTCTTCCGCGTGACGCCGTTCGTCGTGCTGACCCTCTACGCGGCGCTGTGGCTCGCCAAGCGTCGCGGGATCAAGCTCCGCTGGGCGCCGAGCGGCCGGGCGGTGATTTTTCTCATCGCCACGATCGCGATCGGCCCCGGCCTCATCGTCAATCTCGGCCTTAAGGACCACTGGCGCCGCCCCCGCCCTTACCAGACCCAGGACTTCAACGGCCCGAGCCCGTTCAAGCCGTGGTACGAAACCGACGGCGCGTGCAAGAGGAACTGCTCGTTCGTCTCCGGCGAAGCGGCGACCGGCTTCTGGATGGTCGCGCCGGCAAGCGTTCTGCCGCCGCCCTGGCGCGCGCCCGCGATCGTCGCCGCTTTCGCTTTCGGGGCCGGCGCGAGCGTGCTCAGGCTCGCCTTCGGCGGCCATTACCTCTCCGACGTCCTGCTCGGCGGCCTCGTCACGCTGATTGTCGTCGAGGCGCTCCGGCGGCTCATCTGGCCGCGCGGCGGATCGTGACGCGCTTTGCGCGTGCGCCGAGCCCGTCTATAAGTCCGGGCGACGCAAGCGGGACGGCCGGGAAACCGCCCCGCGCCGTCATGGCTGGGCTTGTCCCGGCCATCCACGCGGCTTTGCCCGCTTCGTCCCTGATCGGCTCGCTTTACCCCCTGCCGAGTCCTGACGGACGGCGCGAGCGCCGAACGGGCGGCTTTTCGCCTGACCTCGGTCGATGACCCGACGGCGTGGATGGCCGGGAGAAGCCCGGCCATGACGGGCGCGGCCTTCGATAGTGCGTTCCCTGCGAGTCCTGCGATGTCCGGCCAAAAGTCCAAGATCAAACGCGTCGTCCTCGCCTATTCGGGCGGGCTCGACACTTCGATCATCCTCAAGTGGCTGCAAACCGAATATGGCGCCGAGGTGTTCACCTTCACCGCCGATCTCGGCCAGGGCGAGGAGCTCGAGCCGGCGCGCCGGAAGGCCGAGCTCATGGGCGTCAAGCCGGAGCACGTCTTCATCGAGGACGTGCGCGAGGAATTCGTTCGCGACTACGTATTCCCGATGTTCCGCGCCAACGCGCAATACGAAGGGCAATATCTCCTCGGCACCTCGATCGCGCGGCCGCTCATCGCCAAGCGCCTGGTCGAGATCGCCCATGAAGTGGGCGCCGACGCCATTTCCCACGGCTCAACCGGCAAGGGCAACGACCAGGTGCGTTACGAGCTTTCGGCCTACGCGCTCGACCCCGACATCAAGATCATCGCGCCCTGGCGCGAATGGAGCTTCGCCTCGCGCACGGCGCTGCTTGCCTTCGCGGAGCAGCACCAGATCCCGATCGCCAAGGACAAGCGCGGCGAGGCGCCGTTCTCCGTCGACGCCAACCTCCTGCACGTCTCCTCCGAGGGCAAGGTGCTCGAGGACCCGGCCGAGGAGACGCCCGCTTACGTCTATTCGCGCACCGTCGATCCCGAGAGGGCGCCGGACAAGCCGACCGTGGTCGAGATCGCATTCGAGAACGGCGATCCGGTCGCGATCGACGGCAAGGCGATGAGCCCGGCAACCCTGCTCGCCAAGCTCAACGCGCTCGGCCACGACAACGGCATCGGCCGCCTCGACCTGGTTGAGAACCGCTACGTCGGCATGAAGTCGCGCGGCATGTACGAGACGCCCGGCGGCACGATCCTGCTCGCGGCCCACCGCGCCATCGAATCGATCACGCTCGACCGCGGCGCGGCGCACCTCAAGGACGAGCTGATGCCCAAATACGCCGAGCTCATCTACAACGGCTTCTGGTTTTCGCCCGAGCGCGAGCTTCTGCAAGTGCTCATCGACAAGAGCCAGGAGATGGTCGCGGGCCGGGTCAGGCTCAAGCTCTACAAGGGCGGCGTCTACGTGATCGGCCGCGACAGCCCATATTCGCTCTACGACCAGGACCTCGTCACCTTCGAGGAAGGCGCCGTCGCCTACGACCACAACGACGCAAGCGGCTTCATCAAGCTCAACGCCCTGCGCTTGAGGACGCTGGCGAAGCGGCGGAAGAAGGCGGAGGCGAAAGGATAGTTCAACATGCCGCGCATCCGGTTCGAGTTCGGCTCTCTTGCTCTTGACGCCGAATTGCTGGACACGCCGACAGCCAAAGCCATCGCTGCAATATTGCCTTATCAGGCGGACGCAATGATCTGGGGCGAGGAAGTTTATTTCGACGCGCCCGTGCAAATCGAACGAGAAGCCGATGCGCGCGCGGTCGTAACGCCGGGAGAGATCGCCTATTGGCCTGACGGACCCTCAATCGCCATTGGCTTCGGGCGCACGCCAATCAGTCGCGGCGACGAATGCCGGCTCGCGAGTCCTTGCAACGTCTTCGCGAGAGCGATGTCCGATGTGAAGGCGCTGAGCCAAGTGCGGCCGGGCGCCAAAATCAGGATCAGTTTGATCGCGTGACGGGCGGATTCCCGGTTGCGTTTGAAATGCAGCCGCTAGAGCTTGACTTGTTAAGCTCCTCGCGATGACGGATTCCGTCTGAACGCGGCTTGCTCTAAGGCTGCCCCCAGTCAGCCGCAAGCCCCTTCGCCTTGGCCGCCGCGGCGACGAACTTCATCGTCTGCCCGAAGGCGTCCTTGAGCGGCTCGGCGGTCCGGACATCGGAAATCTCGGCGAATCGCGCGGCGATCGTCTCGGGGGTGCGTTCGCTTTCGTCGAGATAGACGCCGGGCGTCTCGCCGATATGGGTCACGGCGAAGACGCCTGCGCCGGCGCCGAGAATGACGCGCGAGGGCGCGTTTTCGCTCACGAGAAAGAGCACGCCCGGCGTCACGCTTTCCGGGGTCATGAGCTCGGCCGCGACCGGCGGGAGCAGTCCTTCCGTCATGCCCGTGCGCGCGGTCGGCGCGAGCACGTTGACGCGGATGTCGTTCTTCGCGCCCTCAAGATGCAGAACGTTCATGAGACCGATCATCGCCGCCTTCGCCGCGCCGTAGTTCGCCTGGCCAAAATTGCCGTAAATGCCGGACGCCGAGGAGGTGAGCACGATGCGCCCATAGTTGCGTTCTCGCATGCCCGGCCAGACGGCCTTCGCGCAATTGGCCGAGCCGACCAAGTGCACGCGGAGGACGAACTCGAAATCCGCCATCTCCATCTTGGCGAAGGTCTTGTCGCGCAGGACGCCGGCGTTGTTGACCAGGATGTCGACGCGGCCCCAGTCCTTATCGGCGCGCGCCGCCATTGCGGAGACCTCATCGAAATCGGCGACGTCGGCGGGGTCGGCCATTGCGGTCCCGCCGCCCGCGCGAATCTCCTCCACAACCTTTAGCGCATTCTCGGACGGGGCGCCGTCACGACCAAGGTCATTGACGACGACTTTCGCGCCGCGCGCCGCGAGTCCCAAAGCATGCGAACGCCCGAGGCCGGAGCCCGCCCCGGTGACGATGGCAACTCTGCCCTGAAAGTGAATTGTCATGCCGTTCCTCGCCCAGGCGCCTAAATCCCTTGGCGCTGCTCGAGGCACGTTAGTCTCCACGACGGTCGGCTTACAATATCCTGCGGTTCGCCTTGGGCCGCAGACACAAAGCCACGGTCAGATCGCACTCCCCTCCGCCTTCGCGAGGACGCAGCCTGAAATGAGCCAGTCGCCGTTCGCCTCCCGCCTGAGGCTGTAGAGCGCGGTCCATACGACGTTGTCGCCGTCGACCAGGGTCGCCTTGAGGCTTGCCTCGTCGCCGAGTTCCGCGAAGTCGCCAAACTCGGCGCTTCGATGCCGGTAAACCGGGGCGTAGCGGTCGCGGACCATCGCCATGAAGTGGTCCGCGTCGACGAACATCTCCTTGATCGTCGGGTCCGCGAGCGCATAAGCCGCCTCGGCGTCGTCTCGCGCGAAGGCGTCGAATTGCTGCTCGATGATGGCGCGCGAACGGGCGGCGGTCAACTCCTGCGCGGACGCGGCCGTGACCCACAGGGCCGCGGCCACAATCACGGCCTCGATCGTTCTCATCATCGCGCCCATCGCCGCCTCCTGTTCGATCGCTCCAACCGATTCATACGCGCTTGCCCGACGATAGGTTCAACTCGGACGGGAGATGCGGAGGTCGGGCGCCGGAACGGCGCCGCGCCCGCGCGGTCATGCAAGGCGGCAATGTTCGCGTTTTGTTACACAGGCGTCACATTCGCGCGTCAAAGACCCGCCTGACGGGGGAATGCGTGACGCCCGTCGACAATTCGCTCGTGCGAAGCGGCCCCGATGGTTGGAAAAACCGGAAGCGACCTCGAAGACCTCCGCGGCCTTCTCGCCGAGGTGAGGGCGTTGCGCGAGGAGGTCGAGCGCAAGGGGGCGGAGCTGAGAAGCTCGTGGGGCGCGGCCGGAGACCAGGCCGCGCCGCGAATTCTCAATCTTTCCCGCTACATCGCGCTGCGCGAGCGGGACCTCACCGATCTGCAATACCGGCTGGCGTCGCGGGGCTTGTCTTCGCTCGGCCGCAGCGAGGGCGATGTCGCGATGGCCCTCGATACGCTCATCGCCACGCTCAAACGCCTGACCGGGGAACCAGGCGCCGCCTATCCGGGGCGGGCTTCGGCGAGGCCGGGCGCCGAGGAATTGGAAGCGGAGGCGGACCGGCTGTTCGGCAGGCGGCAAAGAGGCGCTCCGCGCGCCCGGGTGATGGCGACCCTGCCGCCGGAAGCAGCGTCCGAACCCGAGCTGGTCGACAATCTGGTCGCCGCCGGCATGGACTGCGCGCGCATCAATTGCGCCCACGACGATGCCGAAATTTGGGGGCGGATGATCGAAAACGTGCGCGAGGCCGCCGGGCGGCTCGAGCGTCCCTGCCGGGTGATGATGGACATCGCCGGCCCGAAGTGCCGCATCCTCAGGGTGAAGGCGCCGCCGAAGACCCGGCTCTCGCGCGGCGACCGGGTGGTTCTGGTCGACGAATTGCGCGAGAAGACAAGGGAGCCGATCGCGTTCTCGCTCAACTTCCCCGAGCTCGTCGACCAGCTCGCGGTCGGCTCGGAAGTGTTCATCGACGACGGCAAGGCGGCGGCGAGAGTCGTCTCCAAAGCCGCCGGCCGCGCGGAGATCGAGGTCTACGCCGCGCGCGAGAAGGGGGTTCGGCTGAAGCCGGGCAAGGGCGTCAATTTTCCCTCGACCGAGCTCGATCTGCCGCCCTTGACCTCCAAGGATTTCCGCGACCTCGATTTCGTCGCCGAGCATGCCGACCTCATCGGCTATTCGTTCGTCCAGCGGGTCGACGACATCGAGCTCCTGCAGGACCATCTCGTCGCCCGCGCGCCCAGGCGCGAGCCGCACGGGCTGGTCTTGAAGATCGAGACGCCGCTCGCGGTGCGCAATCTGCCGCAGCTCATCCTGCAATCGGCGGCGCACAATCCGACCGCGGTGATGATCGCGCGCGGCGACCTCGCGGTCGAGCTCGGCTTCGCCCGGCTAACCGAAATGCAGGAGGAGATTTTGTGGCTGTGCGAGGCGGCGCACACGCCGGTGGTGTGGGCGACGCAGGTGCTCGACACCTATGTGCGCGACGGCGTGGCGAGCCGCGCCGAGATGACCGACGCGGCGATGGCGCAGGGCGCGGAATGCGTGATGCTCAACAAGGGGCCTTATCTCGCCGAGGGCGTCGCTTTCCTGCGCGACGTGCTCGCCCGCATGGACCGCCACAGGACGCAAGAAATTCGCCCGTTTCGGGTCGCTGAAGGAGTGGGCCTGAGCGGGCGCGAAGGACGCGCGGGTTGAACGCGCGCGGCCTCGGCCGCGTCAGCCCATCAACAGGTCTCCGAACAGCTGCCAGCTCTCGCCGTCGAAGCTCGCGAGCTGCATCTGGCGGATCGGGCTGAAGTTGGTCGGCGAGGTGTTGATCTTCATCCCCGGCAGCAACAGCGGCAGTTCGAGGTCCTTGATGTTGGCCGCCTGCTTCATGACGTTCTCGCGCGACAGATCGTTGCCGCACTGCTTGAGCACCTGCACCATCGTCGCCGCCGCGCCGAAGGCGTAGCTCGCGTTGGCGTCGTTGAGTTCGGTCGGCGACATGTATTTGTCGACAAAGGCCCCCCATTCCTTCATGCCCGGGTCGTCCTTCCAGCGGGGATCGGTCGGGTCTTTGCCGTAATAGGCGGTGATCAGACCCTTCGACTTGTCGAGGCCGGCGGGCTTGAGGACGGTGGTGACCGAGACCGAGACGTTGGTGACGTAGCGCACCCCGTTCCAGCCAAGATCGAAGGACTTGCGGATCGCCTGCGCGGCGAATTTCGGCGTCGCGGCGATGATGAGAATGTCGGCGCCGGAGCCTTGCAGCGTGACGACCTGCGAGTCGACCGTCGGCTCGGAAGTCTCGTAGGAGGCCTCCTTCACGATCATGCCGGCGTGATCGGCGCCGAGCACGTCCTTGAGCCCGATCAGGTAATCCTTGCCGAAGCCGTCGTTCTGGTAGAGCACGGCGATCTTGCCGTCCGGCTTGGTCGCCAGAATATGCTTGCCGTAGATGTGCGCTTCCGTTTGGTAGTTCGGATTGAAGCCGATCGTCCAGGGGAAATGCTCGGGATCGGCGAACACGCTGGCGCCGGTCGAGACGAACAGCTGCGGCACCTTGTTGTCGTTGAGATATTGGCGGATCGCGAGGTTCGGCGGCGTGCCGAGCGTCTGGAACAGGAAGGCGACCTTTTCGTCCTCGACCAGGCGGCGCACCTGCTCGACCGTCTTCGGCGGGCTGTAGCCGTCGTCGAGACTGATGAGATTGATCTTGCGGCCGTTGATCCCGCCCTGCTCGTTGATCATCTTGAAATAGGCGGCCTCGGTGCGGCCGATCACGCCATAGGCGGAGGCCGGGCCGCTGTAGGGCATGGTCTGGCCGATCTTGATCTCGGTATCGGTGACGCCGGGCGCATTGTCGGCGCGGGCCGAGCCGGCGCTCGCCGCAAGCGCCGCAGCGGCGGCGCTCGATTGCAGGAATGTGCGTCGAGTGATCATGGCGATTCTCCCTTTCCTTCATATTTCGCGGCGACGTTCTCGCCGCCGTCGCTTTGAACCTCAATTCGTCGAGACGAAGCGAGCGCGCGCACGACGGCGTTCGCCGCCGCCCGCGCCGCGCCGGCTACTCCCGTCGGCATCGCGGCCATTACCAGAATCGAGCAGCGCGCCGTAAATCGCCCCCGGCAGGGCCTTGGCGCTCTCGCCGAAATTGACCGAGAGCTGGTCGGCGATGTTGGGCACGAATTCGATGAACAGGGCGCCGAACAGCACGCCGCCGAGCGAGGCGAGGCCGCCGACCACGATCCCGACCAGGAAGGCGAGCGAGAGCGGCAGCCCGAAGCTCTCGGGCGAAACGAAGCCGACGGCGATCGCGCTCAATCCCCCCGCCACGCCGGCATAGAAGCGCGCTGACGCCGAAGCAGGTCGTCTTGTAGAGCGCCGCGTTGACGCCCATCGTCTCGGCGGCGATCGGCTGGTCGCGGATGGCGATCAGCGCCCGTCCGATCCGGCCGCGCGCCAGATTCCGCGCCGCCCAGTAGAGCGCCGCGCCGCAGACGAGGCACACGAGGTAGAGCCATTGGTCGGGGTTGAGCCGGAGCCCGAGCGGCGCGAGCGGCTTGGGGATCGAAAGTCCCTGCGATCCGCCGGTTAAGGCGTCGAAGCCGGTGTAGCTCAGGATCTGGGGAGTCGCGACCGCAAGCGCGAAGGTGGCAAGCGCCAGATAAAGCCCGCCGAACCTGAGCGCGGGAAAGCCGAACAGAAATCCGGCGACGAAGCACACGACGCTCGCCAACGGGATAGCCAGCCCAAAACGGGAGGCCGAACTTGGTGATCAGGATCGCCGCGCCATAGCCGCCGATGGCGAAGAAGGCGCCGTGGCCGAGCGAGATCTGGCCGTTGAAGCCGGTCAGCAGGTTGAGTCCAAGCAGCGCGATGGCGAGGATGAGCACCTGCGCGCCCTGATAGATGTGGTAGCCCGACGCGACGAACAGGATAGGCGAGCGCAATGACCGCGACCGCGAGCGTGAGAAGGTTCCGCACCGCGCCGTCGGCTTCGGCCATTGTCAGACCCTCGCCACGAGGCGGCGCCCGAAGAGGCCGGACGGCCGCCAGACCAGGACGGCGATGATGATCGCGAGCGCGACCGAGAGCTTGACCTCCGGGCCGACGACATAGGCGCCGACGAGATTGCCGAGCACGCCGACCGCAAAGCCGCCGACGGCCGCGCCGAACGGATTGTCGATGCCGCCCAGGACCGCGCCGGCGAAAGCGTAGAGCAGCACGCCGCCCATCATGTTGGGGTCGAGATAGACGATCGGCGCCGCCATCATGCCGGCGATCGATCCGATCGCCGCCGCCAGGCCCCAGCCGATCGCCAGCATCCATCCGACCCGGATGCCGACCAGCCGGCTCGACACCGGATTCTGCGCCGCCGCCCGCATCGCGAGGCCGAGCGGGGTAAAGCGGAAAAACGCGAAGACCAGCGCGAGCACCGCCAGGGTCACGACCATCGATCCGGATTCGTGCGCCGACATGTAGCCCGCGCCGAACCATTGACGCGTGAATGGGCTGTCGAAGGATTGGACCGAATATCCGTATAGCCATCCGGCGAGCGAGTTGAAGATGAAGGCGAGACCGATGAACACGATCACGGAAGCGAGAACCGGCGCGTTGGCGAATGGCCTCACGATCAGCCGCTCGATCGCCACCCCGCCGATGAAGGAGACGACAATCGTGGCCAGGAAGGCGAACCAGTAGGGTTGGCCGAGGTCGATCAGCTTCCAGGCGAAATAGGTCGAGAACATCGCCATTTCGCCCTGGGCGAAATTGATGAGCTGGGTCGCCTGGTAGATCATCACCAGCGCGAGCGCCATGATGGCGTAGACGCCGCCAAGCGCCAGTCCGGACGCCAGTTGGTGGAGGAACTCGCCCAAAGTCCGAGGGTCTCCCGCCGCTAGTAGCCGAGATAGGCGCGACGCACCGCGTCGTCCGCGCGGATCGTCTGCGACGGGCCGCTGAGCGCGACCCGCCCGGTTTCGATCAGCACCGCCCGGTCGGCGAGATCGAGCGCCAGCGAAGCGTTCTGCTCGACGATCAGCAGGCTCACGCCCTCGTCGCGATTGATCGCGCCGAGGACGCGGAAGATCTCCGCCACCACCAGCGGCGCGAGGCCGAACGACGGTTCGTCGAGCATGAGGAGGCTCGGGCGCATCAAGAGCGCGCGCGCGATCGCCAGCATCTGCTGCTCGCCGCCGGAGAGCGTTCCCGCCTGCTGGCGGCGCCGCTCGGCGAGGCGCGGAAAGAAGCCGAACACCCGGTCGAAATCCCCGCGGACGCCCTGCCTGTCGCCGCGGATATAGGCGCCGAGGCGCAGGTTCTCCTCGACCGTGAGATCGGTGAACGTCCCGCGCCCGTCGGGCACATGCGCGACGCCGAGACGGGCGACGTCCTCGGTCGCCAGCGCGCCGATCGGGCGGCCGCGGAAGCGGATGTCGCCCGAGCGGCGGATGAGGCCGCTCAGCGCCCGCAAGATCGTGGTTTTGCCGGCGCCGTTGGCGCCGAGCACCGCCGTCGCGCCGCCGTCCTCGACCTCGAAATCGATCCCGTGCAGCGCCCGCGCCGGGCCGTACCAGGCTTCGAGACCCTTGGCTTCCAGGATCGGCGCGCTCAACTCGCGCTCCCGAGATAGGCGCGCACCACTTCTCGATTGGCCCTCACGTCGTCGGGCCGCCCGTTGGCGATCACCCGGCCGAAGTCGAGCGCGACGACCTGATCGGAGACCCGCATGACCAAATTCATGTGATGCTCGACCAGGAGCACGGCGACGCCGCGGCGGTCGCGGATGGCGCGGATTTCCTCGGCGAGCCCATCGACCTCGGCGTGGTTGAGGCCGCCGGCCGGTTCGTCCAGGAGCAGGAGCTTGGGCCCCTTGGCGAGCGCGCGGGCGAGCTCGACGCGCTTGCGCACGCCGAACGGAAGCGCGCCCGCCGGACGCTCGGCCACGCTTTTCAGGCCGAACTCCTCGATCAGCGCGTCGGCGCGCTCGGCGATCTCGATCTCCTCGCGCCTCGCCAGCGGCGTCGCCAGCGCATTGGCGAGAAATCCGCCGCGCCCAAACGCATGGGCGCCGACGCACACGTTCTCGCGCACGGTCATGGTCGAGAACAGGGCAACGTTCTGAAAGGTCCGGGCGATGCCGAGCGCGGCGAGCTCGTGCTTGGCGAAAACGGCCAGCGGCCGGCCGTCGAACATGATCGACCCTGCGCCCGGATCATAAAGGCGCGAGATGCAGTTGAAGAGCGTCGTCTTGCCGGCGCCGTTCGGCCCGATCAAGCCGCAGATGGCGCCCCGGGCGACCTCGAAGGAGACGTCCTGGAGCGCGGTTACGCCGCCGAACCGCATCGTCACGCCGCTGACCGCCAGCAGCGGCGAGGCGCACGCGTCTGGTCCTTCGTCCGCGCCTCCGGCTTTCGCCTCGGCCAGCTCCATGGACTTTCCGTTCCCGACGTCGTCCGACCGGTTAAGGCCGGCCGTCCATTGTAGTCTTGACGTTTCTAGCCGGCTTGTCACCTGCTTTGTTTTTAGGACTTTAGTAGATGGCGCAGAACGGCGGAGGGCTCATTCCCGGCGGGCGAGGAAATCGAGCGCGGTCGCCTTGAACGCCTTGTCGCCGACCGCGAGATTGTGATCGCGGCCCGGAATGTCGAACGCCGTTCCCCGCGGCAGCATGGCGGCGAGCTTGTGGCCGTTGCCGGCGACGGCATCACGTTCGCCGACGGCGACCAGCGCCGGCTGAGCGATGCGCGCCAGTTCGGCGGGCGTCAGGGCCCGCCGCGAGCCGCGGACGCAGGCGGCGAGCGCGGCGAGGTCGCTCTTCGTCCTCTCCGCGAAAGCGCGGAACATGCGCTGCGCCGGGTTGGCGAGGCTTTCGAGCGACGGCGCCTCCATGGCCTCTGCGATTTCTTCCGGCAACCCGGCCTCGCGCACGAGGCGGTCGCCGATCCCGCCGAGGATCAGCGCGCGGACCCGGCTCGGTCGGCTAAGCGCGAGGATGGTCGCGATCCGCGCGCCCATCGAATAGCCCATCACGTCGGCGCGCTCGATCCCCAAATGCGCGAGCAGGTTGGCGGCGTCGCGCGTCATCAGATCGGCGCGATAGTCGGCGGGCGCGTAGAGTTTTTCGCTTTGCCCATGGCCGCGGTTGTCGAAGGCGACGACCCGGCGCCCGGCCTGGGCCAGGGTCTCGATCCAGCGCGGCTCGACCCAATTGACGCGATGGTTGGAGGCGAAGCCATGGATCAACAGGATCGGCTCGCCGAGGTCATGAGCTTCAGGCGCGACGTCAATGAACGCGATGCCGACGCCGTCCGACGAAAAATGCCGAAGCATGGGCGGGGCTGCCAAATCCGTGCGTCTCTCGTTGTCCAAAAAAGGCGTGAAACCGACATAGAGCAGTCACTGCGGCCAGCTAGCAAGTCAGCCGTCGTTATCGGGGATCGCGTCGTGTTGCTTTCCGCATTGGCGACTTGGCGATCCAGGGGCCTCTGCCGCATCGGTCCCTGGATCGCCTCCCGCGACCCATCCCCTGCCCTTCCCGACTGGTTCTCGCTGAGCCGTCCGCGACGGCTTGACCGGAAAGGGTCGGATGTCGCTTAGTGCCAATTCCCATGCACGACGCGAAAGCTGGCGATTCGGACGGCCCGCGGGCTCAAGCCCGCCCGGCGGCGGCATGAGCCGACGACGCGCGCCCGTCTGGACGCCGAGCGCCGACCAGATCGGCCATTGGCCCGCCGTTTCGGGCAATGCGATCAACGGCGTCGGCGAAGATGCGCCGCGCCGGCCCTCGCCGGTCTACTGGCGCCCGCCGGAGACGATCCCGCACGGGCCGCTTCAGCGCTGGTTCTATCAGCGCACCGGCGACGATGAGACGCTGGGCGAAGCGCGGCGGCAGCGCCAGCAGGCGATCGACGAGCCGCTCATTCCCGTAAGCCCGGATAAAGCCGATTTGGGCGCCGAGGTCCTGACCGCGACGGCGAAGCGCGCGGCGGCGGAATGCGGCGCCGACGACGCCGGGATCACGCCGATGCTCGCCGACTATGTGTTCGAAGGCGATGACCCGCCGCCCTATCCGTGGATGATCGTGCTCGCGGTCGAGCAGGATTACGAGGCGATGAAGCAAGCCCCCTCGATGCGCTCGCTGGTCGAGATCACGCGCCAGTACGGGCGGGGAATCCGGGCGGCCAAGGGCCTCGCCAACTGGCTGCGCCGCCAAGGCTACGACGCCTTCCCCTATGGCGGCCCGATGGCGGGCTCGTTCGTCTTGATCCCGCCCGCGATCCAGGCGGGACTGGGCGAACTCGGCAAGCACGGGTCGATGATCCACCGCAAGTTCGGCTCGAACTTCCGGCTCGCCTGCGTGCTCACCGACGCGCCGCTGCTCGCCGACGCCCCTGAGGCTTTCGGCGCCGACGACTTCTGCCTCCATTGCCGAGTGTGCTCGGATGCATGTCCGCCGGCGGCGATTCTGCCGGAGAAGACGCTGGTGCGCGGCGAAACGCGCTGGTACGTCGACTTCGACAAGTGCCTGCCCTATTTCAACGAGGCGATGAGCTGCGCCATCTGCCTCGCGGTCTGCCCGTTCAGTCGGCCAGGCGTCGGCGACAATCTGGTGATGAAGCTCGCCGCGCGGCGCGTGCGCGACGAAGCATGACGCGACCGGCCCCGGGCGCGCCCGCCCAGGCGTCAGAGCGAAGTCGCGAAAGTCGTTAGCCAGTCCGGCATCGCTGCGACGAGAACCGCCTCGATCTGGTGATCGAAGCCGGTCAGGACCGCGACGCCGATAATCAGAAACGCGAGGCCGAGCAAGAGCCTGCCGCCAGCGCCGGCCCAGGCGAAGCGCGCCTTCGACGCGACGCGGCCGGCCGCATAGCCGGCGCCCATGAGCGCGCTCGCGGCCCCGAGCGCATAGACCGTCATCGTCGCGATCGCCGCCGCAAGCGAACCGCCCTTGGCGGCAAGGATGAGCGCCGCGCCCAGAATGGGACCGGCGCAAGGCGCCCAGGCGAAGGCCAGAACCACTCCGGCCAAAGCCTGCCCGGCGAGGCCGGCGTTCGGCAGCCGCTCGCTCATGACGTCGGCGGCGCGGCCGACAAAACCGAGCCCGCGTTCGATGCGTTCGCCGATCGCGGGCGTCACAAGGGCCGCCCCGATCGCAATCATGATGACTGCGGAGGCCGCTCGCGCCAGGGCGGAATCGCCGAACTCGACTCCGAACGAGGCGAGGACGCCGCCGCCGAGGCCGAACGTCGCCGCCAGCCCGAAGGCGAGCGCGAGCGGACCACGCGGATCGCGAGCGCGGGCGGCCGCGACCACGATCGGCGCGAGCGGCAGCACGCAAGGGCTGAAGATCGTCAGCATGCCAGCCGCAAGTGCGAGCGGCAGGGTCAGAAGCAGGTTCACATCGCCGCCTTGAGGACGCCGATCACCGAGTCGCGCGAGGTTTCCCAGGACATGCGCTTCACTTCCTTGCCGTCCCTATAGGCGATGAGCGTCGCGCGCGGGCAATCGAGTTTCGCCACCACGTCCTTCTGCTTGTCGTAGTCGACCAGGAAGAAGCTCACCCCGTCATAGGCAGGGTCGCCTTTCAGGCTATCGAGGATGGCGGCCTGCGCGTGGCACTGCAGGCACCACCACGCCCGAACATGGACGACCACCGGCTTGCCGGATGCGATCGCCTCCTCGACCGCGGCGGCGTCGTAGGGTTCGAGTTCGAACGCCCGCGCTGGACACGCCAACGCCGCCGGGGCCGCGCCGATGAGGGTCAGAAACGATCTCCTGCTCCACATTCTCTTCTCCCGAATTTTGATTCGCCTCATGTCCGTTTCGCTACGGCGGCGATATCCGTTACGCAACGGCTGGACGGACGGATCATCGGGCCTGACTCGCGCCCGTCAGCCAAAGCCGCTAACATGGCTCCATCGGCGGGGCGCCGTACTCTAGCACGAATGAAGGCGGCGTTCGGTTCGCCGCAGGGGAGGGAAGGCCATGAAAAAGCTCGAGCTCATTGGGCGCGCGCTGGTTTTTGTTGCGCTTGGCGCCTTCGCCGCGCCGCAGGCGGAAGCAATCGAGATCTTCTCCGGAACGATTCCGGCGGCGCAACTCGATGACGGTTGGTTCACCCAGGTTCGGGCCGGCGGGCATCGCCACGGCGGCGGCGGCCATCGCCACGGCGGCGGGGGCGGGATGCACCGTGGTGGCGTGCATCACGGCGGCGGCCGCAATATTCATCACAACGTCAATCGCAACGTCAATCACCGCAATGTGAATCGCAACGTCAATCGCAATGTGAATCGAAACGTGAACCGGAACGTGAATCGCAACGTCCACGTCCGCACGGGCTACGGCTGGCGCGGCGGCGCCTGGGTCGGACGGCCCGGGTATCGCTGGCCGGCCGGCGGCGCCATTGCGGCCGGGGCTGCGATCGGCTTCATCACCGCAGGAGCGGCTACGTGGGCCGGCTCGCCGCCCGCGGCGGGTCTGTGCTGGTATTACACCGACCACAGCAAGCTGCACGGCTTCTGGGACCAGTGCCCTTAACCTCGGCCTTTAGGGCCGGTCGCCGACCAGGACGGCGGGCTCATCGAGCCCGCCCCACAGAAGTCTCTACGGAGGGCAAGAGCCCTCAGCCGCCCTTGACCTCGATCTTCTTGACCGGCTTCTTGGCCTCCGGCTTCTTCGGCAGCGTCACTTTAAGAACGCCGTTCTTGAAGCTCGCCTCGATTTTGTCCGCTTCGACCGTGTCGGGAACCCGAACCGAGCGGGCGAACGAGCCGAAGCGACGCTCCCGAAGATGGAAGTCCTCCTTCTTCTCGACTTTCTCCTCTTCTTTCTGCCCCTTGATCGTCAGCACGCCGCTGGCGATGTTCACCTCGACGTTCTTTTCATCGAGCCCCGGCATTTCCGCCGTCATCTCGAAGGCGCTGTCACGCTCGACGAGATCGATCGCCGGCTGAGCGACCCAGGAATCCGGCTGCCAAAACGGTTCGAGATCGAACGCGGGCCGGCGCAGCGGCAGCCGGAACGGATTCAAGGTGAAGTCCTCAAACAGCCGGTCGACCTCCCGACGCAAGCTCTCGAACGGCCGGAAGGCCTGCATGGCGCCAGCGACAGGCGTGGCAGGCTCTTTTTCCTTGGTGACGGTAATCTTCGTCTCAGCTTTTGCCATCTGCTTCCTCCATCGCTGATTTCCAGCTTTGTTGCTTTTCAGCTGAAAGCGCGCGCTCCGCATTGATCGGGCGCAAATCGCCTGCCCGACAGAGCATTGCTCGCGAACGAGGCAGGGGCGGCGTCCGCCCGGATCGGCGTGATAACGCGCGTTCGCGCAGAATCTATGGCGCGGGCAGGCTAGAGGAGGTTCGCCGTATCCCCTTATGCGTCTGGAACAAAGGCGCGGACTGGCGGTTCAGGAATCGCCGGCATATTGGGAATCGCCGTGACCAAGACAATCTTGCCATCGCCCACCGTGAAACCGTCCGAGGGGCCGAGATTCCGGGACGTCCTCGGCCCAGGCTTGATTACCGGCGCCTCCGACGACGACCCAAGCGGCATCGCCACCTATTCGCAGGCTGGCGCGCAGTTTGGTTTTACGCTGGGGTGGACCCTCCTTTTGACCTATCCGTTGATGTGCGCGATTCAGATGATCAGCGCACAGATCGGACGGGTCACCGGGCATGGTCTCGCCGAAAACATGCGCCGTCACTATCCGGCCCCCGTGCTCTATCTCCTGGTCGGATTGCTGCTCATCGCCAACACGATCAATCTCGGAGCGGACCTCGGCGCAATGGCCGCAGCCTTGCGCCTGCTCGTCCCGGGTCCGGCCGTTTTCTATATCAGCGGTTTTGCGATCGTGACCGTCCTCCTCGAAGTGTTCACGCGTTACGCAAGCTACGCTTCGATCCTGCGGTGGCTGACACTCTCGCTCTTCGCCTATGTGGCGACGGTGTTCGTGGTCGGCGTGCCCTGGCTGACCGTCGCGCGCAATCTTGTTTTGCCTCATCTGGAATTCTCCGGCGCCTATTTCACTGTTGTGGTCGCCATTTTCGGCACGACCATCAGCCCCTACCTTTTCTTTTGGCAGGCGGCAGAAGAGGTCGAGGAGGAAAAGGTAGACCCGCAGGCGAAGCCGCTCGTCGAGGCGCCCGAGCAGGCGCCGCGTGAACTTGCGCGTATCCAACTCGACACTCTCGGGGGCATGGCTTTATCGAATATCATCGCACTCTTCATCGTATTGACGACCGCAGCGACACTGAACGCGCACGGAATAAAGGACATTCAAACGTCGTCGCAGGCCGCGGAAGCGTTGCGGCCGATCGCGGGCGAATTCGCGTTCGTCGTGTTTGCGCTGGGCATCGTCGGCACCGGGATGCTTGCCGTGCCGGTGCTCGCCGGGAGCGCCGCCTATGCTGTTGGCGAAGCGCTGCGCTGGAGGGTTGGACTGGCGCAGCCGCCTGGCCGGGCGAAGGCCTTTTACGGCGCCATCGCCGTGGCGACGCTGGTCGGCGCCTCCCTCAACTTCAGCCCTTTAGACCCTATCAGGGCGCTTTTCTGGAGCGCCGTGATCAACGGCGTGGCGGCCGTGCCGATCATGATCATGATCATGCTTCTGGGCTCGCGCAGGGCGGTCATGCGTCAGTTCACCCTGAGCCCGGTCCTCAAGACCTTCGGCTGGCTGGCAACGGCCGTCATGGCGGCGGCCGCGATCGGCATGTTCGCCACGTGGGGCGATTGAGGCTAGCGGACGCGCCCACTTTCGGCGAGGCGTCAGCCGAGCAATGACTTGATCCGCTCCGCGTCCTCCGGCGTCGCCGGATTATAGACCACCATGGTGAGGTCCGTTCGGCCGTCGACCGCGAACGCCGAATATTCGATGGCGAGCGGGCCGAGCGCCGGGTGCTTGATGTGCTTGACCGCTTCGCCATGGTGGCCGCGAACGTCATTTTCGCGCCACATCGTCTCGAACTCCGGACTGAGGCGGCAGAGTTCATCGACGAGAGGGGCAACCTCGGCCGCGGCTCCGGCGCGGACCGCGTCGGCCCTGAAGGCGCCGAGCACGAACCGCCCCACGCTCTCCCAGTCGTACTGCGAGGCGCGGGCGCGCGGGTCGAGGAAAAAGTAGCGCAAGATGTTGCGCTGCTCCGGGGCGCCGATCCATAGTCCCCGAATATCACCGTCGCCGCCCGGTTCCAGGCCACGACGTCCCAGATCGCTGTCCTGATCACGGCGGGGCAGGGGTCAAGCGCGTCGAGAACGCGCTGCAGTCGTGGCGTGACGCCTCGGGCCGCGTCGTAGCGCGCCTCGGGCGGCCGGCCCAGACCGACCAGGAAGAGATGCTCCCGTTCGACGTCTGTCAGCATGAGCGCGCGGGCGATCCGGTCGAGCACGTCGGCCGAAGGCGCGCCGCCGCGCCCCTGCTCGAGCCATGTGTACCAGGTCGGGCTGATATTAGCGCGCTGCGCCACTTCCTCGCGGCGCAGGCCGGGCGTGCGACGACGCCCGGCAGGCAAGCCGAACGAGGCAGGATTGAGCTTCGTGCGGCGATCCTTCAGATAGCCGCCGAGCCGGTTTTCGTGCGCGACGCGTTCGTCCATCCTGTCAGCCATTATAATACGATAATCTCACTACTTTACTACAATATCACGAGCGCAGAAGATTGTCTCCAGCGAAACTCGGAGACGCTGCTCATGCGTGTGTTCGTCACCGGCGCGACCGGGTGGATCGGTTCGGCTGTTGTAAAGGATCTCTTGTCGTCAGGACACGAGGTCGTCGGCTTGACCACAACCGCTGAAGGAGCGCGAAAACTGCAGGCGTTGGGCGCGAAGGCGCGCGTCGGCAGGCTACACGAGCATGATCTGCTGCGCGAGGCCGCCGCGCAATCGGACGGGGTGATCCACACCGCCTTCATCCATGGACTGTCCAACATGAGCGTGTCGACACGCTTCCGATTGTTCGCCGGGGCGGTGAATGGCGGCGTGGTCTCAAGCTTTCTCAGGATCCTCAAGGAAACGGAATCAGGCGCGATAAGCGCCCTGGGCGCAGGTCTCGAAGGCTCGATGCGCCCGCTGGTCGTCGCGTCGGGGGTGCTCTCCCTGCCGCAAGGCAGAGTGTCGAACGAACGGGACAATCACGCGCCCGCCACTCCGAACCGGTCGTTCTCCGAGACGGCCGCCCTGGGCTTCGTCGGGCGAGGGGTTCGCTCCTCGATCGTGCGACTTGCCCCGACCGTTCATGGCGCGGGAGACCACGGCTTCATCGCGCGCATCATCGCCGCCGCGCGCAAGAAGGGCGTTTCCCCTTACATCGACGACGGCGCCAATCGATGGCCCGCCGTGCATGTGTCCGACGCGGCCCAGCTCTTTCGCCTTGCCCTCGAAAAGGGAGAACCCGGAGCGAAATTCCACGGGGTCGATGAAGTCGGCGTCCCCTTGCGCGATATCGCGTCACTGATCGCCGCCAGGCTCAAGATCCCGGCCGTCGGCATGCCGGCGGCGAGGGCCGCCAAGCATTTCGGCATGCTCTCGACTTTCATCGGGCTCGACAATCCGGCGTCCAGCGAATGGACTCGGGACACGCTCAACTGGCGGCCGCGGCAGGCCGGACTGCTTGCCGATATGGAAGCCCACTATTTCGAATCCCCCTCGTTGCGAGCCGCGGCGTGACCCATCCGACAGGCGAGCTCGGGAAAGTTTCCTGAAGAGACTAGAGGCATGCTCATGCGCGTATTCGTCACCGGCGCGACCGGATTCATCGGCTCGGCCCTGGTCAAGGAACTGATCGCGGCGGGCCATCAGGTCATCGGCGTCTCCCGTTCGGACGAAAAGGCGCGGGCGCTCGCCGCCGCCGGCGCCGAGGTCTATCGCGGATCGATTGACGACCCTGACAGCCTCAAGGACGGCGCCGCGCGCTCCGACGCCGTCGTCCACCTCGCGTTCAACCACGATTTCTCGAAGTTCATGGCGAATTGCGAAACCGACCGGCGGGTCATCACGACGCTCGGCTCGGTCCTCGCCGGCTCCGGCAGGCCGCTGATCGTGACCTCCGGGACCGCGATCGCCAAGGTCGCGCCCGGCGAGCTCGCGAGGGAGGACGCGCCGGGGGTCAGCTCCAGCGACTTCCCCCGCGCCCATTCGGAAGAGGCGGCCGCCGATGTTGCCGCGGACGGGGTCAACGTCTCGGTCGTGCGGTTGCCCCAGGTGCATGACCCGGAGCGGCAGGGCCTGATCAGCCCGTGGATCATGACCGCCCTGGAAAAGCGCGTGTTCGCCTATGTCGGAGACGGGCGTAACCGATGGCCCGCCGCGCACGTCACCGACGTCGCTCGGCTTTACCGGCTCGCGGTCGAAAAGGCGGAATCGGGCGCGGTCTATAACGCCGTTGCCGAGGAAGGCGTCGCGGCGCGCGAGATCGCCGAGGCCATTGGCCGGCGTCTGAAGCTTCCGGTCAAATCGATCGGGCCAGACGAGGCGCCGGCCTATTTCGGCTGGCTCGCACATTTGGCGGCGCGCGACATGCCCGCTTCGAGCGCGCAGACGCGGAAGAAGCTGGGATGGGAGCCGACCGGCCCCGGGCTGATCGCCGATCTCGAACAATTGCGCGTCCCCGGTAGCTGAAGCGGGCGCTGACCCGCGCGCGGCGGTCAGGACGCATCCGCGAAGCCCGTTGCGTGAGCGCGGGCATTCGCTTGCCCTTTCAGACCGCGCGGCGATAATAACCCAGGCGGCGCCCGCCGGCGCCGCGCTCAAGGTCATCATGCGCTTCGCTTTGCTCGCCGGCGCGCTCGCCGCCGGGCTCATCGCTTCGGTTGCGGCTGCCGCCAATTCCACGGTTCTGACCTATCACGGCGCGCCCGATCGCGCCGGCATGTATGTCATGCCCGGCCTCACCTATGAGCGCGCCCGGGGCCTGCATCTCGACGCCTCATTCAACGCGGCCTATCCCGGCGAGGTCTACGCGCAGCCGCTGCTGTGGCGCGACCCCAAGACCGGCGCCGGCGTGCTGATCGTCGCGACCGAGGAGGACGAAGTCTACGCGTTCGACGAGAAGACGGGAGCGCAAATCTGGACAAAGACGCTCGGCGAGCCGGCCACGCAGGCGGCGGGATTCCGTTGCGGCGACATCTGGCCGCTCGGCGTAACCGGCACGCCGGTCATCGATAAGGCGCGCGCGACCCTTTACCTCGACGCCATGGTCATGCGCGACAACCGGCCGCGGCACGAAGTCTATGCGCTTTCGCTCGCCGACGGCTCGATCGAGCCCGGCTGGCCGGTCGATGTGGCGACCGCGCTGGGCGGAAGGTTCGATCCGGCCCAGCAATATGAGCGCGGCGCGCTCGCCCTGTTCGACGGGCGGGTCTTCGTCGCCTATGGCGGCCTTGCTGGCGATTGCGGGATTTATCACGGATTCGTCGTCGGCATTTCGACGGCTGAGCCGGGCAAAGTCGTGAGCTTCTCGACCCGCGCCCGAGCTGGCGGCATCTGGGCGCAAGGCGGGGTCACCAGCGACGGAAAGTCGCTGTTCGCCGCCACCGGCAACACCTTCTTCGTCAAGGAATGGGGCGACGGCGAAGCCGTGTTCCGGTTCGGCCCCGACCTCTCCCGCCCGGTCGCGAGCTCCGACTATTTCGCCGCGTCGGATTGGCGCGATCTCGACGCCCGTGACCTCGATCTCGGCGGAACCGCGCCGATTCCGATCGACGTCCCGAGCGCCGCGGGTGCGCGCAAGCTGATCCTCGCCATCGGCAAGGACGGCGACGCCTACCTCATCGACCGCGACCATCTCGGCGGCGTCGGCGGCGAGCTTGCGAGAGCGCATGTGAGCGCGCTCAAGACCGTCGCGTCGCCCGCGATCTTCAGCGCCGGCGACGCCGTCTTTGCCGCGTTCGAGGAGAACGGCGCGAATTGTCCGACGGGGCGCCGGGGAACGGGCTCGTCGCGTTGAAGATCCGCGCCGACCCGGCGCCGTCGATCGACACCGCCTGGTGCGGCTCGGTCGCCAGCGTCCACGGCTCGCCGATCGTCACCACCACCGACGGTCGCGCGAATCCGATCGTCTTCGCCTTGGGCGCCCATGGCGACAACCGGCTCTACGCGTTCAGGGGCGACACCGGCGAGCTTCTCGCCTCGCCGCCGGAGCGCATGCTCGGCACCACCAAGTTTCAGACGCTCATCGCCGCCGACGCCAGGCTCTACGTCGCCGCCGGCGGGAGGATCTACGCTTTCACATTCTGAGCGTCCATACGTGTTTGCCGAGAGCGATCGAGGGGAGTTGGGCGCTGCGTTAACGTTGCGGCATGGCGGGCTTCGCCTCCACGCTGGTTTTGTGCCATAAGCCACTATCGATGGGGCGGGTGCGCGGCGTGCGAACAAGGAGGAAGAGCCATGGTTCGATCGAGTTTGGTCAAGAGCGTCTGCGTGGCGATAGCTCTATCCGGATTCAGCGCGCCGCCCGCCGGCGCCATCGAGATGATGCAGGGCTCTGATCCGGCCGCGGGTCTGAACGACGGGCTGATCTCGAAAGTGGTCGTTTATCACCGCGGGGCGACCTATCGAGGGCCGCACGGCGGCGTCTATCATCGCGGCGGGGTCTACGGTCGCCCCGGCTACGGCTACCGCGGCGGGGTCTACCGCGGCGGCGCCTATCGCTATGGCGGATGGGCGCGGCCCGGCTGGTATCACTGGGGCCCGGGTGGCGCGATCGCCGCCGGCGCTGCGATCGGCGTTCTCGCCGCGGGCGCGGCCGTCGCCTACGCGGGCGCGGCGCCGGGGCCGGGCCTGTGCTGGTACTACACCGATCCCGGCTACCGGCAGGGGTTCTGGGACGCCTGCTAATACGAAGGGCGCCAGTATCCAGGGGCGCGCGGCCGCCTACCCGTAAATCGCGGCCGGCCCCCCCGTCGGGCGTCGAAGGCGAGTTCTGTGAGGCGCGTCACAGACAAGATGTCGCCAATGCCCAAAATTCTTGTGGGGCCGCCAGACTTTGAACGGGACGCCCCCTGGGACGTCGCTGTCAAAGTCGATTGACCGCGGTCGCTTATTGTTGTCGCAAATTTTTACGGAGGAAACAATGCCAAAGCTTGCTGTCATCAACGAATCAACGGCGATCGCGGACGCCGATGTTCAGAAAATGCTGCCGGCATTCACCCAACAGTGGAACAAAGACCTCTTGCCGGTGTGGGGCGTCGACCCAGCGACCTTCACGTTCGTTCCCAAATCCAAGAAGCCTGCCTCCGGGACCTGGTGGGTGGTGTTCCTCGACAACAGCGATCAGGCGGATGCGCTTGCCTATCATGATCTGACCAATGAGGGCTTGCCGATCTCGAAGGTGTTCGTCAAAACGATCCTGTCGGCTAACGAGAGCGTCAGCGTGGGCGCCACCCATGAACTCTGCGAGATGGCCGTCGATCCCTGGCTCAACAGCGCCTACCAGGATCCGCAAGGGACTTTTTGGGCGGGCGAGGTCGCCGACCCGGTCGAGGACGATCAATACGGTTACAAAATCGGCGCCATTCTGGTCAGCGACTTCGTAACCCCGAATTGGTTTGCCCACCAGCACGCGACAAAGGGAATCGATCTGAAGGGACACGCCAATGCGGCGTTCGAGGTCCTGAGCGGCGGCTATGCCCAGAAGTTCGACACGCAATCCGGTTGGGTGCAGGTGACCGGCGCGCTCGCGGCGAAAAGCGCGCGGGCGCACGCGCCTAAAGGCTCACGCCGCGAAAGGCGCCTGCGGCAGGGGAAGAATTGGGTGAAAAGCAACGTAACTTGGCCTCACAAGAAGTAAGCAAGGCTTCGGGCCAAAACGCTCGATAAGCCTGCGGCCATGTTGATCGTCTGAGGCTTGAGAACGCGGGCTTGATTGAGCCTTCCCGCCGCGCGCCCCGCTCAGGGGGTCGCGCGGCGATGTCAGCTCTCGCTGCCGAACTTTTTTCGACACTTCCTTTCCGATTATCAGAATGCGTGCTATGGTGCCTCCTTTCGGCGATGAGGCCGGACCGCGGACGGGAGAATGATCATCGTGAGCGAGATGGGATCCGCATCGCCGGGAGTCGCGCGACATGGTGGACGGAGGCGGCAAAAGAAAAAATGCCTGGAGGGGTCAGCGCAAGCCCTTGGAAAGGCTTGATTCCGGGAAGGGAATCCAAGGAAATCCAAACCTTTTTCTTTGATCGATCTTGGCTGGATTTTGCTGGATTTGGCTAGATTTGGATCCGGTTTGGGGTTCGCTTGGGTCGACCGGCGCGCGTCGCCCCGCCGCCTTGCCAAACCCCGCCGATTGCCGCCAAGATTGCCTCCGCCTGCCCTAAAATGAGCCCGCAATGATCCCCAACGCGCCCCGTCCGTTCGACTTTGACCTCGGCGAGAGCGCCGCGATGATCCGCGACAGCGCCCGGACTTTCGCCGAGAAGGAAATCGCCCCGCGCGCCGCGGCGATCGACCGCGAAAACCTGTTTCCCCGCGACCTCTGGCCCAAGATGGGAGCGCTCGGCCTGCACGGGATCACCGCGCCGGAGGAATATGGCGGGCTCGCCTTGGGCTACCTCGAGCATTGCGTGGCGATGGAGGAAGTGTCGCGCGCGAGCGGTTCGGTTGGCCTCTCGTATGGCGCGCATTCCAACTTGTGCGTCAACCAGATCGTGCGCAACGGCGACGAGCGCCAGAAGGCGCGCTATCTGCCGAAGCTGATCTCGGGCGAGCATATCGGCGCGCTCGCGATGTCGGAGCCGAACGCCGGCTCCGACGTCGTGTCGATGACGACGCGGGCGACCCGCAAGGGCGACCGCTACGTCATCAATGGCGCGAAGATGTGGATCACCAACGGCCCGCTCGCCGAGACCCTTGTCGTCTACGCCAAGACCGATCCCGCGGCGAACGCGCGCGGCATCACCGCCTTCATTGTCGAGCGCGGCATGAAGGGGTTCACGCAAGGGGCGAAGCTCGACAAACTGGGCATGCGCGGCTCCGACACTTGCGAACTCGTCTTCGCCGATTGCGAGGCGCCGGAGGAGAACGTGCTGGGCGGGGTCGGCAAGGGCGTCAATGTGCTGATGAGCGGCCTCGACTACGAGCGCGTGGTGCTGTCGGCGGGGCCGCTCGGCCTCATGCAGGCCGCGCTCGACGTCGTTCTGCCTTATGTCCACCAACGCAAGCAGTTCGGCCAGCCGATCGGGACCTTCCAATTGGTGCAGGGGAAGCTCGCCGACATGTATGTGGGGATGAATGCGGCGAAGGCTTACGTCTACGCCGTCGCCAAGGCTTGCGACCATGGGCGAACGACGCGCGAGGACGCGGCTGGCGCGATCCTCTACGCCGCCGAGCGCGCGACCCAGGTCGCGCTCGACGCGATCCAGATTCTGGGCGGAAACGGCTACACCAACGACTATCCGCTCGGGCGCCTCTTGCGCGACGCCAAGCTCTACGAGATCGGCGCGGGCACAAGCGAGATCAGGCGGATGCTGATCGGGCGCGAGCTTTACGAGAAGAGCGCGTGAGGGGCGGACGGGCGCGTCAAAAATTCCGCCACACCGCGAGCGCCGCGCCGTGCTCGCTGTTGGTCTTGACCGTCCACACCGTTGAGAACATGCCGATCTGCAGCGACCATTTGTTGTCAAGCGCATAGACGAGGCTCGCCTCGACCGTCGACGAGCGCCACGCAGGGAAGGTCGGGTCGGTGGTGTTCATCGACACCGTCGTGAAATCCTGCAGCATCAGCATGAGCTTGGGGGTGAACTTGAAGCCGACGGTCAGGTCCCCGTGCCACTCATCCGGCGGACCATCGGTGCGCAGGCGATATGCGAGCTCGGCGTCTATGAAGCCGGGCGTCGAACCGACCTTGAAGTTGCCGCCCGCGTTGAAGCGCGCCTCGCCCGCCCAGCCGGTGTTCCCCTCCTGGGCAGGGGCTTTCGGATCGTAGGCGCCGGGTATGAATGCGGTGGCCTCGCCCGAGAACACCCACTCGCCGGTCGACCAGAGTTTCGCCCTCAAGCCCACGTCCGAATAGTCGAGGCCGTTATAGGTGTCCGGCGTCGGCTCCCCAAGCGCGTAATGTTCGAATGCCGTCTGGCCAAAAGCGGTCAGCGAATCTGTCAGGCCGTATTGAACATAGGTCTGCGCGTCGAAGCGGCTCTGGTTGACCGGAGGATTGCCGCCCCACGGCGGACCGAAGCCCGACCAGCCGTATAGCGTTTCGATCAATTGCCCGCTTCCCTGCGGCAGCGTCCAGGCCCCGCCGAAGGCAACCACCGGCGCGCCGACGGCGAGCGCGAGCGCGCTTGCGGCGACCCAAGAACGCCAAAGCCTCGAGCCGGCGCGGGTCAAGAACATGCCCCCCAACGCAACCAGCGCTCATCCTCGATGGCGCGCTTCTTTCATTGGAGCAAGCGGACGCAACGCCATCGAGGCGATCTTCAAAGGAAGCGCCGGCGCTACCGTTCCGTCAAGCGCGAATCGACGCCGTCAACCGAAAAAACGCAATACACGGAGAGGGTTGTGCGGCGTTTTGCTTGAACTAATATGGTCTGGCTTGGTTTAAGTCAGCTGATGGCTAGTGAAGCTTGACCCTAGGCTCCGCCCGTCGGGAGAGGCCGCGCGCGAGCGTGCCGAGCGCGGTCTTCGTCACTCCGTGCAGCGCCCGCTCGTGCATTTTGTAGAGCGACCGGTACGCCCATCTCGCCAGCACCCCTTCGATGAACAGATTGCCGCCGAGCGCGAGGTTCATGAGATTGCCGATCGCGCCCATGCGGCCGAACGACACCAGCGAGCCGAAGTCGCGATAGACGAACGGCTCGATCGGCAGTCCCGCGAGCCGCCGCTTGAGTTGCCGCGCGAGATGCGACGCCTCCTGATGGGCCGCCTGGGCGCGGGGCGGGACCGGCGCGTCGAAGCCCGCACGGGGGACGGCGGCGCAATCGCCGATGGCGAAAATGTCGGGGTCGCGCGTCACCTTCAGCGTCGCGTCGGTCACGAGCTGATTGGCGCGGTTGACCTCGAGTCCGTCGAGGCGGGCGAGAACGTCCGGCCCCTTCACTCCGGCGGCCCAGACGGTGAGCTCCGCCGCGATGAATTCGCCGCTCGCCAGCTCTATCCCGTCCGCGCGCACTGCGGAGACCCGCGCGTTGGTCCGCACCTCGACGCCCATTTTGGTCAGGATCGCGAGCGTCGCGACCGAGATCCGCTCGGGCAGCCCGGGCAGAATCCGCGGAGCGCCCTCGACCAGGATGATGCGAATGTCCCGGTCCGGATCGACCTGGTCAAGGCCGTAGGCCACCATCTCGCGCGCGCTCTGATAGAGTTCGGCGGCGAGCTCGGTGCCGGTCGCGCCGGCGCCGATGACGGCGACATGCAACTGGCCGGGATGTATCGGCTCGGTCTGCGCCTGGGCTCTCAAACCGGCGTTGACCAGTCGATGGTGGAACCGCACCGCCTGTTCCGCGGTCTCGAGCGGAACCGCGAATTCGGCCGCTCCGGGAGTGCCGAAATCGTTGGTGACGCTGCCGACGGCGATGACCAGCGTGTCGTAGGGAATGCTGCGGGGAGCCGCGATCTCGCGGCCCTCCTCATCATAAGTCGCGCCGACGCTGATCGACTTGGCGGCTCGATCGAGCCCGATCATTTCGCCGTAATGATAGCGAAAATGGCGCCAATGCGCTTGCGCGAGATAGTTGAGCTGGTGCTCGGAGGGATCCATGCTGCCCGCGGCGACAACATGCAGCAGCGGCTTCCACAAATGCGTGCGGCTCCGCTCGATCAGGGCGATTTCGGCCAGGCCCCGCCTGCCGAGGCGATCGCCGAGACGGGTGACCAGCTCGAGCCCCGCCGCTCCGCCGCCCACCACAACGATTCGATGCGGCGAATTGTCGCTGTTCCGCGGCGCCATGCAATCCGAAACCCTCTTCGCGCTATGCTCCCGCGCGTTCGAAAGGCGAGTTCGCCCCAAAAATCTCGATGCGCAATGCCTAGCACGCGTGCTTGACGAAGCCCAATCGGCCGAAATGCCGGAGCCAATTCGCGGCAGGCGGGGTATACTCGGGTCGGCCAGCCCGCTGTTCGAGAGGAGTTCGATCATGAGCGACATCGAAGAGGCTATCCGCAGACGAGCCTTTGAGCTTTGGGAGCATGCCGGCAGGCCGGAGGGGAGAAGCGACGAATTTTGGCATGCCGCGCGGGTGGAGCTCGGCGCCAAGGAGACGATTGAGGAGAGGATCGACGCTCTCGGTCCCCCGATCGAGGAGCCGCCGGTCATCGCGGCGCGGCACGGCGCCCCGGTCGGGTTGCCGGGGGAGCGCATCATCGAGCAGGGAGTGATCGACGACGGGATCGAGAATCTGCTGATTCCCACCCCTCCGAGAAGAGTCGACGATTGAAAGAGGCCGCCTATTGAATGGGCTATGGTAAACGTTTCGATAAATCGGATTCGCGTTAAGACCCAAAATATGACAGAAAGGGTCCCAGTTCGTTCACAAGAAAAAACATTTTTCGAATTTATGTTCATGATTCGTGTTCGCGCTATTGGCGTGCTCGAGAGCGCAAAGCCCATGCCTGTGTGGGTGGGAGAGAATGTTATGAGAGGCCGCAAAAGGCGGGCGGTCGGAGCGCGCGTTCCCGCTTGCGCGGTTTTCGTGCTCTCTCTGAGTGCCGCTCATGCGGCGGATCTGACGAGCCCGGCGCCGGCTCAAGAGCCTGCGCCCATTCTTCCGAGCCTCACCGGCTGGTATGTGAAGGTGGGCGCGGCCGGGATTTTCCCGCAGAGTTCGTCGAACCTCTATTCGCAAGCGCTCGGGGAGGTCGCGGTTCCCGGCGGATTCATTCCGGTCGGCGTGGGGCCGCAGCAACAGATTCCCGGCCGTGGCGCGAGCTATTCGAACGTCTTCACTGTAGGGTTCGAGGGCGGCTATTTCTTCACCCCAAACTGGTCGGTGGAAGTCGAGACGGGATTTCCAGTCTGGGCGTCGGTGAAGATCAATGGCTATGCGCCGCCCGGTTCGCCGCCCGCCGGGACCGACCTCGGCGGATTGATGGCCGGCGGGATCCCGATCACCGGCGTCTATCATTTCACCCAGTTCGGCGGCTTCCAGCCTTATCTGGGAGCGGGAATTGCTCCGACTTTCGCGCTCGCAGTGCGCGACGGCTACGCCACCGGCGGCTCATATCAGCCCACGGTTGGCGTCGTCGTCCAGGGCGGGTTCGACTACATGCTCAATCAACATTGGGGCGTCTTTGTCGACGGCAAGCAGGGATTTGTGCAGACGACGGGAAATTCGACCGGGATCAATCTCGGCCCACCGCTGGGGATCGTCTCGGTCATCGGTTCAATCAAGACGAACGCGATGCCGATCTCGTTCACAACCGGCATCACCTATCGCTTTTGACCTGGCGCTATGACGACCGAAGGCAGATCGTCGCGCGGCGCGGGCGCGATCGTGTCGGACGCTAGCCAGATCGGCCCAGCAACTCGCCGCGGTAAGGGTGGGCGGGATAGACGCCGAGAATGCGCAGTTCGCGGGAGAAGAACTTCAGCTCTTCGAGCGCGCGCTCCAGCGGCGGATCCGTGGGGTGCGCGTCGACGTCGGCCAGGAACTGAGTGGCCGTGAACTCGCCGCCCTCCATGTAGCTCTCGAGCTTGGTCATGTTGACGCCGTTGGTGGCGAAGCCGCCGAGCGCCTTGTAGAGAGCGGCGGGCACGTTGCGCACGCGAAAGACGAAGGTCGTCACGATCGGGCCCTGGCCAGTCGCCGCCCAGCGCGCATCCCTCGACAGCACGATGAAGCGGGTCGTGTTGTGCGTTTCGTCCTCGACGTCGGAGACGAGGGTTTGCAGGCCGTAGATCTGGCCGGCGAGCCGCGTCGCCAATGCGGCGCGGGATTTGTCCCCCCATTCTGCGACCTCGCGCGCCGACCCGGCGGTGTCGCCGCCCACGACCGGCTGGAGTTTGTGACGGCGGATGATGTTGCGGCATTGGCCGAGAGCATGGGCGTGGCTGTGGACGGACCTCAAGTCCTCGATTCGGCGCCCGGCAGCGCCAGCAGTTGAAAGTGGATCGGCAGAAAGGTCTCGCCGACGATATGCAGCCCGGACCCAGGCAAGAGCGAGTGGATATCGGCGACCCGCCCCGCAATCGAGTTTTCGATCGGGATCATGCCGAGCTCGGCCGCCCCGTCCTGTACGGCCGCGAAAGCGTCCTCGAAGGTCGCGCAGGGGAGCGGCTTCAGCTCGGGAAAATTGTCGGCGCAGGCGATATGCGAGTTGGCCCCAGGTTCGCCCTGATAAGCGATCGAAAGCGTATTGTTCATGCCGGTTTCCTTGGCGCGAGCATGACGCGCGCGCGCTCCAAATCCTCGGGCGCGTCGACACCGAGCGGCGCCGTGTCAACGAGTGCGATATCGACCCGCATGCCCGCTTCCAGCGCCCGCAATTGCTCGAGTTTCTCGCGCCGCTCCAATGGCGAAGGATGAGCGGCGACGAATCGCCGCAGCGCCTCGCGGCGATACGAGTAGAGACCGATGTGGTGCAGGAGCCGACCCTCGCCCCAAGGAGCGCGCGCGCGAGTGAAGTAAAGCGCTCGCAGGCGTTTTGGATCGAGTTCGGTCGCCACCGCCTTGACGACGTTGGGATCGTCTTTCTCTTGCTCCCGCGTGATCGGCGTCGCCAGCGTTGCGATGTCAACGGCCTCATCGGCAAGCGGCGCGAGACAGGCCCTCACGACCGAAGGGTCGATGGTCGGCAAGTCGCCCTGAACATTGACCACCACATCGTGGACCCCTACCGCGTCGACGGCGCCCAAGGCCTCGAAGATGCGGTCGGACCCCGAGGGGTGATCGAAGCGCGTCATGACCGCCTTGCCGCCCGCCGCCGCCACAGCCTCGATCACGCGCGTGTCGTCGGCCGCGACCCATACCGGCCCGACGTCGGCCTCAATCGCCCGGCGCCAGACATGGACGATCATCGGCGCGCCGTGAATGTCGGCGAGCGGCTTTCCCGGCAGGCGAGTCGAGCTCATGCGGGCGGGGATTAGGACAATCGGATTGGCCATGGGTTTCGGTTAAGCAAAATTCGGGGTGCGGGGCTTATACGTGTTGCCAAAGCGAGCGCAAAGCGGCTAATCAAACGAAAAAACCAGCGCCCCCCAATCTACTCAATCCAACTCCAGCCGACGAAAGTCCGACCGCCTATGGATAGTGAGAATGTGAACCGGGTCTCGCTCGCGGCGTTAGGATCCGTGCTGTTCGCAATGCTTCTGGTCGCCTTTAGCAGTCTCGTCATGGCGCCGAAGAACCCCGCTGTTCCAGGCTTCGCGCTGCCGACGTCGGGGCCTGCTTCCGCGCCTGCCGCCGGGCCGGCGGAGCCGCCCGCGGAGCCGCTCCCGGCGCTGCTCGCCAAGGCAGACCCGAAGAAGGGCGAGCAATACGCCAAGGTCTGTCAGACCTGTCATAATCTGGAGAAGGGCGCCGGCCCCAAAATCGGGCCGCCGCTATGGGGCGTCGCGGGTCGCCCGGTCGCGTCGTTCCCGGGCTTCTCCTATTCCAATTCGCTGAAAGCTGTGGGCGGCAACTGGACCTGGGAAGCGCTCAACACGATGGTCTCGAATCCGAAAATGGAGGCCTCCGGCACGAAGATGGCCTTCCCGGGCGAAAAGGATCCGCAGAAGCGAGCGGACATTCTGGCCTTTCTTCAGACCCTGTCCGATTCGCCGGTTCCGTTCCCGAAGTAAGCGCCGGCCGATTGCGTCATCAAGCTCACAAGGTCTCGGTGACCTTCTTGAGATGCGGCGGCTGGTCGGGATCGCGGCCACGCAGGCGCGCGGTCGCCTCGGCGACGCGGTAGAAGGCGTGAAGCGCGACGATGGGGGTGAGCAGCGGGTGCCCGCCGTCAAGCGCGACGACGGTCCGCAAACGCGGGTGCGGCTCGGAATCGACGACCAGCAGCGTCGCGCCGAACGAGGCGAGACGCTCGAGGGTTTCGAAAAACCCGGTGCGCGCGGCGTCCGCCGGAGCGAAGGCGAGAACCGGAAATCCGGGTCCGATGATCTCCGCCGGCCCATGCAGCACTTCGGCCGAAGAGAACGCTTCAGCGTGAATCGCCGAGGTTTCCTTGAGCTTGAGCGCCGCCTCTGCGGCGACAGCGTGAGTCGCGCCGCGGCCCACGACGAACAAAGAAGAGGCTTTGGCCAGCGTGTCGGCCGCTTCCGCCGAAGCCGGGGCGGCGGATGATAGGTCCAGGACCGAAGGCAGCTTGGCAAGCGCGGCGAGAAGCTCGTCGTCCTCGCTCCAATGGGCCACCAGACATGCGCCGGCCACTAGCGCGGCGATCATCGACTTTGTCGCCGCCACCGAACGCTCGGCGCCCGCGTGCAACGGCAAGAGCGCGTCGGCGTCGCGCGCGAGCGGGGACTCCTCGTCGTTTGCCAGCGCGATCGTCATGGCGCTCTGTTCTCTCGCCGCGCGCTGCATGGCGACGATGTCGGGGCTTCGGCCGGACTGCGAAATGGCGATCGCAACGGCGTCGGAGAGCCGCAGCGGCGCGTGATAAAGCGAGGCGAGCGAAGGCCCGAGCGAAGCGCAAGCGAGCGAAGCTTTGAGCTCGATAAGATGTTTAAGGTAGAGAGCCGCATGATCGGAGCTGCCGCGCGCAATCGTCACTGCGAATGAAGGTTTGCGCGCTTTTAATTGAGCCGCCAGCATGGCGTTCGACGTCGCGTTTGCGATCAATTGACGGCGCACAACCGCGCCGCTCTCCGCGACTTCCAAGGCCATGAAAGTGGGGCTCATCGCGCCGCTCCTTCCACCCGCTGCCTCGAGGCCGGGGACAGCGTCAATTCAGCGACGAAATCGAAAGTGTCGGAACGGTAGAATGAACGGGTGAACTCGACGCAATGCCCGTCGGCGATATAGGCGATGCGCTGGATGTCGAGCGCGGCCGAGCCCGTCGCGATTTCAAGCAACGCCGCTTCCGCTGGGCCGATTATGACGGCGCGCAACCGCTGGAGCGCGCGCACGGGCTGGAAACCCGCTCTTTCCAGCGCCGCGTACAGCGACTCTTCGGCCGCATGGGCGCCGTCAAGAAAACGCAGCGGGACGGTGGCGCGATCGATCGCCATCGGCACGCCGTCCGCCAGGCGTAATCGCGCCAGGCGATAGACGCTCTCGCCCGGACCGATGCCGAGCATCATCGCCTCCTCCGGAGTGGGAAGAAATGTGCCCCGCTCGATCACGCGCGACGCCGCGGTGAGGCCGCGCAGGCGCATGTCCTCGGTAAAGCTTGTCAGGCGCGATAGCGGCTGCTCCACATGGGGCGGATTGCGCCGCACGAAGGTGCCGGCGCCGTGACGGTGAGCGAGAACCCCCTCGTCGACGAGTCCTGCGATGGCGCGCCTCAGTGTGGTGCGCGAAACGTCGAGCATCTCGGACAACTCGCGCTCGCCCGGCAGAACGTCCGATTCCGCAAACCGCCCGGAGGCGATTTCCCGCTTCAACGCTGCGCCGACCGCCTCGAATAGGGGCGTGCGTTCAGCTCTGCTTGGCCGCAGCTCCGGCATTCCGCCTCAGACTCCGCACCGCTAGACAAGAGGTATATACTTGGCCCATAATCAAAGACAAGAGGGCCGAAAGTGGTATGCTCATGGTTTTCCGCGAAGGGAAGGCCCGGGTCTCGGTCAAGCGAGCGAAATCGGGGTGAAACGACGACCGGCGAGGGAAAAAGGTTTAACTCAATCGCGGGCATGAAGCCTGGCGGATCAGGAGGATAGCATGAGAACAGACATGGTTTGGAAGCGCGCTGGAATCGCGGCGATAGCGCTGATCGCTGGACTTGCGGCGGCTGAAGCCGGCTCGCTTAAAATCGAGAGCTGGCGCAACGACGACGCCGACATCTGGAACAGCAAGATCATCCCCGCCTTCCAGAAGCACTATCCCGACATCAAGATCGAGTTCGCGACGACCCAGCCGGCGGACTATGACGCAGCGCTGAACGCCAAGCTCGATGGAGGCACTGCCGGCGACCTCATTACCTGCCGGCCGTTTGACCGCTCGCTCCAGCTCTACCAGAAGCACCAAATCGACGGCCTCAACGACCTCAAAGGGATGGAGAATTTCCCGGAAGTCGCGAAGGCGGCGTGGTCGACCGACGACGGCAAGACGACCTTCTGCGTGCCGATGGCCTCGGTCATTCATGGCTTCTTCTATAACGAGGACGCTTTCAAGAAGATCGGCGCCAAGCCGCCGAAGACGATGACCGAGTTCCACGACATCCTCGACAAGCTCAAGAAGGACGGGACCTACACGCCGATCGACATGGGCACCGCTGACCAATGGGAGGCCGCGACCATGGGCTTCCAGAACATCGGCCCCGACTATTGGAAGGGCGAAGCGGGCCGGCAGGCGCTGATCGCTGGCAAGGAAAAGTTCACCGACCCGCAATATGTCGCGGTGTTCAAGGAGCTCGCCTCCTGGGCGCCCTATATGGGCAACGGCTTCCAGGCGCAGAAATATCCCGACAGCCAGAACCTGTTCTCGCTCGGCAAGGCGGCGATCTATCCGACAGGCTCGTGGGACATCACGACCTTCCGCAAGGACGCGCAGTTCCCGATCGGCGCCTTCCCGCCGCCGCTGCCCGCCGGCGACACCGAGTGTTATATTTCGGACCACACCGATATCGGGATGGGCGTGAACTCGGCCTCGAAGAACAAGGAAGACGCGCGGAAATTCCTCGAGTGGGTCGCGACCCCGGAGTTCGCGGAACTCTACGCCAACGCCCTGCCCGGCTTCTTCCCTCTGAGCAAGGCCGCGGTTACGATCAAGGATCCGCTCGCGGCCGAGATGGTCGGCTGGCGCAAGGACTGCAAGTCAACAATCCGTAACTCGTATCAGATCCTGAACCGCGGCACGCCGAACCTGGAGAACGAGCTCTGGAACATCTCGGCGCAGGTCATCAACGGCACGCTCACCCCCGAAGCGGCAGGCAAGCAGGCCCAGGCCGACGTCGACAAGTTGCCGGCCAAGTAAAGGGCCATACCCTCATCCGGCGACGCCGTGGCGCCGCCACCTTCTCCCGCTTGCGGGAGAGGGCTGGGGTGAGGGGAGTGGGATGCCAGAACGATGGCCGAACCATTGTCCCAAGTCGTCGCCCAGATGCCGCGAGGCCGGTTCCTCGCACTGATGGCGCTCTTTCTGGGGCCGGCCGTCGCGATCTACACGCTCTTTTCCATCTATCCCCTGATCGCCACGATGGCGCTCGCGACCTACACGACTGACAGTGCGGGCGACTATTCGTTCGTCGGTCTCAACAACTTCGTAACGCTCCTCACTGACGCGGTCTGGTCGAAGCCGTTCTGGAACGCAGTCTGGAACAATCTCGTCTTCTTCGCGGTCCACATGGTGGTGCAGAACCCGATCGGCATCGCGCTCGCGGGATTGCTGAGCCTTCCCGGCCTTAAGCTCAGGGGCCTCTACCGCACGATCTTCTTCCTGCCGACGATGCTCTCGGTCGTCATTGTCGGCTTTTCGTGGAACCTCATCCTGTCGCCGTTATGGGGCGTCGCCGAAGGCGCCCTCAAGGCGGTCGGCCTCGGAAGCTGGTTTGCGCCATGGCTCGGACTGCCATCGACCGCACTCGTGACGCTGGCCTTGATTTCCGTCTGGCAGTTCGTCGGCATTCCGATGATGCTGATCTACGCCGCGCTCCTCAACATCCCTGAGGAACTCATCGACGCCGCGCGCGTCGACGGCCTCGGCCAATTCCGCATCTTCTGGCACATCAAGCTGCCGCTCGTGCTGCCGACCATCGGCCTCGTTTCGATCCTGACCTTCGTCGGCAATTTCAACGCCTTCGACCTCATCTACTCGGTCAAGGGAGCGCTCGCGGGCCCGAACTTCGCTTCCGACGTTCTTGGCACCTTTTTCTATCGCACATTCTTCGGCTTCCAGCTTCAGCTCGGCAATCCGACCATGGGCGCGGCAGTCGCGACGGTGATGTTCTTCATCATCCTTGTCGGCGTCTGCTTCTATCTGTTCGTTATTCAGGGCCGCATCCGGCGTTACGCGTTCTAGAGGATTTGATGTTCAAGCAGCGCGCGGAGACGCTCGGCGTCCACCTCATCCTGATCGCATACTGCCTGCTCGCGGTCGGGCCGATCGTGCTCGTGGTGATGAATTCGTTCAAGGCGCGCAAGGCGATCTTCGGCGCGCCGCTCGCGCCGCCGAACGCCGAAACGTTCTCGCTCGTCGGGTACGCCAAGGTGTTCAGCGCCTCCCATGTGGGGACCTACTTCATGAACTCGCTGATCGTAACGCTGATCAGCATGTTTCTAGTGCTGCTGTTCGGAGCGATGGCGGCTTGGGCGCTGACCGAATATAAGTTCCGCGGTTCGACCGCGCTCGCTCTCTTCCTCTCGATAGGCATCATGGTGCCGATCCGGCTTGGCTCGGTCGCGATCCTCAAGATGATGCGCGAGGCCGGCCTCAACGACACGCTGACGGCGCTGATCCTCGTCTATGTCGCGCAAGGCCTGCCGATGTCGATCTTCATCCTCAGCGAATTCGTCCAGCAGGTCCCGAAGGACCTGCGCGACGCGGCGCGCTGCGACGGCGTGCCGGAGACGCGCATCTTCTTCGAGGTGATCGCGCCACTGTTAAGACCTGCGATCGCCACCGTTGCGGTCTTCACCATCGTCCCGATCTGGAACGATCTCTGGTTCCCGCTGATCCTCACCTCCTCGGATTCGACCCACACGATCACGCTCGGCGTCCAGCAATTCCTCGGCCAGTACATCACCGACTGGAACTCAGTCCTGGCGGCGCTGTCGATGGCGATTTTGCCGGTTGTGGCGATCTATGTCGTCTTCTCGCGGCAGCTGATCAGCGGCCTCACTGCCGGCGCGGTCAAATAGGACGAAATTCGGAATGGCGAATTTGCGCATCGACCAGCTCAACAAGAGCTATGGGACCGCGCGCGTGCTGAGCGACATCGGCCTTTCGATCGACGACCGCGAATTCGTCGTTCTGGTCGGCCCCTCGGGTTGCGGCAAATCCACGCTTCTAAGAATGATCGCCGGGCTCGACGCACCAACCTCGGGGGACATTTTCATAGGCGGCAAACTGGTCAACGCACTCGCGCCCGCCGAGCGAAAAATCGCGATGGTGTTCCAGTCTTACGCGCTCTATCCGCACATGGACGTGCGCAAGAATATGACCTTCGGCCTCAAGTTCGCCGGCGTCGCGCCAGCGGAGCGCGACCGGCGGGTCGCCGAGGCGGCGCGGATGTTGCGCCTCGAGGAGTTGCTTGGCCGCTACCCGCGCGACCTCTCCGGCGGCCAGCGGCAGCGCGTGGCGATCGGCCGCGCAATCGTCCGCGAGCCCGACGTTTTCCTCTTCGACGAGCCATTGTCGAATCTCGATGCGGCGCTGCGCGTCTCGACCCGGGTCGAGATCGCCCGGCTGCACCGGCTCCTGGGCGCGACAATGGTCTATGTGACCCACGATCAGATCGAGGCGATGACGCTAGCTGACCGCATTGTGGTGATGAACCTCGGACGAATAGCGCAGGTCGGCAAGCCGCTCGACCTTTATTACTCGCCCGCGGATCTGTTTGTCGCCGGCTTCATCGGCTCGCCGGCGATGAACTTCTTTCCCGCCGAGGTCGAGAGCGTCAAGGACGGCAAGGCGCTGATGGCCGGCAACTCGATCACCGCGCTTGCCTTGCCCGCCGGACCGTTCAAGCCCGGCGCGCGTCTGACCATCGGGGTCCGTCCCGAGCACCTGGCGCTTGCCGCCGTGGGCGACTTCGCCACCACTGGGGTGGTTGAGCTGGTCGAGCGGCTAGGCGAAGCTTCCTACGCCCACGTGCGACGCGCAGACGACAAGATGACGGTTGCCGAAATCCGCGGCCGGCAGACGCCGGCGCCAGGCGAGTCGGTGACGTTGTCCGCGCCGGCCGAAGATATTCATGTGTTCGATGCGGACAATCGTCGCGTGACGACTGGAATCTGACAGCGGCCGGCAAATAGTTCGTCAACCGCCACGGTTTTCGGCGCGGGACCGGTGTAATTTTTCGGCTTTGAAGAGGAAGATTTGCCGATGCCGCCGACGGGCGGCCGACATCGCTAGATCACTGGGTGGGCGTGCATCGAGCTTTCGTCGCCGTCAAGAACCCCGCGCTGCGCGAAACCATCGAGTCCCTGGTGACCGAGCATGCGAGGGGCGACGACCTCGCCTAGCGCAGTCGCGCCATCGACTGCGCGCTAACCAAATCTGGCGAACGGCGCCGCCTCCCGTCGCCGTCGGCGAAGCCGTCTGCTACGCGAAGGCGAGTTCTTTCGCCTCGGGGGCCTCGATTCCGAGCGCCTCGCGGAACGCCTGCAAAGCTTGCAGGAGGCCTTCGCCCGTATCGAAGAGTCCGGCGTAGCTCATCGTGCCGCCGATCCGGCGCGGCTTGCCGATGAGCTGCGGATTGCAGCCGACAGCCTTCAGCACGCGGTAAATTCGGGCGTCGAACACCGAGACGATCTGGGTCAGCCCAGCCAAGATGGCCACCTCGCCAATGCCCGCTATCAGCTCGCTCATCACGAAATTCACGCCGTTGCGGCTGCGCTCGGGCTGGCCGTCGACGGCGACCGCGCAGATGCGAGAGCTCTCCCAAATTGTCGCGCTTTCGATGTATTCGCCGTCATCAAGCAGATACGGAAAAACATCGCGCAGCATGTTAGGCCCTGTAGTCGGCAGCAGACGCAAAGAGCCCCAGTATTCGTGAGTCTGAGGATCAACCGATACAAGATACAGAGGATTTGCGTGATCAAACTTATCTCGCTCGTACCCGTCTCTTACCGTCACATCCCAGCCGAGCCGCTCCGAGAACGTCAGCGCCCGGTTGCGGAACATTGCATCCATCTCCCTCGGAAACAACGACGCACGTGAACCTTCAATAAACTTCAACATCGTGGCATCTCCCTTGCTACGAGACAACAGGATGTTAACGATAAGTTACCATGTGACAATTCCACTAAGAAGCTGAGTTGACATTCACGGGAATCACTTAAAGGACGAGCCTTGGAGAGCCTTCGCCGGAATCACCCCGGTGGCAATGGCCACGCCAACCGCATGGGTCAAATTGGCGCAATTCAACTTATGTCGCGCCGTATCGAGATAACTCTTCACGCTGCCGAAGGATATATTCAAGATGTCGGAGATATCCTGATATGTCTTGCCTCTGGCCGCCCAAATTAGGCATTGTTCTTCTCTCTTCGATAACTTTACCGGTGGACTACTTAGTTTGAGATTGACGCTTGCGGCGGAGTCGATCAGAACGGATATCAACTGGAGCTTCACCATATTGTTTTTCTTGAACTCCTCCCATTCCGGCCTCGTGTGGTTGCTTGAAAAGGACACCAAAGAATAAACGCCCCGCCAATTCCGGACGGGGACAGATATCCCGTTGCGGCCGACATCGTGGCTCAGCGCGTCGGTAAAAAACGCCTGAACAGCGGGGTCGTCGCGCGACAACTCTTCCCAGTCGAACGGCAGAACCGCTTTGCTTCCATTCGAGATAACAGGATCTATAAGTACGTATTGCTTAAGGAAGTAACGCGTTTGCCACTGAAAGGAATACGTTACTGTCCCTGTCAGCAAACTGGCGTCGGAGCTCTTGTCGGGAGCAAATCTCATATAGGCAATGTGATTCACGCCGATATCGACTGCGATTGCTTTTAGCGTCTCCTCCAGATCCTGTTCATTGTATCCGAGTATCGTATCCGTGAGCCTTATCGCGGCCAATTCGATGGTGATGTTTGCCATAGGCGTGCGCCATAGCCATCATGAACCAAGTTCAGGCATCTCAGACAAATCTTCGTCACAAGCGTAGTGAACGAGCGCCCCAACAGCGGCGGGTTGAATTCTCCAGGTCACTTTTGTGCGCAAATCAATCGGTTCCACGCAAGTCCCGATTGGCTGGGAGGAATCAGCAGCCGTCAACGCGACACCTTCGACCTTCGCCTTTGTTGTTTTCGATCGTGAGTTTAGCGTCTTCAACTCAATGAACACACATTCCTCCCCCCCAAACCGCAATTCAGTCCCGTTAGTAATGTACCATACAAAACCCATCGCAATCAACAATTATGTGGAGGCAGAACGGAGAACAATACGCGCAATATCGTAAAAAGGCCGCGGTCCCTTTCGAACGGCCGTGAGATGCTATGGTGCGAAGTCAACGCGGCGGGCGAAGACGACACACGACAGCGTTGATTCTGCGGTCGGCGAGACTCGGGCGGCGAGGCGCGCGGACGCTGCGTCAACAAGGAGCGGACGCAATGAACGTCAACGACCTCGTAGCCATCGACGTCCACACGCATGCCGAGGTTTCCTGCCGGCAGCCTGCAGACGCGTTCTGGCAGCCGTATGAAGACGCCGCGAACAAATACTTCAAGGCGGGCAAGCGCCCGACGATCGCCGAGACCATCGCCTACTACCGCGACCGCAGAATTGGCCTGGTGATGTTCACCGTCGACAGCGAATTCGAGATCGGCTCCAGGCGTATCGCTAACGAGGAAGTCGCCGAGGCCGCGGCCGCCAACGCGGACATCATGATGGCTTTCGCCTCGATCGATCCGCACAAGGGCAAGATGGGCGTGCGCGAGGCGCGCGATCTCATCGCGGCGGGGGTGATCAAGGGGTTCAAGTTTCATCCGACCGTTCAGGGTTTCTTCCCGAACGATCGCATGGCCTATGGCCTTTACGAGGTCATCGCCGAGCACAAGCTGCCGGCGATCTTCCACAGCGGCCATTCCGGGATCGGCACGGGCATGCCGGGCGGCGGCGGCCTCAGGCTCAAATATTCGAACCCGATCCATGTCGATGACGTCGCCGTCGACTTCCCCGACATGACGATCATCATCGCCCATCCGTCCTGGCCGTGGCAGGACGAGGCGCTCTCTGTCTGCCTGCACAAGCCCAACGTGTTCATCGACCTTTCGGGCTGGAGCCCGAAGTACTTCCCTCCGCAGCTCGTCCAATATGCGAACGGCCAGCTCAAGACCAAGATGCTGTTCGGCTCGGACTTCCCGCTTATCCAGCCCGACCGATGGATCAAGGATTTTCTCGATGCCGGCTTCAAGCCGGAGGTGCACGATCTCATCCTGAAGCAGAACGCGGTTCGCGCGCTTAAGATCGCCGCCGCGTAGCCGCCTCGCGCCGTGGCCGCCTTTCGATGGATCGATGGCGTCGGCGCCGAGGTTGTCGCCGACGGCAAGCGCCTGGAGGCGGTCGCTTATGGCCCGCTGCCGGAGCAGGCGCCGACGATCGTCATGCTGCATGAGGGGCTCGGCTGTGTCGCGCTCTGGCGGGACTTTCCCTCCAGGCTCGCGGCCGCGACGGGCTCTGGGGTCTTCGCCTATTCGCGCGCGGGCTATGGGCGGTCGGATGCGGTCGATCTGCCGCGTCCGCTCGACTACATGACGCGCGAGGCGCGCTGGAGCCTGCCCGCGGTGCTCGAGGCGATCGGCTTCCGGCGCGGAATTCTGCTTGGACATAGCGACGGCGCCTCGATCGCGGCGATCTGCGCCGGCGAGCCATTCGCCCGACGCGTCGATGGCCTGGTCCTGATTGCGCCCCATGTCTTCACCGAGCAGCCGGGCCTGGCCTCGATTGCGGAAGCGCGCCGCGCCTATGAAGCGGGGAGCTTGCGGGCGAAGCTCGCCAAATACCATACGCATGTCGATGCTGCGTTTTGCGGCTGGAACGGCGCCTGGCTCGATCCGGGATTCAAAACCTGGAACATCGAGGATGCGGTCGGCCGTTGGCGTGTCCCCGCGCTTCTGATCCAGGGCGTCGACGATCCCTATGGGACGCTGAAGCAAATCCGCGCGATCGAAGCCCGATCGCCCGCGCCGGTTAAGAGCCTTATTCTCGAACGTTGCCGCCACTCGCCCCAGACCGAACAGCCGCGGGCGACGCTCGAGGCGATCGTTGCGTTCTGCGCGGAGGTCGGCCCTGCGGCGAAGGCGTCGTGAAAGCAGGCTGGCGGCGCTCATTTCGATCGCGACTCCAATCGACAAGCAACGCCGTCGCTGCGGTAAAACCGAAGCGACCAACCCGCCGTCGCGCGTCGGGTCCGGCGGCCAAACAGCGACAAGCAAAACCAAGCCAGGCCAAGCCAAGCCGGATGAAATTGCTTGGATTTGCTTGGTCTTATTCGTCCGAATGGGGACTTTCCAACATGTTATGGCGAAGAAAATAAAAAAGACTCTTGCCTCCTCGTTCGCCCCGGCGGCGTCTCGCGCGGTGCGGGTTCGATCCGCCGACCGGGTAGAGGTATAGCACACATTTCTGATTCTCGCAAAGCGATTGCGCAGGAGATTTTCGGAAGCAATTCCAGCATTCGGCGCGACTCGCCCTACTCGGCCGCCTGAACATTCGTCGGCAGCGAGTTGGCGACGATGTCGACCGTGACCTCGCCCGCCAGCACCTGTCGCGCGAGCGGCGCGTCCAGGTCGTCCTCCCAGGCGGCGATGACCACCGTGGCGACGCAATTGCCGATCAGGTTGCCGAGCGCGCGCGCCATGCCGACGAACCAGTCGATCGACAGCACCAGCACGAGCCCGATCGCGGGGATCGCCGGCACCGCGCTCAGCGTCGCCGCCAGGATGACGATCGCCGAACCCGGCATGCCGTGGGCGCCCTTCGACGTGACCAGGGAAATTCCGAGAACCAGCATGAGATCGCCGAACGACAGCGGCGTATTGGTCGCCTGCGCGATGAACACCGTCGCCAGGGTCAAATAGATCGAAAACGCGTCGAGGTTGAACGAATAGCCGGTCGGCACGACCAGCCCGACCACCTCGGGCTTCACGCCCATCGCCTCGAGCTTGCGCATGATCTGCGGCAGCACCGCGTCGGACGATGCGGTCGCCAGCACAATCGTCAGCTCCTCGCGGAAATAGGCGAGGAAGCGAAAAATGCTGAGGCCGGCAGCCAATTTCAAAACCGCGCCCAGGACCACGACGACGAACAGCGCGACCGCGATCCAGAACACGACGACCAGCGAGGCGAGCTGCTCGAGCGAGCGCACTCCATATTCGCCGACGGTGTATGCGACTGCTCCCAGCACTCCGAGCGGCGCGAGCCGCACGATCAGCCCCATGGCGCGGAACAGGACCTTGGACGTCGCATCGACCAGCTCGGTGACCAGCCTCGCCGGTTCGCCGACCAGGGCGAGGCTTACGCCGAAGACGATGGCGAAGAACAGCACCTCAAGGACGTCATTGCGGGCGAAGGCGTCGAACGCGGTCGTCGGAATGATGTTGAGAATGAAGCCGCCAAAGCCCCCGCCCTGGAGCTTGTGGGCGTTTTCGGCATAGGCAGCGAGCGCGTGGGCGTCGAGGTTCGCGGTGTTGATGTTCATGCCGGCGCCCGGCCGGACGACAAAGGCCAGGATCAGACCGACCGCGAGCGCGACCGTGGTCATGACCTCGAAGTAGATCAGCGCCTTGCCGCCGACCCGTCCCACCTTCTTGAGATCGCCCGCCCCCGCGATGCCGTGCACCACGACGCAAAAGACGATCGGCGCGACGATCATCGAGATCAGCTTGAGAAAGGCGTCGCTGAAGAATTTGAGCCCAACGGCGAATCCCGGCGCGAGCACCCCGAGCGCGATGCCGAGGACGAGGCCTGCGACCACTTGGGCGAACAAGGATTTGTAGAGCGGCGGCCGGGAGGCGGGAGCGACGGTTGGGGTCGTCATGACTTCTAAGCCTTTCCGAAGTTATCGCGAGCGGGGCGGCCTTCGCACGGGAAATGGCATTTCTGCAGCGCTTTTGCATGCAAGACCGTTGCCAGTAAACGGTAGACCGATCCTGCCGAGTCCCTGCCGTCTGTCATGCCCGCGAAAGCGGGCATCCCGCGCCTTGGCGCGACTTTGGATTCCCGCCTGCGCGGGAATGACGAGCGGCGCAGCTTCTCATCCGCTGCCGCCGTCATCCGGCGCTTCGCGCGACCTTCTCCCGAGGGGAGAAGGGATGGCGACTGTCGCCGGGTTGCAACACCTTTGCGAGAATTCTCCGCCTTCAACTTTTTATGAGTTTGTTCTCGGCCCCCAAATCGTGTATGTACCGGTCCTCTCGCGAGGATCATTGGTCCCGCGAGATGCGTGCAGCGCGAACTTGAGGGAGCCGGAATGAATTCAATTCGACGCAATCCGGACTCCGTCGGCGCCCAACTCGCGCTCCGCCTCCAAATGCGTGAAGCATTCGCGGCAACCCGCCTCTTTTGGTGAGCGCTGCGTGACCTGACGCCGAGGCGTCCGCGGCTTTAGTCCGCATCCGTAAGCCGTCGTCCTTTTTCTCATTTTGCTGGCCGCTTCGCCGCTTTTGGCGCCGCGCCCGGCGTCGCTTCCGAATCCGGCTTCGGCCGCGATTCCGAATGGAAACCAAGCCATGTTCCGTTTCTTCGAAACCCGCATCGATCCGTTTCGCGATCACGATGAGAGCACGCCGCCAGCGACCCTCATCGGCTACTACGGGCGCTATTGCCGGCAGGTCTGGCCCTTTCTGGCCGCCTTGATGGCGATCAGCCTCATCGTCTCGCTGATCGAGGTCACGATCCTGCGCTTCATCGGCGCGCTGGTCGATCTCTTGCGTTCGACGAGCCCCGATGAGGTGCTCAGCGCCGATGGCGGCGAGTTCCTGGCGATGGCGCTCTTGATCCTCGTCGGCCGTCCGCTGGCGAGCTTCAGCCATGACCTTATCGTCCAGCAGGCGATCGCGCCGGGAATGACCAACCTCATCCGCTGGCAGACGCATCGCTATGTGTTGCGCCAGTCGGTCAGCTATTTCGCCAACGATTTCGCGGGCCGCATCGCCTCGAACATCGTCCAGGCGGCGGCGGCGCTGCGCGACTCGGTGGTGCAGATCATCGACGCGCTGTGGTTCGTGACGGTATTCGCGTTCAGCGCGCTCTTCATCTTCGCGCGGACCGATTGGCGTCTCGCTGGCCCATTGAGCTTATGGATCGTCGTCTATGTGTCGGCGCTGGCGTTTTTCGTGCCGCGAATAAGGCGCCGGTCGGAAGCGCTCGCGCATATGCGCGCCACCCTGACAGGCCGCGTCGTCGACAGCTACACCAACATCCAGACGGTCAAGCTGTTCGCTCACCTCGAGCGCGAGGACGAACACGCGCGTGACGCGATCGCCGATCACACCGCGGCTTTTCATCGCCAGACCCGGCTGATCACGCTGCTCAACCTGACCGTCTCGGTCAGCAACAGCGTGCTTCTGGTCAGCGTCGGGGTTATCGCGGTCTGGCTCTGGGCGCATAGCGCCGTTTCGCTCGGCGACATCGCCGTCGCGACGGGGCTCGCGCTCAGAGTGGCCCTGATGTCGGGTTGGGTGATGTGGACCTCGATCAGCATCTTCGACAACGTCGGGCAGGTCCAGGAGGGCATGCGGACGATCGCGCGCCCGCGGGCGCTGGTCGACCGCGCCGACGCGCGGCCGCTGACGGTGTCCAGGGGCGCGATCCGGTTCGAGAACGTGCGCTTCCACTATGGCAAGCGCGGCGGGGTGATCGACGACCTGTCCTTCAGGATTGCGCCTGGGGAAAAGGTCGGGCTGGTCGGGCGGTCGGGCGCCGGCAAGTCGACGCTGGTCAATCTCTTGCTGCGCTTCTACGACGTCGAGAGCGGGCGCATCCTGATCGACGGGCAGGACATCGCCGCGATGACCCAGGACAGCCTGCGCCAGCAGATCGGCATGGTGACGCAGGACACGTCCTTGCTGCACCGTTCGATCGGCGAGAACATCCTTTACGGCCGCCCCGATGCGACCGTCGAAGCGATGATCGCGGCGGCGCGACAGGCGCATGCGCACGAGTTCGTGATGGCGCTGACCGATCCCGACGGGCGAAAAGGATACGACACGCTCGTCGGCGAGCGCGGGGTCAAGCTCAGCGGAGGCCAGCGCCAGCGCATCGCCATCGCCCGCGTCCTGCTCAAGAACGCGCCGATTCTGGTGCTCGACGAGGCGACCTCGGCGCTCGATTCCGAGGTCGAGGCGGCGATTCAGGAGAACTTCCAGACGCTCATGGAGGGTAAAACAGTGATCGCCGTCGCCCATCGGCTCTCGACCATCGCGGCGATGGACCGGCTGATCGTGCTCGAGGACGGCGACATCGTCGAGACCGGGACGCACCAGGAATTGCTGGCGCGCGGCGGGATCTACGCGGCGCTCTGGCGTCGTCAGTCCGGCGGGTTTTTGGACGCGCGCGCGGCGTGACACGCGCGTCCGGCCGATGGTCGAAGCCGCCGGGATGCTGGCTGCGGAGCTCCGCCCCGGCGGCGCATGACTGCTGCGCCCGCCGCGGCGTGAGCTGCGCCGCGCGTTCAGCTGGACCGCCAACGTCATCGCGAGGCGCGAAGCGCCGTGGCGATCCAGAGGCCGTAGGGCGCTCTACGTTCTCCTGGATCGCTTCGCTTACGCTCGCGATGACGAACGACGGTGGGTTCGGCCAAAACGTCGCTTACGAGCGGTCGGCGCTGACCAGCACCGGGTCGGCGCGATAGACTGCGGGAAAGAGCCGCTTGAGATTGGCGAGTTTCGGCAGGTCGTTGAAGACGATATAGGGATAGCCCGGATTTCGCGCGAGGAAGTCCTGATGATAGTCCTCGGCGCGATAGAACGTCTTCGCCGGCTCGATCGTGGTGACGATCGGCGCTTTGAACACATGGCGCGGAATCGAGTTCAACGATGTAGGCCTTCGCCACCCGCGCCTGCTCGTTGTTCATCGGGAAGATCGCCGAGCGGTATTGCGTGCCCTCGTCCGGACCCTGCCGGTTGAGCTCGGTCGGGTCATGCGCGACCGAGAAGTAGATCTGCAGGATGCGGCCATAAGTGATCTTGCGCGGATCGTACGTGATCTGAACCGATTCGGCATGGCCCGTGTTGCCCTCGCTGGTCATCTCGTAGTGCGCGCTCGCCTGCTCGCCGCCGTCATAGCCGGACACCGCGCTCGTCACGCCGGCGACATGCTGGAAGACGCCCTGGACGCCCCAGAAGCAGCCGCCCGCAATCACCGCAACTTCAGATGCACTGCCGCCTGCCTGCTCGTCGACCGCTGGCGGCGGAACAACCCGCGCCTCTTCCGCCGTCGAGCGCGTGGCGACGAAGCCGGCCGCCGCAAGAAGCCCGACGACAATGAGCGTCGGAAGGGCCGGGCCGTTCCTGAACGATGAGATCATGGGGCTTGGACTCCATTCTTGCTCGACAGCGAATTCGTCAGCCGGGCGTTTCTTAGGCCGCGACTGTGTCGTCGCCACGACGGGGCGGCCGGATCGCGCGGTCGTGTCATCACACTCGCGCGAGCGAAACAGCCCGCCGATCAAATTCGTGTCCGGGCGCGATATGTTACAGGGCGGCGCCCATATTCGTCCCGCATCGGGCGCGCGTCCTCAGGCGGTCGCCGGCTTGAAGGCGAGCGCCAGGCCGTTCATGCAATAGCGAAGTCCGGTCGGCTTTGGCCCGTCATCGAAGACGTGACCGAGATGGCCGTCGCATCGGCGGCAGGTCACAGCCGTGCGAACCATGAAGAAGGACCGGTCCTCGTGCGTATTCACGGCATGGTCGAGCGGGGCCCAGAAGCTCGGCCAGCCGGTGCCGCTGTCGAATTTTGTCTCCGAGGAGAAGAGGTCGAGGCCGCATCCGGCGCAGGCGAACGTCCCCTTCCGTTCCTCATGCAGAAGCGGACTGGTGAAAGGCGGCTCGGTGCCTTCCTTGCGCAGGACAGCATATTGTCCGGCGGTCAGCGTCGCCCGCCATTCGGCGTCGGTGTGGACCACGCGGCCCTCCTCGGCCGACCGGGCGAAACGGATCCGCGGCGCGCCTGCGATCGCGGCCACGGCGCTCAGCGCCGCTCGACGTGTCAGCATTTTTCACCTCCCCGGTCCTTCGCGCGCCCGACGGGCCTTCGCGTCCGCAATGCCGATACGTTCGAAATGGGGATGGGTTACAGGGCGCGCAACCTTTTTGCTGGCCGCGGCGGCGCTGGTCGAGAAACGGCGCCGTTTGGCGGCGTCCCCGGAGTTGACCGCGGCAGGGCGCGTGCTTCAAACATGCCCTGAGCGTCGCGACGCGCGAAGGCGCCGCGCAATGATCAAGGAGTTGCGCGGGTTCAAGCCCGCGCCGGAGGAGCCCATGGCCGCCATCAATTCCGCCGCCGACCTCGCAATCGACGGCGAGGTCGCCGTCGTCACGATCGACTCCCCGCCGGTGAACGCATTGTCGCAGGCCGTCCGCGATGGGCTCAAGCGCGGCGTCGAGGCGGCCGAGGCCAACGGCGCGGCCAAGGCGATCGTCATCATCTGCGGCGGGCGGACCTTCATCGCCGGCGCCGACATTTCCGAATTCGGCAAGCCGCCGGCCGCGCCTTACCTTCCCGAGGTGCTCGACCGCATCGAGAACTGCTCGAAGCCGATCGTCGCCGCGGTGCATGGAACGGCGCTCGGCGGCGGGTTCGAGGTTGCGCTGACCGCCCACTACCGGATCGCCGTCCCGTCGGCGAAATGCGGTCTGCCGGAGATCAAGCTCGGCCTCATCCCCGGGGCCGGCGGCACGCAGCGCCTGCCCCGGCTTATCGGCGTCGAGAAGGCGCTCGACGTCATCCTCTCCGCGACGCCCTTCGGCGCGCGCGAGGCCAAGGAATGGGGCGTGGTCGACGAACTCGCCGAGGAAGGGAAACTGCGCGAGTCGGCGCTTGCCTTCGCGCGGCGCTTGATCGCGGAGAAAGCCCCGCTGCGCAAGGTGCGTGACCGCTCCGACAAGCTCGAGCCGGCGCGCGGCCATCCCGAGATCTTCGAGGCCATCCGCAAGGCCAATGCGAGAAAATTTCGCGGCTTCGAGGCGTGGGAAAAGGCGATCGAGTCGGTCAGGAACGCGGTCGAGCTCAAGTTCGACGAGGGAATCCTCAAAGAGCGCCAGATGTTCATGGCGCTCTTGCAGACGACGCAGTCGAAGGCGCAACGGCACGTGTTCTTCGCCGAGCGCCAGGCGGCGAAGGTCGCCGACATCGGCCACGACGTGGCGACGAAGCCGATCCGCAGCGTCGGCGTGATCGGCGCCGGCACCATGGGAGGCGGCATCGCCATGAACTTCCTCTCAGCCGGCATTCCCGTAACCATTGTCGAGACCTCGAAGGAGGCGCTTGATCGCGGGGTCACGGTCATGCGCCGCAACTATGAAGCGACCGCCAAGAAGGGGCGATTGACGATGGAAGAGGTCGCGTCGCGGATGGGCAGGCTCGCCCCGACGCTCGACTTTGGCGCGCTCGCCGAAGCTGACCTCGTGATCGAAGCGGTCTTCGAGAACATGGACATCAAGAAGAAGGTGTTCGAGCGGCTCGATTCGGTCGCCAAGCCCGGCGCGATCCTCGCCTCAAACACCTCCTATCTCGACATCGACGAAATCGCGGCGATGACCAAGCGGCCGGAGGACGTGCTCGGCATGCACTTCTTTTCGCCGGCCAACGTGATGCGGCTCCTCGAAATCGTCCGCGGCGCCAAGACCTCGAAACCGGTGCTGGCGACGATCGCCGGCCTCGCGCCCAGAATAGGCAAGGTCGGGGTGGTTGTGGGCGTCTGCTACGGTTTCGTCGGCAACCGCATGCTGGCCCAGCGCCAGCGCGAGGCGATGAAGCTCATCCTCGAAGGCGCGACTCCCTCGGCGGTCGACCGCGTGCTGACCGACTTCGGCATGCCGATGGGGCCATTCGCGATGAGCGATCTCGCCGGCCTCGACATCGGCTGGTCGGCCGAGACGTCGAAGCGCTCGACGATCCGCGAAATCCTGTGCGAGGAGGGCCGGCGCGGCCAGAAAACCGGCGCGGGCTTCTACGACTATGACGAAGCGCGCAACGCCAAGCCCTCGGCGCATGTGGAGAAAATCGTCCACGACTTCGCGGCTTCGAAGGGGGTCGCACAGCGCACGATCAGCGACTCGGAAATCCTCGAGCGTTGCGTCTATCCGATGATCAACGAAGGGGCGAAAATCCTCGAAGAGGGCAAGGCGCAGCGCGCCTCCGACATCGACATCGTCTGGATCTACGGCTACGGCTGGCCGGTCTACCGCGGCGGCCCGATGTTCTACGCCGATACGATCGGGCTTAGAAATGTGCTGGCCAAGCTCAAGGAGTTTCAGGCGAGGTTGGGCGACGACTTCAAGCCGGCGGCGCTGTTGGAGAAGTTGGCGGCCGAGGGAGGCGCGTTTTCGCGTTCGTGAGAAGCACCCCCATCCGGCCCTTCCGGCCGCTTCTTCCAGGCGAAGAAAATGTTGGACCGCCCAATGAGCAAGCAATTGGAGAACCGTCATGCGTGAAGCCGTCATCGTCTCCACCGCGCGCACGCCGATCGGCAAGGCCTATCGCGGCGCGTTCAACGACACCCAGGCCCAGACCCTGGGCGGACACGCGATCGCGAGCGCCCTCAAGCGCGCTGGAATTGAGGGCGGCGAGGTCGACGACGTCGTCATGGGCGCTGCGTTGCAGCAGGGATCCCAAGGCGGCAACGTCGCCCGCCAGGCGCTCCTGCGCGCCGGCCTTCCGACCAGCGTCGCCGGCATGTCGGTCGACCGGCAATGCGCCTCGGGGCTCATGGCGATCGCCATCGCCGCCAAAGAGATCGTCGACGACGGCATGAGCGTCACCGTCGGCGGCGGGCTCGAATCGATTTCGCTGGTGCAGAACGACAAGATGAACCGAACTCGAGCGACCGACCCCTGGCTGGTCGAGCATCGCGACGACATCTACATGTCGATGCTGGAGACGGCCGAGATCGTCGCGGCGCGCTATAAGATCTCGCGCGAGCGGCAGGACGAATATGGCGTGCAGTCGCAGGCCCGCGCCGCCGCCGGCGTGGCCGCCGGGCGGTTCGAGGCCGAGATCGCGCCCCTGCCCAGCGTGATGAAAGTCGTCGATAAGGCGACCGGCGCCGTCTCCGACAAGTCGGTGACGCTCAAGCACGACGAGGGCATCCGCGCCGACACGACGCTCGCTGGACTTGCGGCGCTGAAACCGGTGTTCGCCGAAGGGCTGCATCTGAAACAGCCGGGCTCCTTCATCACCGCTGGCAACGCCTCGCAACTGTCTGACGGAGCGAGCGCTTGCGTCTTGATGGAGGCCCACCTCGCCGGCCAGCGCAATCTGACTCCGCTCGGGATCTACCGCGGCATCGCAGTCGCCGGCTGCGATCCGGACGAGATGGGCATCGGTCCAGTGTTCGCCGTGCCGAAGCTGCTCAAGGCGCACGGCCTCAAGATGGACGACATCGACCTTTGGGAGCTGAACGAGGCGTTTGCGGTCCAGGTCCTCTATTGCCGCGACAAGCTTGGCATCGACAACGAAAAGCTCAACGTCGACGGCGGCGCGATCGCGGTCGGCCACCCCTACGGCATGAGCGGCGCGCGCCTCACCGGCCACGCGCTGATCGAGGGCAAGCGGCGCGGCGCGCGTTATGTCGTCGTGACCATGTGCGTCGGCGGCGGCATGGGCGCGGCCGGGCTGTTCGAAGTCGCCTGATTCCGAGAAGGCGCCCGCTTGAACGAATCGAACCCCATGGCGCCGCTCGCGGCCTTTCGCGGGCAGAGGCCGCCGGCGCCGGCCTGGTTCGAGCGGGCGGTCGCCGACGAACCCGAGCGGTCGTTCGTCGAGGTCGAGGGCGCGCGAGTTGAGACCCTTGCGTGGGGCGAGCGGGGCAAGCCGGGCCTCCTGTTCTTGCATGGCGGCGCCGCTCACGCCGACTGGTGGAGCTTCATCGCGCCGTTTTTCGCCCGCGACCGACGGGTCGTGGCGCCGTCGTTCACCGGCATGGGGCGTTCCGAATGGCGGCCGTCCTATGATTTCCGCCAGTTCGTACGCGAGGCGCGGACCGCGGCGCGGGTAGCGGGCGCCTTCGAGAGCGGGCCGCCCGTGGTCGTAGGGCACTCATTCGGCGGACGCATCGCGGTCGGGCTCGCTCATGATTTCGGCGACGAGCTGGCCGCTGCGGTGATGGTCGACCCGCCGTTCTTCGCGCCGCAGAACCAGCGAGCGCCGTCTCCTCCGCGCGCGACGACGCGGGAGCATAACGTGCGGCCTTCGCTCGAGGCGATCATCGCCCGGTTCCGCCTCGCCCCGCCGCAGGCTTGTGACAATCTGTTTATTCTCGACTTCATCGCCAGGCGCTCGGCGCGAAAGGCCGTCGACGGCGACGGCGAAGTCGGATGGTCGTTGAGCTTCGATCCGCATTTCTGGGAGAAGTTCGCGCGGCTCGACCCGGTTCCATTGGTCAAGGCTACGCGCTCGCCGCTCGCCTTGATCCGCGGCGCCAAGTCGCAGCTCTTCCACCCCGAAGACGCCGCCTACCTCCTGAGCCTGATCGCTCTGGGCTCGCCTTATGTCGAGATACCCGAGGCGGAGCATCACGTGATGATCGACCAGCCGATCGCCTTCGTCGCCGCGCTGCGCGCGCTGCTCGCGGCGTGGCCGAGATTTGGTACTAGCGTCAGCGCCATCTCATCGGGTCTACGTTCTTGAGCGCGGATTCTATCGGCGTCGTCGCCGACATTCTCCAGAAGCTGATGGCAAGTTTTGCCTTTCTTGTCGGCGGCGTATGGGTATTGATGAATTACCTGCGCAATCGTACCCATGTCCCGCGGCTGCAAGTGGAGGTGAAAGCTGAGTTCGCCAAGCGCGGCGACCGGCGCTATCTGGTGGCCACCTGCCGGGCCAAGAACGTCGGGCTTGTCCGTCATTCGGCTACCGGAACCGCAGGCGGGAGCAGTGGGTCTCCCGGGCACTGCGCTTTCGGTTCGGATGCTTCGGCAGTTTGCTGCGGCGCCTTACATTATTGAGGTCCCTTGGGACTCCGAAGTGGCGGTCTTCGATGTCTTCTCCAGCCACCGGTTCATCGAGCCGGGCCTTACAATCAGCGAACAGAAACTTATTTATGAACCCAGCCTGCTTTATGACGCGAGTTGGGTGCAGCTGAGAGTTTCGGCCCACAACGAGAAATGGAGCGCCGTCGCGGTCGCTATTCCCGAAGGTGACTCCGACGAGCCCATTTCAGCCCCAGAATGAGAGTAAAGCCATGCGATCCGAGATGTCTAAGATTTCACCAGGGCGCGAGCCGCCTTGGAGCGAGGCGATCACGGTTTGGTTCGAGCAGGAAGATCCCGAAGAGGTAAGGAAGATCGAAGAGCAAAAAAAGAAGCAAAAAGCTCTTGAGAAGGCGTTGGCGGAGCAGCGGAAAAAGGAACAGGGACAGAAGGCGCCACGGGCGATAGCAAACTGAGCGTAAGAGTCGACCCTGGGGTCGCCCTCATCAGGCTGCCGCGCGGGCGCCGCTTGGACGTTCGTGCTGCGCTCTGGAATGCGCAGAAAAGGAGAGATCGAAGCAGCGATGATCCGAAACTGTTCTACGCGTTGAGTGTTGCGAGCCCGGGGCGCGCTGCCGGTACTCTGCCCGCTTCGCTCCGAGCCTCACTTCATTCGAGCCGCACCGTAACCGCATCCGACGCGCCCTTGCCATCGACCACCGATACGCGAGCGAAACCTGCGCCGTCCGGCTTCCAGGCGGACTGGCGGCGGAGGTCGGGTTCGGCGACCGGCTCGCCGTTGACGAACCACGCGAAGGGCGGGGCGCCGCCGAGGGCCTTCAGGGCCAGCGGATGATCGCGGGCGCCATCGTTGAGGCCGAGGTCGATGAGGGCGCCGTCGGGCGGGAAGGCGATTTTGAGCGCAGGCGTCTCCGTCGCCGCCATGGTTTTGGGCGCGTCCTGGCGGAGATGGCGCAAGGGCGGCGGCAGGTCGGCGCTGACCGCGGCGGTCAGCACGCCTTTCGGCGGCCGGACGGGCTCGACGTCCCGGCCGAGCCGCTCGAAGGCGTCGAACAGGATCGGCGCCGCCGCCTCGCGGCCGATGAGGCCGGGCGTCGGCCCGTTGTCCGGCCGCCCGACCCAGACCGCGACCGTCGTCCCGCGGTCGAAGCCGATCGCGAGCGCGTCGCGAAAGCCGTAGGAGGTGCCAGTCTTGAAGGCGATGCGGCCTTTGAGCGCGTTGGCCGGCGGCGGCGCGCCGCGCAGGATGTCCGCGACGTACCAGGCCGCGACCGGATCGGTCACCCGGCGCGGACCAATGACCGGCGGCCCGCCGAGCCGCTCGATCAGCGCCGGCGCCTCGCCGCCGCGGGCGAAACCGGCGTAGAGGCGCGCGAGGTCGGTGAGCGTGACCCCGAGCCCGCCGAGGCCGATGGCGAGGCCGATCGGCGTATCCTTCGGCAAAGCGATTTCGGCGCCTGCGCCATGCAGGCGCGCGAGGAAGGTCGCCGGACCGAGGTCGGCGAGGAGCTCGATCGCCGGCAGATTGAGCGACTGCTGCAACGCCTTGCGCGCGGTCACCGTGCCCTCGTAGCCGAGATTGAAATTCTGCGGCGCATAGGCGCCGTAGCGCATCGGCCGGTCGAACAGCACCGTCTCCGGGTGGGCGAGCCCCTGCTCGAACGCCAGCGCATAGATGAACGGCTTCAAGGCCGAGCCCGGCGAGCGTGGAACAAGCGACATGTCGATCGCGCCGTCGCGCGAGGCGGCGTCATAATCGGGGCTGCCGATGCGGGCGCGAATCTCGCCGCTCGCATTGTCGATGACGACCATCGCCGCCGACAGTTTCGCCCCAAGGCGCGCGACGCTCTCCTTGAGCAGCGCCTCGAGCCTGGCTTGCAGCCGCGCATCGATCGAGAGCCTGATGATTTTCGCTTGCCGGTCGGCGGCGACCGCTTCTTCGGCGGCATGGGCGGCTAGCGCCGGAAAAGCCTGGCGCGCCTCGGGGACCGGCTCGCGCTTCGCCGCCGCGGCGTCGTCGGCGCTGATGAGGCCGCGCGCGGCGACGCGGTCGAGCACCCGGTCGCGCGCGGCGCGCGCCGCCTTTGGGAAACGATCCGGCCGGCGCGCTTCGGGCGATTGCGGCAGCGCCACCAGGAGCGCCGCCTCGGCAAGGCTGAGCTTGACCGGCTCCTTGCCGAAATAGGCAAGCGACGCCGCCCGCGCGCCCTCGAGATTGCCGCCGAACGGCGCGAGCGTGAGATAGCGATCGAGCACGCCTTCCTTGCCGACCGCACGCTCGATTTCGAACGCGCGCGCAATCTGCCTCATCTTGGCGGCGAGCGTCCGCTCGGGCCGCGGCTCGATGAGGCGGGCGACCTGCATGGTCAAAGTCGAGCCGCCGCTGACCACATGGCCGCGCGCAACCCATTGCGCGCCGGCGCGGATCAGCGCGCGCGGATCGACGCCGCGATGGTCGTAGAACCGCCCGTCCTCATAGGCGACCAGCATCGCAAGATAGCGCGGATCGACGTCGTGCGCGGTCACAGGCAGGCGCCAGCGCCCGTCGGGCAGAGTGAACGGCCTGAGCAGGCGCCCGTTGCGGTCGACGACAATCGTCGAGCCCTCGCGCGAGCCGGCCAGATCGAGCGGCCCTAGGCTCGCCGCGTATCGCGTCCATGCGACCCCTGCCGCCACGCTCGCGGCCAGAAGGAACGCCGCGGCGGCGAGCAGGAGGATCGGGCGAGGAAGGCGCGGCGGGGTCATCGCGAGCCCCCGGCTTCGCCAGCTGTCATGCCGCATGACAACCGAGTCACTTCGCCGTCACCTCAAGTTCCCCGAAGCCTGTGCGGCCGTAGCGGTCGGGGTCGTACATGTCCTCGGCGGTCGCGGGCGGATAGACGTAGCGGCCCGGGGCGACCGCGCGCACGACATAAGCCACGGCGATGAAAGCCGACTGGCCGTCGGCGCGGTCGAACGCCGCGACGAAGCGATCGTCGCGATACTCGGTATGCGTCGCCTCGACGTCCTTGGTGAGCCACGCGAAGGCCTCGACCGAGCCGCCGTCGACCAGCGCCGGATTGTCGATCTCGAGACCCGCGGGCAGGCGGTCGACGACCAGCAGGCGCGCATATCGCGCCTGCGCCTCGGTCACCCTGAGCGCCACCACCACGCGCTCGTTCTGGGCGATGCTGTGGAGGTCGATCTTGGTTCCGTCGAGCTTGTAGAACGCGCGCTCGATCGCATAGCCGTTCGAGACGGCGGGGTCGGGCTCAACCGGGGCGCCGGACACCGATATGACGAGCTTCGCCGGATTCTCGCCCACGTTGGCGACCGCGATCGACTTCTCCGCGAGGGAGGGGCCGCTGAAGCGGCGATAAAGCGCGCCTTTCGCCGGCTCGCCATCGACGCTGAACTTGCTCGCGGCCTCAAGCTGGACAAGCGCCTCGGCGGCGAGCGCCATCCAATTGTTTTCCTGGGTGCTGGTGAACGAGCGTCCGGCCCGCGCCTGATCGAGGACGGCGCCGGCGCGCGCGATCGCGTCGCCCTCGATCTCGCCGCCGAGATTGGCCTCGGCGACGAGCGCGAGCACGGCGGCCGCGTCGCGCAGCCGCGAGCCGTAGTCAGGCCGCGAGACGCCGTTGTCCTTCTCGGCGTCGAGGGCGGCGAGCGCGGCGCCGAACGCCCTGCCGGCGCGCGCCCGATCGCCGAGCATCGCGAGCGCGGCGGCGAGCTGCGCCTTGCCGAGCGGAGCGGCGAAGGCCTCGAGCTTGGCGTCGGCGAGATAGCGCAGGTCGCCGATCACCGGGCGCCCATTGCGGGCGAGAACATAGAGCGCGTAGGCCAGCGCCTCGGCGTTGTCCTTGCTCGGCTCCGGCGCGTTGACGACCTCATTGCGCAGCCGGTCGAGCGCCTGATCGAACGCCTGCTGCGGCACGACGAAATCGCGCTCCCGGGCGCGCGTCAGGAAGTCGGTGACGAAAGCGTCAAGCCAGGGATCGTCATCGTTGCTGTCGGCGCTCCACATGCCGAACGCACCGCTCGCGCTTTGGCGGCTGAGCTCGCGCTCGATCGCCTGCCTGACGCGCCCGTCGAGATCGGGATCGATGTCGAGGTGCTCGATCGAGGCCAGCCGGTTGGCGTAGAGGAGCGGCATGGCGACGCTCACCGTCTGCTCGGAGCAGCCGTACGGGTAGCGCAGCAGCTGAGCCAGCAGCGCCGGCGCGTCGAGGGCGCCGAATGGCGAAGCCGAGATCGCAATCGAGCCGGTTCCGGGTATGAAATCGGCGATAAGATCGCCCGATATGGTCTCGGTCGCGCCGCCAGGCAGCGGCTTCACCGTGCGCCGATAGACGTCAGGCGCGCCGGAGGCCACGCCGAGCGTGAACCGCTGGGCAAGGTCGGTCTTCGGCCCGGTCAGTCTGAGCGCGAGATCGGCCGCGCCGACGCCGGCCGCCGTGATCGGCATCGACAGCGACTGGCGCTCATGCGGCTCCAGGCGCACAATCTTCCTCATCGCGTCCGCGTCCGCGCTGAGGGGTCCGCGAATGTCGAGATCGAGTGTGTAGTCGCCCGCCTCGCCCTCGACGTTGTCAATGTCGACATGCATTTCGGAGCGGTCGCCGACGTTGAGGAAGCGCGGCAGGGTTGCGGCGACGACCACCGGGTCGCGGACCGTCACGTCCGCTTGAGCCGAGCCGACCTTGTCCCTCGACCATGCGACGGCAGTCAGCCGCACCGATCCGTTGAAGGCGGGCAGATCGAACGACACGGCGGCTTTCCCCTCGCCGTCGACCTTGACGACGCCGGAAAACAGAGCCAGCGGCGGCTGCGTCGGCAGATTGCCTTCCAGGCCGCCGCCGGTATCGCCGCCGGCATGGATGGCGCCGGCCGCGCCCTGCATGCCGTCGATCAGCATGCCCCAAAGGTCGCGAACCTCGACCGGCAGCTTGCGCTGACCGAAGAAATAGGCGCCCGGGTCGGGCGTCTTGAACCCGGTCAGATTGAGAATGCCGACATCGACCGCCGAGACGGTAACCCGCGCTTCCTCGCCCCGCGCGAGGCCCGCGACTCTGACCGGAATGGTCATCGATTGGCGCGGCCGCGCCAGCTGCAGGCGCATCGAGCGCGATGTCGAGCTTGTGCGCGTCGCGGTCGATGGCGAACCAGGCGACGCCGATGGCGCGGCCCGGCATGCGCCTGGCGCTGACGTCGAGAGGGCGATGGGTCAGCGCCACGGCATAAGCGCCGGGGCCCCAGTCGGCGCCGACAGCGAACGGGACGACATTGTCGCCGGCGGCGAGATCGACGTCGATGAAACGCTCGACGTGATCGGCAATGAGCGCGACGGTCGCCTTGCCGGCGAAGGCCGAGGCGATGCGGAGCTTGGCCTCCTCGCCGGCGGCGTAGTTCGTCTTGTCGAGCGTTACGACAACATTGTCTGGCGTATCGGCGCTGGCCGTTCCCGACCAGCCGACATCGAAGGCGACGCTGGTCTCCTCGCCATCGAGCGTCTTGATGTCGAGCCGATGCGCGCCCCAGCCGACGCGGCCCAAGATCTTGGCCGGCGCGTCGGCGCCGATGTCGATCGCGCCGCTCGCCATGCGCTTCGACGACTTGACCGGCTCATAGCTCCAGCGGCCGTCGGCGTTGAACCACTGATAGTCGTTGGTCACCTGATAGAGCGACCATTCCGCCCCCTTGCGGGCGACGCGCGCGCCGTCCGGCGCAATGGCGATCGCTTCGAACGTCGCAACCTCGCCGGCGCTGAGCGACGCGTCGAAGTCCTTCCTGACGCCGACCGTCACGCTCTTCGCCCGGACCGGCAGCGTGACGGTGCGCTCGACCGTGCGCCCGCCCGGCTCGGCGACGTCGACGATCAGCTTGGCCTCGAGCGGACGGGTGCTCGAGCCCTCGGGCAGATCGACCGAAAGCTCAGCGTGACCCTTGGCGTCGGTCTGGACCTTGTCGGTAAACTGGCTCTCGACGGTGGTGAAATCGTCGTCGGCGAGGCCGCCGACGTAACCCGGATTGCCCGCAAGCGCCGCGCCCTCGACCGCCTCGAGCCGAATGGCCCCGGTGACGTCGAGCCCGCTCGCCGGCGCGCCGTACAGGAACCTCGCGTCAAGGGAGAGCTCAACCGGTTCGCCAGGATCGATGATCCGCTTGGCCGGATTGAGGGTGAAATCGAGCCGCTCGGGAATATAGTCCTCGAGCAGGAATTCGACCCGGCCGATGCTGTCGGCTTTCGGATCGGCATAGGCCTCGATCGACCATTTTCCGGCCGCCGAGCCGGAGAGCAGCGGGATGGCGGTGGAGCGCCCGCCGAGCCCTTCGTCAGGCAGGGTCGCACGCTTGTACTCGACGCCGTCAGGCCGCTTGACGACGAGGGTAAGCGGCAGACCGGGTTTCGCAATGCCCTTGGAATCGCGCAGCAGCGCCGTGGCGAACACGGTTTCGCCGGAGCGGTAGACGCCGCGCTCGGTGGTCAGAAACGCGTCGAGCCCGCTTGGCGGGTCGCGCCCGGCGACGCCGCGATCGGTGAGGTCGAAGGCGTTCTGGGCGAGGTTGAGAAAGCCATAGTCGCCGCCGAGAGTCGCGACCAGCAGGCCGGGGGCCGAGCCGCCCTTGCCGCGCGCGAGGCCCGGATCGAAATCGACCCGCCCGTCGGCGCCGGTCGTCTTTGCCGCCAGCACTTCGTTGTTGCGCGCGACGAGCTTGAGACTTACGCCGGAGAGCGGCGCGGCGGAGCCGAGCGATTGCACAATCGCGTGCACCCCGTCGTCGCCGGAGATCGCGGTCAGGCCGAGATCGGAGACCACCATCCATTGCGCGGCGAGCTGCACGGATTCGCCCGCGTCCGAGTCGACGGGGTTGGCCGAACCCTTCCACGGCCGCGCGGTGACGACATAAACGCCAGGCTCAAGCTTGCCGACCGCGTCGAGCACCGGAAAATCGGTGACGACGTCCTGGTTGAGCTCGGAGGCGACGTCCATCGAGCCGCTCCAGATCCTGGCGCCGTCCTGCGAGGCGATCTCCTCGGCCCGCGACGAATCGATCGGTTTCAGAAAATCGTCGCGATTGACGGTCGCCAGCAGATTGCGGTCGCCGAGGCGATAGACGTCGATCGACACCTTCGCCGTGTTGACGGTGACGAGCGGCGCGCCCTGCTGCCCCTGGCGCGGCAGCACGTAGGCCTTGCCGGCGAAATGCGCTTGCGGCGAGCGGTCGCGCACATAGATCTCGTAGTCGGCGGAGTTCAGCAGAGATTCGCCGACCGCGGAGGGCAGGCCCTGGCGCAGCACGATCGCATAGCGCTCGCCGTGCTTCAGTCCCTCGACGCAAATCTGCTGGTCTTCGTTCGAGATCGCGGTGTTGGAGGACCCGGAGACCGCGACATAGGGGGAAAAATCCGTCTTGCGAGCGAGCTGCTCGGAAAAGTTGAAACAGACGCGCGGCGCGCTCAATTCATTGTCGACCTTGTAGTCGAGAATGCGGAAGCCGTGCTCGGCGCGCATCGCCTCGTAGGTCTTGCGCACGTCGATCGAGTCGCGCCGGTCGAGCGAGGCTTTGAGCGCGTCAAGCGCCGGGCGCCAAAGCTCGTGGCGCGCCATGAGATCGCCGAGCGCCGCCAGCGCCGTCGCCTGCGCCTCGGCAGTCGTCGAGCGCAAAAAGGCGGCGTAGGCGGCGGTCGCGCCGCGGGTGACGATCTCGTAGCGGTTGTCCGCCTTCGCATCGTCGGCCGCGACCGCGACGTCGGCATAGGCGAGCCAGTTCGTCGGGTCCTTGGGAGCTGCGGTGATCGCCGCGCCGGCGAACTTCTCGGCGCCGGCGAAGTCGCCCGCGGCGATGGCGGCGGCGGCCTGCTTCAAAAGTTGAGCCGGCGTCTCCCCTTTGACCTGGGCGCCGATCGCCGCCGTGGCAACGCGCAAGGTCTCTGTCAGGCGCACCGCATCGCTCGCCATGTCCTCGCGCGCGAACGGCTTGACCTCGGCGGCGTTGGCGGCCGTCGCGGCCAGGATGAGAAGGACGGCGAGCGAGCGCAGAGCCTGAAGCACGGTTCCGCCTCCCAAGGCGAATCGCCGCCCCGGGCAATATGGCGGCGAGTGTTGATGCGACGCAAATCCTAGCATGGTTGAGGCGCGCTCGACCACAATCGCCGCGGCCGCTCGAGCACATGCCGCCGTTCGTCAATTCGCACCCATATTTTGCCGCGTTGAACCTGCTGAGGTATCATTGGAGCCTGATCCCTGTTTGAACGAATTCGGGCCGAATATGACATCTTCGCGCATCGCCGCCGATCCCACCGTCATGTTGGGCAAGCCATGCATCAAGGGCATGCGCCTGACTGCGGAGCTTATTCTGCGCAAGCTCGGCGCGGGGCGGTCGTTCGCTGATCTTCTCGAGGCCTATCCGCAACTGAGGCTGGCCGACGTATTCGCAGCGCTCATTTTCGCGGCCGATTACTGCGGGACGAGACCGTTCTTGCCGTCGAGTGATGCGCTTCCTAGCGGATGAGAACATCTCGCGTCTCGTCGTCGAACGGCTCGGCGCCGCGGGGTTCGACGTGACGCGGGAATTGGACGCCTCGGCGGCGACTGGCTAGCATGCCCGCCATTCCCCGATCAGCGGGTCAACCATGCTATGCATCTCGACTCGCGCGGCCCTCGCCCTGGCGGTTCTGGTCCTTACCGGACCTGCCGCCGACGCCCAGACAGCGGCAACGCCGCCTTCGGCGGCCGATGCGGCGCTGACCGCGCAGAAGGCGGCGTTCCTCGCTTTGCCGGAATCGAGCCGAAAGGCGGCGCAGGACGCGCTGGTATGGCTCGGATTCTACGTTGGCGTAGTCGACGGCGACTTCGGAAGGGGAACGCGCAACGCAATTCTCGCCTACCAGGCGAGCGCCAAGGCGCCTCAAGACGGCGCGCTGTCGGCGCCCGAGCTCAAGGCGTTGCTCGCCGGCGCCCAGAAGGCGCGCGACGCGGTCGGGTTCCAATGTCAGCGAGGCCAGGAGCGGCGCGAGGATCGGCGCGCCGGCCAAGTTGCTGAGCGGGCGGGCCGGAACGAAGCTCGAGCTCGCCACGAGCGCGGACCCCGACCTTGGCGCGCTCTACGCACGCCTTGCCGCCGCGACGCCAACCCGTCGGATCGTTTACAAGGCGATCAAGCCAGACGCCTTTTTCGTCGTCTCCGGGCAGGACGGGGCGTCGGACTTCTATACCCGCTTCGACAAGAATCCGACGGCGATCCCGCCGATCCGCGGCTTCACCTTCGTCTATCCCGCATCGCAAGCCGCTCAGCTTGACCGGGTCGCGCTCGCGGTCGCCAATTCGTTCGAGCCCTTCCCGCAGCCCGCGCCAACGCCGGCTGCGAGCCCGGCGGCCGCCCTTGCGCCGGAATCTGGCTCAAGTCCGCCCTCGCCCAATCCCGGGCCGGCCGCAACCGCGCTCATCGTCGCGCCCGGTAAGGCGCTGACGGCGGTCAAGGCGGACGACTGCCCGAACCCGATGGTCGGCGGCAAGCCGGTCCGGTTCGAGCGGACGGACGCCGCGAGCAAGCTGGCGGTGATCGCCGGGGAATTCGGCCCGAATGGCGAAGCGCCGCATTTCGGCGCGCTGGCGGGGGACGTCGTCGCGCTTGGCTTCGCCGGATCGCGCCTCGCCATGAGCCCGGCTTCGCTCACCGGCGACGAGGCCCGGCCGGCCGTCTTCGTCGCGGTGGAGACGAGCGCGGGCGGCGGGCCGCTGTTTGATCGGCAGGGCGGGCTGGTCGGGCTCATCGCACCTCTCGCCGGGGAGCCCAAGCGGGTCGCGGGCGTCGCGCTCGCCGCCTCGCACCCTATCATTGCGCCCGACGTCATCCGCGCCTTCCTCGGCGCCGGGGACTCCGCCCCCGCGAGCGCAGCAGAACTCAGCGCCGGCGACATCGCCCTGCGCGAGAGGGAGGCGCTCGTCGCCGTCTTTTGCCAAAAGTAGCGGCTTGCGGGCGAGTCGCGGCGCTACCCGTCCATGTTCCATTTCTCGGCGCTGGCGCCGGCAAGTTCGCGGACCCGCTTCTCGTCCGCGCCAAATGTCCGGGCGTCGCCCTCGTAGACGATCCTCCCGTCATCGAGCACGTAGGCGCGGTCGGCGATCTCGACCGCCGCGCGCACATTCTGCTCGACCAAGAGGACCGAGACGCCCTCGCGCCGCGCCGCGGCGACAATTCTGAACACGTCTTCGACGATCAGCGGCGCGAGCCCCTGCGAGGGCTCGTCGAGCATGAGCAGCTTCGGGTTCAAAACGAGGGCGCGGGCGATCGACAGCATCTCCTGCTCTCCGCCCGAGAGCTGGGCGCCCTTGTTGGCTTTGCGCTCGGCGAGGCGCGGGAAGGCTTCGTAGACCCGCTTGATCGTCCACGGGCCGGGCCGCTCGACCGGGACCAGGAGGTTCTCGTCCACGGTCAGATTGGCGAAGATCCGCCGCCCCTCCGGCACATAGCCGACGCCGGCTTCGGCGATCCGGTAGGGCGGAAATCCGGTCACGTCAGCGCCAAACAGCGCGATGCTGCCCGCGCGCGGGCGGGTGAGGCCGATCAGGCAGCGCAAGGTGGTCGTCTTCCCCGCCCCGTTGCGGCCGAGGAGCGCGACGATCTCGCCCTCGCCCACCTCCAGGCTCACTCCATGCAGGATATGGCTCTTGCCGTAGAATGCGTGGATGGAATCGGCCTTCAGCGCGATCATGCCGCCGCCTTGCCGAGATAGGCGGCCTGGACCTTGTCGCTGTCGGCGATCTCCTGGGGCGCGCCCTCCGCCAGGACCCTCCCTTCCGCCAGCACCATGATGCGGTCGGCGAGGTTGAAGACAACCCGCATGTCATGTTCGATGAGCATGATCGTCAGCCCCTCCTGCCGATGCAGGCGCCTGATCAGCCGCGCAATGTCGTAGGTCTCCTGATCGCCCATGCCCGCCGTCGGCTCGTCGAGCATCAGGAGGCGGGGGCGTAGCGCAAGCGACATCATGATCTCCGCCGCCCGCTGGTCGCCGTGCGACAACGCGCCCGCGCGCACGTCGCTCTTGTCGGCCAATCCGCCCATCTCGAGAAGCTCGGCGACCCGCGCCGCGACCGCCGCCCGCGCGTCGGCGCCGAGCCAGGGCCTGAGACGATAGCCGGCCGCGATCTCGACGGCGACGCGGATGTTGTCGGCGACCGAGAGCTCGGGAAAGACCTCGGTGATCTGGAAGGTGCGCGCCATGCCGCGCTTGACCCGCTGTTCGGGCGGAAGCGCGGTGATGTCCGTGCCCTCGAACCAAATCGAGCCCGCGGTCGGCGCGATGAGGCCGCTGACGAGGTTGAAGAACGTCGTCTTGCCGGCGCCGTTCGGACCAATGATGGCGCGCAGCTCGCCGGGCTCAATGGCAAGCGACACCTCGTCGATGGCAATGAGGCTGCCGAAACGCTTCGAGGCGCCGCGGACCTGAAGCAGGGTCACGCCTTGGCCCCGCCGCGCAGCATGCCCAGAACTCCGCGCGGAAAAAAGCGCACCACCAGCACAAACACCAGACCGATGACCGACATCCAGTTTTCGGTGCGGCTCGACACGTAATCCTGCAATGCGACGAAGATCGCCGCGCCGATCAGCGGACCCCAGAACGAGCGCATGCCGCCGAGCACCGCCATGATCACAAGATTGCCGGAAAGGTCGAAGCGCAGCGCGCGCGGATCGGTGAAGTTGTTGAGCAGGGCGTAGAGCGCGCCGGCGACACTGACGAACAGGCACGAGATCACGAACGACAACCAGATGTGGAACTCGATCGGCACGCCGAGGAACCGCGCCCGCCGCTCGTTCTCGCGAATGGCGGTGAGCGAGCGCCCGAACGGGGAGTTGAGGAGCATCGCCATCGCGCCGACGCAAACCGCGAACACGGCAAGGGCGAAATAGTAGAACGCCTTGTCGTTGCCGAAGATATCGAGCGTGGCGAAGCCGAAATCGATCGGCAGGCGATGCCAACCAGTCAGGCCGTCGTCGCCGCCGGTCACCGCGTTCCAACGGAAGGCAAGAAAGTAGAACACCTGGCCGAAGGCGATCGTGACCATGGCGAAATAGACGCCGCGCCGCCTGACGATCAGCGCGCCGATCGCCATCGCGGCGAGGGTCGCCACGACGACGCCGAGAGCGATCGCGGGTAGCGTGCCGGACCCGAGATACTTGATCGCCATCGCCGCGCCATAGGCGCCGAGGCCGAAATAGGCCGCATGTCCGAACGACAGAACACCGGTGAAGCCGAGCAGGAAGTTGAGCGACATCGCCGCGAGCCCCATGACGACGATGCGAGACGCGAGCTCGGTATAGCCGCCGATCGCGCCCATCCAGAACGGCATGAACAGAAGCACGATCAAGACGGCGGCGTCGAAGGCGCGCGCGCGCGCGGCGCTCAATGCAGCCTCCCCTCTTCGCCGAGCAGGCCGCGGGGACGGACGAGCAGCACGAGCCCCATCATCACATAGATCACCGCTTCGGTGGCGGAGGGAAAATAGACTGCCGCCAGTCCCGAGGCGACGCCGATCATCAAACCGCCGAGCAGCGTTCCAAGCAGACTGCCGAGGCCGCCGACGATGATCGCCACGAAGCTCGGCATGATGAGATTGGCGCCGATGGTCGGCGAAAGGCCGAGTAGGCCCGCCGCGAGCACCCCGGCGAGGCCGGCCATATAGATGCCGATGCCGAAATTAAGGCTGCGCAGGACCCTGACATTGACGCCGAGGGTCGAGACGGTGTCGAGGTCGCGCGTGCCCGCGCGGATGCGCATGCCGAGGCGGGTATAGTTGAGCGCGGCGAACAATCCCCCGACCGCCGCGGTGACGATAAGGATCATGAACACGCGATAGCCGGTGACGAAAAAGAACTGGTTCGACAGTGAGGTTGTCAGCCAGGCGGGCACCTGGAACGGCAGACTCTGCGCGCCCCAGATGAAGCGGGTCGCATCCTCAAAGATATAGGCGAGGCCGAAGGTCAAGAGCAGGCCGTAGAGCGGATCGCCGCCGTAGAGCGGACGAATCAACAGGCGTTCAATGACCAGGCCCAGCGCGGCGGTAAGGAGGGGCGCGACGATCAGCGCGCCCCAGAAGCCGATATAGGGAATGAGCGTGAACGCGAGATAGGCGCCGAGCGCAAGGAATCCGCCGTGGGCGAAATTGATGACGCCGCTCAGATTGAGGATCAGCGAAAGGCCGAGCGCCATCAGCGCGTAGAACGCCCCGACGATCAGGCCGTTGAAGACATTGAACAGGACGACTTGAGTCATGCCGCCGGCGCCTCTCGCTCGCGCAATGACATGAGCGATGGCCCCCCTCGCATGGCTTGGGCTCAGGTCGGCCAGGTCATCTTGCAGCCGCTCTCTTCGACCGTTCCGGCGACGTCGGCGCCGCTGACGGCTGTGACGACCTTGAAGAGATCGTCCGTCGCCGACCCCTGCGCCTGGGCTTGGCCGACGAATAACGTCGCGAGCAGCTGATTCTGCCCGGCGCGATAGAAAGCCGGGTTAGGCCCCAGGGCGACTTCGGGCGGCAAATGAAAGTCCTGCAGCGCCTTGGCCATGTCGATGGCCTTCAGCGAATTGGCCTTCGCGGCCGCGAGCGCGCAGGTCCAGCCCGAGACATAGCCGAACCAAGTGCGCGCGGTCGGCACGCGACCGGTACGTTTTTTGACCGCCTCAACGAATTCGGCAACGTGGGGCACGCCGGGCTGGTTCCAGTACCATTCCATGACCCAGACCCCGATCCGCGCCTCAGGCGGCAGGCCCTCAAGCGGCTCCAGTTCCTGCTGCGCGCCGGCCAGATGGACCTTGTTTTGCAACCCGAACTGAACCGCCTGCTTCATGGCGTTCAGCATGTCGTCGCCCTGAACCAAGAAGACGATGACGTCTGGGTTGGCCGCCTGCGCCTTGATGAGATAGGAGGAAAAGTCCACCGTGCCGAGCGGCGTCAAATCGCCGCCAACCCGCTTGCCCCCGAGCCCCCCAATCGCCTTGACCATCGCCGATTCGAGCGTGTGGCCGAAGGCATAGTCAGGCGTGATGTAATAGTAATTCTTGCCGTACTGCTTGATCAGCGCGCTCGCGACGGCATTCGCCTCCATCGAAGTGGTGTTGCAGACGCGGAACACGTTCCAGTGGCAGCTCGCGCCGGTGACCGCGTCGGTGTGGCCGCCCGGAACAATGTGCAGAATTCCCTTATCGCTCGAAACCTGCGCCATGGCGAGGGCGAGGGCCGAGTTGACGTTGCCGAGGAGGAAGTCGACCTTGTCGCCTTCGATCAGCTTGCGCGCCTTCTGCACAGCCGTGCCAGCGTCGCCACTGGTCGAGTCCTCGACGACGAGCTCAGCCGGGCGTCCGAGAATTCCGCCTTTGGCGTTGATCTCGTCGAGCGCCATCTGGCAGCCGATCATCTCATTCTTGCCGTATGCGGCGTAGGTGCCGGTCAGCGGATTGTCGAGGCCAATCCTGACCGCATCCGCGGCGCGGGCGCTGATGACGAATGGGCTGGCGAATTGGGCAGCGCCAAGCGCGAGCCCCGATTTGACGAGTGCGCGTCGGTCGACACCGGCGCGCCAATAGGTCTTGGGCAAGGTTTTCTCCCTTGGTTTGATGGTCGGGCTCAGGCCCGCCGCATACCGCACCCTGGCCCCCCGGGGTCCGCGGTGTGTTGGTGGTGCGCCACTTTGGACTTGTGTGGCTTGGGACGTCAAGCCGAGCGCCGCAGTCGGCGGGACTACCCATTCGTCCAATATTACACCTTGGTTCAGTATTATACTTGCATCGCATGTGAATGATGGCCAGGACCGGCGCCGAAGCGGTCACCCGCCGAAGATCACCTTGCGGAAGCGGACGCTGGCGACGGTGAAATAGACGACGCCAATGGCGAGCATGGCGACCAGCGGGCGCCAGACGAGCGTGAGGTCGGCGCCGCGGAACAGCACGGCCTGGGCGAATTGCACAAAATGCGGCGTCGGGCTGATCGTTTGAATGAAATATTGCAGCCAGACCGGCATGCTCTCCATTGGCGTGCTGCTGCCGGAAAGCAGTTGTGTCACCATCAGCACCGGCATGGCGAGCAGGCCGAACTGGCCCATGGTCGTGGCGAGCGTGCCGAGCAGGATGCCGAGCGCAGCGACGACGAGCGCATAGATCGCCGCCCCGAGCAGGAACACCAGCAGAGAGCCGTTGATCGGCGAACCGATCCACCAGTGCACGACGAATTGCAGCGACAGCATCGCTGCGACCAGGATGACGAGGCCGTTGGCGATCATTTTGGCGAGCATGATCTCCGACGGCACGACCGGCATGACCAAGAGGTGCTCGACCGTGCCCTGCTCGCGCTCGCGGATCAGCGCCGCGCCGGTGAGGATAACCGTCAGCAGCGTGATCTGGTTGATGACCTGGGTCATCGCCGAGAACCAAGCTGTCTTGAGGTTCGGGTTGAAGGCTGCGCGCAGGACGAGATTGATCGGCGCGCCATTCGAGTCGGCTCTCCCGGAGATGAACCGCTGGATCTCGGTCGCGATGGCGTTGCGGAGCGAGCTAGCGCCGTTGCCGGCCTGGGCGACCGCGGTGGCGTCGACATTAATTTGGACGCCGGTCTTGCGCTGGGCGCGCACGTCGGCCTCGAAATTCGGCGGGATTTCGACCACGAACAGGAGCTTGCCCTGATCCATCATCGGGTCGATGTCGGAAGCGGTAATGTGCACCGGCGGCTGGAAGGTCGGTAGCCGAAGCCCCTCGGCGATGCGCCGCGACAGGTCCGAGCCGTCCTCGTCGACGATGCCGACCGAGAGATTGGTCGCTTCCGTCACCGCTCCGGTCGCGACCGTGTTCACCGAAATGCTGAACGAGTAGACGACCAGAATCAGCATCACCGGGTCCGCCCGGATGCTTCTCAGCTCCTTGATGACCAGATGGAAGATGTTGACCACATGGTCGACGAAGGTCAGCGGCTTGGCTTCGACGAGATGCGGGGCTTTGGGTGAGGGAGTCTCGGACATCTCACGCCTCCTGCTTGCGAAGCAGGGCCAGCGAAATGGCCAGGAAGACAAGGGCGATGAGCGCGATCGCGGCGATGTCGCGCCAGAGGTCGACGATGCCGAGCGCCTTGGCGAATACGCCGACCGAAATCTGCTGGTACCAGGACGATGGGAACGACAGGCCAATCACCCTCGCCCCGCCGGAGAGCGAAGAGACCGGCGCGAGCATTCCGGAGAAATTGACCGCCGGTACGATCGAAAGGATCGCGGTCGCAAAGACGGCTGCGACCTGCGTTCGGGTGAAGGAGGAGATCAGAACGCCGAACCCCACGGTTGCAACAACATAGACGATCGTTCCCAAGAGAAGGACGAGGATTGGCCCCTTCGGCGGCACGCGGAAAATAAAGATCGCGATCATGAGCAGGGCAAGGAAGGCGATCATCGCGACCGCGATATAGGGAAGCTGCTTGCCGATCAGGTACTCGAATCGGGTGATAGGCGTCGAGCGGAAGTTGGCGATAGAGCCGGTCTCCTTCTCACGCACGACCGCGATCGCCGACATGATCGCCGGAATCAGGCAGAGCAGCAGCATGAAAATGCTGGGCACCATCGCGTTGACGCTGAGAAAGGCCTGATTGTAGCGAAAGCGGGTCTGAATGTCGTCGTCCGTCCAGGCGTTGGCGCTCCCTGCTCGGCGCTGGCGCCGTAACAATTCCTCGCCCTGCTTCCTGATGACGCCCGTGACATAATTCTTCGACGTCTCGCCGCGAAACGTCATCGCGCCGTCGACCGTCGCGTCGACTTCCGGCGTGCGGTCGTTGAGAAGGTCTCGGCCGAATCCGGGCGGCACTTCGACGACGATCTGGGTATTCCCGCTTCTGAGCCGTCTCTCGGCCTCGCCCGCCGACGTGATCGGCGGCTGGACCGAGAAATAGCGCGACCCGTCGAAACCCTGAAGCAGGTCGCGGCTTTGGGGCGTGTCGTCCTGGTCGAAGGACGCCGTCTCCAGATTTTCGATATCGAACGAGATGCCGAAGCCGAAGGCGAACATGAGAATGATCGGACCGACGAGCGCGAAAGCCAGCCGGATCGGATCGCGCAGCAGCTCGACTGTCTCGCGCCGCGCGTAAGCCCATAGCCGGCCAATTTTGAAGCGCTTCGGCCGCTCGCCTGCCTGGACTTCGGCGGCGGCAGTCGCCGGCGGCTCGACCTTTTTCGACATGTCGATGCCCGCCGCCTCGGCGAGATAGCCGACGAAACAGTCCTCGAGCGACGCGCTGCCGCGCTCCTTGACCAGTTCCTGTGGCGCGCCGACTGCGAGCACCTTGCCGGCGTGCATGAGCGAGATGCGGTCGCAACGATCGGCCTCGTTCATGAAATGGGTGGTCACGAAAATCGTCACGCCGTCGTCGCGCGAGAGGTCGATCAGCGTGTGCCAGAAGGCGTCGCGCGCGATCGGGTCGACGCCAGACGTCGGCTCGTCGAGAATGAGAATGGAGGGTTCGTGCAGCACGGCGACCGCGAGCTGGAGGCGCTGCTTCATGCCGAGCGGGAGGCTGTCGGGGCGCGAATTGACGACAGACCTCAGGTCGTAGCGCTCGAGCAGCTCCTCAATTCGGCCCGCGACTTTTTCTGGTGGCAGGTGATAGAGCTGGGCGTGGAGTTCGAGATTCTGGGCGACCGTCAATTCGCCATAGAGCGAAAAGGCCTGGGTCATATATCCGACGTTGCGCCGGGCCTGCATGTCGTTCGAGCCCATCGGCTCGCCGAACAGCTTGCACGTGCCGCTGCTCGCCGGCAGGAAGCCGACCAGCATTTTCATCGTCGTCGATTTCCCGCACCCATTCGAGCCGAGGAAGCCGAAGATCTCGCCGCGTGGAATTCTAAAGCTGACGTGGTCGACCGCGACGAAATCGCCAAACTGGCGCGTGAGCCCCTCCGCCTCGATCGCCGGCGTCTCGTCCGGGGAGGCTACGCGCGGACGCACGACCACTTTCTTGTGCAGGGCGCGCTTGGCCTCGGGCATCATGGCGATGAAGGCCTCGTCGAGATTGGGCTCGCCTGTCTTAGCCAACAGCTCCTTCAGCGTGCCTGTGGCGATGATCTTGGCGTCGTCCATCGCCATCAGCCAGTCGAAGCGCTCCGCTTCGTCCATATAGGCGGTCGCGACAATGACGCTCATTTGCGGCCGGCGCGCGCGGATCGTGTTGATGAGGTCCCAGAACTGGCCGCGCGACAGCGGGTCGACGCCGGTGGTCGGCTCGTCGAGGATAAGGAGGTCCGGGTCGTTGATAAGGGCGCAGCAGAGGCTCAGCTTCTGCTTCATGCCGCCGGAAAGCTTGCCGGCGGGACGCGCTTCGAACTTCTCCAGGCTCGTCGCCGTAAGAAGCTCGTCGATCTTGGCGCGACGCTCCGTCGCCGACAATCCGAACAATCGGCCGAAGAAGTCGATGTTCTCGAAGACGGAGAGCGTCGGGTAGAGGTTGCGGCCGAGGCCCTGCGGCATATAGGCGATGCGGCCACGCATCTCGCGCAAGGTCTCCTGGTCGGCGATGCTCTTGTCGAAGACGACGACCTCGCCGTCCTGAATCTTCTTCACGCCCGCGATGAGCCCGAGCAGAGTCGACTTTCCGACGCCGTCCGGCCCGATCACGCCGACCATGATGCGCGACGGAATGTCGATGCTTACATCCGCCAGCGACACCGTCGCCCCGTATCGGTGCGAGACGTTCTTGACCCGGGCGATCGGCTCGCCGGTCATTTTGCGTCGGGGGTTTTCGCGTCCGCCGGTTTCGCGTCTGGCTCGGCCGCGGGCGCGGCGGCCTGTGGCGCCGTGGGGGGCTTCGGCAGCTTGACCTGAAGTTCGTCCGGCCAATCCACGTCCGGTTTGGTGCGGACGAAGCCCATTCCGCGTACCCCGGTCTTCACTCGAGTGTAAAACTGTTGAAGGATCTGCGGGTCGATCTTCAGCTTGGTGCGGAACATCAGCTTAGCGCGTTCGTCCGTCGTCTCCACCGTCTTCGGAGTGAACTGCGCGTCGGCCGCGACGAAGCTGACTGTCGCCGGAATGACGTAATCAGGAACGGGATCGAGGATGATGCGAGCCTCGTCGCCGACGGTCAATCTCCCCGCGTCTGCGGCGGGGAGGAAGATCGTCATATAGACGTCGGTGAGGTCGAGAATGGTGACGATCGGGGCCCCGGCGGCGACGACCTCGCCCGCGCGCGCAAGCTGATACTGAACGCGTCCCAACCGCGGCGACACGAGCGTCAGATCATCGATGATCGACTGAATGCGATCAACCTCCGCCTCGGAGTTCGCGATCTGGGATAGGGCCTGGTCGCGCTGCGAGGTGAAGCTTTGCACGGCCGCCGTCGCAGAGTCGAAATTACGCTTGCGTTGCTCGAAGACCTGCTTGGTGATGAACCCGGTCTTCATCAGCTCCTGGCCGCGCTGGAAGTCGGATTTGGCAAATTCGAGCGCGCTCTGGCGCGAGGCGATTTCCGCCTCCGCCGCCGCCAGCGCGTCGTTGGCCTTCTGTACATCGGCGTTCGCAGCGCGCAGTTGCGCCTCGTATTCCTGCGAGGTGATCTTCGCGATAACCTGCCCCTGCGTGACGCTCGAGCCTTCTTCCACAGTCACTTCGGCAAGGCGCCCGGCATATTTCGAGGAAACGTCCACCTGCGTCGCTTCGATGCGGCCGTTCGACTTGACGATGCCTTCAGGCAGCGTCTGCCCGCGCAGTCGCGCAATCAGATTCCGGATCATCCCCTGCGCATCGGCTGAAGGAACCAAGGAAACGCCGCCCCTTGGCTCCCGGCTCACGGAGAGCGCACAAGCCGCAATGCTCAACAGTAGGGCGGACGCAGCAACGCGCCGACGAAAGGTCTTCATGGGGTTCCTCCGCACGTCATTCCTACTCGGGTCATCGCCAGCACGACTCGAAACTGAACGCGGAGCACGGCTCCTCTCGAATTGCGATACGACGACAAACGTGACGCCTTCGGGCCGCCCTATCTTGGTCCAAGCCCTCTGCCCTCAATAGGCATACAGGTGCATGATGTAAACACTTAGCAGGGAGGATAGCATGGCAGCGACAAAACGTCCGAACAAGGCCAAAAAGGCCGAGAACGAGAAACCCTCGGAAGGTCAGGAGAAGCTCGGCGGCAAGGACTACGAGCGCGAACTCGCCAAACTGCACGGCGAGCTGGTCAAGCTGCAGCTTTGGGTGGTCGCCAAGGGCCTGAAGGTCGTGATCGTGTTCGAGGGGCGTGACGGCGCCGGCAAGGGCGGGGTGATCAAGGCGATCACCGAGCGGGTCAGCCCGCGCGTCTTTCGCGTCGTCGCGCTACCTGCGCCGACCGAGCGCGAGAAGTCGCAGATGTATATTCAACGCTATATGCGACACCTGCCCGCCGCGGGCGAGATCGTGATCTTCGATCGGAGCTGGTACAACCGCGCCGGCGTCGAGCGGGTGATGGAATTCTGCTCGATGGACGCGGTCAAGCGCTTTCTCGAGCTGACGCCAGGAGTCGAGAAAGCGATTATCGAGTCCGGTGTCCTCCTCCTCAAATATTGGCTCGAGGTGAGCCCCGAGGAGCAGACTCGTCGGCTCGAGGCGCGCATCGAAGATCCGCGCAAGATCTGGAAACTGTCGCCAATGGACCTCAAGTCCTACAGCCGCTGGTACGAATACTCCCGTGCTCGCGACGATATGTTCAAAGCGACCGACACGCCCTGGGCGTCGTGGAACGTGGTGCGCTCCGACGATAAGAGGCGTGCTCGGCTCAATGTCATCTCGCATCTCCTGTCGAAAATTCCGTACAAAGAGCTGCCGTGCGACAAGCCTGTCCTGCCGAAGCGCGGGAAGGCCCACGGCTACGTCGAGCCAGATTATCCTTACAAGTTCGTACAGGAGCTGGACTGGTGAGAGGGCCAGATCAATGCCGGCTTTAGTAAGGTGCGCCCATGAATGTATTGTGGATTGGGGTCGGCTGATCAAACCGATGGCGCGTGAAGCTGTATGCTGGTTGACGGCGCGCCGGCCGACCGTGCGGATAGAGGGTGAGCTGGTCATGCCTCATCGGCACAATGTGACCGTGCGCGCTTTTTGGCTTGGCAGGCGGGTGCGACGCCGTCTCCGCGGCCGCCGGAAAAAACCCGATCAAAGCAACGGCCGTCAGGAGAATAGCGATGCGTTTCATCCTGCCCAGCCTCTCTGCTCACAATCCATAGTTTATCGGTCGACGGCGCAATGGCGCGGCGTGGGCCAATGTCAGAACACCGGCTCGCCCAGCGCGATCTCGGCTAGGAGCCTGTCTGCTTTATCCCTTCGCGACGGGGATTTGAAGCGCGGGACCGAGGCGCGGGAGTGGCGCGGCGCGTCTTTGGCAATTTCGCGAGGTTATGCGGCTGCGGCGTCTGCGATGAACGGAGTCCACCCTTGGGCCAGCTTCAAAACATTGTGGGCGATGCAGACAACGGCCCATTCGGCGGCGACCTTCTCGACCCCGCGCAATAGGAACTGGCGGAAGCCGCGTGCTTGCTTGATCTGCCCGAACACCGGCTCGGGCAGTTGCTTGCGCAGCCGATAGGCACTGAGGTGGCCGCCGGCCTTGATCTTCTCGCGCATGGCGGCGACCCGCGCGCCGCCGCCTTCTCCTTCCCCTGCGTGCTTGGCCCGCCCCGGCGCGATATAGGCGTCGATCTCGCGCTGCTCCATCGCCGCAAGGTTGGCCTCGGAGCAATAGCCGGCGTCCGCCGACAGCTGCGCGGGCTTGCGGCCGAGATTGGCTTCGATCGCGTCGGCGATCGGCGTGAGCTGATGCTGGTCGCTCTGTCGGGCGTCGAGGCCGTGGGCGACGATCACCTGCGCCGTCGCGTCGACCGCCGCTTGCGCGTTGTAGCCCTGAATGAACCCGTCCTTGGTCTTCATGATGCGGCTTTCGGGGTCGGTGAAGTTCTTTTGCGCTTTCGGATCGGGTTCCTCGGAGGGTGGGGCGGCGGGCTTTCCCGGTCTCTTGCGCCCTTCGGCTTTTCGTTTCTCCTCAGCCTCGGCCCGCGCTTTCGCTTCGGCCGCGGCGGCCGCCTTCGCCTCGGCCTCCAATTCGGCCTGCGCCGCCCGGATCTTCTCGGCGCGCTTCTTCTTGTCGGCCACCCAATCGGGCATCTCCTCGCCGCTCTTGTCGCGGCCGAACGCCTCGTCTTCTCGCCCGTCCAAAGCTTCGGCGGCGCTCATCCACCGCGCCACCTCGGCCTCGAGCTCCGCCGCGCGCTTGGCCATGCGCTCGTAGCTCATCGCCTTGTGCTTCGAGGCGTTCGCCTTGATCTTCGTGCCGTCAAGAGCGACATGGCCGAGCCTCGCCAGCCCCGACTGTTCGCACAGCTTCAAAACCTGGGTGAACAGGCCGGCGAGCGCCTTCAGGTGACGCTTGCGAAAGTCGGAGACGGTGCGAAAATCCGGCGGGTCAAGGCCGACCACGCTCATGAAGTCGACCCGCCGCGCGCCGCCTTGGCGATCCGCCGCGACAAGTAGACGCCGTTGCAATAGGCGTAAAGCAACAGCGCCGTCATCATCGCCGGATCAAACGGCGGCTGTCCGCGCTCGCTCCCGTAGGCTCTCTCGATCTCCCGAAGGTCAAGATGATCGAGGTCAGCCCAACGACAAAGCGCGCCAAGTGGTCCGCGCCGACAAAGTCCTGCACGCACGGCGGAAACAGCAGCGGTTCGGCAATCTGCCAGGGGCGGAATGTCTTGCTCATCCCCAAGCAGAATCCAATTCGCTCAACCCCCGCCAGCAAAATCCGCTATTATCCAGACAGGC
>CAVVNR010000012.1:0-321134 GCA_963749715.1 uncultured Alphaproteobacteria bacterium
GCCCTCGACGCCTTTGAACGGCTTCGCCTTGCCGGACATCTGGCCTTCGCCCGCGAGGGTCAGCGCGTCCCGCATGTCGCTTTGCACGTCCTCGGGAAACTGCTCGAACTCCTTGCGCGCGGCCTTGATCCACGAAACGGGCCGAGCGTCCCTCATCGATAGGATGGTGGCATATTTGTCACCACATTGCAAGCGGCGGCTCGCTTGAGCGGAGCTGCCTCTGGACTTCATTCCGCCGCCTCCGGCAGAGCGGCGGCCCGTTCGTCAATTGCGAGGAGCGCAGCGACGAAGCATTCCACACGATCGAAGGGGTGCGGCCGCCATCGCTGGATTGCTTCGCTCCGCTCGCAATGACGGCGCTCTCATCCAGCGGCCTCTGGTTCGGGCGCGGTGCCGGGGACGGTCAGCGCGCTGACGCGGTCCCAGAACGCGGCTTTGAACTTCAGCAGGTAATCGAGAAGCCAGCCGTGTTGCTGCGGCCACTGTTCGCGGTCCGAGACGTTGAAAGCCTTGGTCGCGAGCGCGATGCGACTGACGATGTAGTCGTCCTGCCGAAGCCATTCCAGCGGCTCGCCGACTTCCGGCTCGATCGCCGATTGATCCTGTCGAATTTGGTCGAAGAGGGCCTTCGACGTCGTCTTGTTCGTCAGTAGGAGTTCGACGGCGACCCGGTTGTTTCCCCTCGCGGCGGAGGCTTGTAGTGCAGCGCCGGGCGCACGGAGGGAAAAACGAACCGCCCAGGAAACCGGATTTCCGGCAACCTCGAAGGCGCGGACCGCTCCTTCAGGAACGCGTCGAAGGCCGCCCAGTACGCGGCGTATTGGCTCCTCTCCTCGCCATCCGCCCTCGTCGCGACGGAGACGCTGCGGCTCCAGACTGTTTGGTTTGCCGACCACGTTGAAGCGCGGCGCGGGCGCGGAGGCGCCGATCCTCCACGTCTCGACTTCGACCGCGAAGAGGATGCCGACGGCGGATTATCAGGGGCCGACATTCCGGCGCCGGGTTGAAGAAGGTCTTGTCGCGGGTGAACGTCGAGATCGTCAAACACTCCCGACCCAGCCAGAAAATTCGTCGTGTTGCCAAAGCGCTGGATCGTAAGGGCACCATTCGCCTGGCTCGGAAGATGCCGCAGGCTCGCGCGCGACTGGGAGACTTCAATCAGAAGCGCTCGCCTTCCTGCGCCTCGCCTCGATCCGCCTCATGTTGAGAAGCTATGCAATCCAGCGTGATGTTTCCGGATAGACTTCAGAAGCTCATCTAAGCCCGCTGCGCTGTAGGCGTCATAGCCCCGTTGTCGCATAGGAAACTGTCTCCTTTGTCTTCGTTGTGTCGCCCCACTGAACTCGTGCGATCTCCCCCAATTGAGCAACCCCCCACCCTTGCGGCACCAGCCCGATGGGGCTATCGATCCTGGCAGTCTCTCGCAGCCGGGGGCGCGAAAATGGACAAACCATTCCTCGAAAATGCGCCGCGCCATTTCCTCCAGGATCGCGATCCGCCGCGTGTTGTTTTCAATGAGGTCGTCGTAGGCGGATATCGCGTCTGCGATGTCTCGCTGCTCGTCAACCAACGGAACACGAAATTCAAAATGAAGCAGTTTGTCGAGGCTGAGGTTCGACTGCGTCGTTCCGCGTGACACATTTGCATTTGCAGTTTTATAAGATCGATGTAGTATTTTATGAAACGGGCATCTGCCATCTCAGGGTTGGCAATGAATCCGACGACGCTGTCTGGAAAACAACCAGGAATAGTTAGCAACGCTGTTTCTGCAATGTTAGCGGCAATTGTAATGCACAATGTTCCCGGCTGCCAAAGCTTGCTTTGTGCAAGCCCCACTTCGTTATACGTTGCTGAGAAGTCGTGAAGATAGAATTCCGCCTTTGTGATGTCCCCGGTCTGGAAGAAAGGATATTTCCCTCCATAAAGGCGCGGGTCGTTACGGAGGACGATGTCGGGATTTTCCGCGTCCGACACGTCCGAGTTGATCGAGCGTATAAGGCTTCCAGTCTGACCGCATTTCAGGCTTCCAACAGCGTCGAGACGTTCAGAGCGATAACGGCCTCGATCACCTGTGCCTCCCCGGTCAGCCGCTCAAACTCCTCCTGCAACTCCTCCAGCTTCTCCCGAAAATCCTCAGCCTCCGCCTCCCGCGCCGTCGCGCCGACATAGCGCCCCGGATTGAGGCTCCAGCCCTGCGCCTCGATCTCCGCGAGGCTCGCCGCCTTGCAGAGGCCGGGAACGTCGGCATAAGCCTTCGGCGAGGCCGCGCTCGTCGAGCAGCGCATAGGAATTGTGAATAAGTTCCGTCTGCTCGCCGCGCCACAGCCGCACGATGTTCGCCAGAAACTCGATCTGCGCGGGCGTGAAGTCGCGGTGCGCCCGGTCGATCTGGCGGAAGACGTGCCGCGCGTCGATGAACAGCACTTGCATCCTTGCGCGTCGTCTTCGCCTTGCCCTTGTCGAAGAACCACAGCGTGCAGGGCAGCGTGACGGTGTAGAAGAAATTCGGGCCCGACCGAGACGATGCAATCGACTGTCCCGCTCTCGATCAGCGCTCTTGCGGATGTCGAGTTCGGTGCCGCGCGCATCGGCGGCGGAATTGGCCATGACGAAGCCCGCGCGGCCCGTTCTCGTTCAGCGCCGACCAGAACATTTCGATCCAGAGGTAATTGGCGTTGTCGGGCTTCGGCAGGCCGAAAGGAAAGCGGTCCTCGCCGCTTGCGGATCGCGTCCTTCTCCTTATCGACGCCGTCGACGTTGAACGGCGGATTGGCCATGACGAAATCGAACTGCGCCGACAATCGGGAACGGCTCCTCGTAATAGGCATTCGCCTCGCGGATCGTGCCGCCGAGGCCATGCACGGCGAGGTTCATGCGCGCGAGCCGCTGCGTCTCGGCGACCTTCTCGATGCCGAAGATCGACAGTTCCTTCTCCGGCGCGTGCTTGTGCGCCCGCACGAAATCGGCCGAATGGACGAACATGCCGCCCGAGCCGCAGGCCGGATCGAGGATGCGGCCGTGATAAGGCTCGATGATCTCGACGATGAGCCGCACGATGCTCGCGGGCGTGTAGTACTCGCCGCCCTTCTGCATCTCCTGCATGGCGAAATAGCCCATGAAATATTCATAGACCCGCCCGAAGGCGTCGCCGTCGATGTCGAGCGGGGCCAGCGTCTTGATGAGTTCGCGCAGGATGTCGTCGCCGACCGCGCCGTAGTTCTTGGGCAGCGCGTCGGCGAGGTCGGGATTGTTGCGCTCGATGTCGTCCATCGCGTTGTTCAGCGCCCGGCCGAGGTTCGACGCCTTCCGGCAGTTTGAGCAGATGCGAGAAGCCGGCTTCCGGCGTCAGATAGATGACGCCTCGCGCCTTGAAGGCGTCCGGCGTCGGCGCGCCAAGGCGGCTGCCAGGCCGCGGCTGGAGCTGTTTTTCAGCCTCGGCGAACCGGCCGTCGGCATAGCGCAGGAAGAGAAGCCCGAGCACCGGGCGGGAATATTCGGACGGCTTCAGCCCCGAGTTCGCCCGCAGCTGATCCGCGATGCTCCAAAGCCGCCGTTCGACGTCTCCGTTTTCCGCCGCCACCCCGCCCTCCGAATCCAGCTCAGGACAGTTGATTCCGGAAAGGACGCCAAATCAAGCGGCGCGCCGCAGGCGCGGAGAAGGCGAGGCTGGGCGCGCGATTAACGGCCCTGTTCCGGCACAAAAATCTCCCTGTTCGCGTGCAAAATCTCCCTGTTCGCGCGAAAAAGCTCCCTGTTAATTCCAGGGCGTAAGTGTTTCACGTGAAACACTTTTCACCCTGTCAGGCCCGCGTTGGCAGGCATCCAGGGCGCGGTTCCGACTCCGGGAGGCCTCGGCGGCTGTAGGGCGCGGTCGCTGACCGCGCCGGGGCCGGGTCGGCGACCCGGCCCTACAGCAGCCCGCCTACCCCCTGCCCTCCCTCCGCATGAGCCGCATGACCGCGCTCAAGGTCGCTTTCAGCGACGCCGTCACGATGCTGGGGTCGACGCCCACTCCATGCAGCGCGCGCCCCTCGGCGTCCTGGATCTCGACGTAGCTCGCTGCCGTGGCGTTGGCGCCGCGGCCGACCGCGTGCTCGTGATAGTCGATGAACGAGAACTCAACCCTGAACGCCTTCTTGAGCGAGTTGACGAAGGCGTCGATCGGCCCGTTGCCCTCGCCCTCGATCGTCAAGGTCGAGCCGTCAGCCTTGCGCAGGCTGGCGAACAGCTCGCGATTGTCGGGGCTCGATGGAATGACCTGCTGCTTGATCAGCGTCATCGGCGGGTTGTCGAGCAGATAGGTCTGGCGAAACAGCGACCAGAGCTCGGGCGAGGTCAGCTCCTTGCCGTCGGCGTCCATGCGCTCCTGGGCGATCCTCGAGAACTCGACCTGGAGCGAGCGCGGCAGGTCGAGCCCGTAATCGGCGCGCAGGATATAGGCCATGCCGCCCTTGCCGGACTGGCTGTTGATGCGGATCACCGCCTCGTAGTCGCGCCCGACATCCTTCGGGTCGATCGGCAGGTAGGGCACCAGGAACAAGGGATCGTTGCGCTTGTCCTGGGCCTCGAAGCCCTTCTTGATCGCGTCCTGATGCGAGCCGGAGAAGGCGGTATAGACCAGTTCGCCGGCATAAGGGTGCCGCTGGTGCACCGGCAATTGGTTGCAGTGCTCGGCGATCTCCCTGATCGCGTTCACGTCGCTGAGGTCGAGATCGGGCTCGACCCCTTGGGTGAAGAGGTTCAAAGCCATGGTGACGATGTCGACGTTGCCGGTGCGCTCGCCGTTGCCGAACAAGGTGCCTTCGACCCGCTCGGCGCCGGCCATCAGCGCGAGCTCCGCCGCCGCGACCGCGGTGCCGCGATCGTTGTGGGGGTGGACCGAGAGGATCACGCTTGCGCGGTCGGAGATATGGCGCCCGAACCATTCGAACTGGTCGGCGTAGGTGTTGGGCGTCGCCATTTCGACCGTCGCCGGCAGGTTGAGGATGAGCCGCCTTGAAGGCGTCGGCTTGATGACGTCCTTGACCGCCTCGCAGATCTCGAGGGCGAAATCGAGCTCGGTGCCGGTGAAGCTCTCGGGCGAATACTCGAACTGAAAGTCGGTCTCCGGCGCGGCGACCGCCAGCGCCTTGACCTGCCTCGCGGCGTTGACGGCGATCTCCGTCACGCCCTTGCGATCGGTCTTGAACACGACCTCGCGCTGCAAGGTCGAGGTCGAGTTGTAGAAGTGGACGATTGCCTTCTTTGCGCCCTTGACCGCCTCGAAAGTGCGCTCGATGAGTTCGGGCCGGCACTGGGTCAAGACCTGAATCGCGACGTCGTCGGGGATCGCGCCGCTTTCGATGATCGAGCGGACGAAGTCGAAGTCGGTTTGCGAGGCCGAGGGAAAGGCGACCTCGATCTCCTTGAAGCCCATGCCGACAAGCAGGCGGAACATGCGGTTCTTGCGGTCGACGCCCATCGGCTCGATCAGCGCCTGATTGCCGTCGCGCAGGTCGACCGAGCACCAGATCGGCGCGTGATCGATGACCCGCGAGGGCCATTGGCGGTCGGGCAGGATGATTGGCGCATAGGCGCGGTATTTCTGGATGGGCATCTGTGTCATGGGCTGACCCTGGAAGGCGTTGCGGCGACCGCGGCTGAGAGCAGCCTGGCGCGAATGGCCTGTCGTTCTTCGGGGAAAAGAGGAGGCGAAACTATGCGTCCCGGCGCGTCTAGCGCGCCGGGCGGCTAAGGTTGAGGGTCGTCGACCACATTCGCATGGTTTCCTTCAACCAGAGACGGCCGAGAAAATCAACCGCCGGATTCTTTGAGTCCCGCGGTTTGGGAGTTTGCCGTCCTCGAGTCACGCCTTGCGCCCGAACTCGCCAATCGAGCCAATGAGCGTCGCGCGCGCGGTCGCCATGTGGGCGCGGCAGCTTTCCATGGCCCTGGCCCGATCCCGGCTTTCAAGGGCTTGGATATAGAGCAGGTGCTCGCGCATCGCGGCGATGTTGCGCTGCTTCTCGTCGCGCTTGTTCCATTGATAGTGATAGTGGAAGATCATTGAGATCAGATCGTAAAAGCTGACGATGAAACGGTTGCGCGAGGCGTCGTTGATCAAGCGATGGAAGCGCTCGTCGAGCTCCGAAAAGTCGGCAAATCGGCTTTCGGCATGTTCCAGCAGGACGAGATGCTCCCTCTTGATGCGCTCGAGAGCAGCCCAGGCCGGGTCGTCCGCCGCAACCGCGACGAAACGCTGGGCCGAGCGCAATTCGAACATTTCCCGCACCTCGAACAGCTCCTCGGCGAATTCGCTGGTGAAACCCTTGAACGCCCAGCTTCCGCTCGGCCGCCGCTCCAGAAGTCCGAACTGGCTGAAGCGGTTGAGATAGTCCCAAATCGCCGATGTCGAGACGCCGAACTGGCGCGCCAGCTCGAGCCCGTTGATCAGCTGGCCGGGCTTGCAGTCGCCATCCAGGATCCACTTCATGAACCGCTTTTCGACAATGGCGCCGAGCTGCTCAGTCTCCAGGTCCGGATATAGGTCGGCTGAGACCGGGCGCCGCAGAAGCAGCTTCCGCCGTCCGTCATGCGCCAGGATTCCCCTTGCGGCGAGAGCGGCGACGACTGAGCGGACCGTCGTTCGACTGACCGCAAGCGCCTCCGCCCAGTAAGGTTCGGACCCGATGTCCGAACCGAGCGCATGGCCGTCGAGGCGCGCGAGCCATTGATTGTGGGCCCGCTTGAAGACGGTGTTGGTCTTCACCTCCTGGCGCCCCCCGTAGCCTGTTTTTATCGACTGGCCATTTTATATAAAAAACAAATTGACTTGCCGAGTGGCAAGAGGTTTTTTGTCCATAACATACAGAAGCTGGGAGGACGGGGATGCGGGCGCTGGTTTGCGACCGTCCTGGGAAAATCGCCGTTTCGGAACGGCCGCGACCTTCCCCAGGACCGGGCGAGGTCTTGGTGCAAATCCGCCGCGCCGGCGTCTGCGGCACCGATCTCCACATTTTCCAAGGCTCTCATCCGTTCCTCGAATATCCGCGCGTCATCGGACACGAGTTGTCGGGCGAGGTGGCGGAGACGGGACCCGGCTGCACGATCGCGCTCGGCCAACAGGTTTATGTCATCCCCTATCTTTCCTGCGGCTCATGTGTCGCCTGCCGGCGCGGGAAAACCAATTGTTGCCAGCGCATCGGCGTCCTCGGCGTGCACATCGACGGAGGCATGGCCGACTACGTCTGCGTGCCCGAAGCCAATATCGCGCCGGCCGATGGCATTACCCTCGATCAGGCGGCGATGATCGAATTTCTGGCGATCGGCGCCCACGCGGTCCGCCGCGCCAACCCTTGCAAGCAAGACCGCATTCTCGTCGTCGGCGCCGGACCGATCGGCATCGGCTGCATGCTGTTCGCTGGGCTGCAAGGCGGTTCGGTCACGGCGCTCGACATCCGCCAGGATCGGCTCGACTTCTGCCGCGACCGGCTAGGCGTCGATCACGCGGTCGCCGCGGGGCCGAATGCGACTGAAGCGCTGCATGGGCTCACTTCCGGCGATTTCTTCGATATCGTCGTCGACGCGACCGGAAACGCGAAGTCAATGATAGCGGGACTCAACTATGTCGCCCACGGCGGAACTTACATCCTGGTCAGCGTCGTGCGGGATACGATTTGTTTCGCTGACCCGGAGTTCCACAAGCGCGAAACCTCGCTTCTCGGCAGCCGCAATGCAACCCCGGAGGATTTCTCCAAAGTGTTCGATGCAATGCGCCAGGGTCTGGTCCCGACCGACCCGCTCATCACCCACCGAGCATCGCTCGACGAGGCGCCAAGCGGATTTCCCGCCTGGATCAGGCCCGAAACGGGCGTGATCAAGGCTCTGATCGAGATTTAGCCCCTTGACGACGTTTCCTATCCTCCAGTTCGGCACCAGCCGCTTCCTGCAGGCGCATGTCGACCTGTTCGTCAGCCAAGCGCTAGCTCGCGGCGAGGCCATGGGCAACATCGCCGTGGTGCGGACCACATCGAGCGAGGAAAGCCGCAAGCGCCTCGACGCCTTTGCGACCGGCAAGCCCTACTGCGTTCGGGTGAAAGGCCTCGCCGGCGGGAAAACCGTGGACGAGAGCGTGGAGGTGACAAGCGTCGCCGGCGGCTTCGACGCCGCCACGCAATGGGACGAGGTCGAGCGCCTGTTCAATGCGGCGCGCTGCGCAGTGTCGAACACCGCCGATCGCGGCTACGACACCGATCCCGCCGACCGGCCGGACGCTGGGCCGCCGAAATCGTTTCCGGCCAAGCTTGCCAAACTCTTGCTCGCGCGCCATCGCGCCAACGCCGGGCCGATCACGCTTTTCCCGTGCGAGTTGACGCCTGCCAACGGCAACGTTCTGCGCGGCGTGGTGCTCGGGGTGCTCGATCGGTGGGAGGTTCCGGCGTCGGCGCGCCGGTGGGTCGAGAAGGACTGCGTCTGGGTCAATTCGCTGGTCGACCGCATCGTCTCCGAGTCGCTCGAGCCGGTGGGGGCGGTGGCTGAGCCCTATGCGCTTTGGGCGATCGAGGACCAACCCGGCCTCGAGCTTCCCTGCCGGCACCCTGCGATCGTGGCGACCAGCGATCTCAAGCCTTACGAGCGGCTGAAACTCTTCATTCTCAACCTCGGCCACACGTATCTCGCTGAAATCTGGGAGCGGGACGCCGGCGCGCCGACAGTCACGGTGCGCGAGGCGATGGCGGACAGGGCGATGCGCGCCGAACTCGACCAGCTCTATGACGAGGAAGTACTCCCGGTGTTCGCCGGGATCGGAATGCGAGAGGAGGCCGACGCCTATCGGGCGACCGTCATCGAACGGTTCTGCAATCCCTTTCTCGACCATCAACTCGCGGAAATCTTCATCAACCACGACGCCAAGAAGCGACGCCGTTTCGTCGGCCTCATCGAACTCGCAGAGGCGAACGGCATTGGGGTCAGGCTGCCGCGGCTCAGAGCGGCGCTTGCTTCCGACCCCGAAGGCCGTGTAGCCCATTCTGGATGATGTCATCGTCATCCAAACGAAGCACCCTCCGGGTAACTGGAGATGCAAATGGCGAGAGCGACCTTGCTCTCATCAATGGAGGAAGCCTCATGAAGACAATGCTCATTGCGGCCGCCGTAGCGATGGCCGCCGCGCTCAGCGCGCCGAGCTACGCCGCTGACAAACCGACGATACCGATCATCGTCAAGGACACCACGTCGAACTATTGGCAAATCGTGCTGGCGGGCGCGCGCAAGGCCGGCCAAGACCTCGGCGTCAAGGTTCCCGAGCTCGGCGCCCAGTCTGAATCCGACATCAACGGCCAGATTTCGATCCTCGAGAACGCAGTATCCGAGAAGCCGGCCGCGGTTGTCATCTCCCCGACCGAGTTCAAGGCGCTCGGCAAGCCGGTCGACGAAGCGGCGAAGAAAGTGCCGATTATCGGCATCAATTCGGCGGCGAACTCCAAGGCCTTTACCTCGTTCCTGACTACCGACAACGTCCAGGGCGGGCGCATCGGGGCCGACGGCCTCGCCCAGGCGATCACCGAGAAGTATGGCAAGGCAGAGGGCGAGGTCGCGCTCATCACCTCATTGCCGGGCGTCGGTTCGCTCGACCAGCGCGCCAAAGGCTTCAAAGAGGAACTCGCGGCAAAGTATCCCGGCCTGAAACTCGTAGCGGACAAGGTGGCGGACGGACAGGCGACGACCGGCCTCAACATCATGACCGATCTCATCACCGCCAACCCGAACCTGCGCGGCGTCTTCGCCTCCAATCTGATCATGGCGCAGGGCGCCGGCCAGGCGATCGCGGAAAACAAGAAGGCTGACACCATCAAACTCGTGGGCTTCGACAGCGACGACAAACTCATCGGCTTCCTCAAGGACGGCACAATCTATGCGCTCGTCGTCCAGGATCCCTATCGCATGGGCTATGACGGCGTAAAAACCGCGCTTGCGGTGTCCAAGGGCGAAAAAGTGCCGGCCAATGTCGACACCGGCGCCAACCTGATCACCAAGGCCAACATGGATGGCGAAAAGCAGCACGCGCTGCTCTTCCCGAAGGTGAAATGAACGCCTGGGGCGCGTCCGCGCGGACGCGTCGGCGCGCCCCTCGGGTTTCGAACCCAGATTGACGAGCCGACGCAAGCGCCGCTTGCGCAACGTCGAATTGCGGTCAATGATCCCGCCCGGGCAAAAAGAACCCACCTCGCAACGAGCGGGACCATGACCTCGGTAGACACGGCCGTCCGTACTGATGGCGAGGCGCTTCTCGCCTTGCGGAAGCTCGACAAGCGCTTCGGCGCGACGCACGCCCTCAAAGCCGTCGATCTGACCTTCGAGCAAGGCGAAATTCATGCGATCGTCGGCGAGAACGGCGCCGGAAAATCGACCCTCATCAAGCTGCTGACCGGCGTCCATCCGCGCTCGTCGGGAGAAGTCTTGTGGCGCGGAACGCCGGTCGCGCTGGCGACGCCGCATGAGGCGATCAATCTCGGCATCAACGCGGTCCATCAGGAAGTCGTGCTGTGCTCGCACCTCACGGTCGCGGCCAATATCTTTCTCGGCGACGAGGAGATGCGCGGGGGTCTCCTCGACCACAAGCGGATGGTGCGCGACGGGCAGAAGTTGCTGGACGACCTGGGGTTCGCCCTGCCCGCGAATGCGATCCTCTCGTCATTGACCATCGGCCAGCAGCAGCTCGTCGCGACCGCCCGCGCCGAGCGGCGCGGCGCAAAATTTCTCATCTTCGATGAGCCCACCGCCTATCTCACCCGCCAGGAAACGGCGGCTCTCTTCAAACTGATCCGGCGGCTCAAAGCCAATGGGGTCACGATCGTATATATCAGCCACCGGCTGGAAGAGGTGTTCGAGCTCTGCGACCGGGTGTCGGTTTTGCGCGACGGCGCGCTCGTCGGCACGCGCAGGACAGACGAAACGAACGAAGCCGCCCTCATCGCGCTCATGATCAACCGCACGATCGAGCAGATCTATCACAAGGAGACGATCCCGATCGGCGCGACAATTCTCGCGACCGAGGCGCTCTCCGGGCAAGGCTTTCGCGATGTCTCGATCGAGGTGCGCGAAGGCGAGATCGTCGGGCTCTACGGCCTCATCGGCGCCGGTCGCAGCGAGTTCGTCCAGAGCGTCTTCGGCCGTCATCCGGCAAGCGGCGGCCGCATCTCCTGGCTGGGACGGGAGGTCTCGATACGCAGCGAGCGGGAGGCGATGGATCTGGGGATCGCGCTCGCCCCCGAAAGCCGCAGAGACCAAGGCCTTTGCCTCAGTCTTGGCGTTGGCTTCAACATCAATCTGCCGATCTTCAAACGGCTGAGCGTGGGCCCGCTGATCAATCTCGGGCGGGAATCCGTAGCGGCCGATAGGCAGATCCGCGATGTTCAGATCAAGACGGCTTCGCGCGCTGCCCCTGTCTCGAGCCTTTCCGGCGGCAATCAGCAGAAGGTCGTGATCGGCAAATGGCTCAATCATGGCGCCAAGCTCTTCATTTTCGATGAGCCGACCGTTGGCGTCGACGTCGGGACCAAGGCGGAGATCTACCGGCTGTTGGCGTCCCTGCTTAAAAAGGGCGCCGGGGTCATCATGATCTCGTCGTATCTTCCAGAAGTCTACGAGCTGGCCGACACGCTGCACGTGTTCCGTCGCGGCGGAATTGTCGCCAGCCATGGACATAAAGACGCGTCGCACGAAACAATCCTTAGCGAGGCGATCGGCGTCTAAGGCAAGGGCGAGGAAATGACCACGGGAACGACCGACCAGACGATCGCTCAGCCGCGCCGAAGCGGCGCGGGGCTCAATCTGCTTCTCAGCCTCACCCTGCTCGGCCTGCTGCTCATCATGTGGCTCATCCTGTCGATCGAGACGACAACGTTCTGGACCGCCAACAATATTTCCAACCTCTTGCGCCAGGGCGCGATGATCGCGATTCTCGCCATCGGCGAGACTTTCGCCATCATCACCGGCGGCATCGATCTTTCGGTCGGCGCTATTGCCGGCTTCGTCTCAATGATGGTCGCGTTGCTGCTTACGCACGATCTCGGCTTCGCTTCGTCGATCGCCGGGGCGGTGGCGATATCGCTCGGCATCGGGATTTTCATCGGCCTCTTTCACGCCTTCGGCATCGTGCAGATGGGCCTGCCTCCATTCATCATGACGCTGGCGACGATGTACGCGCTACGAGGCATCGGGCTCCTCATCACCAACGGCGCGACGATTTCGATCACCAATGACGCTTTCACCGGTTTCTCGCGCGCAAGCTTCCTCGGCTTTCCCTGGACGGACGGGACGTGGTTCGCAATTCCGATGCTGTTCTGGATGGTCGTGCTGGTCGCTGTGCCGGCCTATATCCTCCTCAACCACAGCCGGTGGGGTCGATACCTTTTTGCCGTCGGTTCGAATTCCGAAGCTGCGCGGCTCTCTGGCGTCAACGTCAAGATGGTGATCTATCTTGCCTACGTGATCTCGGCGTTCTGCGCCGCCTTTGTCGGCATTCTGCTCGCCATGCGCATCGGCATCGGCAATCCGACCCAGGGCGAAGGCTGGGAACTGCAAGCGATAGCCTCGTCCGTGATCGGCGGGACGAGCCTTTTCGGCGCGGTCGGCTCGGTCCACGGGCCTTTGATCGGCTCGTTCATCCTGACGACGATTAATAATGGCGCCAACTTGCTCAATCTCAATCCATTCTGGCAGCGGATCATCACCGGCGCGCTCATCATCATCGTCGTCTATTTCGACAGCCTGAGACGCAGAAAGCGCTGAGGGCGCGAGTGGCGTACAACCCTCTGGCCTGCGGCGATCTCATCGCCGAGCGCCGCTTCGCTTACGCCAAGGCCGCCGCCGACCGGGGCGACATCGGCGCGGCGGCGGAGATGTTCGAGCAGACGTTGGAACGCGCGCCGCAATGGGCGGCGGCATGGTTCGCCCTCGGCGAGGCGCGCGAAACGCTCGGCGACCTCGACGCAGCCGAGCAGGCTTTTCGCATGACGGTGATCGCCGATCCTGCCGATACGCAAGGGGCGATGGCGCGGCTCGCGCTCATCGGACGAGGCGACGCCCCGCCCGCGCTGCCTGCAGCCTATGTCGCCAGGCTTTTCGACGGTTACGCGGAACGCTTCGACGCGCATCTGACCCAGACGCTCCTCTATCGCGCCCCTGCCCTCATCGCCGAAGCTATCAGCGCAGCCGCGCCCGGCCGCCGTTTCGCTCGCGCGCTCGACCTCGGCTGCGGCACCGGCCTGATGGGACAGGCGCTGCGGGCCAGCGTCGACCATCTGACCGGCGTGGACCTTTCCCCGGGCATGATCGCCAAGGCGCGCGAGCGCGGCGTCTACGATGCGCTCGAAGTCGACGACGCCACCGCGCTCCTGATGCGCAAGCCGCCAGCGGCGTTCGATCTTGTCGTCGCCGCCGACTCGCTGGTCTATATCGGCGACCTCGGGCAAGTGTTCGCCGCTGTCGCCCGCTCGCTGACCGCTGATGGCCTCATCGCGTTTTCGGTCGAGACCCGCGAGGGCGAAGGCTTCGCGCTCGGCGCTTCGATGCGCTTCGCCCATTCGCGCCCCTACCTCGAGGCGACGGCTCGCGACTCGGGCTTGAGCCCCACCCTCATCCGGCCCGCTTCGACTCGGCGCGAGCGCGGAAGAGATGCGCCGGGGCTGATCTGCGTGTTGGAGCGGACGAAGCCGCCGAGCGTCGCCCAGGCTCCACCGGCCGAGCCAAGCAAGGCTAAGCGTAAGCCAAATGAAACAGACAAGATTGCTTGGGTTTGCTTGGTTTTATTCGTCCAAAACGGGAGCTTTCAATGGGCTATGCCCAATTCCAAATAGAAATTTTCCTCCACGCCGCGCCTCCCCCGCCGCCCCGCGCCGCGCAAGCTCGCCTTGCATTTCTGCCAGCCCAATGAACATAGGTTCAATTCTGTTTTTCGCAAGACCCTGGTCAAAATATTTCTAGCGACGTCCTCGGGCTCTTATTCCCCCTTGGCGTTGGAAGGGGACGCCCCGAAAATATCGGAGGCCTCCGACAATTCACGACCCTGTCGAGAGGACCCTTCAGGCTCACGCCAAGTGATGCCGCCTACGCGGAAGCGATCGAAAGGTCCCTCCTCCGCATTTTTTCCTGGTCATATCAGAGGTGGCGGTTCGCCCAAAACCGCCGCGCTGAAGTTCGCACCAGGCTCTCAGAACGGCCGCCACGGACTCGGGAGCGCGCGGAATGCCTGCCGCTCGCGCGGGCTCCGCCTGGCGCCTGCGTTTGGCCGCCGATAGGCCATCCGGCAATGGCCGGCGCAATAGGACTGGCCCTTCGCCGGCGTAAGCCCGCAATAGGCGAACTCGCCGGTTCTCGGATCCCCGAGCGGCCATCGACAGGCAAACTCGCGAATCTCCTCAAACCTCACCCGCTGCATGTCTCCAACTTCGGCTTCGCCAAAAATCCAGGCCGTCTTGCCCTCGGGTTCGCGAGCGAGGGCGGCGGAGCCGTAGCCGCCAGCGCTGGGCTTCGTGTTTGCAACCGCCCAATGCGCCCGATCCGTCCGCGTCCGCATCTTGCGGGGCCGAGCAGCGCGCCCGTCGCCGTCAAGCTTGATCCCGATCCGATTCGCCTTGCCGATTACGGCGTTGCGTGACGCTGCGCCGAGCGCGGCCGCGATAGCGCTTGCGCTTCTGCCTTCGAGAGCGAGCCTCTTCAGGTCCTCGACCGCCTCTGCCGTCCATAACATTTGCAAAACTCCAATGGCGAAAACCGCGGCCGTTACAGCCGCACCGGAATGGTCTTGACGACAGCTATTCTTTTCCTGCGCGACAGCCGGATATCGCAGCCGCCACGACCCGCCCGTCTTGGCAGAACTTCTAATTTCTTCAGCATGTTAAAAAAACGGAGGACGAATCAATCGCGTATTTGGAATTGTCCGACACGAGCGAAAAATACGGTATGGTAGGCGTCGCGGCGCGGAACGTGAGCATTGGTGTTCCGAACAGGTGGGAGACCGCGATGCGCAGCTCGGAGCGGGCGGGGTCCACGGGAACGCCGCCGTATACGTCCTATCGGACGTTCAAGACGTTCATCCACGACCTCGTTGAGCATGGCGTTCCGTCACGGATCGACCGCAGCGTGTTGACGCGCTTTTCAGGGGTAGTCGGCACTCAGCTGATGCATGCGCTTCGGTTTCTCGGCCTGATCGGGGACCATGGACGCCCCACGCAGCGGCTGAAGGAGCTCGTGAACGCGCACAGCGCCGGGCGTTGGCCGGAGAAGCTGCTCGAGCTCCTTCGCCAGGAATATGCTCCGATGTTCGCGATCGAGCTCGAAACGGCTACGCCCTCCCATTTCAATGAGGCGTTCAGGAAGGCTTTCCCCGCTGCGGACGCGGTCGTCCTCAAGTGCGTGACGTTTTTTCTTTACGCCGCGAATGATGCGGGCGTGCAGATAAGCGGCCGGGTCCTGAAGGGCCGGAAGCCGCGGGCTCCCACCCCGCGCAGGAGACTGGCCAGACCCGAGTTTGCGGATCCGCAGGAAATCGAAGCAGGAACGCCGCAGCCTCAATCCGCCCCGTCCGATATCGACGCCAAGAAACCGTCAGAGGTCCTTCTCATGCACCTCGACCCGAATGAGATGGACGACGAACAGCAAGCTGCGGTCTGGACCCTGTTGAAGTATTTCAAGGCGAAGGGACTGTGAGAACCGGGCCTGGAGCCGCTTGCATGAAGTCGCTCCCGCCCGGGGGGAACCTTCATTTGCGCTTCCGTTTGTTGGGGCCAGATTGTCATGACGAGGAGCGAAGCGGCGCGGCGATGCAACGCACCGCCGCTTCGCTCGCGATGACGGCTGCATTTCCGTCTAAGCGAGCTACGCCCTGCCCGGTCCCCCCTTTCCGGCCTCATCCATCCAACGGCGCTTGCTGGTGAGATTGCGTGCTTTCAGCTTCCCGCCGCTCCCGCCGCGCCCGGATGATCGCCGCGTTGAACTCCCCGCCGAACACGAACAGGAGCGCGACCCAATAGAGATAGACAAGGGCGATCATCACCGACGCTAAACCCGCATAGGTCGAAATGTAATTGCGCAAATATTCACTCAAATAGGCCCCGAAAATCTCGCCAAACGCGATACTGGCGACGAAGGTGACCGCGACGCCGGGCAGGATGTCGAGAAATCTCACCCGGTGGGCGGGCAGGATGATGTGGGCGAGAATGAGCGAGATTGCGAGCATGGCGGCGGCGACGCCGATGCGCACGAAGGTCAGGAGTTCATGCGCTTGCTCCACCGCGGGAAAGAAGGCCGCGAGCGTGTCGAGGATCAGCGGCCCGAGCACGACCAGGAAGGCCAGGGTCAAGAGCGCAATCGACCCCACCAGAACGAGCCCGAGCGACTGGAGCCGCAACAGCCACCAAGGTCTCGGCTCGACGAGGCCGTAGGCGCGATTGAGCCCGACCCGGAGCGCTTCGATCGCGCTTGAAGCGAAATAGAACGAAAAGACCGCGCCGAAGGTAAGCAACCCGCCGCTGCGCGGCGTCGTCAAGACCCGCTCCACCTCCTCGGCGATCGGGCGAGCCACGACCTCCGGCCATTCGGCGAACACGAGCTTTGCAGCTTCCTTGGCCAGTTCGCCCGAGCCCAAGAACCCGGCGAGCGCGGCGACAAAGATCAGGAACGGGAACAGCGACGTCAGCAGCGTCAAGCCGATATAGCTGGCGATCGCCCAGCCATCGTCCGCGGCGAATTTCTCCGCCGCCTGCCAGACGATTCTGAAGCTTGCGCCCACCCTCGCCCCGAGCCTCCCGTCGTGGACGCCCATTCTGGCTCGGCGGGGCCGCGAACGCCACCCGGGCGCCCACGAATTCTCAACCGACGTCGCCAAAAAGACGCATTGCCACGGCGGTCGGCGCGACGCATGCTGCGGCGCAGCATTGGCCGCCAACCCGAAGGAGAGACGCCCCCGTGAGCCTCGACGACCTCGCCCGCCAAGCCCAGTTCGCCGCCGAGGGACTGATGGATTGCGCGCTCAACGCGGTGCGCGAGCGGGTGAGCGCGAACGGCAAGCTCAGCGCCGCCAGGATCGAGGCCGAGCAACACGCCGCGCATGGCCTCGCATGGCTCGCGACCTATGTCGAAGCGATCAAGGAAATGGCGGCGTATGCGACGCGCATGCGCGAAGAGGGCCGGTTCGGCAAGACCGAGGAGCTCATGACGCGCGTCGGCCTGGGCGAATATCTCGCGCAGGTTTTCGGCGGCATCCCGATGAACCAGGGCGAGATCGTGCGCCTCGCCGACTTCGGCCTCGGCCCCGAGGCAGCCGCGCCCTTTCGGAGTGAAGTCGTCGAGGCCCTGATCGCCTCGGGCAACACGTGCGAGAACCGCGCCGCCCTCGCCGCGCTGATCGGCGAAGCGCGCGAAGGCGCGATCGGCGACCCGGGCCTCGACGACACTTTCGAGGCCATTCGCGGCGAGATGCGCCGGTTCGCCGACGCCGAAGTCGCGCCGCATGCGCAAGGCTGGCATCGCGCCAACGAATATATTCCGCTCGAAGTCATCGCCGGCCTTTCGGAAATGGGCGTGTTCGGCCTCACCATCCCCGAGGCCTACGGCGGCATGGGGCTCGGCAAAGTGGCGATGTGCGTGGTGTCGGAGGAGCTGTCGCGCGGCTATATCGGCGTCGGCTCGCTCGGCACCCGATCCGAAATCGCCGCCGAGTTGATCCTGGTCGGCGGCACCGAGGCGCAAAAGCAGAAATACCTGCCGAGGATCGCGAGCGGCGAAATCCTGCCGACCGCTGTCTTCACCGAGCCGAACACCGGCTCCGACCTCGCGTCCTTGCGCACCCGGGCCACGCGCGAAGGCGACGAATATGTCGTCAACGGCGCCAAGACCTGGATCACCCACCCGGTTCGCGCCGACCTGATGACGCTGCTCGTGCGGACCAATCCCAACGAGAAGGGCTACCGGGGCCTGTCGATGTTCCTGGCCGAGAAGCCGCGCGGCAGCGACGCCGACCCATTTCCCGCCAAGGGCATGTCGGGCGGCGAAATCGAAGTGCTCGGCTATCGCGGCATGAAGGAATACGAGATCGCCTTCGACGGATTCCGCCTGCCCGCCGACGCGCTGCTCGGCGGCGAGGAAGGCCAGGGGTTCAAACAATTGATGGAGACGTTCGAATCGGCGCGCATCCAGACGGCGGCGCGCGCCGTCGGCGTCGCGCAATGCGCCTTCGAGCTCGGCTTGCGCTACGCCCGCGAGCGGGTGCAGTTCGGCAAGACGATCATCCATTTTCCCCGCGTCGCCGACAAGCTGGCGTTGATGGCGACGGAGATCCACATCGCCCGTCAGATCACCTATTTCGCCGGCCGCGCCAAGGACGAAGGCCGGCGCTGCGATCTCGAAGCCGGCATGGCGAAGCTGCTTGCGGCGCGCGTCGCGTGGGCGGCGGCCGACAATGCGCTCCAGATCCACGGCGGCAACGGATTTGCGCTCGAATATCCGATCTCAAGGGTCCTGTGCGACGCTCGAATCCTCAACATATTCGAGGGCGCGGCGGAAATTCAGGCGCAAGTGATAGCGCGGCGGCTGCTCGAAGGCGGCAATTAGAGCGGAGCAGATTGAGAGGCGCGGCGGGCGCCGCCGATTGTTTTCTCCGCGTCCAATCGGCCCAATCGGGAAACGCCCGATACACTCGCTGAATTGAAGGCGACGCGGCCGCATGGTAGGTTTCGAGCAGTCGATCGGACGCAGCTCGAAGGGAGGATCAAATTGAAAAAGTTCATGGTTTTCTACATGGCCGATCCGGCCACGTTCGAGACAATGATGAAAAGCTCTACCCCGGACATGCAAAAGAAGGGGATGGAGGCGTGGATGAAGTGGATGGGCGCGCATAAGGGGTCGATCGTCGACGGCGGCGCGCCTTTGGGGAAGACCAAGCGGGTCGACGCCAAGGGCGCCAAGGACGCGAAGAATGGCATTGGCGGCTATTCGGTGGTCCAGGCCGATTCCCATGAGGCCGCCGCGAAGCTGTTCGACAAGGACCACCCCCATCTTCAGATGATGCCTGGCGCGTGGGTGGAAGTCGTCGAAATCATGCCGATGCCGGGAATGTAAGGCCAATCGAAAGGCCGCCGCGCTCAGGCGACATCCTCGCGGATCACGCCTTGCGCTTCCAGCACGAAGTCCGGCCCGTAAGCCGACGCGGGCGTCTGATAGCCGGCGGGCGCGAGGCCGTTCAGCGCCTTCCGCGCCGCGCCGAGCGCTGCCGCGGTCGTCCACTCGACGCCGGCTTCGGGTCCATGGAGTCTCGCGCTCGCAATCCGGCCCTGGTCGTCGGCGACCTCGCCCCAGACATGGGTCAAAGTGCGGGCGCGCAGCGCCGCGATTGGGCCGGGCCGGACGCCCATGAGCAGAAGATCGCGCACCGGCGCCCAATACGCGACCGGCGCGATGGCGCGCATGACTGCGAGCTGGCGCCTGAGCGGCGGCGGGGCGGCGATATAGGCTTCGATGTTGGGAATGCCCGTGCTGTAGAAGGCGGTGAAAACGTCGCCCCAGGGTATCGGCGCCGCTTCGACCGGCCCCGAGCCGAAATCGACCGAAATCGCCACCCGCCGGTCCGGACGCGTCAGCCTGCCGTTCCGGCGAATCCGATCGCCGTAATTGATGAGCTCGATCGCCGTCCGCTGCGTCCCGGGCGGCATGCCCGCCGGGCCGGCCGACTGGAACGCAAGGCGAAGCCGGGTTGCCGACGGCAAGCGTCGCTTCAAATGCAGCGCCAGGCAATCGGTCGCAACAACGTCGAAGCCGGCGCCGGGAAGCAGCATCACGCCTCGCGCCTTCGCTTCGCCGTCCTTAGCCTGCAGCGCCTCGAACACCGGAATCTCGCCGGTGATGTCGAGATAAGGGACGCCCGCGCGCAAGCATCCGCCCGCCAGCGCCTCAGCCGTGTATTTGAACGGCCCGGCGCAGTTGAGAACGACCGCAACGCCTTCGAGCGCCTCCCCTGTCGCCGCCGCGTCGGCAACGCCGAAAGCGCGGCGCTCGGCCCCGATCTCCGCCGCCATCAGTGCGAGTTTCGCCGCATCGCGGCCGGCGAGGATGGTCGGAATGCCGGAGCCGACCGCCGCGCGAGCGATATGCTCGCCGACAAATCCTGTCGCGCCATAGACCAGCAGCCTTGACGACATGGACGCCCTCCCTCCGCCGCGCTCCTGCGAGGCCTCCGCCGATAAGGCGAGGCGGAGAGAGAGATAGCCGATCGGGGGCGGAAGGCGAACTCAGAGCTTCTCGATCTTCACTCGCGCGAGGCCCGCCTGGCGGAAGCCGAGCACGCTCGCGGCGGCGGGTGAGACATCGATGATGCGCCCGCGAATGAACGGCCCGCGGTCGACGATCTTGACGATCGCGCTGCGGCCGTTGTCGAGGTTGAACACCTTGACCCGGCTCCCGAACGGGAGCGTCTTGTGGGCTGCAATCAGCCCGCCATAATATGGATTCTGATAATATGAGGCTATACCGAGCTCGCCGGCTGACGCCGTGGCTGTAAATCCAGCCAACATCGCGCACAAAGAAATCACCATCCGCATTCACTTCACCTCTTTGTTCTGAACGTTTGCACGGCTCATCTGGGGGACAGTTGAGGCGAGAAAAAGGCAGCCCCGTTTTCACTGAGACAATGCTCCGATCAACTTGACAAGGAGGCGAGGATGTGCAGAGCGGCAAAACCGCTCTAGATTGTGGCTGGCCGCCGACCAGATTTCATCCGGAAGCGGCGAAGGGAAGGAAGCTTCTGATGAAGGTGCTCATCATCGGCGCGGCGGGCATGATCGGCCGCAAGCTCACGGCGCGCCTCGCTCGCGACGGGCGTCTCGCGGACAAAGCGATCGAGCACGCGCATCTGGTCGACATCGCCGCGCCCCAGCCGCTCGCGAACGCGTCCTTTCCGGTCGCGCTTGACGCCTTCGACATTGCCGCGCCCTACGTCGCGCCCAAGCTGGTCGCGGCCCGGCCGGACATCATTTTCCTGCTCGCCTCCGTGGTCTCCGGCGAAGCCGAGGCGGACTTCGACAAGGGTTACGCGATCAATGTCGGCGGAGCCCAGGCTCTTTTCGAGGCGATCCGGCGCGAGCAGGCGCTTGCCGGCGGCGCCTACCGGCCCCGGCTAGTCTTCACTTCCTCGATCGCCGTCTTCGGCGCGCCGTTTCCCGACAAAATCGGCGACGAATTCCTCTCCGCGCCGTTGACCAGCTACGGAACCCAGAAAGCAATCTGCGAGCTTTTGCTCGCCGATTACACACGGCGCGGGTTCTTCGACGGCATCGGCCTGCGCCTGCCGACGATTTGCGTTCGCCCCGGCGCGCCCAACAAGGCGGCGTCCGGGTTCTTCTCGGGCATCATTCGCGAGCCGCTCAACGGCAAGGGGGCGATCCTGCCGGTCGGCGACGAGGTTCGCCACTGGCACGCCTCGCCGCGGGCGGCGGTCGAGTTCCTGCTTCACGCGGCGGAACTCGATCTCTCCCGGCTCGGCGCTCGCCGGTCGCTCAGCCTGCCCGGGGTGAGCGTCACCGTCGGCGAGCAGATCGAGGCGCTGCGCGCCATCGCCGGCGACAAGACGGTCGGCCTCATCCGGCGCGTCCCCGACGAGACGATCGCCCGCATCGTCGCCGGCTGGCCGCGAAACCTCGATCCGGCGCGCGCGAAGAGCCTCGGATTTCGCGCCGACGCCAACTTTTCTGCTATAATTCATGCCTATATTGAGGACGAACTGAAGACCTAAGGCGGCCTGAACAGACCCATGCTCGACCTCCCGGCTCGAAGCCAAACCGGCGCGGAAACGCCCGCGCTTGCCGAAGCGCTCGCTTGGCGCACGAAGGTTGTCGGCGCCACGCCGTGGCGCGGGTTCGGGCTCGCGGGACGGGTTCTGGCGGTGACGCTCACCTTCGTCCTGATCGCGATGGCGCTCTTCTATGTCACCCGTCTCACCGCCTATCGCGAGACGTGGCTCCACGCCAAGATCGCCTCGGCGCAGACGGCGGTTCAGGCCTTTGACGCCGCCGGCCCGATTCCTCCGCCCCAGGATCTGTCGCGACGGATCCTCAACAGCGTCGGCTTAAAGTCGATCACCATCTCGACGCCGACGGGACGCCGCGAGCTCGCTCTTCCCGACGCGACGCCCGCTGCCGCGAAGGCCATCTCGGCGGACGACAGTTCCTATTTCGAAGGCATCGGCGCGACGTTCCGGGTGCTGTTCACAGCTCCCGGCACGATCGTGAAGGTCGGCTCGTCCACGCCTCCGGAGGAGGCCGCGATCGAAGTGACGTTCGACGAGACGCCCCTGATCGAGGCGCTATGGCGGGTCTCGCACAACTTCCTCAACATTTCCCTCACCATCGCCGCCGTCGTCACCTGCGTGCTGTGGGCCGCCCTGTGGAGCATGGTGCTGCGGCCGGTGCGGCGCCTGACGAGCAACATCATCGCCTTCGGCGAGAGCCCTCAGGACGCCACGCGCGTGATCGCGCCGAGCGGTCGGCGTAACGAGATCGGCCGCGCCGAGGCTGCGCTCGCCGTCATGCAGCGGTCGCTCGCCCATGAACTGGCGCAGGGCAAACGCCTGGCCGAACTCGGCATGGCGGTCGCGCGCATCAATCACGACCTGCGAAACATGCTGAGCGCCGCGCAGCTCATTTCGGATCGCCTGGCGACGATCACCGACCCGCTGGCGCAACGGCTCGCGCCCCGCCTGGTGGCGACTCTCGATCGCGCCATCCAGTTCTGTCAGGCGACGCTGACCTATGGCGCGGGCCGCGAACTGCCGCCGTCGCGCCGGCGGTTCGACTTGAGGGAGCTGGTGCGGCAGGTGGTCGAGGCGGCGCAGGCGGAAAACGGGGCGGCGATCGACTATGACATCGACATCCCGCCGCGATTCGACCTCTACGCGGACCCCGACCATATCCTGCGGGTGCTCGAGAACCTCGGCCGCAACGCCGCCCAGGCGCTGATGGCGAAGGGCGCCGAGGACGGCCGTCCGAAAGCCATCCGCTTTGCCGCCATTCGCACCGAAGGGCTGGCGCTGATCGAGATTAGCGACACCGGACCTGGTTTTCCGGCAGATCAGTCCGACCGGATTTTCGAGCCATTCCACAAGTCGACCAGCCAGGTCGGCGCCGGCCTAGGCCTTGCAATCGCGGCCGACCTCGTGACGCGAAACGGTGGAGCGATCACGCTCGCCCCGGCGAAGGCGGACGACTTCTATTGCGGGGCGCGGTTCCTCATCAAACTGCCGACCCGCGAAGGGGCCGCGCGCAAAGCGGCGCGCATCCTGCCCGAGGCCTGACCGAGACTTGCGAAATCTACTTCTGGTAGATGATAAAAGGTGGTTTCGCTCGCGCCGCGCCCGACGGCGTCCGGTCTCCCTGGGTCCGCCGCCGGCATGGATTTCTTGCGCAATCGCGATCCCCGAATGTACGCCGGCGCCGCCATGGCGGTCGCGGCTTGGGCGGTTTTCAGCCTGCAGGACGCGATCGTCAAATACCTGGTGACGGCGCTGCCGGCGCCCGAGATCCTGTTTGCGCGCAGCGGCCTGATCATGATCCTGGCCGCCTTCGCCGCGAGGCGCGAGGACTTCGCCGTCCTGACCAAGCGGCGCGAGGGAAGCGTCATCGTGGCGCGATCCGTCTTTCTCCTGGTCGCCTGGCTCTCGTACTACAACGCCGCGCGCAGCCTGCAGCTGGCGGAGCTGGTGACCCTTTATTTCGCCGCGCCGCTGTTTGTCGTGGCGATGTCGGGGCCGCTCTTGGGCGAGATTGTGGGTCCGTGGCGCTGGCTGGCGACTGCGCTCGGCTTCGCCGGGGTTGTGATCGCGGCCAATCCGCAGGGCGGCGCGCATTCGTGGCCGGTCGCGCTCGCCCTTCTTTCCGCGGTCTGCTGGGCGATCACGACGCTGCTCGCGCGCACGCTCACCGCCACGATCAGCACTTCGGCGATGATGATCGGCGGCAACGTGATCTTCTTCCTGGTCTGCGGCGCGATGGGGCCGGCGCTGTTCGTCCGGCCGAACCTCGGACAGACGGCGCTGCTCCTCGCCCTCGGGGCCGCAGGCGGCCTCGGACAGGCGCTGTGGATCGAGAGCCTGCGGCGGGCCCAGGCATCGCTCCTCGCGCCGCTCGAATATTCGATGTTCGCCTACGCCGTGTTCTGGGGATGGCTGGTGTTCGGCGACCTGCCGACCGCGCGCACGCTGATCGGGGCGGCGATCATTCTCACCGCCGGACTGCTGGCGGTCGGTTTCGAGTTCGCGCCGCCATCGCATCGCTAAACCCACCGAGCATCCGCGCCAGTTGCTCGCCCCGCTTCCGAAACGCCGAGGGCTCGGATAAGACTGCCTGGCGCGCGAGACGGGGGAATATGAGCATGTCGGTCGTGACGCCAACGGCGCGAATGCAAACGGTCGCCTTCCTGTCTTCGGGCGCGAGGGAGGCCAACGAAGCGCTGGAGCGGCTGACGGGCCTCTATGGCGACAGCCGGCTCGATGAGGCCGAAGTCATTGTCGCGCTCGGCGGCGACGGCCTGATGCTGCAGACGCTGCACAAGACCATGAATGCGCCAAAACCGATCTACGGCATGAACCGCGGGTCGGTCGGCTTCCTCATGAACGACTATTCGGAAACGGGCCTCCGCGAGCGCCTCCACGCGGCGCTCCCCTCGATCATTCATCCGCTCGTCATGCGCGCGCGCGACGTCCACGGGGCCGAGACGACGGCGCGGGCGATCAACGAGGTGTCGCTCCTGCGCCAGACCTATCAGGCAGCCAAGCTGCGCATCGAGATCGACGGCCAAACCCAGCTCGACGAGCTGATCGCCGACGGCATACTGGTCGCGACGCCGGCCGGCTCTACCGCCTACAACCTCTCCGCCAACGGGCCGATCCTGCCGCTCGGCGTGCCGCTGATGGCGCTGACGCCGCTCTCGCCCTTCCGACCCCGGCGGTGGCGCGGCGCGCTCTTGCGGGATTCCGCGCGCGTGACCATCGAGGTGATGGAAGCCGACAAGCGCCCGGTCGCCGCCGCCGCCGACCATTTCGAAATCCGCCGCGTGGCCGAGGTCGACGTGGCGATGGACAAGGCGACGTCGCTCATCCTGTTGCACGATCCCGGCCACTCGCTCGACGAGCGGATCCTGCGCGAACAATTCCGCTATTAGGCGCGCGGATGGCCAAAGCCGCGCGCGCGATCCGCGAGACGCTCATCGCCAGAGGCCGGTTCGATCTGACCAGGACCGAGATCGAGGTAATCGAGCAGGACGGCTCGACGCGCACGCTCACACATGAGGTCTATCGCCACGGGCTGGCTGCGGCGGTGCTGCTCTATGATCCCGAGCGCCGCGTCGTCACGCTGGTCAATCAGTTTCGCGCCGGCGCCTATTTGAGCGACCGCGCGCTGGCGACAATCGAGGTCTGCGCCGGCATGCTCGACGGCGATCCGCCCGATGTCTGCGCCATTCGCGAGGCAATCGAGGAGACAGGCATCGCCATCCGCTCGCCCGTCCACGCCTTCGACGCCTATATGAGCCCGGGCGGCATGACGGAAAAGATCGCCTGCTTTGTCGCCGCTTACGGCGAAGCGGACCGGGTCGGGCGGGGCGGTGGGGTCGACGACGACGAGCACATCGAGGTCCTCGAGATCCGGTTCGGCGACGCGCTCGCGATGATCGAGAGCGGCGCCATCGCCGACGCCAAGACGATCGCGCTTATCTACTTCGCGAAGGCGAAGGGGCTCGTGGGGACTTGAGCCTGGCGCCGCGGCGCCGCAGCGCGCCGCGGAGAGTGGGATCTGGCGCAACAAAATCCAATTCCGGCGCAACGAAACCAAAAATCGGTCCGCTTCTGCGAAAGGTCAATGGCGCCTAGGCTAAATCGCGCGCGACCGATGCGCCTCAATCGCCCGCCGCCCGTTTCGCAGCAAGCAGCGTGTTGGCCATCAGCATGGCGATGGTCATGCGGCCGACGCCGCCGGGCACCGGCGTGATCGCGCCGGCGACCGCGGCGGCCTCGGCATAGGCGACGTCGCCGACGAGGCGCGTTCTTGGCTTGCCGGACGCGTCGTGGCCATGGGCCGCCACGCGGTTGACGCCGACGTCGATCACGATCGCGCCGGGCTTCACCCAGTCGCCCCGCACCATCTCCGGCTTGCCGACGGCGGCGATGAGGATGTCGGCGCGGCGCGCGACCGAGGGCAGATCGAGGGTGCGGGAATGGGCGATGGTCACGGTGCAGTGGCGCGCCAGCAGAAGCTGGGCCATCGGCTTGCCGACGATGTTCGAGCGGCCGATGACCACCGCCTCCATGCCCGCAAGCGACCAGCCCAGCCGTTCGCAGGCCTTGTCGACCAGGATCATCGCGCCGGCGGGGGTACACGGAATCAGCGCCCGACGCGTGTCGCCGATCGACAACAGCCCGACATTGATCGGATGAAAGCCGTCGACGTCCTTGATGGGCGCGACCGCTTCCAGTACCCGCGACGCATCGATGTGCGCCGGCAGCGGTAACTGGACCAGAATGCCGTGCACGGCCGGATCGGCGTTGAGCGTCTCGACCAGCTTGAGCAAGTCGGCCTCGCTCGTCTCGACCGGGAGAGTGTGCTGGACCGAATGGAAGCCGCAAGCCTTCGCCGCCCTGCCCTTGCCGGCGACATAGGTTTGGCTCGCGGCAGTCGCCGTTGCGAACGACAGGGCGACCGCCGAACTCGCGTCGCTCCAACCCGGCTTCGGCGTCAAGGAGCTGCTTTTTGCGCTCAATGAAGAACGCAAGCGGCCGACGCGCATTTTCGAGGCCGGGCGATTTCTATTTGCGCGGATCGTTCATGTGCGCGCGCAGCAAGGCGTTGATTCGCGTTTGCCAGCCTCGGCCCTGCCGCCGATACGCCTCGACCACGTCCGCATCGAGGCGCAGCGTCTGATTGATCTTCGGGCTGGCCTTTCTTGGACGGCCGCGCCGCTGCGAGATCGCCTGAGCGGCCTCAGCGCCAAAAACCTCGCCAACGAGCGCCAGCGCCGGTCGCGCCCGCTTGAAGTCCTTGCGCGTCCATTCGGGACTTTCGTCATCGGGCCGCGAGGCCGCGTCGATTTTTTTCGTCGCCATAGCGCTTGATCTCTCTCGAATTGGCCTTACGAAAGCTGATGACGTGCATCGCGTCGCCGCGAAAAGTAATGACCGTCACATGAAGCCGTTGACCCAACAGCGCCATCACCCGAAGCCGTCGTTCGCCGTAATCTCTACGATCGTCCTCGACCGCGACGGCGGTTTCCCAATCGAGGTCCGCGACGCGATCGAACGGCAGCGACCGCTCAGCGATATTGTGGGCGTTCTTGACTGGATCGAACGTGATCCGCATTCAATTTATCGCTACAGCAACAAATGCAAGAGGTCAAGGCGATCCTAGAGCCCCGCCGCCCTTTTCGCAGCAAGCAGCGTGTTGGCCATGAGCATGGCGATGGTCATGCGGCCGACGCCGCCGGGCACCGGCGTGATCGCGCCCGCGACCGCGGCGGCCTCGGCATAGGCGACGTCGCCGACGAGGCGCGTTCTTGGCTTGCCGGACGCGTCGTGGCCATGGGCCGCCACGCGGTTGACGCCGACGTCGATCACGATCGCGCCGGGCTTCACCCAGTCGCCCCGCACCATCTCCGGCTTGCCGACGGCGGCGATGAGGATGTCGGCGCGGCGCGCGACCGAGGGCAGATCGAGGGTGCGGGAATGGGCGATGGTCACGGTGCAGTGGCGCGCCAGCAGAAGCTGGGCCATTGGCTTGCCGACGATGTTCGAGCGGCCGATGACCACCGCCTCCATGCCCGGAAGCGACCAGCCCAGCCGTTCGCAGGCCCCGTCGATCAGGATCATCGCGCCAGCGGGCGTGCATGGGATCAGCGCCCGACGCGTGTCGCCGATCGACAACAGCCCGACGTTGATCGGATGAAAGCCGTCGACGTCCTTGATGGGCGCGATCGCTTCCAGCACCCGCGACGAGTCGATGTGTTTGGGCAACGGCAATTGCACCAGAACTCCGTGCACGGCCGGATCGGCGTTGAGCGTCTCGATCAGCTTGAGCAAGTCGGCCTCGCTCGTCTCGGCCGGGAGAGTGTGCTGGACCGAATGGAAGCCGCAAGCCTTCGCCGCCCTGCCCTTGCCGGCGACATAGGTTTGGCTCGCCGGATTGACGCCGACCAGAACGACCGCGAGACCGGGCGTCAATCCCTGGGCGGCGAGCGCGTGCGCCTCCGCGGCGACTTTCATGAGCACGCCATCGGCGATCGCCGCGCCATCGAGCACAAAGGCGGAAGCGTCGGTCAGGGATCGTCCTGGCACAGACATTGAGATGAGGCCTCACTCAGGTCGGAAGACGAAGCGCGCCTCATGGCGCGCGCGGGCCCCAGGCTCGAGCGCGCGCATGCCGGGCTTATCGATGAGGTCGCCCTCGAACCCGTCCGGATCGCTGTAGCCGGTCCAGGCCTCGAGGCAAAGGAACGGCGCGCCGGGCCTTGTCCACAGCGCCGCATGCGGAAAGCTCGGATAGTCCATCGTGATCGACGCGCCCGAGGCGTCGATGAAGGCCAGCGACCGGCTGGAGCAATTGAGGAAGCATAGGGCATCGTGGGCGAAGAGCGCGTCGGTAAGAGGCAAGTCGCGGCCCTGAAGCGGAATGGGACGCTTGGCTTCCCTGATCAGCCCTCCCGGCGCAAGACGCGGAACCTCGGCCTGCTCCGCCTTATCGAACCGAACCAGCGCGCCCTCGCGTCCCCCCGCGCCGAGCGGCCAGCGGAAGCCCGGATGCAATCCGCATGCGTAAGGCGCGATACCTGGCCCAGGATTGGCGACTTCGATCGCGACAGCAAGCGCATCGGCGCTCAGCCGGTATTCGAGCGCAAGCGCGAAGGCGAACGGATAGACGGCGCGCGTGCGCGCATTGTCGTTGAGCGTGAGGCGCGCGAAGTCGGAGCTTGTAGCTTCGAGGGCGAAAGTCTCGAACCGCGAGAAGCCGTGCAGACCGAGCGGGTAGCGGCGCCCCCGACCCGCTCCTCCCCGTTCCGCGTCCAGCCGACGACCGGATAGAGGATCGGACTGATGTCGCTCCAGATCGCCGGGTCGCCGGGCCACAGGAGGTCGCGCGAGGCGACCCGCCAGCTTCGCGCTTCTGCGCCGAGAAGCGCGATCGTCGCCGATGCGTCGCCGTGAGTTCAGAGTGATTTCGGTCATAACGCGATGTCCTCGAAGGCCGCGGCGGCGATCAGGGCGCCCTTGATCCCGGGCGCCGAGGCGATGAGCGGGTTGCCCTTGGCGAGGCCGCCGCCCGCCAGAAAATCGCTGACGTAGCCGCCGGATTCGCTGACCAGCAGGATCCCGGCGAGACAATCCCAAGCGTTGATGTGATGCTCGACAAAACCGTCGAGCCGCCCGGCGGCGACATAGGCGATGGCGAGCGCGCCGGAGCCGGTGCGCGTGGGCGAAGCGCCGGTCGACGCGACCCGCCGGAGGAGCTCGACATATTGAGCGAAGCCCGCGCGCGAGTTCCAGCCGACCTCGATCGCGCAAGTGGAGAGCCGGTCAGCGCGCGAGGCGCTGATCGGCTCGCCGTTGAGTCGCGCCCCCCCGCCGCGGCGGGCGACGAACAATTCGTCGAGCATCGGATTGTAGATGACCCCAGCCTCGATCCTGCCATCGGCGACGCAGGCGATCGAGACGCAGAAGTGCGGCACACCGCGCGCGAAATTGGCGGTGCCATCGATCGGGTCGACGACCCACACCGCGCCGCCCTCGGCCGCCGGACGCGCCTTGCTTTCCTCGCCGATAAACCCGTCGGCGGGAAAGACATGAAGGAGCCGCTCGGCGATCAGCGCCTCCGTCTCGCCGTCAACTTCGGTCAGAAAGTCCTGCGGGCCTTTGAAGCCGACGCTGAACGATTTGTCGAGAAAGCGCCGCCGCGCCGCGGCCCCCGCCTCGCGCGCGACCGCCTGGGCCGCGAGCAGCCGCATGTCGATGAGCGCCGGCGCAGCTTCGGTCATCGGGATGGCCTTCAGAAATGGCTGTACGAGCCGCGGGCGAAGACGACCGGATTGCCGTCGGGACCGATGAACCTCGGGGGCTTAAGCCCCTCGACCGCTTCGCCGATCAACGTCAACGGCACGCCCGCCGCCGCAGCCGCGGCCTCGAACGCGGGCGCGGATTCGGGCGCCGCCGAGGCGAGTAGCTCATAGTCGTCGCCGCCGGTCGCCGCAACCTCGAACAGGCCGGGATCGGCGGCGATCGCCGCGCGCGCGGCTCGCGACAGCGGCAGACGAAAGATCGGCACGCGGGCGCTGACCCGCGAAGCGTCGAGCATCTTGGTCAGATCGCCGACGAAGCCATCCGAGACGTCCATGCCGCCGCTCGCGTGGGCGGATATTGCACCGATCAGCTTAAGCCGGGGCTCGGGCGTCAGGTACCGCTCGATCAGGAACGTCTTATCCGCATGCGATATGTCGGGCCCTCGCCCCTGGCGCGCCCTGAGCCCGATCGCCGCATCGCCGATCGTGCCAGTGACGTAGAGGCGGTCGCCGGGCTTGACGCCGGTGCGGCGCGCCATCCGACCCTCGGCGACCGCGCCGATCGCGGTCACGCTCAGCGTCAGCGGGCCCGGCGTCGACACCGTATCGCCGCCGATGAGCGGGCAATCATAGGCCGAGGCGTCGGCGCCGAGACCGTCGGCGAACGCTTCGAGCCAATCCTCGCGCCAGTCGCCGGGAAGCGCCAGCGTGAGGAGAAATCCGAGCGGCCGCGCGCCCTTGGCCGCGAGATCGGAGAGGTTGACGCGCAGCGCCTTGCGCGCGATGCCCCCAGGCGGATCGTCGGCGAAGAAATGCACGCCCGCCACCAGCGCGTCGGCGGTGAGCACCAGGTCCTCGCCGGTCGGCGGCTCCATCAGCGCTGCGTCATCGCGAAGCCCGAGACCCGCCGGCCCGGCCAGCGGCGCGAAATAGCGGGCGATGAGATTGTCTTCGCCAAGGCGGGGAGACATGGCGGCGCGGCTCCTGCAGGGCGCGCCCGATCCCCGGGCGCGGCGGCCGGCCTGTTAGCGCATTCGAACGGCGATGTCGCGTCAAATGCCGACGCGAGGAGCGCCTTTGGTAAGGCGCGCCATATCGGCTAGAGGGTCGGCCATGATTGCCGACAAGCCACGGCCGCCGCTCCTTGCCGGCCTCTTCTGCCTTGCCGCCGCGTTTGGCGGCGGCGCGAGCGCGGCGGAGGTTTACCCGGGCTGCGCCGTCCCGCCGGCGACATTCAATCACGTCTGGATCATCGACCCCGTCAACGGCAAGACGCCGGCGGCCGGCGGTCTTGGCACGCAGGCGGCCCCGTGGAACTCGCTTCAGGCCGCATTTTCCGTCGAGCCCGGCTACTCGACGCCGCTTCTCTCGACCGCGCCGTTCCGGCATCCCAATCCAGCCAACCCCGCCGACACGTTCACCCCCGGCGGGGGGCCGATCCAACCCGGCGACGAGATTCTGCTCATGAGCGGGAACTACGGCGACATCTCGATCGGCTATTGGAACAAGGGCGTCGTCAACCCGTCTTTCGTCACGATCGCCGCCGCGCCCGGTCAGACGCCTGTGCTCTCGACGCTCGCAATCGCGGCCTCGTCTGGCTTCGTGTTTTCGGAGATCAAGGTTCAAAGCCTCAACTCGCCCGCCAACGCCGGCCATCCTCTGGTTCTGGTTAGCGACCGCGGCGCGGCTCTGCCGAGCTCGAATGTCGTCCTGACCAACATGCTCGTCACCTCGGCGGACGACACGTCCGGCTGGACGCAGCCGCTCTGGCTGGCGCAGGCTCGTATTGGCGGGATTTTCGTCAAAGGCGGCGATCACGGAGCCGACACCACGTGCGTCTCGGTGACGAACTCGCACATTTCGAACGTCGTTTTCGGTTCGAACCTCATGGCGAACAATATGCTCTTCTCCGGCAACGAGATCGACCACTTCGGCGACGACGGAATAGACTACGCCGCCAGCAACCTTTTGATCGCCAAGAATTACATCCACGACGACCTCGACCTTGGCAACGGCGCCCACATGGACGGCATGCAGGGATATCCGGGCGCCTACAGCAACGTCGTGATCGACAGCAACAGGATCATCCGGCAGACCGAGGCGAATCTGCCATTTCCGACATATCTTCAGGCTATCGACGCCTTCGATGGCGATTGGTCGAACCTGACGGTGACGAACAACGTCATCGTCACCAGCTCTTGCTGGGGCATTGGCTTCGCGAGCGTGCATGCCGGTCGGATCGTCAACAACACGGTCCTGTCAGACGAGCGCCTTCCCGAGCCGGGGAACTGCAAGCCTCTGATCGTTGTCGGCGACAGAACCCATGAGGGCTCGTCGTCCAACGGCGTGGTCGTTCGCAACAACCTGTCGAATGGCCTGAGCATCTCGAGCCTCAACTCGAACTTGACAATGGATCACAACATCTGCGTCGCCATCGAGGGGAAGTGCGGAATAACCGCCTTTGCAGACGGCAAGCCGGAAACGGGCGTGTTCAAGCCTGGGGTCTACGGGGATCGCAACATCATCGAGGCCGGCGGCGCCGCCGGCGAGTTCATGAACTTCGACCCCGCAAACCTGGTTTACGACCTGAGGTTGAAAGCAGGGGCGCGCGCGATTGGCGCTGGCAATTCCGACGGCGCCCCGGCGGTCGACATCGGCGGAGCGGCGCGGGGAGACAAGGTCGATGTCGGCGCCTACCGCTATGACCCAGGCAAATAGGGGAGAGCGTCGCGGGTCAGCATCCCGGCGCCTTTGGCCCAGGCCGCCAGATCGGCTAGAGAGCGCTCCCGAACAAACTTCCTCTCACACGCAACTCCTGGAGGGTCCGCTATGGTTCCGGTCAAGCGGTTGGCGATTTGCGCCGGCGCCTTGGGCCTTGTCGCCGCATCCGGCGGTTTTGCTCGCGCCGCGCAAGTTTATCCCGGCTGCGTTGTCCCGCCGACGACGTTTAACCACGTCTGGATTATCGATCCCGTCAACGGCAAGACGCCGGCGGCCGGCGGCCTCGGCACGCAGGCGGCCCCGTGGAATTCGCTCCAGGCCGCATTCTCGGTCGAACCCGGCTACTCGACGCCGCTCCTCTCCACCGCGCCTTTCCGGCACCTAAATCCGGCCAACCCCGCCAATGGGTTCAGCCCCGGCGGGGGCCCGATCCAGCCCGGCGACGAGATCCTGCTCATGAGCGGCGAGTACGGCGACATCTCGATCGGCTATTGGAACATTGGCGTCGTCAACCCGCAGTTTGTGACCATCGGCGCGGCCCCCGGTCAGACCCCCGTGCTGTCCTCGCTTGCAGTCACCGCCTCGTCCGACTTTGTGTTTTCGGGGATCAAGGTACAGTCGCTCACGAGCAGGCAGTATCAGCCGGCGCTCATCAACATCGCCGACAGGGGCTCGACGCTCCCGACATCGAACATCGTCCTGTCCAATGTGAACGTGTCGGCGGCGGACCCCTCGGTCACCGCCGCCTGGACCCAGGCGCAATGGGAGGCCAATACCCGCCTCGGCATCAACGCATTCGGCTCCAACAACGGCGCCAATACGACCTGCGTGTCGATCGTCGGGTCGCATATCACCGCGGTCCACTTCGGAGTGCAGGCGATGGCCAACCAGATGTTGCTCACCGACAACGAGATCGACCACTTCGGCGACGACGGAGTTGACTACGCCGCCAGCAACCTCACCATGACCAAGAATTACATCCACGACGTCCTCGATTTCGGCATCCACGCCCATCCGGACGGATTTCAAGGATACCCCGGAAAAGCCGTTGCGCCCGCGACCTACGCCACGTTCAGCAATATCCTTATCGACAGCAATCGGATCATCCGGCGGACCGACCCAAACCTTCCGTTCCCCTTCTGGCTCGACGGCATCGACGACTATAGCTACCAGGGGGTGTCCTATACCGGCATGACCATCACGAACAACGTGATCGTCACGACCGCATGCGCCGGTATTCTTTTCGGCAGCATCTCCAACAGTGTAATCGCCAACAACACGATCGTCGCCGACGGACCCGGCGCCGGCGGTTGCAGCCCCGGCGCCAACGTAGGCAACAAGACCGGCGACGGCCCTTCGAGCATGGACACCAGAGTTTTCAACAATATTGCGTCTGAGCTAGGCATATACAATATTTCTCCTGGCGTGACAGCGGATCACAACGTGCTCCTGTACAAGGGGAGAGGAGCAATCATATTTTGGTATGTGAATGGCGCCGGGACCTACATTGGCAAGCCCGGCGTCTACGGCGATCACAACATCATCGTCGGGCGCGGCGCGGATGGAGAGTTCGTGAACTTCGATCCCGCCAAGCTCGTCTTCGACCTCAGGCTGAAACCCGGCGCGCGGTCAATCGGAGCAGGAAGCCCCGACGGCGCTCCGGCGGTCGACATCACCGGAGCGGCGCGCGGAAAGCCGGTGGACGCGGGCGCCTACCGGTATGAGCCGGGCAAGTAGCGCCTTGTCGATCGCCCAAGCCTCGGTGGGGACGGTCGCATGCACGGCGGCGCCCGAACCGGCCGTCACGGGAGGCGGAAGATGTCGGCAAGCTGCGAAAAAACGGCGACGGTTTTGCCGGGAATTGGATTGATGATCTTCCACTGCGGGACTCCCGAGCCCGGCGGATACTGCTCGTCGTCGATCATTGCCTTGTTGTGCGGGGTCGTGGCGATCACTCTGATCAGACGGTTCGGCCCCGCCAAGGCCCAGGCTGACATCGCGTTTCGCCGCAAGACCAGCGGGTCGAGGCCGCCAGGGGCGAAATGCCGATGCGCCGCGACTTGCGTATAGCCCGACGTTTCGAATTCGTCGATCTGCGGAAGCCGGTCCAATGTGGCGAAGGCGGCGCCGTTCGACAACCTTCCGGCATGGAAGCCGAGAAGCAACTCGATATCCTTCAGACGGCGACCATTCAGGTATTTGAGCTGGGTGACAAAGCCCTTCACTTGCACGCTCTGGCCGACAACCATACTTCAGCTCCCCGGCAGCGATCGCACGGGCGAGAACTTAAGTCGGCATGCAAAGGGCGGTCAATTTCGCGATTTTGGACCCGATCGCATAGCCGCGCCGGCGCGGGCGCTTCAGCCGCGCGGGTTGCGCTGGAGCGCTTCCGTGCATAAACGAGGCCGAATGGCGTTGCCGAGGAGCCGAGCGAGTTTGACCGACGCATTCCAACCCCGATCCGACTTCCTGCGCACGATGCAGGAGCGCGGCTTCGTGCATCAATGCTCCGATCTTCAGGGCCTCGACGACAAGGCGCGTTCGGGAACGCTTGCCGGCTACATCGGCTTCGATTGCACCGCGCCCTCGCTGCATGTCGGCAACCTGGTCGGAATCATGATGCTGCACTGGCTTCAAGAGACAGGCGGCAAGCCGGTCGCGCTCATGGGCGGCGGCACGACGATGGTCGGCGATCCGTCAGGCAAGGACGAGAGTCGCAAGCTCTTGAGCCTCGAGGACATCGAGGCTAACAAGCGAGGCATCCGCAGAGCGTTCGCGCATTTCATCCGCTTCGGCGAGGGCAGCCGAGACGCCATTATGCCCGACAACGCCGATTGGCTCGCCGGGCTCAACTACATCGCGTTCCTGCGCGACGTCGGACGTCATTTCTCGGTCAACCGCATGCTGGCGATGGATTCGGTCAAGCTGCGCCTGAACCGCGAGCACGAGCTCACGTTTCTCGAATTCAACTACATGTGCCTGCAGGCTTACGACTTCACCGAGCTCAACCGGCGCCACGGCGTGACCCTGCAGATGGGCGGCTCGGACCAGTGGGGCAACATCGTCACCGGCATCGATCTCGGCCGCCGCATGGGGCTCGAGCAATTCTATGCGCTGACCACGCCGCTCATCACCTCCGCCTCCGGCGCGAAAATGGGCAAGACCGCCGCCGGCGCGATCTGGCTCGATGAGGCGATGCTCGCGCCATACGACTATTGGCAGTTCTGGCGCAACGTCGACGACGCCGACGTCGGCCGCTTCCTGAGGCTGTTCACGCTCCTGCCTCTGGATGAAATTCGCCGACTCGAGAGCCTGCTTGGAGCCGAGATCAACGAGGCGAAGAAGACTCTCGCCAACGAGACGACCGCGCTCCTGCATGGCCGCGCCGCGGCGGAGGCCGCGGCCGCCACCGCGCGCCAGACCTTCGAGGAGGGCGAGCTCGCCGAGACCCTGCCGACCGTTGACGTGCCGGGGTCGGAATTCGACACTGGGCTTGGCGCGCTCAACGCCTTCGTGCGCGCGGGCCTCGTCGCCTCGACCGGCGAAGCGCGCCGCCAGATCCGCGGCGGGGGCCTGAGGGTCAATGACGCCGCGCTCGGCGACGAGAAGGCGACGATCACCCGCGAGGCGCTCACGGCCGGCGGAATCGTCAAGCTGTCGCTCGGACGCAAGAAGCACGTGCTCCTGAGAGCGGTGTGAGCTAGCGCGCCGACCGCTGGGGCGCTTCGTCGGCTTGGGCCGGTTCGGGCGCGCCAGCGCGGCTCGTCGTGCCGTCGACCGCGCCGAGAATCCGGCGCAGAATGCCGGGCGCGATCGCCGACAGTGGATTGACGGTCAGAGTTCGGCCCGTTCATCGGCCCGTGCACGCGGTAACTGACGCCGAATACGCCGTCGTTTTGCCCGCCGCTGAGGAGGACGCCGACGAGCGGGATCTTGGTCAGCATCGTGTTGACCTGATAAGCCGGCACGAACGACCCGCTGACGTCGATCTGGTTGTGCTCGAAGTCGATCACGCCCTGGGTCGTCAGCCCCATGTTGGGGTTATAGATCACGGCGTCCTGGATTTTAAGCCTTCCAGGCGAGCGTTCGAACGAAGCCGTCATCCTCTGAAACCGCACGAGCGACGGATCGATGGCGCCGGCGCCGTCCTCCGACGCGCGAGGCCGCCCGGCGCTAACCAGCTGGCGGAACGCCGGCTCGTCGCGCAGCACGAAATTGGTGAGGATCGCCTCGCCTGCGCTGGAATCGGCCCTGGACCGCAACACCAGATCGAGATTGCCGCCCTCGAGGCGCTGATAGAGGTCGGCGAAGCGGGCCAGCGCCCCGGCGTCGGTGGTCGTGAGCTGCATTTCCCCGCCGCTGCCGGTCGCGGTCACCTGCCCGCTTCCGATCCGTCCCCGCAACGAGCCGAGCCGCATCTCCCCTCCCCGGCGGAAGGCGGTCAGCTCCATGCCTGCGATCGCCTGCTTGTTGGCGCCGACGACGTTCGCCACGTTGAGGTCGAGGTCAAGGTCTTTCGCGGGAGGTTGTCCGGACGACGTCCCATCGAGCAGCGACTTGACGAAGACGCGCGAGTCGAGCGCCGCCCCGCGCACGGAGACTTTGAGCAGGGTCGAGCTATTGACGACATCGGCCCTGAAGTCGTCGCCCAGCGCGATGCGCGCCTGGGTGATCGTAGCGCTCCCGATCGAGCCGTCGGCGCCCATCTGGGCCGACCCGCGCATCATCGGCGCGCCGAGATCGACGACAATGTTGCTCAGCGAAGAGCCATCGGGTGCGGGCTTGACGATGAAGGTCGCCTTTCCGGGCTTTCCCGCTGGCTTCGACACGCCCGGCACCGGATTGTCGACGGCCGCCGGCGTGAGGTCGATCTCAACTTCGGCGCTCGCGCGGCTCAACGGCGCCTTGAGCTTGACCGGCAGCGTTCCCGTCAGCCACGAAGCGAAATTCATTCCGCGCTTGGCGCGCGCCGCGGCGTCGAGCGCGAAAGTGACCGTCGCCGCGCCCTCCTCGCCGGCTGCGCGGTTGACCTCGACATGGGCCGCGGCGCCGAGGAGCATGCCGTCGCCCACGATCTTCATTGATTCGCGATCGCCCTGGAACGCAGCCGTGGCGGACTCGAGCTTTTCGTCGGCGAGGAACTTGTCGATCTGAAGGTCTTTGAGCGTCCCGCTCGCGCGGAACTGGGTATCGTCTGGACGCGCGGTCTTTCCAAGCTTGAGATCAAGGGCAAGATCCCCCTCCGCCTGCCCTTTGACAGTCGCGGGATCGAGCGCCAGACCGACCTGACGGCGCAGCGGCTCGCGCGTAAGCAGATCCGCGAGCGAGTCGGCGGTTCCGGTCATGTGGGCGTGCGAAGAAGCATCGACGATCGGGCGCGGCGTAATGTCGGCGATGGTGAACGCGAGGTCGCTCGCCTGCACCCGCCTCGTCGCCGACAACGTCATGAAGGCCCGGTTGCCGGAGACGGAGAATTCGTGGCCGGTGAAGGTTCCGGAACCCTCGTCGGACATCATCATCGGCAAGCCGGGCATGAGGTCGACGCCAACGTCGCGGGTCTTGAACTCGCCGCGGAGGCTTTCGCGCGGCAAGCCGCGCTTGTGGGCCATCGCGTCGAGATCGGCGGCGGTCCAGTTGGCCTTCATCGATCCCTGCAGCCTCCCGCCGTGCAAGTTCTGCGCGCACCATTCGCGTACGTCAGGATTGATGAATTGCGGCCACAGGCGAATGAGATCGGGCGTGGCGCTCGGGCCGGCCTCGAGGTCAAGCTTCAGCGACGAGCCGTCGCCGTCCGGCGCCAACTCGGCTTTGAGGGCGATATCGACTGTCGGTCCACGGGCGGTGAGGCCATCGACGATGAACTGCGACGTCGGCTCGACGAAGCGCGCATCGGCGACAATCGAACTCGAGCGCCACCGGGTTGGCGCCCGTGTGCTCCGGGCTGAATTGCGCATCGCGCGATTCGAGATGCGCGGCCCAGACCTTGTTCGTGTCCGAAGGCGGCGCGACCCATCCTTGCGCCTGTACGCGCGTCGCTCCGGCGAGAACTTCGAGCTTGTCGAAGCGAAACCGGCGCGCGTCCTCGTCCCAAGCGACGGCGCCGGTCGCCTCGTCGATGAAAAACAACTCGGCGTCGGGATTGTTGATACGCACGCGGCCGGCGCCGATGCTGAACCGGCCGGTGAAAGTCCCGAGTGTCGACTGCGGCGCAAGCTGAGCGTCGAGCTTGATGGCGATCGGCCCCTCGGCGGTCAGCGGCGGAGGCCGCTTGTCGAACACCTGCAGGTCGGCGAGGCTGAGGTCGCGGCCATCGAGCGAGAGCGCCGGCGCGTCGCCGTCGGAAGCCTGTGCGGCGATCGTCCACGGTCCGGCGGGACCGGTCGCCGAGATGACGGCGTGCGCTCTCGAGCCCGAATGATCGAACACGACGTCAAAATCCTTGTAGACGACCCGGCGCTGTGTCGCCTCGTTGTCGATCGCGAAATGGCCGCCGGCGAGAGTCAGGCGGTCGAGCGCCTGCGCGGCGCCGGCCATGGCCTCGGCGGCGAAGCGGACGAAACCGGCGAGGCCGGGCGCGCCTCCGCCCGCCGGCGTCGCGCCCGGCAGGGGAATTGGGGTCGCGCCCGAATCGCTTGCGACCGCAAGCGAGAGGGCGCCATCGGCGGCGACGCGCAGGCGCAGGTCGAGCCCGTCGAGTTCGAGCCGGCGCACCTTGACGTCCATGAGCGCCAACGCGAACGGATCGAGTCCGACCTTGCCGCTCGGGGCCGAGAGGACCGTTCGGCCGGCGGCGTCGCGCAGAGTCAAACCCCTGAAGCCCAGCCCCACTCCCCAGGAATCGTGCATGATATAAGTCGGGCCAAGGGTTAGCGCGTAGCTGTCGCCGACCCGCTCCTGCAGCGAGGCTTCGATCTGGTCGTGCAGGCCGACCAGGCGTATCGGCCCGCGGGCCAATAGCGAGGCCAGCGCCAGCCCGGCGACGATGAACAGCGCCGCCGCGAACTCGACCGTTCGCAGGCAAACGTGCGCGATCCTTCTCGCGCTGACCCTGCGCCAGCGCGAGCGGAGGCGGGGGCCCTCGGCGTCCGCCGTCATTCCGCGCATCGCCGCCCGGGCGCGAGCCCGCGTCGCCATGCTAAACCGACCGACCAATAGCGATCATCCTCCGTGGGCCGAACAAGGCGGCAAGAGCCATCCTAGTGGATTCGGGATCGCTTCGCCCGCTCGCCATCGACGCTCGCGGCGCTTCCGTCGCTTGAAACGCCCCGCGCCCCGGGTCAATGTCGGCCCGCGGGCGAAGCCGCGTTCGGCCGCACTGATCCCACAATGAGACGAAACGAGGGCGACATGGCGAAGGAACTGGCCGAGGGCGATTACGCCCCCGACTTCGAGCTCACGACCGACGGCGAAGGCCGGAGCCGTCTGGCGGATCTAAGCGGCAAGCTCGCGGTGATCTACTTCTATCCCAAGGACGACACCTCCGGCTGCACCGCCGAGGCCATCGCCTTCAGCGCCTTACGGGCCAAATTCACCGCCGCCGGAACCGCGGTCATCGGCGTTTCGCCCGATAGCGCCGCGAGCCACGACAAATTCAAGCGCAAGCACGAACTCAAGATCGCCCTCGCGGCCGACCCAGAGCGGTCGGCGATCGAGGCCTATGGAGTTTGGAAGGAAAAAAGCATGTACGGGCGCAAGTATTTCGGCGTCGAGCGATCGACCTTCCTCATTGACCGCAATGGCCGCATCGCCAAGGTCTGGCGCAAGGTGAAAGTCCCCGGCCACGCCGAAGAGGTTCTGGCGGCGGCGAAGGCGCTCTGACAGGCATGCGACAGATTGTCTCAGCTCGCCCGGCCGACAATTCGACGATCGCCAGCCGAACCGTTCAGGCGAGACTTTCTCTAAGAAAACCGGGGCTTTGCGATCCATTAACCTTAATGAGCTTTGCTCGACGGTCGAGGACGTCCCCGGTTCGCCGGGCTGGAGCTCTGGTTCATGTCGCTGCTAGACGGCTACGCGGAGCGGGAGCTGCCGACCACGCACTATTTCCTGTCCCTGTCCCGCGGCGACGCGATCCGGACGGTTGTGTTGCGGCCGGCGGCCTTATGGGCGATCCCGGCGCTCGCGCTCCTCATGCTCGGATGGGCCGCCGCCGTCAGCGCCTATGTCGCCTTTCACGACGACCTGATCCGGGCGATGGCCGCGCGGCAGGCCGAAATGGCGACGGCTTACGAGGACCGCCTGGCTAAGGCGCGCGCCCGGCTCGACGAAGTCGCGAACCGGCGCGCGCTCGACCAGCAATCGTTCGAGGGCAAGCTCGCAGAACTCATGTCGCGTCAGGCCCGGCTCGAGCAACGCGGCGCAATCGTCGCTGCCCTCGCCGCCGAGACGGAGGGGCGCAATCCGACCCCGCGTCAGCCCCGCCGGGCGGCGGCGTTGCCGTTCGCCGCCGATGCACTCGGCGCGATCCAGGCTCTCGGTCCCCCGACGGTGGCCGACCCAACCGCCGGCGCCGTGCGCGCTTACGCGCCGCTCCCCGGCCTCATCGTTCAGCCCAAGGCAGTGAAACCCCATCCGGTCGATGAGCCGGGCGAAACCTTGAGTTCGCTGACCGGGGAAGCGGGGCCAAGCCCGGCTGCGGCCGCGGACGATCTCGACGCCGAGGCGCGCCTTGCCCTCATCGACCGTTCGCTCGACCGCATGGACACCGGCCAAATGACGGCGCTTGCGGCTATCGACCGCTCGGCGGCGCATGCCGCATCGCGCGACGCCGCGATCGTCGCCAGGACCGGCCTCGATCCGGCGAAACTCTCTCCGCCGCGCAGCGAAGGGGGCGTCGGCGGCCCCTATGTCCCCGCGGAGGACGATGCGAATCCGCCCGGCTTCCAACTGGCGCTCGCCCGCGCCGCGCGCGACGTGGCGACGGCCGAGCGCCTCAGGGCGCTGATATCCTTCGTGCCTCTGCGCATGCCGCTTTCCGGCGACGCCAGCATCACTTCGCCGTTCGGCTATCGGGCCGACCCGTTCCTCGGCCGCCTGGCGCTGCATCCGGGCGTCGATCTCATCGAGGCTTATGGCGCCGAAATTCACGCCGCCGGCGCCGGACGCGTCACCCACGCCGGACCGATGGGCGGCTATGGAATCATGGTCGAGGTCGACCACGGCAACGGCCTCTCCACCCGCTATGCGCATATGTTGGAAGCGCTGGTCGCGGAAGGCCAGGAGGTCGTCCAAGGCGCGATCCTGGGCCGGATCGGCTCGAGCGGGCGCTCGACCGGGCCGCATCTGCACTACGAGGTTCGGGTCGACGGCGAGCCGGTCGACCCGGAGCGCTATCTGCGCGCCGGCGCGGAGCTCACGGCGGCCGAATAGCCGCGGCGCGCGGTTCCTCTTTCGCGGGCGGCCCAGTAAACAGGGGCGGATGGACGTCCTGTTGTTCCGGGCGCTGGCCCTTCTTGGCCTGGCGATTCTCGTCGCGTTGGCGGCGCGCCGCCTGCGCCTGCCCTATACGGTCGGCCTCGCGCTGGCGGGGGCGGCGCTCGCCGCAACCCGCAGCCAGGTCGGGCTGGCGCTGACCCACGACTTGATCTTTGACGTCGTGCTGCCGCCGCTCCTGTTCGAAGCGGCGCTGAACCTGCGCTGGAGCGATTTGCGGCGCGACCTCGTTCCGGTGGTCGCGCTGTCGACATTCGGGGTTGTGCTTTGCGCGCTCATCGTGGCGGGCGGTCTTGCCCTCTGGCTCGGCTGGCCGCTCGAATCGGCGCTCGTGTTCGGAGCGCTGATCGGCGCGACCGACCCGATCGCGGTCATCGCGCTGCTCAGGGAATCAGGCGTGACCGGGCGGCTGCGCCTCCTCATCGAAGCGGAGAGCCTGTTCAACGACGGCGCCGCCGCGGTCCTTTTCACGCTCATTCTCGTCTGGGCGCCACACGACCCCGCGACGGCGCAAGGCCCGCTCTCGGCCTTGACGACGCTCGCCGTCGTCGCCGGCGGCGGGCTTGCCGCTGGATTCGGCGTCGGGCTGATCGCAGTCATGATCGCAGGCACCTCCGACGATCATCTGGTCGAGACGGCGCTGACCGCGGTCGCCGCCTTCGGCTCGTTCCTGATCGCCGAGCATTTCGGCGCCTCCGGCGTGCTGGCGACCGTCGCCGCCGGAATGACAATGGGCAATCTCGGCGTCCTTGGGCCGAAGGAACGGTTCGGTCTTTCGCTCACCCCGCACGGGCGCGTGTTCGTGCTCGAGTTCTGGGAGTTCGCCGCCTTCCTCGCCAACTCGCTGGTGTTTCTCTTGATCGGCTCGGCGATGGCCACGATCGATTTCGCCCGCGAGGGGGTGTTCGCACTGGCCTTGGTCGTTGCGCTCGCGCTCGCCGGGCGCGCGGCTGCGGTCTATCCGATCTCGTTCGCCTTCGCACGCACGCGCTGGGCGATCCCGCTCAACCAGCAGCACCTCATGTGTTGGGGGGGCTTGCGCGGCGCGCTGGCTCTGGCGCTGGCGCTGGCGCTGCCCGCCGACCTGGCGCAGCGCGACGATATTCTTATTTCCGCCTTCGCCGTGGTCGCCTTTTCCGTGATCGTGCAAGGGCTGACCGCGCCGCTTGCGCTGCGGGCGTTAGGGGTGACGCACGGCAAGTCGCCGAAGGCCATCCGCCCGTAAAGGCCCCGATTATTGGCGGAAGCGGAGAGCAAAACTCACAAAATATGGACCACGCGAATGCGAGTTGATCGTTGCCGGATAATTAGCCTGTCCATGGTAAAAAATGAACAAGACATCATTGAACCATTCATACGCCACAATTCTCGTTACGTCGACTTCATGATCATCATCGACAATGCTTCTGTTGATCTTACTCGCCCGACAGCCGTCAAATGCGCTCGCGAATTGAAGACAATCGTCATAGCTGACAGCGAAGAGTTTGCGTACAAACAGGGGGAGCGGATGACGCGCTTGCTGCATTATTGTCAATCCGCGTTTTTTGCCGACTTTGTTCTTTTGCTCGATGCCGACGAGTTCATTTCCGCCCCAGATCGACAGACATTTGAGGGGTCGCTGGGCACCATTCCACGCGACGGCGTCGGATCAATCCCCTGGCAAACTTTCGTGATTACGCCCAACCAAATAGGCCCCCAGGAGGAGGATCCGCCCAGATCCCTCCGTTACCGTCGAGCAGTGGAGCTGCCGCAAGCCGGAAAAGCCGTGCTGCGTCTCGATGGCGCCTATCGGCCAGATTTGCATATACGCCAGGGCAATCACCAGGTCTGCGCCGCTTCCGGCGCGCCGCTGCCGCTGACCTGGCTGAAAGACATTCGATTAATGCACTTTCCAGTTCGCAGCCGAGAGCAACTTGTTTGCAAGAGCGTGGTCGGGTGGATGGCGTACCTGGCGCGAAATCCAGGCGCTCGCCGCGAAAATTTCGGCGCCCAGTGGCGGGACGCCTTTGATCGTGTCGCCGCAAGTGGAGCGTCAGGAATCAGCGATGTTGATTTATGCGAAATGTCCATGCGCTACGATCAAACTCGACCCGCGACTGACTGGCGAAAAGATGTGGTGGAAGAAAAAGCGCCCTTCGATTACGCCCGCCGGCACTCAACCGGTAAGTTCGCCGATCCGGTAGTGCTCATCGCGCGTTCTTGGGAGCGATCATTGTCGCCCCCGGCCCCGGTTTTTGGGTTCAGTCGCCCGTCAATGGAGAACTCAGGGGCTGACGCTGCGAAAACGCCCTTTAGCGCGGCTTGGCACTGGAATAACTTCTTTCTGGATATTGCGCCGTTTCGCTATATTGCCGAAAAATACCCGCCGTCCACCGTTTTGGACGTCGGCTGCGGGGTTGGCGCCTACCTGCAGCTTTTCAAGCAATTAGGCGCAAAGGCAGTCTTCGGAATCGACGGTTTGCACGGCGGCGCAACCCTACTGCAGAGCGGTGAATACGCCATGCGCGATCTTTCGCAACCGCTGAAACTCGGTCGTGTCTTCGACTGCGTCATGTGCCTAGAAGTGGCGCCCCGTTTGCCGGCGCAATCCGCAGAGGTTCTCATCGAAACGCTTGCCGCGCACTCGGGCCGAACAATCATTTTTTCGGCCGCAGAGCCAGGGCAGCCCGGTCATGGTCATATCAACTGTCGGCCGTTGTCATACTGGCTGACGTTATGGTCCGAGCGCGGTTGGGGTCCCGATCTCGCGGACAGCCTCAGCATGCGGTGCCTGTCCACGCTCGCCTGGTTCCGTCGCAATCTTGTCGTGCTGAGACGTGAAAACTCCGCGGAAACCTCCAGCGCTGCCGCCGTTCTCGGCGAAATCAGCGCACGGCCTTTCCGGTGGTATAACCAGTCGCCCGGAATTCGGTCGACAGCTTTCGTTGAACCCTTGCCTGCGCCGCCGGCCGGCTACGCTACGCAGATGACGGCGCAAAGAAGCTCGTGACACTCGCTCACGACCAAGCTCGATTTCGATGCCCTCATCGCCGACCAGGCGAGGTCGAATCCCCCGCGAGCAGCTTCGCCTTTTCGACCTTCGCCCCGCGCAGCCGGGCGACTTCGACGACGTCGGCGCCGAGCAGCGGGCGCAGGTAGTCGGCAAAGGCCGAGGTGACGTCGTTGCCGGCCCCATTGATGAAATTGTCCTCCATCACCCGCGTCTTGCCGGCGACCGTCTCGAGCGGGATCAGCGGATAATCGACCGCGTAATTGGCGACCCGCCGGATCGCGACCGAGCCGTCGACGGCGCCGCCCAGCGCATATTGCACCGCCTTCTCCCCGACTTCGCGCGCCTCGCGCTGGTCGACCTTGCTGACGCAGCCGACGAAGGAGCGCTGCAGATAGCCGAATGTGTCGCCGCGAACCCGCTTGATGCCGAGCTTCGCCTTCACTTCCTCGCACAGGAGGTCGGCGAGCGCGCCGGTCCCTGAGAGCTGGACGTTGCCGTGCGCGTCCTTCTCCGCTTTCCCCATGAGCCTGGTGATGATCGCCTCGCCGTTCTCGTCGTGGATGCCCTCGGAGACGGCGACGATGCAGCGCCCATGGCGCTCGAAAACCTCCTTCACATCGGCAAGGAACTTGTCGACGACGAAAGTGCGTTCGGGGAGATAGATGAGATGGGGGCCATCGCCGGGATATTTGCGCGCAAGCGCCGAAGCCGCGGTCAGGAACCCGGCGTGCCGGCCCATCACCACCGCGCAATAAACGCCTTTGAGCGCCTGATTGTCGAGATTGGCGCCGGCGAAGGCCTGTGTGACGAAGCGCGCCGCCGACGGATAGCCGGGCACGTGATCGAAGCCAACGAGATCATTGTCGATCGTCTTGGGGATATGGATCGCGCAAAGGCCATGATCCGCGGTCTTGGCTTGCTCGGAGACGATGCGCACGGTGTCGGAGGAATTGTTGCCGCCGATGTAGAAAAAAGTGTCAATTGCGTGGGCCTTCAGGACCTTGAAGATTTCCTCGCAATATTTGCGGTCCGGCTTGTCGCGGGTCGAGCCGAGCGCGGCGGCCGGCGTCGCGGCGACCGCTTCGAGGTTGGCGATCGTCTCCTGCCCGAGATCGATGAGGTCGTCGTTGACGATGCCGCGGACGCCCTGAAGAGCGCCATAGACATGGCTCACGTTCGGGAAGCGCCGCGCTTCCAGCGCCACGCCGGCCAGCGACTGGTTGATCACCGCGGTCGGACCGCCTCCCTGGGCGACCAGGATCTTGTGCGACATTCTCATGCCTCCCTTTGGCGTCCTTAGCCTCCGCCGAAGCCGCAAAGCGCGCCGCAAGGCTTATGAGCCGAGCGCGTCATGCGCAAGCCCGCGGATCGGGTCCCGACGGGAGCCTTGCAGCCTTGCCAACAGCCGCTGCGCGGGACACAATTTGCCCTTTCGATGCAGGACATCCGTTAGAGTTCTTATCCAATTACAGACCCTGGCGCTGCCGAGACCTGGCTGGTCCAGACTGGAGGACGTTGCATGAAGCCTGACCCCTTCGTTCGCGTCGCCAATTCGCGTGACCTGATCGGCCCCGGTCCGTTCGCCCTGTCGGCGGGCGGCGTCGACTTGGCGCTTGTCCGCACCCGCGCCGGCTGGCGCGCCTTCCAGGGCAGGTGCCCGCATCAAGGGGCGTTGTTAGGCGAAGGCGAGATCGATGGCGACAAACTTATCTGCCGCAATCACCGTTGGCGGTTCTCGCTCGAGACAGGCCAGCGCGAGGGAGGGCCGGGATGCCTCGCATCCTGTCCCGTCTTCGAGCGCGACGGGGCCATTTTCGTCGACGTGACGGGAATGCAGCCGGCTGCCCCAAAACCGGCCGGCAACCGGTCCCTGGATCAACTGCCTGGCCCCAAACCCAGCCCGCTTTTCGGCAACGCGCATCAGATCGATCTCTCGAAGGCCCATCTCGTTTTCGAGGCTTGGGCCAAGGAATATGGTCCGACATTCAGATTTTGGCGCGGGCGGACTCCGGTCGTGGCGACGAGCGACGCTTCGATGATCAACGAGATCCTACGGTCCCGGCCGGAGACGTTCAGGCGGAGCGCCAGAACCGACGAGACCCTGTCGGAAATGGGCATCAAGGGCGTCTTCAACGCCGAGGGTGAGACTTGGCGCTCACAGCGCAAACTCGCGGTCGCCGCGCTCGCGCAACGCAACCTCAAGCAGCTCTATTCCCATATCGAGACCGTCGCCCATCGCCTGAAACGCAGGTGGGAACGAGCCGCCGCAACCGGCGTGGCGCTGGACGTGGTCGACGAAATGAAGCGCTTCACGGTCGACATAACAATGTTGATTGTATTCGGGCACGACGCCAACACCGTCGAAGCGTCGAACGACGTCATACAGCGTCACTTGGAAGTGATCCTCCCGAGGGTGGGCCAGCGGATTTTCGCCACCGTTCCAACATGGCGGTACGTCAGGCTCCCCAGGGACCGCCGGCTGGACCGCGCGCTCGCGGCGGTCCGCGAATGGCTCGGAGATCTGCTCGCGCAGGCTCGCCGGCGCCTCGAGACCGGGGCTGGTCATCCGAACCGGCCGGCGAACTTCCTGGAATCAATGGTCATGGCGGTCGACGAGCACGGCGCCCCGTTCTCCGACGCGACGATCATGTCCAACCTCATCACGATGCTGATCGCCGGCGAGGACACGACGGCGTTCACTCTGGCTTGGGCGATTCACGAACTGTGCGACGCGCCCCAATGGCTCGACGCGCTTCGACTGGAAGCCGACGATGTCATTGGATTGGCGGATGTGGCGGCTGACGTTGACGCCGTGGGCCGGCTTGCGGTCGCGAGCGCAGTCGCCAACGAAGCTTTGCGCCTGAGGCCTGCAGCGCCGTTCAGCAGCGCGACCGCCAATGTCGACACGTCGCTAGGCGAATATTTCATTCCGAAGGGAACGACGATCCTGCTTCTCGCCCGTCCTCAGGCCGTCGATCCAATCAACTTCGTCGATCCGCTGGCGTTCAAGCCGGAGCGATGGCTCGACGCGCCGTCCGGCCCGCATAACGCGTCGGCGCACATTCCGTTCGGCTCGGGTCCACGGATGTGCCCGGGACGGTTCCTGGCGCTTCTCGAAATGAAGACCTTGCTGTCAATGATGTGCAAGAGTTTCAACGTCGAGAGGGCCGGGCGTGCCAAGGACGTGACGGAGCGCTTCGGCTTCACCATGTCGCCTGAGGGGTTGAAAGCGCGGATGCGACCGCGATCCCAAGTTGGGCGTTGATCGGCCCAAGTCGACTGCGTCACCCCTCGGACACAACCTCGTTCAGGCTCATCAGCGGGAAGCACGCGCATGCGCATCCACGTCGTCAATCCCAACACTACCCGCTCGATGACGCTGAAGATTGGCTTAGCCGCCAAGGCCGCGGCTTCGCCGGGGGTCGACGTCACGGCGGTCAATCCCAATTCCGGCCCGCCCAGCATCGAAGGCTATTTCGACGAGGCGTTCTCGGTTCCGGGGTTGATCGAGGAGATCCGCAAGGCGCGCGACGCCGACGCCTTCGTCGTGGCCTGTTTCGATGACACCGGCCTAGAGGCGGCGCGATGCGCGACCGAGGCGCCGGTCGTCGGCATCGGCGAGGCGGCGTTTCACCTGGCGAGCGTCATCGCCGCGAGGTTCAGCGTCGTCACCACGCTCTCACGCTCGATCGCCCCTATCGAGCACAACCTTGCGAAATACGGCCTCATGTCGCGCTGTGCGCGGGTGCGCGCCGCCGAGGTTCCGGTGCTGGCGCTCGAGGAGCCGGGCTCCGGCGCAAGGGCGATGATCGAGAAGGAGATCGAGCGCGCGCTCATCGAGGACGGCGCCGAGGCGATCGTGCTCGGCTGCGCCGGCATGACCGATCTCGCCCGCGACCTCGAGCGCAAGGCAGGCGTGCCGGTGCTGGACGGGGTCGCCTGCGCGGTCGGTCTCGCCGAAAGCCTGGTCAGGCTGGGCTTGCGGACATCGAAGCGCAGGACCTACGCAGCCCCGCTTGCCAAGAGCTATTCGGGGGAGTTCAAGCGCTTCTCGCCGCGATGAGAAACCTCGCCGCGCGAGGCGCTTTCGGTTGCGGTGCACGACGAAGGATCGCCGATGATTCGACGAAGCGAACCGAGCGTGTCCGGCGTCCGCACCGTGGTGGCGCAGTCCGGCCCTGAGGAGCGCGACGAAGCGCTGGTATTCGTGCACGGCAATCCGGGCTTCTCGCGCGACTGGGAAGATTTGATGGGACGGGCCAGCGCGTTTTGCCGGTGCGCCGCGCCCGACATGCCCGGCTTCGGCCACTCCGACAAGCCGGAGTCGTTCGATTACACCGTGGCCGGCTACGCCCGCCATCTTGGCGCGCTGCTGACGCAGCTCAAGGTCCGCAGGGCCCATCTCGTCCTGCACGATTTCGGCGGCCCGTGGGGACTCGCATGGGCTCTTTCGACTGCGTCCGCTCTCGCGAGCCTCACTCTCATCAATACCGGCCTGCTCCCTGGCTATCGCTGGCATTTCTTCGCCCGCCTCTGGCAAACGCCGCTCATAGGCGAGGCAGTGATGGCGACTACGACGCGCGCCGGCTTTCGTATTCTCATTCAGCGCGGCAATCCGCGCGGACTGCCCGCGGAGTTCGTGGATTCCATGTTCGACCGCTTCGACGCGGGCACGAAGCGGGCGGTGCTGAGGCTTTATCGCGCGACAAGCAATCCGACCGAGCTTGCGGAGAGGTTCGCTCAGGCCTTCCGCGGCTTTTCCTGCCCGGTTCTCGTGATCTGGGGGCGCGCGGACCCCTATGTCGCGTCAAGCTATGCCGAGCGCCAGCGAGAGTTCTTTCCCGCAGCGCAAGTTGCAATTCTCGATCAAAGCGGCCATTGGCCGCATGCCGACGATCCAGAGCGGGTCGCCGCGCTCGCCCTGCCCTTCTGGCGTGCGGCAGCGGCGAAAGCCTGAACTCCTCGGAAAGCGTTCACGGCATCACGTACGTGGCGCGCCCCTTGCCGAGGAGCGCCGAGGGGATGGCGCCGGGCTCGTCGACCGAGAAGACGACGATCGGGATGCCGTTGTCGCGCGCGAGCGCAAAGGCGGCGGTATCCATCACCTGAAGGTTGCGGGCGATCGCCTCGTCATGAGTGAGCCGCTCGAAGCGCGTCGCGGCCGGATCCTTCTTCGGGTCGGCCGAGTAGATGCCGTCGACATGCGTCGCCTTCATCACCGCGTCGCACGAGAGTTCCGCCGCGCGCAGCGCCGCGCCGGTATCGGTGGTGAAGAAGGGATTGCCGGTGCCGGCGGCGAGGATGATCACCCGCCGCTTGACGAGGTGGGCGAGCGCCGCCTGGCGCGAATAGGGTTGGCAGAGCGACGGCATGGCGACCGCGGAGAGCACGCGCGCAGGCTGGCCGATCTTCTCGAGCGCGCCCTCCATCGCCAGCGCGTTCATGACTGTCGCCAGCATGCCGATCGAATCGGCGCGCGCGCGCTCTATCCCCTTGTCGGCGCCCTGGAGTCCGCGAAAGAAATTGCCGCCGCCGACGACGACCGCGACCTGCACCCCTAGCTCCGCCGCCGCCTTCAAATCGCCCGCCATTCGCTCCATGGTCGGCGCGTGCAGGCCGTGGGTGTCGGGCCCCATCAGCGCTTCGCCCGAGAGCTTGACAACGACGCGACTGAACAAAGGTTTGGGCTTTTTCGTCGTCATCTGTTCCCCTTCTCGAGCAAAGGATCGCCCGCCCGCCACCGCGCCATCGTTTGTCCGGCAATCCTTCGCGTAAAAAAAGCGGCCCGAGTGGGCCGCTTCGTGAATTCGCCAGGCTGTCAGGCCTCTTCCGCGGGCTTCTCGACGCCTTCGCCCAACGCGTAGCGGACAAAGCCGGTGACCGCGATCGGCGCGCCGACAGTCTTCTCAGCCTCCTTGATCGCCTGAGCAACGGTCTTGGCGGGATCGTGGACGTAGGCCTGATCGAGAAGGCAGACCTCCTTGTAGAAGGTCTTCAGGCCCAATTCGACAATCTTCTCGAGCACGTTTGCGGGCTTGCCGGCATTCTTTTCGGCGAGCACCGCGCGCTCGCGCGCGACCGTCGCCGGATCAACCCCAGCGGCGTCGACAGCGGCCGGGCTCGCGGCGGCGACATGCATCGCCAGCGCACGGCCGAGCGCGGCCAGCCGATCCTGGTCGCCGGTGGATTTCAACCCGACGATGACTCCGATCCGGCCGAGGCCGTCGGCGATCGACCCGTGCACATAACGGCCGATCGCGCCCTCGGGGACGCTGAGGCCTTGGGCGCGGCGCAGCGTCATGTTCTCGCCGATGGTGGCGATGGCGTTGGCGATCGCCTCGCTTACCGTGCCGCCGCCTGGATATTGCGCGCCCCGAACCTTGTCCGCGTCGACCTCAGGCGCGCGGTCGAGCGCAACTGCAAGCACGCCGCGCACCAGCGCCTGGAAGTCCTCGTTGCGGGCGACGAAGTCGGTTTCCGAATTGACCTCGACGACGACTCCGAGATTCTCCGCGACCGCCAGTCCGACCAGACCCTCGGCCGCCATGCGCCCGCTTTTCTTGGCCGCCTTGGCTAGGCCCTTCTTGCGCAGCCAGTCGACCGCCTGCTCGATGTCGCCGTCGGTCTCGCTCAACGCATTCTTGCAATCCATCATTCCCGCGCCGGTCTTTTCGCGCAGATCTTTGACCAGCCCCGCGGAAATGGTCGCCATGGCGTCCTCTTCAATTGTCAAGCGCCCCGCGCAACGCGGGCGACGCAGCTCTGGGTCAGATGCGAGCCCGGTCCGTACCGCGCCCCGACGGCGTGCGGAGCCGATCGCGGCCCCCGACCCGGATCATGATGCTTTACTCCGCAGCCATCAGCGCGCGCGCCTGCTCGCTCCACTTGTCGCGGGCGACGCGACCGTTGAACCTGAGATCGGCGTCGAGTTTTGTCGCCTCGTCCGGCGTCATCGCGGCGAGCTGCCAGTAGTGGAACACGCCGTGCTCGTTAAGCTTTTTGACGATCTGCGGGCCGACGCCGGTGAGCTTGGCCAGGTCGTCCGGCGCGCCGCGCGGCGCGGCCAGGAGCTCGAACTCATCGGTTGTCGAAGCCTCGGTCGCTGAAGCCGCCTCGAGTTCGGCGGGCTCCGGCAGCGGTTCGGCGACCGGCGTCACCGCCTCGCCGAGGTCGACCCCGTGCGCGCCCTGGCCGCGCGAGATGCCGTCGATCGCCGCCCGGGCGACAAGATCGCAGTAGAGCTGAATGGCCCGCCCGGCGTCGTCGTTCGCCGGCACCGGGAAGGCGATGCCGTCCGGGTCGCTATTGGTGTCAAGGATGGCGATCACCGGAATCTTGAGGCGGTTGGCTTCTTTGATCGCCAACGCTTCCTTGTTGGTGTCGATGACGAACACCAAGTCGGGAGTTCCGCCCATGTCCTTGATGCCGCCGAGCGCGGTCTCGAGCTTTTCGCGCTCGCGCGACAGCATCAGGCGCTCCTTCTTGGTCAAGCCTTTCGCGCCCTCGCCCAGGAGCTCGTCGACTTTGCGCAGTCGCGAGATCGAAGCCGATATCGTCTTCCAGTTGGTCAGCATGCCGCCGAGCCAACGCGCGTTGACGAAATATTGAGCCGAACGCTTCGCCGCAGCCGCGATCTCGTCGGACGCCTGGCGCTTCGTGCCGACGAACAGCACCCGCCCGCCCTTGGCGACGGTATCGGAAACCGCCTTCAGCGCCTGATGGAGCAAAGGCACGGTCTGGGCGAGGTCGATGATGTGGATCGAGTTGCGCGAGCCGTAGATGTAGGGCTCCATCTTCGGGTTCCAGCGGTGCGACTGGTGACCAAAATGCGCCCCCGACTCGAGCAGTTGGCGCATGGTGAAATCTGGCAAAGCCATGGGTGTCGTCCTTGTCCGGTTGAGCCTCGGCGGATCAGTGAAGGCGAAGCGAACCTCGCCACCGGAGCGGGACCTTGAGCAGGAGCCGCGAAAAATCCGCCTGTGGAATGGCGCGCCATATAGGAGAGCGGGGCGAGAAACGCAAGCGGCGGCGCTCGGGCGGGCTCGGGCGGCAGGACGCCGCGAATCCGCCCGCGCTGGAGCGGGCATAGCCGGCTCGGAAGCCGGGCCGAACTCGGCGATGAGCGCGTTGAAGAAGCTGCGCGAGCCAAGCCGTCGGCCTTCGGCCCGCGGGATGGACGACATTCATGGGACGTGACGGCCTTCACAGCCGTCGGGGATCGGAGCCGCCCGGACCAAGCGAGCGCTTTGTCGTCATATTGTCATAGGGGCTCATCATGGCTTGCCTGGGATCGATCAGGGCGGGCGGCTCAAATTCCGATTGCTTCGGCCGCGGCATCCGTGTTTGACGTTTTTTAGCGTCCGTTTGGCCGCCCCGGTTCGCCCTCGCGTCCTCTCGCCAAGCGGAAGTCGCCGATGCCTCAACTGACCACTTTTGTGTCCGCCGGGCGGCGGGTCCTGCCGAACCAATGGGATCTCATCGCGTTCGCGGCGATTTTGGCGGTCCTGACAGGGGTCGCCAAAAGCTATCATGGGATTTCTGCGCCGTTGCCGGCGGCGAACGAACAGGTGGTGTCGCTCGACTATTGGGAATTGCCCTATTACGCGTTTCGCACGATTCTGCGCATGTTTGCCGCCCTTGCCGCTTCCCTCGTCTTCACCTTCACTTACGCGACGCTGGCCTCCAAGAGCCGACGGGCGGAGATGGTGCTGATCCCAGTGCTCGACATCCTCCAGTCTGTGCCAATCCTGGGCTTTCTTTCCTTCACCGTGACCTTCTTCCTCGGCCTCTTCCCCGGCAATACCCTGGGCGCTGAACTGGCGGCGATCTTCGCCATCTTCACCAGCCAAGCGTGGAACATGGCCTTCTCCTTCTACCAGTCGCTGCGCACCGTGCCACCCGATCTCGACGAGGTCGCGCGCGGCTTCCGCCTCACAGGCTGGCAGAAATTCTGGCAGCTTGAAGCGCCGTTCGCGATGCCCGGTCTGATCTGGAATACGATGATGTCGATGTCCGGGGGCTGGTTCTTCGTCGTCGCGTCGGAGGCGATCACGGTCGGCGACACGACCATCACGCTGCCAGGAGTCGGCTCCTTCATCGCCAAGGCGAACGACGAGGGCAATTGGTCGGCGATCGGCGCGGCGGTGCTGACGATGGGTATCGTCATCCTGCTCTACGATCAGTTGCTGTTCCGGCCGATCGTCGCCTGGGCGGCGAAGTTTCGGGTCGAATTGTCGGAGAGCCAGGATGTCGAGTTCCTCGTGGGTGCTCAATCTGATCAAGCGCACATATTGGCTGAAGTCGGGTTTCGCGCCGATCGCCGCCGCGATCCGCAGCGTGAGCTTCTGGCCGCTGCATTTCCCGAGCATTGCCCGGGCGCCGGGCCCGGCGAAATCGGAGCAGCCCTCGCGGCTCGTCGACGCGCTCTGGATCCTCGTCATTCTCGCCGTGGCTGTCTACGCCGCCTGGCTCACCGTCTCCTATATCGCCACCGAGGTGAGCTGGGACGAGGTGGCGCAGGTCTTCCTGCTGACCACCTACACCCTCATTCGCGTCGTCTTGCTGATGCTGCTCGCGACCATCGTCTGGGTGCCGATCAGCGTATGGGTCGGCTTGAGGCCGCGTTGGGCGGAGGCGGTTCAGCCAATCGCCCAATTCCTGGCCGCCTTCCCGGTCAACCTGCTGTTCGGAGCCGCGGTGAGCCTGGTGCTTGCCTACAATCTCAACCCGAATATCTGGCTGAGCTTCCTGATCGTTTTCGGCACACAATGGTATATCGTGTTCAACACGATCGGCGGCGCGGCGGCCTTTCCCAATGACCTCCGCGAGGCGGCGGCGAATTTTCACGTGCACGGCTGGCAATGGTGGAAGCAGGTCATCATTCCGGGCATCATGCCCTATTACATTACTGGCGCGATCACTGCCTCAGGCGGCTCGTGGAACGCTTCGATCGTCGCCGAATACGTCAAATGGAAGGATCACACCGTCGTTGCCGACGGCGTCGGCTCCTACATCGCCAAGGCGACCGACAAAGGCGACTTCCCGAAAATCGTGCTGGGCGTCGCCGTGATGTCCTTGTTCGTCACGATTTTCAACCGCCTGTTCTGGCGCCGGCTCTACGCCTACGCTGAGCGGCGCTTGCGCCTTTAGACCCTATCGTCCACGAAGGAGTTCGCCATGTTGGACCCCGCGATCACAACGCTCCTGAACGTCGACAAGGTGACCCAGGTCTTCCAGACCGGGTCGGGCGAAACCCGCGCGCCAGTCTTGAGCGAGGTTTCGCTGAGCCTGAAGACCGGGGAGATCGTCGCGCTCCTGGGCCGGTCCGGATCGGGCAAGTCGACGCTGTTGCGCCTAATCTCGGGGCTCACGCGGCCGACCCAGGGAACGGTGACGATCTCGGGCGAACCGGTCGTCGGGCCGGCCAAGGATGTCGCGATGGTGTTTCAGAGCTTCGCCCTCTTCCCGTGGCTGGACGTGCTCGATAACGTCGAACTCGGGCTCCGCGCCGACGGCGTGCCGGTCGATGAGACGCGCAAACGGGCGCTGAAGGCGATCGACACCATCGGTCTGGACGGCTTCGAATCGGCTTATCCGAAGGAATTGTCGGGCGGCATGCGCCAGCGCGTCGGTTTCGCGCGGGCGCTGGTGATGCAGCCGAAAATCCTGCTGATGGATGAGCCATTCTCGGCCCTCGACGTGCTCACCGCCGAGACCCTGCGCACCGATCTGCTCGATTTGTGGCAGGAGGGGCGCATTCCGATCAAGGCCATCCTAATGGTCACCCACAACATCGAGGAGGCGGTGCTGATGGCCGACCGGGTCCTGGTGCTGTCCTCCAATCCCGGCCGAATCGCCTCCGAAATTCCGGTCGCGCTGCCCCATCCCCGCGATCGGCTCGACTCGAACTTCCGCGAACTGGTCGACAGGATCTATGCGCTGATGACCCAAAGGCCGGACACCACGAAGCCGGCGGCGCGCGAAGCCGCGGCGGCGGCGATGGGCCTCGGGCTTGCGCTCCCCCGAGTCTCGACCAATTCGCTCGCCGGCATGCTCGAGGAGATCGCCGCTCCTCCCTACAGCGGCAAGGCCGACCTTCCGCATCTCGCCGACTCGCTGCAACTCGAGATCGACGAATTGTTCCCGCTCGGCGAGACTTTGCAATTGTTGCGTCTGGCCGAGTTCGAGGACGCCGACATCAAGCTCACGCCGCTTGGCCAGCGCTTCGTCGACATGGACGTCGACCAGCGCAAGAAGGTGTTCGGCGACCAGGTGCTTGCCCACATTCCCCTCGCCTCCCACATCAAACGGGTTCTCGACGAACGTCCGACCCATCGCGCGCCGGCCACTCGGTTCCGGGAGGAGCTCGAGGATTATATGAGCGAGGATTACGCCGAGCGGACCTTGCGAGCGATCATCAATCTCGGCCGCTATGGCGAGCTGTTCGCCTATGACGAAAACAGCCAGACGTTCAGCTACGAGAATCCGCAATAGCGACCAGCCAAGCCGGTCCTTTTGTTTGACTTGTTGCGCGTAATGCGCTGCAATAAAGATATTGCAGTGCAAGAGCGCTTTGAGCCCATGGGAGACGCTCGATGACACCGACTTCCGCCGCCCTCGCCGTCGACGACAAACCGGTCGAGAAGCCGGCCCCGGCCGCCGCCACCCTCTCGGTCGGTCAGAAATCCGTCGAGCTGGCGATCAAAAACGGCACGATCGGCCCCTCGGTCGTCGACATCGGCAAGCTCTACGCTCAAACTGGCATGTTCACTTACGATCCCGGTTTCACCTCGACCGCGAGCACGGAATCGAAGATCACCTACATTGACGGCGACGCGGGCGTGCTCCTGTACCGCGGCTATCCGATCGACGAGCTCGCCGAGCACGGCGATTTTCTCGAGACCTGCTACCTGCTCCTTTACGGCGAGCTGCCGACCGCGGCGCAAAAGGCCGAGTTCGACTATCGCGTGACGCGCCACACCATGGTGCACGAGCAGATGACGCGGTTTTTCAACGGCTTCCGTCGCGATGCTCATCCAATGTCGGTGATGGTGGCGAGCGTCGGGGCGCTCGCCGCGTTCTATCACGACTCGACCGACATCAATGATCCTTGGCAACGCGAGGTCGCCTCGATCCGCATGATCGCCAAGATGCCGACGCTTGCCGCCATGGCCTACAAATATGCTGTCGGACAGCCGTTCGTCTATCCTAAGAACGAGCTCGACTACGCGTCGAATTTCCTGCGCATGTGTTTCTCCGTTCCTTGCGAGGACTACAAGGCCAACGCCGTCTTGGCGCGCGCGCTCGATCGCATCTTCATTCTCCACGCCGACCACGAGCAGAACGCTTCGACCTCGACGGTGCGCCTCGCCGGATCGTCGGGCGCGAACCCGTTCGCCTGCATCGCCGCCGGGATCGCCTGCCTTTGGGGTCCCGCGCACGGCGGCGCCAACGAGGCGGCGCTGAAGATGCTGGGCGAGATCGGAAGGGTCGAAAACATTCCCAAATTCATCGCCAAGGCGAAGGACAAGAACGACTTATTCCGCCTGATGGGCTTCGGCCATCGGGTGTACAAGAACTACGATCCGCGCGCCAAGATCATGCAAAGGACCGCGCACGAGGTTCTCAACGAAATCGGAGTCAAGGACGATCCGATGCTCGACGTGGCGGTCGAGCTCGAGCGCATCGCGCTGCACGACGACTATTTCATCGAGAAGAAGCTCTACCCGAACATCGACTTCTATTCCGGCATTACGCTCAAGGCGATGGGTTTTCCGACCTCGATGTTCACCGTCCTGTTCGCGGTGGCACGCACCGTCGGCTGGATCGCCCAGTGGAAGGAAATGATCGTCGATCCGGAGCAGAAGATCGGCCGTCCGCGTCAGCTCTATACGGGCTCGCCGCCGCGCGAATATAGGCCTGTGGGCAACCGCTGAAGGGGCTTGCCCTTGTCGCGCGTCGCGCCGGCCGAGGAAGCTATTGAAGGCTAGCCAATAGGTGTTCCCCGCATTGAGGTCCGCCGTATCCGAGCCCTCTGGACCTCCGGCCAGCGCGGCGGCGGGAGTCGCAGTCGCAGGTAGGTGGCGAATGACTTGTCTTGGACCGAGCGCTATCATTGACCGGCCTCTATCGGCGCCCTTCGATCGTGTCGATGACCGCGCGCGCGGCGTGGGCGCTGGGCGCGCCGCCGTCCGGGAGGCTCATCAGTCGGTCAAGCCGCGACAGGGCGTCGAGCTGCGCCGTTCGCGCCGGGCCGTCGCGAACCACGTCCGCGAGCGCCGCGCTGAGCGCCGCGGGCGTGCAGTCCCGCTGCAGGAACTCCGGGATCGCCCGCTCGCCGAGGATGAGGTTGGGCAACAGGATCGAGGGGACCTTGATCAGGTATTTGAGCTGTTCCTCGATGAGCGAGACCTTATAGGCGCCCACCATTGGCGTGCCCGCCAGCGCAAGCTCGAGTGTCACCGTGCCCGATGCGGCGAGGCCGGCGCGCGCCGCGCGAAATGCTGCAAGCTTCTCGTCTTCGCCAAGCACGATCTTCGGCGCTTCGGACCATTGCGCGGCGAGCGCTCGCACGTCCGCTTCGACATGCGGCAGCGTCGGCAATACAGGCGTGAACGGCCCAATCAGTCGCCGCAACGCCGCGAGCGCGCCGCCGAAGTCCGCCATCAACCGGCCGACCTCCGAGCGGCGGGAGCCGGGCAGCACGACGATGAGGGGGGCGACGAGGCGCGCCGGCGCGCTTCGTCGACATTGGGCCGCAAGGTCCCGAGGCGCTCAATCAGGGGATGGCCGACGTAGACGCAGCGCGGCCCGCTGAGCCGCCGGTAGGCCTCAGGCTCGAACGGCAGCAGCGCCAGCACGCAATCGACGTAGGGGAGCATCGCCCTGGCGCGACCGGGCCGCCAGGCCCAGACGCTCGGACTGACGTAGTCGACGATCGGCAAATTCGGCAAAGCGGCGCGGACGCGGCGGGCGACCCGATGAGTGAAGTCGGGGCTGTCGATGATCACCAGCGCGTCAGGCCGGGCAGCGACGACCGCCTCCGCCGTCTCGCGGATGCGCGCCATGAGCTTTGGCAGACGGGCCAGCACCGGCAGGATGCCCATAACCGCGATGTCGCTGATCGGAAACAGGCTCTCCAAGCCCGCAACCTCCATCGCCTCGCCGCCGACGCCGAAAAAGGCGACCTCGCCCGCGTAAGCTTCGCTGAGCGCCTGCATGAGCTTCTGGCCGAGCTGGTCGCCTGAGTGCTCGCCCGCCACCAGGGCGACGCGCGAAAGGCTCATCGCGACGCGCCTAGGCGAGCGAATCCGGCGACGAACAGGCCAGCGGCGTCGGCGTCGCGCGCCAGGCGCTCGCGCTCGACGATGAGCACGCGTCCCGCCGCGACCGCTGCGCCGCGCAATTGCGCCTTGGCCGCGCCCTCGATGGTCCTCGGGCCGATCGCCGGCATGTCGAGCCTCAGATCCTGCCCGCGCTTGGGCGCCTTCACCAGGACGCCGGCCGGGCGGCGAACGCGCAGCCGTCCGTTCGCGCGCATTTCCGCGACGCGGTCGAGCATCGCGTCAGTGCCTTCGGCCGCTTCGATCGCGAGAACCCGGCCGCCGTCGATGACCGCGCCCTGCCCCGCGTCGAAGCCCGACAGGGCGTCGAGCAATCGGGCGCCAAGCACAATGTCTGTTTCGTCCTCCGGCGACGGGCCGCGCGCGCCAAAGGGACCGGCCGGCGCGAGCAGGCGAGGCGCGACCTGGTGCGCGCCGACGACGCGGACGCCCTCGCGCTCGATTATCCCGGCCAGGCCGACGAGCAACCCGTTGTCGCCGCGGCGAAACAGCTGCGCCAGGCCCGCCGCTCGCTTCACCGCTCCCCAGTCGAGCCTGAGGTCGGCGAATTCGGGTCTCGGCATGGCGCCAATGATCACAATCTCGGCGATCGCGCGCGCCCGCAAAGCCGCAAAGAGCTTGCCGACCTCGCCCATCCGGACCCAGACGTGCGGATAGGTTTCGATCGCCGAATCGGTCGCGCCGACGACGCCGACAAGAAATGGCTCCCGGCCGGCGCCGCGCGCCTCCCTCGCGACCTCGAGCGGAAACGCGCCCGCCCCGCACAGGATCGCCAAAGGCGGGCCCGAGGCGGCGAGGGTCGGCCCGCTCACCCCTCCTCGTCCTTCCCCGCGCGAGGGACGCAGATCGCGCGATCTCCCCCCTGGCGCAGAAAGGCGACGATCCGTTGCACCGCCTCCTGACCGGCGAACGCCTCGGCGACTTCACCGATGCGCTCCTGCAGGGTGCCGCCGCCGTTGAACAGCATCTTATAGGCGCGCCTGAGCTCATGGATGGTCTCGTGCGCAAAGCCGCGGCGCTTCAGACCAACGACATTGAGGCCGGCCAGGGCAGCGCGATTGCCGAGCGCGAGGCCAAAGGGAATGAGGTCATGTTCGACGCCCGCAAGCCCGCCGACGAACGCATGCGCGCCGATGCGAACGAACTGATGGGCGGCGGCGCCGCCGCTCAGAATGGCGAAATCGCCGATCTGGCAATGCCCAGCCAGCATCACGTTGTTGGACAGGATGACGCCCTGGCCGATCCGGCAGTCATGCGCCACATGCGCGTTGGCCAGAAAGACCGAGTTCGGACCGACGACCGTTTCCGAGCCGCCGCCCGCAGTGCCGGGGTTCATCGTCACGCCTTCGCGAATGAGACAGTCTTCGCCGATCGAAAGACGGACCGGCTCGCCGCGATATTTGAGATCCTGCGGCGGGTGTCCGATCGAGGCGAAGGGATAAATGACCGTCCGGGCGCCGACAGTCGTGTCGCCACCGACGCTTACGTGGGAGATAAGGCGCACGCTGTCGCCGAGCGTCGATTGCGGCCCAACGTGGCAAAAAGGCCCGATCTCCACATCCGCCCCGAGCCGCGCGCCGTCCTCGACCACGGCGGTCGGATGGATCGCGCTCTTCATTCACGCACCAGCATCGCCGACACTTCGGCTTCGCACACCAGTTCGCCGTCGACTTTCGCCTCGCCACGAAACCACCACATATTGCGGCGCTTGGCGGTGCGGGTCATGTGAAAACGGACCTGGTCGCCTGGAACGACCGGCTTGCGGAACTTGGCCTTGTCGATGGTCATCATATAGACGACGCTCGGCGCGCCGCCCGCTTCCTGCGACGCGACGCAGAGCGCGCCTGCCGTTTGCGCCATCGCCTCGATCAGCAACACGCCTGGCATGACAGGCCGACCGGGGAAATGGCCCTGGAAATGAGGCTCGTTGGCGGTGACATTCTTCACCCCCACGCCATATTCGTCGCCTCGCGCCTCGACGATGCGGTCGACAAGCAGGAAAGGATAGCGGTGCGGCAATAGCGCGAGCAGCTTCTGGATGTCGTAACTGTCGAACGCCCGACCGATCGGCTCGTTCATTCCGCTTTTCCCCTCATCCTCGGGGCCCGCTCAGCGGGCGTCATTTCGTGTTGCCTTCGCCGCGCGCGTCGCCGGCCAGTCGCTTGACCGCGGCGACCTCGCGAAAAAACTCCCGGACCGGCTTCGCCGGCGCCCCGGCCCACCGCTCGCCAGCGGGAATGTCGGTCATCACGCCCGCGGCCGCCCCCACTTGGGCGCCCGCGCCAATCGTCAGGTGGCCGGCGATGCCCGCCTGGCCGCCGAGGGCGGCAAAATCGCCGATCGCGCTCGATCCCGAGACGCCAGACTGCGCGACCAGCACCGCATGACGTCCGATGACCACGTTGTGGCCGATCTGCACGAGGTTGTCGATCTTCGCGCCCTCGCCGATCACGGTGTCGCGGTTCGCGCCACGATCGATCGTCACTCCGGCGCCGATCTCGACATCGTCCTGAATGATGACGCGCCCGATTTGGGGCACCTTGAGATGGCCCCGGCTCCCAAGCGCGAAGCCGAAGCCGTCCTGCCCGATATGCGCGCCAGGATGGATGATCACCCGGTCGCCTATCAACGCCGCGCCGATCGTCGTCGAGGCGCCGACAGACCCGTCGCGACCGATGCGCACCTCGGGACCGATTACCGCATTCGGGCCGATGATCGTCCCGGCGCCGATTTCGGCTCGACGGCCGATTACCGCGCCGGGGTCGACAATCACCCCCGGTTCGAGCCGCGCCGAAGGGTGAACCGACGCTGTCCGGGAAACGCCAGTCTCGCCGAAAACGGAACCTGGCTTGACTGCGGTCGGGTAGAGTTTCGTCATCACCAAGGCCATCGCGCGGTAGGGCTCGCGGACGATGAGCATAGCGCAGCTCGAAGGCGCGGCTTCCGCGTAACGCGGCGAAACGAGGGCTGCAGCAGCGCGCGTGCGCTTCAGAGCGTCTAGATACCTCGGGTTGTCGAGGAAGGTCAGATCGCCGGGGCCCGCCTGGTCGAGAGCGGCGACGTCGGTGATTACGCGGTCGGCGGCGGTAGCGGCGAGGGTCGCGCCGCACCAGCTCGCGACTTCAGCCAGCGAAGGCGCTGAGCTTGCCGGAAAAAAGCGAATCTTGGCCAATTGCGGGTTCCGCCGGAAGCGACGGCGGGCGCGCCAGCTCCGGCGCGCCCGCTTGATGGGAAGCCGGCAGATTCGACTTAGAACGTCGTGCCGCCCGAGAAGTTGAAGAACTGAGTCTGGTCGTACTTGCCCTTCACAACCGGAATCGCAAAGTCGAAGCGTATCGGGCCCATCGGCGAGGCCCAGATCAAGCTCGCGCCGACCGAGGCGCGGATCTGGTTCGGGTCCCACACGTTGGCGCAGCTGAGCTGGGTTATGGGAAGGGTCCCCGGCGTCGGGCAATAGACGTAGCCTAGGAAGTTGGCGAAGCTGGTGGGTCCTGAGTATCCGATCAGGTTGCCGGCGTCGGCGAACACCGCGCCTTTCAGCCCGATTTCCCTGGGCAAGCCGAAGATCGGGAAGTCGACCTCGGCCGAAGCGCCATAGTAGGTCGTGCCCCCAAGCGCTGCGGACTGGATGTCATAGGGATTAGAGATATCGCGCGGACCGATGCCAGCCGGGGCGAAGCCGCGCACCAGCGAAGGGCCCTGCATGAAATTATTGATGATCAGCGGCTGGTTGTTGCCGAAGGAATTGATCTGACCGGCCTGGAGGTGAATCTGGCCGATAAAATCCTCCGTGATCGGACGATACCAGCGGGCATCAAACGTCTCGCGGATGAAGTCGGATTGGCCGCCGAGGCCGGCGAATTCCTGCTTGTAGTTGACGTACCACCCGGTCGTCGGGTCCTTGCGATTATCGAGGTTGTTGTAAAGGATCGAGAATCCGGCGAGCGAAGTGACGATATCGCCTTGCGCCGCCGCCTGCTTGATTTCGACCGGCGCCTCGCCATTGGTCAAGCAGTTGATGGCCACGTTGGGTACGACCGGGATGAAGGTCCCACCCGGAAACCAGGTTTGATTCGGTCCGACGCAATCGTCGTAGGGTTGCGACGAGGTGTTCGGGATGGTGATCTTCAATTCGTATATCGAATAATTAGGCTGGAATGTTAGATCGTCGGTAATCGGAACGCCGAGCCTGACCGTCCCGCCGGTCGTCCAATTCTGATAGAGCGCATACTGGTTCTGATTGTTAACCTGATGGAAAAGGTCGAAGCCTGCCGCCAACCGCTGACCGAGGAAGTAAGGCTCTGTGAAAGACGCTTTCCAGCCCTGGGTGTATTGCCCGTCTGAGACGCTCAGGCGCACATACTGCCCGCGACCGAGGAAGTTCGTCTCCGTATAAGCAAGCTCGGCCAGGAAGCCCTGGGTCGTCGAATAGCCGCCGCTGAGGCTGATCGAGCCCGTCGGCTGGTCCTCGACCTCGACAACCACGATGACGCGATCGGGCGCCGACCCAGGCCAATTCGAGATATGGACCCTCTTGAAGTAGCCAAGGCTGTTGAGGCGACGCTCGGCGCGTTCGATCAGCACGTGGTTATAAGGATCGCCTTCGCCAATATCGAATTCACGGCGTATGACATAGTCGCGGGTGCGCGTGTTGCCGACAATGTCGATCCGCTCGATGTAGACCTTGGGGCCGTCGTCGACCGAGAACGAGATCGCAATCGTATGATTGACGGAGTCGCGGTCGCCGTGCGGACGGGCCTCCGAAAAAGCGTAGCCTTGAGTGGCGACATCGCGGGTGATTGCATCAACCGACTTGTCAATGGCGCTCGCATCGTAGACGTCGCCCGCCCTCAAACCGACAAGATGGGCAAGCGCAGGCCCATCGACCTTTGGAATGTTGGAAACCACGTTCACGCTCGAGACGTGGTATTGCGGGCCCTCGTCCACCGTAATCGTTATGATGTAACCGGCGGGATCGGCCTGGTAAGTGACGTCGGTATTGACGATGCGGAAATCAGCGTAGCCGTTCTTCATGTAATAGCGCCAAATCGCCTCTTCATCGGAGGCCAAACGATCGGGATCATAGACGTCGGTGCTCTTGATGAACGAGAGGAAATTCATCGTACTGGTCTGCATCAGGCTGTGCAGGCGGTAGTCCGAAACCGCGTGATTGCCGACGAACTTGATCTCCCGGATGCCGGTCTTCCCGCCTTCGTCGATGGTGAAGACGAGGTCCACGCGTCCGTTCGGCAGTTCGACCAGCCTCTTGGTCACCTTGGCTTCGTTGCGCCCGTATTTCTTGTAGGCGTCCTTGATTCGCCCGATGTCAGCCTCGGCGGTCGCCTCGTTATAGGCGGTGCGCGGTTTCGACTGGACTTCGACTTCGAGCTGTTTCGTCTCGATCTGCTTGTTGCCTTCGAACGCAACCCTGTTGATGATTTGGGAGCCGCTGCTCAGGTCGACGACGATCTTGCCGTCCACCAGCTTGGCGCTGACGTTCGAATAGATGCCGGTCGCTTTGAGATCTTCGACGCCCCGCTCGATCGAGGCCGGATCGGTCCGGGTGAAGTAAGGCTTAAGCGTCGACGGATCGACGTTGGCGCCCTGAACAACAATTTGCTGCGCGTTTGCGGGCGTCGTCCAATTCAAGCCGCACAGCCCAAGGGTGATCGCCAGGAGGACGCCGCCTACAAGCCCGCGAATCCAATCCATATGGCCCATAGCCCCTCTTCGCGCCGACGCGGCGTTCGCCTCGACGGCGCCGCTTCGGCGTGATCCTGCTTGTGCGCCTCGACAGGCGCCTCGCGGCGCCGATCGCGGGCGACGCCGCAGACGCGACGCAGCGCTCGACCCCGCCAACCAGCGGCGGTCGGAACGATTAACGGCGTTTTACAATTTTTGCTCGCGCCTGCAAACCGTTATTGCCCCAGCCTACACCATTTCTCGCGAGCGTTGCGTCCGGGACACGCAAACATGGTCGATCGTTGGTTAATTGCCGTTCGTGACCAGGCGCAGGATATCGTGGGACGTGGTGAAGACCACCAGCAGCGCGACCAGCGCGATTCCAATTCTCAGCCCGATTTCTTGCGCCCGTTCGCTTAACGGACGCCCGCGCAGACCCTCGAATGCGTAGAACGCGAGATGACCACCGTCAAGAAGCGGCACCGGCAACAGATTCATCAGGCCAACCGACACCGAAAACCACGCAGCAAGACTGAACAACTCCCAAAAGCTGATCTTCGCCATCTCGCCAGCCATTTGTGCCGCGCCGATCAATCCCGACATTTGATCGGTTGATTCCCGGCCAGCAAAAATGCCGGCAATATAGGTCCCGGTCGCCTTGACAATGAACCATTCCTGACCGGCCCCCCACGCGGCGCAGGCCAGGAGACCACACCGCTCGATCTTGGCGTCGTTCCGGTCCCCGGAGGAGGCAAGCCCGAGATGGCCCATCCGGCGCTTGCCGAACACGCCCTGGTCGACGACCGTGACCTTGGGCGTCGCCGTCAGATCGACATCGCGGCCCTGCCGATCGACGATGAAGCTCATCGGCAGGCCGGTGCTCATCAACGTCGATTCCTGAAGCGCTTCAAAGCTGTCGATCGGTGCGCCATTGATCGACTTGACGACGTCGCCAGCCTGAAACCCGGCCGCCGCCGCCGGAGTGTTCGCCTCGACCCGACCGATCCGGGCCACATGCTCGACCCGGCCAAAGGCCATGAACATGCCGGTGAAAATAGCGAACGCCAGGAGGAAATTGGCGATTGGCCCCGCGGCCACGATCGCCGCGCGATAGCGTAGCGGCTGCCCGGCAAGCATGGACGAGCGGTCGGCCGACGGATCCGCCTCGGCGACGCCAGCGACGCTCGCGACGTTGGCGTCGCCGTGAAACTTGACGTATCCCCCGAGCGGCAGGGCGCCGACCCGCCAGCGCGTGCCGCGCAAGTCGATCCGCGCGAACAGCTCGGGACCAAAGCCAAGGGAAAACGCGTCGATTTTGACGCCGCACCACCGTCCGACGAGATAGTGGCCCAATTCGTGAATGAAGACGATGAGGCTGAGAATCAGGATGAACGGGACGACGTACCATCCAAGCCAGGACGCAAGATCGGCGATCGCATTCACTACCGCCATCCACCGCCTCCGGTTCCGCCAGAAGCCGCGTCGGCACCTGGAAGATGATTACTGAGAGTTACACTGGCCCAAGCCCACGCTCACGCCAATAGGCTCGACGTCCTATCTAGCGCGATATGGTGAATCTTCAGGGCTTCCGCAATGTCGGCCGGCGCGTCCAATTCGCCGGCCGCCGACATCGCCGAAAGCGTCTTCGCCACCACGCGGGCGATGTCGCCGAAGCCGATTCTTCGGTCGAGAAAGGCCGCAACCGCACTTTCGTTGGCGGCGTTGAGCGCGGTCGCCGCGCCGCCGCCGGAGCGCAGAGCATCGATGGCCAAGCCGAGCGCTGGAAAGCGCCCGAGGTCCGCGCGCTCGAAGGTCAGACGACCGAGCGCGGCGAGGTCGGGCGGGCGCACGCCGGAGGCGATCCGGTCCGGAAAGGCGAGGCAATGGGCGATCGGCGTTCGCATGTCCGGAGACGCCATGCCGGCGATCAGCGATCCGTCGGCGAAAGAGATGAGCCCATGCACGATCGACTGCGGGTGCACGACGACGTCGAGCCGCTCAGCGGGCAACCCGAAAAGGTGGTGGGCCTCGATGAGCTCGAGTCCCTTGTTCATGAGGCCAGCCGAATCGATCGTCACCTTCGGCCCCATCACCCAGTTGGGATGGGCGAGCGCTTGCTCGCGCGTGGCTGCCGAGATGCGTTCGGCGCTCCATTCACGGAACGGGCCGCCGGATGCGGTAATGGTCATGGTCTCGATCGTGTCGGGATCGCGCGCTCCGATCGCCTGGAACAAGGCGTTGTGCTCGGAGTCCATCGGCAGAAGCGTCGAGCCAGAGCGCCGAGCCGTCTCCATCACCGCTTCGCCGGCGCACACCAGGGTCTCCTTGTTGGCGAGCGCGACCGCGCGGCCGGACGCGATTGCAGCAAAGGTCGGTTCCAGTCCTGCGGCGCCGACGATCGCCGCGACAACCAGGTCGGCGTCGCGGAGCGCGGCCTCCTTGACCGCCTCCGGACCGGCGGCGATCTCCACCTCGAAACCTGCGAGCCCCGCCTTCAAGTCCGGATAGCCCGCTGGGTCGGCGAGGGCGGCAAATTCCGCCCCGAGCTCGATCGCGCATTTGGCGAGCGCCGCGCCGTTGCTGCCGCCCGCGACTGAGACGACCGAAAACCTGCCGGGCGCGGCGGCGATGACTTGCGCGCACGAACGTCCGATCGAGCCTGTCGCTCCCAGAATCGCCAGGCGCTTGCGGGGCGAAGCGGTCGGCGCGCGTTTGCGCGAGCGGCGCGGTGCGGCCGGCACGATCTGGGAGAGGCTCACCATTGAAACAATCCACCCGCGATGTAGTCGCCCTTGGGATGCAGAATCGCGACCATGGCGGCGAAAAAGGACGCCGAGGTGAAGGCGTCGAGCCGATCCATCAATCCGCCATGGCCGGGAATGAGGCCGCTGGAATCCTTGACGCCGAAACGCCGTTTGAGCGCGGATTCGAACAGATCGCCAAGCTCGGACACGATCGCCGTCGCTAGGCCGAGCCAGAACAGCGCCGCGAGTCGGTTTGTCCACGCCGCTAGCATGAGGCCGAGGACGGCGCCCGCGAACGCGCCGACGATCGCCCCGGCCCAGGTCTTGCCCGGAGAGACGCTCGGCCACAGCCGTGGGCCGCCGATCAGCCGGCCAGCGAAATAGGCGGCGATATCCGTTCCCCAAACGACCGCAAAGAGCCACAGGATCGCGGCCATGCCGAAGCTCGGCGACACCCTGAGCAGCCCGGCGCTGGCGACGAGCGCGCCGGCGTAAAGCGCGCCGGCGCCGGCCCACGCCCCTTCCCGCCGTCCCGCGATCCAGCCGACCGCGGCCGCGCCAGCAACAAGGGCGGCTGCGACGCCCGCAATCGAATTCATGCGCGCCGACACCGCCGCCAGCGCCAGCGCAAGCGCGCCCACGACGACCCGCTCGAAGAGCCGCGCGCCGCCGACCAGCCTCTGCCATTCCCACAATACGACAATCGACGCGAGCCACCAGAACGCCGCGAACAGGAAGCCGCCGATCCACGCCGCCGCCAGCGCCACGCTCCCCATCGCGGCCGCCGCCGCCACCCGCGGCTTGAGATCCGGCCCGAACCGCGCGCCCGGCGGCCGCGGGGCCGATCCGGTCGCCGGGCCCTCCCCGCTCACCGCCATGGGCATTGCCCTCACGACGCCGACTTGACGGCGGCGGGTTCGATCACAGCGCCGAACCGCCGCTCGCGCGCAGCATATTGATCGAGCGCGGAGACGAAAGCGGCGTCGTCGAAATCAGGCCACAGGATCGGCAGGAAGACGAGTTCGGCGTAGGCCATCTGCCAGAGCAGGAAATTCGACACGCGCATCTCGCCCGAGGTGCGGATGACGAGGTCGGGATCGGGAAGGCCGGCCGTATCGAGCCGATCCGCCAAGTCGTCCTGCCCGATCGCCCGCGCGTCGAGGCGCCCGTCGCGAACATCGACCGCAAGGCGTCGCGCCGCCTCGACGATCTCCTGCCGGGCGCCATAATTGAACGCCACCGTGAGCACCAGTCCGTGATTGTCCGCCGTCAGCATTTCGGCCTCGTCGATCAGCGCCACGATATCGGGAGCGAGATTGTCCCGTTCGCCGATGATCCTGACCTTGACGCCGTGGGCGCTGAGCTCGGCGAGGTCGTTGCGGATGAACCGCTTGAGCAGGCCCATCAGCATCGCCACCTCCTCGGGCGGACGGCTCCAATTTTCCGATGAAAAACTGTATATTGTCAGATATTGTACGTCGTGCTCGATCGCCGCGCGGACAGCCCGGCGCACCGCCTCGACCCCCCGCCGGTGGCCTTCGAAGCGCGGCAGTCCGCGCGCCTGCGCCCAGCGGCCGTTGCCGTCCATGATGATCGCGACGTGGGCCGGCGTCCGAGCCGTTCTAGGGGCGAGAGTGGGGCGGGAATAATGCATGAGGGACTCAGACAATGAGGGGGATCGCCTAAACCTGCATGATCTCCTTTTCCTTCGCGGCAAGGGAGGCGTCGATCTCGTGAACGGCCTGATCGGTCGCCTTTTGCACTTCCGCCTCCTGGTGCTTTTCGTCGTCCTCGCTGATCGCGTGCTCCTTCAAGAGCTTCTTGAGGATATCGAGGCCGTCGCGGCGCACGTGCCGCACCGCGACCCGCGCGTCCTCGCTGTATTTGTGCGCGATCTTGACCATTTCCTTGCGCCGCTGTTCATTCAGCTCGGGAATGCGGATGCGCAGAACCGAGCCCTCGACGGTCGGACTGAGGCCGAGATTGGCGTCGCGGATCGCCTTGTCGACCGCTTGCACCATGGTCTTATCCCATACCGAGACGGAAAGCGCGCGGGGCTCGGGAACGCTGATCGTCGCCACCTGGTTGATCGGCATCCGTTGGCCGTAGGCCTCGACATTCACCGGCTCGAGAAGGCTTGCGCTTGCCCGCCCGGTGCGCAGTCCACCCAGCTCGTGTTTCAGCGTCGCGTGAGCGGCCTGCATGCGGCGTTTGAGCTCGGCGAGGTCGAATTGAGGCAATTGCGCCATCGTGCGTCCTATGAATTCAGGGCCGAACCGCGCCGGCGCCCGCAATGCGCGGCCAAAGAGCGAGTCGGCAGCGATATTCCCCGCCCGCCGCCTTATTAGCATAGCTCGGGGCCTCATACAGCGCCCAAACCGGTTAAGCGGACGCGAATGCCCCGCCGGCCGGTCGATTTTCGGCAGCTTGGACGCTCATGCCTGGGTCTCCATCTGCGGCTTGCCCAGCTTGGCGGCCTCCGCCATGGCCGCCAGCGCCAGGTGGCCTTGCGGCTGAATGAGGCCCGCCGACATGATGAGCTTCGCGGCGTCGTCCGCGGATATCGGCAATTCGATGACCTCATCGGCTGCGATATAAAAGAAGAATCCGGTGGTGGGGTTGGGCGTGCAGGGCATGAACACCGAGATCATCGGCCTCTCGCCCGGGAGGGCGTCGGCCACGATCTCGCCAGGCGCCGACGAAACGAAGACGATCGACCAGCTCCCCTTGACCGGAAACTCGACCAGCCCGACCTTGCGGAACTGGCTGCCCGACTGACTGAAAATCGTCTCGAACACCTGTTTGAAGCCCTTATAGACCCCCCTCACCAGCGGCGTGCGATCAAGCATCGCCTCGCCGAACCGGACCAGCGAGCGGCCGACGAAATTGGCGGTCAGGAAGCCGAGCAAAGTCAGGCCGACGACGGCGATGACGACGCCAAAGCCCGGAACGTGGAACGGAAGATAGCCGTCCGGCGACAGGCTGCGGGGAAACCAGGGCCTCACCCAATTGTCGACCGTATCGATCGCCCACCAGGCGATATAGGCGGTGACTGCGACCGGGCCGAACACGACGAGCCCGGTGAAAAACCACGAGCGAAGGCGCTGGGCGAGCGAGCGGTGAAATGGCGGCGGGACAAGATCGGGCATGAGTCTCTCGGCGCTTTTCCGCGCGCGCCAAGATGACGGCTCTCGCCTAAGGTTGCAAGGCGGGCGAAGCAGGCAGCGCCGACCGGGGCGGGCCGGGCGGGGCGCCTACTCCACCGTTACCGACTTCGCCAGGTTGCGCGGCTGGTCGGCGTCTTTGCCCATGATGACGGCGGTGTGATAGGCGAGCATCTGGATCGGCGCGGCGTAGACGATCGGGGCGAAATTGGCGCTCATGTCGGGCATCGCGAGGAAGTGCTCGATCTCGACTGCGGCCTCCTCGGCGGCGCGCTTTTCGCCGATCAGCACGATGCGGCCGCCGCGCGCCGCGACCTCCTGCATGTTGGACACGGTCTTTTCGAACACGGCGTCGCGCGGCGCGATGACGATCACCGGCATCGCTTCGTCGATGAGCGCGATCGGCCCATGCTTCAATTCGCCGGCGGCGTAGCCTTCGGCGTGGATGTAGCTCAGTTCCTTAAGCTTGAGCGCGCCCTCGAGCGCCAGCGGATAGGCCGTGCCGCGGCCGAGGTAGAGCACGTCGCGCGCGCGGGCGACCGCATGCGCGAGCTTCTCGGCGGCGGGCTCGAGCTTCAGCGCCTCGGCGAGGAGGCCGGGCGTCGCGATGAGCTCCCCGACCAGCGCCGTCTCGCTCTCCTCGTCGATGGTCCCGCGCGCCTTGCCGAGGCCGATAGCGAGCGCCGCCAGAGCCGCTAGCTGACAAGTGAACGCCTTGGTCGAGGCGACGCCGATCTCGGGGCCCGCGAGCGTCGGAGCGACCACGTCGGTCAGACGGGCGACGCTCAAATCGGCCACATTCACGACGCCGACTGTCTTCGATCCCTTTTCCGTCACATAGCGCAGCGAAGCGAGGGTGTCGGCCGTCTCGCCCGATTGCGAGACGACGATGGTCAGCCCGCCGTCATCGACCGGCGCATCGCGGTAGCGGTATTCCGAAGCGACATCGATCTCGACCGGGAGCCGCGCGAACCGCTCGATCCAATATTTGGCGATGTGCCCGGCCATATAGGCGGTGCCGCATGCGACGATCGAGACCCGCGTGATCCTCGCCGGGTCGACCGGCCAGGCAAACGGCTTGAGGCGCATCGCCGCCATGTCGATGTAATAAGCGAGCGTGTGGCCGACGACCTCCGGTTGCTCGTAAATCTCCTTGGCCATGAAGTGCCGATAATTGCCCTTTTCCGCGAGCAGGCTGCCGGCCGGACTCCGCTGGATCCGGCGTTTGACCCGTTTGCCTTCCCGATCGCGAACGTCGGCGGCCCCGCGCGTCAGCACCACCCAGTCCCCCTCCTCGAGATAGGCGATGCGGTCGGTGAACGGAGCGAGCGCGAGCGCATCGGAGCCGAGATACATTTCTCCGTCGCCATAGCCGATCGCGAGCGGCGCGCCCTGCCTTGCACCGATCAGGAGATCGTCCTCGCCCGCGAACAGATAGACGAGCGCAAACGCGCCGCGTAGCCGGCGGAGCGCGGCCGGAACCGCCTCCTCAGGCGTCTTTCCCTGCGCCAGCTCGTCCTCGACCGCGAACGCAGCGATCTCGGAATCGGTCTCGGTTGCGAACGTGTAGCCCTTTGCCGCGAGCTCCTCGCGCAGCGCTTTGAAGTTCTCGATGATGCCGTTGTGAACGACGGCGAGCCGGGGCGAAGCATGCGGATGGGCGTTGGCGACAGTCGGCTTGCCGTGCGTCGCCCAGCGGGTATGGCCGATGCCGATCGCCCCGCCGAGGGGCTCGGCCGCGAGTTTGGCTTCGAGGTTCCTGAGCTTGCCCTCTGCGCGCCGCCGCTCCAGCCGGCCGTCCTGGAGGGTCGCGACGCCGGCTAAATCATAGCCGCGGTATTCGAGGCGTTTGAGCGCTTCGAGGATCGGCCCGGCGACCGGACCGCGGCCCAGGACGCCAACAATCCCACACATGGACGAAATGTCCCTTAGACCGGATCGAACCGGAGAAGGGTTAGTTCAGGGATCGGCAGGCGCACAAGTCACTTTCAATGAAGGATTGTTGCGGGGCGCCGGACGAACAATTGCGCCGACTGGCGCGTTCGGCTACCTAAGTGGGTATCGGAGGGTTTTCTGGTGAGCCTCGCGCGCCGGAAATCGGCGGTTGGGACGCGGCCCGCGCGGCGTTGCCTCGCGTCGCTTCGCTCGCCCGCAGCCGCATTTGTCGTCGCGCTCTCGCTCATCGCCCAGCTGATCGCGATGCCCTACCAGCAAGCGCTGGCCGGGCCCCCGGCGCCGCAGGCCGGCGCCGCGGCGGCGGTCACGGCCGAACTCAAGGCGGTCTTCGGCGACGCCGCCGGTTTCTGCGCGCATGTCGGCGACAAGGGTGCGCCGTCGCCGCAGGCGCCCTGCAATCATTGCGACGACCAATGTCCGCTGTGCCGGATTGCCGGGCAGGTTGCGGCGTTCGTCCCGTCTGCCGCCCCGAACCTGCCTGGACCGCTGAACGCCGATTGCCATGCGAACGGCGCGGCGCCCGAGTTCGGCGCGATTTCCGCCTGCCCGGCCCAACCCAACCGCGCTAGAGCGCCACCCCTCTCCGTCTGACGATCATTCGCCGCGCGCCTTAGACGCGCACGCACTCGCTCAGATTCGAGGTTTCCTTATAATGTCGCTGCTCCGTATCCGCTTAACCGCGTGCGCGCTGGCAAGCGTCGCCGCCGGCCTGTGGCTCTCGCCCGCCTACCCTCACGCCGTTTGCGGGGCCCGCATCTTCCCTGCGACGCTCGCCATCGACGATCCTGGCGTTCTCGACGAGCTCACGCTGCCGACCGTGAGCTGGGTTCCCTACAATTCCGACGGCACCCACGAGTGGGACGCGAGCTTCAGCTGGACCAAGACAATCACTCCGGGCCTCAGCGTGGTGATCGGCTCCGGCCCGACGTGGGAGCACCCGGGGGGCTACGGCTGGAACGCGCTCTCGACCGAGCTGCAGTGGCAGGCGTTGTGTATCCCGGACGCCGAGTTCATGTTCAAGATCGGCTTCGATGTCACCTGGGCCGGCACAGGAACCGGCATCTTCGCCGGCTCCGGCGGGCAAAACACCTATACGCCCCTGGTGGACTTTGGTCTCGGCTTTGGAACGCTGCCGCAGCCGCTTAAGTACCTGAGGCCGTTCGCCATCACCGGCGAATTCAGTACGTCTGCGACGGGGCAGGACTACACAAACGGCAGCCCCAACGTGACCACCTTCAACTGGGGCTTCACCCTCCAGTACAGCCTGCCGTACTTCAACACTGAGTTGGCTGAGATTGATAACGGCTTCCTCAAGCATCTGGTGCCGGTCACCGAGTTCGCTTTCCAGACCCCGATTTACAACGGAGCCGTCGCTGGAGCGCTGACGACAGGATATTTCCAGCCCGGCGTCATCTACGAAGCCGACAAATGGCAGGTCGCCCTCGAGGCCATGGTCCCAATGACGGGAGCGACCGGTCACGGCGTCGGCGCGATCGGCTCGCTTGATTTCTATCTCGACGACACTCCCAACAGAATCGACGAACCGATCTTCCCCCACGGACTTGGCATAGCGCCAGGAATTTGACCTGAAGGATCCGAACTCATGCGCATCTTTCCAAAAATCGTCGTGTCGATTGCCTTTGCGCTCGCCGCGACGCAGGCCTTCGCCCATGCGCAACTCGAAAAGGCGACGCCGCCTGTCGGCGGCACGGTCTCGCCGCCGACTGAAATCCGGCTCGAGTTCAGCGAGAGCGTCGAGCTGAAATTCACCAAGGTCACCTTGACCGGCCCCGGCGGCGCCGTGCCTCTTGGAGCAGAGTCAACCGCGGCCGGCAACCAGGCTGTATTGACGGCGCCGATCTCCAAACCTCTTTCTGCTGGCGTTTACATAGTGCGCTGGCAGGCTGTTTCGGTCGACACCCATCACACCCAGGGAACCTTCGAATTCACCGTGAAGCCCTGACCGGAAAGGACAGACAATGAGGCACTATTCTCTTTGCACCCTGGCGCTCGCTTTCGCCTTCTGCGCCGCGCCCGCGCTTGCGCAGGAGTTCAAGGCCGGGGACATTGTGGTCGAGAAGCCCTGGGCGCGCGCGACCCCGAAGGGCGCCGAGGTCGGCGGGGCCTATATGACGATTGAGAACAAGGGCGCGTCGCCCGACCGCCTGACCGGCGGCTCGGCGGATTTCGCCACCGTCGAGATCCATGAGATGAAGTCGGAAAACGGCGTCATGGAGATGCGCGAGCTCAAGGACGGGCTCGCTATTCCAGCGCACGGCTCGGTCGGGCTCGCGCCAAGCGGCTACCACCTCATGTTCACTCACCTCGTCCATCCCCTGACCAAGGGCGAGACCATCAAGGCGACGCTCAATTTCGAGCACGCCGGCCCGGTCACCGATCGAAATTGGTCGGAGGTGGGCGCCACGGCCGCGCGGCGGGCGGCGCCATGGGCGGGATGAAAATGTGATTGGTGTGGTGATGGTGGTGGGTGGGGGGGGGGGGGGGGGGGGTGGTGAGGGGAGGGGAGGGGGTGTGGTGGAAGTGTGTGGGGGGAGGGAGGTGTGGGGGTGGGTGGGAGGTGTGGGGAGGAGGGGGGGGGGAGGGTAGGGGGGGTGAGAGTAGGGGAGTGTTGTGGGGAGTGGGGGGAGGGATAAGTGAGGGGTTAATGGCGTAGGGGAGTGTAGGGGGGGGAGTATGCGGGAGCGTTGGGGGAGCGAATTGCTGAGGCGGCGGGAGCGTCAGGGAGAAACTGACGTGGATACATGGTGCGGGCGGTTGTGCGCGGCAGGGGACACTAGGGTCGCTGGCGATGCAAAACGGTAACCACGCGCACACGGCGTCCGGCTGCCCAAAGCGATGGACGGAGTGCCCGGCATCTCGCAGCCGCCGATCCGGCCGGGCGAGAGTTTCACCTACGAATTCACGCCGCCGGATGCCGGCACGTTCTGGTATCACCCGCACGCCGACAGCCTCGCAACAGCTCGGCCGCGGCATGGCCGGCGCTCTCATAGTCGAGGAGCCGCAGCCCGATCGCCGTCGACCGCGACGTTCTCTGGATGCTCACGGACTGGCGGCTCACCGATCAGACGCACAGATCGCATCCGGCTTCGGCAACGGCATGGACGCAGCCATGTCCGGCCGCGTCGGCAATACGGTGACGATGAACGGCGCTCGTCTCCGACGAACGAGGTGGTGCGAGCCGGCGAGCGCGTGCGCCTGCGTCTCGTCAACAGCGCGCGTCGCGCGCATCATGGCGCTTCGCTTCGAGGGCCATCGGCCCGATGGTCATGGCGATCGACGGCCAGCCGTGCGAGCCGCACGAGCCGGAAGGCGGCCGGGTGCTGCTCGGCCCGGCGATGCGGGTCGATGTCACGCTCGACATGCAGGGCGAGCCCGGGCGGCGCTACCGGTGCATCGGACGATTTCTATGAGGGCCTATCGTATTGGCTCACCGAGCTTGCATACGACAGGCAGGCCGCCGCTCCGCGCAGCATCCGCTCGATGCACCGCTGGTACTCCCGCGCAATCCGGTGCCGGAACCCGATCTCGCCAGGGCCGAGCGCCACGAGCTGCAAGCTGCAGGGCGGCATGATGGGCGGCGGGCGGCGATGGCGGGGATGGGCGGCATGTCGGATGGCGCGTCGGCGCGCGACCTGGGCAATCAACGGCATGCTCGATGACCGGAGACGGCCAAGCCGGCATGCCGCCGCTCCTCACTCTTACAGCTCGGCCGCAGCTACGTGCTGACGCTCCGCAATGACACCGCTTGGTGGCATCCGATGCATCTGCACGGCCACAGCTTCCGCGTGCTGACCGCAACGGCGCGCCGATGTCCCGCATCGACAATGGGCGGATACTGTCCTCGTTCCGCCGAAGGAAGCGGTCGACATCGCCTTCGTCGCCGACAATCCCGGCGACTGGATGCTGCATTGTCACGTCACCGATCACCAGATGTCCGGCATGATGACCATCCTCCGAATCGCTTGAACTCTGCACGTTCTTAAAGAAGGAGAACCGAATGATGAAAAGACGTACTTTCTGCTCTGCGGCGCCTGCGCTGACTGTCCTCGCCCGCTGCCGCGCGCTCTGCGAAGCACCAATAAAGGCGACTCTTTACAAGAACCCGCAATGCACCTGCTGCGAAGGCTACGCGGCTTATCTGCGGCAGAACGGCTTCGAGGTCGAGGTGAAGCCGACCAACGATCTTAACGAGATCAGCCAAAAGGCCGGCGTGCCGGAAAATATCAGGGCTGCCACACGATGTTCGTCGAGCGACTATGTCGTCGACGGCCACGTGCCGGTGGAGATCGTCCAGCAAACTCCTCACCGAGCAGCCGGCCATTGCCGGCATCACGCTTCCCGGCATGCCGACGGGATCGCCCGGAATGACGGGACAGAAAACAGGGACATTCATCATCTACGCCGTCACCAAGGACGGCAAGGACGCCGACCGTTTACGCCACTGAATGATGCCGGAGCATCGAGGCGGACTTGGAGCGGACGGAATGGACCGACCGATGCAAGGCCAGAAACCGCCATCGGCTCGCGCAGGGCTCGACGTGTCAAGCCGCAAAGGCTTTCCGGTTCCGCTAGCCATCGATAATCTTTGCCGCTGTCCGGATTGTCTCGCGGCGGCCTTAATCGCGATCCGCGCCGATTCCTTCGGCATTGATCGGACAGCCGGTGCCGCGAATTCACGCTGCCGCCGGTGAAGGGCCGCGTGCTCGGCTTGTCGAGCGCCGATCTCAAAGACGAAGTCTCGCTGGTGAACGTCTTTGCGTCCTGGTGCGTGGAATGCAGGGCAGAGCATCCTTTGCTTTTGCGAATGAGGGAAGCAAGGCGGCCTGCCGATCCATGGCCTCAACTACAAGGATGCTCCCGACGACGCGGCAAGGTGGCTCGAACACGTTCGGCGATCCCCTATACGCGGACCGGCGCCGATCTCAATGGTCGCGTCGCTATCGACTGGGGCGTCTATGGGGTGCCCGAGACTTTCGTGATCACCAAAAGCGGCCATCATCGCCTACAAGCAGATCGGCGCATCACCAAGGAGGCGCTGGCGAACACGATCCTGCCTGGTCGCGCGCCTGCGCCAGGCCAGTTCAGAGCAGGTGAACATGAGACGCGCTCGCGCTGCTCGTCATCGTCGTTTCGCGCGGCCGGGATGAAATTTTTACGAAACGGGGGCCACCGAGGCGACGGCGAACCTCGTTTTGCGAGATACGCCCCAACTGCTGCCCGAAATCACCATCGCCGATGGCGAAGGCAAGGTCGGCGCGCTCTCAGATTTTCGCGGCAAGTTCGTCTTGCTGAATATCTGGGTGACCTGGTGCCTCCCGTGCCGAAAGGAAATGCCGACGCTTGATCGGCTGCAAGGTCTTCTCGGCGGTCCCGAGTTCGAAGTCGTCGCCTTGTCGATCGATCGCAAGGGCGCTATGCGGTGCGAAAATTCTACTCGGAGATCGGGATCCAGCACCTTGCGCTGCGCCTCGATGCTGCGGCCGAGGGCCGGCAAAGCTGGACGCGTTCGGCGTGCCCATGAAGCTGCTGATCGATCGCCAGGGCCGCGAAATGGGGCGGCTCGTCGGGCCGGCGGAATGGGATTCGCCGGAAATGATCGGCTTTCTCAAGACGACGATAGCGCAACCGGACGGCCAATCGCCGTCGACGCAAAATCAGGAGGACACCAAATGACCAGCACGGGAACAACTCCATCCTCGCCGCCAGGACCGTCTCGCGGCTTGGCGGCGCCGTTGCGCGCCGCCGCGGAAACCGAACTCGGCCTGCTGATAGTCGCGGCTGCCGCGGTTCTCGCCGGGCTTTGGCTCAACTGGAGCTGGCTTGTCGCCATCGGCGTCGCGCCTCTCGCGATCGGCATTTTGCCCTGCGCCGCTACGTGCGCGCTTGGGCTTTGCATTGTGCAAAAGGGTCGGGAGGGCGCGACGCCGGCGCCATCGAACGATCCGGCTCAGGTTGGCCTTGATGTCGAACGGTTGACGAAGGACATGTTAGACCACGCGATCAAGAAAAGCATCGCTCTAGCCGAAACGCAGCTCATTTCTGGCACGCCGACGTTTGTTTCGCGCACGGGGATCACGCCCGAACTCGTCGACCTCGGGGTGCTGAAGCAGATGACGGCGAACGCTCGAAAGGGATAGGCGCTTGGCTGCTGTCGCAAATGCCGGGATGGCGACCGCGTTTGCCGCGGGCATCGTTTCCTTCCTTTCGCCTTGTGTACTGCCGGTCGTCCCAGGATACATGTCCTATGTGTCCGGCAATACATTGAGGGAAGCTGGACGCAGCGCGGGCAACCGCCTGTCGGCGTTGTTTCTCAGCGCCTGTTTCGTCCTCGGCTTCTCCACGATCTTCATCGCCCTCGGCGCCAGCGCGACGGCGATCGGTCGCCTCCTCCTGCAGTATCGCTATGAGGCCAACATTGCGGGCGGCGCTATTGTCATCCTGTTCGGCGTGTTCATGACCGGCTTGATTCCGATGCCGTGGCTTCAACGCGACCTGCGCTTCCACGCTAGACTGCGCGGCGGACAGCCTCTCGGAGCCTATGTGCTGGGGATCGCCTTCGGCTTCGGCTGGACGCCCTGCATCGGTCCGGTTCTCGGCGCGATTCTGGCCCTCAGCGCCTTATCCGCTTCGGCCTCGACCGGGACCGTCCTGCTCACGATCTATTCCCTCGGCCTTGGGCTTCCATTCATCGCTTCGGCCCTGTTCACCGACAACTTGCTGCGTCGCTGGAGAACAGCAAGACGGACGGGGCGCTTTCTGCAGGTTGGCGCGGGCGCGATCATGATCTTCATGGGCGTCGCCGTGGTCACGGGCGCGATGCCGGTACTATCATTCTGGCTCATAGAAAATATCCCGATGCTCGCGAGGATCGGTTGAAGAAGCGAGGCCTAGCATGTTGCCGAACACCGAATTCCAGATCAGCTTTTCGCGCCGCGAGCTTGCCGTCGGCGTTGGACTGATCTTGCTTCAATCGACAGTCGTTAGGCGGGTGAGCGCGGCGGAGACCGATGCGATCGCCGACCGTTTCGAATTCCTGAGCACCCATGGCAACAGCGAATGCTCGATCGCCTTCATGAAATCGATCGCCACCATGCCGGTCACGGCCCGGCTTCAGGGATCGTGCTGCAGCCCCATGGAACTGGAGCGCTACCGCGGGCAGCTGCGCGGGCTCACGAAGTACATCGCCATCCCCGAATTCCGCCCGACCCGTACGACATCCCCGCCGGCCTCGCGCAGAACGCTCTCCGCTACTACGACCTCGCGCTGACGCCCGACGAGCAGAAGGCCTATGATAATGCTATGGCGAATTCCGAGGAGCGCGGACCCTGCTGTTGCCGCTGCTGGCGATGGAAAGTATATGGCGGCCTCGCCAAGTACCTGATCCACACGGAGCACTTTACAGGCCCGCAAGTCACGCAGGTCTGGAACTTGTCCGACGGTTGCGGCGGCGAGCGTGAGTGGAAGCCACGAGCCGGCCGCTGCGCGTGACCGCTCTCGTCCTCTGCCGCTTCGCCCATTTCCTGGCGGCGATGCTGACGTTCGGCTCGAGCGCCTATCTTTGGCTCCTTGCACCCGAGCGACTGACGCGCGAGCTGTCGCCGGCCGTCCGCCGCTTGGCGATCATCGGCAGCGTGGTTGCGCTGCTCACCGCGATGCTGTGGCTTGCGCTCGAATCCGCGTCAATGGCCGACGACTGGAGCGCCGCCGTTGATCCCGGAGCGATCGGCGCGATCCTCGCCGACACCGCATTTGGTCACGCGTGGGCGGCCCATCTCATACTGGCCGCAGCGCTGGTCGCGGTCGTCGTATTCGGCCCGCCGGCCCGGTGGGCGGCGGCGGCGATCGCGTCGGCCGCAGTGCTGGCGAGCCTCGGCCTGGTCGGTCATGCCGCGATGCAGACCGGCGCCGAAGGCGTCCTTCATCGCTTGAACCACGCCATCCATCTGATGGCGACCGGCGCATGGCTTGGCGGCCTCGTTCCGTTCGCGATGTGCCTCGGCGCCTACGAGCGCAACCATCTGCGGCGAGAGGCGGTCCAAGCGATGACCCGCTTTTCCTTCTGGGGCCAGTTCGTCGTCGCGGCGATCGTCCTTACCGGCGCCGTCAACATTGCGCTGACGTCCGGCCGCCTGCCCATGCCTCCGGACACGCCTTACCGCATTCTACTCGACGCGAAAATCGTCGCGGTCGCGATCATGATCTCGCTCGCCGTCTTCAATCGCTACGTTCTCGCGCCGCAACTCAAGCCGAACGCGAGGGCGCTTGCGCTCTTGCGCGCGACCAGCTCGGCTGAAATCGTACTCGGCGGCGTCGTTGTCGCCCTCGTCAGCGTGTTCGCGCTGCTCGACCCGGCGTAAACCGCTGTGCCGTGCCCGCGAAGGTGAGGCGCGGCCCAAAGCCAGGGGCCAACAATTTTTCGATCTTGCGGGGCCGGCGGAATCGGCGCAGCTTCCGCTCGAGGAGCGGGGGAGCGCGGTAGACCGCGTGCGGCTCCTTCGGCGGTTGGGAGGGAGCCGATGAATCCGACACTCGCTGATCGCCTCCTCGCCGGGTTCGCCCGGCTGACCAGCACGCTCGCGCCCTGGCACAAATGGCCGTTTCTGATCGCCCTTCCGACGCTGGCCGGCCTGCGCGTCATCATGCGCGAGCGCAATCTCTTCGACACGGAAACCGCGCCGCCGAAATTGACGCCCCCGGATGACCGGGTCACCGATCACCGGGCGGCCGACGGCTCGTTTAACGCTCTCGACCTGCCGTGGATGGGCATGGCGGGCGCCCGGTTCGGGCGCAACGTGCCGATCAACGAGACCTTCGGCGCCGCTCCCCGTCGCTCTACGAGCCCAACCCGCGCCGCATCAGCAACGAGCTCCTCGCCCGGCGCGAGTTCGCCGCCGTGCCCTATCTCAATGTTCTGGTCTCGGGCTGGCTCCAGTTCATGGTCCACGACTGGCTGAGCCACGGCCAGAACCAACCGGCCGACCCGCATGAGGTGCCGATCGAGCCCGCCGACGACTGGCCGCAGAAGCCGATGACCATCCTTCGCTCGACGGCCGCGCCGACCACCCCCGCCGACGACGGCCGGCCGACCGCCTATCGCAATATCGTCACCCACTGGTGGGACGGCTCGCAAATCTACGGCTCGGACTTGAAGCGTCAGTTGCAGATCCGCAGCGATCCCGCGACCGGCCGCCTACTCGCAGACGGAAAGATCGGTCTCGACCCCGCCGGCCATTTGCCGATCGAGCCGGTCCGAGACGAGACGCCCGACGCAGAGGGCGCCAAGTTCCCCGACCTTGAGCTTGCAGGCGTGAACGGCAACTGGTGGCTCGGCCTCTCGGCCATGCACACGCTGTTCGCGCGCGAGCACAATAGCGTGATCGACCGCCTGAAGGTCGACTTCCCCTCGGCTGACGGCGAATGGCTGTTCCGGAAGGCGCGTCTCGTCGTCACCGCGCTGATCGCCAAGATCCACACCACCGAGTGGACGCCCGCCTTGATGAACTCGCCAGAGGGGCGCTTCGCCATGCGCGGCAACTGGTGGGGCGTCGCGGGGGAGCACTATTGGCGCGGCTACGGCCGCCTCGACGACAACGAGGAGAACTCCGGCATTCCCGGCTCGACCGGCGAGCCAGGACGGCGCGCCCTATTCGATGACCGAGGAGTTCACCGCCTGCTACCGCATGCACCCGCTGATGCCCGACGAATTCTCGCTGCGCAGTCACCTGGACAATCGCGAGATCAGGAAGGCCTCGCTCTTCGACGTCGCCCATGGCGGCCCGGCTCGCATCTATCGCGAGATCGGCTTCGACGACGTGATCTATTCGCTCGCCACCAGCAATCCGGGGGCGCTGGCGCTGCACAACTATCCCAACAGCCTGCGCCGATTGCCGGAGAAACCGGAGAAGGGAATCTACACCGACCTCGCCGCCACCGACATCCTGCGCGACCGCGAGCGCGGCGTCCCGCGCTATTGCCAGTTTCGCCGCCTGATCGGAATGCCGGCGCCGAAGAGCTTCGAGGAGCTGACCACCGATCCCAAATGGCGCGAGGAAGTGCGGGCGGTCTACGCCAATGTCGAGGACGTTGATCTCCTGGTCGGCACTCTGTGCGAAGTCCAAGGCCGAGCCTGGGACGCCGCCGGGCTTCGGGTTCTCCGATACGGTCTTCCGCATCTTCATCCTGATGGCGTCGCGACGATTGCGCGGCGACCGCTTTTACACCACCGATTTCACGCCGGAGGTTTACACTCCCTCGGGCTTCCAGTGGGTCGCCGACAACAGCATGCGCACGGTCCTCGAGCGCCATTGCCCGGCGCTCGCGCCGCTGTTCGCCGATGTCCGCAACGTGTTCTTTCCCTGGAGCCTCGGCGCTCGATGAAGAGGCTGCGCATTCCCGCGCTTGTCGACCTCGTCAGGGTCAGCGATCCCGAGTTGATCGCGGACCTCGCCGACGATCCTCGGCTCGATCGCCAGTACGTCAGCAGGGGCCCGCTGCTCAATCGGATCGTGATCGGCCGCATTCGCAAGGCGCTGAGCCTGGACGGGAAGCCGCTGCCATCGGTCGCGCCGCGCGGGGCTCAGCGGCCAACCGCCGCTCAAGCGGCGCTCGAAGCGCGGCTCAATCCGATCGCCGCCAGGCTCGACGCGAGCGATCCGTCCGTTCAGGCGCTGGCGCGTTACGTGCGCGGCGAGGGGCCGACCGCAGCCGCGGGGCCGCTGGCGCAGGAAGCGGTCGGCCGCCTGTTCTCGCCGGACTTCAAGAGCGACGCGGAAAGCTGGGCTGCGGCCCGGGTGCTCGACCAGGCGCCGCGCAGCTTCAATCCTTTTCTCCTCCTCTGGTGGAGCCTGACAGGCTCGGTCGCCAAAGCAAGGCGGCTGCTGGCGGACAAGGTCCGGCATGACCCCTCGGGCGTTCACGGCGTAGGCGTTGCGGTGCATAATTTCCCGCCCGCCTTTTCGCGCATGCGCGCGCTCTGGGCCGATCCGGCCGCGCGCGCCCGGCTTTCGCCCGAAGCGGCCGCCGCGCAATGTCTCGTCGCTCCTGACCAGGTCGTTCGGCAGCCCAGCAAGGCGGGCGCGTCGCTCGCGGGCGATTTCACCGACGCGACCTTGATCCTGCTGCGGCTGAACGCCGCCAACGCCCGCGGCCGGCGCCGAGATGGCGTTCATGGCGCAATCCTGGGCGCGCTGCCCCGCGCACGCCTGGGTTCCGGCGTTGCTGGCGGCGGTCTGGCGCGCGGCGCAGGGGTAGGAGAGATGGACAACGACCCTATCTTCGCTCCCCTGAAGTTCCGCAACCTGACGGTGAAGAACCGGATCTTCCGCTCCAACATTTCCGGCCGCTTCGACAACGAGGACGGCTCGCTCACCCAGACCCGGATCAACTGGGAAGTCGAAATTCGCCGCGGGCGGGGTCGGCGCGATCATCTCGTCCTATGTGCCGGTCCTGATGGAAGGGCGGATCATCGCCGGCTACGCCACCGTGCACCGCGACGATTTCATTCCGCTATGGGCGAAGCTCGGCGAGGCGATCCACAGCTTCGACGCCAAGTTCATCATGCAGCTCAGCCACTCGGGCCGGCAGATGGACCTGCCGGGCGTCCACAACCAGGCGCGCCGCGCCCCGAGCTCGACCAGCCGCAAGGAGTCGATGCACGGATTCCTCGTGCCAGGCGATGAGCAAGGCCGAGATCGACCATACGATCGCCGCTTTTGCGCGGGGCGCGTGGCGGGCGCGCGAAGCCGGACTGGACGGGGTCGAGCTGCACTCGGCCAACGGCTATCTCTTCAGCCAGTTCATGTCCTCGGGCATCAACGACCGCAACGACGAATACGGCGGATCGCTCGAGAATCGCGCCCGCTTTCTTCTCAACGTCATCGAGGCGATCCGCGGCGCGGTCGGCCGGGATTTCCATCTGCAGGTCAAGCTCAGCGCCGTCGACCACAACAACGTTATTCCGTGGGAGAAGCCCGGCAACACGCTCGCCGAGACGATGACCGATCGCCAAATGGGCCGAGGCCGCCGGCGCCGACGCGATCCATGTCTAGCAGGGCTCCCTGTTCCCCCACCCGCTCAATCCTCCCGGCGACCTCTCGCTCGAGACGCTGACCACCACCTACGACGCGATGATTTCGTCGGGGATCCATGGAATGCGCAACTATCTGCTGTTCCGCTATCCGCTGCTCAGGCCGATCTTCCATTGGGTGTGGTTCCGGATGAAGAAGGGCCAGCCGATCGAGGGCGTGAACCTCGAGGAGGCCCGCGTCATCAAGAAGGCGGTCAGCGTCCCGGTCATCTGCACCGGCGGATTTCAAACCGCTTCCTTCATCCGCGAAGCGATCACTTCCGGCGGCGTCGATGGCGTTTCGATCGCCCGCTCGCTCGTCGCCAACAACGACCTCGTCCATCAATGGGCCGCGGGCGCCGACCGCCCCGAGAAGCCGTGCACCTATTGCAACCGCTGCCTCGTCAGCGCCATGAAGAACCCGATGGGCTGCTACGACGTCTCGCGCTACCCGAACCGCGAGGCGATGATCGACGCCGTGATGTCGGTCTACCGCGTTCATGGCGGATTGGTGACTCCGACGGACGTGGTGATGTCGCGATGAGCGATATCAACGCGCCCTTCACGGCCGTCCAGATCGCGCTGCGCTCGCGCGTGTGGCTCGTGACCCTCGTCGGCGTCCTTGCCGCGGCGCTGATGCTGATCGGTTTGGTTGCTGTTCTCCTCGGCTGCATCGCCTTGTTCAAGTTCGGCGGCAAGTCGACCCCGGCTTATGGCGACGACGACGCCCATTTCATGTACGGCTCGATCGGCGCCGAGACGCACAGCGGCCTGCCCTACTGGATGTGGAAGACGCTGCCGAGCCTTTATCCGGCGGAGTTCGAGGGCCGCAACGACTATTCCGCCTTCGGCTTCCAGTACGAGAAGGACGCCGACGGCCGACCCCTCGACTTGCCGATCGGCATTTCGCGCCGCGAGGTGAGCGGGATCGACGTCGTCTGGTTCAATTGCGGAACCTGCCACGTCGGAACCTGGCGCGAGACGCCGGAACTCTCCGCCGCACCTCGTCCCCGGCATGCCGTCGAACAATCTCGACCTCTACCGCTTCATCCGCTTCGTCCTCGATCTCGCGACCGACGAGCGCATATCGCCTGATAGCCTGATCCCGGCGATGGAGAATGAGGGCGCGCGGTTCGATTGGCTCGACAAGCTCGCCTGGCAATACGCCGTGCTGCCGCGCGTTCGCGAAGGATTGGTCGAACACCGGGCCCGCCTCCTGCCACTCTTGGAGAAGCAGCCGCCCTGGGGACCCGGCCGCGTCGACACGTTCAATCCCTATAAGCTGCTCCTGGAGCTGCCCGCCGGCAGCCGAGTGCCCGACGCCGAACTGGTGGGGACCGCCGACTTTCCGGCCATCTTCAACCAGCGCCCGCGCGAGGGCATGAAGCTGCACTGGGACGGCGACAACAACTCGCTCGCCGAGCGCAACCTCTCCGCCGCCGTCGGCGCGGGCGTGACGCCGGACTCAGTCGACATCCCGTCGATCGAGCGCAACGCCGCCTGGCTCATGGATTTGAAGCCGCCGCCCAGTCCCTATCATCCTGACGCGGCCGCGGTCGTCCGCGGCAAGACGATCTACATGCAGGCCTGCGCCCCCTGTCATGGCTGGCAAGGCCCCGACGGCTATGTGTTCGAAGGCGGGAAGCTCGGCCAGGTCGAGCCGAACGCATCCCTCGGCGCCGACCCCAATCGGCTCAACTCCTATACGCAGAAATTCCGCGACTGGCAGATATCGACGATGTTCGCCGGCACGCCCTACCACTTCACCCATTTCGTCAAGACCGACGGCTACGCCAATATGCCGCTCGACGGCTTGTGGCTGCGCGCGCCCTATCTGCACAACGGCTCGGTCCCGAACCTCGCTGCGCTGCTGCTTCCGCCCGATCGCCGCCCAAGGCGTTCGTGCGTGGGTCGGATGTGATCGATCCGGTCAACGGCGGCTTCATTGCGCCTCCCTGCACGCCTGGCTCGGACTCGAAGAGCTTTTGCTTCGACACGAGCGCGCGCGGCAACAGTTCCGAAGGCCACGCCTATGGGACCGATCTGCCCGACAGCCAGAGGCGCGATCTTCTGGCCTATCTACTGACGTTCTGAGGGATGCGGCGATGAGCGACGCGCTGACTATCGGCTGGAGCCAGGACCAGGCCAGGGCGCGCAGGAGCACGTATCAGAAGGTGCTCGGCTTCAATATGTTCCTGCACCTCGTCATCGGGCTCCTCTGCATGTTCGCCCCCTATTTCGTGTCGGACACCTTCGGCCTGCCGCCGCCGGTCCCCACGGGATGGATTCGCGGCTGGGGCGCAACGCTTATCCTCGTCACCGCGCTCTATATCCCCGGCCTCCAGAACCCGCTGCGCTCGCGCTACCCTAATATCGTTGGCCTGATCGGACGCATCTGGATGGCGACCGTCTGGTTCGTTGTCGGCGGCGGCTTCTTCTGGTTCGGCCTGTTCGACTTCTCGTTCGCGATCATCCTCGCCTGGCTCTTCTACCGCTACTGCATCGCGGAGCTCATGAGCCGGCCGTAGGACTGTCATTGCGAGAAGCGAAGCGACGAAGCAATCCAGGGGGCGAAGGAATGCGGCCGTTGGTCTGGATCGCCACGTCGCCCTACGGGCTCCTCGCGATGACGGCGCCGTTCGATCGAAACGAACCATGATCGGGGGCGTTACGCCTGCATTTTGCCAAGCGTCACCCATACCGGCGCGTGATCGCTCGCGCCTTCGCGTCCGCGCACCGCGCGGTCCACACCCGCCTCTTTGAGCCTCGGCGCAAGCGACGGGCTCAACAGGAGGTGGTCAAGCCGAAGGCCGGCGTCGCGCTCCCAGCGGTGACGCATATAGTGCCAAAAGGTGTAGACGCGATCGTTGGGATGCCTTTCGCGGATGGCGTCCGTCCACCCCTGCTCGACCAGACGCGCGAACGCTGCGCGGCTTTTGGGGTGAATCAGCGCATCGTCGTCCCATGACGTGGTCGGGTAGATGTCGAGCGGAGTCGGCGCGACGTTGAAGTCCCCGCACAGAACTGTCGGCATGTCCGCCCGAAGCAATTGCCGCGCGTGCTTCGCCAGGCGGTGAAGCCAGGCAAGCTTGTAATCGAACTTCGGGCCGGGCTGAGGATTGCCGTTCGGCAGATAGAGGCAACAGACAAGAATCCCCTCGACCGCAGCCTCGATGTAGCGAGCCTCTTTGTCTGCCGAATTGCCTGGAAGCGCATCCCGGGTTTTCACCGGCGCCCCGCGCCGCGAAAGGATGGCGACGCCGTTCCAGGTTCTCTGTCCGCGCCACACGGCCGCATAACCCGCGGCCTTGATCGCGTCGGCGGGAAACTCGGCATCGGCGCATTTGAGTTCCTGGAGGCACGCGACATCGGGCTTCGACGCCCTGAGCCACTCCATGAGATTGGGCAGCCGGCGGTTCACATTGTTGATATTGAACGTCGCGATCTTCATATGTCGCCGAACGCCCCGATCGGGCAGTCGTCACGCCGCCAAAAGCAGAATTGGACGCAAAGCCCAGGCGAGTCGAACGTCTACCCTAAGACCGGCGCTTTGGGCGGCTTTGTTTAGCTTTCAGGTTCGCAGCGCCGGCCGCGCCGCGTCTACGTGCCGACAGATGGCCTCTCCAGGGGCGACCTCGGCCGACCCTCATCGTGCCCCCTACCCGGCCCCGCTCGCGCCACGTCCTTCGGTCTATGCTCGCCCCGCCGGCGTGAGGCCCGGCTCACGAAACGAAGGATCGGAGAGCCCATGAAGCCGACCAGTCTTCCCGACAGCGAGGCCGCTTCGGCGAACATCACCAAGCGAATACAAGCGCTGGGCGATTGGCGAGGCGCGACCCTCGCCTATGTCCGCGAGCTCATCCACCAAGCCGACCCGGACATCGTCGAGGAGTGGAAATGGGCGAAGGCGTCGAATCCGGGAACTCCGGTTTGGTCCCACGACGGCATCGTCTGCACGGGCGAATCCTACAAAGAGGTGGTGAAGCTCACCTTCGCACGCGGAGCCTCGATCGAGGACCCGAAGAAGCTCTTCAATTCGAGCCTCGAGGGGAATGCGCGGCGCGCGATCGACCTCCGTCAAGGGGATAGGATCGACGCAGCCGCCTTCAGGCAACTCATCCGCGCCGCGGTCGCGGCCAATTCGGCGATGCGTGCTCGACGGGCGGGCAAAAGGAAGTAATCCTGGCTCCGCCGTTCGGGCGCTGGCGCTCGCGGCCGGTTCGCGCTCGTAGCGAATTCTCTGTTCCTCCAGGGCTACGGATTTCGCCTCACCAGAAGAACGTATTGGCGCTTGTCGCGTCGGCTGTTGGCCGAGGCAAAGCGGGATATGGGTTCGCGCTTGTCTTAAGGACGCGTTCCGTCGCGACGCAGCGGCGCGACGCGGTCGAGCGCGGTGATCGACAGAAAGCCGCCGATCCACGAGCCCAGCGCCGCGAACAGCACATAGACCCAATTCGACGTGTAGCTGATGACCGCAAAGGCCGCGAGCAGGTACCAGACGCTGCTCCATGACGCGGCCGCGAATCTCCGCCGCGCCGACACGGCAGCGTTGAATTGCACATAGACGGCGTCGGTGAAGGCGGTCGTGAGGACGACTCCTCCCGCGATCAACGGATCGATCATTGGCAGAACCATTTTGCCCCCAGGCTTGAGTTCGAGCGGCGCACGACATTGAGCGCCCAATTAGCAGCAATCCCGGCTACGCTCGCCCGTCCGCGAGGCGTAGCGGATTTTCACGACGCTGTCCGGCAGGCGTCGAGGCAAGCGCCCTCAAGTCTCCGTTGGCGGCGGGCTCGGCGCGAACTCGCCGGTCATCGGCGGCGGGCGGAAAGGGCGGTCGAACAACGGGAAGAGCACGAGCCCGGCAAAGAAGCCGCCGAGGTGGGCGACCCAAGCAACCGGCGCGTCGGAAAAGCCGAAAGTCTGTGCGCCCGCGCCGAAGATAAAATTTGTCACAAGCCAGATGCCGAGGAAGATCAGTGCGCGCCGGTCGGCGAACACGCCGCGCAGGCTCGCGGCGGGAACCGATTCGATTTCGGGACGACCGATCGGTCCGGACGGGCCGAGCGGCGCGCCGGGCTGAAACATGAACCGCGCCGCTGCACCCATGAGGCCAGAATCGGCCCCCGACGCGCCGATGAGCGGCGAGAAATCCATCGACGCGCTCGCCCAGTGAGCGAGCGCGCTGAAGATCGCGGTGACGGCCGTGAAAAGAAGGAACCTGCCGGAGCCGAACCGGCGCGCCATCGGGGGACCGAACGCGATCAGCCAGATGCTGTTGAGCAGCACATGGGTCCATGAGCCGTGGAGAAAGGCGTAGGTCAGAAGCGTCCAGGGTTTCGGCCCGCCGCTCAGAACGCGCAATTCACGGATCGCACGGGCCTGCTGCAGCGCCGCCGGATCTGAATTCGCGCGATCGAGCAATTCGATCAGCCGGTGCGGCCAAATCGCGATCGTCAGCCGGCCGGGAACGAAGGCGAAGTCGCGAACGACCCGGTCCTGAACCGCGTCGGGCGCCCAATTGAGCGCGGCCTGGATGACGATGAGGATCGCGACCAGGCCAAGGACCACGAGGGGCGCATTGAACATCGGCTCGCGGCGGCGCGCGATCCTGCGCGGCTCGATAACGCTCATACCCTTGGCAGCCCTTTCGGCCACGAATCCCGACGCCCCTCGAACGAAGCCGGGACCGACGCCGGGCAGGAAGCCCCACCCCAAAAACCAGTCTAAACCTGCAACGCTGCTTTAGCGAAATTGGGGCTTTTGCGGAGCCCCGCCCGGCGCCGGTCCAAAACGACGCCGGCCATGTCATCGGGACATTTGACGATAGGTCAGCGCCGTTTCAACCCTCTGGCCGCGACGCCTAGGCGGGTAGGCCATGTAGACCGCCGATCAAGCGACCGCAGAGCAGCGGCCCTCGCCGAAGGGCCTCACAACTGAGTTGGCAGCGGCCTGCCCCCTGAGGGGCGTCGAGACCTGCGCACCCTTGACCAAGGATTCTCAAGGAGGCTCCATCGTCAACATTGGGGAAGTTGCGGGTGTCAAGGGCGACTTCGCAACCGGCTGTTCCGCCTCCAAGCAGGCGCTTGAGGGACTATCGCGATACAGCTCGAAGCGCGCCGGCGCGGCGGCGCCCCGACCGCCAAGCTTGCAAGCAGCGTCCAAATTCCGCAAGCTGCCATCAAGCCGGGGACCGATTGCCGAAGCGAAAGCCCGCCGGAAGGATCGGAACGAACAAGGTCGCGGAGGAACGCATGGGGCCCACCAGACGGTCGGTAAACTTAGGGCTCGTCGCGAGTTCTCGCGGCGCCAGCGTTTTCGCGCGTCGCTCGCGCCGAGACGGAAACGATCAAGATCGGCATGGTGCTTCCGGTCACCGGGCCCGCCGCGGACAGCGGCAAATATGCGCTGACCGGCGCGAAGATCGCGCTCGATCGCGTCAACAAGTCAGGCGGCTTGCTGGGAAAGCCGATCGAACTCATCACCGAGGACGACCAGACGACCAATCCGGGCGCGGTGCTGGCCTTCTCCAAGCTCGCCGCGCAACCCGACATCGTCGCCTTCCTCGGTTCCATCCGTTCGACGCAGAATCACGCCATGGCGGCCGACATAATGAAGACCGGCAAGCCTGTCTGTTTTGGCGGCACCGATCCCGCGCTGACCAAGATGGGCAATCCCTGGCTCATTCGCTTTCGGCCCAACGATTCCTATTCCGGCCGCGTGATCGCTACTTATGGCGTCGATACGCTCGCCAAGAAAAACTGGGCGATCGTTCATTCGACCGACGCGTTTGGGACCGGCGGCTTCAAAGCGCTTTCCGCCGCGCTCGACAAGAGCGGGGCGAAGGTCGCGATCGACCAAGGCTATCCCAACCAGAGCCAGGATTTCACGCCCGTCGTGCTCGCGATCAAATCGTCGGGCGCGGACATCATCGGCTCGTATTTCACGTTTGATAATGACATCGCGATCTTCGCGCGGCAACTCAGGCAACTCGGCGTGACCCTCCCCTGGATCGGCTCGGCCTCGATCGCCGTCGACGGGGCGGTGAGGCTCGCCGGGCCGGCGCTCTGGGGCACCTTCGGGGTCGCTGACTTCGCCATCGATTCGAGCCCAGAAGCGCAGGAATTCGCGAAACTTTACGCCGCCGTGTCCAAATCTCCGGCGGACAATTACAGCTCCTGGACCTACGACGCGATCGGCGTTCTCAGCGCCGCAATCAACAAGGCCGGCTCGACCGACCCCGACAAGATCCGCGCCGCCATCCTGTCGACCAAGGGCTACAAGGGGGCCGAGGGCGAATACAATTTCGACGAATTCGGCGACGGCCTGCACGGCTACAACATCGTGCGCAACGAAAAAGGCGTCATCGTCTTCGACAAGCACATCGAGTTTGCGGACTGAAGCGCGGCGCCCAACATCGCAGTTTGAGAGCAACGCGGAACCTGCCCCCTCGTCCGCAGGGGCCTTGAAGGGCTCTCCGGTGCGCGCCGAGCCCACGGCCTCCGAAGCATCCGCTCGACGGGCTCGGGGCAGGCTCTTCGAGACGCGCCTTCGACGCCCTCGAAAACGTGGGCGGTGGTAAGCGCCCCGGCAATCGGCCAAACTGGGAGTTGCTGGTTTGACGATCAGAGCCTTGGAAAGTCCCGGCGGATGGATTCCTTTTTGCAACTGCTGTTCGCCGGCATCGGCATCGGGGCCGTCTACGCCCTCGTCGCTCTCGGTTTCGTACTGATCTTCCGCGCCACCAGCGTCGTCAATTTCGCCCAAGGCGAGTTCTCGATGGTGGCCGCCTATCTGATGGTCGTGTTCGCGGTGGATCTCGGCTGGCCCTATTGGCTCGCGTTTCTGATCGCCATCGCGGGCATGGCGATGCTCGGCGCCGTCTTCAATCTGTGCGTCTATTATCCGCTTCGCAATCGAACCTATTTGCCTGTGCTCATCTCCACGATCGGCGCCTCGATCTTCCTCTCGAATGGCGTGCTGGCGCTCTACGGACCGCAGCCACAGGTGCTGCCGGGTTGGCTTGACACGCCGGGATTCGAGCTCGGACCCGTCTACCTCGACAGCCAATATCTCGTTGTCATCGCGGTCACTCTCGCTCTCGTCGCGTTTCAGTATTGGCTGTTCGAGCACACGCTCTTGGGCAAGAAGCTGCAGGCGACGAGCCAGGACAAAGAGATGGCGGCGCTGCTCGGCATTCCGGTCGCGGCGATGATCATGGTCACCTTTGTCTATAGCGCCGTGCTCGGCGGCGTCGCCGGCATACTGGTCGCGCCGATTCTTTTCGTCTCGATCCAGATGGGCTCGACGATCGCGCTTAAGGCGTTCGCCGCGACGATCATCGGCGGCTTCGGCGATGTTGCGGGGGCGATCCTGGGCGGTTTCGCGATCGGAATCATCGAGACCTTCGGCGCGGCCTATATCTCAGTGCCGTTCAAGGACGCCTTCGCCTTTCTCGTGCTCATTCTCTTTCTTGCCCTCCGACCGGAGGGCATTTTCGGCGAACGCGTGGCGGAGAAGGCATGACCAACTCGCGCCTCTTCGGGGAAATCCTCTACGCCCTTGCCGTCGTCGCGCTGGTTGCGCTCGCGGCGAGCGTCAAGACTAATGACTACGTCGCCAACATCCTGATGCAGGCGGCGACTTACGCAATCGCGGTCTTCGGCCTGTCGATCGTGCTCGGTCTCTGCGGTCAGATCAATCTCGCCCAGGCCGCGTTCTTCGCGCTCGGCGCCTATGCGGTCGGTCTTGGCACCTCGGACTATCGCCTGCCCTTCTGGCTCTGCCTCCTCGGAGGCGTGGCGCTCGCTGGGGCGGCGGGGGCGGGGCTCGGCGTTTCGACGCTGCGGCTTGGCGGCCACTACTTGGCGATGGTCACGATCTCGTTCCAGCAAATCCTGACCGTCGTCCTCATCAACGCAACCCGCATCACCCATGGACCCGATGGCGTCAGCTCGATCGCGCGTCCTGCCGGCCTCGCTTCGGGCCCGGCGTATCTGGCGCTCGTCGTCGCGGCCCTTGCGCTCACAGGCTATTTCGTCTGGCGCCTTGCCGAGACGCGTCTCGGCCGCGCCATGCGCGCGGTGCGCGACAACGAACTCGCGGCCGCCGCCGCGGGCGTCGACGTATTTCGAACCAAGCTCGTCGCCTTCGCGCTTTGCGCGCTTCTCGGCGGGCTCGGCGGCGGATTGTTCGCGGGCGGATTTTCGTACGTCAGCCCTGACCAGTTCGCCTTCTCCAATTCGATCGTGCTGTTGACGATGGCGCTCCTTGGCGGCGTCGCTTCCCCTATCGGTTCGGCGATCGGCACCGCTCTCTTGATCCTCATTCCGGAATGGCTGCGCTTTCTCAAGAGCGTGCCTGGCCTCTATCTCGCGATCTACGGCGCCGCCGTTATTGTGATCGTCGTTTTCATGCCCGAGGGCATCTGGGGTTTCGTTCGACGGCTATTCGCGATCCCGGCGCGCGCGACGCCGCCGGCCAACGAGCCGCTCGTCCTGCGTCCCGCCAATTCCGGCGCTTCGACCGCGTTGGAGGTGCGGGGTCTCGTCAAAAACTTCGGCGGCCTGAGGGCGGTCGACAGCGTCGATTTTCAGGTGCGCCGGGGCGGCGTGCATGCGTTGATCGGCCCCAACGGCAGCGGCAAGACAACGACGCTCAATGTCGTCACCGGGCTTTACCGCGCCAATGCAGGCGCGATTTTCGTCGACGGCGTCGACGTGACCGGCATGCCGCCGCACAAGCGCACAGCCTTCGGCCTCGCGCGCACCTTTCAGAACATCAGGCTCTTCCGCTCGATGACCGCGCTCGAAAATGTCGTCATCGGCGCCGAACGTGACGGTAACGCGCTTGTCGGCGCAGGCCCGGCAGCGTTGCGGCTGCGCGCCCAGGCCGCGCTCGATTTTGTTGGGCTCGGCGCGCGCGCGAGAGAACGATTCCGAGCTTCAGCTATGGGCACCAGCGGTTGATCGAGTTTGCGCGCGCTCTCGCCGCCAATCCGACCGTCCTTCTGCTCGACGAGCCCGCCGCTGGCCTCAATTCCGCCGAGAAGAGGACGCTTCACGATCTGCTCGGGCGGATCGCCTCGCAAGGGTTGACCATTCTCATCATCGACCATGACATGACTTTGATCGCGGGCGTGGCGAGACATTTGACGGTTCTCAATTTCGGCAGGCGGATCGCCGATGGCGAGACCGCCGAAGTGCTCCGGCAACCCGACGTCATCGCCGCTTATCTCGGAGCCTCGTGATGGCGCTGCTCGAAGTCGAAGACCTCTGCGTCGGCTATGGTGAGATCGAGGTGTTGCGCGGCGTTTCGTTCGAGATCGATGAGGGCGCCGTCGTCGCGCTGCTTGGGCCCAACGGCGCGGGTAAGTCGACCACACTGCGCGCAGTCTCCGGCCTCGTCGCGCCCCGCTCCGGTTCGATCCTGCTCGACGGCAAGCCGATCGCAGGATTGGGCCCGCGGGCGATCGTCAAGCTCGGCGTCGCCCACGTGCCCGAAGGCCGGCGCGTGTTTCCCGGCCTCACGGTGCGCGAAAATATCATGCTCGGGGCTTCGAACAGCGCTGCGCGGACTCCGGCGATCCGGCGCGACGCCGACCTGATGTTCGACCTCTTTCCCGACCTTCGGCGCTTTGCCGACACGCTCGGCTGGACGCTTTCGGGCGGCCAGCAACAGATGGTCGCGCTCGCGCGCGGCTTGATGGCCAAACCTCGCCTGCTGCTGCTTGACGAGCCTTCGCTCGGCCTCGCGCCGGTCATCGTGCAGGGGGTGTTCCAGATCATCGCCGAAATTCATGAGCGGGGAACGACAGTGTTGCTGGTTGAACAGAACGCCCATATGGCCCTTAAGGTGGCCGACTGGGGATATGTCCTGGAGACCGGCCGCCTTGCTTCGGCGGGCGATCCGGCGACGCTATGGAGCGATGAGCAAATCCGCGACGCCTATCTCGGCGGAGCGCAGTCCAAGGCGCCGATATGACGATTCAAATTCCCGCGGAGCCGTTGACGGATTTCTGCGCCGAGGTTTTCGCCCGCGTCGGCTGTCGCTCCCAGGAAGCGCGTCGCATCTCCGTTTCCCTCGTCGACGCCAATCTCACCGGCCACGACAGCCACGGGGTCATCCGCGTGCCGCGTTACGTCGATTGGGCGCGGGCAGGCGAGCTCGTTCCGAACCAGTCGATCGAGCATCTCGTCGACACGCCGGTCATCGGCGTTGTCGACGGGCGTTTCGGTTTCGGTCAGACGATCGCACCCATGGCCGTCGACCTTGGTGTTGAAAAAGCCAAGGCGACGGGTCTTTCCGCAATCTCGCTGCGCAACTCCGGTCATGTCGGCCGGGTCGGCGAATGGGCGGAGCGCGCCGCCGAGGCCGGCCTGATCTCGATCCATTTCGTCAATGCCGGTGGCTCGATCCTGGTCGCGCCTTTCGGCGCCCTGGACCGCCGATTGTCAACGGCGCCGTTCTGCGCCGGCATTCCGCGCGAGGGCGCCGCGCCGATTGTGCTCGACTTCGCGACATCGCTGGTGGCCGAAGGCAAGGTGAATGTCGCGAGCCGCGGCGGCAAGGCGCTTCCGGCGGACGCGCTGATCGGTCCCGACGGCGCCCTCTCAGGCGACCCCGCGCTTATCTATGGCCCTCTGACCTCGGACGGCCCGCGCGACCACAGCTGCGGCCTAGGCGCAATCCGCGCCTTCGGCGAGCATAAGGGTTCCGGCCTCGCGCTCGTCTGCGAGCTGCTCGGCGGCTCGCTCACCGGCAATGGCGCAACCGGACCGGACCGTAGATTTTCAAACGGCATGTTCTCATTCTACGTCGATCCAAAGCGGGTCGACCCCTCGAATGTCTTCGGCGCCGATATGACCCGCTATCTCGATTGGTTCCAAACGGCCAGGGCCAGGCCAGGCGAGGCAATCGTAACGCCCGGCGAGCCCGAGCGCGTCGAGCGGGCAAAACGACGGGCAAGCGGCGTGCCCCTGACGGCCGAGGCCTGGGCATCGATCGTCGCGTCGGCGCGAAGCGTCGGTGTGAATCGGGACCTCTCGTACTGAGCCTGTCGCTGAATTTTGGATCGGCGCCGCGTTTGCGTCCGGTCCGAAAGGTCCGAAGCGCCCACTGCGCCGGCTGGACAGCTCGCCCTCTTCGGATCGACCGAACAATCGCGGTGGCAGCTTTTGGTAAACTCGCGTCTGCAGCGCGGGTGGCGCTCGCGGGCGTGCTTCCGCGACGGAATGGCACGGTCCCTGCCTCGTCATTGCCAAAGCCGCCGCCGATGGCTCGAAAGCGTCCCATCTCGGGACAGGTGTCCGGTAACGAGCCGCAGGGGATTCAAAGTGAAGCTCGCCGTCACCATGGAACTCCATGCGTACTGGAATAGGCTCAGGGGGACGCGCAGCGCGCCCGAGCGCAACGATGTCGACCCTGGCGCGATCCGGGGTGTGCTGGCCGACACATTCGTCCTCGACTTCGATGAAAGGCGCGGGTTTCCCTTTCGCATCGCCGGATCGAGAGCAAATGCGATTTTCCTGAAAGAGCTGAGAGGCCTCGCCTTTCTCGAGATTTGGCGCGGCGCCGACCGCAAGGAGCTCGAATTCGCTTCTTCATTGCGTTGCCGACGAGGCGCAGCCGTTCCTCATCGGCGCCGAGGCCGGGCCCCCCGGTCTTGGGGCGGTGGACATCGAGGCCATCCTCTTGCCGCTGCGCCATCATGGACTGACCCATTCCCGCGTTCTCGGCGCATTCGCCGTGCATGCGGCGCCGTCTTGGATTGGGCTCGTGGGAGCCGGGCCGATGACCATGACCTCGCTGCGCGCGCTCGATCCGCCGTCCCGCCCCGGGTCGGCGGGCGACGGCGCCGCGCCCTCAGGTTTTTCGCTGCGCAATGCGCCCAGGCGCTACAAGCACCTCTTTGTCTACTCGGGTGAACGCCGAATGACCTGACGGAACGGAGCGCGCGGCGCGTAACAGCACCTTAATCCCTACCGATTAAGGTTAGGACGCTGGCGCTGGATTGCCGCGGCCTATTCGATCGCGCGTCAAAGACTGCTTGCCGCCGGCGTCGAGAATCCTGAGGAGCACGACGTCCATGGGCGCTGCGGCATGGAGCATCGCGGAGCCGGCGCAACTGGAGCGGCGGCGCCACCAGCGCGTCAAGGTGCGGCTGGCGGGACGGTTCATGCGCTCCGATCGTAAGGAATTCGACTGCGCGTCGATTGACGCCTCTCCCGGCGGCCTCGCGTTCTCGTCCGAGGCCGGGGTGCAGCCGGGAGAGCGCATAATCGCCTATCTCAACCAGGTCGGACGGATCGAGGGCCGGGTCGCGCGGACTTTCCCCGGGGGGTTCGCGATTCAAATGAGTTTGCCGCCGGCCAAGCGCGAGAAACTGGCCGATCAACTGACCTGGCTCGCCAACCGCCAATCGCTCGGCTTGCCCGAGGACCGACGCCACGAGCGCATTGCTCCGCGCGGCCGGTACACGACCCTCCGGCTTGCCAATGGTCGCGAATTTGCCGCGAGCCTGATCGATATCTCGATGTCGGGGGCGGCGCTCATCGTCGACTTCAAGCCGCCGATCGGCGCCCGCGTGGCCGTTGGCTCGACGCCGGCCCAGGTCGTGCGCCACATCGACCTCGGCATCGCGGTCGAGTTCATACGTCCATTTCCCGCTGACGATTTCAGCGAAGAAACGACGCTTTGACCTTGGGTCAAACCTCAGGGTCGATCCGCTTCAGCCCCTTTGCGAACCGGCGCCAATTGCCGACATAGTGCGCGGCGGAGCGGCGAAGCGCCTCGACCGCGTCCTTGTCAAGCGTCCGGATCGCTTTGGCGGGCGAACCCATGATGAGGGAAAAGTCGTCGAAGGCCTTGCCCTCGGTCACCAAGGCGCTTGCGCCGACGAGGCAGCCGCGGCCGATCCTGGCGCCATTGAGCACTACCGAGCCCATGCCGATCAGCGATCCCTCGCCGATCGTGCAGCCGTGCAGGATAACATTATGGCCGATGGTGCAATCCGCGCCGATTGTGAGCGGCGAACCCATGTCGGTGTGCAGGGTGCAGGATTCCTGAATGTTGGCGCGCTCGCCGATGACGATCGGCTCATTGTCGCCGCGCAGGACCGCGCCGAACCAAATTCCGACGTCGATTCCGATCCGCACATCGCCGATCAGGCTGGCGCTCGGCGCGATCCAGAAGCGGCCTTCTGCGGGCAGAGTCGGGCGGCGACCGTCCAGGGAATAGAGAGGCATCGCCTATTCCTCGTCGTCGAGATCGACGTCCAGGATCGCCATTTGCAGGGTGAAGGTCGAGCCGACGGGATCGTCGGCGGAAATCACGCCGAGAAAGTCGGGGCCATTGTTGAGCTCGACCGAGTCGGTTTTCTTGAGCCGCCCGGCGACCGTCAGTTTGTCGTTCTCGAACAGACGGCGAAGATAGTCCTGCAACACCGGCCGGCCGACCGGCAAGTTCATCGCGAACGCGAACGAGCGGTCGCCATCCTCATCGTCGACCGTGATCGTTCCAAGCTTGCGTTCGCCGAGCGACACGTCCGCCGCCTCGGCGGACTTCGAGTTCGGCGCGACCTGAAGCGTCGGCGCGCCAAACGAACGGCGCAGGAACTCTCGGAGTTTCACGATCTCGGCTTTGTCCATGATGTCTCCCAGGCTCGAGCGCCTGGGTCGAGCCTCTGCCACGAAGAGACGCCGCGTTGCAAGACAGGCAACTCGGCGGGATCGATGATTTCAACATGGGATCGGGGCCGCGGACTTCGGCCCCGGCCTTCATCTGAACCTTCTCCAGTCATAGTCGCCCCGAGACGGCCGTGCTTCGGCGCGATGCGCGGGGAGAAGGGACGCGCCGGAGACGGCGCCGCGATCTACGCCTCCAACGCCTTCTCGGCCAGGATCTGGTTCATGTCGCGCGCCGGCTCGGCGCAGCCTGCTTCGCCCACTATGCGCGCAGGAACCCCGGCGACCGTCTTGTTGTGCGGAACCGGCTGGAGCACCACCGAGCCAGCGGCCACCCGCGCGCAATAGCCAATCTCGATGTTGCCGAGGATCTTCGCTCCCGCGCCGATCAGCACCCCATGACGGATCTTGGGGTGCCGATCGCCGGTCTCCTTGCCGGTGCCGCCCAGGGTCACCCCCTGCAGGATCGAGACGTTGTCCTCGATCACGGTCGTTTCGCCGACCACGAGGCTGGTCGCGTGATCGAGGAAGATCCCCTTGCCGATGCGCGCAGCCGGGTTGATGTCGACGCCGAACGCCGCCGAGGTAAGGCTCTGCAGGCTCAGCGCGAAATCGCGCTTGCCCGATTTGAGCAGCCAATGAGCCAGGCGATAGGCCTGGAGAGCCTGGAAGCCCTTGAAATAGAGCAAGGGCTCGATCATCCGCAGGCACGCGGGGTCGCGGTCGGCTACCGCGATAATGTCGGCGCGGAAAGACTCGGAGATCGAAGGATCGCGCGTGATCGCCTCGGCGAATGTCTGCCGGATCAGGGCGGCAGAAATGTCGCGACTGTCCAGCCGCGCGGCGACCCGATGGGCGACCGCGCTCTCGAGCGTGTCGTGATTGAGGATAGTGGTGAGAAGAAAGGTTGCGAGTTCCGGCTCCCGCCGCAACGCTTCTTCCGCCTCCTGACGGATACGCGCGAATAGCGGGTCGGCGCCAGCGATCCCGACGATCCGCGCGGTCAAACCTTGCGCCATTACCAACTCCCGAATTAGCCGCAACTCGGATGGACGGGCGCAGTCTACCACAGGCGCTCAACTCCTGCGAAGACTGCCGGCCCGCCCTCCGACGCGGCGAATTTCAGGATTTCGAGACGTGCGTCAATCCGGGCAATTCGTCGTTGCCTGGTTACGCTCGCGCCCGTATTGTTGTTGGTCGTGGTCGAGGTCCGAGTGTCGCACGGAGCCGCCACGGGCCCCGGAGCAACCACCACTGGGCCGGGGCCGGAGGCAGTCCCGCCGATGACCGCGCCGGCGGCGGCGCCCACGGGGCCGCCGAGGACGGCTCCCGCGATAGCCCCACCCGCCGCGCCCGTCACCGCCGAAAGTCCAATAATAAGGCAACGCATCAGCTTCTCCTTATGTCCGAGCCTGTCTCAAAAGGCCGTTAAGGAAAGAATGATTCGCCGGGTCATCTGCAATTTTGAGGATGATTCGGGATGTGGACGGAGACTGACCGGAGCACGTATCGCCAGACTGGAGATTGTCTGCCGAGCGATCTGATCGATCGGGAATGGGCAACTGATTCCGTCGGCGAAGCCTGGTGGACGGCCGCACAAGACCGACATGCGCTCGGCGATGAACGCGATCTTCTATCTTCTGCGAACCGGTTGCCCGTGGCGCTATTTGCCGCGCGGTGTCTTCCCGCCGCGCTCGACGGTCTACAACATCTTCCGCGCCTTCCAGCGATTTCTTCCCCTCGCAACTGGAATATGATTGCGCCAGTCTCCGACGCGCAAGCGCAAAGCTGGGCAACCTTTCAGTCGCTTGATCTGGTTGCGAAGGGACAAGGGGTCAAGCGCAAGTTTGGCGATGACCGCGTCGACCCGTTCTTTGACGGTCAAATCGAGCGCGTCGAACTCCTTCGCCGCCTCCGGAGCGAAAACAACGGTCCGGATCCCGCTCACGCCTGCTTTTTGAGCTTCACCACATTGTGCAAGGTGGCGTCGGCGGTTTCGAAGAAGCGCCTGACGCCGCGCGCGGCCTGGCGGATGCGCTGCTCGTTCTCGACGAGCGCGAGCCGGACGAAATCGTCGCCGTGCTCGCCGAAGCCGACGCCCGGCGCGACCGCGACGTCGGCCTTCTCGATGAGCAGCTTCGAGAATTCGAGGGAGCCCAGATGGCGGAAGCGCTCCGGCACCGGCGTCCAGGCGAACATCGACGCGCTCGGCTTCGCGATCGGCCAGCCGGCAGCGGCGAAGCTCTCGATCATCACGTCGCGGCGACGCTTATAGATCGCGCGCATCTCGCGCACGCAGTCATCTGGACCGTTGAGGGCGGCGGCGGCCGCGACCTGGATCGGCGTATAGGCGCCATAGTCGAGATAAGACTTGACCCGCGCCAGCGCCGCGAGCAGCCGCTCGTTGCCGACCGCGAATCCGATCCGCCAGCCGGCCATGGAATAGGTCTTCGACATCGAGGTGAACTCGACCGCGACCTCGAATGCCCCGGGCGCCTCAAGAATTGAGGGCGGCGGCTCACCGTCGAAATAGACCTCGGCGTAGGCGATGTCGGAGAGCACGAAAATCTCGTGCTTCTTCGCGAACAGCACCAGGTCCTTATAGAAGTCCAGCGAAGCGACCATCGCCGTTGGGTTGGACGGATAGCAGACGACGACCGCGATCGGCTTCGGGATCGAATGCATGATCGCGCGTTCGAGCGCGGTGAAGAATTCGGGACCCGGCTCGGACGGCACGGAGCGGATGACGCCGCCGGCCATCAGGAAACCGAAGGCGTGGATGGGGTACGACGGGTTGGGGACCAGCACGACGTCGCCCGGCGCGGTGATCGCCTGGGCCATGTTGGCGAAGCCTTCCTTCGAGCCGAGCGTGGCGACGACCTGCGTCTCGGGATCGAGCTTGACCCCGAACCGGCGCGCGTAATAGCCCGCCTGCGCGCGGCGCAGGCCGGCGATGCCTTTCGAGGCGGAGTAACGGTCGGTGCGCGGTTTGCCGACGGTCTCGATCAGCTTGTCGAGCACGTGCTTCGGGGCCGGCAGGTCCGGGTTGCCCATGCCGAGATCGACGATGTCGGCGCCCCCGGCGCGCGCCTTGGCTTTGAGCTTGTTGACCTGCTCGAAGACATAAGGCGGCAGGCGCCGCACCCGATGAAAATCGCTCATTTCCGCGAAATGCCCTTGGATCGTTTCCCGTTTGGTCGGCTCGTGCGCCAAGGCTCTGTTAGCATCGGAAGCCTATGCGCCGCAAACCGGTTGAATGTCTACTGAATGTCTACTGCCGGGCGTTGGGGGCGTTGACGGGGTCGGTCTTCGGCTTCTTCTTCGCAGCCGCCGCCTCGGCCATCGCCTTGACGGCCGGCGGATAGGCTTGCCGCAGTGCGTCATGCTGCTTCTGCACCGCGTCGAGGTCGCCTTTGACCGCCTTGAGATCGGGGTCCTTCAACGCCGGCCGCGCCGGCTCGGGCGGCGGCTGAAAGACCGGAATGAAGTCGACGTCGCCCGCGGGACGCGACTTGACGACGAAATCGGCCGGCGGCTCGACGTCGGTCGCAAAACCCAGGAGCTTGGCCCCCTGCTTGAGAACGTTATCCGCCTGATTGAGGATGTTGCCCTGCTGCTGGGCTTCACTCGCGTGCGCCGAGACGGCGAGCGCAAGAAAGCCCGCCACGGCGATTCGCCCCAATTGGCGTCCGTCGCGCCCGGCGCGAATCGTGCAAAACATTTTTTCTTTCCGAAGGTCTTGATGGCGTCGCGAACCGGTAGTGGCTTATTATGACGAAAACGGGACCGGTCCTCACGCCCGCAAGCGATGGAAACGCTTTTCATGGCAAAGACGAGTTCGAGCAGGCGGAGGCCGCCTGCCAAGCCCGAGCCGGGTAAGGCCGCCGCCGGAAACGCCGCCTCGAGCCGCGCGGAAGGTTGGCCGGTAGGCGGGGCGCCTCGCCCGTTGCTCGAAACCAAGGCGCCTCCCGCGAAGACCGCCAAGCGCCGTGGGCCGCCGGCCGCCAAAGCGGCGAACGGCGCGACGGACGCGCTCTCTCTCGGCCTGGCGAAAGGCAAGTCGCCTACTCCGGCGCAGCGGCGAAGCGCAAGCGAAGCCCAAACCGCGCCCGCTCCGGCGGAGCCTCCCGCGCGGGATCTTTCGACACCGGCCGAGCCAATGGAGTCGGCCGCGCCGGCGCCGCCCGAGCGCGCAAGCGTCGCCGATCCGCGCGCCGCCGCGTCTCCGTCGCCGCCGGGCCGCGCCGCGCCCGCCAAACCGCAGGCCGCCGGCGCCGCGACGCCCGACGTCGACGCGCTCGCTCACAACATCGCCCAGGCGATCGACCAGGGCGGCAAGGTGCTGGCGGCCTATCTGGGCCCGCGCCAGAGTGGCGAGATCAAGACGACGGCCGCCGACGAAATCGGCGAGATGGTGCGATCGATTGGCCGCGTCGCCGAATATTACATGGCCGAGCCTCAGCGAGCGTTTGCGGCGCAAGCGGCGCTGACGACCCAGTTCGTCGACCTCTGGGCGGCGACTTTGCATCGGCTGCGGGGCGAGAAGGCCGAGCCCATCGCCGCTCCCGACGCGTCGGACAAGCGCTTCGCCGACGCCGCCTGGCGCGACAATCCCTATTTCGACTTCATCAAGCAGGCTTACGTCCTGACCACGCGCTGGGCCGACGATCTGGTCAAGCACGCCGACGAGCTCGAGCCCCACGATCGCGACAAGGCGCAATTCTACCTGCGCCAAGTCACCGCGGCGCTGTCGCCTTCGAATTTCATCGCCACCAATCCCGAGCTCATGCGCACGACGCTCGCCGAAAGCGGCGAGAACCTGGTCAGGGGCCTCAAAATGCTGGCCGAGGACATCCAGGCTGGACACGGCAACCTGCGCATTCGCCAGGCCGACGCGCGTGCGTTCAAGCTTGGCGTCAACCTCGCCGCCACTCCCGGCAAGGTGATCTTCCGCAACGAATTGATGGAGCTCATCCAGTACGAGCCGACAACGCCGCAGGTCTATAGGCGCCCGCTGTTGATCGTGCCGCCATGGATCAACAAGTTCTACATTCTCGACCTCAATCCCGAGAAGTCGTTCATCCGCTGGGCGGCGGCGCAAGGTCTGACCGTCTTTGTAATCTCCTGGGTCAATCCGGACGAGCGCCAGGCGGACAAGGATTTCGACAGCTACATGCGCGAGGGGATCCTCGCCGCGCTTGATTGCATCGAACAGGCGACGGGCGAGCGCGAGGTCGCGGCGATCGGCTATTGCGTCGGCGGGACGCTGCTCGCGGCGACGCTCGCCTATCTGGCCGCGGTCGGCGACAAGCGGATTGCGAGCGCGACCTTCTTCGCCGCCCAGATCGACTTCGCCGACCCCGGCGACCTCAAGGTGTTCGTCGACGCCGAGCAGCTCAAGGCGGTCGAGGCGCGCATGGCCGAACAGGGCTATCTCGATGGCTCGCAGATGGCGAACGCCTTCAACATGCTCAGGCCGAGCGACCTCATCTGGTCCTATTACGTCAACAATTATCTCAAGGGCAAAGAGCCGATGCCGTTCGACCTCCTGGTGTGGAATTCGGACTCGACCCGCATGCCCGCCGCCAATCACAAGTTCTACCTTCGCCATTGCTATCTGCAGAACGATCTTTCCAACGGGCGGATGGTCCTGGGCGGCGAGACGCTCGACCTCACCAGGGTGACGATCCCGGTCTACGAACTCGCGACCCGCGAGGATCACATCGCCCCCGCCCGCTCGGTGTTCACGGGGGCCAAATGCTTCGGCGGCCCGGTGCGCTACGTGATGGCCGGCTCCGGCCATATCGCCGGCGTCGTCAATCCGCCGGAGAAGCCGAAGTACCAATATTGGTCGGGCGGGCCGCCCAAGGGCGATTTCACGTCCTGGGTCGCGGCGGCGAAAGAGACGCCCGGCTCGTGGTGGCCCGATTGGCTCGCATGGCTTGCCGCCCAGGCGCCCGACAAGGTCCCTGCCCGCAAGCCCGGCGGGGGCAAGCTGAAAGCCCTCGGCGACGCGCCGGGGGACTATGTGCGGGTGAAGGCTTGAGCGCGGATTGCGCTTGGCCATCACTTTCGTGCGCTCCATTATGCTAAGCTCGCGCCACCCCTCACGCGAGAGAGCAGACGTTGCCCCAAGCATCCCGACCATCTCCCGGCGCCGCCATTGGATCGCTCGCGCTGATTGCCGGCGTCGTCGCCTTCAGCGCCGCCGCTTTCGCCTACACAGCCGGATGGTTCTCCCCTGAGCGTTTGACGCCGCAGAAGCTCGTTGACGGATTCGCTGGGCCATCAGGCCCGCCGCTCGGCCATCGGCGCAATCACGCCAAGGGAATTTGCTTCACCGGCATATTCGAGTCCAACGGAGCCGGATCTGAACTGTCGAAGGCCCAGGTGTTCGCTCAGGGCCGCTATCCCGTGGTTGGACGCTTCAATCTGGGCACGCCAAATCCAGAAGCCGATGACGCCAAGGAGCGTGTGCGCGGCCTGGGCCTGATGATCTCCACGCCGGACGGACAGGAATGGCGGATGGCGATGATCGACCCGCCATTCTTCCCCGTCTCGACGCCCGAAGCTTTCCACGAGCTCCAGATCGCTTCCGCGAGCAAGGAGTCCGACGCGATGGCGAAGTTCGCCCTGGCCCATCCCGAGATTGCAGCGTTCGGCGGCTGGGCCAAAAGCGCGCCCTGGACGGGCAGCTACGCCGAGGAGCGTTACAACAGCCTCGACAGCTTCATCTTCACCGACAATTCGGGAAATGACCACGCGGTCCGCTGGTCGCTCGCGCCGGCGGCGCCGCCGGTCCCGGTGCCCCCCGAGGAGCTCGCCAAGCGCGGGCCGAATTTCCTCGAATCGGAGATTATCGACCGCATCAAGAGCGGGCCGCTGCGTTGGACGATGTTGGTGACCGTCGCTAATCCTGGCGATCAAACCGCAGACCCGAGCAAGGCCTGGCCCGCAGACCGGCGCAGCGTCGATGTCGGCTCGCTCATTGTCCAGCAAATCGAATCCGAGGCTGACGGCCCGTGCCGCGACATCAATTTCGATCCAACCGTGCTGCCGTACGGAATACGACCGTCGGACGATCCGTTCCCGGCAGCCCGCTCAGCCGCCTACAGGGTCTCCTACGACCGCCGCACGGCCGAGGAAAAAGACTACCCGCGAACCGCTGGGGGGTCCGCCCAATGACGAATATTCAACGCTTCACCCCGCTCCAGCGAACGCTGCACTGGCTCATGGCCGTATGCATTCTGGCGATGCTGTTCATCGGCGTCGGCATGGTTTCCACGGTTGCGCCGAAATATCTGACGCTCGTCGGCATTCACGAGCCGCTCGGGATCTTGATCCTGGTTCTCGCGCTGATCCGCCTCGCTGTGCGCATGCGCTACGGCGCTCCTCCCTTGCCAGCCGACCTGCCCGAACCCATCAAGCTCGCGGCGCATCTCTCGCACTACGCGCTCTACGCGCTCATGATCGCAATGCCGCTGATCGGCTGGGCGATGCTGTCGGCCGCCGACTACCCCGCAATGCTGTGGCCCAGCCTGTGGCTGCCGCAAATCCTGCCACAAGGCGCGAGCCTGCATACCGCGCTGTGGAACGCGCATTTCTACCTTGCCTTCCTCTTTTTCGCGATCATTCTGATGCATGTCGCCGCGGCGCTATTCCACGCGCTGATCCGCCGCGACGGCGTCTTCGATGCGATGGGGCCCGCGTTGACCCATGACGAGGCCGCGCCCGCGGAGTGACGTAGAGCGCTGGTGTAGGCGCGGGAGCGCAAACCTGACTGGAGCCGCCATGTTGCCTTCCGTCACTCTCGTCCGCCACGGCGAAACTGAATGGAGCGCGAGCGGCCGGCACACCGGGCGCACCGACATTCCGCTCACTGAGGAAGGCGAGCGCAAGGCGCGCGGTTTAAGCGAACGTTTCAAGGGCGCCGCGTTTGATCGAGTTTTTACGAGCCCGCTTCAGCGTGCGGCCCGCACTTGCGCGCTCGCAGGGTTCGGCGACCGCGCCGTGGTCGACGCCGACCTCCTCGAGTGGAACTATGGCGATTACGAGGGCCGCACGACCAAGGAAATCCTCGGCGAGCGTCCCGGCTGGGTCCTTTTCCGCGACGGATGCTCCAACGGCGAGACGCCAGCCGACGTTGGAGCGCGCGCGGATCGCGTCATTGGCCGCCTGCGCGCGGCGGACGACCGCGCGATTCTGTTCTCCAGCGGCCATATCCTGAGAGTGCTGGCGGCGCGATGGCTCGGGCTCCCGCCTTCGGAGGGACGGCTGTTCATGCTTAGCACCGCGAGCGTCAGCGTCCTCGGCTACGAACACGACAAGGGCGAGCCGGCAGTCCAATTGTGGAACGGGTCTTGAGGATTTCGGCGCCGGGCGGGGCCCCGGGTTTTGGGTCTCCAGGGCCATTGGGGGAATGGGGCAAACGATGCTGTATGTGGTGGCGCTTATTGCGGGAGTCGTAGCGGGCTCGCGGGCCTTCACGGCGCCCGCCGCCGTAAGTTGGGCGGCGAGGTTGGGCTCCCTCAATCTCGACGGATCCGCGCTCGCTTTCATGGGCTACGCCTGGACACCCTGGATTTTCACGCTGCTCGCGATCGTTGAACTGGTCACTGACCAGCTCCCGTCGACGCCGAGCCGAAAGGTTCCGATGCAGTTCGGCGCGCGGATTGTGACTGGCGCGCTGTCGGGCGCGACAATCGGTGCGTCGGGCGGGTCGTGGATCGCCGGCCTCATCGCTGGCGTCGCCGGCGCGGCGATTGGAACCTACGGCGGCGCGGAAATTCGCTCCCGACTAGCGAATGCGTTCGGGCGGGACACCCCCGCCGCCTTGATCGAGGACGCCGGCGCCATCATCCTTGGCCTTTTCATCGTTTGGGCGCTGCAATGAACCACCGTTTCGACGCGCCATCACGGTCGGCTCCGTCCGCCAGCCCACGCTTGCCGTCTTTGGCCAACTAACCCCGTGAGGCGTTTGCCTTTTCGGTTCTGTACGCGGCGATCTGGGTCGCCAAGGGGAGAGCCACGCGCCTTTCGGCTTGAACCGCATCGGCCAGATCGCGATTGCGGTGCGCGACGTCGATGCCTCGGAATCATTCTACCGTGACAAGCTGGGCTTTCGGCGTCTTATCGCTCCGGCGACCTTACTTTCTTCGATTGCTGCGGCGTCCGGCTGATGATCGAGAAGGCCAAGGCGCCAAGCGAAGCCGGTCACGCGTCCCCCGTTTACTTCACATGCGCCGACATCGTGCTCGCGGTCCATGAACTCCGGAAGCGCAATGTCGCATTTACGATCGAGCCTCATCTGATTGCGAAGATGGAGGATCACGATCTCTGGATGGCGTTCTTCGAGGACCCGGGCGGGAATACTCTCGGGCTGGTGCAGGAGGCGCCGAAGGGGTACGCGCCGCGATGAGGCGTGAGCAATGGAGGTTGCGGCCCTCATCCCGTGGCCCTGTCTCTCACGGTTTGTCCGCTCGCGGTGTATAACGGGCGTCGAGGAGCCCCCGCCCCATGAACAAGCCTTCCCGCATCGCCGAAACCCACCGCCTCGACCTCCCGAGCCGCCCACGCCGCAACCGCAAGGCGGAGTGGGCGCGGCGATTGGTCGCGGAGCACGTCCTGACGGCGAGCGACCTCATCTGGCCGCTCTTCCTCATCGACGGCGAGAAGAAGCGCGTTCCGGTCGGAGCGATGCCGGGAGTCGACCGGCTCAGCATCGACGAGGCTGTGCGCGAGGCCGAGCGGGCGATCCAACTCGACATCCCCGCGATCGCGTTCTTTCCCTATACCGAGCCCAATCTCAAGGACGAGCGCGGCAGCGAGGCCTTCAACAAGAACAATCTCGTCTGTCAGGCCTGCCGTGCGATCAAGCGCGAGTTCCCTCAACTTGGGCTCGTCACCGACGTCGCGCTCGACCCCTACACCAGCCACGGCCACGACGGCCTCATCAGCGAGAGCGCTTCAGGGGAACTCGTGATCCTCAACGACAAGACGGTCGAGGCGCTGGCGCGCCAGGCGCTCAATCAGGCGCGCGCCGGCGCTGACGTCATCGCGCCCTCCGACATGATGGACGGGCGGGTCGGCGCGATCCGCGAGGCGCTGGACGCCGAAGGCTTTCTCGACGTGCAGATCATGGCTTATGCGGCCAAATACGCCTCAGCCTTCTACGGGCCGTTCCGCGACGCGCTGGGCTCGGCTGGCGCGCTCAAGGGCGACAAGCGCACCTATCAGATGGACCCGGCGAACAGCGACGAGGCTTTGCGCGAGGTCGAGCTCGACCTCGACGAGGGCGCCGACATGGTGATGGTCAAGCCGGGCTTGCCTTATCTCGACATCATCCGCCGGGTGAAGGACGAATTCGGCGCGCCGACCTTCGCCTATCAGGTGAGCGGCGAATATTCGATGATCATGGCGGCGGCGAACAATGGCTGGATCGACGGCGACAGGGCGATGATGGAAAGCCTGATCGCCTTCAAGCGCGCCGGCGCCGACGGGGTGCTGAGCTACTTCGCTCCAAGGGCCGCGGAGAAGCTGCGCGTTCGATGAAATCCAGACAGGCCATGGGCCCGACATTGGCATGTACGGTCCCCTTCGTCGGAGCTGGCGACGGGAGGAATGGTCATGGTCCATAAACTTGTGATTGCCGCAGTGTCGGCCGCGGTCGTTGCGCTCCCGCTCGTAGCTTTCGCTGAAGAAACCGGAGGTACGGCCGAGGAAGCCAGGGCCATGCTGATGAAAGCCCTCGCCGCTGTGAAAGCGGATAAGGTCAAAGCGCTTCACATGTTCGACAGGGGAGAAGGCGGATTCCGCGATCGAGACCTCTACGTCTTTTGTGTGAATGTCGTCGACGGCGCGCTCGTTGCAACCGGCAACCCCAACCTCAGGGAAGCGCTTGGCACTGACATGCGCGCCGCTCTGAACTCTAACGGAGCGGCGTTTGGCGCGGCAATCTATGCGGCGATCCAGAAGCCGGAAGGTCAAATCACCGAAGTCAGCTATGAGGCGCCAAAGCCGGGCGCCGCCGATACGCTGGCTCGGAAGGTGACCCTGGTGGCGAGGGCCGACATTGATATCGGCTGCGGCGTCGGCTACTATAAGTAGACGGTCCCGAAAGTCCCAACCGCCGCGCTAGGGCGCGAGCAGCACCTTCCCAATGTTCTTGCGGTCCTGGATGAAATGATGGGCCGCTGCAGCCTCGTCGAACGTGAAGACGCGCGCGACCTTCGGCTTGATCGCGCCGCTCTCCCACAAACCGATCAGCTGATCCATCCAGCCGCGCATGCGGTCGAACTCGCCCCACATGTGACCGAGGTTGACCCCGAACACCCCTTTGTTGGCGTTCATGAGCGACAGCGGATTGAACTGCACCCAGGGCGTGTTCGCCAGCATGGACATCATGCCGAGGTATCTTGGTCCCTTGCCGGTCGCGGCTGACGAAGCGCCGAACACTCCGAGGCGGCCCGTGGGCGCGAGAACGCGATAGCCCTTTTTGACCGAGTCGCCGCCAACTGCATCGAGGATGAGCTCGACGCCCCGCCCGCCAGTGATCTCGCGGGCTCGCTTCTCGAAGTCCTCGGTCCGATAGTCGATCAGGTAATCGACGCCGAGCGCGCGGAGCTCCTCATGCTTGCCGGCCGACGCCGTGCCGATGACCTTCGCCCCGATGTGCTTCGCGATCTGGGTCGCGGCGATGCCCACGCCGCCGCCAGCGGAATGTATCAGCACCGTCTCGCCCGCCTTGAGGCCGCCCATCGCGACGATAAGCTGCCAGGCGGTGAGGTAGTTGATTGGGATCGACGCGCCCTCCTCGGCGGACATGTTCGAGGGTCGCGCAAAAACGCGAGCTTGCGGAACGCAAACCACGTCGGCGTAGCCGCCGAAGTGCGTCGCCGCGAAAACATCGCGCCCGATCCAGCCCTCGTCAACTCCGGCGCCGATTGCATCGACCCGTCCAGCCACTTCGTAGCCCGGCACGACCGGAATGCGCGGAAGGTCTGGATACAAGCCGAGGCGCCCCATAATGTCGGCGAAATTGACGCCGCTCGCCTCGACCCGAATGCGCAGCTCACCTGCGGCAGGGCGAGGATCAGGCGCCTCCTTGATGACAAGAGCCTCGGGCGGGCCGGCTTTCGAAATCCAGATCTGTCGCATGGCTCAAATATCCCCGGACTGTTTGTCGGCCCGAGGCTATCAGGCAAGAGGCGCAGATTCGAGGGCGGCGCCGCCCGACCGACCAGATTTGCCGTCTGTCGAAAACCCGCTATGGTCTGCCGCCGCAATTCAACGATCGCTTGAGAATGAACACCAGGGAGGGGCCGACCGATGCGCATCGCCACGATTTCCACCGCAGCCGCGACATTGCTGATCTCCACGGGCGCAGCTTTCGCGCTCAATTCCAGCGTGACCATGACCTCGTCGATGTCTCCCGACGCTCTGTGGAAGAAAATTGGCGACTTTTGCGGCATCGCCTCCTGGCATCCGGCGATTGAGAAATGCGTGCTCAGCGCCGACGGCAAGCAGCGCACGCTCACGATCAAGGGCGGCGGCGTCGCCGTCGAGGCGCTCGAGCATTTTGACGACGCCAACCGTTCCTATACGTACACGATCGTCTCCGGACTCCCCGCAGCCAACTACCATTCGACGATCAGCGTTTCGCCCGACCCTAAGGGTTCAGAAGTGAAGTGGGTCGGAAAATACGACGCCAAGGGCGTCTCCGACGCCGAGGCCAAGAAGATTTTCGACGGTATCTACGAGGCTGGCGAGAAGGCGCTGGTCGGCGGCTAAGAACGGGTCGCACGGCGGTGATCGTGGGAAAAAAGCAGCCGCGCGCCTTCGATGATGACTTGGGATTCACCAGCCAGCTGTTTTGATGTAATTTAGCGGCCCCCCGCGGCGGCTTGCGGAAACGCGGCATTCAGATTTACCATTCATGATAAGGGAGGGCGACGCGGTCGCGCAGGGACGCGGGACCGAATTGGAGGTAGCCATGCCGACGGTTGGGAAGCGCCGCGGCGGTTTCATTCTTTGCGGTCTGGTGTTCGGGCTGCGGTTGTCAGCGGGCCCAATTGTCGCTTCCGCCGATGCCGCCGAATATGAGGCCTGCAAATTTTTCAGCCAATTGCCGGACGATTGCGCGGGCGCAGAACACCGAAAATTCGATAATCTACGCGACTATCGCTACGAGGAGATCGATCTCTTCGCCAGAGACCCGCTCAAGAAGGTCCTGTACGTCAGCAGCTACAATACGACCGGGGAGAACGCTGGCGAGGACACCCGGGATTCGGCGCCGAAATCGCTGGCGCAGAGCGTGGACCCCAAACGAGTCGCCAAACGGTACCAGGCCTTGTTGGCGTCGATCAGTTCACCCCGGCATTGGACGCTGGACTGGCTCTCGGACCGGGTAGGCGCGGTCAGGAATTTTGACGGCCTCGATGCGGCGTGGATGGGAAACAGCCTTGCGCCCAGCGCCCCGGCGTCCGCAAAGCCTGGCTCTCCGGCCTATCGCTCCGTGCGGGTGGCGAGGACGGCCGTGGAGGGCTTCAAGAAAGGATCGGAGGTCTATTTGCTCGACGATCCGAAGGGCAGGACCTGGGTGATGGTCGCCTACACCGACACACAAGATCCCGGCCTGACGATCGACAAGCTCAACTCCCTCGGCTCTTTGCTCAAACTGCCGCAGGGTTGGAAATTCCGCACCGCGGCGCTCGACAAGGAGCTGATCCTCGAGCCCAAGGCTGGCGTCACCGCCGTCACGCAAGACGACAAACAGAGCATCTACCATTTGACCGGCGCGGGGCAGAGCAACTTCGTTCCGTGACTCCGGCGCTTTAGCCGGTGTGGATAGGCTGTCGAGCCCTCGGCGCTTGCTTCCCGCCGCCTCACGTTCGCCTCAACCCAAGGCCACGGTGAGCCCCTCTCGATTGAAACGGGGAACAGGCGATGGCGAAAATGCGCGCGATGGTCGTTCGGAAGCCTGGCGGGCCGTTCGAGGCGGAGGAGCGGGACATTCCGGTCCCGGGAAACGAGGAAATGCGCATTCGCGTCCAGGCTTGCGGCGTCTGCCACAGCGACGTGGTGACGGTGCAGGGCCTCTTTCCAAACGTCCAGTACCCTCGCGTTCCCGGCCATGAGGTGATTGGCGTGATCGACGCGATCGGCGAAGGCGTCCACGGCTGGAGCGTCGGCGCGCGGGCCGGCGTCGGCTGGTTCGGCGGCTCGTGCGGCTATTGCCGCCAATGCCGCCGCGACAATGCGTTCGTCTGTGAGAATGTGCACGAAATCAGCGGGGTGACGCGCGACGGCGGCTACGCGACGCACATGATCGCTCATGCGTCCGCGGTCGCGCATGTGCCGGACAATCTCGATCCCGTGGAATCAGCCCCGCTGCTCTGCGCCGGCGTCACCACTTTCAACGCGCTTCGCCACACAGGAGCCGGCCCGGGCGACGTCGTCGCTGTCCATGGCGTCGGCGGCCTCGGGCATTTGGGGCTGCAATACGCGGCGCGGCAAGGCTTTCGCACCGTCGCCGTCAACCGTGGCCGCGACAAGGAGGCGCTGGCGCGAAGCCTCGGCGCCAGCGACTACATCGACAGCGCGGCGGAGGACCCCGCCAAGGCTCTCATGGCGATGGGCGGCGCGAAAGCAATCCTCGCCACCGTCACCGACGGCAAGGCAATGCAGGAAATTTCCGGCGGACTTGGCCCCAACGGCGTGATGATGGTCATCGGCGCGGTCGGCCCGCTGGCTGTCGATTCGTTCGATCTCCTTGTCAAGCGCGCGGCGGTCCAGGGATGGTATTCCGGGGTCGCCAGGGATTCGGAGGACACGCTGAACTTCAGTCAGCGCAACAAGGTCGCCGCGATGAACGAGATCTATCCGCTCGAAAAGGCGCAGGAGGGTTACGACCGCATGTTGAGCGGCGCCGCGCGCTTCCGGGTCGTGCTCAAGATAGACGCGTAGGCGCGGTCAGACCGCCGCGGCGCCGGCCGTTGGAATCTGGATCGCGCCCGGCCTCTACTGACGGCGGCCGGTCACGCCGCGAGTTCGATCACATGCGCTTCGACGCGCTCCTGCCGGCCGCGCACCGCGATGAGCTCGCCCTCGGCGACCGCCCAACCCTCGCCGATCGTCATCAGGCGCAAGAGGTCGCCTGAGACGACCAGCCGCCGATTGACCGTCTTGCAGTATTCGCACAGTCTCGCCCCGACGTTCATCGTATCGCCGAAAAACGCCAGCTGGCGCTTGGCGTCGCCGCATTCGCTGACGATGACCGTTCCTGCATGCAGCCCGGCGCGGAAAGCCGGGGCGGCGCCGAATTCGGCTTCATACTCGCGCGCGAGGCGGACGATCTTGCGCTGAATCGCAAAAAAGCAAGCGACGCAGCGCGCGTTGCGCGCCGGGTCGTCGGAGACCGGCCAAGCGACAATCACCTCGTCGCCGACATAGGCGTGCACGCGCCCGCCAAAGTCGCGGATCGGCTCGTCGATATCGAAGAAGAAACGGGTGATCAAATCGTGGACCCGCTCCTCTCCCATCAACTCGGCGAGGCGGGTCGAATTGGCGAGATCGAGGTACATGACGATCAGCCGCTCGCGAGCCGGACGGTGGTAGGTCCCGAGGAGAACGCTGGCGAGCAGTTCGCCGCCGATCAGCCGACCGGTCTCGACTACCACTCCGATGATCAGGGAGAATCCAAAGCCGATCAAGACAAGTCTGGGGAGGGTGACGGCGAACCAGCTCCGGCTAAGCCAGTCGAGATGATAGCGTTCCCAGTAGAGCGCAAATTGCAGCGTCAGCCCGACCGCGATCAGCAGGGCGGCCATTGCGACTGCGCGGACGAGGACCTCGGCTGCGAGCGGCAGCCGGCGTAGCCTTGCGCCCAGCCGGGTCCGCGCGACCGATGCGAACCCCGCCTGCACGGCGAGTACGGTCAAGGCCACGCCGACGCCCTGCGTCCCGCTGCGGAGAAAGTTGCCGAGGTCGCGTTCGTCGGCCGGGTCGAGTAGAAACCGGTAACCGACGCCGATTGCGAAGCCCAGCAGCGACGACGACGCCAAAAGGCCGCGGTGTCGCTGCGCTAATCGCTGCATCATCGAGCGAACGGCGCCGCGCTCCTCGACGCCTGCCCCAACCGCCCAGCCATTCTGGTCGCGCGATGCCATCGTTCGATCTTCTATCATTCCCGCGGAAGGAAGGAGGGTTCCTTGAGGGGCGAGGACATAATTGCGTCGGACGCGTGTCCCATCCTGAGCGCAGCGGGACACGGGACGCCGGCGACGGCGCCGGGGAGCAACGAGGCATTCCATGGAGCGAAAAAAGGCGTCCGATTTCCCTCAGGAGCTTTTGAACCTGTTTGACGTCTACGTGCACGGCGGAATGAGCCGTCGCGCGTTCCTCGATCGCGCGCAGAAGTTCGCCGCCGGCGGCGTTGGCGCTGCGGCTTTGTTCGAGATGCTAAGGCCCAATTACGCTTGGGCGATCCAGGTTCCACCCGACGACAGCCGGATCGCCGCCAAATTCGTGACCATTCCTTCCCCCGACGGCAACGGGAGCATCAAGGGTTATCTGGTCCGCCCCGCCAACGCCGACAAACTGCCCGGCGGTGCTGGTCGTCCACGAAAATCGCGGGCTTAACCCCTATATCGAAGACGTGGCTCGGCGCCTGGCGATCGCCAATTTCATCGCCTTCGCCCCCGACGGCCTGACCTCGGTCGGCGGCTATCCCGGCGACGACGAGAAGGGCGCGGAGCTCTTCCGCCGGGTCGATCCGGTCAAGATGCAGGAGGATTTTGCCGCCGCGGCGCGGTGGCTCAAATCCGTGACCGATTCGACCGGCAAGCTCGGGGCGGTCGGCTTCTGTTTCGGCGGCGGCGTCGTCAACCAGCTCGCTGTGCGCTTGGGCGCCGATCTCGGCGCGGCCGTCCCGTTTTACGGACTGCAGCCGGACGCCGCCGCCGCGGCCAAGATAAAGGCGCCGATCCTTGCCCAATATGGCGAGCTCGATCAGCGCATCACCAGCGGATGGCCGGCATTCGACGCCGCGCTCAGCGACGCTGGCGTTCCGCACGAGGGTCACATCTACAAGGGCGCCAACCACGGCTTCCACAACGATACGACGCCGCGTTACGATCAGTCGGCGGCCGAAGAGGCCTGGAAGCGCACGATCGACTGGCTGAACAAATATTTGCGGGCCTGAAAGCGCGTACGACCAAAGCCGACGGATGCTCCGCGAGCCGGCTCAAGGGCCGCGTCCCGGGAGGCAGGTCCTCGACGCTTCGCCGGTCGAAGGTCTGGCGCTGCACTATGGCAGGCTTTACCGCCCCGGCGCCGGAGGGAAAACGTCTCCCGCTCACGCAAGAGAAAGGCCACCTCGCGGTGGCCTCTCCGAGCCTTAAGCGGAAGGGCGGCCTACGCGACCGCCGCGGCTTTCGTCGACTTCCGATAGGCGGCAAAGCCGATCCCGGCGAAGCCCATCAGCATCATGGCCCAGGTCGACGGCTCGGGAACCAGAAGCATCTCGCGTTCCGCCGTGACGAAGATGCCGTCCTCCGACTGGTTCGGCAGATTGCCGACGAGCGTCGCATCGTAAAATCCAGTCCCGCCGTCGTACGCGATATCCGTTACCGGTGAGTTGCTGCCGAATTCACCGGTCACGATTGCGGTGCCCTGGAGCCCGGCGAACTCGCTGGCCGCGGCCTTCTGGATATCCACGGGATAGTTGGCGACGTAGAAGCCCTCGACCGGATTGCCAGAAACACCCAGGTTCGCCGGGACCGTGCTCACGGTCTCGGCTTCACTGAGCACGATGGGGGTGTTGGCCGCGCTATCGAGAGTGTTCACCACGCCCCCCGGTGATATCGCATGGATCAGACCCGTGCCCTCCGACGAAACCAGCAACCAACCGGAGTAGGGACCGAACGCGCTGCTTGCGATATCCATGCCCTCGGTGTCCGCCCCTATGTTGGCCAACAGTGTCGGGGTTCCAGACGAATTGATTTCATAGATCTGGCCCGAGGTCGACGTCACCAGCATATTGTGACCAAAGTTGCTGCCGGGATCGAACAGGACCTGGCGAACGACCCCGGCCCCGCCTGGAAGGTGGCAAACACGCTGGGCGCGCCGCTTGCCGGGACGAGATCAATCTGGTTGCCGCCGCCATTACCGGCATAAACGGCCCCCCTTGCGAAGCCCGCCTGGCCGAGCCCCACGCCGATCACAATTTCGCCGCCGAAGCCGGGAATCGGGCTGCCAAATTTCATCACATTCCCGCCGGTCAGGTTGGTCGAGTAAAGCTGGTTGTTGGAGGGAAATAGACCGAACCGACGAAGCCCGTTCCGGTGTAATTGAAGGCGATGGTCGTCGTTTCGACCCACTGCGGCCGCGATGTCCGAGCCCTGGACGAAGGTCGTGAAAGTGATCGTGTTGGCGTTCGCCCCGGTCGTCGATGCGGCGAGACCGGCGACGAGGCCGAGAACAGATACTGCAGAGATGAGCCTGAGTTTCATAGTTTCCCCCGATGCTGCGTCGCTTTCTCGCGACCCCGCCTTGAATTGCCGCAACGAAGCGTACCGTTACAATTGTGACCCCACAATATGCAAGTCTTTTTTGCGCGATTCCGCCCGTCACGCAGGCCCCCCGCGACTCTAGCGACGGTCGTTTTTGCGCCCCCCTTGTCGAAACGCGGCAAGGTCAATCGTCTTTGCAATGAGCGCGGCGCAGCGGCCACGCCTTTTGAAGGAGCAGAACGATGCAGTACCTGTTGATGATTCACAACGACGAGAAGGCGATCCTTGGCGCGACGCCGGAGCAGAACGGCGCGCGGCTTGCGGCCTATGGCGCCTACATGAAGGCGATGGCCGACGCGGGCGTGAGCAAGGGCGGCCAGCGCCTCCACCCGGCTTCGACTGCGACGACTGTCCGGGTCAAGAATGGCAAGACCTCGGTGCTGAACGGCCCCTACGCCGAGGTCAAGGAGCAGCTTGGCGGCTATTTCCTTATCGACGCGCCCGATCTCGACGCCGCGATTTCCTGGGCGGCGCGCTGCCCCGGCGCCGAAGACGGCGCGATCGAAGTGCGGCCGATCTGGCAGATGTAGAGCCAGAGCGCCTCATGGCCGGGACAGACTGCGATGAACGGGATCGAGAAGCAGGCGGTGTTCTACCGCGGATATCTAATCGACGACCGCAGTCTGACCCCGCTGACGATTGCATTGGCGACGATTGTCGGCTTGTGGTTTGTCGTTTACCTGGTTAGCGCCATCGCCGGGCCGTGGGCGAGCCAGGAATTGGCGCAGGTCGCGTCGTATGCGTCCTCGCTCGCGTTCCAATCTCCGTGACCGCAGTGGAGAGCGCGCTGGCGCGAGGGCTCAGGAAAGGATTGTCGGTCGACTTGGCGACCATCCGCGAAGCCGACGCTCGCGCCGCAGCCGCCCGGGTCGCGCGCGAAAGCTACGGCAAGCTCGTGGCCTATCTGGCGGCCGGCTCGCGCGACGTGCCGGGCGCCGAGGATGCGCTCGCCGACGCCTTCGCCGCGGCGCTCGCAGCCTGGCCTGCCAAGGGCGTGCCGTTGAATCCCGAGGGCTGGCTGGCGACGGCGGCGCGGCGGCGCCTGATCGACGCCGCGCGAAGGCGGCGGAGCATGGAGGCGGGTGCGGAGGCGCTCGCTCTTATCGACGCCGACCTTAAGGAGGCGGCGGAAACGGCCGCCTCGGTCCCCGACCGGCGCCTCGCGCTGATGTTCGCCTGCGCTCATCCGGCGATTGAGGAATCGGTCAGAGCGCCGTTGATGCTGCAGACAATTCTTGGTTTGGACGCGGCGGCGATCGCCTCGGCCTTCCTGGTTTCGCCCGCCGCGATGGGCCAGCGCCTGGCCCGCGCGAAAGCGAAAATCCGCCTTGCCGGCGTACCGTTCAGGATCCCCGAGCGTGAGGAGTTGCCCGAGCGGCTCGGGGTCGCGCTCGAAGCGATTTACGCTGCGTTCTCGCACGGCTGGGCGGAGGCTTTCGCGGACGACCCGCGCGGGCGCAATCTCGCCGACGAGGCTATCTGGCTTGGCCGCGTCGTCGTCTCCCTCGCGCCGGAGGAGCCGGAAGCGATGGGGCTCCTGGCGCTGATGCTCTACGCCCATTCGCGGCGCGAGGCGCGGCGCGACGCCTTGGGGCGCTACGTGCCGTTGAGCGAACAGGACGCGGGCTCGTGGGACCGAGCGGCGATCGAGGAGGCGGAAGGGTTGCTCAGGGCCGCGGGCAGAATTGGCTCGCCGGGTCGATTCCAGCTCGAGGCCGCCGTCCAGTCCGTGCACACGGCCCGCCGGCTGACCGGGACGACGGACTGGCCGGCGATCGTCGTCCTCTATGATGCGCTCTACGCCCTCACCGCCTCTCCGGTCGTCGCCGTCAATCGCGCCGCGGCGACGGCGCAGACCAGCGGACCCGCCGCGGGGCTCGAATTGCTCGAGGAGGTCGGAGCGCATGGCGGCCTCGACGGATTCGAACCCTATTGGGTTGCGCGAGCCGACCTTTGCGCCAAGGCGGGCATGGCCGCCGAAGCCCGCCGCGCCTACAGCCTGGCGATCGGATTGCAAACCGACCCCGCGGCCCGCGCCTTTCTCATCGAGCGGCTGGCTGCGCTGGCCTGAGGCGGTCAGGCGACCAGCGTCCAGAGACCCGGATAGGATTGGACAAATCCGTTCGGGGCGATTTCCAGCAAACCTTCGTACTGAACCGTTGGCGCCTGATACCAATAGGACGCGGCCTCGCGCCGCTCATAGGTCTGCGGCAACTCGATCAGCGAGGCGCTGTCGAGATCGAACCAGACGACCGGCAGGTCCGACGTCTGGCCGGGAGCGAGCGCCATGCGCATGAGTTGCAGCGCGTTGGTTGCGGGAGTGAAACCATAGTCAAGATCGACCAGATGCCCCAGGCCAGCGACTTTGACGCCGTCCAATCGCCAGCCCAGATGGTCGCGCGCAATCTCGTGCCGGACGAGCGCCTCGCCGACGAACCCGCTGACGATTTCCCGCTCAGTCCGAAAGCGCGCATCCGCTTTCACCTTATAGGCGACGCATGCGGGTCCGAGCTCATGATCGAAGGCGGCCGCGCCCTCAAGCAGCCAGCCGCCCTCGTGCGCCCGCAACAAGGCGGCGTCGCGACCGGGCCGATCGAGCCGGCGCCACGCTGCGAACTCGCTCACCTTGCGCTCCCCGCCACCGGATAGGGCGCGCCCTCGAATTTCTCGGCATGGTAGCCTTTTGCGCCGATCAGCGTGGCCAGCGGACCGCGGATGTCGCCGGTCTCGCGCAGGCGCTCGACAATCGCGGCGAAATCCCACTTCGGCCGCCATCCGAGCTCGCGCCGCGCGAGCGCGTTGTCGTAGACCCGGTCGACGCCCGGGAACATGCGCCAGCCGCGCCGCGCATATTCGGCTTCCCAGCCCGGCGCGCGCAGGCTTACGACCGCGGGCGCGTCGACCCTGAGACGCGCGCAGTCCTCGGGCAGGAACGGCGTCGTCGCACTGATGATGTATTTCCCAAAGCCGACCGCCGGCGCTCGCTTGGCCGCCTTAAGATGCGCGTCGACGACGTCCTCGATCGCAACTCGGCGAAACAGATACTCGTTCGCCTTGGAATTGTCGTCGGCGAAGGACTCGCGCGCCGCCGCATCGTCGTCCTCTTCCGGAAAGAAGCGCGATGTCCTCAAGACGATCGATCCGAGGCCTTCGTTGCGATGGAACAACTGGCAAAGGTCCTCGGCCGCGGTCTTGGTGACGCCGTAGATGTTCTTCGGAGCGGACGCGACGCTTTCGTCGATCCAGGCCGCGGGCGCGCCCGCGGGCGGCTTCAGAGCGTCGCCGAAGGCGCTGGTGGTGCTGGTCATCACAAAGGCCTCAACGCGCGCCCGCGCGGCCTCCTCAAGCAGAACAAGCGTGCCCAGGATGTTGGTCTCGACGAACGCCTCGCGCGCATGGGTCGCGACATGCGGCTTGTGCAGCGTCGCGGCGTGAAGAACATTGTGCGCGCCGTTCATGGCGTGTGCGACGCAGGCGCGGTCAGCGATCGATCCGACCACATCCGTGAACGGCCCAGGGATGATGTCGAGGCCGACCGCAGCGCGACCCGATCCGCGAAGCGCCCGCATGAGCGCTTCTCCCAGATGCCCCGAACTGCCCGTGACGAGAATGCCCACTGTCGCGCCGACCCTGGTCTCGATGACGTTCGCCTTTTAGGTTGGACTCGGGGGCGCATCAAACGTGATCGCCCGGCTGCTTCTGGATTGAGGCGAACGACCGCGGGGAACTCGCAGCCGAGCGCAAGCACGAAGTTAGCGGCAAGCTCCGATAAAAAGACAGATACGCGGCATTTTTGCCCCGGCTCGATCTTGCTCCGCCTTCACGCTGCGTGCGCGGCGCGCTTCCTTGAGGCGCGATAGCCCGTCAAGCCAAGCCCGGCGAAGCCGAGCAGCATCAGCGCCCATGTGGAGGGTTCCGGAACTGCGCTTCCCCCAAGAAGTTGCTCCGCGCTCGGTACGATCGAATTCACGATCGGCGGCGTGTTGAGCTCCCACTTCAGAAATTCATACTGGCCGCCAGTCGACTGAGCCCAGGTCTCCAGCGCGGTCTTCTCTCTGGGCACGAACCCCCCGGGATTTTGTATCTGAAACGAAGAAAACTGGTCGCTGAAGTTTTGGGTGAAGTTCTCCATCCAATCTGACGCTGACGTTACAATCTGCCCGGGAGAGGAAAGAAAGGCTCCCGCGGCTCGGGTCAGGCCCAGCAACTCCGCCGCCGTACCTCCCGCATAAGTAAGCGATGATGAGGCGTAGTTGAAATTCACGCCCTGCTGTATCGTGAACGCGCCGGAATTTGCAGTGGCGCCCGTCACGGCTTTGTAAGCGACGTTGAGCGGAGCCCCTGACATCGTCAGGCCCCGGGGCGCCACGGTCTCCGCGTTGTTAACGACCCAAGTACTGCCGGCTCCGCTGCCGTGCAAATTGACTTCGATCGCGGTCGGGCCGGGCGACCCCGCAGGGGCGACGCCGGCGACCTCTTGGCCAATCTTGACTGTCCCTGAAGTCACGGAGCCAACAGTCAAGACGCCGTAAGTGTCCGTTAAGGCCTCGGTTGAGATTGTTGGCTCAACCACGAATAGTCCGTATTTTCCGACGCCGTTAGAGGCGCCTCCGACCTGACTGGTTATTTGCGTCCCGGCCGGAACGCCCTGCCCGGTAATGTAAGAGCCGATTTGAATGCTGCCGGAAGAAAGCGTGCTGACCTTCAAGACGTCACCGTCGATCGATCCAGTGAAAGACACCGATACCGGAGCAATCGAGCTCCCTGTTGTGGCGGCCGCGACCGGCAATTTCTTATTGAGCGCGGCCTGTATTGCTGTCGCTGCGCTGGAGAAACTTTGGACCGTCGAAAGATTTATTGACGCGGTGTAGTTGTACCCTTCAGACGTAAGGGACAGCGTACCGTTGATCGCTCGCAATTGTGAGAGCGCTAGACCGCTGACGTTCGACCCGTAAAGATGCGCTCTTGCCGGCAGGATCGGGTAGCGCGTAAAGAGCATATTGGCGGAAGCGCCAGTGTAGCCAGCAAAAAATTCAGTCGCCAACTGGGCTTCTTGGCTCGTCGCTCCGTAGTAGTTCGCGACCGCTGTTTCGCTACCGAACGATAGGACGTCATAGAGGGGCGTGGTATCGCTCTCCTCTAGAAAGAGGCGATCGAGCGCGTATTGAGAGTTTTGAGCGCTCGCGGATGCAAGAACCGGCAATGACCCTAACAGAGCGGCGATCGCGACGCGAAACGATCCTATGCAATTCATGATTTCGCTCCATATCGTGAGAACAAGATCCCGATCCTTTCCAGCGCCGTTACCGGCGTCAATTGTCCGTTTCGGCGATGATGTCTTGTTTCAGATAATAACATGCGGCGACGATATGATGCCGGCCGCCGTGGGGAGCGTTTACGGCGGTGCAAATTGTCGCGTTCCGCCGCGCCAACACCATTGCGACGGCGATGATTTCTCCGCGCTTCGTTTCATCGAGGAAATATTGTAGGATTTTGATCACCCCGGGCTCGACCGCTGGCGCTCAATCCGAATCTGGCCTTCGTTCACGCGGAGATTGGTCTTGCTTGGCTGGTCAACGGTCGTCCAGGGGGAACCGAAAGCCACGTCCGTGAGGCCATAGAGGCCAGTCCTCGCGATACGAGCATGTATATCTGGATAGGTTTTGTCGCCTTGAGGCGACGCGATGACGCGCAGCCGGAAGTCCAAGCTGGACTGGCGCTCGGGATCGGGGTTCTCGACCGCTATCTCGACATTGCCGAAAAGGAGCTGGCCAAAGGCCCCTATCTCTGCGGCAATGACCTCACTCGCTTCCCAGTCCGGGAATGGCCGGGCTAATGTGACGGCTCAGGCTTGCGTCATGAGCCGCCGCGGGAGAAATCGGCCGATGTTGAAAGTCTGGGGGCGAAAGACCTCCTCCAATGTTCAAGCTGTCATGTGGAGCATCGGCGAACTGGGACTCGCCCACGAGCGTTACGACGTTGGCCATCGATTTGGCGGCGTCGACACTCCGGAATTTCTAACGATGAATCCGAACGGAACGATTCCCGTGGTGCGCGACGGCGACGGCGAGTTTTTATGGGAATCTGCGGCGATTTTGCGCTATCTCGCCAATCGGTATGGCCGCGCGCCCTATTGGCCCGGAGACCTTGCCACGCGGACGCACATCGATAAATGGGCGGAATGGTCGAAGGTCAATATTGCGCTCAATTTCTCCGGACCGATCTTCTGGCAAGTCGTCCGGACGCCTGTCGCGCGGCGAAACCCGGATGCGCTGAGACAGGCGATCCTGTTTCTCGACCAATATCTCGATATTGCGGAGAAACAGCTGGCGAGCGCCCCATATCTCAGCGGCAATGACCTCACTCTGGCCGACATTCAATTCGGCCACCTGCTCTATCGCTATTTCACGATCGAGATCGAGCGGCGAGAGCGCGCCAGCCTTCGCGCCTATTACGAAAGGCTGGCCGCGCGCCCCGCGTATCGCGCACATGTGATGGTTTCGTACGACGAGCTTCGCGCCGTCGACTAAAAGCAAGCCTCGCGTTCAGACGGAATCCGTCCTCGCGATAAGCGAAGCGAGGTGGCGATCCAGAGTCGCGTGGCTCCCCACCTTCCCCTGGATTGCTCCGCTCCGCTCGCAATGAACGGTGCTTTGCGGTCTTATCGAGGCAAGCTCCAGAAGCGACGGCCGTCTGGTCGGCGCATGGCGCCATCACAGCTGCTCGAACCCGATCTTCCCATCGGCGCCTTTCTTCCACACGTACCAGACATAGTCGACGGTCGTGCGGTCGCCCTTCTTGTCGTAGGAAATATCGCCGATGACGGTATGGAATGGCATGCCGGAATGCATGACCGCCGCCACCTTCTTCGGATCGAGCGAGTTGGCCTTCTCCGCCGCCTGCTTGATGATCTGGACCGCCGCGTAGGAGTAGAGCGTATAGCCCTGCGGATCGAAGCCCTTGGCCTTGAACGAAGCGACCGCGTCCTGCGCGTTCGGGTTCTTGCGCGGCTCGGGGCCGAAGGTCATGAGCGTGCCTTCGACGCCCGGGCCCCCGATCGCCGCAAACTCGCTATCGGTGATGCCGTCGCCGGAGATCATGACGGTGTTCATGCCCTGGTCGCGCATCTGGCGCACGATGAGGCCGCCTTCGGTGTGCAGGCCGCCCCACATGAGGTAGTCGGCTCCCAACTCCTTGATCTTGGAGACGATCGCCGAATAGTCCTTCTCTCCGGTGTTGACGCCTTCGTAGAGGACTTCCTTCACCCCCATCTTGTGCATGTTGTCGAGCGCGGCGTCGGCAAGGCCCTTGCCATAGGTCGTCTTGTCGTGGATGACCGCGATCTTCTTGCCCTTGAGCTTGTCGCGCGCGAGCTCGGCCCAGACCATGCCTTGCTGATCGTCGCGGCCGCAGGTGCGGAATGCGTCCCACAGCATCCGGTCGGTGACTTTGGGATTTGTCGCCGAGGGCGTGATAAACAGGACGCCGTTCTCGGAATAGACATCGGAGGCGGGGATCGTCACGCCGGAGTTGAAGTGGCCGACGACGAATTTGACGCCGTCGCCGACGAACTTGTTGGCGACCGACACGCCCTGCTTCGGATCGGAGACGTCGTCGCCCGGCTCGACTTCGATTTTCTGTCCGAGAATGCCGCCGGCTTTGTTGATGTCTTCGGCCGCCTGGTTGACGCCCTGGCTGAGTTGCGCCCCGAACGCCGCGTTCGCCCCGGTTATCGGCCCGGCGACGCCGATTTTGATTTGCGCATGAGCCGCGCCGGCGAGCCAGACCGACAGCGCGACAGGAATGGCCCTCAGAAGGATGGTCCGCATCATAACCTCCCATACAGCATTCAACGGTTAGCTTGCGCAGACTAGCCGCGAAGTTCTAACCTGTAAAGAGCAGAATGACGGTTATGATCGAACTTCGCCCCTCGCGCGCCGGCTCGTTGGACCTGATCGCCGACGACCTGGCGCTCAATTTCGCCAACACCGAATCCGGGCGCGGCTTTCCCTCGCATGAGAATCATCTCCGCGAGGCTGAACACGTCGCCCGATGGCTCAAGCACGCGAAGGCGCTGCCCGCCGAAGACGCCGACTGGCTGGCGAGGCAGGTTTCGAAGCGCGCCGATTTGGCCGCTGAACTGCTTGCGCAGACGATCGAGCTCAGGGAGGCGATTCACGCGCTGGGCGCGGCGCTCGGGCGGCGCGCCAAACCCCCCGAGTCTTCGCTCGCCAGCCTTTCCGCTCTCCACGCGCGATGTATCGCCCGAGCAGAGCTTACGCCCGGCGTCCTCTCCTGCCGCTGGCGCTGGAGCGTGCGCGCGGCGCCGGTCGAGGCGGCCCTCGGACCGGTCGCGCTCGCGGCGGTCAAGCTGTTCACCGAAGGCGATTTTCACCGCATCCGCGAATGCGCCGGCCACGCCTGCGGCTGGCTCTTCTACGATCGCAGCAAGAACAACCGCCGCCGGTGGTGCGAGATGGAGGTCTGCGGCAACCGCGCCAAGCAGCGACGGCTCGCGGCTCGGAGGCGGGGCGATTGAACCGCCGCCCAGTCATTCGCCTGATCGTTCTTCTGGCCGCCGCAATGCTCGCGGGCTGCTCACCGGCGCTCGAGACCGACCAGGCGAGGCTCTGCCGCATGGCGCTGCCGGCGCTCATTCCTGAAGAAGCGCGGATCGCCATTCTGGCGCAAAAGCCCGACGCCGACGGGCGCGGCCTGAGCGTCGGCTTCGTCGCCCAGGCGCCGGGCGAAGACCCTCGAAACCATCTCGCCGTCTGCCGCTTTCGCGAGCCGGGACGGCCGAGCGAGTCGCGCGATCTCGTCTCGCTGACGCTCGACGGCCAGCCCTTGTCCGAGTCGAGGCTCGCCTTTCTCGTCCGCTATTGGCTGGCGACACCGGAGGGCCGCGCCGCCGATCCGGCCCCGCTCGGCGACGTCAGCGCCCTCCCCGCCGTGCCGCGTCCGCTCGCCTATGGCTTGCAAATGGCGCTGGACGGGCTGCCGCTCGCCGCCTCCTACGCGCTTCTGGCGGCGGCTTACTCGCTGATCTACGGCCTGATCGGGCGCATCAATTTCGCTTTCGGCGAACTGGCTGCGGCCGGCGGCTATGCGGCGGCGATCGCCGCCCTGGCCATGGTCGGCTGGCCGCCTGCCCCGCTGCTGACCGCCGCCTTCGCGCTCGCGGCCGTGGTCGCGGGGGCGTGGGGCTTCGGCGCGGCGCAGGCGGTGTTCATCCCGCTGCGCAACGCCCGGGGCCAGCAGATGCTGGTGGCGACGGTCGGCCTGGCGCTCTTCCTGCGCGAGCTCTTGCGCCTTGCGCAGGGCGACCGGGGCTGGATGAGCCCGCAATTCAATCAGCCGTTCGCGCTCGCGCGCGGGGGCGACTTCGTGGCCGTCGCCACGCCGATGGCGTTCCTCGCGAGCGCCGTCGCGCTCGCCGCCGGTCTCGGCCTCGTCGTTATTTTTCGCCGCTCCCGGATCGGCCGCGAATGGCGCGCCTATGCCGACGATCCCCTCGCCGCTGAACTCATGGGCGTGAGCCCGGCGGCGATCACCGCGCGCGCCTTCGCCCTCTCCGGAGCGCTGGCCGGCCTCGCCGGCGCGACCATGACCGCCGCCTTCGGCGCGGTCGGCTACGGACTCTCGGCGACGCTGACCCTGAAGGCGCTTGCCGCGGCGATTGTCGGCGGCATCGGCTCGCTCCCCGGCGCATTCCTGGGCGGGCTCATCGTCGGCGCCGCCGAAACCGGCTGGTCGGCGCTGTTCCCGATCGACTACCGCGACATCGCGGTCTACGCGCTTTTGACGATTTTCATCGCCCTGCGCCCCTCAGGCCTGCTCGGCAAAAGCGAGGCGGTCACGCACAACCTATTCCCACGCCGGTCTTGACTTGGCGCCGGCGCCTCCCACATCCTTGGCCGCGCTGGCCGAGCCCGCGCATGGAGGCTCCAATGTCCAATGTTTACGCCGCCGCGCCGACGAACGCGATGCGCGCCGACGCGCTGGCTGGCGTTCGCATGCGTCGCGTTCTCGCCGTTTGCCTCGATTTTGTGCTGGTCAGCCTGCTGGTGGCGGCCTTGTGGATCGTGTCGATCATGCTGACCTTCGGCCTTGCGCTGTTCTTCCTGCCGCCGCTTTTCCCGTTCGTCGCCTTTTTCTACAACGGCCTCACGATTTCGGGCCCCAACATGGCGACACCCGGCATGCGGGCGCTCGACCTTGAAATGCGCATGAGCGACTCGGGCGGGCGCGTCCCGTTCATCAACGCCGCGGTTCAGGCGGTGCTGTTCTACGTGAGCTGGTGCTTCCCGCCGATTTTCCTGGTGACGTTCGTCGATGCGGAGAAGCGCTGCCTGCACGACATCATCGCCGGCGTTGTGATCGTCAGGAGGCTCTGATTCGACGGTCGCACGCCATTGGTGACGATCGGCCTGCCCCGCCCGCTGATGCGGGCGGAGAGTGGGAGAAGGCGTGACCAGGGAAGCGCGCGACGCCCCGCAGTTCTATCTCACCGCTCCGTCGGCATGCCCCTACCTGCCCGGCCAGCAGGAGCGGAAAATCTTCACCCATCTGGTCGGCAAGCGAGCTTCCGCCCTCAACGATCTCCTGACCCAAACCGGTTTCCGCCGGTCGCAGACGATCGCCTACCGGCCGGCGTGCGAGACCTGCCGGGCGTGCGTGTCGGTACGCGTGCTGGTCGACGATTTCCGTCCGACCGCGAGCCAGCGCCGGACGATGCGCGCCAACGCCGACCTGGCCGGCGCCTTCGTCGCGCCGAAACCGACGAACGAGCACTTCGTCCTCTTCCGCTCGTATCTTGAGGCCCGGCACCCCGAAGGCGGCATGTCGGACATGTCCTCGCTCGATTTCGCCATGATGGTCGAGGACACCCATATCGACACCGTCCTCACCGAATATCGCCCGCTGAGCGGAACCGGCGACGGCCAGGCCTCCGGTCCCCTTCTCGCCGTCTGTCTCACCGACCGCCTCGCCGACGGCCTGTCGCTGGTCTATTCCTTCTACAACTCCGACGCCTCGCGCCGGTCGCTCGGCGGCTTCGTCATTCTCGACCACATCCAGAAGGCGCGCCGCCTCGGCCTGCCCCACGTCTATCTCGGCTATTGGGTCGAGGGCTCGAAGAAGATGGGCTACAAAGCCGCCTACCTCCCCCAGGAACGCCTCGGCCTGCACGGCTGGGCGCGGGTGGAGAGGTAGGCCGCGCCGTTGCCGGTAGCAACGGCGCGGCTCCCCGCCGTCAGAAGCGGTGCGCTCGATAGCCTAAGTCGCTTTCGCCGCGGCTTCGACCGCCTCGGATAGTTGGGCGATCAGGTGCCTTGCGAAGTCGACCGACAGAAAGATTTCTATCGCTTCCGTTTGGTCCGCAAGCGACGGAGCAACGATTGGCACGGTCAAATAGATGTCATCGTCCTGCACCGTGGCCGACGGGACTCCCCGAGTGACGAGAACAACAGGTGTGTTTTCTTGAACAGCGGCGCTCATTTCGCCTCGCAAAGCCAATATGGACGCCGGATAGCGCCGCAGAGGAGGCCGATCGAGTGTCCAAAGGACGACGCTCTCTATAACCTTTCTCAAGGAACGGACCGACAGTGACCCGGTCATGAATGCGGCCGCCCGGAGATGGGCAATCCGTAATCTCTGAACCGCAATTCAGACGGATTGGGCGAGGAAACACGGGTCTCGCATCCGGCATCGGAACGGACTCGACTCCCATTTCGAAGCCAATCTGGAGAACCATAATGAAGCTGCTTTTCGCCCTGACTGCACTGTCTGTCGCCGCTGCCGGCCCCGCGCTCGCTGAAGGAAAATGTTCTTCGGCGCCCCAGTCGAAGTGGCAACCCAGATCAGCGCTCGAATCGCAACTTCAGACGGACGGCTACAAGGTTCGTCAGATCAAGATCGAAGGCGGCTGCTACGAAGTTTACGCGACAGACAAGGATGGCAAGCGGGCAAACATGGCCTTCAACGCCGAGACGCTTCAGAAGCTAGAGAACGCCGAGGCCGGCGAAAACTGATCGCCGGACGCAGAATGGCCGCGGCTGCAATCCGGGTTTGGGACCCCTTTGTTCGAACGTTTCATTGGGGGCTCGTGCTGAGCTTCGCGATCGCCTGGCTCAGCTCGGAGACCCCGGAGAAATTGCACGAGCTTGCCGGATACGCCGCCGCAGGCCTTGTCGTTGCGCGCGTCGGCTGGGGATTAGTCGGCGAACGTTACGCGCGCTTCTCGCAATTCATCCGCTCGCCCGCGGCGATCGCAGCGTATTTGAAGGCGATCGCCGGCGGTTCGGAACCGCGGTATCTCGGACACAACCCTGCTGGGGGCGCGATGATTGTCGTCCTCCTCGGCGCGATGGCGGCGACAGCCATAAGCGGCTGGTTGCTTACCACCGACGCTTATTGGGGATCGACCGTGATGCAGCGGCTGCATTCGCTCCTGGCGGATGCGCTGCTTTTGCTTGTGCTGGCGCATCTGGGCGGCGTCGCTCTGGCGAGTCTACGGCATCGGGAGAACCTCGTGAGGGCGATGGTGACCGGTCTGAAGCGGCCTGCCGGGCCGGCCGACGTCGCCTGATCGCGGCCCGTCCGGTCAGTCATCTCGCTCAGCGGTCGCCAGCGTCACCCTGAGACCCGGATCATTGTCCGAGGCCGAGCAATCGAGCCCGTGCAGTTCGGCGATGGCGGCGACGAGGCTGAGCCCGAGTCCGCTGCCGGCCGACGTCCGCGCCGAATCGCCGCGGTAGAATGGCTGGAAGATTGTCTCCAGATCGCCTGAAGGCGCACCTGGCCCATTGTCGGCGATGGTCAGGCGGATTCCGCGCGGGCTCTGTTTGCTCGCGACTTCAATTCGGACTCCGGCGGGCGTATGCCGAAACGCGTTGTCGAGAAGATTCGCGACCATCTGGGTCAACAATTCCTTGTCCCCCAGCATCGGCAACGGATCCTCGAGCCGCGTCGAAAGCTGTCTTCCCTCTTCCTCGGCCGCGGGCCGGAACGCTTCCACGACCTCGCCCGCGATGTCAGCGAGATCGAGCGGCCTGAAAGCCGCGCGTCGGGCGCCGGCCTCGACCTGGCCGATGCGCAACAGCGCGTCGAATGTCTCCAGTACGCCTTCGATGTCCCCAATTGCCAATTCGATCGCGTTGGCGACCGCGTCGGCAGAGACGCCTTGTCCGCGCGCCGCCTCCAGCCGGCGAAGCATGCGCGCGAGAGGCTTGCGCAGATCATGCGCGATGTCAGCGCTGACGTGCTTGTTCGCCAGCAGCAGCTTTTCGATCCGGTCGAACAGGCGGTTGAACGTGCGCGCAAGCGCGGAAAGGTCTTCGTCGGCGGGCGTCAGCGGAATTCGGCGGCTCCAGTCGCCGGCCATGATTCCCTGCGCGGCAAGCCGCATCGCATCGACCCGGCGAAGGAACTGGGCGCTGAGCCAGACGCCGCCAAGCGCCCCGAGCGCAACTGTCGCGCCGACGGCCCATGCGAAGGCGGAGAGAACGCCGCGTAACGCCTCGTCGACATGGCGCCGCTCGTCGCCGACGATCAGGGTCGATCCGTCCGCGAGCGGAGTCATCAGCGCGCGAATGCTTTCCGGCGCTCCTTCCTTTGCCTCATTGCCTTCGGCTTCGCTGAGTTGCGTCCAGCCCGACATCGGACCCCGGCCTGAGCGCGGCGCCTCGAGCTCGCCCGCGAACATCTTGCCGTCCCGATCCTCCAGGCCATAGGCAAGCGCGCCGCCCGCTCCGCGCGCATCGAGCGTCGCGGCCAATCGCTCGCGACCTTGATCGGCGAAAATTCGTTGGAGGCTTTCGCTTTCTTCAACAATCCGCTCGTCAAAATCGGCAAGGATCTCGCGCCGGACAGACCCATAAACGAAGGCGCCGAGCGCCAGAGCCGACGCGGTGAACAGCAGGAGATAGATTACGGTCAGACGAAAGCTCGTCGTGCGGAAAAGTCTAATTCGGGGCACGGAGCACGTACCCCACGCCGCGCACCGTATGAATCAACGCTTCGACGCGACCGCGGTCGATCTTCGTTCTCAGCCGGCTGATATGGGTCTCGACAATGTTGGTGCGCGGGTCGAAATGAAAGTCCCAAACCTGTTCGAGCAGCATCTTGCGTGTGACGATGCGGCCCTCGCTGCGCATGAGGTGTTCGAGCAGGCGGAATTCACGCGGCTGCAGATCGATGCTCTCGCCACCCCTGCGAACTGTGCGAGCGACCAGATCCACCTCGAGGTCCCCCGCCACGAGGATGGTAGGCGATGACCCCAAAGTGGGCCGGCGGGCCAGCGCCATCAGACGCGCCAGCAATTCCTCGAAAGCGAAAGGTTTGACCAGATAATCGTCGCCGCCTACGGCCAGCCCCTCGACGCGATCGTCGATGCCCGAAAGGTTGGTGAGAAAGAGAACCGGCGTCGACAGGCCTTCCGAGCGCATCAGAGCGACCACGCTCAGGCCGTCGAGATGCGGCAGCATCCGGTCGAGGACCACCGCGTCGAAGCGCTCCTTTATCGCGATCTCGAGCCCCTCGCGCCCGTCCCCGGCGACCCACGCCGCGTGACCCCGCTCCCTGAGGCCATCGGCGACGAAGGCCGCGGTCTCCGCGTCGTCCTCAATAACCAGGATTTTCATTCTTGGAAAACCGGATGGGACGGATGAGAGACGTTTGAGGTTCCCAAGACTGATGTCTCCGCTTCCGATCCGCCATGCGACTTAACGGCTCGCAGATTCGAACGCATTGAAACGCCTGGGCGGGTCGCGTCAAACGAAGGCGGCAAAGCGGCGGGACCTATAATTATCGGCAATGTCCTGGACGAATGGTCGAGCATTAAGCCTGCGCTTACGAATGACGCAGAGGGTTCGCTCACGGGATGGACTGCCGCCGAGTTGTGACAGAGGCATGAAGCCGCTCTTTCCCATCGGCGAGCATGCTCGTTTGCGGGTCAAATCGTCACACCTAAACCTTTGTGCAGACTTGGAGAACAGAATGTCAGTTCCAGCAGTTTCATCCGCGCCGGTCGCGCCGGTCAAAGTGAGCGCCGCGTCATACGCCACTGCAGCCGACGGCGACTATAAGGCTCAAAACGCCTTGTCAGCGCACGCTCGGGACGGCGACGGCGACTACAGGCCGATCGCAGCGGCAGCCTCAGCCGCCGCCCGGAGTTCCAGCGGGGTTCGGTCGTCTCTATCATCCTTCAAGATGGGCGGCTGACTCGGCCTGCCGCACGTCTATCTCGGCTATTCAGTCGATGGTTCGAAGAAGATGGGCTACAAGGCCTCCTACCTGCCCCAGGAGCGCCTCGACCTCCACGGCTGGACGAGTGGCGGAGCGATAGCCGAACGGCGGCGCCTATGAGCGCAAGGGTCGCTACGCCATTTGTTCCGTCATTGCGAGTGAAGCGAAGCAATCCATCGGCAAAAGGCGACGCTCTGGATTGCTTCGGCTTGGCCTCCCAATGACGGCTGCCCCGTATCGCCATGACGGAGCAAATCCCCTTTGCCGCGCGCACCGTGCGTCTGCATCCTCGACAACCGCCGCCATGGGACGCTTTGCAGGGGCGTCACCTCGAACCTGAGCCGGCGCGTCTTCCCCCATCGCGAGGGGCTGACGCCGGGTTTCGCTAGCCGGTACGGATGCAATCGGTTCGTCTTCTAGGAAAACCACGAGACGGATTGCCGATGCATGCCGAGGTGGCGCGTCATCGCCACTCGGCTTCTGTCCGCAGTCCTCCCAGCGCCCTATCGCCAGAACCGCGCGCTCGCGACGCGCGCGCCCTCGGCAGCGCAGCGAATTTCGCCCAGACGATGTCCGGGTCGACCGCGGCCTGGCCGACCCAGGTGCCATAGCCGCAATCGCTGCCGGCGATGACGTTCTCGCGGCCGACGAGCTTCGCGTAGTTGCCGATCCGGTTGGCGATGACTTCCGGATGCTCGATGAAGTTCGATTTCGATTCGATGACGCCGGGAATCAGCACCTTGCCATCCGGCAGCTTCGTCGTCTCGAACACCGCCCACTCATGCGCGTGGCGCGGATTGGCCGCTTCGAGCGAGAGCGCGGCGGGCTTGGCGGCGAGAACGACGTCGACGATCTCGGCGAGCGGAACGTCGCAATGATGCGGGCCTTCGTAGTTGCCCCAGCACAGGTGCATGCGCACGCGCTCGGCAGGAATATTCGCCAGCGCCCCATTCAACGCTTCGACATGTTCGGCGGCCCGCTTGCGAAACTCCTTGACGTCGAGATTCGCATATTGGATGTGCCGTCCCATCGCGAGGTCGGGGCAATCGATCTGGAGGTCGAAGCCGGCCGCCACAATCGCCTCGTATTCCGGCCGCATCGCGTCCGAGATCGCCGCGAGATAGGCGCTTTCGCTGGGATAATGGTCGTTGCGGAAGAAGAGCGAGATGACGCCGGGCGACGCGGCGGTGATGAAGGCGCGCTCGCCTCCGCCCTCCCCGGCCGCAGCCTTCAGATTGTCGACGTCCCGACGGACGGCGTCCGGATCGGCGACGGCGATCTCCCCGTTGCAGGCCGGCGTCTTTCGCCGCGACCGGCCGGGATCGCCGAACACCCGCTTCGCCATGTTCGGGAACTCGGCCAGGTCCTGGTAGACGAAACTGTTGCTGGTCCCGCCGAAGCCGGAGAGGCGATCCTTCACGTAAGTTGCATAGCTCGGCTTCGACATCTCGCCGTCATTGACGATGTCGAGGCCGGCCTTGCGCTGCTTCGCCACCACCTCGCCGACCGCGCTGCGGATGCGCTGGGCGAGCGCCTCGCGATCGACCGGCTTGCCCTCCTCCTTGGCGTACATCATTTGAATGAGGTCGTCGGGCCGCGGCAGGCTGCCGGTGTGAGTGGTCAGAAAACGATCGACGCTATGGGGCATTGTCCACCTGCTGCTGCTTCCCACAGGCTGTTTGGAGCGAAATCACCTTACGCCAATTCGATCCGCGCGTGATGGCCGGCGGTCCCGGCCAAACGCTGGTCGCGCGTCAGAAGCGGCGCGTCGAGCGCCTCGGCCAGCGCAACATAAGCGGCGTCGTAGGCCGTCAGATTGTTCCGCAAATCCCAGATGCGCGGCAATAGGAAATCGTGCGGGTATCGCCGCACGGGAAGGTCCGCCAGATCGACGAGAGCCGCGCGGCCGCGCTCGCCGTCGATTTCGCCCCTCGCCGCGTACCGCCGGATCACCTGTGCGATTTCCACATCGAGCAAATGCGGCGCGTGCAGCGTTTGACGAGGAGCGAACAGCCAGTCCTCCACGACCTTTGCCGCGGATGTCCGGAGCAGCACTTCGAGCAGCGCCGAAGCGTCGACGACGATCACGCCCGATCGCGCTCGGCGCGAACCGCTTCGGCGGGCGATACGGCGGGGGCGGCTCGCACGCGGCTGCGCAGCCGGGCCCGCAATTCATCAACGGTCGGCCGTTCCGCGACTTGACGTATCTCGCTCAGCAAATAGTCGGAGAGCGACATGCCGGCGAGGGCAGCGCGCGATTTGAGTCGGCGATGGAGCGCCTCGGGCACATTGCAAATCTGGATCATCGTTCCCATGCTCAGAGCATGGAGACATGTGATCCACATGTCAACAAACTGGCCGGAGCGGGAGTGGTGAGGAAGTATCGTAGGGGGGTTTGAGAGAAGGGGAGAAGTTTGTTTGGGAGGTTGAGGGGTGTGTTGAGGGTGAGAGTGGGGTGGGTGGTGGGGTGTGGGAGTTGTTGAAGTGAGTGGAGAGAGGTGGGTGAGTTGTGGGTGGAGTGTGAGAGGTAGGTAGAGGGGGTGGGTGGGTGGGGGAGGAGAGGGAGGGGAGGTGGGAGAGGGAGTGTGAAGAGGTGAGTTGGGGGTGGGGAGGGAGCGAGTGATGGTGGCGAAGCGGTGCGAAGAAGGCGAGCGGAGAGGGAGGAAAGGGGGAGAAGGGGAGCGGAAGGGGAGGTGAGAGGCGGGAGAAGAGCAGGGGGGGGGAGAGGAGCAGGTGAGAGAGAGGGCGGCGGCGAAGGAAAAGGAGGGGGGAGCGGGAGGTGGGAGGGAGAGAGCGGGGGGAGCGGGAAGCGAGAAGCGCGGAGGGGGGGGAGCAAGCGAAGAGGAGGGGTGGCGGCGGGGCGAAGGGGAAGCGCGCAAAGGGCGAGCTTCTCGCCGACGAGCGTGGGCGGCGGCAGGATCGACGCAGAGCAGCACAGATCTCGTCGAGCTATAGGCACTGCAGGCTGCGATGGTCGGCTGTCTTGAAATAATGAGAAAAACAGTGGCGAAACTGGTGGGAAAATAAGGGAAATAAGGATGTAAAAGGGGGGCGAAAAGACCGATGGGGGATGACAGTCAATGGCCCGTGGCGCATATGTTTCCGGTTCGTGGACGGCGACGGCTGGGACGTTGAGATCGTCGACAAACTGATGGAGCGAAGACGATGAGGCCAGTTCATCCCGGCAAAATCCTGAGGCGCGAAATCGAGTCGCGGCGTCTTTCGGCCAACGCCCTCGCCATCGCCCTGCGCACCCCTTCGGGCCGCGTCACTGACATTCTCAACGGCAAGCGGGGCGTTTCACCCGAGACTGCAATGCGCCTCGCGCGCTACTTCGGCCACAGCGCACGGTTCTGGCTCAATTTGCAGACGGCGCACGAACTCGCGGTCGCGGAGGCGGAGCTTGGCAAACGCATCGCCTTGGAAGTGACGCCCGCCGCCTGACCGAGGGACGTCCTGCCCTCAGCATTCGATAAAATTCAGCGCGAACCGCCAAGCGACGTCTCCTTGTATTTCGACTGCATGTCGGCGCCCGTGCAGCGCGTGGTCGCGATGACGCTGTCGAGCGAAACGCGATGCTTCCCGTCGCTGTGCAGCGCGAGCGAGGCGGCGGCGATCGCCTTGAGGCGCCGGCCGTCGCATCATCCGAGGTGATGCTCCATCGTGATCTCGCGACCTTCGCTTGACCACTTGTTCGCCCGTAAAGCATATTCAACTGCGTTTATTTGCTGATGCTCATTGTGGGCGCCTCATCGGGTGCTGGAATAAAAGCAAACAAGGAGCGGAGATGAATTGCGTTTCGCGGAAACAGCTGTGGCTGGCTGGCGCGTCGCTCCTTGCGATTGTTCTGGCGTCGGGCGATGCAGACGCCCTGGTCTTTGGGGTCGGGGAAGGCGGCCAATACACAATCCCATTAGCGGGGAACTACGACTTTACGGTCGCCGGGGCATTCGGAGGAGGACTGGCCGGCGGAGCCGGCGCCGTTGTGGGAGGCGAGCTATTCCTGAACGCCGGCGTCATACTTGACATCGTCGTGGGCGGGATCGGCCACGAAGGAACTACTATGGGAGTAAATGGCTATGCCGCCGGCGGCGGCGGCGGCAGCTTTGTCTTCGATGGTGGACTGCTCTTCGCCGCAGGCGGAGGGGGTGGCCAAAGTTTTCCCGGGGTGCTCGGGCGCCCCGGAAATGGGCATGGCGGCTATCCGGCCGGTTACGCGAATTATGGCGGCGGCGGCGGCGGCGGCATTCCCGACTGTCCAGATCCGTCGGGGTGCCCGCCGGCGCAGAGCGGAGCCTTTCCCAGCGGCGGCGCAGGCGCAGGGACGTTCGGACCAACGGGAGGCTACGGTGGCGGTGGTGGTGGGGGCTATAATGGCGGAGGGGGCGGAGGCGGCGCTCCCGGCGGCGCGGGCGGCTACAGCGCTTCGCAGGGCGGGTACGGCGGCCTTTCGTATGTGATCGAGACGGCGCGAAATTCCTTTGGGATTACCGGAGGCAATGTAAACCCTCAGCATAACGGCTATGTCTCGATCAACTTCGTCGGGCCGGCGGTCCCAGAAGTCGTCGACCTGGGCGACGACGCTCGTCGGCTTCGTCTGCCTCGGCTGGCTGGCGCGCCTGCGCAAGCGCAACCTTTTTCCCGCTTAACTGCGGCCATCGCTGGTGGCGCGTTCGCACCTGCGGGGGCGAACCCGCCTCGCCATCGATGCTTCGTGGAATCCGCTGTCCCCTTGCAGAACCGCCTTCACTTCATCTCCGGCCTGCCGCGTTCCGGCTCGACCCTGCTCGCCGCCCTGCTCAGGCAGAATCCGCGCTTTTCCGCCGGCATGAGCAGCCCGGTCTATCCGCTGTTCCGCTCGCTGCTGGGCGAGACCAGCGCCCGCAACGAGAGGCTCGGTGTTTATCGATAACGACATCCGCAAGCGGCTGCTGACAGCCGTTTTCGACGCCTACTACGCCGAAGCCGTCCCCGGGGCGGTGATCTTCGACACCAACCGCGGCTGGACGACGAAGTTACCGGCGCTGGTCGAGCTCTTCCCCTACTCCAAAGTGATCTGCTGCGTCCGCAATCCGGCGACGATCCTCGACAGTATCGAGAGCCTCATCCGCCGCAACGCCTTCGAGCTCTCGGGCATCTTCAGCTACGATCCGGGGGGCACGGTTTATTCCCGGATCGAGGGGCTGGCCTCGCCGGCCGGCATGTTCGGCTTCGCCTACAACGCCTTGCGCGAGGCCCTGTATGGCGAGCAGTCGGACCGGCTGCTGATTGTCCGCTACGAGAGCCTGATCGCCAATCCGCTCGGCGCGCTCGCCGCCATCTACGGTTTCATCGGCGAGGAGCTCTATCCGCACGATCCGCGGCATATCGAGCCCTGCTACGACATGATCGAGTTCGACCTAAGGCTCGGCACGCCCGGCCTGCACGACGTCGGCCGCTCGGTCGAGGCGCGGGAGCGCAAGCCGATCCTGCCGCCCGACCTTCTCGCCCGCTACCAGAAGGACGCGTTCTGGGAAGACCTGGGGCAGCTGCCGCCGAGCGTGAAGCTGGTGTGAGCCACACGGCGCGCGCCACCCGCCCCCTCAGCACTCCACAAAATTCACCGCGAGCCCGCCAAGGCTCGTCTCCTTGTACTTCGACTGCATGTCGAGGCCGGTCTGGCGCATGGTGGCGACGACGCTGTCGAGCGAGACGCGGTGCGTCCCGTCGCCGTGAAGCGCGAGCGAAGCGGCGGCGATCGCCTTGACGGCGCCGAAGGCGTTGCGCTCGATGCAGGGGATCTGCACCAGCCCGCCGATCGGGTCGCAGGTCATGCCGAGGTGATGCTCCATCGCGATCTCGGCGGCGTTCTCGACCTGCTCGTTCGAGCCGCCGAGCGCGGCGCATAAGCCCGCCGCCGCCATCGACGAAGCGACGCCGACTTCGCCCTGGCAGCCGACCTCGGCGCCCGAAATCGAGGCGTTGAGCTTGAACAGCGAGCCGATCGCGGTCGCGGTCAGAAGGAAATCGGCCAGGGCCGCCCGGGTCGCGCCTTCGCAATGGTCGCGGTAGTAGCGCATGACCGCCGGAATGACCCCGGCCGCGCCATTGGTCGGGGCGGTCACGACCCGCCCGCCGGCCGCGTTCTCCTCGTTGACCGCCATCGCGTAGACGCTGACGAAATCCATGATCTCGTGGGCCGGGTGAAAATTCCGCCTCGAGGCCTCGATCAGCCGGTCATGGATCGCCTTGGCCCGGCGCATCACCTTCAAGCCCCCGGGAAGCGGGCCCGATTGCGTCAAGCCCCGGTCGACGCAGGCGAACATGACGTCGAGAACGCGCGCCACATGGGCGTCAACCGCGCTGTGAGGCCGGAGCGCCGCCTCGTTCGCGCGTACGATCCCGGCGATCGAAAGCTTGGCCTCGCGCCCCCGCGCCAGAAGCTCGGCCCCCGAGCGGAAGGGATAGGGCAGGCGCGCCTCATTCGCCGATGCGTCAACGCCCGCGCCGTCGCGGACGATAAATCCGCCGCCGACCGAGAGCCAGGTTTCATCGGCAAGCACGCCTGCGTCCGCGTCGCGGGCGATGAGCCGCATGGTGTTGGGATGGCGCGGGGCCGGGGTCAGCGTGTCAAACGCAATTCCCGTCACCGGGTCGAAGGCGATGGCGCGCCGCCCGGCGAGCCTCAGACGCCTGGTTGCGCGCACCTCGGCGGCGAGCGTCTCGGCAGCATCCGGTTCGACATTGTCAGGCTTCTGACCGCTGAGCCCGAGAATCACCGCCTTGTCGGTCGCATGGCCTTTGCCCGTGAAGGCGAGCGAGCCGAGCAACGCGACCTCGACCGAGGCGACCCGGTCGATCGCGCCCGTCGCGACGAGGCCCTCGGCGAACGCCGCGGCGGCCTTCATCGGCCCGACCGTATGCGACGACGACGGGCCGACGCCGATCTTGAACAGTTCGAAGACGCTGAACATCGCTTTCAGCCTCGGGGCGCGAGCGGCGAATTGGCGATGCGCCGGTCGGCCGGCTCGATCTTAGGCGCCGCCATCCGCCGGCGAAAGCGCCGTTTTGCGCCGCCGCCGCGCCAAAGTGAGATGGGCTCATGGCGGGCCGAAATGCCGATAGGCTCCGCGAGCCTGAGGCGCATCAGATCGAGGCGCACTGAGTGTAATGGCCGGGCTAAGGCCTCCATGATTTCGAAGCAAAGGCTTCCGAGAATTAGAAATCCGTGCTATGCCTTTTGCGATGACGGCGCCGTTCGACAATCTGGATAGGAATCTCGAGTTCCGAACGCCGCCCGAAGGCGGGACACGCGTTATGTACATCTCTGTTATGCTCTTAATCCGCAGAAAAGGGACGAAAAAGAAAAAATGCCTGGGGGGTCACCGCAACCCTTTGAAAGGGCTCTTTTCGGCGAAGGGAATCCAAGAGAATCCGAGCTTTTTTCTTGGAAAAATTTGGCTGGAGCTTGGGCTGGCTTGGTTCGGCTTTGAAAGATTCGGGGTCGATTTGGAAAACGCCTTTCGCCCGGTCGCCGGGCAGCGGCCGCGCCAAAGTCAGCGCCGAGAGAGCCGTTTCTTGCGTACGAGGCTCGGCGCGCCTATTTACGAATGCCTAGGAGTCGAAGTCCCATGTTCATCCAGACCGAAGCCACCCCTAATCCCGCGACGCTCAAGTTCCTGCCCGGACGGGCGGTGATGGAGGAGGGCACGTTCGAGGCGCGCGATCTCGATCAGGCCGGGCGGTCGCCGCTCGCCAAGGCCCTCATGCAGCTGCCAGGAGTCACTGGGGTTTTCTTCGCCAACGACTTCATTTCCGTGACCAAGGGCGAAGGCGAATGGCAGCACCTGAAGCCCGCGGTCCTCGGCGTCGTCACCGAGTTCTATCTGTCCGGCGCGCCCTTGATCGAGCAAGGCGGCGCGGACGCGGTTGGGGCTGGCGAGTTCTTCGACCCCAAAGACGCCGAGACGGTCGAAGCGATCAAGGAGCTCATCGAGACGCGCGTGCGCCCCGCGGTCGCCGGCGATGGCGGCGACATCATCTTCAAGGGTTTCCGCGACGGCGTGGTCTACCTAAAGATGAAGGGGGCGTGCTCCGGATGCCCGTCTTCCACCGCGACGCTGAGGAGCGGAATTCAAAATCTTCTCAAGCATTTCCTTCCAGACGTTCAGGAGGTGGAGCAAGTAGAGGGCTGACGCCTCTCGCGGGCCAGGAGTCGGGGGATGTTCTACCGGCTGGCGTTCCCCTTCCTGTACCTGGTCTCCATCGCGGTCTGGATCGCGATGGCCCGTCGCGTGAAGGCGGTCGCCGAGCGCGAGAGCGCATTCTCGAGGCTATCGCATTATTTGCCGCTGGCGATCGCCATCGTTCTCATCTCCGCGCCGCATGTCCCAATACCTCTGCTGAACGACCGCTTCCTGCCGTTGGCCTTATGGCCGGTTCAACTGGGATTGGCGCTGACCTTCGCCGGCCTCGCCTTGGCCATCTGGGCGCGGATGCTGCTCGGGGGCAACTGGAGCTCGGACGTGACGCTCAAACGCGACCATGAACTCATCGTCGGCGGGCCCTACGCGTTCGTCCGCCATCCGATCTACACCGGCATTCTCCTCGCTCTTTTCGGGACGGCGCTCGCGGTCGGAGAATGGCGCGCTCTCACGGGCGTCGTCCTTGCGGGCGCGGCGTTTTGGCTCAAGCTCAAGATCGAGGAGACGGTCATGCGCCGGCAGTTCGGCGAGACCTACGTCCGCTATGCCGAGCGCGTGCCGGCGCTGGTTCCGTTTCTCCTCTGAGCGCGCGCGCCCGACCGGCCCGATGGACCCTCGGCCCTTACTCCATCTCCCTCACCTGCCCGTCGCGGATGGTGACGCGGCGGTCCATGCGGGCGGCGAGGTCCATGTTGTGGGTGGCGACGAGAGCCGCAAGGCCGCTCGCCCTGACCAGCGCCGTAAGCGTTGCAAAGACGTGGTCGGCGGTTTTCGGATCGAGATTTCCTGTCGGTTCGTCCGCCAGCAGCACCCGCGGACCATTGGCGACCGCGCGGGCTATGGCGACGCGCTGTTGCTCGCCGCCCGACAGTTCCGCCGGCCGGTGGCTCTCGCGCTGGGCAAGACCGAGATAGGCGAGCAGTTCGCGCGCCCGCGCCGCGGCCTGGGCGCGAGGCAGGCCGGCGATCATCTGCGGCAAGACAAGGTTCTCGAGCGCCGAGAATTCCGGCAGCAAATGATGGAACTGATAGACGAAGCCGATTTCGGTGCGCCTGAGCGCGGTCCGCTTGTCGTCGCTCATGGTTGAAGTCGCGGCGCCGCCGATCTTGACTTCGCCGGCGTCGGGCCGCTCGAGCAGGCCGGCGAGATGCAGAAGGGTCGACTTCCCAGCCCCGGACGGCGCGACCAGCGCGACCGATTGACCGGGTGAGAGCTCGAGGCTCGCGCCGTTCAGGACCTCCACTGTCGTTTCGCCCCGACCATATCGGCGCTCGACGCCCTCGAGGGTCAATGCGGCGACCCGCGCCTGACTATTCATACCGCAGGGCCTCGACCGGATCGAGCTTGGCCGCTCGCCAGGACGGATAGATCGTCGCCGCGAGCGACAGGATCAGCGCCATCGCGACGACCGCGACAACGTCGGTCGTTTCCACCCGGGAGGGCAATTGCGACAGGAAATAGAATTCGGAAGGAAAGAGATTGGCGCCGGTGATCCAGCTCAAGCCCTGTCGGATCGGCTCGACATTGTGCGCAACAAGGAGGCCAAGCGCGAGGCCGACTGCCGTGCCGACAAACCCGATCGTCGCGCCGGTGATGAGAAAGATGCGCATGATCGCGCCGCGGGTCGCGCCCATCGTGCGCAGAATTGCGATGGCGCGCGCCTTGTCCTGCACCAGCATGATGAGGCCGGAGATGATGTTGAGCGCCGCCACCAGCACGATCAGCGTCAGAATGGCGAACATCACGTTGCTCTCGACCGCGAGGACATCGAAAAAGCTGCGATTAAGCTGGCGCCAGTCGGTGTCGATCATCGGCCGCTGTTGCGCCGGCTCGATTCGGCGCCGCATCGCGTCCATGTCGTCGGGATCAGCGACATAGACTTCGATAACGCTGGCTTCGCCGTCCTGGTTGAAGAACGTTTGCGCTTCGGCAAGCGGCATGAAGATGAAAGTGTTGTCGAACGTCGTCATGCCGATCTGGAAAATGGCCGCAACGGCGTAGGATTTCATGCGCGGCGTCACGCCGAACGGGGTCTCAGCGCCATGCGGCGCGATGATCGTCACTTTGTCGCCGACCCTGAGGCTCAGGTGATCGGCGAGCTTGGCGCCAATCGCCACGCCCCGCCCGGAATCAAAACCGTCGAGCGAGCCCTGGATCACGTGGCCCGCTACGCCTGGAAGGCGCTCGAGATCCTGGCCGCGAATGCCCCGCACCAGCGCGCCGGACGAGCCAAAGGGTGAACTCGCGAACGCCTGACCCTCAACCAGCGGCAGCGCCAAAACGACGCCTGGAACTTTACTGACCCTTTCGGCGACCGCGTCGTAGTCGGTCAGCGGCCTTTCGACCCCTTGCAGGAACATGTGGCCGTTGAGGCCGATCATCTTGTCCATGAGATCATGACGGAAGCCGTTCATCACCGCCATGACGACGATCAGCGCCGCGACGCCGAGTACGATGCCGAGGAACGAGAAGCCGGCGATGACCGAGATCGAGCGTTGGGCGTTGCGGGCGCGCAGATAGCGAAAGGCGACCATCCACTCGAACGCCGAAAAGGCCCGTGGCGCCGGCGCGGTCTCCGGAGCAAGCGCCTCAATCGCAACGGTGGTCACGGCGAGGCGTTCCCGCCGAGCCGGGCGATGGCCGCCTCGACGCCCATCAGTTCGCGCTCGCCGCCGCGGCGTGTCTTAACCTCGACCTTGCCTTCGGCGAGGCCTTTCGGACCGACGATCGCTTGGTGCGGCGTCCCGACCAAATCCATGGCGGCGAATTTCGCTCCGGGGCGCTCGTCGCTGTCGTCGTACAGAACGTCGACCCCCGCCTTTTCGAGCGACGCATAGATGCGCTTGCTCGTGGCGTCGCAAGCGGCGTCGCCGACCTTCAGATTGATGAGTTCGACGCGGAACGGCGCGACCGCCTCCGGCCAGGTCGGGCCGTTGTCGTCGTGGTTGGCCTCGATCAACGCGGCCGCGAGCCGGGTCGGACCAATGCCATACGAGCCCATATGCACAAAATGCTCCTTGCCGTCCGGTCCACTGACGACCGCCTTCATCGGAGCCGAATACTTGGTCCCAAAGTAGAAAATATGGCCGACCTCGATGCCCCGGGCGGAAATGCGCTCGGCGGGATCGAGTCGATCGAACGCCGCGGAATCGTGCTTCTCCGAGGTGGCGGCGTAGAGCGAGGTCCACTTGTCGACCACGCTCTGCATCGTCTCGGCGCTGTCGAAATCGATGTCCTCGTGCGGGGTCTGAAACGAGAGATAGTCGCGGTGGCAGAAGACCTCGCTTTCGCCGGTCGAAGCGAGAATGAGGAACTCATGGCTGAGGTCGCCGCCGATCGGACCGGATTCGGCGCGCATCGGAATGGCGGTGAGGCCTAGCCTTGCGAAAGTGCGCAGGTAAGCGGCGAACATCTTGTTGTAGGAATGGCGCGCGCCGGCCTGGTCGAGGTCGAACGAATAAGCGTCCTTCATCAGGAATTCCCGCGAGCGCATCACCCCGAAGCGGGGCCGGACTTCGTCGCGGAACTTCCACTGGATGTGATAGAGATTGAGCGGCAGGTCCTTGTAGGAACGTACCGACGCCCGGAAGATTTCGGTGATCATCTCCTCGTTGGTGGGCCCATACAGCATGTCGCGATCGTGCCGGTCGCGGACGCGCAGCATCTCCTTGCCGTAGTCGTCGTAGCGCCCGGATTCGCGCCAGAGATCGGCCGACTGGATCGTCGGCATCAGCACCTCGATCGCGCCGGCGCGGTTCTGCTCCTCGCGCACGATCGCGCAGATCTTATGCAACACCCTGACGCCGAGCGGCAGCCAGGCGTAGCTGCCAGCCGCCTCCTGGCGGATCATGCCGGCGCGCAGCATCAGCCGATGCGAAACGATCTCCGCCTCCTTCGGCGTTTCCTTGAGGATCGGCAAAAAATAACGGGAAAGACGCATCGGCTCGCTCAACAGCATCGAATCAGGCGCCGCGGCAACACCCGAGGCCGGGCCTTATGGCCTCATGCCTGTGAAAAGGGCAAGCAACAGCCAGTCGAAGGACGCGCCACGCTTCGCCAGCGCCCGCAGGCGAGCCGACCCTTCAGCGCACGAGCCGACCCAGGAACTCAAAGTCGACCAAGCCGGCGTGCTGCTTGGCCACCTGGCCCTTTTCGAAAGCGATGAGCGTCGGAATGCCGCGGACGCCGAAGCGCGCTGCGATCGCCGGCTCGTCGTCGACGTTGACCTTGGCGAAGCGGGCGCGCGGTTCGAGCTCTTTGGCGGCGCGATCGAAGACCGGCGCCATCGCCCGGCACGGGCCGCACCAAGGCGCCCAGAAGTCGACGATCAGCGGCATGTCTTTGCGTTCGACATGCTTGTCGAACGTCTTCGACGTCAGCGCGATCGGGTCGCCGGTAAACAGTTTCGCCTTGCAGGCGCCGCAGCTGGCCTCAGAGGCGGGACGGTCGGCCGGGAGGCGGTTGACCGCGGAGCAGTGGGGGCAAACAGTGTGGAGCGAATTGGTCATGGCTGCGCTCTCGAAGGCGGGTTGGAGGTTATCTGGCGATGAAGGGCAAGGTTTCAAGCGTTCAAATCCCGTGGCGGCGGCGCTTGATCACGAACTCGTGATCGGCAGTTCAGTAACCTCCTTCAGCAGGGCGACGTACAACCCGCTGCAGGGCCAAGAAGGCCCCGCCCAATGGCGAGGCTGCCGCCACGCCCAATCCTAACGTATTGTTTAGACGGAGGATTTCTCTCATGAACGCCAGAACCGCAATCACCGCCGCCGCGCTCGCCGCCTCGCTCGCCGGCGCCCTCGCCACCGCGGCCAGGGCCGGCCCCGCCCCGGCGCAGCCCGGCGCAGACAAGTGCTACGGGATCGCGCTCGCCGGCAAGAACGACTGCGCCGCCGGCGCCGGCACCACCTGCGCCGGCACCTCGACCGTCGACTACGATCCGCACCACTGGAAGTATGTCGCCAAGGGCGCCTGCGAAGGCATGAAGACGCCGAACGGGCACGGCATGCTGACGCCCATGTAAGGTTTCGCGCATCTTGTTTTTGGCTTTGCGGCCCCGCTGAAGCACGGCGGGGCCGTTTTCGTCCGCGCTCCCCCTCTCGGCGCGCCCTTCGGAAGGGAGCCTGGCCAATTGGACGAAACCCGATGACAGAGCAGACGGAAGCGCTTTCAAAGCTACGGGAGGGAAGATCCAAATCATAGGAAGAAAAATCCAAACTCTTCCCTTCCGCGTATCGAGGCTATTCAACGGATTGCGGGCGAATCCACTGAGCGCGCGGCCCGCAAAGCGCGCCTGCCGCTCGCCTTCAGGATTCAGCGCTTGCCCGGCGCTCATGCCTGCCCTCGCTTCCGGCCACGCCCGCGGCCTTTTTTGATAATGAAGAACATCGATAACATGGATCGTGAAAATCGGAAACACAAATCTCGCCAGGTCAGCCCGCCAGCTGGCATAACGCACGGATAATAAAAACAAATATCGCCGGTCGCCAAAAGGGGCAGGACCGGATCAGTTCCACCGAGTCATGGCCGGGCTTGCCCAGGCCATCCCCGTGATTTGGCGTGGCCATGACGACAAGGCTCAAGGCGCAATCGCCCAGAACGCCGGACCAAAAGGCAATGCTGGAAGCGTGGAGCTAGGCCTCCGGAAAATCCTCAATCCTGAACTCCCGATCCGCCCGCTCGCCGCGGTCAGCGAGCGCGCTCTCGCGCATGCGCAGTTCCACCCGGCGGATCTTGCCCGAGATGGTCTTCGGCAGTTCAAAAAACTCGATGCGCCGCACAAGCTTGTAGGCGGAAAGGCGGCCTCGCATATGCCTGAAGATCGCCGCCGCCGTTGCGCGATCCGGCGCATGGCCTTGGGCGAGCGCGATATAGCCCTTGGCGATCGTGTGGCGCATCGGGTCCGGCGCGGGCACGACCGCGGCTTCGGCGACCGACGCATGTTCGATCAGCACGCTTTCCAGCTCGAACGGGCTCAGGCGATAGTCGCTGGACTTGAACACGTCGTCGGCGCGGCCGATGAACGTGATGTAGCCATCGGCGTCGCGCGAGGCGACGTCGCCGGTGCGGTAGCATCCGCCCTCGATGGGCGCGAGTTCGCCACGCTCGCTCTGATATCCGGACATGAGGCCCGCGGAGCGCGGGCGCAAAGGAAGCGCGATCTCGCCCGTGTCGCTCTCGAGCCCCTCGGCGTCGAGGAGCGCGATGCGATAGCCGGGCAAGGGCCGCCCCATCGATCCGGGGACGACGCGCTGTCCGGGCGAATTGCCGATCATCATTGTCGTCTCGGTCTGCCCGTAGGAATCGCGTAAGCTGAGGCCCCAGGCGCGCATCACCTGGTCGATGATCTCCGGATTGACCGGCTCGCCGGCCGCGTTGACCTCCCGCAGAACAACTTTCCATTGTCTGAGGTCGTGCTGGATCAGCATCCGCCAGACCGTCGGGGGCGCGCAAAACGTCGTCACCTCATGCTCGATCAGCGCGTCGAGCGTCGCACGCGGATCGAAGCGCCCGGCGAACGCGATCACTGTCGCGCCGGCGTTCCAGGGCGCAAAGACGCTCGACCATGCGTGCTTCGCCCAGCCGGGCGAGGAAATGTTGAGATGCGCGTCGCCCGGCTTGAGGCCGAGCCCATACATCGTCGAGAGATGCCCGATCGGATAGCTCGCATGGCTATGCACGACCAGCTTGGCGCGCGCGGTCGTGCCTGAGGTGAAATAGAGGAGCATCGGATCGTCGGCCCTGGTCGCGCCGTCCGGCTCGAAGCGATCCGCGCCGGCGAGCAGCGCCTCGTAGGATCGCCAGCCGTGCGGCGCTTCGCCGACCGCGACCCGCGCGACGTTTTCGGCGAGGCCGGCGAATTTCTCGGCCTCGGCGCCATGCGCGACCAGATATTTCGCTTTGCCCCGATCGAGCCGGTCGGCGATGTCGGCTTGGCCGAGGGCCGGCATCGCCGGGATCAGCACGAGGCCGAGCTTCATCGCAGCCAGCATCGTCGCCCACAGTTCGGGGCCGACGCCCAGCATCATCAAGAGCCGGTCGCCGCGCTTCGCGCCGAGCGTGCGCAATCCGTTGGCGAGCCGCGACGACTCATGGGCGAGATCGGCGAAGCTTCGGCTCTCCAGGCGATCGCCGATGACTTTCAGCGCGGTCTTGCGGCCATGTTCACCGGCCGCGAGCTCGGCGTCGAACCAGTCGAGCGCCCAGTTGAACCGCTCCGGTCGCGGCCAGACGAACGTCGCCTTCGCGCCGTGATAGTCGTCGCGAAAATGAAGCAGGAGGTCGCGCGCCTCGCGGAAGGTGGACGGCCTGGCGGAATCGACGGGCGTTGAGAAGGGGGCGAGAGACATATGTGGATTGTGACTCCGCTTGAAGGAACCGGCAACGGCGCCGCAGGCGCGGCGCGGAAAGGCGTGAATTTCTCCGCCCTCTCGGGTTCAGCCGGCGCCTGGCCGGATTGGCGGCAGTTCGGGCGCGTTGAGCCCCACGAACGGGTCCCGCCAGGCCGGGATATCCATCAGCCGCGCGTGCCACGCTGCGACGCGCGGAAATTCCGCGAGCGGCAGGCCGGCGAGGTCCGCGAACGGCAAGACGCAGGCGATGCGGAAATCGGCATAGGTGACGTGATGGCCGACGAGCCAGTCGGCGGCGCCCAAATGCTGCTCCAGAATGGCCGCCGAGGACCTGAATTCGTTCAGTCCCGATTCCACCTGATCGTGCATCACCGGGCCGATGCCATAGCGTTGCTTGGTCACGCGCTCGAAATGGACCCGGTCGCAGGCCCTGACGAAATTCCAATAGCCCCAGCTTATCCAGCGGACGACGTCAGGCAGGGATTCGCCCATTGGCCAGAAGTCTGAATTGGCCAGTTGCGAAAGCCGGCATGCGATCGCATCCGTCTCCCAGAGCGTCTTCTCCCCCTCGACCAGTATGGGGACGCTGAGGTTCGGATTGAGCTTCAGGAACTTCTCTCTCTGCCCGGGCGAGAAGGGAGACGCAAATTCAAAATCGACCGGCGAATTCAAATAGCGCGCCGCGGCGACCGCGAGACGCGGGTTCAAGTTGCGGCTGAAATAGAGCTTCGGTTTACTCACCAAGAGGATCATGCGTCTTTGCGCGCCGCCCGCCAACTCAAAAGCCAATCACAACCGGTTTCGACCCAAAGCACGCGTTCAAGATCGGCCTTATGAACGGGCAGAAAGGGCGAGAAAGCAGCCGTAGCCGCGATGGGCAAAAATCTGCACAGCTGCGGAATTTGGGAAGGCGCCTTGACGTTGCGGCTGACCGCGACGAAGGGCGGACGATTCTCGTCGCTGACGTCGAAAGGCATCTCCGTGTTTACGTCGATGAAGATCATACGTTCGTCGGCGCCGGGCTTGCCCAGCGCGCCGTTCAGATGTCGCACCATATGCGAGATTGGGTTGGGCGACGTCGTCCCATCCGCCGCAGTGCGACCGAGCAGTCCGACCGCGGCGCGCATCTTGGCCTCGATCCAGTATTTCTTACCGGTCGCTTTGGAGACCGCCGCGAACTCGCAATGTTTGGCGTTCGGGTTGGTCTCGTCCTCGAGTGGAGGCGCTTGGCCGAGCCGTCCGTGGCAGCGCTTGAACTTCTTGCCGCGCCCACATAGGCACGGCTGATTGCCGCCGATCTTCACGGCAACCCCCTCGAGGAAGGAGATGGCGACCGCCGAGTTAGATTTCAACGGACTGCCAAAAGGTTCAGTGCTGGCAGGTTCCTAGGACACGAAGCGAAAGCGGATTTTCCGAACGTCCGCAGCGGGCGGTGAAGTCTATTTCGCGCTCGCAATGGAACGGCGGCTTCGGCGCGGACTCCGGTCCTTCCCGAGGCGAGCCCTCTATGCTCCGCCCTTTTGAGACGGTCGCGACAGCCTCGCCACCACAACCATATGCGATACGAGAGCCTCAACAGGCTCACTCCGGCGTACGTCTACTTCGGACGGGCCGAGACCATCCTCTCGAACGCGAAAGGATCAAACGCCAGACCATCGCCAATCGTCGCTTGCAGCATCAACTGCGTGCGGCATAATCTGAAACCACACATGATCCAGAGTCCTCCCTTCCGGAGGCCAGCAAACTGCCTCAAATCATCTGACGACGGGCAATCGTTCGATTTTGATCAATATATGCAGCCAAAGGAATGCGTCGATGCTTCTCTATAACGCCAATCTTTCGCCCAATGCATTGCGGGTTCGCGCGGTTGCCCACGAGCTAGGTATAGCGCTGGAAATAGTAGAGGTTGATCTGAGAAAAGGCGAAAATAAGTCCGAAGCCTTTTTGGCATTGAACGCCAACGGCAAGGTACCGGTTTTGGTCGATGGCGATTTCGTGCTTTGGGAGAGCCGGGCGATCAACGCCTACCTTGCAAGCCTGAAATCGGAACAGGGGCTGTATCCGGAGGATAAGAGAAAGCGTGCCATTGTAGACCAATGGTCCTACTGGCAGGCTATCCATCTCGGTCCGGCGATGCAGCGCGTTGCGTTCGAGCGACTTCTGAAGTCAAAATTCGGTATGGGCGAACCGGACGAAAAGGTGCTGGAGGGACCGCTTAAGGACATCGCGCAGTTCCTAGCGGTTCTCGATAAAAACCTGTCCGACAAGGAGTGGGTGGCGGGTGAACTGAGCATTGCCGACTTCGCCATTGCGAGCACCTTCGTCTATCGGAAAGGCTCGAACATATCCCTTGAACATGTGCCGCACGTGTCAACCTGGATCGACCGCCTTGAAGCACGATCGTCCTGGAAGGCTGCGGTAAGGCCTGTGTTGGAATTGTAGAACAACTGATCTGCCTCGGTGGCTCGCAATCCCGCAATGGGCATCGCCAAAGTAACGCTCGTTGGTCTGTGAGCATTGTCATGTCTAGCAAGAATAGGCTCTTGCGCCGAACCCCTACGACTTTCTAGCTATTGAATCTATTGAATCTGACCCTCGCGGTCGGGCAAGTAATGACCAGTAAGAACGGTTGATGTGACAATTCCGTCGCGTACGAGAATCTTCACCTCAGGAAGGACGACGATGCGGATCGCGATGATGGGGTCAGGCGGTATCGGCGGCTATTTTGGCGCGCAACTCGCCGCGGTTGGGGAAGATGTGGCCTTCATTGCGCGGGGCGCCCACCTCGACGAGTTGCGACAGAACGGCTTGCGCCTGCAAAGCCCGCTTGGTGACCTCCACCTTCGCAATGTCCGGGCTACCGAATGGCCTGCGGATATTGCCGCTGTCGATATAGTGATCTTCGCCGTAAAGCTCTTTGACAGCGAGGACGCTGCTGCGACCATCGTCCCGTTGGTCGGTTCGGAGACAAGGGTGGTGACCTTGCAGAACGGTATCGACAGCGTCGAGACGCTTGCCCGATTTGTCCCGCGCTCGCAGGTGGTCGGGGGCGCCGCGTACATTTCGGCCCATCTCGAGCGACCCGGACTGATTGTCCATGCTGGCGGGGTTGCGCGGCCGCGGCTCACCCTTGGCGGCCGCGGCGATTCGAAAATTGAGGCATTCCGAAAGGCCTGCAATCGGGCGGGTGGGATGGAGGTCCAGACGGTCGATGACGTCGATCAGGCGATCTGGATCAAGTTCGTGATGCTCTCGGCCTTTTCGGGCGGCACCAGCCTGATGCGCTCCGGCATCGGGCCGATCTTAGCCGACCCGGAATCGAGAAAATTCATGGAGCAATTGCGCGACGAGGGCATCGCGGTGGCCTCGTCGGCGGGTCACCCGATGGTCGAAGGATATAAAGACGATGTCGAGGCGCTCTGGCAACAGTTCCCGCCGGAGACCCGTTCGTCTATGGCCAATGATCTCGCTCACGGCAAACCGCTGGAACTCAAATGGCTCTCCGGACGCCTGCACGCACTTGGAGAGGAGTTTGGCGTGCGGACCCCGGCGCATACTGCGGTCTATCGCGCACTGCACCTGCATGCCGGAGGGGCAAGCTTTCACCACGTACCGTGAACCCGTCTCGCAAGTTTGCGCGTGAAACGGTGCTTGAAATTGTAAGACCGCTTCGAGCAGTGAAGACTACTTCGCGCTCGCGAAGGAAGGTCTGGCGGGGATTGCGGTCCTTCCCGAGGCGATCCTTGTGGGCCTGCTATCCGCCCTTTTGAGACGATCCAACCCTACGAGCGATGATGCTTAGACCCGGACGCGAATTCCAGCCATCATCCGCCTCGAATTTCCCCGGCCGAGGCGCTGGACGCAGTAAGCCACAGAATCCCTCACCCCCGCCGCCTCTTCGGCGCGTAGGGGTTCTCGCCGCCGGAGCGCATCGAGAGGCGGATGGGCACGCCGTTGAGGCCGAATGTTTCGCGCAGGCCGTTGACGAGGTAGCGCTTGTAGCTCTCGGGAATGCTGGCGACGGAATTGCCGAACAGGACGAAGAACGGCGGACGCGCCTTGGGCTGGGTGATGTAGCGAATCTTCACCCGCCGCCCGGAGACGGCTGGCGGCGGCGTCGCGTCGACGATGGGCTTAAGCCAGCGGTTGAGGCGCCCGGTCGAGATGCGCATGTTCCAGGTCGCGTCGGTGGCGACGATCGCCTCCATCAGCTTCTCGATATGGGCGCCGGTCAGGCCTGAAACGGGGATCACGCGCGTTCCGCGCAGTTGCGGCAGGAGACGGTCGGCCTCGGCCCGCAAGTCGCGCGCCTTGTCGCTTTTGTTGTCGATGAGGTCCCATTTGTTAAGGCCGATGACCAGCGCCCTGCCCTCCTGCTCGACGAGATCGGCGAGCGTCAGGTCCTGCCTTTCGAACGGAACCGTCGCGTCGAGCAGCAACACCACCAGTTCGGCGAAGCGCACCGCCCTCAGCGCGTCGGCGACGGCGAGCTTCTCGATCTTGCCGACGACGCGCGAGCGCCGGCGCAGGCCCGCGGTATCGAAGATCTTGAGCTTCCGCCCGCGCCACTCGGCGTCGAGCCCGATCGAGTTGCGGGTGATGCCGGGCTCGGGACCGGTCAAGAGACGCTCCTGACCGAGAATGCGGTTGATAGCGTCGATTTTCCGGCGTTCGGCTGTCCCAGCACGGCGATGCGCAGGGGCTTGGCAAGGTCAAGCTCGCTGCCATCCTCCTCCTCGCCGAGAACGAGCGGTTTGGCGAGGTCTTCCTCGTCCGGGTCGAGGCGCGCGGCACGCGGCAGAACCTCGACCAGCGCGTCATAGAGGTCGCCCAGACCCTCGCCATGCTCGGCGGAGAGCGCAATCGGATCGCCGAGCCCAAGGCTGAAGGCGTCATAGACGCCGTCGCGCCCCGAGCCGCTCTCGGCCTTGTTGGCGATCACGATGATCGGCTTGCCGGCGCGCCGCACCGCCGAGGCGAAGTGCCGGTCGGCGGCGGTGAGGCCGGCGCGCGCGTCGAAGACGAACAGGATCGCGTCGCAATCGGCGAGCGCGGCTTCCGTCTGCGCGCGCATGCGCCCGGCGAGCGTCGCCGGATCGCCCTCTTCGAGGCCGGCCGTATCGACGATGGTGAAGGCGAGATCGGCAAGCCGCGCGTCGCCCTCGCGGCGGTCGCGGGTGACGCCGGGCTCATCGTCGACCAGCGCCAGCTTGCGGCCGACCAGCCGGTTGAACAGCGTCGACTTGCCCACATTCGGCCGGCCGATGATCGCGACCTTGGCGCTCAATCTCGCCTCAAACCGGTTCGGCGGGTCAGGCCCGGCCTCGAGAGCTATTTCGCGGCGGTTCTGTTCGCCGCCACAAGTCCGAGCCAGCGGCTCGCCAATTGCCGTTCGTCAGGCGAAACCTCCGGATCGCCGAGCACGAGATCGAGCTGCTTGGCGGCGTCGTCATAGTCGTTGCGCGCGAGCGCGAGCGCCGCGAGATTGAGCAGCGCGAGGCGCCGAAACGGCCCCTCCCCGGCCGAGAGAGCGGTCAGCGCCGCCGCGCCTTTCTGCTCTTCGCCCGGAATGTCGAGGCGGATCAGGCCAGCGCGGAGGCGCGCGCCGTCGCGCAAAAGCGGATCGATCGCGGCGTCGCCGGCGACCGCGTCGAAGGCGGCGGCGGCGCCCTGCGGGTCGCTACTCGCCTTGGCGCCGGCCGCGGCCATTTGCGCCAGCGCCCGATAGCCGCTGGGCGCTTCGGCCGCGATCTTGTCGAATTCCGCTTTCGCCTCGTCGAGCTTGCCGCCCTCGAACGCCGTGAGCGCTTGCTGGAACTGGTCGCCGGCCGCCTGCTGGGCCTTCTCGCGCTCGTATTGCCAATAGCGGAAGCCCGCCGAGGCGAGCACGATCAGCGCCGCCCCGGCCAGGATCAGGTTTTGGTATTTCTTCCAGAATTCCGCCGCCTTGTCGCGCCGGACTTCCTCGTCAACTTCCTGAAAGATGTCGCTCATGCTTGACGCTCGAACCGACGCTTGCGCGCCCCTTCGGGCGCCGCGGGCGTTTGGCGAATTTGGCGCGGCCTATCACAGAGGGACAGCGAAAGCGAGCGCTCGGGCAGTGCGGCGTGTTCCGGAAGTTTATCGAGCGACTCTGCCGGCGAATACATAGCCCACGCCGCGGACGGATTTGACCAGCGCGGGATTTTCGGGGTCAGCCTCGATTTTCTTTCGGAGTCGAGCAACCTGAGCGTCGATCGTGCGATCGAAAGCCTCCCAACTGCGCCCTCGAGTTCAAATCCATTAAGGCCTCCCGCCGAAAGACGCGCCCGGGGTGCTTCAGGAGGGCCGCGAGGAGATCGAATTCTCCCGTCGTCAGCGAAACGTCTTCTCCATCAGGCGAGACGAGGCGGCGACGCGCGGCGTCGAACAGCCACCCGTCAAACCGCACAGTCTCATTGCCCGGCTCCCCATGCGTCGAAGCGGTCTCCGAACGGAGCTTGCGCCGGCGCAACACGCTCTTCACTCGCGCCAGCACCTCGCGCAGGTGAAATGGTTTGGCGATATAATCGTCGGCTCCAACCTCCAGGCCGACAACGCGGTCCACGACCTCGCCGCGTCCCGTCAGCATGATGATCCCGATGTCGGAATGCGAGCGGATCTCGCGAGCGAGCGTCACCCCGTCGTCGCCAGGCATGACCACGTCGAGCAGGATGACGTCGATCGACTTAGCGCGGAGCTGAAGCCGCATTGCCGCGCCGTCTGCGGCGACACTGACCCGATACCCTTCCTGCTCGAAATACCGCGTCAACATCTGCCGAATGCGCGGATCGTCATCGACGATCAAAATGTGGGGGGCGTCATCCTGGTGACTTTGCATTTCACGGCAACATGCAATGGGGGGATGCCGGCTCCGAAGGCGAGAAGGTTGTTACGAACTGTTACAAATCGGCGCCAATTTTTACAGCCAAATCGTACGCCGATGACGGAGCCCGGATCAAATGCCCTGATCAAGCGGGTCTCCCAATGGATTTCTCATTTTGGAACGTCCCTGCTCCGGGTGCTGTGCCGGCCGACGAAGGGCCGACGCTCAGGGACCTGTTCAAAGGACAACCGACCGATGAATATTCGGCGGGCGCGGCCATTTTCTGGGAGAGCGACCCGGCAGGCCAAATATTCGATATCGTCGAAGGCGTCCTGCGCGTCTACAGAGTTCTGGCGGACGGACGTCGCGCAATCGTGGGGTTCATCTTTCCCGGCGACTTCCTGGGCGTCTCTTTCCAGAACTGGTATCCTTTTACCGCCGAAGCTGTGACCGATGTCAAACTTCGGCGCGTTTCCCGGAGGCGTTTCCTCGGGCTGGCTAACGAGTCCCCGACGATGCAGCGTCAATTGGTCGCCCTTCTGTGTTGCGAGATGTCGGCCGCTCAGGACCAGATGCTGCTCCTTGGCCACAATAGCGCCGAGGAGCGCGTAGCCAGCTTCCTGCTTGCCGTGCGCCGAAAGAGCGCCAATGGAAACGACATCGAACTGCCGATGAGTTGGCGCGATATCGCGGACTACCTCGGTTTGACGATCGAGACCGTGTCGAGAACAATCACAAGCCTGACGCGGCGCGGTCTAATCGCCGCCGCCGGGCGACGCTCATTGACCTTGCGACGGCCAGGCGTCTTACGCGACATCGCCGGCCACGGCGATAGGGAGCATGCCGGATCGGAATTCGCCTCGGCGCGCCGGGCCGTCTGGCCCAATTGAGGAAGGGCGCTCATTCGAAACCCCAGGAAATGGCTTACCAGGATGCCTCAACCGACCGCCGCCTCCAGCTTGAGCGGGATCGCTCGCGCATTGGACCTGGCGAACGTCATCATCCATGAGATCGACGGCGCCATACTCCATTGGGCTACCGGCTGCGAGCGGCTTTACGGCTGGAGCAAGCGGGAAGCGATGGGACAGGTCGTTCATCGCCTTCTGGCAACGACCTTTCCGCAGCCGCGCGACAAGATCATCGCCAGCCTGCGGAAAAGCGGCAGTTGGCAAGGTGAACTCGAGCACCGGCGGAAGGACGGAACAGCAGTTTCGGCCGCAAGCGTGTGGGTGGAGCTGGGCGCCAAGGACAACAGAAATCGTTGCGTCTTGCAGATGAACTTCGACATTACCGGACCGAAGCGAGCGCAAATCGATCTCGCCGCGCGCGAGGCGCATCTCCGATCGATACTTGATACCGTGCCGGAGGCGATGATTGTCATTGATGAGAGCGGCGTCATCACCTCGTTCAGCGCGGCGGCGGCAAACCTGTTCGGCTATCAGGCAGAAGAGGTCATCGGCCGCAATGTCAAAATACTGATGCCCGCGCCTTATCACGACGAGCACGATGGGTACTTGAGCCGCTACCTGGAGACGGGCGAGGCGCGGATCATCGGCTATGGCCGGGTCGTGACCGGGCTCACCAAAGACGGCGTGACGTTTCCAATCGAACTCGCGGTCGGCGAAGCGCGCGCCGCGGGCCGACGGATTTTCACTGGTTTCGTTCGCGATCTGACAAGCCGTCAGAGGATGGAAGAAGAGCTGCGACAGTCCCAGAAAATGGAGGCGATCGGTCAGCTTACCGGTGGCATCGCCCATGATTTCAATAATCTTCTGACAGTGGTTACGGGCAATCTTGAGATGCTCGAAGCGAACCTCGAGGATTTCTCGTCAGCGCGAGTTGGCGAAGGAGGCGCAGGACGCCGCGCAGGACGGCGCCAAGCTGACGGCCCAGCTCTTGGCGTTTGGCAGGCGTCAGCCGCTTAACCCAAAGCCCGCGGACGTCGGCCAACTCATTTCCGGCTTCGCCGACCTACTGCGGCGGTCGCTGGGCGAGTCCATTGAACTCAAGACGGTCCTGACAGGATCGGCCCATCTGGCCGCCGTGGATGGACCGCAGCTGCAAAACGCCTTGCTCAATTTGGTGATCAACGCGCGCGACGCGATGCCAGACGGCGGCCGAGTGACGATCGAGATTTCGCATGTGCGGCTCGACGCGGACTATGCCCAAACGTATCCGGAAACCCGCACCGGCCGGCACATCTTGATCGCCGTGAACGATACGGGTTTGGGTATGTCGGCCACGGTGCGCCAGCGGGCCTTCGAACCTTTCTTCACAACCAAGCCGGCTGGCGCGGGAACCGGCCTCGGCCTCAGCATGGTGTATGGGTTCGTCAAGCAATCGGGCGGAAACATTCAGCTCTACAGCGAGGAGGGACGCGGGACGACCGTGCAGATCTTTCTTCCTTTCGCAGATTCGGTTCGCGCTGCGGCCCAGCCGCAGCAGGGCGCAGCCAACGAAGACGCCATGCCCCGCGGCTCGGAGACTCTTCTCGTCGTCGAGGACGACGCGCGCGTGCGCAAAGTGACCATCTCGCGCCTCAGGCTTCTAGGCTATCAGGTTTTGGAGGCGGAGAACGGGACAACAGGACTTGCAATGCTAGCCAAGCGCCCCGACATCGCCGCGATCTTCACGGATGTCGTGATGCCAGGCGGCATGAGGGGGGATCAATTGGCGGAGGCGGCGCTGGCTGCAAAGCCAGGGGTCAAAATCCTGTTTACGTCCGGCTACGCCGAGCCGGCGATCGCGCGCCAGTGGCCAGGCGCCGATGCATGGCTCAAAAAACCCTACACGGCGGCTGAACTTGCGAGAAAAATCCGGGACGTTCTTGACGGTCCGAAGTCTTAACTGAGCGCCTCGCCTCCCGCCGACGGCTATCGCCCTCTCGCGCGCCAGACTTCGACCCTGAGTTGGTTTGCAGCTCCGCCGGAGGCGGGCGCGCCTCGCCAAGCGGGCGGAGTCATGATTGGCGCGCGCCGCGCCACGGTCGTGCCAGCGGTTCCTTGATCCAAATCAATGCGCAAAGGGTTCGGCGGCATACGCTCAGGAATGGCGGAGCCTCGACTTGTTGGAATTGACGCGCGCCAACCTCAGCCTTGCGGGGCGCCCTTTGGAGTTAAATTCCGGGAGAAGCAAAAATGACCGATCAATACGCGGCGCCGTGTGTCAACCGCCGCACAGTCCTCATCGCCACGATCGGCGCCGCGCCGCTGCTGGCGCTTGGATCCACTCAGGCCAACGCGGCCAAGCTCGCGCAGAGCGCCGTGAAATATCAAGACTCGCCGAAGGACGGCAAACGTTGTGACGGGTGCAACCTTTTCGTAGCTCCCGAATCTTGCAAGTCCGTCGCTGGCAGTATCGCTCCCAGCGGCTGGTGCGCGCTTTGGGTGAAGAAGGCGGGCTGAGGCCCATCACTTCGGGCCCCGATTGAACAATCGAACTGACCAACATTGGCCAACGTAACGAACAACGCGAATCAACCGCGGCGCTCTCGGGCGGTGGAAAGTCGTGGTTCAGGGCGCAAAAACGGAGGCGCCGAATGAATGCGTCGGGCGGCTTTGCCAGCGTAGAGAGGCTAAACAGGTTCAAAGCGAGCGTATCGGCCTTCGTTCGTCTCGCCGCGCTCATGGCGTTTGCGGCAGCGTTGCTCGTCGACGTCAGGCCCGCCGAAGCGCTCCCAAGCTACGCGCGTCAGACCGGGCAGCCTTGCGCGGCATGCCACACCGCTTTCCCCGAGCTCACCCCGTTCGGCCGGCGGTTTAAGATCGGCGGCTATACGCTCGGGGGCGGCGACTGGACCGGGCCGCCGGTCGCCGCGATGTACATGGCGGGCTTCACCAATACGAGGTCGCCGCAGGACAGTCCGCCGGCCCCCGGGCTGCACACCAACGACAACCTCGTCTCCCAGCAAGTCTCTGGTTTCGTGGCCGGCCAGCTCTACGGAAATCTCGGCTCGTTCATCCAGATCACCGGCAACCCGGTGCTTGGAGGCGTGATCCTCGACGCTTCCGACGTGCGCTACGCCGATACGCTCAAACTGTTCGGCAAGGACACGATCTGGGGCATCGACGCCAACAATACGCCCACTGTCGAAGACCCCTGGAACACGACGCCGTCATTCGCCTGGCCGCAGATCTCGTCGACCATCGCCCCCGCCTTTGGCCCGCCGCTCACCCACATCGAGAGCGGCTACGGTCAGATTGTCGGGGGCGCGGGCGCGTATGTTTTCTGGAACGACATGCTGTACGCCGACCTGACGTTCTACAAGGGGCTTCCGGTCGGGGCGCTGCAGGCGTTCGGAACCGGCAACTCGACGACCGACGCGTTGGCAAACGTCGCGCCCTATTGGCGCCTCGCGCTCGAGCCGCATTGGGGCGACCTTTATTGGGAGGTCGGCACGTTCGGCATGTATGGGCAGGTCACGCCGGGCCGCGTGTACGGTTTCGGCACGGACAATTTTACTGACGTCGGCTTTGATTCGCAAATCCAATACGCAGGCGACCAATACAGCATAACGGTGAAGCTGACCGACATCATGGAATGGCAGCGGTTGAACTCGTCCTACGCCCAAGGCGTATCGTCGAACCTCAACAACACCCTCAACAGCTTCAAGGCCAACGCCACGTTCGTCTGGGACCACACCTACAGCGTCGGCGTTGGCTACTTCAACATCGCCGGGTCCGGCGACTGCAATCTCTACGGGTCCGGCAACAATGTCTTATGCTCGCCCGCCAGCATCGGCTCCTTCAACAACAGCTTCATCAGCAGTCCGAACGGCGCCGGCCTGATCCAGGACATCGCCTATCTCCCGTTCAGCCACGGCGCGCCATTTCCGTATTCCACCTGGAACGTGCGGATCGGCCTGCAGTTCACGGAGTATCTTCACCTCTATGGCGGCACGTCCAATTTCGATGGCTCGTCCCTGGGCAATACGCATAATGCTCAGGGCAACAACTCGGTGTTCGCCTATGCGTGGTTTGCGTTCTGACGCGTTGTCGCTGGGGCTCGACGACGAGCCGAGCCGCGCGCGCAAGATTTGAGCGAACAACGGCCGCTTGAGCAGCGGCGCCTGGGAAGTCGGCGCGCCGAAGGGGAGAGAACATGTCAGCGAGGCCCGGCTTCCAAAACGCTTCCCGTCATGGGCAAGCCGCGATGCGAAGGCGAGCGAGCGTCGCGGTTGTCGCGCTCATCGCGCTGGCAGCGTCAAGCCCGCAAGCTTTGGCGCTCAAAATTCCGATCGCGGCCTTTCTCAGCGGCGCGGGCGAGGTTCCTGCCAACGCCAGTCCCGCAAAGGGGGTCATGGAGGGAACGTTCGACACCGACACCAATACGCTGACTTGGACCGTCACCTATTCGGGCCTGTCCAGCGCCCCGATCGGCGCGCATTTCCACGGCCCAGTCTCCTATCTGGGCCTGACCCCAGAGGAGAATGCGCCCATTCAGGTCGCCACGCCGGGCGCTCTCGCGAGCCCGTTCCACGGGGTCGCCAAGATCGACGAGACCCAGGCCAAGGATCTCAAAGACGGCCGATGGTATTTCAATTTGCATTCGAAAACTTTCCCCGCCGGCGAAATTCGTGGACCCGTCATCCGCAAATGAGGCCGGCGTCTCATTGATGGCGTCTCCGCGGCGAGCGCTGGAAGGCTGATCTGCTGCGTGGCCGGCGCATAGCCCGCGACCATTCCGCCCCAAGCGGCGCTAAAATGCTGAGGGCCGCGCGCCTTGCGATCAGGTGGCTGACGACGATTTATCAGTTGTGGTTCTCGAATCCGCCCGAGGCTATTCTTCACCGGCGAGGTTCCGCTGGTGGGATAGCGGAGAGGAGACGCAAGGATATGGCGAGCGCTCTTTATTCCGCGGAATGGTCGCGGCGCGTTCTGCTTCAAGACGCCGCATGCGTCGCAACCAGCATCGCGATGACGTCCGCTTGCGGCAAGGCATTCGCCGCGAAATCCAAGAGATCTCAGGCCGATGTCGCCTATCAGGATTTCCCGCATGGCGTCGAGCGCTGCGAAATCTGCGCGCCGTTCCTCCCGCCTGACCAATGCAGGACGGTTGTGGGCCCGGTCAGCAGGCAGGGTTGGTGCAAGCTGTACGCGGGAGCGTGAGCGCGGTCCGCGGCGAATAGAGAGGCGGCCTGAAGTTTTAACCAGTTTGATCGCCGGGCTTTTGGCGCTCAGCACACGGACTTGAATGATATGCCGACCAACGGCGAACGGCGCGGGATAACATCATCGACACGGGCCTTTGTCGGCGCGGGCAGGCGTGGAATGGCGATCGTGCTCTTTGCGGCGCCGATCGGACTTTGCTCTCCAGCTCCAGCCTCGGCCGGGGACGCGGCGCGGACCGTGTCGATGGACCGTATCGAGGATGTCCCCTCGACCAAGGTCGACCCATTTCCCGAATTCGACAATTTCGCCTGGCGCGCCTTCGTCGCGCTCAGTTGGCCGGCCCTCACCGACCCCGCGCACCGCGGCCTCCCCGACCCCGCCAAGAACTCTTGGCGATTCCGGCCCGCGCGTGTGGGAGACCTTCAAGGCCCGCTACGAGCTGTTTCAGGCGGGACCGGGGAGCCTCCCCGTCGCGCCTCAACCCTGGGCGACCTATGAAGCGCTGAACCCCTGCGGAGCGAATGTCGACCGCCGAGCCAAGACGCTCGCTTCCTTCGATCCGTTCATGGATTTCAATCAGGCGGCCTTTCTTCCCGGCGAAGCCGCCAATCCGCTGGTGGCGCAGAACCGCACCTATGCGCGTTACGAAGTGCGCATCAACGAGCCCGAATACTCGGCGCTCGCGTCGAGCGGTTGGAGTGAGGGCGAGAACTTGCCCGACGTGGCCCATCCCGCCCATCTTCCCGCCGGTTCGATCGCCGTCAAGGCGGCGTGGCGCCTGCTCACCGCGGCGGACCCGCCGGCGATCCGCGCGCGCTATTACGTGGTTGAGAACGCCGAGGTCGTCGACGTCGCCAGGACGCTCGCCGCCGGGCGCACCGTCTGCTCGAAGAGCGACGTCGCGCTGGTCGGCCTACATATCGTCGTCAAGACGAAGTACCGGCCGCAGGGGCTGTGGAGCACCTTCGAGCACGTCGACAACGTGCCGCCGGCCGGCGCGGGCGAAGCGCGCGAGCCGGACGCCAGGGACGCGGGCGCGCCCTATTCCTTTTTCGACGCCTCGAAACCGGAGCTCGGCCTTTGGCCGCCATTCGGGTCGCCCGCCACGCTCCCGGTCAGCCTGCAGAATCCGCCCAAGATCGACCCTGCGCCGATGCAAGTCGTGCGCCGGCATCCGATCCACGCCTCGACCATGGCGATGAACCGGGCCTATTGGGCGCTGCCGGGAATCAAGGGGACCGTCTGGGAGCACTACATGCTGGTCGCCAGCCAATGGCCGACCGTGACCCATCCCGCCGACCCGCAAAATGACGGCGCATTTTTCCCCGGGCCGCCGCCGCCGCCCGATGCGCCGCGGGAGAATTATCAGGCGGCGGACGCGCCCAAGGAAAACCTGGTCAACACGACGATCGAGACATACCTGCAAGACCCTCCATCAAGCTGCATGTCTTGCCACCAAGCTGTTTCCAACGCGCTGGGACGCGATTTTGTCGGCATTCTCGGCGGCTTTCGATGATGAGATGCGTCGTTCACTGGGCGTGCGAGACGAGCTTTGCGTCAAGAATGACGTATTTTCCGCCGTCGAGCGCGAAGTCGATCGTGTCGCCCGGGCGCAGGTTACGGCTCACTTCGGGCGCGCGAACGCGAAACATCATCTCCATCGCCGGCATGCAGCCGAAGATGTCGTTGTGGGCGATCGTCAGCCAGCCGGTTCCAGGCTCTACCGCCTTGACGAGGCCGCTACCATAAAAGACGCCGTCGGCCCCGGTCTCCTGAACCTCTGCGGCGTCGCTCGAGGCCAGCGCGCAAGCAATCAAGGGGAGCGCAAGCCTCAGCTTGGCGAATTGCATTTTCGCCTCCTCCTCGTACTTCAGCGGCCAGTATATGGCGCGGCGGCGCGGTCAAGACAAGCGCCAGGCGACCTTTCCATGCGCCGAATGGCCGCAGCAGCGGCGATTGACTGCGCGCCGATTTAGAATCATTCTAAATCTCATGGAGCGCCGATCCTCGCGCTCGAGGATCGGCCGTTTCCCTTGTTTCCACTCGCTCAATGAGGCCGCCCATGCGTGAGACTTGTAGTAATTACGATGTCAGCCGCCGCTCCGTCCTCCTGGCCGCGGCGGGCGCCGCGCCTCTCCTGGCGCTGACCGGCGGCAAAGCGGAGGCGAAACTGGCAATGACCGCGGTCAAGTATCAGGCGGATCCGAAAGACGGCAAGCAGTGCGACGGCTGCAATTTCTTTGTCGCCCCGAACTCGTGCAAGATGGTCGATGGCGATATCGCCCCGACCGGCTGGTGCTCGCTCTGGGTGAAGAAGCCCGCCTGAGGAAACCGTCAGCCGCGGCGGGGGGGACAATACGCCTCACCCGCGGCGGCTGAGCCGCGCCTCGGCTTCGACTTCCACCTTCATTTCCGGCTTCAACAGCGCCGTGACGACGACGATCGTCGCTGCGGGTCGGATTGCGCCGAAGACTTCGCCCTGCACCCTCAACACTGGCTCGCAATCGGCGGCGTCGGTGACGAACGTGCGCAATCGGACGATGTCGGCGAGTTCGCCGCCTGCTTCCTTCATCGCCTGGGCGAAGGTTGCGTAGATGTTGCGGGTCTGCTCGGCGACGTCCTCGGGCATCGCCATCTTCGCATAGTCGTATCCCGTCGTGCCGGCGATGAGGACCTCGTCGCCGCGAACAAGCGCCCGCGAGTAGCCGTAGGCCATCTCGAACGGCGAGCCTGACGAAACGAGGATGCGGTCGGCGTGCCTTTCCGTCACGCGAACTCCATGATCACGGCATCGACGGCCAACGAATCGCCTTCCCTGCACAAGATCACCTTGATCGTCGCATCGCGTTCGGCGCTCAACACATTCTCCATCTTCATCGCTTCGACGATGCAAAGCCGGTCTCCGGTCTTGACCTCTTGTCCGACCTTGACGGCAATCGCCTTGACGAGGCCCGGCATCGGGCACAGGAGGAAGCGCGATCCGTCCACGCCCTTGCGCTCGATCATCAGCGCCGCCAGCGCGGCCTCGCGTTGGGTAAAGACGCGCGCATTGACCACGATCCCCGCGTGGGAGAGCTCGTGGCCGTTAAGGATGGGGCGGGCCTGCACGAAGATCTCGACCCCATCGACGGTTCCGCGCCACAACGGATCGCCGGGCTTCCAATCCGATTGAACCTCGATCCTGCGGCCGTCCGCGAGCACGAACGAGGCGCCGTCCCGCTTGGCGTCGATCTCGAGCTCGATAAGGCTTTTGCCCATCGCCACGACCCGCTTGAGCTCGAAGCGCATCCGCTCGGGCGCGCGCATTTGCCCGGAAATGCGCCGCTTTCGCTGGTTGAGCGTATGGTCGATGTGCGCGGCGGCCATTGCCAGTCTGAGCTCGGTTTCGCCCCCGGCGGCCAGCGGCTGGAACCCGTCGGGGAATTCTTCGGCGATGAAGCCGGTCGAGAGCCGTCCTTCGCGCCAGCGCGGATGTTGCATCAGCGCCGACAGGAAGGGGATGTTGTGGCGGATGCCGTCGATGACGAAAGCGTCGAGCGCGGTCGCCTGAGCATCGATTGCGCCGAGCCGGTCAGGCGCGTGGGTGACGAGCTTGGCGATCATCGGATCGTAATGGATGGAGATTTCCCCGCCTTCGTAGACGCCGGTGTCGTTGCGAACGGTGATTCCGTGCTTTGCGCCTGCCGGCGGCGGGCGGTATTTCACCAGTCGCCCTGTCGAAGGCAGGAAGCCGCGCGCCGGGTCCTCGGCGTAGACCCGGCTCTCCACCGCCCAGCCGGAGAGTTTCACGTCTGCCTGCGTCAACCGCAACGGCTCGCCGGCCGCGCTCCGGATCATCTCCTCGACCAGATCGACGCCGGTGACGAGCTCGGTCACTGGATGCTCGACTTGCAGCCGGGTGTTCATCTCGAGGAAATAGAAGCTTCGGTCTTGGCCCGCGACGAACTCGACAGTGCCGGCCGAGTCGTATTGGACCGCCCGGGCAAGCGCGACCGCCTGTTCCCCCATCGTTCGGCGCGTTTCGGAATCGATGAGCGGCGAGGGCGCTTCCTCGATCACCTTCTGGTTGCGGCGCTGGATCGAGCATTCCCGCTCGCCGAGATAGATGAGATGGCCGTGCTTGTCGCCGAGCACCTGGATCTCGACGTGCCGCGGATTGACGATGAATTTCTCGACGAACACCCGATCGTCGCCAAACGAGGATTTCGCCTCCGAGCGGGCCCGGGCGAAACCCTCCGACACCTCTTGGCGAGAATGGGCGATGCGCATGCCCTTGCCGCCGCCGCCGGCGGAAGCCTTGATCATCACCGGATAGCCGATCTCGTCGGCGATCTCGGCCGCCCGCTCAGGCGATTCGATCACGCCGAGATAGCCCGGCACGGTCGAGACCTTGGCGGCATTGGCGAATTTCTTCGATTCGATCTTGTCGCCCATCGCCTCGATGGCCTTGGGATTGGGGCCGATGAAGACGACCTTGGCGTCGGCGAGCGCATGGGCGAAGGCCGCGCGCTCGGAAAGAAACCCGTAGCCCGGATGAACCGCCTCGGCGCCGGTCTCGTTGCAGGCTTCAACGATCTTGTCGATCGCGAGGTAGGACTGAGCCGCGGCGGGCGGGCCGATTTCGACAGCCTCGTCCGCCATTTCGACATGGAGCGCGTCTTTGTCGGCTTCCGAATAGACGGCGACGGTCTTGATGCCCATGCGGCGCGCCGTCTTGATGATGCGGCACGCAATCTCGCCGCGGTTGGCGATCAGGATTTTCTTGAACATCGGCGCCCCCGCAAGGAAGACCGGAGTCTTCCCTCAAGGTCCGTTTCTATTGGAACCTCGGTAGCGCGTAAACAACGGCGACCCGCCGGCGGCCTGCGGTTCAGCATCGGCGGCGCGGCGGCAAGCGCGGCCCCCGTCTTGGCGCCTCAGAGCAGCGTCCACAGGCAAAGCCCGGGCGCGCGAACGCCCGTCGGGATTCTCGGCCGCCGACCGGATGGACGACGGCGCCGCGGGGGCGCTTTCAATCGCAAACTTCGATCCGCTGCCAGGCGCTCTTGATGCGGGCGCGGGTGAAGTAGCAGCCATAAGCCGGCTTCAGGATGGGCCAAGCGAACGGCGGTCCCGGCCAAGGAATTCCGCTGATGCCGAAATGGCCCGGGCCGACGATCCAGGCGACCGGATTCGGCGGGTAGCCGAACGTTTGCGCCTTGGCGGCGCCCGGCGGCGAAAAGACGCCGAGCGAGAGAAGCGCGGCCGCGAGCAAGGCTGTCGCTTTTGTCATGGGGGAGAGACTCTCGTCGATTTGCGGTCAGCCGCTTGAAGCGCGCGCCACATGCGGCCGCCCTGCTCTACCCGATAACCCGCGCAACCGGCGGCCGCAAGGCGTACCGTCGGCCGCGATCGGTTGGGCGGCGACGCTACCCGGCCGTTGCGGCCGGAAACGCCTCGCTCACGCTCGGCCAGCCGCCCGAGGCGCGCGCCCGGACCGCGTCGAGAAACCATTGCGGCGCTCTGCGCGCCTCCGCCAGCACGTTGACCAGCGCGGCCAGGGCCTCGACGGATTTGCATTCGTCAACCCGCGACAGGAGCCAGGAGGCTCGCTCTTCGCTGACCACTCCCGCAGGCTCGGCCTGCCAGACGACGTGACGGGCGATCATCTCGACGAAGAGCTCTTTCCATTCCGGCGCATTGTCCATATCCGCTCGGGCGACGGCGAACAGTTCATCCGCCTCTTCGCGCGTGACCTCGCCGCCGGCGAACACTTCCCGTCTCAACCACGCGACGTCTTGAGCGGTGACCCGCCGGCCGAGGATCATCGCGCTGATGATCGTCCGGCTCCTGTCGATCACGAAACCCATCATACGCACCTGCTCGACGCTCGATCGATCGGCGCCGGCGGGCGATTCCGATCTCGGCGGGGAACCTGCGCTCCAATATTTTCCGGCGGGTGAATCCCGCCATAACGTAATGAAAAGCGTCACGGCACAGTTAAGCGTCAGGAAAGCGGCATGGTAACGCGAAGATGAAAGCCATGTTAACGAACGAGAAAGAATAGTCGGCCGGTTCACGCCGATGTCATTGGACGGACGCCACGAGGCGATTTAGCCTGCGCCAGGTTTGGAAACGCACGATCTGGAGATTCGTTCATGAAAACCGCGCTTTCCGCGATCGCCGTGGCGGCCGTTCTCGCTCTTGCGCCGCTCGCCGCCGGAACCTACGCCGTCGCCGACGACACCGCACAGCAGCACAGTCGTTTCAGCGCCGAGGACCGGGCCGCCTTCCTCGACGCGCGCATCGCCGCGCTCAAAGCCGGCCTCGAACTCAACGCCGACCAGGAGAAGAACTGGCCGCCGCTCGAATCCGCGATGCGCGATATCGCCAGGGAGCGGGCTGAGCGGATGGCCGCGTGGCGGGAGAAAAGCGCCGACGGTCGCGACCAGCCCGGCGACCTCAACCCCATCGAGCGCCTCGGCCGCGCCTCGGAGCGGCTGAACGCCCAGGCCGCGGGGTTGCAGAAACTCGCGGCCGCCGCCAAGCCGCTCTACGACAGTCTCGACGACAGCCAGAAGCGCCGCTTCGCCATGCTTTTCGCCCCCTCGTCGGGCCGCGGCCATTGGCGGCATTGGCGCCGCGAGGGATGAACGCGGCGCGCAAAGGCGCGAGGCGTTCGTCGCCTCGCGATGTCGCCGCCTCAAAAGAGCGTTTGTGGCGGGCCACGACCAACTGTGTAACAATCGGCCGCTGAAGGCCCCCGGACCGGGGGCCGGAAAAGGAGGCCATCGATGGCGAAGGGTCAGCTCAGAGGCAACAAGGAGGCCAAGAAGCCAAAGTCGGACAAGCCGAAGGGCTCGGTGTCCGAATACAAGAAGTCGCAGGGCCCGACGGGCCAGGCCATGAATCCGCCCGGGAAGAAATCCTGAACGGAGCGCTGCTGGGCCCGGGGACCCGTCGCGCTGACCCCGGGACGGGCGATTGGAGATCGATCACTTGTCCAAGCGAAGGGGTTTGCGTCGGTTCGTCGGAACCGTCTGCCACTGATCGAAACGGCGCCGCGGCCGGTTTTCCGCCGTGCCACGCTGCTGCGGCGATAGCCCCGTTTTACTGATCACATGGCGACGCCAATGCGCCGTTGCAATCCCGCTCCGCGCATGCTCCACTATGGCTTCATTATGGAGCACCCTTATGGATCTTTCGATCAAGGGCGTCCCGGAAGAACAGGCAAAACGCCTACGCGAGCGAGCCAAAGCCAACCATCGGTCACTGCAGGGGGAATTGAGGGCGCTGATTGACGAGGCGTCTGGCGCGGCCGCGACACGGCTCAGCATCGACGAAATTGTCGCGAAAGTGAGCAATCTCGGCCTGACGCGTCGGGATGACGCGGCGCGGCTGATCCGCGACGGTTGAACTGCATGAGGCGATCGTCCTCGCTGAACGAACGCGATTGTCGCTTTATGACGCAAGTTACCTTTGGCTTGCAAGCACCCTCGGCGCCGAGCTCGTCACCCTTGATGACAAGCTCGCCCGCGTGGAGCGAGGCCTACGAAGCGACTGGTGACGCTTGGGCGCCGTCAGCCCGCGCAAGCGGTCTCACAGCGGGATGTTGTCGTGCTTCTTCCACGGGTTCTCGAGCTTCTTGTTGCGCAGCATCGCCAGCACCCGCGATAGGCGCTTGCGCGTCCCGTGCGGCATGATGACCTCGTCGATGTAGCCGCGTTCGGCGGCGACGAAGGGCGACAGGAAGGCGTCCTCGTATTCCTTAGTTCTTTCAGCTATTTTCACTGGATTATTGATGTCGGACCTGAAGATGATCTCAACCGCCCCCTTCGCGCCCATCACCGCGATCTGCGCCGTCGGCCAGGCGAGATTGATGTCGCCGCGCAGATGCTTTGACGCCATGACGTCGTAAGCGCCGCCGAACGCCTTGCGGGTGATGACGGTCGCCTTGGGGACCGTCGCTTCGGCATAGGCGAACAGAAGTTTCGCGCCGTGCTTGATGAGGCCGCCGTATTCCTGCGCAGTGCCGGGCAGAAAGCCCGGGACATCGACGAAGGTGACGATCGGAATGTTGAAGCAGTCGCAGAAGCGGACGAAACGCGCTCCCTTGCGCGACGCGTCGCTGTCGAGGACGCCGGCGAGCGCGAGCGGCTGATTGGCGACGACGCCGACCGTCGAGCCGTCGATCCGGGCAAAGCCGGTGACGATGTTCTTGGCGTGAGCCTCCTGGATCTCGAAGAAGTCGCCCTCGTCGGCGATCTTGATGATCAATTCCTTGATGTCATAGGGCTTGTTGGGATTCTCGGGGATCAGCGTATCGAGCGACATGTCGATCCTGTCGGGATCGTCGAAGCTCGGCAGCTTGGGCGGCTGCTCGAGATTGGAGGCGGGAAGGAAGTCGATCAGCCGGCGCATCTGCAGCAGCGCCTCGACGTCGTTGTCGTAGGCGCGGTCGGCGATCGAGGAGCGCGTGGTGTGGACCTGGGCCCCGCCCAGTTCCTCCGCGGTCACGGTCTCGTTGGTCACCGTCTTCACGACATCCGGGCCGGTCACGAACATGTAGCTCGTGTCGCGCACCATGAAGATGAAATCGGTCATCGCCGGCGAGTAGACGTCGCCGCCCGCGCAGGGACCCATGATCACCGAGATCTGCGGAATGACGCCGGACGAGAGCACATTGCGCTGGAACACTTCGCCATAGCCGCCAAGCGCCGCGACGCCCTCCTGGATGCGGGCGCCGCCGGCGTCGAACAGGCCGACGATCGGGGCGCGGTTCTTCACCGCCATGTCCTGGATCTTGGTGATCTTCTGCGCATGCGTCTCGCTAAGAGAGCCGCCGAACACGGTGAAATCCTTGGCGAACACGAAAACCGTGCGGCCGTTGACCGTGCCCCAGCCGGTGACCACGCCGTCGCCCGGGATTTTGGTCGCCTCCATGCCAAAATCGTCGCAGCGGTGCTGGACGAACATGTCGAACTCTTCGAACGAGCCGTGATCGAGCAGAAGCTCGATGCGCTCGCGCGCGGTGAGCTTCCCCTTGGCGTGCTGGGCGGAAATGCGCTGCTCGCCGCCTCCCAGTCGGGCGCGGTCGCGGCGGGCGTCGAGGCGAACGAGGATATCTTTCATGGTCTTTCCCCCTTCATGCGAAAAAACGTCTCGATCCCGAATAGCATGAGCAACTTTCAGCCCGAAGCGCCCGCCGCCAGCGCCGCGGCCTTGAACTCGCGCCAGCAAGCTTCGCGCCGCGCCATCGCCTCTTCGTCCTTGCCCCAGCGCTCGATCTCAAAATCCTCGTCGACATGGGCGGCGCGCCAGGCTGCGGCCGGATCGAGAAAGCCTTGCGCGACCGCAAGCGCAAGGAGCGCCGAACCGGTGAGCGTGGTCATGGCGCTGAGCGCGGCAAGCGCGACCGGATCGTCGAAATCGTCGATCGCCGAGCGGATCGTGGCGATCGTCTGCGCCGGCTGCTCGACATGCATGACCCCGGCGCCGAGACGGAAGCGCGCGCCCAGCGTCTCCGCCGCCCAGGCTAGGACGGGATCGAAGGCGAGCCGCTGGCGTTCGGCCAGCTCTTCCGGCTCCTCGGCGCGGTAGCAGAGGAGATCGGAGCCCGCATATTTCAAGACTTCCGCGCGCGTCTCGGCCATCGTGAACACGACGCCGTCCACCGCCGAGTTGAGGAGCCGGGTCAGCGGCATGTCGGCCGGCTCGATCGTCTCGCGCTGCCGTTCCCATTCGGCCGCGACCTCGAGCATGAGCGCCCGGCTGTTAGCCGCGAGCGGCCTGCGGCCTGGCGTGCGCGCGCCGCGGCCGTCGAGCGTCAAAGCGTGTCCGCCGCCCGCCGTCTCGCGGACCTCGACCGTCCGATAGAAGCGCTTGATGGCGGCCGGGCGCATGTTGGCCTGGGCGGCGCGCATCGGATCGCGCGGCGCCTCACTCATCGGGCGCCTCCTCGATCGGATCGCGCTCGCCCTCGTCGAAGCCGAACATGGCGAAGCCCCTTTTCATGTGCTCCGGAAGCGGCGCGGTCACGTCGATGATCCCGCCGCGCGGATGGGGCAGGATGAGTCGCCGCGCCAGAAGATGCAGCTTGGGTTCGAGCCCCGGCGGAATGGCGCGCAAGGGATCGCTGCGGGCGGGATCATTGGCCGGACGGCGGTTATATTTCGGGTCGCCGACGATCGGATGGCCGATCGCCTCGCAATGCGCTCTCAACTGATGAGTGCGGCCGGTGACCGGGCGCATCGAGAGCCACGCGAGCCGTGGCGCGACCTTGTCGACGACCGCGTAAAGGGTCAGCGAGTGTTGCGCGTCCGGGTCGCCGTGCTTCGCCACCCGCATCCGCTCGAGATCCGCCCTGCCCGGCTTGCGCTCTCCGCGCTCGTCGCCCATCCCCTTGCCCTTGGCGAGAAACATCGAGATGCGCCCCTGCGCCGGCTTCGGCACGCCCTCGACCAGCGCCCAATAGATCTTCTTCGCGCCACGCGAGCGGAAGATCTCGCCGAGTTCCGCCGCCATCTTGCGCGACTTGGCGATCAAGAGCACGCCCGAGGTGTCGCGGTCGAGCCGATGGACGAGAACGGGGCGGTCGCCGTTCTTGTCGGCGAGCGCCTCCAGCATGCCGTCGATGTGGCGCTTGGTCCCCGAGCCGCCTTGGACCGCGAGGCCGTGAGGTTTGTTGAGCACGATCACGTCGCGGTCCTCGAACAGCGTCATCGCCCGGATCGCCTCGCGGTCGCCGGGACTGGCGCGCCTGATCGCGGGCCCCTGCCCCGCCGCTTGCCGGAGCGGCGGCACGCGCACGGTTTCGCCAGCCGCGAGCCGGGTCGAAACGTCCGCCCGCCGGCCGGAGACGCGCACCTCGCCCTTTCGCACGATCTTCATCAGGTGCGACTGGGGCAGATCGGGAAAGCGGCGTTGTAGCCAGCGGTCGAGCCGCATGCCCAATTCGCCGTCGCCGATCCCGTAGACGGCAGCCTTGTCGAACCCGGCCGCCGCGACGGCGGCGAACTCATCGCCATTTTTCCGCATCAAGCGGGTCATAGCGCGGCCTCGACGGGCGCGATAGGCTTAGACGGATTGGCTTGTCCGTCGAGGTCGCAATGGCCCATCATTTTCACGCTGTCGTCTGGATCGACCACAAACAGGCGCGCGTATTCCACTTCAACGTCGACGAGGCCGACAGGACGGTGATCCGCGATCACATCGTTCGCGACATTCACGCGCGCGAGAAGGGGACCGGCCACAGGATCGAGGAGAACAAGCCGTTCTTCGAGGATGTCGCCACGGCGATCGCCGACGCCGGCGCCATCCTCATCGTCGGGCCGGCGCAGGAGAAGGATTTTTTCGCCAAATTTCTTGCCGAGAGGCATCCGGCGATCCGGGCGCATGTCGAGGGGGTGGAGAAGGCGGACCACCCGACCGACGGCGAGCTCGTCGACCACGCGCGCCGCTTCGTCAAGGCCGCCGACCGCATGCGGCCGCAGACGTGAGGCGCACGGAACGCAAGGAGGCGCGCGATGCCGTATGAGCTCTTTTATTGGCCGGGCATCCAGGGGCGCGGCGAGTTCGTGCGGCTGGCGCTCGAGGCGGCCGGCGCTCCTTACGTCGATATCGCGCGCGAGCGCGGGCCGGGCCGCGGCGTCGCCGCTCTGACCGCGATGCTCGAGGGGCGGTCCGCGCCGTTCACGCCGTTTGCGCCGCCCATCCTGCGCGACGGCGACGTCGTCGTCTCGCATGTCGCCAACATCCTTCACTACCTCGGGCCGAAGATCGGGCTCGCGCCGGCCAGCGTGGCCTCGAGCCTCTTCGCCCACGGCCTGCACCTCACGATCACCGACCTCGTCTCCGAGGCTCACGACACCCATCACCCGATCTCGACCGCCCGCTACTACGAGGACCAGAAGAAGGAGGCCAAGGCGCGCGCCACCGCTTTCCTCGCCCATCGCGTCCCGAAATATCTCGGCTATTTCGAGCGCGTGCTGGCCGACAATCCGGCGGGAAAAGCGCACGCCGTCGGCGACAAGCTCACGACCGTCGACCTGTCGCTGTTCCAGGTCTGGGCGGGCCTCGCCTACGCCTTTCCGCGCGCTTTCGCCGGCGCGGGCAAGCTTTACCCTGCCCTCGCGGCGCTCGCGGCTAAGGTCGCGGCGCAACCGAACGTCGCCGCCTATCTCGCGTCCGAGCGCCGTATTCCCTTCAACGAATCGGGAATATTCCGCCATTACCCCGAGCTCGACCAAGGGCCGGCGAAGCGGCGGAAGGGCTAGGCGGCTTTCGACCAAGCTCGAGCCAAATCCAGCCAAATCCAGCAAAGTCCGGCCAAGCCGGCGCAAAGGAAAACCAAGAAAAAAGCTTGGATTTCCTTGGATTTCCTTGTCCGAATCGAGCCTTTTCAGGGGGTTGCGCTGACACGCTCGGGCGTTTTTATTTTCGCCGATCGAGCCCCTTCGTCCCGCCCAATTCCGGGCTCGCCGCCGCCCGCAAACGCCGGAACCATCTCGTCAATCATGCCTGCCTCGCCTCGCTGCCCCGAGCGCCTTGGCCATCGAACCGGCGAGGATAACACGGCTTCTGAAAATCGGGAAGAAAATGTCGCTGAAAGCTTTGTGAGCGCGGGCGCGCGGGCGATTTTGGCTGCTTCCCCGCCGTCCGTCGTAGCGCCGGCGGTGAGGCGAGAGGTGTTAACCCTTCCTGCAGGAGATCGTCTCCATCGGCGTTGACGGGAACACAACAAGAACATATAATGAACTCCTCATGATCGAGGAGGCCGAAATGCATATTGCCGCCCACGCCCTGCGCGACATCGCCGAGCTCGCCGCGCTCGGCGCGTTTCTGATCATGATCGCGCTCGCCGCGCGCGCCCTTGGCGCCTGACGGTAGCCGACCGGACGCCCTCATCCCCGGCCCTTCTCCCGAGCGGGAGAAGGGAGAGCTATCCACAGGCCGCGCTCGACGGGCGGTCGTCCACTTGCCATCATGAGCCCATGGAATCATCGGTCATCAAGGCGGTCGGGTTCGTGCACCTGCACGTGCACAGCGCCTATTCGCTGCGCGAGGGGGCGCTGACGATCGAGACCTTGGCCAAGCTCGCCAAGGCCGACGCCATGCCGGCGATGGCGATCGGCGACACCAACAACCTGTTCGGCGCGCTCGAGTTCTCGGAGAAGCTCGCCAAGTCCGGCGTGCAGCCGATCATCGGCGCGCAGACGATGGTCGATTTCGGCGACGCGGCGCCTGCCCTGTTGCGCGTCGTCGAGCGCGACAGCGCGCGCGCGCCGATCGTGCTGCTCGCGCAGAACGAGACCGGCTACCGCAACCTGATGCGCCTCGTCTCGGCGCTGTGGCTCGATCCGACCGACGGCGACGAGCCGCATATCCCGTTTGCCGGGTTGCGGGAGAGCGACGGGCTGATCGCCCTGACCGGCGGCCCGTCGGGGCCGATCGACCGGGCGCTGCGCGCGGGCCATGCCGAACTCGCCGAGAGCCGGCTCAGGCGGCTCGCCGAGGCATTCGGCGCGCGGCTCTATGTCGAGATCCAGCGTCACGGGCTCGAGACGGAGCGGGCGATCGAGCCGGCGCTGATCGGGCTCGCGGACCGTCTCGGCTTGCCGCTGGTCGCAACCAACGAGCCCTATTTCGCCTATGCCTCCGACTACGAGGCGCATGACGCGCTGCTCTGCGTCGCCGAAGGAGCGCTCATCTCGACGTCGGAGCGGCGCCGCCTGTCGCCGGAGCATCGGTTCAAGACCCGCGCCGAGATGACCGAGCTCTTCGCCGACCTCTCCGAGGCGACCGAGGCCAGCGTCGAGATCGCGATGCGGTGCGCCTATCGGCCGCTGACGCGAAAGCCGATCCTGCCGCGCTTTTTCCTCGCGGGAGGCGGCGCGGTCGACGAGGAGCAGGAGCTTAGGCGCCAGGCGAGCGAGGGCTTGCGCGCGCGCCTCGAGGCGCATGGTCTCGCGCCGGGACTGGTCGAGGACGACTATCGGAAGCGCCTCGCCTTCGAGCTCGACGTCATCGTCAACATGGCCTTCGCCGGCTATTTCTTGATCGTCGCGGATTTTATCCAATGGGCGAAGGCGCAGGGCATTCCGGTCGGGCCGGGGCGCGGCTCGGGCGCGGGCTCGGTGGCCGCCTGGGCGCTCACCATCACCGACCTCGATCCGTTGCGCTTCGGCCTTCTGTTCGAGCGGTTCCTCAATCCCGAGCGGGTGTCGATGCCCGATTTCGACATCGACTTCTGCCAGGAGCGGCGCGACGAGGTGATCGCCTATGTGCGCGAGCGCTACGGGCAAGACCGGGTGGCGCAGATCATCACTTTTGGCTCGTTCCTGGCGCGGGGCGTCGATGCGCAACGTCGGCCGGGTGCTCGAAATGCCGCTCGGCCAGGTCGACAAGCTCGCCAAGCTCGTGCCGCAGAACCCGGCCAATCCGGTGACGCTGAAACAGGCTTTTGCCGACGAGGCGCGGCTGCAGGAAGCGGCCAAGGCCGACGAGAGGGTGGCGCGGATGCTGGCCATCGCCGAGCGGCTCGAGGGGCTCTATTCCAACGCCTCGACCCATGCCGCCGGAGTCGTCATCGGCGACCGGCCGCTGATCGAGCTTGCGCCGCTCTACCGCGATCCGAAGTCGGCGATGCCGGCGACCCAGTTCAACATGAAATGGGTCGAATCGGCCGGGCTCGTGAAGTTCGACTTTCTGGGTCTCAAGACGCTGACGGTGCTCAAGCGGGCGATCGATCTCGTAGGGCGGCGCGGAATCGCGGTCGACCTCAGCAAGATCCCGCTCGACGACGAGAAGACCTATCAAATGCTTGGCCGCGGCGAGGCGGTCGGCGTGTTCCAGGTGGAAAGCGGCGGCATGCGCAGGGCGCTGATGGACATGCGCGCCGACCGGTTCGAGGACCTGATCGCGCTGGTCGCACTCTATCGGCCGGGGCCGATGGCCAACATTCCCCTCTATTGCGCGCGCAAGCTCGGTCGAGAAAAGGTCGAATACGCCCATCCGCTCCTGGAGCCGATCCTCAAGGACACCTTCGGCGTCATCACCTATCAGGAGCAGGTGCAGCAGATCGCCAAGGACCTCGCCGGCTATTCGCTGGCGCAGGCCGACCTCCTGCGCCGCGCAATGGGCAAGAAAATCAAGAAGGAGATGGACGCGCAGCGCGAGCGTTTCGTCACCGGCGCGGTCGATCGCGGCATCGACAAGGCGACCGCCGACGCCATTTTCGACGCCTGCGCCAAATTCGCCGAATACGGCTTCAACAAGTCACACTCGGCGCCTTACGCCTTCATCACCTACCAGACCGCATGGTTCAAGGCGAACCATCCGGCGGAATTCCTCGCCGCCTCGATGACGCTCGACAAGGGCAATACCGACAAGCTCGCCGAGTTCCGCGCCGAGGCGCTGCGCCTCGGAATCAAGGTCGCGGCCCCGTCGGTCAATGATTCGCTGGTCGATTTCGACGTGCGCGCAAGCGCCGACGGCGCCCCGGCGATCCATTACGCGCTGAGCGCGATCAAGGGCGTTGGCGAAGCGCAGGCCGAGGCGCTGGTGAGCGGCCCGGGGGAACCGCGCCTTCGCCTCGCTCGGCGAGATGGCGGCGCGGCTCGATCCCCGCGCGGTCAACAAGAAGGCGCTCGAGAGCCTCGCCGCGGCCGGGGCGTTCGACTGCCTCGAGCCGGACCGCTCGACCGCGTTTGCGGCGATCGAGCCGATGCTGGCGATCGCGAGCCGCGGGGCGACGGAGAAGGCGGCGGGCCAGAACGCGCTGTTCGGCGAGACGGAGGCCGCCCCGTTGAGAGCGCGCGCCGCGCCATGGCCGGAATCGGAGCGCCTCAGGCGCGAGTTCGACGCGGTCGGCTTCTTCCTGTCCGGCCATCCGCTCGAAGTCTACAATTCCGCCCTCAAGCGCCTGAGAGCGACGCGCTGGGCGGAGTTTTCGCGGGCGGTGCGCGCCGGCGCCTCGACCGCGCGGCTCGGGGCGACCGTGCTCGACCGCTACGAGCGGCGCGCGCGCAGCGGCGGCAAGATCGGCGTCGTCCAGCTCTCCGATCCGTCGGGGAGCTACGAAGCGATCCTGTTCCAGGAGGGCTTGAGCCAGTTCCGCGACCTTCTGGAGAAGGGCGCGGACGTGCTGGTCACGCTCCAGGCGGCGGTCGAAGGCGAGGACGTTCGGGCGCGGATCGTCAACGTCGAACGGCTCACCGACGCCGCCGCCAAGGTGCAGAAGGGCTTGAGAGTGTTCGTGCGCGACGAGACGCCGCTCGATTCGATCGAGCGGCGCCTGAGCGCGCGCGGCGAGGGCGAAGTGTCGCTGGTGGTGATCCTGGGGCCGAAGGAGGGCGAAGTCGAAATCCGCCTGCCCGGCCGCTATGCGGTGAGCGCGGCGGTCGCCGGGTCGCTGAAAGCCGCGCCCGGCGTGGTGGCGGTCGAACAGGTCTGAGGCTTCGCAGAAGCGCTTGCGCCGGCGCGCCCGCTTCGCTATTGACGCGAGGCGCGCGACGCCCCGCCCCGAGCGGCCGTTGGGGGATAGTTCAACGGTAGAACAGCGGACTCTGACTCCGTCAATCTTGGTTCGAATCCAGGTCCCCCAGCCACATAAATCAATGAGTTACGGCCTGAAAGCCGTTGATTTCAAAGGTAATTTTATGGCCTCAGAGCCATACGCCCCCCCGGGCTTTGAGGCGATGGCCCACTCCCGCTCGGCAGCGTGAGCTATGAGGCCGAGGCCAACGAGCGCGGCGAACGCTACGTGTGGCTTGCGCCGAACGTCGTCGACCGGCTGCGCTTCCTGCGCGGCGGGCGAGCTACAGTGACGTGATCCTGCGGGTGGCGGTGGCCGAACGGTGCGCCTGATGTCCTCGGAGGCACCCCGTACTGTCAAACTAGCGCGGCGACCTCGCACCGAGCGTCCGCGATGGTCCACCGAGGTAGGCGCTCTTGAGTTTGCGCGGAAAGTTCTCAAGCTGGCGACTGGTCTCGTCGACACGGCTATCGCAGAGGAGGCCTTCACTGGTCCAAGAGACCCAAAAATCATCGGCCTCACGCTGCTCTGTCGCTCGATCTCGAATTGCCAAGGGGCGCTAGCGATGGCGCGAGACAACCAAGCGATAAAGTCCCGCGCTCTTGTTCGGCTCTGTTTCGAGAACCTGTTTCTGGTCGCCAAACTTTGCGACCAAGGCTCCAGAGGCTGTGACCGAAATGCTAAGCAACAACGCAGCGAGGCGGATTTCACTCGGGGAGTCCGAACTCAAAGAGCCTGGCGTAGCGGACAGCGACGAGGGGAAAATTATTCGCGACGGAATCAAGGCTCTTCGGGCCGAGTTTCCGAAGCCGAGGACACTGTCCGTCAGCGACACGGCCAAGGGCATTTTGGAGCGGGCATATCGGGCCTACGCCCTGCTGTCCCATGACCCAGCCCACCCCTCGATTGATGCTCTAAGACGACACAATCGACCGATGCGAGAACGCGATCAACAGACCCTGACCATGCATGTCATCCCTCCGTTCAAGCCGAAGGAGCGACTGGACACCATCAACAAGGGGTCGTTTGCTCTCCTTGGGGTCTGCGTGGCCGTCAATCAGTTGTTCGAGGGCACATCGCAGAACGACGCCATTCGCGACCTCTTCGAACAATACCAACGTCGTCAATCGGGGGTAGAATCCGCCACAGCCTGATAGCTCCTTCCCGGCGAGCGGGTCGGCCCCGCTCAAGACCTGCGCCCTCAAGCGGCTGCGCTTCCTGCGCGGGCGGGGCGAGAGCTACAGCGACGCCATTCTCAGGCTGGCGGCGGCGATTTGATCGGGCCGCGCCCCAAGGTCCGCCCCGACGAGGCCTGTGCCGCTGAGGGGCAAGAATCGTGTCACGATCATGCGGCCAATCACGCCATATTCGCTGCGGTCGGGGCTCGCGGCCCTGCGCGTTCGGCGCTTGGCGCGTCGTCAGGCCAGGGTAGCCGGCTACGTTCCGCCTGCTTCTGGGCCTCACGCGCCGCCTTGAGCTGCGAACGCGTGTACATCAGTGCATGCTGAGCCAGGTCCCGACTGTCTTCCCATAGGTTCCGCCAGATGCCGAGAATCCCCTCGAGCGGTTGACCAACGACGCGCGACGAGAACGATTCGAAGGTGATCGGTCCCTGGTAGCCAGATGTCACCAGCGCTCGGAACACGCCGGCAAGATCGATCGAGCCCGAGCCCATGTAGCCGCGATGGGAATCGCCGGTGTGGAAATAGCCGAGATAGTCGCCTGTCTCGACGATCGCCTGCCGGATGTCGGATTCCTCAATGTTCATATGATAGACGTCAAGGTGCGCCTTGACGTTCGGGGCGCCGATCCGCTTGCACATTTCGACAGCCTGCGAAGCGGTGTTGAGCACGTTGGATTCGTAGCGGTTCACCACTTCGAGCCCGAGGATGATGTTGCTCTTGGCCGCGACTTCGGCCACGCGCCGCAACACTTCGGCCGAACGCTTCACGCCCTCGGGCGTTGTCGGCCTGTCGTACTTCTTGAACGCGGATTCGAGGATGCCGCACACATGGGTGGCGCCGACGTCACGCGCCATCGCGACCGCCCGTTCGAGCTTCGCCTGGCCGCGCTTCTCGTTCTCGCGGTCGTTGCTCGAAATGTCCTCGTTGGCTTCGAGCCCCAGCGACGCGGTGCAGCCGATCTTGGCCTTTTCGAGCTGGCGGCGGGTGAAATCAACGTCAACCGATTTCGGGTCGAGAGCCGCGATTTCGATCAGATCAAAACCCACCTCGGCCGAATTGCCGATCGCACGGGCGCATTCCTCATTGCTCCAACCCTTTGCCCAGACGAAGGCGTGCACGCCTAGCTTATTCATGCGGTCTCTCCTCCTATCGAAAACCCGTCGCCTTTTTCGGTTTGTCCTCGCCCTCTCGACCGCGCGCTACGCCAACGCCTCGGGCGAGCATCAACTGCAGAAAACGGCTGGCCCAGACCGACCGCACGACCATTACCGCGACCAGGAACAAGCCCCAGACGGCGGTGGAGAGATGCTGATTGGCGCCGAGCAAATTGAGGCCTGACGACAGCGTCTGCAGGATGAGCAGCGACACGAACACCGGCGCCACGCGACCGAATCCGCCGAACGGATCGACGCCGCCGAGGAAGCACGCGAGCACGGTCACCAGCAGCAAGGCGTCGCCGTGCCCGACGCGCACCGAATTGAACTCGGTCAGCATCAGGATACCCGCCAGCGCGCACATCACTCCCGAAAGGGCGTAGACCAGAGTGAGCGAACGCCTGACGGGAATTCCCGAGTACTCGCTCGCCCGCGGGTTGGAGCCGATCATCGCCACCGCGAAGCCGTGACGAGTGCGCGCGAGCAGCACGTGCCATAGGATTGCCGCCACGGCGAACACGAGCATCGGCACGGGAATGCCGAGGATGACGCCGTGGCCGATTTCGCCCAGGAAAGCCGGAAAGCCGGAAATATCGCCGCCGCGCGTGAGAAATTCCCCAAGCCCCTTCAGGAAGATCATCATCGCGAGCGAAGCGAGGATCGGATGCGCGCCAAAATAGGCGATGACCACGCCCATGGCTGCGCCCGACGCGCCGCCGACGGCCAGCGCCGCGGCGACGCCGACGACGAAAGCCAGGACGCCTGCGTTCGGCCCGCCGTTCATGTTGAGGATCCAGGCCAGGGTCAGACCGCTGAGGTTTGCGGTGGCGATGACCGCCAGATTGATTCCGTTGGCGATGATCGGCGCGAGCATCGCCAAAGTGAGCAGGCCCAGATCGGGCAACTGAAAGCCGATTGAATCGAAATTCGCGATGCTCAGAAACTGCGGCGACGTCAGGCCGAAGGCGACCACGGTAAGCGCGAACAGCCCGAGGAGTCCCATCACTTCTCGCCCAAATACGCGGCCCAGGCGCTCAGTGAATGTCGACATGACCCTGCCTCCTCGACCCGCCCGCCAGGAGCGCGCCCAGTTCAAAGTTCGAGAGTGAGATGGCGGCGAGGATCGTCAACCCAATCAGCATCTTGAAGGCGTAGGGCGAGACGCCCAGCAGATTCAGCCCGTTTTGCACGACCGCGACCAGCATCACGCCGAGAAAGCAGCCGAGCACCGATCCACGGCCGCCGCCGAGCCGCGCGCCGCCGAGCACCGCTGCGGCGAGCACGTCGAGTTCGCGACCGATGAGAGCGTTCGGAACGACCTCTTGGGCGAGATTGACCTGCATGAGGCCGCCGATGCCCGCCATCAACCCCAACCAACCGTAGGCAATGAATTGGATCTTCACCGTTGCGACGCCGGCGCGCCGCGCGCCCTCCGGGTTGTCTCCGAATGCGTAGATCTGTCGACCGGTCGTCGTGCGCGAGATCAGGAACCAGGTCGCCGCCATCGCTGCAACCATGCCGGCCACCGGGAGGGTGAGCGCACCGCCTGCGCCGAGCGAAGCGACCGCGATGCGATCGGTCCACCAGTCGGGCAAATCGTAGATCGATTTTCCGGATGTCGTGAACATCAGCAGGCCAAAAAACGCATTGAAGGTCGCGATGGTGACGATGATCGAGATGATCCGGAAACCGGCGATCAGGGTGGCGTTGATGCAACCGATGGCGATTCCGAAGACCGCCGCAAATAGGAGGCCGAAGATCCAATTGCCTCCGCCGACGGCATTCAACGCGAGCGCTGTGAGATATTGCACGACCGAAGCTGCGACCGCGAAGGAAATGTCGATACCGCCGGCGATAAGGACCACCAGCAGTCCGACCGCCCAAATCACGTTAACGGCGTTGTTGTTCAGCAGCGACGCCAAATTTCCGGCGGTGAAGAAGGTCGGCGAGGCGAAGCCCAGATAAAGCATCAGGGCGGCCAGGACGACGAACAGGCGCACCTCGCCTTCGTGGGTCCGCAAATAGTCACGCATAGACGGCGCGCTCCAGATCGGTGATGGAGATGCGGCGCGGGTCATATTCCGCGACGATGCGCCCGCCCGCCATGTGCAGGATGCGGTCGGAATTGAAGTAGACCTCGGTGACTTCGTCGGAGATCATAAGAACGGCGATGCCGCGTTCGGCGAGCCCGCGTATGATTTTGTAGATTCCGTCGCGCGCGCCGACATCGACGCCGACCGTCGGACAGTCGAGGATCAAGACCTTCGGCGACGTGGCGAGCCACTTCGCAAGCACGACGCGTTGCTGATTGCCTCCCGACAGCGTCGACACGGCGTCTTCCGGCAGGCCGATCTTGATGGCGAACTCGCCGACGCCCTTGTCGACGGCCGCGGATTTCTTCGCCTCGGAGATCAATCCGCCGGCGCCCGTAATTGCCTTCAGGGTCGTGATAACGGTGTTATCGGCGATGGACTGCGGCTGCACCAGACCCAGCGCGAGACGATCCTCCGAGACGTAGGCGATTCCCGCGGCGATAGCTTCGCGATTGCTCGCGAAGGCGACGGATGAGCCTGACAAGCGGACCGAGCCAGCGTCGGCGCGCGCCATGCCGAACAGCGTATGCGCGAGTTCGGTGCGGCCGGCCCCGATCAAGCCGATGAGACTGAGGACCTCGCCGGCGCGCAAGGTCAGATTGACGTTCTCGTACTCGCCTTGGCGCGTCAGGCCGGAGGTTTCGAGGACGATCGGCGCATCGCCGACGTCGCGGGCGGTGACGGCCTGGTCGAACCGCTTGCCCGTCATCAATTCTGTCAACCGCGACTGGGTCATGCCGGCGGCGTCGAATACGCCAACCAATCGACCGTCGCGCAGGACGGTGACGCGGCTCGATACGTCGAGCACCTCTGCCAGCCGATGGCTCACGAAAACCACGGCGACGCCGGAGGCGGAAAGCGTGCGCACGACGGCGAGCAGGTGGTCCGTCTCGGTCTGTGTGAGCGAGGCGGTGGGCTCGTCCATGAAGACGAGCTTTGCGTCGCTCGCGAGCGCGCGCGCGATCGCCACCAATTGTCTTCCCGAAATGGGCAAACTCTTCAGCGGCGCGCTGAGGTCGAGCTCCACGCCGAGCTTGGCGAGCGCGGCGCGCGCGGTCTCGCGTATGGCCCGGTAGTTCACGAGCCGCGGCGCGCCCACGAGGCCGTCGAAGGCGATGTTCTCGGCGACCGTCATTTCCGGGAAGAGCGCCAGGTCCTGCCAGATCACCGCCACGCCCTTGCGGCGGGCGAGTTGCGGCGTCGGCGCCACAACGCTCTCGCCGAAATAGTCGGTGTGCGCGCCGGGAGCGGCCTGATAGACGCCGGCGATGACTTTGATGAGCGTGCTCTTCCCGCTTCCGTTCTCGCCGGCGAGGCAATGCACCTCTCCGCGCCCGACCGAGAATGATACGTCGTCAAGCGCGCGCACGCCGCCAAAGCGCACCGACACGCGCTCGAAGCGGATCGCCTCGGAGGCGGGGATGGATGGTTTGGGCGACGGCGCCGTCATGGTTGTCCACGAGTTCCGAATTGTCGTCGAAAGTTTCCGCTCGGCCTGGTGTGGGCCTCTCCCGCTTCAGCGGGAGAGGCGGATCGGTCAGAGCCCGAGATCTGCAAGCTTGTCGACCAACTCCTTGTTGATCGCAAGGAGGTTGTCGGTGATGATGTTGTGAGTCTTCTCATCGGGATGGACGACGCCGAGCCCCTGGATCGTCTCGCCGTCCTTGATCTCTTGACCGGTTGCCTCCATCTTGCCGACGCGGACGAACACGCGGCCCGCCTCGGCCGGATTCCACATGTATCCGCCCAAGATGGCGCCCTCCTTGATGAGCTTGCGTCCCTGCCCCGGCGAAAACGGCCCGACCACGAACACCTTGCCCACGACGCCCTTCTCCTCGATCGCGCGGCCGGCGCCGATCGGGCCCTGGCTGCCGAAGGCGAGGAAGCCCTTCAGGTCCGGATGCGCAGCCATCAGGTCGAGCGCGGTCTTGCGGCTGTCGTCGACATTTTCGGCGACGCCATATCGGTCGCCGACCGGCTTCATGTCCGGATACTTGGCCTTCAGGTACGCGATCGCCGCGTCGGCCCAGGCGTTGTGGAGCGGAACCGTAAGCGAGCCGACGTAGACCGCATATTCGCCCTTGCCGCCCATCGCCTTTGCCAAAAGCTCCGCGTGCGCCTCGCCGAAACCCTTGGCCGAGGCGAGCTCGAAGTCCCAGTCCTTGTTCTGGATACCCGGGCCTTCGTGCGCGATGACTTTGATGCCGGCCTGGCGCGCCTTTTCAAGCACAGGCTCGAGAGCCTTTTCGTCGTTCGGGACCACGCCGATGACGTTCACCTTCTTGGCGATCAAGTCTTCGATCGCGCGGACCTGCAACGACGGATCCGCGCTGGTTGGCCCGATCATAATGGCGTCGACGCCGTCCTTGGCGCCCTCTTCCTTGATGCCGGCCTCCATGGCGTTGAACCACGGAATGCCGCCGATCTTCACGACGACGCCCATCGTGGGCTTGTCAGCGGCGAAAGCGACTGTCGCGAGTACGGTGGCGAAAGCGACGCCCGCAAGCAGGGCGCGTCTGGTTGCAGAAAGTTTCATCATGACCTCACTTACCTCCCATCGTTTGCCGCGCGGGCAAATTGCGGATCGATAGATCCGACTGCTCTGGATCAGACGGCGACCCAGAATTCCGTATGATCCGTCATCAGCGGACCGCCATTCCGGCAGGCCGCGAGACTGCCTCCTCCGTGGGACGGGTTGCGGGACGTGCATCGGGGACAGTCCCAGTCGACGCCCGAACCCTAAGCTCGCACGGCAGGAGCACATGTTTTGCAGGCGAGAGGTCGCCTTTGATCCGCGCGCTCAGTGTTTCCCAAAGGGCCCGGCCCATCTCGCGCACCGGCTGGAAAATTGCAGTCAAGGGCGTCGCTCGAGCCCGCATCCATGCGTAGTCGTCGAAGCCAATCAGCGAGATATCGTGCGGCATGCGAAGGCCCCGCTCCGCAAGCGTCGTCAGCACACTCAGCGTCGTGAAATTGGTCAGCGCGAGAATGGCAGTCGGCAGCCGATTTTCATCGAAGCATTTCAACAGCGTTTCGGACGCCTCGTCGATGGAAAAGCCGAGCTCGATTATCGCTGGCCGGGGCAAACCCCGCGCCAGCAGGGCCGCGCTGGCGCCGCTGCAGCGTTGCCGAATGTTGGCGAGGCTCAGCGATGAGGCCGCTATCAGGATTTCTCTGTGGCCAAGGTCGATCAGATGACGAGCGCCAATGGCGCCAGCGTCTTCGTTGTCGACCGAGACCGTATCGGCGTTCAGATTGCCAGTCACGCGGTCCGCGATCACGTACGGCGCCTTGGAGGAACTCAATAAGTTCCCGCCCGGGAAAATCGTCCGAACAAGGAATGACGATCAGTCCCGCTGGGCGCCAGGCGAGGATCGCCTTCAGCCTGGATCTTTCCACCGACTCTTCACCGTGGGAACTGGCGACGATGACCTCGTAACTATCCTGGCCGAGGGACTGTTCGACTGCGGAGACAACCGCCGTGAAGAACGGGTTGTCGAGATCGGGAACGAGGACAGCGACGATCTTCGCCTCTCCCGACCGCAACATCGAAGCGAGCGGATCGGCGCGATAGTCGAGCGCTTTCACCGCGGCTTCGACCCTTTTGACGAGATTGGCGCTCACCGGCTTTCGGCCAGTCAGTACGTTCGAGACCGTAGCCGGAGAGACGCCGGCCATTTTAGCCACATCATTGATCGAACTCATCTTTTCGATCATCACACTTAGGCTTTCCTCTCCGTAAAACGATTAACTGTAAAACGTTTTACCCGAGCCCCGGTCCAATTGCAAGTAAAAACGCCCTCACGTAAAGAAAAGTCCACGATCGGTTTGAGCGCATCGGTTCGACTAGAGCCGGCGGCGGCGAGCCGACAAGAACCTTCGACCGCGGGAACTCCCGATTCCCTCTTCTGAGCCCTGGCAACGGGATAAGCCTCGCCCCAGCGGACTGGGAAAAAAGAATGGCCAGAAAGCTCCCGCTTCCGCGCTTCAATTCCCACCCAGAAAGGACTAAGCGGACAGGCTCCTAGCCCGGCTTGATCCCAGGCGAGGCATCGTCGATCCGACGCCGTTCAGCCGGTAGCGAGTTCAGGCGCTTCGAGTTGATGAAGCGCGCCGCCATTTCGCCGACGACGATGGCGGTCAGATTCGTATTGTGCATGACATTGTCAGGATAGATGCTGGTGTCGGCGACCCGCAGATTGTCGAAGCCATGAACGCGCAGGTCGGGGCCGACGACCGCAGTCCGATCGCCGGCCGGCCCCATCCTGACTGATCCGGCCTGATGGTGAGCCGGTCCCATCGCTTCGGTCAAGCGCCTCGGCGATCGGCTTATCCAGGTCGTCGATCGGAACGGCGCCGTGCGATTGAAAGGTCCGCGTCGCCAGCATGGCCTTGACGAACGAACGCGCGTCGGCGAACCGGTCCCGATCCCGCTCACTGGTGTTGTAGCGGTGGTCGATCAATGGGGCGCGCAACGGGTCGGCGCTTTGGATGCGAATTTCGCCGGCCGCTTCCTGACGGGTCAGATAGGTCCAGAAGCCCGCTCGATGCTCTTCCTCATCGACTGGAAACGGATGGGTCTGCCACTCGGGCTCGCCGGAGGCGTTGGCGGGACCGCGGACGTTCGCGGCGAAGAAACGGCCGGTCGTCACGCCGAGCCCTTCCGCCCTGAACAGCATCGGAAAGCCAGGGTGGTCGGTCAGGTTGCGTCCAACCGGGAGGTCGGCGACGACGTTGATTCCGAGGGGGCGCAGCCATTCGACCGGACCGATTCCGGAGCGCTGCAGGATGGCTGGGCTGTTGTAGACGCCGGCGCTGATGACGATCTCGTCGGCGAATGCGGTTCGCCGCTCCTTTGCGCCGTCGAGATAGGCGACGCCCTTGGCGCGGCCGCCTTCGAAAATGATCCGATCGACATGGCGCCCGGCTGCGATGACGAGGTTGGGCCGCGCGCGGGCCGCCCTCACATAGGTCACGAGCGTGCCGAGCCGCACTTCCTTGTAGCGGTTATGCGGCATCGGCCCCACAACCCCAGCATGGGCGTCCAGCGCATTGAGGTCCGGGGCTTCGCGCACGCCGAGCTCGAGGCAGGCGTCATACATGGCGCGGTTTACCGGCGCCCAACTCTGCGGCCGGTAGCGCTGGATGACGATCGGTCCGTCGCGGCCATGGATCGGGTCATCACCGAAATTGACGTCGTTCTCGATGGCGATGAACAATGGCAGCAGGTCCGTCCATGCCCAGCCTTCGTTTCCCATCGCCGCCCAGCGATCGAAATCGAACGGCGCGCCGCGCGCCGCGATTGTCGCGTTGATCATCGACGTGCCGCCAACCAGGCGTCCGCGCGGCACTCGCAGACTGCGGCCGCCCAAAACGCCGGCGCCGTCGGTATTCGTGAAGTCCCAGTCAAATTCCGGTATGCCCGCGGCGCCGCGCCAATGGTGCTCGCCGCTGAAAGTGAATAGCGGCGGCACGGTCTCCTCTTGCGGGAAATCGGGGCCGGCCTCGAGAAGCAGGACGCGACGCGCGGGATTCTCGGAGAGACGCGCAGCGACAACGCCGCCGCTTGATCCCGCGCCGACGACGATGACGTCATAATGGTCCATCGGCGCCTCCCCAATGGCGTGTCTGGCGCATCGCTTCAGACGCTGCGTTTTTCGGCAACGGCCGACGAAGTCGCCGCGCTGCCGAAGTAGCCAAGCGCGGCGGACCCGACGATGTCTCAGGCGAGCAAGATCGCCCGGTATCCGTGAAACTCAACTATCCTTCGCGGCCGCCTCGACATTGTCTTGTTGTAGACCGTGAACGGTCCCATCAGGATGCGCAGGCCTTTGGCGCGCGTCGGGTCCTTGGCGATCGTGTATTCGCCCATGCGGCCGGCCTTGAACTTCGCGCCTTCCTCGGTCTTGAGCGCGCCGGTGGCGAGCGATAGGAGGTGTAGTAGGTCAGATAGCCTAGATCGACGAAGCTCCACAAAGCGAATTCTGGCGCGCAGCCGTTCATGGTGTAGGCGAGCATTTCGCTCGGCACCCCGAGGCCGCTGATCTTGACCTTGTCGCAGAGCTTCTCGTCCTGCAGCGCCTTCGCCGCGGCAACGATCCCGACCGAGGTCGGCGCCATGATCAGCTTCATGTCGGGATATTTGTCGACGAGAGCTTGCGCCTGCGTATAGCTCTTCTCCGATTCGTCGTTGCCGTAGACCGTGTCGACCAAGCTCGAGCTTGGCGTATTTGGGATCCTTCAGCGCCGTCTTCATACGCGGCGATCCAAGAGTTCTGATTGGCTGCGTCAGGCGAGGCCGAGAGGATAGCAAACTTGCCGCCGCCCGGGCCGAGAATGCTGAGCGCCATGTCGGCCATGACCTTGCCGCATTCGTTGCAAATCGACCTGCGACACGAACACATCCTCGCCTTCGGCTGAGGGGATCGGCGAGTCCCAGGTGACGACTTTGATGCCCTTCGCCTGCGCCGCTTTGGCCGCCGGCGCGATTTGGTCGCCCGAGTTGTTCGAGATCATGATCGCATTGACGCCCTGCGTCGTCGCGTTGGTCACGATCTCGATCTGGCCGGCGACGCTGTTCTGCGGCGTCGGGCCGAGGAACTGGAGCGGCGTCGGGTTCTTCAACTCCTTGGCGGCTTCCTCCGCCCCTTTGTGGGCCTGGTCAAAAGGCACAATGCCGAGGAATTTCGGCAGCAGCACCATGCTGACAGCCTTGCCGGGCGTCGCCATGGCGTCCTGCGCCAGCGCGTACTGAGGCAGCGCCGCGAGCATCGCGAGCGCCGCGGCGCCCGTCAAAAGTTTCGTCATGTTTCTCTCCCTTTCCAGTTCTTGCGTAACTCTTGCCACATATTCGGGATCAACACCGAGAGGATGAGAAGCCCCCCGATCACGTAATTCTGGGTGTTGCCGGTGATGTCGGCAAGACCCATTCCGTTGCGAAGATTCAAGATCACAAGCAGCGCAAGGCCGACCCCGACCAGGTTTCCCTTGCCGCCAAAGATGCTGACCCCTCCCAAAAGGACGGCGGTAATGACGTCGAGCTCGAAGCCCTCCGCCATGTCCCCGCGCACCGATCCCAGACGCGCAGCATACAGGATTCCGGCAAGCGCCGCCACAAAGGCCGAGCCGACGAACAGGGCGCCCTTGATGAGACCGACCCGCACGCCGGAATAGCGGGCGGCCTGAACGTTGCTCCCTACGACATAGACGAGGCGGCCGAAAGCGGAGCCGTGGAGGACAATAGCGAAGATGACGAAGAGCACGAAGAAAATCGAGATCGCGGCGGTGAGCGGGCCGATCATCGCCTGCTGTCCAAGGGCGTTGAACCAGTCAGGAAAGCCGCCGATCGCACGATCCTCCAGCAGGATCCGGGCAACGCCGCGATAGCCGATCAGGCCCGCAAGCGTGACCGCGAGCGACGGCAGTCCTACCTTTGCGATCCAGAAGGCGTTGTTGAGGCCAGCGAGAATTCCCGCGGCGAGGGCAATGAGGATCGCGGCCGGCATCGGCGCGCCCGCATGGAATGTCCAGGCCATCACGCAAGCCGCGAGCCCCATCACGGAAGCAACGGACAAATCGATTTCGCCGCCGATGATGACCAGCGCCATTGTGAGCGCAATGATGCTTTTCTCGATCGACAGCTGAAACAGATTGACGAAATTTCCGACGCTCAGGAAGTAGGGAGATCCGACGCTGTTGAACGCGACGATCGCGACCAACAGCGCCAGCATCATGGTTTCCCAGCCTTTGAGCCTTGCAAGCGCGCTCATGGCGGCGATGCGCCCTGTTCGCTGGAAACCGCGTCCGTTTCCCGCGCTATCAGCTTCAGCTCGGCGCCGCCCCAAAGCTGGCGGAGGCGCTGCAATATGACCGCGTCGCTCGCCACCGCCAACAAGATGAGGAGACCCAGCACCGCGTCGAGCCAGAACTCGCTGATCCCCAGGCGGAAGAGACTCTGTTCGAGCGTGCCGATCATTACGGCGCCAAGCATCGCGCCCAGGACCGTTCCAGAACCGCCAAAGACATTGACGCCGCCGACCACGACCGCGGCGACCACGCTCAGCTCCAGTCCCCGCCCCGCTTCCACCGTGATGTTGCCGAAGCGGGCAAGAAGCATGAAACCGCCGAGCCCGGAGAGAGCGCCGCAGATGACGAACGCCAGGAAGACAATGCCCTTTATCGGCAGCCCAATGAGTTGCGCCGCTTCGGGATTTGACCCGATCGCATAGAAGCGTCGGGCAAAACTCAGATAAGTCGTACCCAGCTGGAATACGACCACGATGACGAGCGCAAGCATGAACAGGGCCCGAATATCCAGGCTGCCGACCGGGGCGACATTGACCAATGGAAGATCGATAAGCCACTGGGGTAGGCTGTCGGTCGTCACTGTCTTGGCTCCTGACAGGTCGACGAGGACGCCGCGGTAGATCGCCAGCGTTCCGAGCGTCACCACGACCGCGGGCACCTTGCCCCAAGCCACGATCACGCCGTTGACGGCGCCCAGCGCCGCGCCCAGCGCGATCGCGATCGCAACCGCGAGGATCGGGTTTATTCCATTGTGGTTGGCGATCAGCGTTCCGACAAAATAGGCGGTGAATCCGACGATCGAGCCCACGGAGAGGTCGATATTGCGCGTCAGCACAACCAGAGTCTGGCCGACCGCGACCACGGTGATGATTGCGACGCTGGACGCGATCCGATTGAACGTGCGGAAGCTATAGTAGTTATCGATGAACGACCCGAAGAACGCGATGGCCGCCAGGATGAGAACCAGCAGGCTCAGCTCGCGGATCTGCTCCGGCCGAACCCGGCGCTTGAGCCAGTTCATGACGGCTTTCCGTCGACCGAGTCCGCCGATCTCTGGCCCATCGCCGCGGTCATGACGGTCTCCTCGTTGGCTTCGCCGCGATCGAGTATCGCCATCTGCCTGCCTTCCCGCATGACAAGCACGCGGTCGCTAAGGACCAGCACTTCGGGCAGGTCCGAGGAGATCACGATGACGCCGATGCCCTCCGCCGCGAGCTGCCCGATGATCGCGTGCACCTCGGCTTTGGAGCCGACGTCAACGCCGCGCGTCGGCTCGTCGAGAATCAGGACCGAGGGGTTGGTGTTGAGCCATTTGCTCAACATAACCTTCTGCTGGTTGCCGCCCGAGAGCTTGGCGACCTCGAGATCGACCGATGGCGTGCGGATCGCGAGCCGGCTCTTGAAGGCGTCGGCTGTCTGGCGTTCGAGGCTTGTCCGGACGAGGCCGAGGCGATTGAGATACCGGCGGAGAACCGGCAACGTGATGTTGGCGAAGATCGAAATCGGGAGAACGAGCCCGAGCTGGCGGCGGTCCTCCGAAACATAGGCGACCCCCAGATTCATCCCGTCCCGCGCCGAGCGAACAGTGACCGGCTTTCCGCCGAGGAGGATTGTTCCAGAGGTGGCGGGTTCGATGCCGAAGAGGGCGAGCCCGACATCGGTCCGCCCTGCCCCGATCAGTCCGGCGAAGCCAAGCACCTCGCCGCGATGGAGTTCGAAGGAGACGCCTTCGAACGCGCCCCGGCGGCCGAGATCGGAGACCGAGAGAACAACATCGCTTCGGGCGCATGTCGTGCGCGCCTTGGTGAGATCGATCTCCCGCCCGACCATGTCGGCGATCACGCGCTGCGGCGTCGCTTCGAGCCGCGCGCGAGTCGAGATCAACCTCCCGTCGCGAAAGACCGTGACCTTGTCGGCGATCTCGAACACCTCCTCGATGCGATGGCTGACAAACAAGATTGCGACGCCCTGCCTCTTGAGATCGCGGACCAGCCTGAAAAGCTCCTGAACCTCGCGCGCGGACAGCGACGCCGTCGGTTCATCCATGATGAGGACACGAACGTTGAGAGAAATCGCCTTCGCGATTTCGACCGACTGCTGGGCGGCCAGCGTCAGCCCGCGGGCTGGCTTTCGCACGTCGAGCGTCATACCCAGTTCGGCGAGGATCTTGTCGGCTTCGCGATACATCTGTCGCCAGCCGACCACGCCGCCGCGGTCCTGGTGGCTGACGAATATGTTCTCCGCGACATTGAGATCGGGAAACAGCAGCGGCTCTTGATAGATGGCCGCGACGCCGAGCCGCTGGGCTTCGGCGGCGCTGCGGATCGTGACCGGCCGGCCGGAGAGAAGGATCTGGCCGCGATCGGGCTGATGCACGCCGGTTATGATTTTGATCAGCGTCGATTTGCCGGCGCCGTTCTCGCCAAGCAGGGCGTGAATCTCGCCCGCGCGCAGCGAAAGCGAGACGTCCTCGAGCGCTTGCGTGGCGTCGAACCGTTTGGCTACGCTGCGAATCTCCAGGACCGGCGCGACGATGGCCGCTCCGTTGGCAAGCTCCTGCCTCTCGTTCATCCTGCTAACGCCCGCCGGTCACGTCGATTATTGCGCCGGTGACATAGGACGAAGCATCGCTCAACAGCCAGACAATCGCCTCGGCGATTTCGTCCGCCCTTCCAGGGCGGCCAAGCGGAGTTGAGGCGCCGATCTTATATGGCCGCTCGGGCTCGCCGTATGTCGCGTGAATTTCGGTCTCGATGACGCCGGGGCGGATCGAGTTGACGCGTACGCCTTCGCGACCCAATTCTTTCGAGAGGCCAAGCGCGAGCGCATCGACCGCCGCCTTTGAACCGGCGTAATCGACATAAGTGTCGGGCGCGCCGATCCGCGCAGCCACCGAGGAGATCAGGACGATCGAGCCGCCATTGCCGCCGCGGCTCTTGTTCATCCGTCGCGCGGCTTCGCGCGCGACCAGATATGCGCCGAGCACGTTCACGTCGAAGACCTGCCGCATGCGTTCGACGCTCATGTCGACGAGGCGCGAGGACGCCGCCGCGACGCCGGCATTGACGACAACGCCGTCGAGAGGCCCGAGCGCCTTTGTCGTCTCTTCGAACATCGCGATGACATCGCTCTCGCGCGACACGTCTCCGGGCACGGCGACCGCCTTGCTTCCCGAACGCTCCGCCTCGGCGACAGCGGATTGCGCCGCCGACTTGTCCTTCAGATAGTTGACGCCGACCGACCAGCCGCGCTGAGCGGCGAGCAGGCAGGTCGAGCGTCCGATGCCGCGCGAGCCGCCGGTAACGAGAATGGTCTTGGACATGGCGCTCGAACTTTCTCCCGGAGCGATTGAAGCCGCGTCGAGCTCCACCCGGCAAGACTGGCGCAGTCGCGGAGCTTTTGCAACGCCAGCGTCGGCCGGGAGAAACCCTTTGCCCGCCACGGCCTTGACCAGGTTTCCGCCGGCAGGCGAAGCTGCGCGGCAAGGCTGCCCGAGAGGAGTATCACCGATGAAGATCGCGGTTCTTGGCGGCGGCGGCGCGATGGGCGGAATATTCGGCGGCTATCTGGCGCGCGCCGGGGAAGACGTCGTTCTCGTCGACGTGTCGCAGGCGTCAGTCGACGCCATCAATCGCGACGGCCTGGCGATCGAAGAAAAGGACGGGTCGACGGCGACGGTCCGCGTCAAGGCTTCATCGAAGCCAAAGGATATCGGCCCCGTCGATCTCATCGTCAATTTCGTCAAGTGCTACAATACGGAGGCGGCGATCACCGCGGCCGCGCCAATGCTCGGGGATGGCGCGGCGATCCTGACGCTGCAGAACGGCTGGGGGAATGCGGACCGGATCGCGGCGGTGGCCGGCAGATCGCGCGTGATGGTCGGCCTCACCTATCATTCAGGCACGCTCCTTGGCCCAGGCCGCGTCAAGCATTCGGGAATTGGAATGACCCATATTGGCGAGCTCGACATGGCCAAGTCGCGGCGGTTGGAGACCGCGGTCGCGGCCTTTCGCAACGCCGGCATCGAGACGACGGCGTCATCGCGCATCATTGACGAGATATGGAAGAAACTGGCTCTGAACGTCTGCACGCTGCCGACATCGGCGCTCCTTCATTTTCCGGCGCATGAGCTTATCCAGCACGAAGGGACGATCGCGCTGATGGAGGGACTGCTCGCCGAGGTCGTAGCGGTGGCCAAGGCGCAAGGGATCGATCTGGATCAGACGGAGCGCTGGCATGCCATCACGAGCCTGCTCAAGCAGGCGATCGGCGCGCGCGCCTCCATGCTGCAGGATGTGGAAGCGAGCCGGCGGACCGAAATTGATGTCGTCAATGGCGCAATCGTCGAGGCCGGCAGGCGGAACTCAGTGCCAACGCCATTGAACGACGCAATGGTCTGGATGGTGAAGAGCCTTCAGGCGAAGTATCTCGCCGCCGGCGAGCAGCGTTGACGGCGACGTTGGGCGCGGCATCGCGGTCGCAGCTCATTCGGCCCGCGCAGCCTGCAACCATGCAGGCGCGTGCGGAATGCCCTGCACGGTCCAGCCGCCATCGGCGATGATGGTCTGGCCGGTCACGTAGGACGCTTCGTCGCCGGCGAGAAAGCGCACGACATTGGCGATTTCCTGCGTGGCGGCGAGGCGCTTCATCGGCACGCGCGCCACCATCCAATCCTCCTGCAACGATCCGTCGGCGAGCCCCTGATCGATCAGCTTGGTCCGGGTGAAGCCCGGCGCGACCGCATTGACCCGAATGCCAACCGAGGAGACTTCAAGCGCCAGCGCCCTGGTGAGGCCGAGGATCCCAGCCTTTGCCGCGCAATACGCGCCCCGTCCCGGCAGCCCGACAAACGCGGCGGTCGATGCGATGCTTACGATCGCTCCGCCTTTGCCGCGTGCGGCCATTCGAGGAATGGCTTCCGACGCGCACAGGAAGAAGCCGTTGAGATGGGTTGCGACAACCGCCGAGAAGTCGGCGAACGAAATCTTGCCCACCAGACCGACGCGTTGAATGCCGGCATTGTTGACGAGGATGTCGACCCCATCCGCCTTCGCATCAATCGCCTTGAACGCGTCGGCGACGCTCGATGGATCGGTGACGTCGGCTTCGAGATAGACGACGCCGGCTCGCGGCTCCATCGGCGACAACCTTGTCGAGCGAGAACACCATGGCGCCGTCAGCGAGCAACCTCTCGGCGATCGCATCGCCAATGCCGCGCGCCGCGCCGGTCACGACGGCGCCGCGCCCCGCCAGGGACTTGGACATCGACATCCTCCTTTCCGCCAGTCGCGCCGGCTCAGTACATCAGCCAGCCGCCGCTGACGTTGATGGTCGCGCCAGTGACGTAGCCGGCATGGTCGGAAGCGAGAAACAGCACCGCGCCCGCGAGTTCCGACGGCGCCGCCATCCGGCCGAGGGGGATCGCCGCCACGGTCGACGCCAACGCCTCATCGGTCATCCCGCTGCGCATCATCGCCGTATCCGCCGCGCCCGGAGAGACTGCGTTCACCGTGATGTTGTCCTTCGCCAGCGAGCGGGCAAGGCCGCGCGTCATCGAGACGACCCCGCCCTTTGTCGCGGCGTAAGCCACCGACCCGCCGAAGCCGCCGCTCCACCAACCTTGCGAGGTGAAGTTGATGATCCGCCCGCCACGTCCCTGTCGCCGGAGGGCCTTGGCCACCGCCTGATTGAGAAAGAATGTCGATTTGAGATTGATGTCATGCTGGAAATCCCAGTCGGCCTCCGAGACTTCGTCGACGCTGCCGCGGCGGACAAGAACAGCCGCCGCGCAGACCAGGACATCTAAGCCTCCGAGCGCGCCGACGACGGTTTCGACCAGTCTCGGGTGACCGGAGACAGAGCGCAAATCGACGGCCAACGGCAGATGCGGCCCGCCTTCCATCTCGGCGACCACCGCTCTGACCTTGTCTTCGGCCAGGTCGACCACAGCGACCCGGGAGCCGGCCGCGCCAAAGGCGAGCGCCACTTCCCGTCCGATGCCGCCGGCTCCGCCAGTGACGAGGACGCGCTTGCCCTCCAGGCCCGACGCCAGGCTCCAGGTCATCGCAGGCCCACTTCATCGGGCAGGCTGGCCGAGGGTTCTTCGATGTAGCAGGAATGAGATTCGCCGATGAACTTCGCCCGATCCTCCACCAGCGCCTCGCGAAACGGATCGGCGCCGAAGGCCCGGTCGGCATCGGCGATGCTGTCGAACCACGTCTCGCCAACGCCGTCCCACTGAGCTTCCGCCGGAACGCAGCGATCGACCCGGCTGAAGCGCAGTCCGCGCAATCCGGGAAGCTGGCGAACGATCTCCGCGTGGCGACCAGTCCAATGCGAGAAGAATTCCTGCGGGGTAAGCTCCGGCTTGCGGCGGATGAAGCTGACGCGCCTGATCATGATCAACCGTTTCCTTACGCGCGCGACGGCGGCTGGAACAGCTCGAGGGTGATGCCATCATGGATGCGCAAATAGGCGACGCGCGCGCCAGTGTTCGGGCCGCCGTCAACTTCGACCGGACCCTCGCGGCTCACCGGCTTGGCGCCGCAGTCGACCGCATGCTTCCAGGCGGCGCGGGCGTCTTCGACCGCCAGGCAAAGGTGGATATTGCCCGGATTTGCCGTGGCCTCGGAGTTGCCGCGCTTGCCCGGAGTTTGATAGTCCAGCAGTTCGAGGATCACTCCCCCCGGCAACTCGACGAACGCTCCCTTGATCGAAACGCCTGGGATGCCGATGATCTTCGCCAGATAGGGCCGGTCGAGCAGCTCGCGCCAAAGCGCGGGGGCCCCAAGGAAACGCTCCCAGAACGCCAGCGCGTCGTCGATGCTGGCGACGCTCATGCCGACATGATGTACGGCGGCGGCGGTCGCCGCTGCTCCCGGCCGGGATTTTGCGTCGCCCAAAGCCATCTCCTCAAATTCAAATTCTGAACAGCTTTTCGGCGTTTCGCGAAAACATCGCCAGCTGCTCGTCCTTGGCGAACCCGGAAATGATATTCGCGTAAGCGTCGACCAAATCGGGGTAGGAGCTGAACATCCGGTCGACTGGCCAGTTCGTGCCGAAGACGACGCGATGCACGCCAAAAGCCTCGATGCTGCCGAGCACCCAGGGACGCAGCGAATTCGACGGTCCACAGGCGATCCATCATGCCGAGGCCCGATATTTTCATGACGACGTTTTCCGCCTTCGCCAGAGCGCGCATCGCCGCCGACCAGCGCTTGAAGTAGGCGTCGTCACGCGCCTCGGGAATCGCGCAGTGATCGACGCAGATCATCGTGTCGGCAAACGTGGCGGCGAGGTCGATGAGATCGTCGAAATGCTGGATGCGGGTGTCGATGCACGAGACGAGATTATGCCGCCTGAGGTGTTTGAAGCCTGAGCGCCAGGCGCCGTCGACCAGATAGCGTCCCTTGCCAAAATCCCTGACTCCGCGAACGTTGGCATATTGCATGTGGCGATCAAGCACCCCTTCGGCGTCAGGATCGGCGAGGTGGCATTCGACGACGAGGCCGTGGGGGTAGCCGGTTTTGTCGGCGAAGGCCTGAAGCCACCTCGTCTCGTCGACAGGATCTGGAATGCCCAGCGCCGCTTGGACGTGGACCGCCTTCGGCACGTTTGAAAAGCGGATCTCGGCGATATAGTCCTCGATCCAGTAGTGCTGCGCCTTGAGCGCGTCGATATTGCCCAGGAAGCCATGAACGGAGTCCGGCTCAAGCCACGAATAGCGCAGCTCCGGCCGCTTGAGGTCATGCAGGTGAAAATGGGTGTCGACGAAGGGAATTTCGGCCACCGCGGCGTGTCCTCCCGGGACGGCTGTCACAGTCGCAGCCCTCGTCGATGCGCTTCCGCTGATCGCCCGCGAAGACGCAACCGAAGGCGTCTCATTGGCGCTCAAGCCGAAGACATATCGCCGCGATCCATAACCGAGCGGCCGCAGCGGCGCAACAAGCGAAGCCTGCCGAGACCCGCCGAGAATGTGCTTGCGCGCTTCGACGATGTCTCAATATAGTTCGGCGGTAGAGCGCGAAGCTTGCCGTGGGCAGGCGATAGTGGGAGCGGCGCAACAAGGCGGCCTATCAGGCAGACCGCGGAAACGCGCGCGCCAGGGTCCTCGAAACGCCGGATGACTGGAAGGCGTTCCGCGGATGAGTCCGCCATCACAACGGCGTCGCGGCGTGGTAACCGGAGCAGCCAGCGGCATCGGCAAGGCCGTGGTTCGGAGAATGCGGGGCGAGGGCGTCGAAGTCCTGGCGGTCGACATCAATCGCGACGGGCTAAGTTGCTTCGAGAAGGAAGGCTGCGAGACCCTCGCCGCCGACATTACCGATCCCGCGGTTCGCGCCAAACTCGGCGGACTGGGCTGAGGGCGCAAGCTATCTGGTCAACTCTGCCGGCGTCATCGTCATCAAGCCCATCTTCGAACTGACGATCGAGGACTGGCGCCGTGTGCAGGCCGTCAACGCCGAGGCGACGTTCTTCCTATGCCAGGAGATCGGCCCAAGGCTCAGCCCGGGCGGCGCGATCGTCAATCTGTCGTCGAGTTCCGCCAAGCTCGCGACGACCATCGAAGTCGCAGCCTACGCCGCCTCGAAGGCTACGATCCTTTCCATCACTCGCTCCTTCGCATACGCGCTTGCTCCTCGTCGGGTCAGGGTCAACGCCATCCTGCCTGGCATCGTCGACACCCCGATGCAGGACGAGGTGCTTGAACGAGTGGCGCCCATGCGTGGCCTCACGGCGGAGGAACTGCACGATGCGCGGACGAGGCTAGTCCCGCTCGGACGCGGGTCGACGCCCGAGGAATGCGCCAGCCTGATCTGGTTCCTCCTCTCGGATGAAGCCGCTTACATGACCGGACAGGCGATCAACTTCACTGGCGGCCTTGTGACCTGGTGAGCGAAAGCGAGGAAACCATGAAAAAGCCGATCACCGTCTGTACGGCCGGCCTCGGCCATCCCGAGGGTCCCTATGAACTCGACGATGGCCGGGTCATCTACGCCAACACCTATGCGAGCGCGATCGGGGTATGGGACCCGAAGACCGGGAAGGCTGGCCTCTACGCCGATGTCGGCGGTGGACCGAACGCCTGCATGCTCGGCAGCGACGGTTGGGTTTACTCCACCCAGACGCCCAATGTTGGAGCCTGGGCCGCGCCCGTCCACCGGCCGCCTTCGATCCAGAAGACCAGCCCCGCCGGCAAGGCCGAGATCCTGGTCACCGAGGCCGACGGCGTGAAGTTCGACGGGCCCAACGATCTGGCGTTCGGACCTGACGGGCGACTCTATTTCACCGACTTCGGGCGATTGGGCGCCCGACACGAAGCCACATCCCGGACGTATCGTCGTCATCGAAAGAAACGGCAAAGCAAGCGTGCTCGAAGAGCTTGACCACGTCTATCCGAACGGCATCGTCGTCCAGCCGGACGGCTCGGTCGTGTGGGTCGAGTCCTATACCTTGAACGTCGTCCGCCGGACGCCCGACGGCGCCAAGCGGGTGATCCATAGGATGCCGGAAGGGCACATTCCCGACGGTCTCAAGATCGATTCGGCAGGCAACTTCTGGATCACCGCCGTCGCCGCCGGCGGCGTCGATGTCATCGACAAGAACGGCGCGCCGTTGCATTTCCTCGATACCGGCGGCACGATACTCAACTGCGTGTTCGGCAAGGGGGGCGCGCTTTATTGCTGCGACATGGGACCATTTGACGTTACCGGCGCGGCGATGACCGGCAGGCTGATCAAGGTTGACGTCGGCGTCGAAGGCATGCCGCTCTTTCGCGGCGCGATTGGGTAGGGGCCGAACATGAAAATCGCCAGGGTTGAGGCTATCCCGGTCAGCTATCCCGAGCCGAACGATTTCAACGCTCTTCGCCATCTCTGCCTCGCCAAGATTACGGCGGACGACGGTCAGGTGGGCTGGGGCGAGTCGATCACGCAATTTCCCGAAGCCAATTTCGCCGCCAAGGCGATCATCGAGGGCATGGCGCCGAACCTGATCGGCAAGGATCCGGTGCAGACCGAGACGCTCTGGCGGCAGAACAAACAGCAGGCGTGGTGGTACGGCTATCACGGCGGCATCGCCTCATACGCGGTCGCCGCCATCGACATTGCTCTCTGGGACCTCAAAGGCAAGGCGTTGGGTAGAAGCGTCCTCGACCTGCTGGGCGGCCCCGTGCATGAGCGATTGCCGGCGATCGCTTCATGCCACGCCCACTACAAGTCGATCCCCGATATGGCCCAAGAGACCGCCGAATGGGTCTCCACGGGGTTGCAGGGGCTCAAGACCGGGTTCGGCAAGCGCGGCAATGCGCGCCTCGGCTACGACCACGATCGCGACGTCGCCTATGTCAAAGCCATGCGCAAGGTGCTCGGGGACAAGATGCTGATGATCGACAACGGCATCGCGATCAAGTGGGACGTCACCGACGCCGTGCGGCGCGCCAAGGCGATGGAGGAATACAATCTCGCGTGGATCGAGGAGCCGCTCGGCGCATGGGATCCGGAGGGCTATGCAAACCTGCGCGCCAAGACCACGACCCGCATCGCCTATGGCGAGCGTGAGTGGACACTGGACCAATTCGAGCGCGTGCTGGCGACCGGCACGGTCGACGTTGTCGGCGTTGATCCCGGCCGAGCCGAGGGACTTACCGGGTTCAAGAAAGTCGTCGAGCGATGTGAATTCTACCGCCGGCAGGCCAACGCGCATGCCTGGTCGTCGGCGATCGTCACCGCGGCGAGCCTGGCTATTTCTTTCAATTCGCCTGCTTGCAAGCTGTTCGAGTTCAAACCGCTGCGCAATCCGATGCAGCATGATCTCGTGACAAAGCCCTTTGAGCATATCGAGGGCTGGGTCTATCCGCCCACCGGCCCTGGCCTCGGCATTGAAGTCATCCAGGAAGTGGTCGATAGCTTCCGGAGCGAGAAGATTTTGTCGCCGTGAACTGATCGGGCGATAAGAAATCGGCAAGGACCGAACCCAGGGAGGAATCAAAATGAAATCGAAGCTTAAAATCTGTGCCGCGGCCATCGTCCTTGGCGCCGCGGCCGGCGGGGGGACGGTTTTGGCGGCGGACAGCCAATCGCAGATCCCTTCGACAGGCGAGAAGGTTGCCGGCGCGCCATTCGAGGTCAAGCGTGACTGGGGCACGTTCAAGCTCGCCGACCGGATCGCCGCCAAGGTCAAGAACGGCGACAAGATCGATTATGTCTTCTCCTACCAGGCCTCCGGCATTCCGCTTTTCTCGCCGCAATACGCCGCGGGCTTTGACACCGGCTGCAAGCTGGGCAATGCGATCGCTCCACTCGATTGCGCCTCGATCGCGCCGGTGCAGACCGACGCCAATCAGCAGGTCTCGCAGATCGAAGCCAAGCTCGCGGCCGGCGAGATCGACTGCATCTCGATCGAGCCGTCGACTTCGAACTCGACGACGGCGATCGTGAACAAGCTGATGGAACAAGGGATTCCCGTCTTCACCGTCGGCGTCACCTCTCGCGGGCACGAGTTCACCAACTTCACCCAGGTGCCTCAGCTCGAGGGCGAGACGGCGGGCAAGATCGTGCTCGACTGGATGAAGGCCAACAACAAGGACCTGAAAGTGTTCGCGGTCTCCGGCGGCGACCCGACCCAATTCTGGGCGCAAGGCCGAATGAAAGGATTCCGCGAGACCATCGCCAAGGCGATTCCCGACGCAAAGTTTGTCACCACTGAAGCGAATGGGCTGAACGTCAGCTACGATCCCGGCCAGACTTATGACGCTTATCGGACGTTCCTCTCCGCCAATCCGGATGTGCAGTTCATCGAGAATGTCGACATCGGCGCCGAACATGCCGATCGCGCGATCACCAGCCTGAACAGGGCCGGCCAAGTGTTCACCATCGGCTGGAACGTCTCAAAGGGTCAGCTCGACGGAATTGAGAAGGGCATTCAGGTGGCGGCGCTCGATCAGCGATGGTCGGATCAGGCGGCCTTCGGCGGCCCCGCCTGCGCCCAATTCCTGAAGAACGGCGCGATCTTGCCCAACACTCAGACGCTGTTGCCGGTGATGAAGGATCAGGTCGCCGCGGCGCGAGCCGAACTCGACCGCATCCTCGGTCAGAAGTAGTTGCGGGGTTTGGGGCCAGGAATATCCTGGCCCCTTCTCCTTAGGAGCATGGCCGCCAAGCCTCATGACCAGCGCTGATTCCCGCGACCCTGCTCCTGCCGGAACATCCCGCCCAAGCTTGTCCTCCACGGGCCAAGCGACCTTCGACCTTGCATTGCGCATGGGAGGATTGGTCCTCGCGATCGTCCTCGTCGCCCTTTTGATGTTTGTTCTCAAGCCGAAGTCGTTCAACATCGACGTCGGCATTTCGGTCCTTCGCGCGATGAGCTCGGTGGCGATCATGTCGCTCGGACTGACCCTGGTCATCGTCGTCGGCGAAATCGACTTGTCATTTGGCGCCATGTACGGCCTCGGCGCGAACTCGCTCGCCGTCATGTGGATATTGCTGGGGATCCCGATTTACGCGGCGCTGCCTCTGGCGATCGGCGTTGGAGCATTGGTTGGTCTCTTCAACGGCGCCCTGGTCACGTGGCTGCGCATACCCTCCTTCATTGTGACGCTCGGCACTTACAACCTGCTTTACGGCGTTTCGCTCTGGATCACCAAGACGTCGACCTTCAACCCGGTCTATCCGCCGCCCGGATCCGATATTCCGCCCGCTCAACTCGATTTCTTCACCGGCCTTACGGCGAGTTTCGGCGCCCATCCGATATCGTTCGAAGTCGTCTGGATGCTCGGGCTCGCACTGGCCATCGGGCTCCTGTTGCACCGCACGCTGTTCGGCTTTCGGCTGATGGCGATCGGCGGCAACCCGATTGCCGCTCAACTCGCCCGCCTGCCGGTTACGCGGTACAAGATTCTTGCGTTCGTGATCTGCAGCATGCTGGCGGCTGTTGCGGGAATCCTCGATTTTTCCTTTATCCAGACGACCCAGCCGAACATCGGCTTGTCGTACACCTTCCCGGTTTTTGCGGCGGTGATCATCGGCGGCGCCAGTCTTTCCGGCGGCAAAGGGACGGTGATCGGAGCGATGAGCGGCGCATTGCTCCTTGCCGAACTGCAACAGGGCCTTGCGCTGCTTTCCCCCGGGCCGCACGTGCAGCAACTCTTCCTTGGCTTCGTGACGATCGGCGCGGTCGCCCTCGACCTCGCGCTCACCAATCTCCGCAATCGCAGGGCGGCATGAACGGCGAACTCGACGGCGTCCGTCTCCGCGGCTTGCGTAAACGGTATGGTGCAACCGTTGCGCTTGCCGGGCTCGACCTCGATATCCGGCCAGGCGAAGTTCTCGGCATCGCCGGGCCGAACGGCGCCGGAAAAAGCACACTCGTCCGCGTGATCGCCGGAGAGGAAAGGCCCGACGACGGCGAGCTCATGTTCAACGGGCGTCCCTGGACGCCTGCCCTCGACTGGCGCCGGGTCGCCGTCGTTCACCAGGAGCCGCAACTCTTCCCCAACCTCACCGTCGCCGAGAATGTGCTGGTCGGGCGTGAAGGAGCCGGCAATGGCTGGCCGAAGCTGAGCTCCGCCGACGCGAAGGTCATGAAGGCGTTCGGCATCGACCGTTTCGCCGACACAGCCCTCGCCAACTGCACTCTGGCGACCCAGCAACGGGCTGAGATCGCACGCGCCGTCGCGCGCGACGCGCAGGTCTTTCTGTTCGACGAACCGAACTCGGCGCTGACGGACGAGGAATCCGACGAATTGTTCCGAGAGATGCACAAGCTCGCGGCTGGCGGGCGAATTGTGCTTCTCGTCACCCATCGGCTCGGCGATCTTTTCGAGCATGCGAAACGCGTCGCCGTGATTCGCGACGGCCGGGTCCGCGCGATTCTCCAAGGCGACGCGCTGACCGAAGATGGGATCGCAGAGCAGCTTGTGGTCGGCCGCGACGGCGAGAAAAACGTCAAGAGCAGCGTCGAGATCGGTCGTAGCGGAAGCGCTCTCGTGTCCGTCGATGCCTGGTCCCACACCGCCGCCTTTCACAATATTGCCTTGCACGCCAGGCCGGGGGAAATCGTCGCCCTGGTTGGGGTCGAGGGCTCGGGCGCGCGGGAGTTGCTGCGTTCCTTCGCCGGCTTGGAATCCTGTTCGGGAACGATCGAGATCGGCGGAGAAACAGGGGATAGGGCGCAACGCCTCACCGCCTACGTTCCCGCTACCCGAATGCTGAGTCTCTACAGCAACTTCTCGGTTGCGGAGAATTTGCTTGTCCGCCTGGGCCGCCCGGAGATTGCCGGAGTCGCGATGGCTCTGAAGAAGAAGCGGATGCGGCGCCTCGCCAATGAAGCGGCCCGGCGCTTTTTGATACGAGCTCACTCCGTCTCGCAGGGAATACGCTCCCTTTCCGGCGGCAATCAACAGAAAGTGGCGATCGCCCAGGCGCTCAATTGCGCCCCGCGGCTGCTGTTGCTCGAAGAGCCGACGCGGGGTGTGGATATTCACAGCAAGCGCGAAATTTATCGGCTGCTGCGCGACTACGTCAGCGCCGGCAACGCCGTGATCATGTTTTGCACCGAAGTGCTCGAGGTCTACGAAGCCGCCGACCGCGCGCATGTCGTCGTCGACGGGAGTTTGTCACGCGGGATCGTGGTCCGCGATTACCCCCACGTTGAGGCTCTTGCCACTGATATCGCGCGAATGGAGCGTCATGTTCGCGACGATCGCGGAGCGGGGCGGCAATCTTAAACCTCGTCAACTCGCTGTCCACGGTCCGCGCTCCACCCGCTCGGCCAATGTGTTGATGAATTGCGCGCCAAGAAGTCCGTCGATCACGCGGTGATCGACGGAGAGCGTGAGGTTGACGCCTCTCGCGACGTCGATCCCGCTGGCCCGCGCAACAACCCGCTCATGCTGGCGTCCGACAGCAAGGATGCCCGACTGGCCGGGGTGGACGATCGCTTCGAAGCGATCAGCGCCGCTCGCGCCAAGGTTGGAAACCGAGAAAGAGACCGGCGCAAAATCGGCCTCAAGCAGTCGGCCCGAGCGAGCGCGCTGGACGGCGTCGCGCCGCGTTTGGGCGATTTCGTGAACTGATTTGCCAGCGAGGTCGCGCAGAGCGGGAATCATGACGCCCTCCGCGAGGGCGACGACGAGGCCGATATCGACGCTCGAGGCGAGCATATTGCCGGCATCGCCATTCACTTCATGCCAACGGCCGAGGATGCGCGGATGCACGACGAACGATTGAGCCAGCGCCGCCAACAGAAAATCGGTCAGAGTGGGCTTGACGCCGATGGATCGTCCCAGCTCGCGGCCAAGGGATGCTCGCGCTTGGTCGATCGCCGTGGTCTCGACCCAGCGGTCGATGACGAAGGACGGAATCGTTCTTCGGCTGAGGGTGACCAACTCGGCAATCTGGCGCCGCATGGGTGAAAACGGCTCGAACTCCGCGGGCGCCGGCGCGGCGAGCGCCGCTTTCGCGTCCCGAGCCTCGAGCGCGGCGGAAACGTCGCGCCCGCGAATTCGCCTGAGCGGGTTTGCGGCGGCGAGAGTTCGCAGATCTACTCCATTCATTTTTGCGAGATGTTTGGCGAACGGCGAAGCAAGGATCCGCGAACCGCGGGCCCCCGGCGATGACCGAGGCGCCGCGACAACGAACTCCTCCTCAGGAGCAGACCGGGCCGCCACCTTTGTCGCCGTCGAGGCTCTCCCACTCGCGGATGCTGTTTCCGCGGTGGTTCTCAGGCGAGCGAGCACGGCGCCGGCGGGCAGTTCCTGGCCTTCGCCGGCCAGCACAGCTTCGAGCCTTCCTTCCGCCGGCGAACTCCACCTCCATTGCCGCCTTGTCGGTCTCGAGTTCGACGAGCGGCTCGCCTATCGCGACCTTGTCGCCGATCTCCTTAAGCCAGCGCACAACCTTGACGGTTTCCATGGTGGCGCTGAGCTTCGGCACAAGAAAGTCCATGAGACGCCAGTCAAAGAAGGGATTTGACCGTCGCCGCGATTCTCTCCGGCGATGGGATCAGCGCGTCCTCGAGATGAGGGCTGTAAGGGAGTGGGTGATCCGGCAGCGTGACGCGCGCCGGCGGCGCATCGAGATAGTCGAAGGCCTGGCTGACGACATCCGCTACGACATCCGAGCTCCAGCCGCCGGTGGGCGATTGCTCCTCGACAACGACAAGGATGTTGGTGCGCCGAACGCTATCGCTGATTGGCGCCACGTTCAGGGGTCGCAGGACCTGGATGTCAATGACTTCCGCTTCAATACCCTCGGCCTCCAGGCGGTCGGCAGCCGCAAGAGCCTTCCCGACCATCGCGAGGCTGGCGACAATCGTCGCATGACGGCCGGCCCGCAAAACGCGCGGGCCGGTCGGCATGGTCACGTCTTCAACGCCGATCTGCACCGGTCCTTTCATGGAGAGCAGCGCCTTGTGTTCGAGCACGAGGACCGGATTGTCGTCGCGGATCGCGGCCTTGAGCATCAGATAAGCTTGTGCCGGATTTGACGGGCAGACGATCTTGAGCCCCGGCACCGAGAGAAACCAGGACTCCGCCGTCTGGGAATGCTGTGCGCCGAAGCGTAAGCCGGCTCCGCCGAGAGCCCTAATGACGATCGGCGTCTTGACACGGCCTCCCGACATGAAACGGTGTTTGGCGATGCTGTTGGCGATCTGGTCGAAGCAGACACCGAGGAAATCGGCGAACATGATTTCGACAATGGGGCGGTACCCGGTCAGCGCGAGGCCAAGCGCCGCGCCGACAAAGCCGGTCTCCGCGATCGGCGTATCGCGGACCCGCGTCGCGCCAAACTCTTCGTAGAGGCCCTGGCATGTCTTGAAGGGGCCGCCGGACTCGCCGATGTCCTCTCCCATGATCAATGTCTTCGGATCGCGCCGCATCTCCTCGCGCAGCGCCGCCGCAATCGCATCCCGGTAGCTGATTTCCCGCGTGGCCGTTTCGATCGGCGCAATCGCGACCGACTCGACTTTCTCATTCGCCCTCATTGGACAAACGTCCTGGCCATGAAGTCCTGCGTCGGCGACGGCCATGACGCTGCCGCCGCGCGATCGGCGGCTGCCTTGACGGCTGTACGCGCCTCGGCCGCGATGCGCTCAGCCTCGGAGTTGGCGATCAGGCCCGCGGCGCAAAGTTCATTGCGGTAGAGCAAGATCGGATCGCGCTTCAGCCACGCCTCGACTTCAGCCGGATCGCGATATTTGGCCGGATCGGTGCGCGAATGGCCGCGATGGCGATAGGTCTTGCACTCGATGAAGGTAGGTCCCTCGCCCTCTCTCGCGCGCGAAATGGCCGGGGCCGCGGCGTCGAAAACCGCCAGAACGTCGTTGCCGTCGACCAGTTCGGTTGGCATGGCGTAGCCGGCGGCGCGGATGACGAGGTCCTCGTACGGCGTCGTTCGAAGAATGTGGCTGAACTCGCCGTAGAGATTGTTTTCGCACACGAAGACCACCGGCAGTTTCCAAACCTGCGCCATGTTCATCGCCTCATGAAAGGCGCCGATATTGACGGCGCCGTCACCGAAAAAGCACACCGAGACCTGTTTGCGGCCGGCGAGTTGCGCCGAGAGTCCTGCGCCCACCGCCACCGGCAAGCCGGCGCCGACGATTCCAAAGGCGCCGATCAGACCGCGATCGATATCGGTGAGGTGCATTGAGCCGCCGAGCCCACCGCAAACGCCCGTCGCGCGTCCGAACAGCTCAGCGAAGGCGGCTTCGAGGTCCATTCCCCGGGCGAGGCATTGGCCATGTCCGCGATACGTGTAGCTGACGTAGTCGTCCTCGCGAAGCGCCTTGGCCGCTCCGGCGCAGACAGCCTCCTGCCCGCTGCACAAATGGGTCGTGCCGTGAACCAGGCCCTCAAGATAAGAACGCTGGACCTGCTCTTCGAACTCCCGAATGAGCGTCATGGTCCGGTAGAGGCCGATCCGATCCTCGACGCTCAGCGCCGCCGCCGCGTTGTTGCTCGCGCTTCCGCTTCCCGGCGCTGGCCCGGCCATCGCGCTTCGCTCCCTCCGTTTCTTTCGTTCGTCTGCTATACGCGATATTTCCGGATCGTGTCCGCATCGAGTTCCAGCCCGAAACCTGCCCCCGACGGCACCGCGTAAAATCCGTCCTTGAGTTCAGATCGATTGGCGACCAGCCGATAGAACATCGGGTCGCGATCGGGGTGAAACGTTTCGAGATAAGTGCCGTTCGAAATCGCCGCCAGCAGGTGGGCGGAAATCTGCGGTTCCTCGTGATGCCCCATCTCGACGGCGAACGACGTCGCCAACGCCGCGACGCGCCGCCACTCCGTCGGTCCGCCGCTCCAGCTGGCGTCGAAGTTGCAGACGTCGATCGCGCCCGACATCATGAGGTCTCGACAACCGGAGCGGGAAATCTCGCTCTGGCCGGCGCAGATCGGAATGCCGGTTTGGCTGCGCGCCGCCGCCATGTCCAGACGGTCGTTCTCCCAGCGCACCGGCTCTTCAAACCAGCGAATATCGAGGCCGGCCGCAAGGCGGGAAAATTCGACCGCCTGCCGCAATGTCCACCCCTGGTTGGCGTCCACGACGAGGACGAAATCCTCGCCCACAGCTTTGCGCGCAACCCGCACGCGTTCGGCGTCTTCAGCCGGAGTCCGGCCGCCGACCTTGAACTTGCAGCCTGCATGGCCCTGAAGCTTGATCCGCTCCATCTCGCGGCCGAAGTCGGCGAGCGTCTTGCCTTCCTCGTAGTAGCCGGCGATGCAGATGGATGGCAGTCGGTCGGCGTAGCCACCCCAAAGCTTGTAAAGCGGCGCGTCAAGCGCCTTGCCGACCGCGTCCCAGAGCGCGCTGTCAACACAGGCTTGGGCGCACATCGCGAGTTTCCGGTCTCGCAGGATGTTGGTGCTCGGCTTGCGCATCAGCTCCCAGCAGCCCTCGGTGTTGAAGGCGTCCTTGCCGATCAGCAGGGGTTGGATCTCGTCGAGGATGATCTTGACAACCTCGCCCTGGGTTTCGAATTCGTCGCCGTTGTAGATCTCGCCGACGATGCCCGCCGAAGTGTATACCCTCGTGATGATCGTGCACCGATGGGTCATGAAGTAGTTGCTGCCGCGAAATGTGCGCGGAAGCGGCATGCTGAGCGGCACGCATTCGATGCGTTCAATCTTCAATTGCGGCGCCATCGCGTGCCTGGCTAATTGAGTTGGACGCACGCTAATGTGGCGCGCCTGATAGCGTCAAGCTTGCGCCAGGATGTTCAATGCGCTCGGCATGCCGTAGCATGCGAAAACCCAAACATGACCATCGAGCGAAGGCGGGAATGACTCGGAAGGCGCGCATTGGCGTGATCGGCGCCGGTTGGTGGGCGGCGGTCAACCATTTGCCGGTGCTGAAAGCAAACAAGGATTGCGAAATCGTCGCGGTCAACCGTCTTGGCGCGGCGGAACTTGCCGAGCTGCAACATAAATTCGAGGTCCCGCTCGGCTTTGAGGACTATCGCGCGATGCTCGCTGAAGTTCCGATGGACGGCGTGGTGATCTCGTCGCCGCACGTGCTGCATCATGAGCACTCTTTGGCTGCGCTGGCCAAAGGCTGCCATGTCTTGGTGGAGAAGCCCCTGACCACCACGACCGCCGACGCCCGAGACCTGATGGCCAAGGCCGACGCCGCGGGCAAAGAGGTGATCGTGCCCTACGGCTGGAATTTTAAGGACTGGACCGACAGGGCGCGGGCGCTGATCGCCGACGGCCTCATCGGCCGGGTCGAGCACGTCGTGCTGCAGATGGCCTCCGCGCTGGAAGACCTTTTCGCGGGCCAGCCGATGAAGGAAACCGAGACTCACATGTTCCGTCCTCCGCCCTCGACCTGGGCTGATCCCAAGCGCGCGGGAGGCTACGGCTGGGGCCAGCTCGCGCATGCGTTGGGATTGTTGTTCCGAATCGCGGATCTCGAACCGACGCGCGTTTTCGCCCTCACGGGCAAGTCGCCGACCGGCGCCGACTATTACGATGCTGCTGTCGTGCGGTTCGCCAATGGAGCGACCGCCTCCGTCTCGGGTTCGGCGACGGCGCCCAAGCACCGCGGCAACCAGATCGATCTGCGCATTTTCGGCTCGGAGGGCGTGCTCGCGCTCGACATCGAACGTGAGCGCCTGGAGGTGTGGCGCCGCGATGGACGGGATATTGTTGTCGAGATGCCGCCGGGCTCGGGCGGCTATGCATGCGAAAAGCCATTGACCGCTTTGGTCGATATTTGTCTTGGCCGGCCGGTCGAGAACCAGTCGCCGGCCATAGTCGGCGTCCGCGCGGTCGAGGTTCTCGACGCGCTCTATCGTTCGGCGCATTCGGGGCGCCTTGAAGAGGTCTAAGGGAATTGCGGGAAAATCTCGCAAGCGAGGCGCCATGAGCGGAAAGGACCTGCGCCGTGGCGGTCTCGACCGTCTCACTGTTGAAGACATCCTGACGCCTGGATTTTCGACGCCCTGGGACGCGCCGACGGTCCCGCCCTTCCCTTTTGCTTTCCGCAATGTCGAGGTTCTCACGCTTGCATGGCGGACCAGCGAGGCGGCGGTCGCGCGACTGTTGCCGCCGCCGCTCGAGCCGACGTCCGATGTGGTCCTCGCCCACGTGTACCGCATGAACGATGTCGATTGGCTCGGCGCCTATGGCGAGAGCAACCTCTCGGTCGGCTGCAACCTGCCCGGCGCGGACCTAGCCGGCTCCTATTCGCCGTATCTCTTTCTGTCGTCGGATGTTGGCGTTGCGCACGGACGGGAGATTCACGGCCAGCCGAAGAAACTCGGCGAGCCCCTCGTCGAAATCCGCGGCGATCTCACGGTCGGCGTCGTCAGGCGCAATGGGATCGACGTGCTGACCGGAACCATGCCGACCAGGCAACGGCCGGACAGCCTCGACAGCCTGACGCGGCATTTCGATTTCGCCCTCAACATCAACTTGAAGGTGGTCGATCACATCGACGGCCGTCCAGCGATCCGGCAGCTGACTGCGCGTCGACTGGCGGACGTGCGCGTGCACGAATGTTGGGGCGGACCTTGCACCGTCGAATTGCGCCCCAACGCTCAGGCGCCCATTCATCGCCTGCCTGTCGTCGACATGCTCGACGGCCTTTACTGGCGCGCCGACTTCACGCTTGTCCCCGGGCGCATTATTCACGACTATCTCGCCGCGACGACCTGAAAGGTCCTCGCGCCGGCCGTCGTGCCGCACTCGCGATCAACCGGGAGCGAAACGCCTTTGCCTCTCCATCTTTTCACGCCTGACGCCCAATATCCCGATGACGCCGAGGTCGAGCGGCGGACCGCCGGACCCGATGTCATCTGGACGATCTGCCGGGAACGCGACGCCCATAGGCTTGCCGCCGACGCTCACCGGGAGGTTGGACCCTTATGAACCCTTTCGAAATGAGAGAGCTGGGAAAGAGCGGGGTTAGGCTCACGCAGCTGGGTTTCGGCAGCGCGCCGTTAGGCGAGCTCTTCGTCCGGGTCGACGAGCCGACGGCGGCCGCCACGCTGAAAGCGGCCTGGGACGCCGGCATTCGATATTACGACACCGCCCCCTATTACGGTCGGGGTCTGGCCGAAATTCGTTGCGGCCGTTTCCTTGATGCGAAGCCACGCTCGGAATTCGTTCTGTCGACGAAAGTTGGGCGCTGGTTCTTCCCGCCGGCCAAGCCGGACGCTTTCCAATCCGAACCTTGGGCTGGCGGACTCCGCTTCGATCACGTGCACGACTACAGCTACGACGGAATCATGCGGTCCTACGAACAGTCGCAAATGCGGCTCGGGCTGAACCGAATCGACCTCCTCCTCATTCACGATCTCGACTTCTGGTTCCATCTGACCGAGGCGAAGGTCTCTGCCCATCTCAACCAGCTATTCACCTCCGGCTGGCGGGCGCTCGATCAATTGCGCTCGCACGGTCTCGTGCGCGGAGTGGGAGCCGGAATCAACGAACTGGGGATGACGCCACGGTTCCTCGATATGATCCCACTGGATTTCTTTCTGGTGGCGCTTCGATACACCTTGATGGAACAGGATGTCCTGAAGGAGGAGTTTCCTTACTGTCAGCGTCTCGGCGTCGGCGTCGTGGTGGGCGGCGTGTTCAATTCTGGGATCACCGCGACGGGTCCGATACCGGGGGCTAAGTACAACTACCGGGACGCCACGCCCGAAGAAATGGATCGGGTCGCCAAAATCAAGGCGGTGTGTTCGGCCCACGGGACGCCGCTCGCGGCGGCGGCGCTCCAATTCCCTCTCGCCCATCCGATTGTCGCTTCGATCATCCCTGGCGCGTTCAGCCCCGATCAGGTCCGACAGAACGTCGACCATTGTCAGCGTCCGATCCCCGAATTGCTCTGGTCCGACCTCAAGAGCCAGAGGCTCATCGCGCACGACGCGCCGACGCCGCAATGATGGCGCGCGAGGCTATTTTCGATCGATCAGAAACTCGCAACCCGTTGAAACATATCCGGGCGAAAATGCTGAATTCGCGGTGTCGACAAGCTCGGCGTGATTCGACGCCGACAATCGGCTATACCGATTTGCCTTGACAACGCCGGTCAACGAGACCGGCGCGATCCACGGAGGAAGGCTTGCTCGCGGGGGGCGAAGGCCAAGAGTTGGAGGACACCTTCGCGAAACTCTTGCGCGCCCACGCGACCTTGCGCGGGGCCCGTCCCGCTTTCCGCCACAAGGATCTCGGCCTCTGGCGAACCTGGACTTGGGCTGAGGTCTACGACGAGACTTCGCGCCATTGCGCAAGGCCTGATCGGGCTAGGCCTCAAGCGAGGCGAGACAATCGCCATCGTCGGCGCCAACCGGCCGCGGCTTTACTGGTCGATAACCGCGGCGCAGATGATCGGCGCCGTTCCGGTCCCGGTTTACGCCGACGCCGTGGCGGACGAGATCGCCGGGGTCCTCGACCATTCCGAGGCCACGATCATCGTCGCCCAGGATCAGGAGCAGGTCGACAAGATCCTCTCCGTCCGCGATCGCCTGCCCAAACTCGCGCATCTTCTCTGCGACGAGCCTCGGGGCCTGGACGAGTATGCCGAGCGCGGTCTCGAGGCGCTGGCCGCGGTCGCGGCGATTGGCCGCGCCGCGCTCGCCGATCCGGCCGCGGCGAGAGCTCTCGATGGCCTGATCGACGGCGGCAAGGGATCGGACCCTTCTGTCATTCTCTACACCTCCGGCACGACCGGCCGCTCGAAGGGCGTCGTCCTCAGCGGCGAACGGTCGATTGGCGCCGCCCGCACCACGGTCGCCTTCGATCGGCTTACCGACCAGGACGAAGCGCTCGCCTACCTGCCGCTGGCCTGGGTTGGCGACCATTATCTCAACTACGCCCAAGGCTACGTCGCCGGTTTCTGCATCGCCTGCCCGGAAAGCGCGGAGACGGCGGCCAACGACCTGCGCGAGATAGGCCCGACCTATCACTTCGCCCCGCCGCGGGTGTTCGAGGCGCTGCTGACGCAGGTGCAGATCCGCATGGAGGACGCCGGCGCGGTCAAGCGCTGGCTGTTTCGCGTCTTCATGGACGTCGCCCGGCGCTGGGGCGAAAAGATCGCCAATGGCGAGCCCGCGCCCCTAAGCGCGCGGCTGGGCTATCGCCTCGGCGATCTCGTGATCTACGCCCCGCTCAAGAACGCGCTTGGATTCTCGCGGGTTCGCGTGGCCTATACCGCAGGCGAGGCGATCGGCGCCGATCTCTTCGCCTTCTACCGTTCGATCGGCCTCAATCTGAAGCAGCTCTACGGCCAGACCGAGGCTTTCCTGTTTGTCACCGCTCAGGCCGACAGGGCCGTGCGCTCCGACGCCGTCGGGCCGGCGGCGCCGGGCGTCGAATTGCGCGTTGCCGATAGCGGCGAGGTGCAGTTCCGGTCGCCCGGCATGTTCGTCGGCTATTTCCGCGAAGACGACAAGACCCGCGACACGATGACCGACGACGGCTACGTCAAGACGGGCGATGCGGGCTTCTTCGATGCCGACGGCCAGCTTAGGATCATTGACCGCGCCAAGGATGTCGGGCGCCTGAGAGGCGGGCAGCTGTTCGCTCCCAAGTATATTGAGAACAAGCTCAAGTTCTTCCCCGAGATTCGCGAGGCGGTGGCGATCGGAGACGGTAGGGAGTTCGCCGCGGCGATGATCAATATCGAGCTGGCTTCGGTCGCCAACTGGGCTGAGCGCAAGGCCATCGCCTACGCGTCCTACCAGGAGCTCGCCGCCAACGCCGAGGTCTACGCCATGATCGAGCAGCGGGTCGACTCGGTCAACCGCGCGCTGAGCCTCGAGCCGGTCATGGCCGGCGCGCAGATCAGGCGCTTCTTGATCCTGCCCAAGGAGCTCGACCCGGACGACGGCGAAGTCACCCGCACGCAAAAGGTCAGGCGCGGCTTCATCGCCGAACGCTACGCTTCGCTGATCGAGGGTCTCTACGGCGGCGCCGGCGAGGCTTCGATCCGCGCCGAGATCACCTACGAGGACGGCCGCAAAGGCAAGCTGGAGGCGACGGCGCGGATCGTCGACTTGCCGCCCTATCCGCCGGCGAGGACGGCCCATCCGCCGGCAAGAAAGGCCAACGCCGCGTGAAAGCCGAAACCGACGACACCCTGCTCGCGGTCGAACACGTCTCGCTGTCGTTCGGCGGCGTGAGGGCGATTTCCGACGTGTCATTCGACATCCGCCAGGGCGAGATCCGGGCGATCATCGGGCCGAACGGCGCCGGCAAGACCTCGATGCTCAATGTGGTCAACGGATTCTACCACCCGCAGAAAGGCGCGATTCGCTGGCGCGGCCGGACCCGCGCGCGCATGAAGCCGAATGAGGCGGCGGCGCAAGGCATCGCGCGCACGTTTCAGAACGTCGCGCTGTTCAAGGGCATGACGACGCTCGACAACATCATGACCGGCCGGAATCTGCGAATGAAGCGCAACCTGTTCTGGCAGGCGTTGCGGCACGGGCCGGCGCTCGAGGAGGAAATCGAGCACCGCCGCTATTGCGAGGAGATCATCGACTTCCTCGAGATCGAACATATCCGCAAGACGCCGGTCGGCGCGCTACCCTACGGCCTGCAGAAACGCGTCGAGTTGGGCCGGGCGCTGGCGATGGAGCCGAAGCTCTTGCTGCTCGACGAGCCGATGGCGGGCATGAACCGCGAGGAAAAGGAGGACATGAGCCGCTTCATCGTCGAAGCAAACCGTTACCGCGGCGCAACCATCGCGCTCATCGAACACGACATCGGCGTCGTGATGGACCTCTCGGACCGCGTCGTCGTGCTCGATTACGGGCGCAAGATCGCCGATGACATTCCCGATAAGGTCAAGTCGGACGAGAGGGTGATCGGCGCCTATCTCGGCGTCGGACGCTAGCGCCGCCCATGGATCTTCTGCGCGCCCTCTTCGTCGATCCGCTGGCGCAGATGATCGCCGCGCCCGATCTTCTGGTCCAGACGATCTGGGAAGGCTTCGTCGCCGGCGTTCTCTACTCGCTGATCGCGCTCGGCTTCGTGCTCATCTACAAGGCCTCGGGCGTATTCAATTTCGCCCAAGGGATCATGATGGTGTTCGCGGCGCTGACGTTGGTCGGCCTGCACGAAAAGGGCGCCCCGGCGTGGGCGGCGCTGCTCCTGACAATTGCGGTCATGTATGGGCTTGCGCTCGCCATCGAGCGCCTGGTGCTGCGCCCGCTCGTCAATCAGCCCGACATCATTCTCTTGATGGCGACTTTCGGCGTCACCTATTTTCTCATCGGCTTCGGCGAGCTGGTGTTCGGCGGCAATCCGAAATCGATGATCGCGAAGGAGCTGTTGTTGCCGGACGGAGCGCTCGACCTGCGCATCCTTGGCGGCAAGGTCGAATTGCAGAAGCTCGACATCGCGGCCGCGGCGATCGCCCTCGTCATGGTCGCGAGCCTCGCCTTGTTCTTCCAGAGAACGCGTATCGGCCGGGCGCTGCGGGCGGTCGCCGACGATCATCAGGCGGCGCAGTCGGTCGGAATCTCGCTCGATCAGATCTGGGTCATCGTCTGGTTCACGGCGGGCGTCGTGGCGCTGGCGACCGGCGTCTTCTGGGGCGCGCGCTCGGAAGTGTCGTTTGCGCTGCAGGTCGTGGCGCTGAAGGCGTTGCCGGTTCTCATTCTCGGCGGCCTCACCTCGGTGCCGGGCGCGATCGTCGGCGGGCTTATCATCGGAGTCGGCGAGAAGCTCGGCGAGTTCTACTGGGGGCCGCTGCTCGGCGGCGGCATCGAGAGCTGGCTCGCCTATGTCATCGCGCTGGCGTTTCTTCTGGTCCGCCCCCAGGGCCTGTTCGGGGAGAGAATCATTGAGCGAGTTTGAGTACGCGCCGCCGTCGCCGCCTAGGATGGTGAGAAGCGTCTCGGCCCCCCTTGTGGGGGCGGGACAGGGTGGGGGGTCGCGCCGTGTCGATGCGACTGGCGCCGGTCGCGCTCGCGGCGCTCAGGCGCAACGCGAGCAGCGCCGAGCGAATGATCTTCGATTTCCGTTCGGCGCAACCCCCCCCAGCCAGCCCCCGCGAAGGGGGCGGGGGAATGCGCGGCCACCTCTCTCTTCCTCCGCGCTGTAGGGAGCCATCGTTGTTCTATCGCGAGGCCGGTCAATACAAGACCACATATGCGGCCGACATGGCGATCTTCCCGATCCGCCAGGATCGCTTCGGCATGGCGCTCATTCTGTTCGTCGCCTTCGTCCTGATCCCGGCCTTCGGCAATCAGTTCTTCCTCAACACCATGATGATTCCGTTCCTCATCCTCTCGCTCAGCGCGATCGGGCTCAATCTCTTGACCGGATATACGGGACTCTTGTCGCTTGGGACCGGCGCATTCATGGGCGTCGGCGCCTATGCCTGCTACAAGCTCGAGACGATATTCCCACAGGTGAATATTCTCGTCTGGATCATCGTGAGCGGCGTCTTCTCCGCGCTGGTCGGAGTCGTCTTCGGCCTGCCCAGCCTGCGCATCAAGGGCTTCTATCTGGCGGTGGCGACGCTGGCGGCGCAATTCTTTCTCGAATGGTGCTTCGCGCGCGTGCCTTGGCTCGTCAACTATAACAACTCCGGCGCGATCGAGGTCCCAACCGAGACACTGTTTGGCTTGGCTGTCACCGGTCCGACCGCAACGCCGGCGACGCGCTATCTCGTCGTCTTGACCATCGTCGCAGCCATGACCTGGATCGCCTCCAACATCGTGCGCGGGCGGGTCGGACGCATGTGGATGGCGGTGCGCGACATGGATATCGCCGCGGAGCTCATCGGCATCCGCCCGCTGCGCGCCAAGCTGCTCGCTTTCGCGGTGTCGTCGTTCACCATCGGCGTCGCCGGCGCGATGATGGTGTTTCTGTGGCTCGGCGCGGCGGAGGCCGAGGCGTTCAACATCGACCTGTCGTTCCAGATCCTGTTCATCATCATCATCGGCGGACTTGGCTCGATCGTGGGCGCCTTTTTCGGCGCGGCCATTATCCATCTCATGCCGATCGCGCTTCGGGCCGTGCCGGGGTTGGTCGGCCTATCGGTCGACGCGGCGCGGATCGACCAGTTGACCTACATGATCACTGGCCTATTGATCATCTTATTCCTGATCGTCGAGCCGCACGGATTGGCGCGGCTCTGGCAAACCGTGAAGCAGAAACTGCGCGTCTGGCCTTTTCCCTATTGAAAGGGCGCGCGGAGGACCAAGGAGGAAACCCCAGTGAAGACCGACATTTTGTTGAAAGGCGCGATCGGCGCGCTGGCGCTGAGCTTCGCCCTGCCGGCAGGCCCGGCTTACGCCGAAGACTCGATCTACGTGCCGCTGTTCACCTATCGCACCGGCCCGTTCGCCGGTTCCGGCACGCCGATCGCCAACGGCATGCACGACTATCTGACCATGCTCAACGAACGCGACGGCGGGATTGGCGGCGTCAAGCTCGTCGTCGACGAATGCGAGACCGGCTACGACACGAAGAAGGGCCTCGAATGCTATGACGCGGTCAAGCCGAAGAACCCGGTGATCGTCAATCCGTGGTCGACCGGCATCACGCTGTCCTTGATCCCCAAGGCCGCGGTCGACAAGATCCCGATCCTGTCGATGGCCTACGGCCTTTCCGCCTCCGCCAGGGGCGACGTCTTTCCTTGGGTCTTCAACCCGCCGGCGACCTATTGGGACGGGCTTTCCGAAATCCTCAAATACGGCGGCGGCGGCTCGATCGACGCGCTCAAGGGCAAGACGATCGGCTATCTTTACTTCGACGCCGCGTTCGGGCGCGAGGCCCTGCCGTTCTTCCAGTCGCTCGCCAAGGAGGTCGGCTTCAACCTCAAGCTCTATCCGGTCGCGCCGGCGGACATGCAGAACCAGTCGTCGAAATGGCTCGACATCCGTCGTGACAATCCGGATCTGCTCGTCATGTACGGCTGGGGCGCAATGAACCCGACCGCGATCAAGGAAGCGGTCAAGGCCGAATTCCCGATGGACAAGTTCGTCTCCATCTGGTGGCCGAACGACGCGGACGCGGCCTCCGCCGGCGACGGCGCCAAGGGCTTCAAAATGCTCAACTGGCACGGCACGGGCGCGAACTATCCAGCGCTGGCCGACATCCAGAAATTGGTCGTCGACGCCGGCAAGAGCCAGGCGCCGAAGCAGGAAGTGGGTGAAACGCTGTACAATCGCGGCGTCTACAACTCGATGCTGATCGCCGAAGCGATCGCCGAAGCGCAGAAGATCACCGGCAAGAAGGCAGTCACCGGCGAGGACGTGCGGCGGGGGCTCGAAAACCTCAATTTCGACGCGGCGCGCTTGAAGGAGCTCGGCCTTGCGGGCTTCGCCGTCCCCTTCAAGACCACCTGCGCCGATCATAACAGCCATTCCGCGACGTTCATTCAGCAATGGGACGGCTCAAAGTGGGTCAAGATCAGCGACCTCGTCGGCCCCGATTCGGCCAAGGTGCAGCCGCTGCTGGACGAAGCCGCCAAGGCCTACGCGGAGAAAAACGCCGGCTGGCCCGCGCGCACCGAGGCCTGCGACAACAAGTGACGGCGCGCCCTCACCCCAGCCCGCTCCCGCAGGCGGGAGAGGGGGCGCTACCCTTCTCCCGCTCGCGGGAGAAGGACGCGCGTAGCGCGGGCGGATGAGGGCGGGGTAATGGAAACGCCCACCCCCGCCTCGCCCGACCCGATCCTCGACGTCCTCAACATCGAGGTCATCTACAATTCAGTCGCGCTCGTCTTGAAGGGCGTCTCGCTTTCGGTTCCGAGGGGCGGGATCGTCGCGCTGCTCGGCGCCAACGGCGCCGGCAAGACGACGACCCTGAAGGCGATCTCGAACCTGCTTCGCGCCGAGCGGGGCGAAGTGACCAAGGGCGCGATCCTGTTCGAGGGCGAACGCGTCGACCGGCTGTCGCCCAACCTTCTCGTGCGGCGCGGCGCGATCCAGGTCATGGAAGGGCGCCATTGCTTCGCGCATCTCACGATCGAGGAAAATCTGCTCACCGGCGCATTCACGCGCGGGGACGGCCGCGCGGCGGTGAGCCGCGATCTCGAGCGCATCTACAGCTATTTCCCGCGTCTCAAGGAGCGCCGCACCGCTCAGGCCGGCTACGCCTCGGGCGGCGAGCAGCAGATGTGCGCGCTCGGCCGCGCGATGATGTCGCGCCCCAAGCTTATCCTGCTCGACGAGCCGTCGATGGGGCTTGCGCCCCAGATGGTCGAGGAGATTTTCGCCATCGTCGGCTTCCTGAACGAACGGGAGGGCGTCTCGTTCCTGCTTGCCGAGCAAAACGCCAATATCGCGCTTCAGGTCGCGCGTTTCGGCTATATCCTGGAGACCGGGCGCGTCGTGCTCGACGGCGCCGCCCAGGCCCTGCGCTCGAATGAGGACGTGCGCGAATTCTACCTCGGCGTCGGCCGGGCCGATCGCCGCTCGTTCAAAGCCGTCAAGACCTACCGGCGCCGCAAGCGGTGGCTGGCCTGAAACGCCGCGCGGGGAACCGATGACCGACGAAGCCCGTTTCGAGGCGCTGCGAGCACGGCTCGGCGAGCTGGTTGGGCGAAGCCCCGCGCTGGCGCGCCAACTCAGCGATGTCGATCTCAGCGAGCTGCGGGGGCCTGGCGATCTCGCGTCGATTCCGGTGATGCGCAAATCCACGATTGCGGCAATGCAGGCCGCGCAACCGCCGTTCGGCGCTCTCGCCGCGGCGCCCACCAGCGCGTTCCCGCGTCTGTTCGCCTCGCCCGGCGGAATTTTCGAGCCTGAGTCCGCCGGCCGCGATCCTTGGGGCGCCGCCAAGGCCCTTGCCGCAGCCGGCGTCGCCGCGGGTGAAATCGTCGTCAACTGCTTTTCCTATCATCTCACCCCCGGCGGCCGGATCCTCGAAAGCGGCGCCCTGGCGCTCGGCTGCTCCGTCATCCCCGCCGGCCCCGGCAATACCGAGCAGCTCATCGCCGCGATCGCGCATTTGCGGCCCACCGTCTATTGCGGCCCGCCTGACTTCCTCAAGATCGTACTCGACAAGGCGCGCGGGGCAGGCGCGGATGTCTCATCTCTGAGGAAGGCGCTGGTCTCCGGCGCGGCGCTGCCCTCGACCTTGCGCGCCGAGCTCGAGGGCGCCGGCGTCAAGACGCGCCAAGCCTACGCCTCCGCCGACCTCGGGATCATCGCTTACGAGACCGACGGCGCCGACGGCTTGGCTTTGCCCGGCATGCTCGTCAACGATGAACTCACTGTCGAGATCGTGACCCCGGGAACCGACGAATCCGCCGCGCCGGGCAAGGTCGGCGAGGTCGTCGTGACCCGGCTTCAGGGCGACTATCCGCTCTTGCGCTTCGCCACCGGCGACCTCTCGGCCTGGGCCTCCCCTGGCCGCCTCAAAGGTTGGATGGGGCGGGCGGATCAGTCGACCAAGGTCAGGGGCCTGTTCGTCCATCCGGGCCAGATCGTCGAGATCGGCAAGCGCCACCCCGAGCTCGGCGCGCTGCGCCTCGTCGTAGGGCGCGAGGACGAGCAGGACACGATGACGCTCCACGCGGAGACCGCAAGCCCGAGCGAAGCCCTGAGCCGGGCGGTCGCGGCGACGCTCCAGGCGCTGACCACGCTGCGCGGCGGGGTGGCGTTGGTCGCGCTCGCCTCGCTCCCGAACGACGGCAAGATCATCGTCGACCAAAGGCCCGCGCCCTAGTCTAGCGTTCCTTGCGCAACCCTTAAGCCGCGCCGTCCCACCCTCCCCCAGGGCCACGCAAGGCCTAGGCGTCGGGCGGCCTGCCTTTCAGCTCTCGGTAGACGGAGCGGCCGCCGTCCGCGGCCAGCGCTCGCGCCAGCGGATTGGGCGCCAGTGATAAGGCCGTCGTCGCCATCTACGCCTATCCCATCTGCATCGGCGTCATGTTTTGGCCGAGGTTGCTCATGATCCAGAGCGACCCGATGATGATCAGCATGACGATCAGGACCCCGAACGCAAGCGCGAGCACGTTGTTGGCGTTGTCGGGCCCGGTGGTGATGTGGATGAAGAAGACGAGGTGAACGCCAATCTGGGCGATCGCCAGCACCACCAACGCAAGCGGGATGCTTGGGCCCCAGACCAGGTTGGTCCCAGCGATGAAGAACGCCACGCCGGTAATGAGCGTCGCCAGAAAGAGGCCGACCAGATAGCCCAGAAGGCCTTCCACCACCTCGTGGCGGCCGGCCGGCTCGTCGCCCGGCGCGGCGTCGCCGTGATCGAGAATCGTCTCGAGGTCGGATTGGCTCATCAGCCGACTCCCAACAGATAGACCACGGTGAAGATCGCGACCCAGATGATGTCGAGCGTGTGCCAGAACAGGCCGAAGCAGAGAACGCGGCGGAGGATGTCGGCGCGATAGCCCTTGGCGAACACCTGGGCCACCATGGTCAAGAGCCACAGGAGGCCAAGCGTCACGTGGACGCCGTGGCAGCCGACGAGGGTGAAAAACGCCGACAGGAAGGCGCTGCGGCTCGGCCCCGCGCCCTGAGCGACCATGCCCACGAACTCGCGGATCTCGATGAACAGGAAGCCGGCCCCGAACACGAACGTCGCCGCCATGCCGCCGTAGTACATCAGCGCCTGGCGGGCCCTCGCGCCGATGGTGGCGATGCCGCAGGTGAAGCTCGAGATCAGGAGGAAAGCGGTCTCGATCGCGACGTTGGTGAGGTTGAAGAGATCCTTCCCGCTCGGGCCGCCGGCAGTCTCTCCCGACAGCACCGCATAGGTGGCGAAGAACGCCGAGAACATGATGATGTCGCTGAGCAGGAAAATCCAGAAGCCGTAGCCGACGATAATGCGCTTATCCGCTGGAGTGCGGTCCGCGTGAGCGGAAAGCGGCTCCGACCCGCCGCCGAGGATGACCCCGGGGCCGCCGCCGCAATTCTGGCCGCCATAGCCGGCGCCGGCTTCGAAGGCGGTCATTCCGCGGCCTGCAGCGCTGCGCGCGCCTGGCTCCGCGCGAGACGGTTGGCGCGATCGATGCGGGCGACTTCATCGGCCGGGATTTCGTATTCGGTCCGGTCGCGCCATGCGAAGACGACGAAAGTGACGAACGCGCCGACCAGTGCGACGATGACCAGCCACCAGATCTGCCAGATCATGCCGAAGCCGCCGAAGCTTGCGAAAAACGCGCAGACGAAGCCGGTCGCGCTGTTTCGCGGCATCTCGATGGGTTTGTAGATCGGTTCGGCCGCCGGCTCGGCCGGTCGATCGGCGGCGTACTCTCGGCGCCAATAATCATCCCGGCTCTCGACATGAGGCAGGACCGCGAAGTTGAACGACGGTGGCGGCGACGGCGTCGACCATTCGAGCGACCGGCCCATCCACGGGTCGCCGGTCAAGTCGCGCAACTCCTCACGATGACGGATGCTCACGACCAGTTGCACGACCTGACAGACAATGCCGGCCAGAACGACCACGGCGCCGAATGCCGCGACGAGGAGCCATGGGCGCCATTCGGGCACGTCGTAGTGCTGCATCCTCCGGGTCATGCCCATCAAGCCCACGACATAGAGCGGCATGAACGCCAGATAGAAGCCAAAGAACCAGCACCAGAACGCCGCTTTGCCCCAGCCCTCGTGAAGCCGGAAGCCGAACGCTTTGGGGAACCAGAAGGTGTAACCGGCGAAGGCGCCGAACAGCACGCCGCCGATGATGACGTTATGAAAGTGGGCGACCTGGAACAGGCTGTTGTGCAGCATGAAATCCGCCGGCACCACCGCGACCAGGACGCCGGTCAGGCCGCCGATGACGAAAGTCACCATGAAGCCGATCGACCACAGCATCGGCGAGGCGTAGTGGACCCTGCCGCCGTACATGGTGAACATCCAGTTGAATATTTTCACCCCCGTCGGCACCGCGATGATCATTGACGCGATGCCGAAGACCGCGTTGACGTTGGCGCCCGCGCCCATCGTGAAGAAGTGGTGCAGCCAGACCGTGTACGAGATGACGCAAATCGCCAGCGTCGCTATGACCATCGAGCGGTAACCGAACAGCGGCTTGCGCGAAAACGTCGACACCACCTCGGAGAACACCCCGAACGCGGGCAGGACGAGGATGTAAACCTCCGGATGGCCCCAAAGCCAGATGAGGTTCATGAACATCATCACGTTGCCGCCGGCTTCGTTGGTGAAGAAATGGAAGCCGAGGTAGCGGTCGAGCGTCAGCATCGCCAGCGTCGCGGTCAGAACCGGGAACGCGGCGACGATCACGAGATTGGCGGCGAGCGCCGTCCAGGTGAAGACTGGCATGCGCATGTAGGTCATGCCGGGAGCGTGAATCTTCAGGATGGTGGTGACGAAATTGACGCCGGTCATCACCGTCCCGACGCCGGAAATCTGCACGCCCCACAAGTAGTAGTCGACGCCGACGTCGGGCGAATAGTTGAGCTCCGACAGCGGCGGAAACGGTAGCCAGCCGGTGCGCGAGAAGTTTCCTAGAACCAGCGAAAGGTTGACAAGGAGAACTCCGGTCGCAGTCAGCCAGAAACTGACCGAATTGAGGGTGGGGAAGGCCACGTCGCGCACGCCGAGCTGCAGCGGCACGACGAGGTTCATGAGGCCGATCACGAACGGCATGGCGACGAAGAAGATCATGATCGTGCCATGGGCGGAGAAGATCTGATTGTAATGCTCCGGCTGCAGGTAGCCCTGAGATTGGAACGCAAAAGCCTGCTGCGAGCGCATCATGATCGCGTCGGTGAAGCCGCGCAGCAGCATCACCGCCGCAAGCGTGACGTACATGACCCCGATCCGCTTGTGATCGACGCTGGTGATCCATTCGCGCCAGAGATAGGGAACCCACCCCTTGAGGGTGATGAAGGCAACTCCGCCGACCAGCACCAAGACGACAAAGGCGGCCGCGGCCAGGGGAATCGGCTGGCCGAACGGGATGTCGTCCCAGGTCAGTCTGCCGAACATGCTAATTCCGCCTTCCAACGCACAGCTGAGGAGTGGTCGAAGCGACGAGTCCGAGGTCGGTCTCGGCGACCGGGCCCGGTCCAGGGGGCAGAGTCTGATCGAGGATCTTCTCGAACAACCCATCCGAGACGGTTTGGAAAGTAAACGGGGCCGGCACAACGCTCTGCTTTGAGAGCTCGATATAGCTCTCGGGCGTCAATGCCGGTCCGCCGCCGCGCACCTGGCCAAGCCAGGCGTAGAAGTCCTGCGGCGATTTCGCCTCGACCTCGAAATGCATGTCGGCGAATCCGTCGCCGCTTATCTGAGTCGCAAGGCCACGAAAGACGCCCGGATTATCGGCGGAGAGGTAGAGCTGTGTCCGCATCCGATTCATGGTGTAGATCATGCTGCCAAGCTGCGGGACGAAGAAGGCGGTCATCACGCTGCCCGAGGTCAGTGAAAAACGGATCGGCGTGCCCGCCGGAATCACCACACGATTGACGCTCGCGACATGCTGGTCGGGGTAGATGAACAGCCATTTCCAGTCGAGCGACACGACTTGAATGTTGAGCGGCTCTTCTTTCGATACGAGCGGCTTGGCCGGATCAAGGTCATGCGCGCCTATCCAGGTCACCCCGCCGAGCAGCATGATGGTGAGCAGCGGAATCGCCCAGACGATAAGCTCGAGCTGGCCGAACTCATCCCAATCCGGCAGATAGAAGGCCCTCGCGTTGGACGAGCGGAACCACCAGGCGATCCCGAGGGTGGCCAGGATGGTCGGAACCACGATGACCAGCATGATCGCCACCGAATCGACGAGAAGCGTCGCGTTGCCGTCGCCGATCGGGCCTTTCGGGTCGAGCACCGCCCAATCGCAGCCGCCAAGGAACGTGGCGAGCGCCAATGGCGCCAAGCGCAATAACAGCCGCTGAGAGGGAACCTTCGGCATCATCCCCGCGCCCCCGCCGCGCTGCACGATCCAGCGCGCGCTCTCTTCGCCTCGAACAGTTCACGCCGGATCGCTTCCACTGTCAACAATACCATGGCGCCGCCACAGCAGCTTGGGGCATTCAGGCGGTTTCGTTCAATCACGATTTGCGTGAACAGCCCACGCGCCCTTTCGCGCAGTCCGAGCGCTTGCTCAGCGCGGGCCGCTTCGATATCCGAACGCCCATGGACCCGCCCTGCCCGTCGCTCGACAGGATCGCCGAAGCGGTTCGCGCTTGCCGGCTCTGTCGCGATGCGCCTCGGTACGGAGCTCCTCTTCCGCATGCGCCTCGGCCCGTCTTCCAGATCTCGACCGCCGCGCGCCTCTGCATCGCCGGCCAGGCGCCGGGGGTCCGGGTGCATGCCTCGGGGCGCCCGTTCACCGATCCTTCAGGCGTCCGCCTGCGCCAATGGCTCGGAATCGGCGAGGAGATATTCTACGATCCGACGATAATTGCGATCGTGTCGATGGGGTTCTGCTTTCCGGGTCTCGACGCCAAAGGCGGCGACTTGCCGCCTCGGCGCGAATGCGCGGAGACTTGGCGCGAGCGACTATTCTCCCGCCTGCCGAATCTCGAGCTGATCCTGCTCGTCGGCCAGTACGCGCAGAGGTGGCATCTTGATGCGACGGTCGCCGCCAGGGGTCTGACCGAAACGGTCGGCAAGTGGCGCGACGTTTATCGCCCGGCCGACCGGCCACGGCTCATGCCCATGCCTCACCCTTCGTGGCGGAACAACGGCTGGCTGAAGCGCAATCCGTGGTTCGAATCCGAACTGTTGCCGGCGCTAAGGGACGAGGTGGCGCGAATCGTCGCGCCCGGTCCAAAATAAATACTTGCTCCAGGAGCCAAGCCATTGCACCGCTCTTCGACTGGCTTACCCTGGTCCAATGGGTTGGCAAGCGACGCTGTTCGGGGAGGAACGAGCATGAGCGGCAACATCGCCCGCCGCGCGTTGCTGAGAGCGATGGGAGCAACGATCATGGCCGGTGGCGGATTTGGTCCTTCTCGCGCGCAACCCGCACCGTGGTCAGCGGGAACCGAACCGCCCAAGCTCAAGGCGCCGCCGAACGCCTGCGACTGTCACATGCACATCTACGACAGCCGCTTTCCGGTCGCGCCGAACGCGAAGCTCAGGCCGCCGAATGCGACCGTCGATGACTATCGCCTGCTGCAAAAGAGGATCGGCACGACCCGCAACGTCGTGGTGACGCCATCGACCTACGGCACGGATAACTCTTGCAGTCTCGACGCGATCGCCAAGCTCGGCGCGACCGCACGCGGGGTCGCTGTGGTGGATATGAGCGTCACCGACGCCGAGCTCAGGCGACTGGACGGCCTCGGCTTTCGCGGCATCCGCTTCAATCTCGTTATCCCCGGCGCGACCACGATCGACATGCTGGAGCCGTTGTCTAAGCGGGTCAACGATCTCGGTTGGCACGTCCAGATCCAAATGTTTGGCGACCAGATCGTCGAGGCCGCCGAGCTCCTGCAGCGGCTGCCCTCCCCGATCGTCTTCGACCATATGGGGCGCATTCCCGAGCCGGCGGGCGTCGCTCATCCGGCCCTGGCCTTCGTGCTGAAACTCGTCGATCGCGGCCGGACCTGGGTCAAGCTTTCGAGCGCCTATCAGGATTCGAAGAGCGGGCCGCCAGCCTATGGCGACGTCAGCACGGTCGCCAGGGCGTATGTGAAGGCCGCGCCGGAGCGAATGATCTGGGGCAGCGACTGGCCGCATCCGACCGAGAAGGCCGACGCCAAGCCGGACGATGCGGTTCTGTTCGACCTTCTGGCGGACTGGGCGCCGCAAGAGGCGGTGCGCAATCGCATCCTGGCCGATAACCCGGCGTCGCTGTACGGGTTCGGTTAGCCGCGCTCAGGGGCAGATGTATCTCCCGCCATCCGGCGCCTTGAAACAGCCGATCAACTCCGGAAACAGCGTCTTCGGCAGCCAAAGCACGACATTCGGGAAAAAGATCGCAAAGGCGATGGTGACGAAGAAGATCACGTAGATCGGCAGCGACGCCCTGAGCGCCGCGGAGAAGCGGACGCCGATAAACTTGGAAGCCATCAGTAGCGACAGACCGTACGGGGGCGTGATCAAGCCGAAGGCCAGCGTGATGATCAGCACGATCCCCATATGCACGCTATTGATCGACGCCTGGTCGGTCAGCTGATTGACGACCGGCATGAAGATGATGATGGCGGGGATCGGTTCGATGAAATCGCCCACGATGGTGAACACCGCCACCAGGAGGAACATGATGGCGCGCGGATCGCCGCCCGCCATATCGCCGATCCATGCCGAGACGACGATCGGGCCGCGCAGATAGGCGAGCAGCCAGCCGAATGCGGACGCCGATGCGATGGTGATCAGCGGCAGCGAGTAGATCAACCCGGCCTGCACAAAGTCGCGCCATATCAATCTCAAGTGACCCGGATTGAGCGCGGGGATCACGACAACGAGTATGTAGGCGACGGCGACGACGCCAGCTTCGGTCGGCGTGAACCACCCGGTCATGATCCCGCCGAGCAGGATCACGGGGATCAACCCCGGCAGCGCCGCGGCCCGCGCCGCCCCGACGAGATTGCCGAAACTTGAACGCGGCCGGCGAAAGCCGACCGGTCCGAAAAAATAGCAGAACAGCATGAGCCCGAGACCGACCATCAGACCGGGCAGAATGCCGGCCAGGAACAGGCCGGCGATCGAGACATTGCCGACCGCTCCGTAGACGACCGCCATGATGCTCGGCGGCACCAGATTGGCGATGGTCGAGGCGGCGGCGATCAGGGCCGCGACGAAGGCGGGGGAATAGCCCTCCCGCGCCATCGGGCGGGCCATGGTCCGGCTGAGCACCGCGACGTCGGCGGATGACGAGCCTGACATTCCGGAAAAGAACATGCTGAATACGGTGGTGACTTGGGCGAGCCCGCCGCGGATGTGCCCGACGAGCGCCTGAGACAATTCGGCGATGCGCACGACGACGTTTGCCGACGTCATCAGTTCGCCGACCAGCAAGAAGAAGGGGATCGCCATCAACGCTTCCGAATCGACGCCGTTGAACGCCTGCCCGACGATCGACTGCAACGAGATCGGCGTCAGCATCGTGCCGACGATGACGCCCGCCATCAGCGAAAACGCCACCGGGACGCCGAGATAGCCCAGCGCCAGGAATAGCAACGTCATGATCAGGAGGATCGCGCTGTTCGGCATCGCGCTAGGCGGCGCCGTTCGACGTCGGGGGCGCGAAGCCGTGGCGCAGGCCGTTGATGATCTGCTCGAGGCTGAACAGCGCCACCAGCGCGCCACACAGCGGAATGGGCGCGTAGAGATAGGCGATCGGCAGCATCGACGGCATGCGAAAATTGCCGAAACCGGTCAGGAAGTTCTGCCAGCCGTAAACGACCAGGAAAACTCCGACGCCCATGACCACGGCGCGATTCACGACCTCGAACACGCGGCGCGTCGTCCCGCTCATCGCCTCGGTCAACGCCAGGAGCTGCAAGTGATCGTTGCGGCGCGTCGCCGCCGACGCCCCGATGAACACCCCGTAGATGAAGAAGGCTGACGTGACTTCCTGCGGCCACAGCAACGGATGCCCAACCACCCTCGCCACGACATCGAGCAGCGTCGTCGACGTGAAGCCGACGAGGCAAACGCCGCAGAGTCGCATCAGCGCGCGCTCGAGCGGATCCAGCGCTCGCCATTTCAGGTGGCGATCGGCCGCGAGGACGAGATCGGCGTCCTCGTCCATCGTCTATTCGATCGAGCGGCAGACCTGCAGGATCTTCTCCGCGTGCGGGCCGAGCCCTTTGGCGAGCTTGTCCTGCAACGGCTCGGCGATCTTGATGAAGCTCGCCTTGTCGACGTCGGCGACGACCTTGACGCCGAGCTTCTGCAGCCGAGCGAGCGACTTGTGCTCGAGCGCGATCGCCTGCGCCGGCTGCTTCGCGCCGACCTCGGCCGCGGCCGCCTGAACCCAGCCCTTCTGTTCGTCGGTGAGGGACGCCCAGAGCTTGTCGCTCACCCAGATGACGCTGTTGTTGGCCTCGTGCTCGGTCATCGACAGCACCGGGGCGACTTCGTAGTGCTTGTTGCTGTCATAGACGTTGATTCCGTTCTCGGCGAAATCGACGACGCCGGTCTGCAGCGAGGTGTAGACGCTGCCGAACGGCATGTGGACGGTCTGAGCGCCATAGGCGGGGAACAGAGTGTCCTCGGTTGGAGTCGCCTGGACGCGCACCTTGTAGCCCTTGAGATCGTCGACCGAGGCGACCGGCCGCTTGCCGTAAAGATCGCGAAGGCCGAGCGTCGCGAGCGCCAGAACGTGGCCGTCCTTGACCGTCGCGTCGAACATTTCCCGCACCGCCGCGATCAACCGGGGGTCGGCGATCGCCTTGATCAACTGGTCTTCCGAGCGGAAGAGATAGTGGATCGACAACACGCCCAATTCCGGCGCGACGGTCGCCGCGTTGGCGGTCGAGCTGATCATGAAGTCGATGTCGCCGGTGCGGATCTTTTGCAGCATCTGGGGCTCCTGCCCCAGTTGCGCGCCTGGAAACTGGTCGATCGCCATCGAGCCGTGGCTCAGCTCCATGAGCTTGTTATTGAAAAGGTCGGCGGCGATGCCGTAGCCTGTGGAGTGCGGCTGGTCATACGCAAAGCTGAAATGTCGCGCGTCGTCCGCCCGTACGGCGGCGCCGGCAAACACGCCGATCCCGACGGCGACGATCGCCGCGCGCACCTGCCATCGGCCCATCCCGTTTTTCCTCCCGCTCGAAGCCGCGCCGCCGGCAAGCGCCATCGTCGCCTTTATTTCCGATGAAGGTAGCGGCCCGTCCAGGCCCTGTCCATCGCGGCGATCGGCGGGCGCCGGCCTCGGGGACATTTTCGCGCAAGGGCTGGCTGGTCGGGCGGCGGGGCCCCGGCATCGTCGCCAACGCGGGCTTTCGTTGAATCGTTTCTACCCCGCATGGTTTTGGCGGCGGGGCAGCACGGCGTTCCGGCCGCTGACATCGATTTCTGGCGCGAGCTCCGGGCGCTCCGAGCCATATTCTCGACGATCCCGACTTCTGCTATCGCGAGTTTTCGTAGCGGCGACCCGGGCGTGTCCCGGGTTATTAGCGCCAGGGCACGGGCGAAACGACCTCTAACCGCATGTTGGAATGCAGCACTCTCGAAGATTTCGTCGACCGGCATCGACGTCTCTTCGTCTTGACCGGGGCCGGGTGCAGCACCGGCTCGGGCATCCCTGACTATCGCGACGCCGATGGCAAATGGAAGCGGGCGCAGCCGGTGACCTTCCAGGCTTTCATGGGCGAGGAGAAAGCGCGCCGGCGTTACTGGGCGCGCAGCCTCGTCGGCTGGCGGCGCATCCGCCGGGCGCGGCCAAACGACGCGCATCGCGCGCTCGCGCGGCTCGAGGCGATGCAAAAAATCGAGCTACTTCTCACCCAGAACGTCGACCGGCTGCACCAGGCAGCCGGCAGCGCGCGCGTGATCGACCTGCATGGGCGGATCGATCTCGTCCGCTGCATGGATTGCGAGCGGAGATCGCCGCGCGAGGAGCTTCAGGACGAGCTCGGTCTGTTGAACCCGGACTGGATCGATCTCGACGCCACGGAAGCGCCCGATGGCGACGCCGACCTCGAAGGCGCCGACTTCTCCTCTTTCGCTGTCCCTTCCTGCCGGCGCTGCGGCGGCGTGCTCAAGCCCGACGTGGTGTTTTTCGGCGAGAATGTTCCGCGCGACCGGGTCGATGCGGCCGTCCGCCATCTCGAAGAAGCCGACGCTATGCTGATCGTCGGCTCCTCGCTCATGGTCTATTCGGGCTTCCGCTTCGTCGAGCGGGCGGCCAGCGCCGGAAAACCGGTGGCCGCGGTCAACCTTGGCCGGACCCGCGCCGACGGGCTCCTCGCGTTGAAAGCTGAGCAGGCGTGCAAATCCGCGCTCGCCTTCCTGTTGTGACGCCGAGCCGCCCAAAATGTCCGTTTGGCTGGATCCAAACTTCCAGCCCCAGCGCCTCGCCGATGCATGGCCGATCGGTGAGTTTCCCCAGTGTGGAACAAATCTCCGCTTCCTTCGTTTATTCACGTTGTCACGATCTTGACTGCAGAGGGTGGACCAATGAACAGAGATAATGTGGAAGGGACGCTTCGTTCGGCGGCGGGCCAAGGCGAAAAGATGTTCGGCCAAGCCATGAACGATAAGGCGACCATGGCCCAGGGGACCTATGACGACGCAATGGGCAAGGCGCGCTCCGCCCTGGGCAACGCCAAGGATGCGGTGAGCAACAGCGTCGAGGCGGTTTCCGCGCTCGATTTTTCCGGTTTGAAGAGCGAAATTGCGAAATTGACGCAAACGGTCGCCGACCTGACGCAAAAGCAGGTTATCGCCGGACGGGATCAGGTCGCCGGCGCAATGGGGGCGGCCGGCGACAGTCTGTCTCAGTCCGCGGCCATCGCGCAGGACAAATTCGCCGCTGTCGAGGGCGACGTCGAGTCACGGATCAAGAAGAACCCGTGGGGCGCGGTCGCGATCGCCGGACTGATCGGGCTGCTCATCGGTAAAATGAGCTAGGCGATGCAGCCTACGCTCGGGCTGCTTCTCGACCTGCTGCGTCAGGTTCGCGAACTGCTCTTCGTCGAGGTGTCGCTCGCCCAGGCAGAGCTGCGCGAGCGCGGAAAAACAATTCCGTCGAGCCTGACCGCGGTGGTGATCGGATTGGTCCTTCTTCCGGTGGGATTGGTCTTTTTCTTCGTCGCGGTCAGCCTCTTTCTCACGCGCTTTGGAGCGCCGCTCGACCTCGCGTTCTTGATTGTCGCATTGGTGGTCGTCGCGGGCGGCTGGTTGGCGCTCCGCTGGGGCGCGAAGCGTCTGAAGCCGTCGCGGCTTGCGCCGGCCAAGAGCATCGCGCAAATCTCGTCGTTGCTGGAGGGGCTTTAGCATGGGCCTGAACGCTCCGATTTCAAGCGACTACGAAGCAGAAGCCAATCGGTTGCGAGCCCAAATCGGCGAGACGATCGAAGAGCTGCGGTTCAGTCTGAGGCCGTCGAATCTCGCCTCGGAAGCGGCGACGCGCGCGGGAATCGCTGATTTGTCATGGGGCGGGGCAATTGAGTTTGCCGGCAAACGTCACCCGGTTCCGACCGCGATCATTGGACTGGGCATCGCGCTTTGGACATTGGCGGCCTTTCGCAGGCGAAAGATCGATGGAATCGCGACTTTTGCCTCGCCGGTGAAGGAAACGTCGGCGTCCCTTGTCGAGAGCGCGACCAGAGTGCTGCGCGACCGCGCCGAAATCAAACGGCGAGAATTCGTCAATCTCGCGCAGGCGCAAATCGCCACTGGAGCGGCGAGATTTTCTGATGAGGTCGAGAGAAAACTCGAGAGCGTGATCGATCGGGTTCCGGGCGGGCCTGAAGTTCGCCCGCTCGTCGAGGCCGCAATTCAAATCGCCCTTTCGGCTGCGCTGGAAGGTCTATTTCTGAGAAGAAATGCCGGGCGAGGGTCGAGTTGAGGGCGCCGCCATGCTCCGCGGTTGGCGAAGCGCGCTCAGCCGGGAGAAGCCGTCCCGCCGCAACAAGCCGGGGCGCCGACAGCGTCAGGCCCAGGCCAGCCTGACGGGCTAAATCCCGATCGGTCGAATTGCCGCCTGGCGAAGCGCACGAGAAAGGGCGGGCTGATCGGGGAATACCTTGATGCGGATCATCAGCGCGGCGATCGCCCTCCCCTGCCTGGTCGGCTGCGTCGCGACGGGGCCGGCGCCGACCGCCGAGGTCGAGCTCCCCTATTCGGCCTGCGAGCCCATGGCCGACCTCAGGAGCAACCTGACCGGGGCGCCCACTCCGTCGGCCAAGAGCGACGCCCAACTCCACAGCCTTGGGGTTCGTTGCGTCGGCGAAGGCTACCCGACCGTCGTCCGCGCTCGCTATTGAGCGACCGGCGCGGCAAATGCGCACGGCGGCGCCCTGAGGCGGCCGATGGCGTCGGCTATCGACTGTTACGCGACGCCGCTCAGCGCAAAATCGCAGCCCAATTCACCGGCCACGACAATGAAAGGCTGACGATGAGTCCGACCGTTGTGAGGCCGGCCAACCGCAGCTTTTCGCGCGCGCCGTCAGGCATCGCCGCAAGCGCGAATACCGCCAGGACAAGGACGAGAAAGCCCGCGGGCAGGTTGGCGGCCGAGGGATGAAGCGCGGCGTCGATGAGACCGCCGAGGGTCGCGCCGATCTGACTGAAACCTTCCATGGACCTGGACCTTTTAGAAATCGTCAACGGAACGTGGCACGAATGCCCATTCTCGCAAAGGACATCTTAGGAGTAACCTTTACTCGCGCCCGGCGGCGTCCTCGTCAGGCGGCGGAAGAGGCTTGCGGCCAGCGGTAGTCGAGAGCAGTCTTGCCTCTGACCCGGCCCCCTCGAATTGCGATTGACATGGGACGCGCGGACTGGCGCCATCGTCCTTCCCGCTTCACTGACGCCGCTCCCCCTGACGATGCCTGACCGAGGAGGCGAAGCCGATGCGCATTGAGCCCGTGTTTCTGTTCGATCTCGACGGCACGCTGGTGGACAGCGTCTATCAGCACGTGCTGGCGTGGAAGGAGGCTCTCGACAGCGAGGGCGTCGACCTTTCGGTCTGGCGCATCCATCGCAAGATCGGGATGAGCGGCGGCCTGTTCACCAACCAACTCGAGCGCGAGACCGGCGTCGAGATGAGCGAAGACCGGCTTGACCGCCTGCGCCGCAAGCATGCGGACGCCTATCGGGGGATGTCGGGCCACATACGGCCGTTGCCAGGCGCGCGCGAGCTCTTGTCCTGGCTCAGCAGCGCCGGCCTCCAATGGGCAATTGCGACCAGCGGGCGAATGGAGACGGCGGCGGTCAATCTCGACGCGCTCGGCGTCGATCCGGCGAAAACGCCGGTGGTGACCCGCGATCAAGTCAAATACGCCAAGCCCGACCCCGACTTGTTTCTCGCCGCGGCGGCGCGGTTGAACGCGCCGATCGAGACCGCCGTCGTGGTCGGCGACAGCATCTGGGACATGCTGGCGGCGGCGCGCTGCCGCGCGCTCGGCGTCGGCCTCCTTTGCGGGGGCTACGGCGCGAGCGAGCTCCAGCAGGCGACGGCCTTTCGCGTCTACGAGGACCCGGCCGATCTGCTCGTCCATATCGATGAGCTCGGCGGACGGCGGTAGAGGCCGCGCGAGCGGCGGTCGCCCCGCCGCCTCTCAATCGTCACCTGCGCAGCGCCTGATCGAGATCGGCGATGAGGTCGTCCGGATTTTCGACGCCGACCGAAAGGCGGATCAACGCAGGCGTGATCCCCAAGTGCAGCTGTTCGTCGGGCGGTATGTCGGAATGGGTCATCGCGGCCGGGTGCGAGGCCAGGGTCTCGGTTCCGCCGAGGCTGACCGCAAGCTTGATCACTTCGAGCTTATCCAGCACGCCGAACGCTTCGGCCTCGCCGCCCTTGACCTCGAAGCTGAAGGTCGAGCCCGCGCCTGTGCACTGGCGTTCGAAAATCGGCCGATCGGGATGGCCCTCAGGCAGAAAGCCGAGATACCAGACCGAGGCGACCGCGGGGTGGCCGCGCAGGAAGTCGGCGACCTTGCGCGCGCCCTCGGCCGCGGCGGTCATTCTCAGCTTGAGCGTTTCGAGCGAGCGCATCAGCAGCCAGCCGGTATTGGGATCGCACATCGTGCCAAGGATCGTGCGCATGCCGCGGATCGGCTCGAGCGCCGCGGCCGCGCCCGAGCAGCCACCCGCGATCAGGTCGGAATGGCCGCCGACATATTTGGTGAGCGACGTTAAGACCAGATCGGCTCCGTGCGCCAACGGCGTCTGGTACAAGGGTCCGAGCATCGTATTGTCGACAATGACAATCGGGCGCTTGCCATCCTCGCTCTTGAGGCTGTCGGCGATCTCACTCGCGCGGCGGATGTCGACCAGGCCGTTGGTCGGATTGGCAGGGGTCTCGAGATAGAGCGCCGCGATCGGACCGATGGCGCGCGCCCGATCCACCGCTTCCTCCATCGCTTTCGTCCCCCTTTCCGCCGGAAACTCGATCGAGGTCACGCCGAATTGCGGCAGGATCCGCTCCAGGAGAAAGTCGGTCCCGCCATAGACCGGCCCGGAATGAACGATGACCGAACCAGGCCGCGCATAGGCCCACAGGCTCGTCGAAATGGCCGCCATGCCCGAGGCGAACGTGAGGTTGGCCTCGGCTGCGTCCCAGATCGCCAGCCTGTCCTCGAGCATTTCGAGATCCGGATTGTTGATCCGGCTGTAGATCAGGCCCGGCTCCTCGTTCGGCCGCTTCTGGCGCAGGCCGTAGGCCAGCTCGAAGAAGGCCTTGCCGTCCTCAGCGGTGCGGAAGACGAACGTCGACGTCTGGAAGACGGGCGGCTTCAGCGACCGCTCGCTGAGGAACGGATCGTAGCCGTAGCCCATCATCAAGGTTTCCGGCGCGAGCGCCCGATTGCCGACGAACCTCTTGCGCCATCGTTGGTCGGACATGAGCATCGCCTCCGGGCGCAGCCGCGACTGGACGCATGTCTAGCGCGTTCTTGCGCCGCCGTCCGCATCGTCGCTCGCGGCGCCGGCGACGACCGCATGAAAGGCCGTCGCGATCAGGTCGCGTCGATCGTGAACACGGTGCGCCCGGCGCCGTCGTCGCGCGGCCAAGCCTTCTCGACGTCGGCCAGCGGAACCGGAGTCGTTGCGATCTTGAACCCAGCCGGGACGGCGGCCTGGAGCACCCCGTCGATCGCATGGACGAGGCGATCGAAGGCAATGCTGCCGATGCCGCTTCCCATCAGCACGATCGCCGAGGAGCGCAGCGCGGCGCTCGGCAGGACGATGTCCGGCCCGCTCATCGAGCCGATCTGGACAAACCGGATCGGGATCGCCTCCTTTCCCGCCTTGGCCCCGGCGAACAGCAGGCGCTCGGCGCTCTTGCCCCAAAGGTAGTCGATCACGACATCCACGCCTTGCGCGAACTCTTGTTTGAGGGGCTCCTCCAACGCGGCCTCGTCGTCGCCGAGCGGGATCGTCACGTCGGCGCCGAGCGCCGCGACCGACTTGAGCGCTTCGACATTGCGGGCGGTGGCGATGACCTTCCCCGCGCAAAGATGTTTGGCGATCTGGACGGCGAGCCGGCCCGCCGTTCCGGTTGCGCCGTTGACCAGCACGGTTTCGCCGGCTTGCAGTCTGGCGCGGTCCGTATAGGCCGCCCAGGACGACATGCCCGGATTGGCGATCGCCGCCGCCGTGACATCGTCGAGCCCGTCGGGAAGGGCGAGGCAACGCGCCCGGGGAACCACGGTTCGTTCGGCCATGGCGCCATGGGGCGCGCGCGGCATGACGAAATAAACCCTGCTTCCGTCATCGAGCCGCCCTACCCCGTCGATGCCGGCCACGAAAGGAAACCGCCCCGGCGAGCTATAGTGCTGGCCGGACGCCCGGCTCTTCGTCACCTGGCTCAGGGCGGCGGCGGTCACCGCAATAACCGCTTCGCCAGCGGCCGGCTCGGGCTCGCTGAACTCCGTATAGACGGGCGTCCGCCCTGCTCCCAAAACCACCGCGGCCTTCATCGCCCCTCTCCCTCGTCAGCTCCTGCGGCGGTTGCCGAGGCGCGTCGAACATGCATTCTATCTCGTTCCCGCGCGATGAGGGTGGGACGCGCACAATCCGGCCGGCAGGATCGCCATGATCGAGGAACCGCCCCCGCTCGTTTTCGCCGCCGAGGCCAAACGGCCGCCGGCCGAACTCATCGGGCGCTTTCGCGGCGTCCCGACCAGCTTCATCGTCGACGCGATGGGCGGGACGGGCGCTCTCGACTGGCGCATCAAACCCCTCGTCGGGCGTTCGCTTGTCGGCGTGGCGCTCACCTGCGATTGCGGCCCGCTCGACAATCTGGCCTTCATGGCGGCGCTCGCCGATTGCCGGCCCGGCGACGTGCTCGTCGTCGCGACGGGAGGTTACGCAGGCGCCGCCGTGACCGGAGACCTTCTGATCGGCGTCGCGAAGAATCGCGGCGCCGCGGGCTTCGTCACCGACGGGCTCGTGCGCGACCTCGAGGACCTCGAAACCATTGGCCTGCCGGTCTATGCCATGGGCGCCACGCCGAATTCGCCGCAAAGGCGCGGCCCCGGCTCGGTTGGGCTGCCCGTCGTCTGCGGCGGCGTTGTCGTCGCCTCGGGCGACGTGGTCGTCGGCGACCGCGACGGCGTCGTTGTCGTTCCGCGCGCGCGCATCTCCGCAACGCTGGAAAGTCTCGAGCTTGTCAAGGCTTCAGAGGCGGCCACGCTTGAGAGAGTGCGAGCCGGATTGAAGGACCTGCCCGTCGACGTTCCGGCGCTCCGCCGCCGCGGCAAGGCGTGACGCGGGCCACTGTCAGGTTCTCAATCCGGGGCTGGAGACGACGGCCATGATCGATTTTCCCATCATCGATTCCCACATCCATCTTCTCGACCAGAGCCGTTTCGGCTACTCGTGGGCGAGCGGGGCGCCGGCGCTCAAGCGCGACTGGACGCCGAACGATCTTAGCCATGCGGCGAAGCCCTACGAGATCGAAGGGCTGGTGTTCGTCGAGGTCGATGTCGACATGCCGCAATATCTCGACGAGGCTGAGTGGGTGGACGGCCTCGCAAGGCTCGACAATCGCGTGATGGGCGCCGTCGTCTGCCTGCCGCTCGAGCGCGGGAAAGCGATCGAACCCGAGATGGCGCGGGTCGCCAAGCTCAAGACGACGCGCGGCGTGCGCCGCCTGATCCAGAACCAGCCAGACCCGGAGTTCGTGCTGAAGCCGGCCTTTCTCGATGCGCTAAGGCTGTTGCCGAAATACAACCTTTCCTTCGACATCTGCATCTTTCATTCGCAGCTGCCGAACACGCTCGCCATGATGCGCCAATGTCCGAATGTGTCCTTCGTCCTCGATCATATCGGCAAGCCCGGAATCAACGCCGGCCTCCTCGACCCGTGGCGGGCGCACATCCGGGAAATGGCGGCGCTGCCCAATGCCGTCTGCAAGCTCTCGGGCGTCACCACCGAGGCCGACCACAAGAGATGGACGCGCCACCAGCTCGATCCCTACATCGATCACGTGATCGAGTGCTTCGGACCCGATCGCATTCTCTATGGCGGCGATTGGCCGGTCAGCGAGCTCGCCGGAAGCTACCTGCAATGGCTGGCGACGCTCGATCTCGCGACCGCCGGCTTTTCGCCGGCGGACAAGCGCAAGCTTTTTCGCGACAACGCCGTCAAGGCCTACCGGCTCGGCGCCGATTCGACGCCCGGCGGCGTCATCCTCCTGACCGCGACGCTTTTCGTCCCCGTTCGGATCGACCATCCCTTGTGGATGATCGCGTTCCTGGCGCTGACCCCGGTCGCCTTCAGCCTCTTCGGCTTCATCATCGGCATTTGGGCGAAGAACTTCGAGCAACTGGCGATCATACCCGCGCTCATCGTCACGCCGCTCACTTTCCTTGGCGGCGCCTTCTATTCGATCGACATGCTGCCGCCGTTCTGGCGCTGCGTCGTCTATCTGGTCAGCGGGTTCCGCTGGAGCTTTTTCGCAGGGCGACGTCAGCCTCGAAGCAAGCCTCGGCTTCACGATGCTGTTCATCGCGGCCTGTCTGGGCGCTTGATCCGGCGAGGGTTACGTCCGCTCATTGACCCGGAGCAAGTGCGCACCTGGCTTCCGGGGATTGAAGCGGACAGCCAACGGACCCTTCGGCCCGCCGTTGTCCTGGTTTGCCTACCCTGTTTGAGACCTATTTTCCTGATCGGTTCGCTCAGAGGCTTATGCGGCCGCTTGACGTCGGCGCGTGACGAGGCGCGCTTTTCCCAGCGAAATGTTGTGACGATTCCTCTTTTTGTTCAGGGTTTGCCACGAAAATACCCAAAATTTCTTGCCCTGCGACCGCTCTCTGGGTAGCGTTTCCCGTTGGGAAACTGACCTTTATGCATGCCCCAGCGAGGCGTCCGGGCGATGGCGGCGTGAGGCCCGGCGGCGCCGCTTCGATATCGGCCATGCACAGGCCTTACCGACCATGAAGGCGGGGAAAGCTGAATGAGTTAAGAGGGAGGCCGCGCCAAGCGCAACTTAGCCATCGCATCGCGAGGTCCGTTTTGGCGCGTTTGCTTGAACGCGACGCCGACGGCCCGGCGAGATTCGCGCGCGATTGGGCCCGCGCGCATCAACCGTGTTTGAACCGCCGGCGGTCACGGGGTCGGTCAGGCCCCAAGAAACAAGAGGGGATCAAAGATGAGGCACGCTGCCGCTTCTTCACTGGTTGCCGGGTCGCTGATCGGATCGGCTGCGTTCCCTGAAGGCGCAAACGCCCAAACCAACCCATACGCGCTTGATCGCCTCTTTCTGATGGAGCCGGCAGCAACACCGGCCGGTGAGGTCTTGACATTCAATAGCGAAGTGGCGGTCGCGAACTACTTTGGCGCCGGGAGCGAACAAGCAAGTTTAGCCAAGGAATTTTTTCGCGGCTACACCGGTTCATCCGCCAACATGCTGTTTACACGATTTCCGTATTTGCCCGCGAGAGCGCATCTTTATGGGGAGCATATGATTACCCCAACGCTTTCGCAATTAAAAAGCGGAGACCTGTCGCTTTGGTCGGAAGGTCATAAATATTCTGGAAGTGTCAATTTCTCGGGAATCACAAGTTTCAACGCGGCGGCTGCCGCTATACAGTCTACGCTCAATCAACATTTGCCCACCGCCGCGACGACAACAGAAAGTTCGATCGCGCCCGTTCAGGTCTCTTTCACAGGGTCTATTGACCATACCGTTCTGGACGTATCCTCTGTCTCGTCCGGCAGTATACAAATCGGATCTTTCATTTCCGGGTCCGGCGTTCCGGCCGGAACACAGATCACCGGTCAAATCAGCGGGGCTCGTAACGGCGCAGGAGCGTATAGTCTCTACGTACCTGAAGGAATTATTTCATCCGAAACTATGACAGACAACTATGGCGTCTTGACTGTTGGCTCCACAAGCTCCGGCAAGGTCAAGGTTGGTCAGCAGGTTTCCGACGTTTTTCCGGACACTTCGATCCAGGGCAGATTGCGGGGCGGCGCAACAAACCAGTGGGTCGTCAACAAGGCCCAAACCGTTGCGAGCCAGAACCTGACGATGACAGGAGCGCCTCTCACCGTTAGCTACACTGCAGTCAAGGGCGCCACTGAGAAATCCGGCTTCTTTGAAATTCAACAGAGCGGTTACTTCAACTACGTCTCGTCGTCAATAACCTATGCCAGAGGAGCCGCGGCGGAATCCCTCGGCTTGTCGCAAGGCTCGCCGGGCGCGTTTGATTCAACGCCGGGTTTGATTGTCACCCCAGGTTCAGCTCGCGAGTGTCCTACCGGGATATATACCGAGAATTGCATCTCGGTGGCGTCATTCATGGACGATCTCGTCCAGACGCCGGGGAGCGACCAATGGTCGTCGTTTCAGGACGTATACAATCCGGGGAGCGCGACCCCCCCAGGAGAGAAGGCGGCTCTCGGGGCGTGGAATCAGTCTTCAGGCGGAAAATATACCTTTCTGGAAAACTGGTCCTCCTCGACGCCGCCGATCGTCAATTCGATCCCGCGGGCCGGGGAGCTGCTTCCGCGAGCGCCTGTTCCCGAGCCTTCGACCTGGGCTATGATCCTTCTCGGTTTCGCGGGTCTCGGTCTGGCGCGATATCGGCTGAGACTCGCGACTCGAATGGCCGCGAGCTGAATATCGTCCAAACCGTTGGACACAACCCCGCGTACGCCCTTCCGTCGGCGTCTCGCAAGGCGGAGCGAAACCATGACAAAGACAATCGGTGTCTCGCTTTTCGCGCTCATCGTCGCAAGCGCGGCGCATGCCCAAACGACGGCGCCCCCATCGATTGGCGACGTGTTCTACATCGCTTTGCTAAACCACGACTTCATTCAAACCGCGCCGGGCCATAGACATGTTGAACTCTACGGCAACCCCCTGGCGCCGTTCCTAAACAGCCTCGTCACTCCCGGCAATCCGAACGCGGCGCAGACGTCTTTCGCCCTCAACTATCAGGACGTGTCGCCGACGCTTTACCCAGCCCAGCCCAACTTCATCTGGGCGGAAGCGGGCATTGCTCCGCCGCCAAATAACCCAAATCCACCGCCACCGTACAAAGACGAGGACCCCTATCAAAACACGATCAACATCGTCAACGCACCCAATCTCAGCGGGCTCCTTCAGCAAAAATACGGAACCTCCGGCTGGAGATCGTATCAGGAGGACACCGACCTTCTCAATACGCTGGGTCAGAACGTCAATTCCGCTGGCGGCGCCCTGACCAGCAATGTGGTGTCGCCGAGCCAGTTCGAGGTGCCGCTGACCTCGTTTCACGGCACGTCTCCCGACTACGTCAATCCATACAACGGCTCGCACCAATATTTCTATGGGCCGTGGCATGACGGACAGCTGTACTTCACCGACACCAACGGCGGCGACAACCCGACGTCGAGCAATCCGGAAGCGGGCTACTACGCGCCGATGCAGCAGCTCGCGTACGACCTGGCCAACAATAAAGTCGCCAGATACAACTGGATCACGCCCGACGAGTACAACTCCATGCACCAGCCACTGAACACCAACTTCACGTACAACGGCGTGACCTACCAGGCGGGAACCTACCAGGAGACGATCGCGCTCGCCGACAACTTCCTATCGATCGTCGTTCCGGAGATCATGGCGTCGCAGGCGTACAAGAACAACGGCCTCATCGTCATTTGGAACGAGCAGACCGAAGGCGACAAGCAGGCGGGTTACACCCATGGCTTCGATGGCACGGAGATCATCATCTCGCCGCTCGCCAAAGGCAACGCCTACAGCAACGACATCCACTACACCCACTCCTCCGATCTGCGCACAATGCAGGAAATTTTCGGCGTCTCGGCTCCAGGCGGCGGATATCTCGGCGGCGCGGCCGACGCGAACTCGCTCGGCGATCTGTTCCAACCCGGGGTGATCCCCTCGGGCATTCCGTAGTTCCGGGTCGGCGCGATCCCCTCGAGCATTGCCGAGGCCAACACATGGGCGATGACGCTGATCGGCTTCGCGGTCCGGCGGGAGCCGCCGCGTATCGCCGCAACGCCGCCATCGCGCCCAGTCAGCGACGCCTTCGCTTGGAATCCGTCGCCCTCAAGGTTTCGGAGCGCCCCCGAGAGGCAATCCGAAGATCGTCAGGACATGGTCGCTTGCCACGAACACCTGACCGTTTGCAACAACCGGCTTGATATTCGCGTCGCGGGTCAGGTTCCATTGTCCGGCTGCATATTGACCCAACAATGGAAGCGTTCCATTTAAGGGTGCGGCATTGATCGCGTAAAGATATACTGTATTGTTAACGCCGGAGGGGCGGCTGACGGCCCAAATTATCGCATTCTCATTTGGACCGTTCCCGTTCGACGAGACCGTTGTAAAGAAGCCTGGATCTTGACCGGAGTTGGGGGACTGGATGGCAGCCGAGGCCTCCTCGGTCAAAAGTGTCGACGCGCCATTGTTGATGAGTTTCCATGTGATTACCGTATTTCCTCCACTGCTCACGACGCGGCCGATACCCTCGGGGCCCATGAAGTAGGACGGCGCACACCAGCACCCACCTTGGGTTTCCACGCCAAGAACTTTGTCCGTGCCGCCGGGCGTATACCCGCCAAGATTATTGGCGTCGAGAAGAAACAGCCTGCCGTCCTTGCCTCCCGCAACGAGCAGCGACGGGAAATTCCCACCCTGCGGCGGAATCTTCATGACCCCGCCAGCACCCAAATCCTCGTCATACTTGTCCATCGTGCTTTCGTTCGACGGCGTGAAGATGTCGACAACGGTAGACAAATCTGGGCTAATCTTAACCACACTATTGGCAATGTTATTCACTTCGTCATAGGAGCAACCACAAGGGTCGGAATTCCCTGTCGCGAAGTACAGATATCCCGCCTGGGCTCCAGTTCCATCGCCGTCCGCGACAATGCCGGACCCGGACATCCATATTGACGACAGGAAATCGTTGTCCTGCGATGTTGACAGTTTGTTGGTCAAAAAACTCGTGCCTGAAACGGCAAGCGTAGCCGGGTCAAACGCCACTAGCCAACCTCGACCCGGACCCACGAAGCGTTTTCTATTTTCATTCTTGGAAGCGAATCCGGCGTAAATCGTTCCGTTAACAAGAAGAAGAGCCGTCCTTTCTTTCTCATTACCAGGCATGAAAGTCGCTTCAGTTCCGCTTGCGAATTCACTCGAGACTTTTGCCCGGTCGACGTCAACTCTAGCAGCTGCATCGGTCAAATCGTCAAGATTGATCGAATGAAGCCGGATAGTATTATCGCCTTCGGTCTTCCTAAACGTGAAAAAATATAGATGCCCCGAGACCAGATCGGCGAAGGGGGTTGCGCGAATTCCCCAATCGATGGAATCCGTCGGCCCAAAATTTCTCTGCATGAGTATGGCGCCGCTTGCGCTGTTGATGGCATAGACGGTATTGTTTTCGGTTACCACATAGACGACCTCGTAGGCGCCAGGTCGGCAGGCGCTTTTTGAGTAGGCGCCGCAAGCGACATTTTGATTTGGCACAACAAGCGGCTGCGCGTCGACGGTTTGATCGAGCGCGACGGTAACGCGTAGGCCAAAACCGTTGTTTGACGCGGCGAGAACCTGGGGCGTGAGGACCGTTTCCGTGGAATTCCAACTGGTTCGCATATAATCATAATGCTCGGTCACTATTGCCGTGCCAGTTTGCGCATGCGCTGCGACCACGGCGGCTAAAACAGGCGCCGCGGAAGCAAGGCACATCGTCAGATAGGAAATTGTTTTCCCCGTGGCCCGAAAACCTTCCAAGATATCGCCCCCTAAACCGATTTTCGACTTGCAATTGCGCGCCGCGTTCCCTTCAGCGTTAACCAATTTAGTCGCGAGATTATCATGATGAACCGCAATTAAACACCGCCGCTTCCTCGTTCCCAGCAATCTAAAAACAAATCTCATCCGACATTCGCCGGACCGACCCCGCTTGGACAAATAGATTGCGCCATTTCGTCGATCGCAACAAGCGGAATCCGTTGCGGCGGATGCTGATGACCCTCGGAAGAAGCAGGCGCCCAGCCGACGGCGAAGTCTTACGGTAAAAATTAGGCGCAAACGCCCTGCCGGGCGCGCCCGTCGCGCGCGGCTGAAAGCCCGACCCTGCATAGTCACGTCGCTCCGGGCCTGCGGCCTTCCCAGCCGGTCGCGTCAATTGCGAATTTCGAGGCGCGCTGCGAGCGAAAATGCACGTGTTCGGTTGCGATAAATGCTTTACATTTTATTCGAAACCAGCTAGTTAAATTTGCGAATTTGTGCGCGTTCCCGCACGGGAATGCATGGCAATAACCGAGCGCCTGCCAAATATAGTTATAGACAAACCGAGGCTAGGCGAAATTAATCGGACCGAGGCTCCCTATGATGCTGATCGGTACGCGCGCGAGTCCGCTATTCGTTTGTCGATTCGCTGCCTGCATCCTTCGGGATCGCCCCGCTCGTCGGTAAGGATGCCGCTATAGGCCAGACTAAATCTGAGGTTTAAGCTCAGCGAATTCTTGACGCCTCTTCGACTTTGTTCACTCCTAGCAACGAGATCGATCATGTCGCTCAATCCTAAGCGCGCCCCGGCCGGTTACTATTACGAAGCTGGCGATACTTCTTACGTTATCGATCCGTCGGGCACGTATAGCCATCGCGGAGCGAGCGCGCCGACGACCGACGCGGCCGGCACGTACAGCGGCGCCGGGGCAAGCGCGCCGACGGCCGACCCGGCCGGCACATACAGCGGCGCCGGGGCGAGTTCGCCGACGACCGACCCGGCGGGCACGCACAGCGCTGCCCGAGCGAGCGCGCCGACGACCGACCGCGCCGGCACCTACAGCGCCGCCGGCGCGAGCGCGCCGACGACCGACCCGGCCGGCGCTTACAGCGCCGCCAAGGCCAGCGCGCCCAAATTGGCGGCCGCCGGAACCTACATTCCGGTAACGGGTTCGACCTCCGCGGCTGCGCAAATACCAGATCCCGCCGGCACATACAGCGCCGCCGGCGCGAGCGCGCCGACCACCGACCCGGCCGGCACATACAGCGCCGCCAAGGCCAGCGCGCCCAAATTGGCCGCCGCCGGAACCTACATTCCGGTAACGGGTTCGACCTCCGCGGCGGCGCAAATGCGGGATCCCGCCGGCACATACAGCGCCGCCGGGGCGAGCTCGGCGACGACCGACCCGGCCGGCACTTACAGCGCCGCCAGGGCCAGCGCGCCGACGCTGGCCGATCCGGGCACATATATCGCCGCGCCCGGAGCGACGTCGGTTGCGGCCGAGACCGTGGATCCGGCCGGCACTTACAGCGGCGCGGGCGCGTCGGCGCCGACGCTGGCCGATCCGGGCACATATATCGCCGCGCCCGGAGCGACGTCGGTTGCGGCCGAGACCGTCGACCCGGCCGGCACTTACAGCGGCGCGGGCGCGTCGGCGCCGACGCTGGCCGATCCCGGCACATATATCGCCGCGCCCGGAGCGACGTCGGTTGCGGCCGAGACCGTCGACCCGGCGGGCACATACAGCGGCGCGGGCGCGTCGGCGCCGACGCTGGCCGATCCCGGCACATATATCGCCGCGCCCGGAGCGACGTCGGTTGCGGCCGAGACCGTCGACCCGGCGGGCACATACAGCGGTCCCGGCGCGTCGGCGCCGACGCTGGCCGATCCGGGCACATATATCGCCACGCCCGGAGCGACGTCGGTTGCGGCCGAGACCGTCGACCCGGCGGGCACTTACAGCGGTGCGGGCGCGTCGGCGCCGACGCTGGCCGATCCCGGCACATATATCGCCGCGCCCGGAGCGACCTCGGTTGCGGCCGAGACCGTGGACCCGGCCGGCACATACAGCGGCGCGGGCGCGTCGGCGCCGACGCCGGCCGATCCCGGCACATATATCGCCGCGGCCGGAGCGACCTCGGTTGCGGCCGAGACCGTGGACCCGGCCGGAACCTTTAGCCTGGCGGGCGCGAGCGCGCCCACGATCGACCCGGCCGGCACATACAGCGGCGCGGGCGCGTCTCAGCCAACGCTGGCCGATCCCGGCACATATATCGCCGCGCCCGGAGCAACCTCGGTTGCGGCCGAGACCGTGGACCCGGCCGGAACCTTTAGCCTGGCGGGCGCGAGCGCGCCCACGATCGACCCGGCGGGCACTTACAGCGGCGCGGGCGCGAGCACGCCCACGCCGGCCGACCCGGGCACATATATCGCCGCGGCCGGAGCAACCTCGGTCACGGCCGAGACCGTCGACCCGGCCGGCACATACAGCGCCGCGGGCGCGTCTCTGCCCACGCCTGCCGACCCGGGCACCTATATCGCCGCGGCCGGAGCGACCTCGGTCGCGGTCGAGACCGTCGACCCGGCCGGCACGTACAGCGCCGCGGGCGCGAGCGCGCCCACGCTGGCCGATCCCGGCACATATATCGCCGCGCCCGGAGCAACCTCTGTCGCGGCCGAGACCGTCGACCCGGCCGGCGCCTACAGCGGCGCGGGCGCGAGCGCGCCCACGCTGGCCGACCCGGGCACATATATCGCCACGGCCGGAGCAACCTCGGTTGCGGCCGAGACCGTCGACCCGGCCGGCACATACAGCGGCGCGGGCGCGTCTCAGCCGACGCCGGCCGATCCCGGCACGTACATCGCCGCGGCCGGTGCGACCTCGGTCGCGGCCGAGACCGTCGACCCGGCCGGAACCTTTAGCCTGGCGGGCGCGAGCGCGCCCACGACCGACCCGGCCGGCACATACAGCGGCGCGGGCGCGTCGGCGCCGACGCCGGCCGATCCCGGCACGTACATCGCCGCGGCCGGTGCGACCTCGGTCGCGGCCGAGACCGTCGACCCGGCCGGAACCTTTAGCCCGGCGGGCGCGAGCGCGCCGACGACCGACGCGATGGGCACTTACAGCGGCGCGGGCGCGTCTCAGCCGACGCTGGCCGATCCCGGCACGTACATCGCCGCGGCCGGTGCGACCTCGGTCGCGGCCGAGACCGTCGACCCGGCCGGAACCTTTAGCCTGGCGGGCGCGAGCGCGCCCACGACCGACCCGGCCGGCACATACAGCGGCGCGGGCGCGTCGGCGCCGACGCCGGCCGATCCCGGCACGTACATCGCCGCGGCCGGTGCGACCTCGGTCGCGGCCGAGACCGTGGACCCGGCCGGAACCTTTAGCCTGGCGGGCGCGAGCGCGCCGACGACCGACCCGGCCGGCACATACAGCGGCGCGGGCGCGTCTCAGCCAACGCTGGCCGATCCCGGCACATATATCGCCGTGGCCGGTGCAACCTCGGTCGCGGCCGAGACCGTCGACCCGGCCGGCACATACAGCGCCGCCGGCGCGAGCGCTCCGACGACCGACCCGGCCGGCACTTACAGCGGTCCCGGCGCGAGCGCGCCCATTCTCGCCGCCGCGGGAACCTATATTCCCGTCACCGGGTCGACCTCGGCGGCGGCCGAGATTGCCGACCCAGCCGGAACCTATAGCCTGGCGGGCGCGTCAGCTCCCATCACCGACCCGGGAGGAACCTACAGTGCGGCTGGCGCCAGCGCCCCGACGACGGACCCGGCTGGCACATACAGCAGTCCGTACGCATTGAACCGCCTGTTTCTGGTGGCTGATAACACAACGCCGGGGACCAGCGTTCTCTCGTTCAACAGCGCGACGGCGGTGGCGAATTACTACGGCGCCACGAGTGTGCAAGCCTCCCTCGCGAACGAATACTTTGCCGGCTACAGCGGCACTTCTGCAACCATGCTCTTCACGCGCTACCAGCCCCTTGGAGGCGAAAGGCCGCATTTGATCGGGGCCAACATCAGCAACCTCACTCTCAGTCAGCTGCAAAGCATCAACGGCTCCCTCTCGATTACTTTCCAAGGATCCACAGATTCCGGATCGATCAATCTTTCGGGGGTTAGCAGTCTCTCGGCCGCGGCGTTTGCGATACAGAACGCGCTGAATTCGAACTTGCCGGTCGAGGCCGTGACGGCAGGAAGTTCGATCACGCCCGTTTCTGTTTCCTTCAGCGGGTCCGTCAGGAACGATTACCTCCAAGTTACGTCACTCTCGTCGGGCGCCATTGAACTCGGCGCCCAGATTTCAGGACCGGGTATACTGGCAACGAGTGGCGAGATTATCAACCAATTGAATGGAACGCCTGGCGGCGTCGGACTGTACGCGCTTTTCGGACCCGGAGGGAATATTTCAACGGAGACTATAACGGAGAGTTATGGGGTGCTCACTATCGGCTCCGTGACTTCCGGCGCTGTCGCAATCGGGCAGGAAGTTACCGGCGTTGGCGTTGCTGGGGTCACGGCGATCGACGACAACCTGAGCGGCAGCGGCCCAGGAAGCACCTGGGTTGTCAACAACGCGCAGACGGTCGCGGGCGAAAATATGACGATGAATGCGACACCGCTCGGCGTCGCCCTGGTATCCGTCGTTGGCGCGACCGAAAATAGCGAGTATTTCAAGGTTCAGCCCAATGGAGATTTCGGCTACGATCACAATCCATCGTCTTTGAGCTACATGAGCGGCACGGCCGCGGCCGCGTTGGGTCTGACGCAAGGGTCTGGAGCCGTCGATTCAACGCCGGGCGGCGCATTGCCGTCGCCGTCGGCGTTCATGAGCAATCTGGTTCAGGACGAGAACGGCGACTTCGATTCCTTTCAAATGTATGGAATAGTCCCGGAGGGCCCAGACGTTCAGGACAGTATGGCGGCTTGGGCCCAGTCGACTGATGGTCTCTATGCCTTCTTAAGTCAGACCAACACCACCTCGCCGGCGGGATCGAGCTTGCCGACGACCGATCCAGCCGGCACATACAGCGCGGCGGGAGCCAGCGCGCCCATTGTCGACCCAGCCGGCACATACAGCGCGGCGGGAGCAAGCGCCCCGACCTTGGCGGACCCGGGAACGTATATCCCGGTCACCGGGGCGACCTCCGTTGCGGCGGAGATTGTCGACTTGGCCGGCTCCTACAGCCTGGCGGGCGCAAGCGCGCCTACCCTTGCGCAGCCCGGATATTATGTGCCGACCGCCGGCGCGAGCAGCGAGACGCAGGACGATCCTGGCTATTACACGCCCTATGCGGGCGCGACCGCGGAGATCCTGGCGCTGGCGCCGGTCATATCGGGTACGATGGCGGGTCAAACCACCGCTTCCGGGCAGCCTGACACGCCGTTTGCTTCCGTCACGATCGCCGACCCGAACATCGATGCTTCGGACATTCTTTCGATCCAGCTAACCGACGACGGCGGCATCCTCTCCGATGGCGCGGGTTTCAGCGGGCTTACGACCAGCGCGCCCGGCTTCTACAGCATTTCGGGGACTGCCGGCGCGATCGCCAGCGAACTCGACGCCCTTGTTTTTTCCCCGAGCGGCAACCCGGCGACGACGATCTTCACTCTGACCGACGCTTCCAGCGCGGGCGCGGACGCGGTCGACACGAACACCACCGTGACGGTTTTGCCCGCCGATCCGGGCGCTGAACAGTCGGCGCTCGACCAGGCCGCCGGGACGGGATCGGACCAAATCTCGGGCGCTTCCACGCTGGAGTTCGACGCAACCGTCCCGGCTGGCCAATCAGTTTATTTCACCGGCAGCGGCGGCGAGCTCGCGCTAAACGACCCGGCTGGGTTCGCCGGCTCGATCGGCGGCTTCGACACGGCCGGAGGCGGATCGAACGACACGATCGAGGTCGCCGGGCCGTGGGTCTTCGCCGGCTTCGCGGAGAACGCGGCGGGCACGCAGGGAACCTTGGGATTCGCGAACGGAACCAGCCATTTCGGCCTTACCCTGCTCGGCGATTATGCCGCCGCCGACTTCGTCCATCGGGCCGGCCCGGGCGGAAGCACGCTGATAACCTACACGTGAGGCAGGCCGCGCCTCGAGATCGCGCTGCGGTCGGTGCAGCGAGTAAGGCGCGGACGGCTTGGGGTCCGGCGAAGGGAGGTCAGCGGCCGAACCGACCGGCCTCGCGCAGCGCCGGCGGGTGATCCGGCGCGACCCGATAGACCTTCCATTCATTGTACGAATGGGAAATCAACAATAGGAATTGGTATTGTCTTGTTAAAGCACTCAGGAAGGAAGCGCGGCCATTGGCCAGGCTGATTCTGCGAAAACGCGACCAAAGCGGGATATTCGCGATAGGACAGCGACGGCCCCCCAGGAAAATTGAAAAAGCTTTCCGGAAACCTGCAATTCTGACCGCCCGTATAGTAGCTTCCAAAACCGGGATAGGGATTTCCAGTGACCGCCATAACTGCCGGGATCAGCGTGTTCTTAAACCAATTGCCGAGCGGACGGGGGATGGTCAACCCGTTGGCTGAGAGATCGCTGCCGGACCCTGCTGTCAGACGCCCTTGGGCAGCAACGGTTCCGGGAGGGATGTCGACCATGTAAGCGATTGGGGATTCCTCCGGAAGTGAGTAATTGCTTCCCGATACCTGCGTCTGAACAAAGGAGGTTACAGTAATTGTATCTCCGCTTTGGACGCCGCCGCCACTGACACTTTGGGAGAGGGTGATAGTGCTGGCGTCGAATGACTGAACGGTCGTGCCCGAGGGCATTGCCGCGTTTGTCGAATCCGTGATGGGCTGCCCATCGACGACGCCAATCGGCGTCCCACCGCTGCCGAATTGAAGGATGGTCCCGGATGTCGTAGCCGCTGTCGCGGTCGCTACAATCGTACTGACGTGTCTAACAACGTTTGAAATCGAAGGCGTCAAGGTGATCGTCTGAGTTCCAGTGCAAGCGGCCGGCGCGCAATTTCCCACTATGCCTGCGCCAGCCGAAACAACCCAAGTGCTCCCGGCACACTTGCCGGGAACGGTCGCGTCGCAATAAAAGCCTTGCGTCATTCCACTACAGGCTGCGGGGTTTGAACTGCATGACGCGCCGCCCGTGAGATTTCCTGTGATGTTCTGCTTATTCCCGGTAAGATTCGATCCTTGCAACTGCAGTCCCGTGCGGATGCAGGCTGTCGGATTTGGGGCCGTGCCGCAGTTTGTCCCACTCGACAGAGCGCCAACGGTGAGAATCTGATAATAGGCGACCATGATCTCTGGAGGGGTCGGTCCGGTGGGGTAATTGAGATTGCCGCCCCGCGACAGATAGGACGCTTGAAATCCGGCCTCGGTGGGGTTTTGCCCATCCGTCTGATTTTCATAAGAGAAACCGATTGACTGGTCCGGTACAGTCTCAACCATGTAACCGGGATTTGCGCCTCCGATGCATTGAGTAGAGTTGATAGAGCTTGGGGGGTTATTCGCGGGAGCGTCACAAAATAACGAGCCCAGTGGAATTCCGCCGGTCGGAAGCCCCGAGGAGATGGCGAAGGTGGATCCGTAAGGAAGCCCGGTGACACTGACGCTCTTTGGACTGACATAACTGTTGCTTACCGTCGCCAGCGTTGGAAGGGCCGCCGCGATAGCAGTCTCAATCCGCGAATTGTATGTGGCGAGCGATGGATTGTCCGTCAGATTGACCGAACCCGTCGTGATCGGCTGGCCCTCATAGACAATCGTGAAGGCCCCCGAGCCGGAGAAAGTCGCCACATTGTTGTTGCCGCTATCCAAGTGCCCCCGGCATTCAATCGAAACGCAAAAACGCACAAAAATCAGGGTCGGCGTACAAGTAAGGACGCTCGACCCGGCAAAAAACTGTCTTGCGTATGCGTATTCGTGGCTAGGATTTCCAAAACGTGCTGCAACGGCCGCCGCGGAGGTAAAGACATACGTCGATTGAGCCTCGCTGGGCGTGTCATTGGGGCCGCTCAGAAACACTCGGGTGCAGGCGACTTGAGCGGGCAGCCCTGGATTACCCTGCGCGAGCGCCGGCGCAACGGCACAAAGAAACAGGACGAGAGCGCAAATAAGGCGCATTTACCAACCCTCCACTGCGCGGACCGCGCCGCCTCCGCTGGTTCCCACGGAGCCGTCCGCGCCGCGCTGCGCTGCTCGGCAGGTTCCCCGATCTCGCCGACAATCATGGCCTTCATCCGCGCGCCGCTCGCGGAGGGCGTAAAACCGCCGAGCGAGGCGGTGAACGCGCCGGCGCCCTGCGCAACTGACATTCGCGGATCGCCCCAGGTCCGAGTTATGATCTCCCGGCTTCACGCTTTTGACAAGTCGTCCGGCAGGATGTCGCGAGCTATCCTTGAAGGGGCCGACAGTCGCCTTCTCAAACTTTTTCCTGATCACGCGGCAACGTCAGCCAACTTCAGGGGTCAGTAGGGCATGGGCGCGGTCCTGAGCGCCACGGAGGCGAGACGTTAAATCATGGCGCTGAGATCGTATCTGCGGTTGAACCGACATTCGAGCTCCGCGTGGCGAGCGCCGCCACGAACGGCGTCTTGCCCTTGGCCCCCTTTCCGCGCCGGCCAGGACGAGCGCGCCGCTGATCTATAGGCGTCGTCCATTTGCATACCATCGCCCTGAGGCAACCATGATCGCACGCAGTTTCGCTCTGATCGCACCGCTCGTTTTTGCTGGCGCAGCCTTCGCCGATCAACCTGGTGGCGACAACCGAGTCTTCTCGCGCCTCTATCTCGAAGAGAATAATCAGCAGACGCCGCTCCATGAGGTCTGGTCATTCACGGATCCGAGGGACGTCTGCAACCGATACGGATCGCGCGATGTCGCCTGCAAGTTCGCCGCCCAGTTCTACGCCGGCTGGTCTGGCCGATCTCGAGCGGTGATGAATTTCACGCGATTCCCCGCCGAGCCCGGCCGAGCGCACTTGTACGGAGCCGACCGGAGCACGCTCATGCCAAGGCAATTGAGGGCGATTGGTGGGACACTCAACATCGTCAGCGACGGAGCGACATTCTCGGCGAACATTGACCTTTCATCAGCGAGGGGATTCATCAACGCAGGCGCCATAATGCAGTCCACATTGAACGCTTCGCAGCCGACAGTTGGGAGTTTGACGACCAGCTCGATTGCGCCCGTCACGATCACAGCGACGGCCTCGATTAACGAGCGGGAAAATTGGATGTTGGTGGCTGCGCCGAGCGGCACGATCTATCCCTATGCAATGGTCTGTGGTGGCGATGGCCCAGCTTCGAATCCCTGCCAGTATGCCAGCCCAGATTTCATCGGCCAGATTACCACACCAATTCCGTGGGAGCCGGGAAACTCAACCACCGGAGGTCCAGGCTATTACGCACTTGTGCTGCCAGCGCTGGCAATTCGTCGGACTTTATGCCCAGCCATCAATTGTATGGATCTACCGATCTCGGTCTCCTACGGCATCCTGACCGTTGGTCAGCAAACTTCCGGAACAATCGCCACTGGGCAGCAGATTAAGGCGCCGTCAATTCCCGCTGACACCTTCGTCGAATATTGCGTTTCCGGCTGCCGCAGCGACCGCGCGATTTGGGTAGTCAATCAGGCGATTTCGGTCTCGCCCGAGAACATGACGCTGTTCGCCGCTCCACTCGCGGTGGCCTGGGTCACCCGCACGAACGATAATACCGGCATTACGTGGGGCCGCTGGGAAATTCAGCACAATCAGTACGCAGGTTACATTTCGACCATCGGCGGCTTTGCGACGGGGACGGCGGCAGACGCGCTCGGCCTCGCACGAGGCTCGGTCGGCACGCAGGATATCCCATACGACCATGCCCTTGTTTCGTCGCCGGGCGGATTTGTCGCGGACCCCGGACAATGGCTGACAGACTTCCGCCACACCAGGTTTGCCGAGTGGGAGTCGTGTCAGACAACTTTTCGTGGGCCGCCCGGACTTAAGGAGACGGTGGAGCGGTGGGCGCAAGCAAACTTGCCTATCCAATGCCCCGCCTCGTGGGACGTCACCGGCACGCCTCCAGTCGTTGAATTCGCGCCGCGGCCTGCGCCGCGCGCGAACACGCTGCAGTAGCTGGCGCAAGGCCCGCCTGCTTTTGCGGGCCGTCAACCGCAACCGCAACTGTGTGGCGGCGAGCTTGCGGATTGCCACCAGGCTGAGCGTTTTGACAGGCCGCAGAATGATCTGATCGGGTTTTCCATCTTCCGTTGTGACGACCGCCGCCACGAACGGCGTCTTGCCCTTGGCCCCCTGCTCGCGTTGCGCTCGAGCATGACTTGCGCTCCAAGCTGACGCAAGCGCGCGTAATCAGGAACTTTTTTGCGCAATTGCTTTTCGAAAATCAGAACCCGTGCTATGACGATGGTGAGGTCGTCCAACCGAAGCCTCGCCGCGGCCGAGAAAGCTGAAAAAAGGAGCAAGCGATAAGTTCCCCCCGAGGTAGGCGCAACCCCTTGAAAAGGTCCAAATCGCGGAAGGAGCAAGCTTGTATCTTCCTTCCCTTTCCTTGAATTCTTGCTTCCCGGAGGCTTTGAAAACATTTCCGCGGGACTCGGAAGACACGTCCGCGGCTTGGAAAATATTTCATCGGAAGTGAACCGCTAAAAATGCGCGGCGCGCGATCGCTCGCGAGGCCACGGCGCTCCGGCGAGACGCGCCTCGAGCATGTCGAACGATGACCGTGGCGCCGCTGTCAAGCGAGTCATTCTCTAGGATCGGGGAGGAGATTCATGCCAGGTTCAATTCATCGCTCGGGCGCTTTCGCGCGGCGCGCCGACAATGCGGTCAAAGCTCATCGGTTCGCGGTCAGATGAACCCGGACGCGTTGCAACGCCGAGGTTATAGCGTCGCGGCGCTGCGGGCGCTGGCCGAGAAGCGGCTGCCGCGCATGCTGTTCGACATGGTCGACGGCGCGGCCGGCGATGAGATCACCATGCGCGCCAACGAGGCGGCGCTGGCCGCGATCGAGCTCGCGCCGAAGCTGCTCGACGGCGCGCCGACCCGCGACCAGTCGGTCGAGCTCTATGGCGCGAAGCTCCGCTCGCCGGTCATCATCGGCCCGACCGGGCTCGCAGGCTTGTTGTGGCCGCACGCCGAACTGGCCGCGGCCCGCGCGGCGGCGCGGTTCGGAACCATCTACTGCGTAAGCCACGCCTCGACCGCGACCATCGAGGAGATCGGCGCGGCGACGCCCCGGCCGAAATGGATGCAGGTGTTTCTCTACAAGGATCGCGGCCTCACCGCGGAATTCGCGGCGCGCGCGGCGGCGGCCGGCTACAGGGCGCTCATCCTCACCGTCGACAACCAGGTGCTGGCGGGCCGCGACCGCGACGCCCGCAACGGCATGACGTTTCCGCTGCGCTGGGGCCCGCACAGCATGCTCGACTTCCTGAGTAGGCCCGGCTGGCTCATGCGCATGGCGCAAACGCCGTCGCCGACGTTCGTCAATTACGGCAAGCGGACTTCGATCGTCGCCTTTGGCGCGCTGATGGCCGAGCAGCTTGACCCCGCGGTCGGCTGGGGCGACGTCGACCGCTTGCGCAGGCAATGGCATGGCCCGCTGTTGATCAAGGGCCTCCTGCATCCGGACGACGCGCGCGAAGCGATCGGGCGCGGGGCCGACGGAATCATCGTGTCCAATCACGGCGGCCGCCAGCTCGACGGCGCGGTCGCCTCGATCCGGGCGCTGCCTGGCGTGGTCGAGGCGGTCGGCGGACGGGCGCCGGTCCTGATCGACGGCGGCTTCCGCCGCGGCGTCGACGTCGTCAAGGCGCTGGCGCTCGGCGCGCGCGCGGTCATGATCGGCCGCCCCCACCTCTGGGGCGTCGCCTGCGCCGGCGAGGAAGGAGTTTTCTGGGTGCTCGAGCTCTTCCGGCGCGAGATCGATCGCACCCTCGCCCTCGGCGGCTGGGACGGCCTCGCAAGGCTCGACCCGAGCATCTTCTTTCGCCCGGACCCAGGCGGCGCCGAGCGCGCGGCGAACTAATTGGAGGTCATGTTCGCGGGCCGATGCGATGGCCCGCCGTTTCGTGCGAGTAAGGTAAGATCGAGGGTTGCTCGGGCAGGCCGAGCCGCGCCCAGGTCAATACCAGCCCGGGGCGTATGGACCCCAGGCCCCACCCCAATCCATCGCGGCCTCCTGGTTCAGGATCGCTGTCGTTTCCTGCATCTGCGCTATGTTGTTGGCGGCGCGAATCTGCTGATATTGCTGATAGGCGGCATCGTTGCCGATGAAGGCGCAGCCGCATCCGGCGGCGTCGGCGTAGATATAGACGTTGTGGCCCTTCCGCTGCGCGGCGACCATGGTGTTCTGCGGCAGCGCCTGGAGCTTGGCCATCTTCAGCGGCGTGTCGGCCGGCTGCCGCACAAACCCTGCCGCCGCGAGCTGCCCTTCCTTTTCCTGCGCGCCAACGCTCACGCACCCGGCCAAAATCGCCGACGCGGCCAGAGCCGCCAAACCCATGCCCGTCTTTTTGACCACCGCCAGCTCCTTCCGCGCCGTCTGTCGGCGACGAAACATCAAGAGGATCCAAGCTTTCGAAAAATATCGCAGCCCCGCTCCGAATCGGGCGGACTTTCGCGCCCCGTCGCTGCCCCTGTCAATCGCTGCGGCGGTCTCAATTCGGTCTCAATGCGGGGGAATGTTCGAGGTCTGCGCCGCGACGTCGGGCAGCATCGATTGGGTCCAGCCGCCGCCGAGCGCAACGATGAGGGCCACCGCTTCCGTCTGGATCTGCGCCTGGGTCGACAGCAGGGCTTCTTCGGCCGACAGCTGCTGGGCTTCCGCCACGACGACCGCTGTAAAGGCCTGGGTGCCGGCCTGGTACTCGTTAAGCGTGATCTGGGTCGCCTGGCGGGAGATGCGCACGTTTTCGGCCTGCACCTTGGCCTCGCGCGACAGGATGCGAATCCCGGAGAGGGCATCCTCGACTTGCTGGATCGCGGTCAACACTGTCTGGCGGTAGGTCGCAACATCCGCCAGATAGGTCTGGCGCGCCGCCTCGACCTGGGCGGTGGTGAGGCCGCCGTTGAACAACGGCTGGGCGATCGACGCGCCGAACGACCAGACCGGGTTGGTCGGGCCGAAGGCGGCGTTGAACGGATTGCCCGAATAGCCGATGAGGCCGTTGAGCGAAACGGCCGGAAAATAGCCGGCGAACGCGACGCCGATTTCGGCGTTTGCCTGGCGCATCGTCTCCTCCGCCGCCGCGACATCGGGCCTGCGCTCCAAGAGCGAGGAGGGAAGACCGACCGGGACCGGCGGAACGCGGGTCGCCAAGCTGCCGCGCGGAATTGAAAGGCCGGCGGGCGGACGGCCCATCAGGACCGCGATCGCGTGTTCGCTCTGGGCGCGCGACACGCCGGCCGCGATCAGCTGCGCCTGGGCGTTGAGGACCTGCGTCTGAGCGGTGATGACGTCGGACTTTGCGGCTGTGCCGGCGTTGTACTGGTTTTGGGTGATCGTCAGCGAATGGTTGTATTCGACAACAGTCTTTTCGAGCAGCTCCTCGAGCGAATTGGCCTCCCTGAGCGTCACGTAGGCGAGCGCCAGCAGCGACTGCTCCGAAAGCGTAGCGTTGGCGAGGGTGGCGGCGCCTACTTCCGCGCCCGCCTGCTGCGCCTCGACCGCGCGCCGGACCTGGCCCCAAATGTCCAGCGTCCACGTCCCGGTGGCCTCCGCGATCAGATTCGTGCCCCCAGTCGAGTTGCGGGTCGCCGAGCCGGTCCCATTGATATCCGGAAAGAGTTCGGCGCGGGCCTCGTTGATGAGCGCCAGCGCCTCGCGATAATTGGCCTCGTCCGCCTTGACCGTCTGGTTGGACACGACAACGTCGCGCATGAGCCGGTCGAGCTCCGGGTCGTCAAACACCGACCACCACTCGCCCTTCGGCTCGCTTTCGCGCGGCGTCGCGATCTTCCATCCCTTGATCTCCTTGAACTGCGGCGAGACGATCGCCGCCGGCCGCTCAAAGTTTGGGCCCACCGCCGCGCAGCCGGAGAGCGCAAACGCGGCGAGAAGCGGCGTCACGCGCGCGACATTCCAATGCTTGAGCGCGCTTCCGTTGGACTGCCGGCGCGTCGGTCCGAGGCCAACAAACGATGGCGCAACGACGCGCACGGCCTGGCCGATCGCTCTCCCCGCCGCCGGCAAGGCCCCTACCTCCCGGTCCCGAGTGCGCAAAGCAATTGCGAAGTCCCCATCCCGACCGGCTTGCCCGCCCAGGTCCGTTCCAGGCCCTCCTTTAGGCGCCATCCGGTCTGAGGGCGCAAGTCCCGGCGCGGACGCTTGCGAACACGTTTCGGCGCCTTTCCGGCCGCGCGGGGGATGGCCGGAGCCTGAGCCCGGCCTCAAGCGGGCGTTGGCGCAAATCGGCTCAGTGTTGATCAGGCGACAGTTTGGCCAGCCCCCACCAGAGCAGCAACAGAAGCGCGATCAGCACGGCGCCAATGAGGATCCGCTTTGCGACGATTTGACTGAAAAAGCGGCCGCCCCGCCCCTGTCCAGGCGAGGCGCCGCGTCGATAGAGGGTTGGCCGGTCAGTTCTGCGCGCCGACGATCGCGCGCCAGAAGCCGCTATAGGCCAATTCGAAGCCGACGATCTGATAGTCGAGATCGATCGAGTCCATCACCTCGTAGGCGGAATTGTTGCAGATCGGGAAAATGATCAGCCCATCCTTCGACACGTGGCGGCGGGCCTGGCGCAGATAGGCTTCGGTGGTGCGCCCGTGCGGATCGCAGAGACTGAACCGCTCGATGTCGTTTTCCGGATTCTTGTCGACCATCGGCGTATTGAAGACGATGAGGTCGAAGTCCTTTTCATCGATCTTCTCGAACAGATCGGATTGAAGCGCCGTCAACGTGAGGTTGTTGAGCTTGGCGTTGGCGATAGTCGCCTCGACCGCGATCGGGGAAATGTCTGTGGCGACCGTCCGCGACGTCCAGTTTGCGGCCATGAACAGCGAGATGATCCCGCAGCCCGCCCCGATCTCGAGCGTCTTGGCGATCAGGTTCGGGTCCATCGCCTTGATATTGCGAATGAAGAACTCCGAGCTCGAATTGGGGAGCGGATGGTACACCCCGGCTGGGACATCAACCACCAGGCCGTCCGTGAAGATCCGCTCCGGCACCGCTTGGCGACGCACCAGCGCTTCATGCGCCGCGGCAATGTCGAACTTCGCGGTGGTAACCAGATTGGAAATGCCAAGCTTGCGCAGAACCGAGGCGCGCGGCGGCCCGATCCGCCGCTCGACGTTTAGATACCCGATACTCATTTGGCCTCGCCCTCTCGTAGCCGGCGGAACAATTTGTCGATAATGCGCGGGCAGGCCACAGAGGCGCCGCCGCATCGCAAGTCATACGGTTAACTGTCTTGTTTGGTTCAGGTTTCCCGACCGCGCTCGCTGTCGTGCCAATCGCGCAACAACCAATGCGACAGCGCAGTCAGCAGCAGATGAATTGTGATGCCGGCGACCGAAATCAAGAGCAGCGCGGCGAACATTCGCGGAATATTGAGGCGAAAGCCCGACTCAACGATGCGATACGCCAGGCCCGACCCTTGGCCGGCCGACCCGGCGGCGATCTCGGCAACGATCGCGCCGATCAACGCGAGGCCGCCGCTGATGCGCAATCCGGCAAGAAAATACGGCAACGCCGACGGCAGCCTGAGCAGCATGAACTGCTGCATCTTGGAGGCGCGGTACATCTGGAAAAGGTCGACGAGATTGTGATCGGCCGAAGAGAGCCCAAGCGTGGTGTTGGCCAAGAGCGGGAAAAACGCCACCAAAAACGCGCACACCAGAACCGCGACGCCCGGCGTGAGATAGATCAAGAGGAGCGGCGCGATGGCGACGATCGGCGTCACCTGCATAGCGACGGCGAACGGGTAGAAGGCGCGCTCGACGAGCCGCGACTGGGCAAAAATAATGGCCAAGGTCACGCTTCCGATGACCGCGACCAGGAGCGCCTTGAGCGTAATCGACAGCGTCACCCAGAGAGAGGCCGAAAGCGTGCCCCAATCAGTGATGAGGGTGGCGATGATGAGGCTCGGCGCCGGCAAGAGATAGGACGGGACGGCGAAGTAACGGACCAAGCCCTCCCAGGCGAAGAGCCCAAGGCCCAGCGTCAGAGCCGGAACCGCATAGCCAACGAAATCGTCGCGGCTCACTGCATGCCGCCCTCGAGCTGCATCGCGCCGCCCTCGAGCATTTTCGGCGGCTTATCGCCCATCGCGACATGCAGCGCCTCCGAGGTTTGAACGCAGGTGTCGGAGTACTCCTTGCACAGCCGAAACCCCTCTTGGCGCGACGCGGTCGGCGCTTGGACCATGATTTCCGCGACCGCGCGTCCCGGCCGCGCCGCCATCACCACGATCCGGTCCGAAAGATAGACGCTCTCGAACACCGAATGGGTCACGAACACGACTGTCGCCCCGAGCGCCGACCGCAGCGCCGCCAAATCGTCGTTGAGCTTGAGGCGCGTGATTTCGTCGAGCGCGGCGAACGGCTCGTCCATCAACAGAACCGTCGGCCGGGTCACCAGGGCGCGGGCGATCGACACCCGCATCTTCATGCCGCCGGAGAGTTGTCGCGGATAGGCCTTGGCGAAACCAGCGAGCCCGACCTGCTCCAGCGCTTCTTCGACGCGCGGCCGAGCCTTTTCCTTCGACACGCCGGCAAGGCGCAGCGGCAGCCAGACGTTGGTGAAGACATCCGACCACGGCGTCAGCGTCGGCTCCTGAAATACAAAGCCGAGTTCCGGACATTTGGTCCGCCAGACGATTTCGCCGCGCGTCGGCGAGGTCAAACCGGACAGCAATCGCAAGACCGTGGACTTGCCGCATCCGGAAGGACCAAGCAACGAGAGAAACTCGCCGGCCTGGATGTCGAGGTTGAGGCCATTGAGAGCGGTAACCTGATTGGCGAAGACCTTGTCGACGCCCCGCAGCGTCACCAGCGGCGGCGTGGCCACGCGAACCGCCTTTTCGTTCGTCCTCAGCGTCGCAATCGTGTTCATTGTACGAACCCGTCGTCTATTCGCCGCGGTTCAGGTCGGCGACCCCGTCTCCTACAATGCAAGTTGCACGCCGCCGGGGTCAGAATTCATCGCAGGACTCCGCGCCCTGGCGTTGGCCGATCGCATCCCGTCCTCCCAAGGTCGTTGCCCGCCGCCCGACGCGCAACGCGCTTGTACGATGGACTTTATAGACCTCGCCAATCCGGGTCAAACAACAGGTAATGCGAGAACAAGCTGAGTACAAGAGGACCGTATTCGCTGCATTGCAGCGAATACGGTCGGCGGCGGACCGACTTCCTTGACGCCATGCGTGCCGCATGTCATTCGCGTCCCTCGCGCCAGCCCGCCGCGTCACGAACACGCCGCGACGAGAATCAATTCGAACGCGGGCGCGGCCGATCTTGTTCCCTCGCCTAAGGTCCGACCGATGGTCGCGGATTACGTCGCCGACATTCTCGCAGCGCCTGTTCTCGACCATCTGTTCCCGAACATGATCGAGGCGGACAGCAGCGCGTCGACCTGGCCCTATTTCCGCAAGCAGATCAACCACCCGTTTCGTGTCGATCGGCGCGATCCGACCGTCGGCTTCATCAACCGCGACGAAGCCTCGATCCTCTATTCCAACGCGTGCGCCTTCAAGGGGCGAAGCGGCATCGAGATCGGCGCGTGGCGTGGCTGGTCAACCGCCTATCTCGTCGCCGCCGGGGTCGCGCCCCTCCATGTTGTCGAGCCGCTGCTCGCGGATGCGAATTGGCGCGGCGAATTCGAGGCTGTCATCCGCGGCGCCGGCGGCGCCCGTTCGACCGTCCTCGTCCCGGAGAAGAGCCCCGAGGCGGTCGTCCGCCTCGGCGAGGCCGGCGCGCGGTGGTCGTTTGCGTTCATCGACGGCGACCACGACGGCGAGGCGCCGAGAAACGACGCGCTCGCCTGCGCGTCCTATCTCGAAACGACCGCAATGGTCGTTTTTCACGACCTCGTGTCGCCGCATGTGGGGGCGGGGTTGCGGGCGCTGGCGGAGCGAGGCTTCGAGGTGATGGCGTATCAGACGGCGCAAATGATGGGCGTTGCGTGGCGCGGCGCGGTCGCGCCCGTGGCGCACAAGCCGGATCCGGCGCAGCCTTGGCAGGTGCCCGATCATCTGAACGGGATTCGGATATCGGGCGAGGTCGCGGCCTGAAGGGCCCCCTCAGCGAACGGGAGAGGACGATGACTCGGTTGGGTTTGATCGCAACAATCGGCGCGGCCGTCGGCGCATTCGCCGCTCTCGTCTCGCCCGTGTCGGCCGACGACGCGCAGATCGCGCGCGGGCGCTATCTCGTCACCCTCGCCGGCTGCTCCGATTGCCACACGCCAGGCGCGCTCATCGGCTCGCCCGACATGAAGCGCTACCTGGCCGGATCGGACGTGGGTTTCTCGATTCCCGCCCTCGGCGTCTTCGTCGGCCAGAATCTGACGCCCGACAAGGACACCGGACTCGGCTCCTGGACGTCCGATCAGATCGTCGCCGCGATCCGCACCGGCAAACGGCCGAACGGCAGCGAGCTCAGCAGCGTCATGCCCTATGAAGCGTTCTCGCACCTCACCGACGAGGACGCGCAGGCGATAGCGGCCTTTCTCGCGAGCATACCGGCGGTCGCCAACAGGAATGTCGGACCTTTCAAGTCGGCGGACACGATCCCGATCAACGTGTCCGCGGTCTTGCCGCCCGCCGTATACAACGCGCTGCCGGCGTCGCAGAAATAGCCGCCCCTTACTTCGGGCGCAGGTCGAGCCCGACCCCCTTGTTGACGAACTGGATGGTGTAGGCCTTCTTGTAGTCGATGCCGGCTTTCACGACCCCCGCCTTCACCATGGTGTTGTAGAAGTCGCTCCAGCGCTCGTCAGTCATCGCGCCGATGCCAAGTTTGAGCGTGTCGCCGGAATCGACGATGCCGTATTCCTTCATCTTGGCAATGGAAAAGGCGATCTGGTCGTCCGTCATTTCCGGATTTTCTTTCTTGATCGCTTCGTTCGCCTTGGCGTTGTCGCCATAAAGATAATGGTACCAGCCGATGGTGGAGGCGTCGACGAACCGCTGGACGATGTCGGGATGCGCCGCCATGTAATCGCGGCGGGTTTCAACCTGTGTCGCGTAAGTTGTGTAGCCGTAATCGGCGAGCAGGAAGACGTTGGGCTTGAAGCCGCCCTGCTTCTGCACTTCGAGCGGCTCGGAAGTGAGGTAGCCCTGCTGGATCGAATTCGGCGAAACGATGAAAGGCGCCGAATTGAAATTGTACGGCTTGATGTTCTCGTCCTTGAATCCGTAGGCCTCCCGCATCCAGGCCCAGAACGTGTTAACGGCGCCGGCGCTGACAAAAGCAGGTTTGGCGTTGGGAAGGTCCTCCCATTTGTCGAGGCCGACGCCGGGATGGGCCATGAAGACTTGCGGATTTTTCTGGAAATGCGCGGCGACGGTGATGAGCGGAATGTTGTTTTGAACGTCAAGGAAAGCGCCAATCATGTCGCCGCCCATGAAGAACTCGATCTTGCCCGCGATGAGCAGCATCGCCCCGTTCGACGTCGGCCCCCCTTGCAGGATGTTGACGTCGAGACCGTACTTTTCGTAAGTCCCGTCGACCAGGGCCTGGTAATATCCGCCCGCCTCGGGGTCGGCGACCCAATTGGTGCCGAAAGTCACCTTGTCGAGAGCAAAGGCGGGTCCGGCGAACCCGATCGCCCCCGCCAAAGCCGCCATGATCGCAACGCGCATTTCGAATTTCCTCCAGCAGTCCTGTTCCTGAGGCGACTTTACCCGTGCGTTTCTTTCCGCCACGGGCTGCCTTCCAGTTGTGGCGACCCGCCGCAAAAAGGTCGCTCTCTCCCCCAACGGCGACTCACCATAAGGGCCGGAATTCCGGACGTCGAATCCAATATTGTGAATTGTCGCGGCGGACAGGCGCGGGTCAGGCGCGGGGCCAAAGGCTTTACGTTTCGCGTCGCCTCGCCTATGCGCCCAGTTTCGTGCGTTACTAGCCGAAACGGAGCCGGTCCCAGCATGCGCCTATGGATCAAGGACCCGCTCGCCATTCTCACCGAGGGCGCCGAGCGCGGAATCGTCGTCGAGGGCGCCGAATTCGGAGAATGCGTCGCCCGCGGCCAATTACCGGCGACGCCAGTCGACGCGACCTTCGACGCCTCGCGCCATGTCGTGCTGCCGGGGCTGATCAACGCGCATCATCATTTCTACCAGACCATGACCCGCGCCCACCCCGCGGGCTTCGGCAAGGAGCTCATCCCGTGGCTCGTTGCGATGGAGCGGGTCTGGGACCGCATGACGCCGGAGGCGCTCAGGATTGCGGTCAGGATGGCGCTGGTTGAACTGTTGCTTTCCGGCTGCACGACCGCAGCCGACCACCACAATCTCTTTCCTCCTGGCCTCGAGAACGCAATCGACATCGAGGTCGAAGAGGCGACGAGGCTCGGCCTCAGGATGACGGTCACGCGCGGCTCGATGGGCATTTCCGAGAAGGACGGCGGCCTGCAGCCGGACTCGATCGTGCAGGACTCGGAAACGATCCTCGCAGACAGCGAGCGCGTGCTAAGGCGCTATCACGACCCGAAGGTCGGCGCGACGATCCAGGTCGCGCTCGCGCCCTGTTCGCCGCTTGCGGTGCCGAGGCGGGTGCTGGATGGCTCGGCGGCGCTGGCCGAGCGGTTCGACGCGAGACTGCATTGCCATCTCTGCCAGTCGCCCGACGAGGACGTCTACGCCATGCAAGCGTTCGGCAAGCGATCAGTCGACATCCTCGAAGAGGCGGGTTGGCTGACCTCGCGTACATGGGTCGCGCACGGGGTCTTTTTCGACGCCGGGGAGATCGAGCGCCTCGGCCGCGCCGGAGTCGGAGTGAGCCACTGCGCCGGCTCGGACATGCTGTTCGCGCAAGGGATCTGCCCGACAAAAGATCTCGAGGCTGCGGGCGTTCCAATCGGCCTCGGCGTCGACGGCTCGGCGTCGAACAACTCCTCGAACATGATGGAGGCCGTGCGCCATTCGCTGATGCTCGGACGCCTCCGTTACGGTCCGTCGGCGATGACGCCATACGACGCGCTGCGCTGGGGAACTCGGGGCTCGGCGCGCTGCCTGGGGCGCGGCGACATCGGCGCGATCGCCCCCGGCATGCAAGCGGACCTCGCGCTGTTCGCGCTCGATGAGCCGCAATTCAGCGGCGCCCACGACCCGATCGCGGCGCTTGTCCTCTGCGGGGCGCATCGCGCCGACCGGGTGATGGTCGCCGGCCGCTGGCGGGTCATCGACGGCCAGCCCGAAGGCGTCGATCTCAAAGCGCTGATCGCCAAGCATAACCTAGCGGCGCAGGCGTTCGCGTGAGCGGCGCTAGAGCTCCTCTCCATTTGCGAGAAGCGTTGTGGTTAGGGTTGGCGGCGGATGAAGGTTTTTCTCGTGGAGCGATCGGCATGACGACCAACCCGCCCGAACTCGCTTTCGATCATCAGGAGGCGCGCGGACCGACCAAACTACCGACCCATCGGGACGGATGCCAAGCAAATGATTGGTGTAGGTGGCCTGCCAGGAACGGCCCGTTCTGTGGATCAACCTGCCCGAATTCCGGCTCGCGCTTCGCGTAGCTGAAGATATGCGCGACCCCACAGAAGCTTTTCGTCAGCCTACTGAGCCATAGATATGGGCGAGTTGAAGGGAGGGGTCCGATGTCTGTTCGCTCTGTCGCCTTGAGCGCGTTGCTCGTAGGGGCGATCGCGCCGTCGGCTATCGGCCAGGAGGCGGGCGATCCGATCGAGGGGCAGCGCCTGGTCGCGGCGAACTGCACGCAGTGCCATGGCGCGGTCGATATGCGGGGTGGCGCGCCGGCCTTCGCGACAATCGCGGCGATGCCGTCGACGACGGAATACTCCCTGAGCGTGTTCCTGCAAACGCCGCACGCCTTGATGCCGGATCTGGCCCTCACCCGGGCGGACATTTCGGACCTGGTCGCCTATATCCTGAGTTTGCGACATTAGAGCGTTGGCCGCTTCCGTCATGCGGTCAGGAGCCGAGCGCTTGCATGGTCTCGATGACACCCGCCGGGGACAGACGAAAGAGCCCGGAAAAGGGCTGGCTAAGTTCGAGGATCAGAAATATCGCGCTGGCCACAGCGATCGCGCCAAGCGCAAGCGTGGCGACGACCGTCCCGTTCACAGGCGAAACGATGCCGTAGCCGCAGAACAGGAGCAGCGACCAGCACACGACGATCGCCACCATCGGCCAGGAAATCCCGCCGGCCAGTTGCAGCATCATCAACAGGCGGGTCTGCTGGATCATTCCGGCGGCGGCGCTCGCGGTCGCCAGAACCTGCTTCTGGGCGTCGGTCTGCGGAGTGAGAGTGAGCAGAAACCGGTCGAGCCTCTTCATGCCTTCGAGAACCGAGTGCACGGTCATATCCTCGGCTTCCAATTTTCCGCCGCCCCAAATCTTGTCATAGCTTTGCTTGATCGCGGCGCGGAGCCCATCGCGCGCCGGTTTCGCCTCCGGGCCATAGGCTTCGAGCGCCGCGTCGAGTTGCAGTGATCGCGCGCCGAGCGTTTCGAGTTCGGCCTTTTGAGTCGCGAACAGCGTGTAGCTCGCGCCGACCAAGGTTCCGAGCACGAGCGCGAGCAAGAGCCCAAGCAGCCCGGTCATCGCTCCGATCATCTCGCGCGCCCGTTCCGGCGCGTGGCGCTCGGGCAGCCACGTGCGCAGCCTCAGGCCGATCATGCCAGCGCCGAACGTGAGAATCGCGACAACGAGGGCGAAGACCAGCTCATCCACGGTTGTCCATCCACAATGCCCCGGAGCCGGCCTGACGCGACGCTTCGCCCGGTCGTAGCCCGAGACGGGGTCTGGCCCGCTTGTCCCACAACCACCCTAATTGGCGGTTTTGCGCCGTTCAAGGCGGATTGAGGCGAAGGGCGGGTTCTGGTAGAATGAAGCGCGCGGCGCGGCCGGCTGCTTCGGTCGGAGGCCACGGTCCAATCCCGAATGAGCGATAGGACGGGACGCTTCGGCGCCGCGGGCGCGCCGTCCGCCGAGGGGCGCCAAAACCATGAACGGCCGCAAGCTCATTCCTGGAAAGCCCGTGCCCGCTGCGGACATTCCGGACTATTCGATCCGCCGCGACGCGCTCGACGAGATCCTCGCCGACGCGTTCCGAGCGCGCCTCAAGCGGATCGCCGAGATCGTCCGGCAATCCGGGGAGCAGCTCGAGGGGAACATCTTCTATGCCGACGGCGAGGAGCGCTTTGCGGGCGAGCCTCCGGCCGCGGCGCTCGCGCCGGCCCGACGCAACGTCTGGCGGGCGGTCAGGTTCAAGGAGCGGCTGCTCGAGGTCGGCGTCAACGCCGGCCACAGCGCGCTTCTGGCGCTGTCATCCAGCCCGAGGTTCGAATACTACGGCGTCGACATCATGTCCCACGCCTATACCGCCGAGTGCGTCGACTACCTCAAGGGCGAGTTTCCAGGGCGGGTGCACCTGTTCCCGGGCGATTCGCGTGAGGTCCTGCCGTGGCTGGTCGACCGGCGCGCCGAACTCGCTTTCGATATCTTTCATGTCGATGGCGGCCACACCAGCGAAGTCTGCCATTCCGACGTGATGAACTGCATCCGCATCGCCAGGGGCCAGCGCGGTCGCCATCTGATGCTCGACGACGTCCATGCGAGCTGGATCTTCGACGTCTATTGCGAATTTGTGGCTCGGGGCGATTTGACGACCGAGACGTTTTTCGGCGACTGGGAGGACGCCGGACGGAACGTGCTGGCGAGGATCGAGTGAGCCCCCGGGCCGCAACGGAGAAACTTCTCGGAGATGACTGCGAGCCGCGCCTCCGCCGACGGCTGCGAATTCGGCTCCTTCTGGCAGGGGACGCTCAATCCGTTCGCTTACGCGTGCCTCGCTTCGTTCCCGGAAGCTGGCGCGAGCCTGTCCGTATTCAGCTACAATTCGCGCCTCGACCTGCCGCCGGGCGTGCGGCTCGAGGAAGCGCGCGCGATTTGCCCCGACGAGTCGCTCACCCGGCGGTTCATCGCCAACGGCAAGCCGTCGATCGCGACTTTCGCCGACATGTTCCGCTACCGGATGATCCGGGACAGAGGCTATTGCTGGGTCGACACCGACATCCTTTGCTTGCGCAACCCTGGCTTCAGCGCCGAAGGCGCAATCTTCTGCCGCCAGGCGGACGCGGTCGGGACCGGCCTCGTCAACAACGCGGTCCTGCGGCTTCCCCCGTCGGACCCCGCGCTCGCCGAACTTGTCGCGAAGTCGGAAGCCGCGATCGACGTCGATCAGCGATGGGGCGCGATCGGCCCGTTCCTGCTGACGCCCGTTCTGGCCGAACACGGCCTCTATGACCGCGCGCTCGATTCGCATGTCTGCTATCCGATCGAGCCGGAGCAATTCTGGAAGCTCTTCCTGCCGTCCCATCGGGATTGGGCGGCCGACACGACAAGCGGCGCAACTTTCGTGCATCTTTGGAGCGAAGCGATTGTGTGGAGCGGCTACGATTTCTGGGCCTGCCCGCCCGCCGGCTCCTATCTGCACGAAGCGTTCCGGCGCGTCGGCGCGGTTCCTCGCTTCCGCCGCGTGGCGAGCGAGGATGAGGTTCTTCGCCTGATGGCGAAGCCGATCGCCGAATCCAACCGCGCCGCCCGGCTGGCGGCCGCCCGGGATTGACCGGCGCAGCCTCGCCTGCGCCGCCCTATCCGACCTCTGCAGGCTCTCCGATCTCTTGCGGCGGCGGGGCGAGCCGCCCCGGTCCTTTGCGCCGAGCTTGCCGGTTCCGCCTGGGCGCGACGAGAAATGTCACGTTGGGCGGCTCCGTCAGGAACGCCCGCGCCTGATCCTCGATCATGCGGTCCGCGATCGTCACCCGCGTGCGCAAATGCTTCAGTTCGAGCAGAGACTGAATGAGGAATGTCTCGACGATCCGGCCGCTGACCTGCGTATCCTCAAAAGCCCCCCAGGCATAGGCGCCGTCGCGTTTTCGCTCGAGGCCGATCTCGTGGATTACCGCCAGGAAGGGGACGCGGTCCTTCGGATCGATCCGATAGTCGACGGTCAGCAGAATCGGCCCCTGATCGTCCTCGAGCGGATGCACGAACACCGGCGTCCGCCAGTGCATCGACGGCGTGAGGTCGAGCGCGGCGGCGCCCTGCAGCCGCCAACGAAGCGTCAGGATCAGCCCGAGCGCCGCGCCGGCGGCAGCGATGTAGAAAGTCGCCGACAGCCCCTCTAGGCCTGCCACCTTGCCCCATGTCGCGCTGCCGACAGTCATGGCCCCGAAAAATACGGTCAGAAAAATCGCGAGACCTCGTCCGCGCACCCATTCCGGCAACGCTACCTGCGCCGAGACGAACAGCGTCGTCATCATCGTGATCCACGACGCGCCGGCAATCAGGCTCGCCGCGCCCGCAATCCCCGGATGTCGGGCCGCGCCGTAAAGCGCCAGCGCGAGGATCGTGCCGATCGTCCCGAGCGCCGCCAGCCGATCGGGACCGAGCCGCGCCTTGAGGCCGTTGAGCGCGAACGATCCAAGGATCGAACCGACGCCGATCATACCGAGCAGGACGCCGTAGACCTCCGGCCCATTGTGCATCTGCTCGCGGGCGACGAGGGGCAGAAGCGCCCAATAGGCGCTGGCGAACGGGAAAAAGGCGACTGCGCGGATCAGCGTGGAATCGATGTCCCGGTTGTGTCTGGCGTAGCGCAGCCCGGTGCGGACGGCGCTGAAGAGACGCTCGGCCGGCAACGACTGCTTTGCCTTGCGCGGAGCGCGCCACCAAAGAAGCGCCGCGACAACCGCGAGGTTGCCAACGCAAAAACACCAGAACGGCAGGGCGATGCTGACGGCCGCTATCGCCAGCCCGCCTATCGCTGGGCCGATCGCGCAACTCACGTTGTAACTCGTGTTGTTGATGGCGATGGCGCTGTCGAGGTCCTGCTTTGAGACCAGCATCGGCGTGACGACGAGCCAAGCCGGCGCGGCGAGCGCGCCGGTTGCGCCAAGACTAAAGGTCGTCGCGAGCAACACCGCCGGCGTCGCCAAATGCAATGTGACCACGGCCGCGAAGATGATAGAAATCGCGGTCACTGCGAGCTGCGCGCCGATCAGCAGCCTGCGCGCGTCGATGATGTCGGTCAGCGCGCCGGCAGGCAGAGTGAGAAGAAACATCGGCAGCGTGGTCGCGACCTGGACCGCCGAGACCATCATCGGATCCGGATTGAGACTGGTCATTAGCCAGTTCGTCGACGTGTCGTACATCGCGAAACCGATGTTTGACGCCGAACTTGCGATCACGATGACCGTGAAGGCCAAATTGCCGAAAACGCCCCAGCGCCACTCCCGGCTTGCGGGCGCGTCCGGATTGACGCTGGACTCGCTGGACAAGAAAGACCCCGCCTGAAATGCGACTGGAGGACGAAAACGCGACGAAATCGCAGCCCAAATGGCGAGTGAGGGCGGAACTTTCAAGGCGCGTCGCCAACGCGCCAGGATACCCGACTCGCGGAGAACCCAGCGGCGGTAAACCTTTGTTGATCGGCGCCGGCCTGAAATTGACGCGGGCTCTTGTTTGCTGGAAGGATTCGCGCGAGGCGCGGCGGGCGGTCGTCGACGTCTTGCCGATCCTGAAGTCCTGCACAGGGGTCGACGTCGTCGAACACGTGAAATGAGCACGAAATGGGAACGCCGCGACGCCGTCTTGCGGATGTCGGCGACTGGTTTGATCGACGCGGGATCGGGGCGAATTGCCTCGCCTCGCCGCTGAACGGTGCGGAAGCAACTCATCTCGCCGCCATCGCCAACGAGCTTGACGTCGATCTGGTCGTCGCCGGCGCCTTTGGGCGAAGTCGTCTGCGCGAGTGGGCGTATGGCGGAGTGACGCGAGACCTTCTCCGGAAGGCCGATCGCTGCACTCTCGTCTCGCACTAATCGGCCCCTGGTCGGACGCGAGGAGCAATTCGAAGATGGACTTTCGCCTCCCCCAACAATCCTTGCCGACCGCGCCGTCTTGGCTCGGCGCTTTCGCTCATCCGGCGTTCGCAATCGTCTGGACGGCGAGCACGTGCGCGCTCATCGGCATTGCGATGTATGACACTTCGTCGGGCTGGCTGATGACAACGCTCGACCTCGACCCGCTGGACGTCTCGATGGTGCATGTGGCGACGACGCTGCCGATGTTCCTGTTCACTCTTCCCGCGGGCGCGATCGCCGATATCGTCGATCCGCGGCGCATGATCATCGCAGTCTCCTACGCGATCGCCGCATTGATGGCGGTTTTCGCCGCCGTCGTCTCGCTCGATTTCGCAACGCCGCTCTTGCTGCTGGTCACGACTTTCGTTCTCAGCGCCGCCTGGTCCTTGAACACGCCGGCATGGTTGTCGATCGTGCCGCTCCTGGTGCCGAAGCCTGAAATCCCTGGAGCGATCGCCGCTCACGGCGTCGGCTACAACATCAGCCGCACTGTCGGTCCCGCGCTCGGCGGCCTGGTGATCGTGAATTTCGGGCTGGTCGCGCCGTTCTGGATTTTCATCGCCGCCAATCTGGCGGTGATCGCGGCGCTGACCTGGTGGCGCGCGCCAGACAGACGAAGCGCTTCGCTGCCCGCGGAGAGGCTCAGCAACGCGATGCGCACTGGCCTTCGGCACGCCGCCAACAACCGCCTGCTATGGGCGACGCTGGCGCGAACGATGGCGGTCTATCCGTTCACCGCCGCCTATTGGGGCCTCTTGCCGTTGATCGCCCGGCGAACCGGAGAGGGCGCGGAGCACTACGGCCTCCTTCTGAGCGCAATCAGCATCGGCGCGATCCTTGGGTCGCTCAAACACGGAAAGCTGCGCGACCGGCTGGGCGCCGACCGGCTGGTGGCGCTGGCGACCCTCCTGACCGCGAGCGCCCTCGCGCTATTCGCGTTTGCCAACGATCTCCCGGTCGCGCTTTCAGCCTGCGTGCTGGCCGGCGTCGCATGGGTCACCAACCTGACGTGCCTTTACACTTCTGCCCAGAACGTTCTGCCGGATTGGGTGCGCGGCCGAGGCCTCGCAATCTTCCTGGCCGTTATCTTCGGAACGATGACCCTGAGCAGCGCTGCATGGGGTGACATTGCCGAAAGAACCGGACTCCCGGCCGCGCTTCTTCTCGCGGCCGCAGGCGCGCTTGTCGCGATCCCGCTCAGTTGGCGATGGAAGCTGCAGCAAGACGCGGCGCTCGATCTGTCGCCGTCCCACCACTGGAGCGTGCCGCAAACCCACGAGGACATCGATAACGATCGCGGGCCAGTCCTGGTGAAGATCGAATACCGGATTGACCCAAAAGACCGCGCAGCGTTCTTACGCGCGCTCGACGAACTCGGGTTCGAACGCCGGCGCGACGGCGCATTTGCCTGGGGAATATTCGAGGACGCCGGCGAATTGGGGCGCTACGAGGAGACCTACCTGATCGAAACATGGCTTGAGCTCAGGCATCTGCGTGAACGGGTCACCAATGCCGATCGGATGCTCGAAGATGAAATCCGGGACATGCTCATCGCCCCGCCGCGGATCGAGTTCCTCGTCGCCGCCGAAACCCGCCCGCGGGTTCAGCATCGGCGCTCCGAGCCGACTGGAGCCTAGCGATTGCACATTCTCGTCGTCTACGCTCATCCGTTGGAAACGAGCTTTATGGCCGCGCTTCACGTCCGCGCCGTCGAGACCCTGCGCGCGGGCGGGCATGAGGTCGACGATCTCGATCTCTACGCCGAGCAGTTCGACCCAGTGATGTCGCGCGAGCAGTTCGCTCACTACGTCGACATCAGCGTCAACACGCGCGAAGTGGAGGCCTATGTGGAGCGCCTGCAGGCAGCCGAGGCGCTTGTCCTCATGTTTCCGGTCTGGTTCGACGGCCTGCCGGCGATGATCCAGGGCTATTTCCAGCGCGTGTTCCTGCCCGGCGTCGCGCTACGCATCGACGACGCAGGGCTCTTTCACCCGAACCTGTGGAACCTCAGGCGAATGGCTGCGGTGTGCACTTACGGCGAGGATCGGCGCGCGGTCGTGGCGAAGAACAATCCGGCGCAACGCTTCATGCGCTACAACATCGGCGCGCTTATCCATCCAAAGGGCCGGTTCGAATATCTTGCCCACTACGACATGAATTTCTCGACCGCGGCGCGGCGGGCGGCGTTCATGAAGCGCGTCACGCGCGCGTTTGAGGCGTGGTGAACGAGCGGCCGGATCCGTTCAAAAGCTATACTTGAACCCGGCGAAAGGCCCGTACATCCACTGCTGGTACCGGAAGCTCCTCGGCTGGAAGGTGAGCTCATTGAAGCCGGTGTCCTGATGGGTGTACGTATACATGACGCGATAGCCAAGCGTCGTGGAGATGTTCTGCGTCCAGTTGTAGCCGACGGAGGCGAGCGCCTGTCCGGTTGCGCTGTCGGACCAGCCGCCCAGATCGCCGAGCATGTTCATAAACCAGCGGTCGCCGTAGCGATACTGCGCAGCGAAGCCGCCGACCGGCATGACCCAATCCTTTGTCACGGATTCGGTCCCGCTGAATAATCCGAACGGGCCGCTGACGGTGAGTTCGGTCTTACTGTAAAAGTTGCGGGCGCCGACCGTGCCGTATAGATCGAAGTTCGGGATGCCGAGCGGCACTCGAAGGCCTCCGAAGGCTGTGACAAAACCCTCGCTAAGACTAAGGTTCGTCTTTCCGCCGTAAAGCAGATTGTCCGGGTTGCTGAAGGTTCCCGACCCACCGATCCGCGACCAAACGAAATCAATTCCGCCGATAAATGTATCGTTGCGGGCGACGACGCTGCTCATGAAGCCGCCTTGAAGGTGCTCGAGCAATGTCAAAAACGACGCATAGTAAGGCAGTGACGGCAACGCGCCGAAGCCCGTGCTTCCTGCAACGCTAGTCGCCCAACCATAGCCGGTGATCTCGAAATGCCAGGTCGAGGGCAGCGGCGGAGCTACCAATGGCTCCGGCGCTGGCTTCTTGGTCGGCAGGTCCGCCGCAACCGCGGGCGCCGCGCACAGCGCGGCGGCGACAAGAAGCGCCCCGAAATATTTTCCCATCCCCGCTCGCCCCAAAACCGCGCAATCGACCGCCCTGCCCAAGGCTTCGAGATTGCTGCTCATCGAGGCTTGCAGCGCAAACGCCTCGAACTCGATCGCCGTCAAATTCATATCGGGGAACCGTATCGCCGGCAACAGCGCCGCTCCAAGGCTGGCATGCCGCCACCCTTGCGCCCTCGCGCTGCTCGGTTCATGGAAGCTTCAGATCGGCTCGCCTATCGTCCCGGTCTCGCCCCTGCTGACCTGAACCAGCATCGACAGAACGAAATCCGGCGCGAGGAAGCGCGCGCACGCTTGACCATCGGCGACGAGCGCAATCATCGACGTGCCGCCGGCGCTCGCCACGACCGCGCTGTCGCCCGGCGGGAGCTCTCGCGAGACCGGAGGAATGGCGACATACAGCGCCCGCACGAACTGGAACTGCTCGGGCGTGAGCTTCGTCAAGCGAGACACCGAGCCGATCTCGGAGACGGGAATGCATTCCGGCGCGTCGGAAGTGAGCCATTGAGAGAAAACCCCTGCCCCATGGCTGTCGTTTTGCGAGCTCACGGGTTGGGTGCGCACGCCATATCCGCTAAGGGCCGCCAATGCTGCGGCCCCGGCGAGCAAAAATGCACTGTTCATGACGTCCTCCTGTCGGCCGCGCCGACATCCAAGCATCGCCGCGGTGGAGAAGGAGCGCGATCAAACTGACATGCGACTGCCTCCGCCGAACGCAACGCCCGCGGCCCTTGCGGCGGGCCAAGCATGCGATTCCAACGTTCGCGATCGTCTTTGGTTCCCGCTAACGCGCCAATCGCGGCCGTCAAAAGGCGACTTACCGCCCGACCGGGACCAGTTTGCCGACGAAGACCGGGGGTCCGGACGGTTTGCCGTCAGGCGAACCGCCTGGAGGCTCGACGGTGACCGCGTAGGTCGCGCCCTCGACCACGGCGGGATCGTACTGGGCCAGACTAGCCCACCGCGTCGCGCTGTCCGCGGCGATCACGCCAAGGGAGCGCGCGCCAATCTTCGGATCGATAAGCCACAATTCGTAGGCCTTGCCGGGCGGCGCGCTCGCTGCGACGGGACGGATGGTGAATTCGCGCGTGTCGAGATTGACGGTGATGGCGAAAGCGGGCGAGGCCGCGTCCTTCTGCAGGATGGCGACGTATTCATGCGGGACGGCTTCGCGTGTCGTCTCGCGGGCGACGAGCCCGATCGCCAGGATAGCGGCGACGACCGAGGCGGCGATCGCCGCCGTGCGCCAACGCGTGACGCTGCGGCGCAATGCGACCGCCGCCCCGTCGGCGGGCGCCTCGGGCGGCGCGCCTCGAATGCGCGCTTCGATCGCCCGCAGCAGGTCGCGCGGCGGCTCGATTGGTCCAGCCGCCTCGGCGAGCGGGGCGAGCCGAGCCTCCCAGGCGCGGATGGCTTCATCGAGGTCAAACTCGCGCAGCCGGCGCGCCGCCAGGACCGCGCGCTCTCCCGGATCGAGCGTACCCAGCGCATATTCCGCGGCGGCGAAATCGTCGTCCGGGCTGACTGTCATGACGCCAGGCAATCCCTGAGTTGCGCGAGACTGCGATGCAGCCAAGTCTTGATCGTCGGCACCGGCCGTCCAAAGCGCTTAGCAAGCGCCTCGCGGCTCGAACCGCGATAATAGGCGAGCAACACGACCGCGCGCTTCTCCTCGTCCAGTTTCTGAAGACAATTAAGCAGCGCTGCGAGCCCCTCCGACCGTTCGCGCGCGGCGAGCGGGTCGACCTCCTCGGCCGCCGGTTCGAAACGTTCGGACAAGTCCGCAAGCGCGCCTGGACGGACCCGCCGAACCTCGTCGACCGCCCGATTGCGGGCGATGGTCGCCATCCAGGCGAGCGGGGAGCCCTTGGCGGCGTCGAATTCGCCGGCCTTCTCCCAGATGCGCACATAGGTCTCCTGAAGCACATCCGCAGCCGCGTCGCCTCTGGGAAGAATACGGGCGACAGCCCCGTAGAGTTTCGCGCTTGTCTGCTTGTAGAGCGCGGCGAACGCCTCCGCGTCCCGCCCCGCGACCCGGCCCAAGAGAGCGGCGAGATCGTCCGTGGCCTCAGCCGGCGGCCCCTTGCGCGGCGCCTCTCCCCTGATCGTCATTGGGGTATCCTAGTGTGCCGCGCCCGACCGGCGCAACAGCGCGCCCTTCCGGGAACGCGGCGGGCGCGAAAAGGGCGGGCGCTAATTGCGCCCGCCCACCGCTTCCCCGTGAGCCGTAGGAGAGCGCTCAGCTCGGGAGCAGCACCTTGTTGATCACCTGGATGACGCCGTTCGACTGCATCACGTTCGGGATCGTGACCTCCGCCTTGCCGCCTTTGGCGTCAATGACCCAAAGATGTCCGCCGGAGCGCTCGAACGTGAGTTCTTCGCCCTGGACGGTCTTCATAATCGCCTTGCCGCCCCCGTCGCGGATCATGGCGTCGATCTCGGCTTCGGTCAGGCGGCCTGGCACGACGTGATAGGTAAGGATCGAGGTCAACATGCCCTTATTTTCCGGCTTGAGCAGCGTCTCGACCGTGCCGGCCGGCAGATGGGCGAACGCCTCGTTGGTGGGCGCGAAGACGGTAAACGGCCCGGCGCCTTGAAGGGTGTCGACAAGGCCGGCGGCCTTGACCGCCGCGACGAGCGTGGTGTGGTCTTTCGAGTTGACGGCGTTTTCGATAATGTTCTTGGACGGATACATTGGCGCGCCGCCGACCATCTTTGTCATTTCAGCCATGGCCGGGGCGACGAAGGGCGCCGCGAAAGGCGCGGCGAAGGCGACGCCGGCGGCGAGCGCCGCGGTCAAAAGCGAAATCTTGGTGTTCATTTTCCTCTCCGATGTTGGTTCGAACCCGTCGAAGCGTCATCCGCTCGTCGATTGGGACGAGGTGGTTACGGGCCGCCCAGCGCAAGGTTTCGCCACTCGGCCAAAAAAAGACGCCAACCGATGTCAGGATCGCCTTTATGAAACTGAGCCGTTCGGGTCGCGTAAGCACTTGGACCCGCCGCGACCAGCGTGGGGAGAAAGGATATGGCGTCAGTCTCTTCGAACTCGCCGGCTGACGCGGCCGCCGGCGCCCGCGTCGTCCTTCGGCATTCCGCGATCGTGCGCGTCTGCCACTGGGTCAACGCGATTTGCTTCTTCGTCCTGCTCATCAGCGGGCTGCAGATTTTCAACGCCAACCCCGCGCTCACCTGGGGCGCGACGACGAATTTCGACCACCCGTTCCTTTCGCTCGCGGCGCGCGAGAACGACAATGGCGACCCGAACGGCGGCGTCACCACGATCTTCGGGCGCGCGTTCACCACGACCGGTTTCCTTGGCGCCTCGCGCGGCGACGACGGGCAACTGGAAGAACGCGGCTTTCCTTCCTGGGCGACGTTGCCGAGCTACCAGGATCTGGCGATGGGGCGGCGCTGGCATTTCTTCTTCGCCTGGATTCTCGTGCTTAACGGACTTCTCTATCTCTCCGCCCTGATCGGGCGCCGTCATATTCTCGACCTCTGGCCGAGCCTCGCCGACATGCGGGCGATTCCGCGAGCGATCGTCGATCACGCGCGGCTCAAATTTCCCCAGGGCGATGAGGCGCTGCGTTACAACGTGCTGCAGAAGCTCGCCTATCTCAGCGTGGTCATCGCTTTTCCGATCCTGATCTTCGCCGGGCTCACGATGTCGCCGGCGATCGACTCGGCTTTCCCGTGGCTCCTCACGCTGTTTGGCGGACGGCAGGCGGCGCGCTCCGTTCATTTCCTGCTTGCGACCTATCTCGCGCTGTTCGTCATCGTCCACCTGGTGATGGTGGTCCTCTCCGGTCCGATCAACAATATGCGCTCGATGATCACCGGCCGGTATCGCATCAGGGAGGCTCAGCGATGACGGGCGGTCTCATGCGGCCTGCGGCAATAAGCGTCAGCCGGCGCAAGCTCCTGCTCGCCCTCGGCGCGGGCGCTGCAGCTGCGCCGCTCTCGGCCTGCGACACCGGCTCGCCGGCGGCGCTGTCGATTTTGGACAAGGCCGAGTCTGTCACCAAGGCCGTACAGCGCGCCTTGCTCGCCCCCCGCGCCACGCTCGCGCCCGAATATCCGCAATCGGCGCGATCTCAAAATATTTCAAGCCCAATGGCTCCGATCGATCCCGACGATCCCGACTATGTGGCCGCCGCCAGGCCGGCTTCAACGACTGGAAACTCGAAGTCGGCGGCCTCGTCGAACGCCCATGAAGCTCACGCTCGCCGACTTGCGCGCAATGCCGTCCCGGACGCAGATCACCCGGCATGACTGCGTTGAGGGCTGGAGCTGCATCGGGCAATGGAAGGGCGTCCAATTGTCGGCGCTCATCGCCGCCGCGGGACTTGAAGCCGCAAGCGCGCTACATCGCCTTCTTCTGCGCCGATACGCTCGAGCAGACGCTCGACAACACCGGCCGCTACTACGAGACGATCGACCTCATCGACGCCCATCACCCGCAGACCATTCTCGCTTACGAGATGAACTTCGCGCCCTTGCCGGTCGAGCACGGCGCGCCGCTCAGGCTCAGGGTCGAGCGCCAGCTCGGCTACAAGATGGCCAAATACGTAATGCGGGTCGAGGCGATCGACGGCTTCACGGCGATCGCGCGTGGCCGCGGCGGGTTCTGGGAGGACCGCGGCTACGAGTGGTACGCGGGGATCTGATCGGCGCGGGCGCAACTCGAGACGCGCGCCTCAGCGGCGACCGTCCGGCGGCTCATTCGGCGCGGCCGTCCGAAGGCCGCCGCAAGACTGTGCGTATGATTGAGGCTTCGCTCGGAGCTCGTCTCATGACCCCGACCCTGACCCATATCGCGGATTTCTTGGTGGAGGTCGGCGCGCCGATCAAAATCGGAGAGACCGCGCAAGGCTTAAGGCGCGTCGTGCCGATTACCGGTGGGATCATTCAGGGCGCCAGGCTGAACGCGACAATTCTCAACGCGGGCGCGGATTTTCAAATCATTCGCCCTGACGGATTCACCCGCCTCGAGGCCCGCTATGTCGCGCGGCTCGACGATGGGGCGCTCATCTATGTTGAAAATTGCGGGGTCCGCTTCGGCCCTCCGGAGGCGATGGCGCGCCTCGCCCGCGGCGAGCCGGTCGACCCGGCCGAGATCTATTTCCGCAGCGCGCCACGCTTCGAAACCGCCGCTCCGGCGTATCAATGGCTGACGAGGCCGCTGTTCGTCGCCTCCGGCGTGAGGCATCCGGACCGGGTTGCCCTCGCCGTGTTCGAGGTCGGTTAGCGCGTGGCAGAAAACCGCCACCCGCGACGCGAACCCCCGCGTCGCGGGCCGCCGGCGAGGAAGAATCCGGCGGCGCGAGCGCCGTCGGCCTTCGCTGAACCTAGAGGCCGCAGATAGAGGTGTATCTGCCGTTCCAGTCGTGCCACCCCCCACAATTCGGGCTTGCTGGGACGAAAGGCCCGCTGGTCGGGCCGACGGCGCCGTTTGCCGGCAGAAGCATTTCGAGCGGCGCCGCGGCTACCAACACGATGAACCGTTTCATGGCTCACCTCCTTGATGTGTGTGGCAAGACAACGCACGGAGAAACGCGCGGTTCCGCGATCTCGATCAGGAAAGTTCAACTTCTCTTAAAGCTCTTGCACCTTCGCCGCCGCCGACAGGAAGGCGGCCCGAGAATCTGGGAGCGGCGCGTTGTTCGGCGCGAACAGGTCGCGGGCGATAAAGAAACCGGTCAAGCGAAAACCGTCAGCGATCTCACCGGCGCTTGGCCGCGCCTCGAGACGCGCGCCTTCGCGCAAGAATGCGGGCAGCGGCAGCAGACGATCGCGCCAAGGCGCTCCGGCTTCGGCGCTCACTGCCCTCCCCGATCTGGGCGAGACATAGGCCAGACCCTCGGTCGCCCCGGTCGCGGCGCAGCGGCTCAGATCGAGCCGAAACCCGCATTCAGCCAGGATCTGGGTCTCGAATCGGGCGACGAGCGCCGGGGCGATCCCGCCGTCGTCGAGAGCATCGGCGATGAGGCTCAGCGCTTCGTAGACCCCCTCGTGCGGATCGCGCTCGGGCAGGACCCTGATCAGCTGGGCGAGATAGTTGAGGCCAGCGAGCGCCAGCGCGCTTCCCATCAGGCGCCCGGCCCTGAGCGAGAGGGGCTCGACGGCGTAGGCGCCGAGGTGCTCGTCAAGCCTCGCGCGCCAGGCGAGACCGACGGTATTGCCGGGCTGCAGCGTCGCGCTGAACCGCGCAGTGCGGGCGCCGCGAACCAGGCCGAGATGGCGGCCATGCGCGCGGGTCATCGCTTCGACGATCGCCGATTGCTCGCCGTGCCTGCGGACGCCGATGATGAGCCCCTCGTCCCGCCACTCCATGGCCTATCGCCTCTTCTAGACCCCGAGACCATGAAAGGGGATGACCCGGCAGGCGTCGCCTGCCTTTGCCGGCGCGGCGTGCGGCGCCCTGACGATGAGGCCGTCGGCGCGAGCCATCGTTTTGACGAGCGAGGAATCCTGCGAACTCGGCCGGGGTCGCGACGAGGTTCCCGTCGGGGCCGGGACTGAGCGAAGCGCGCATATAGTCCTGGCGCAGCCCGTTGGCGGGAAGGTCGCCGGCGAGGCGGGCAGATTGGCTCAGATCGGCGCCCGGCTCGGATTCGCCGTGCAAGGCGCGGAGGAGGGGGCGCAGGAATAGGATCGCGCAGACCGTCGACGAAGTCGGATTGCCGGGTAAGCCAAGGATGCGCATGGCGCCGATCCGCCCGTGGATCAGCGGTTTGCCCGGGCGCATGGCGATGCGCCAGAAGCCGAGCTCCATCCCTCCGGCGGCAAGCGCCTGCTGGACGAGGTCGTAATCGCCGACCGAAGCCCCGCCGAGCGTCACCAGCACGTCCGCCTTGGCGTCGCGCGCGCGGGTCACTGCGTGCTTCAGCGCGCTGAGTTCGTCCACCGCGATGCCAAGGTCGATGGCGATCGCCCCGCTTGCCTCGACCACCCCGGCGACCGCGAAATTGTTCGACGCAATGATCTGCGCCGGCCCCGGCGCCCCGCCGGGCGGGACCAGTTCGTCGCCGGTGGCCAGGATCGCGACCCGGGCGCGCCGGCGGACCGAGAGTTCGATGTGGTTCGCCGCCGCCGCCAGAGCCACGTCGCGGGGGGTTAGGCGCCGGCCTGCCGCGATTAGGGCGTCACCGGCGCGAAAATCCATACCCGCCTCTCGCAGATTGTCGCCGGCGGGCGCGGCGGCCGAGAGAAAAATCCGCTCGCCCTCGCGCCGGACGTCCTCCTGGATGACGATCGCGTCGGCGCCGTCGGGCATCGGCGCGCCGGTGAAGATGCGCACCGCTTCACCCGGACCCACGGCGCCATTGAACGCGCGGCCCGCCGCGGACTCGCCAATCACGGAGAGGCTCAAGGGCGCCGCGGCCGTGCCGGCGGCCCGCACCGCATAGCCGTCCATGGCCGAGTTCGCGAACGGCGGCTGGGTTCGCAACGCCTTGAGGTCGCGTGCGAGCACACGGCCGTAAGCCGCTTCGAGGGCGACGTTTTCTTCCTCCAACGGGATCTCAGCGGACGCTACGACGCGCGCCAGCGCTTCCTCGACCGTGATCATTGAGCTCATCGGCGCTTCCCCTTCGCGGCCCGCCACTCGCCCGATTTGCCGCCGCGTTTCTCGATCAACCGCACCTCTTCGATGCTCATGCCGCGGTCGATCGCCTTGGCCATGTCGTAGATCGTAAGACAGGCGATCGAGACGGCGGTCAGCGCCTCCATCTCGACCCCGGTCGGCCCGACGCATCGCGCCTCGGCCCTGACAATAAGGCCAGGCAGGGCGTGGTCAGGAGCGATGTCGACCAGAACTTTGCTCAGGCTCACGGCATGGCAAAGCGGAATGAGGTCGGCGGTCTTCTTGGCCGCCATGATCCCGGCGATCCGCGCCGCGCCGATCACGTCGCCCTTCTTGGCGTCGCCGGCCATGATCGCGGCCAACGTGGATATGGCCATTCGCACCTGTCCCTCGGCGATCGCGACCCGGCCCGTCGCCGCCTTTGCCGACACGTCGACCATCCGCGCTTCGCCATGGGCGCCGATATGGGTGAGCGGCTTCGGCTGGTCGGCGGAGGGGATCATCGGTTCGCGCGCCTTTCGCTCAGACGTTGTTCCGACCGTTTCGCGCGGATCGCCGATCGGCCGCCCGTTCAAGCAAAATTCTCGCTCACCCGCAATCGGCGGCCGCCGGGCGATTTGTCCTGTCTCCCGCTCGCATGTAAGGACGCCGACCATGGCGCGCGACCCGAAAGTAGCCTACGTCCTGCTGCGCAACGCGCATTTCGGCCCGCGGCTCGCGTCGTCGGTTGAGCTCTGTGTTCGCGATCTCGTTCTATATAGCCGATACGCGCGTTCGTCTTTGGTCGCCTGTCCGCTGGTCGACGAGCCGTTCCAGGGCGTCGAGATCGCGACCATTCCCAACTCTTCCGTCGGCGGAAATGTCGGCAAGGCGCTCGGCGTCGCCCAACTCCTGCGCCGGCGGGGAATCGATCTCGCGGTGGTCGAAAATCATCTTCCCGCCGCGGCCTTGATCGCCGCGGCGTCGGGCGCGCGCGTCGTGCTCCAGAGCCACGCCTATGAGACCCCGCCCCGGGGCGCGGCCGGGGCCGCCGCCGCCCGCCTTAAGGTTGGGCCGCTCGCCGGCCTCGCGTTCGTCAGCGAGGACGCGCTCGCTCGTTTCCGGGCCAATTTTCCATTCGTCCGCGCTCCGATGCGCGCAATCCCCAACGGGCTCGACATGCGAGCCTGGTCGGCGACCGAACGCAAGGAGCAATCGATCCTGAGCGTCGGACGCGCGCTCGCAGACAAAGGCCACATCGAGGCAATGGCGGCGATCATGAGCGCGCTCGAAGTCGCGGCCCGGCTGGAGCGCCCGCTTCATCCTCTCCGCCGCCGACGCGGAGCCCGAGACCGTCCGGGCACTTCGCAACGCAGCCGAAGCGTCCGGCGGCCGGGTTCGGATCGACGCGAATCTGCCCCATGCCGAGGTCAAGGCGGCTTGGGAAAAGGCCGCGATCGGCATGGCGCTGACCAGGACTCCCGAGCCGTTCGGCCGCACGGCTCTGGAGGCGCTGGCGAGCGGGGCGGCGCTGATCGCTTCGGGACTGGGCGGCCTCGCCGAGGTGTGCGGCCCCTGTGCGCTGACTCTCGATCCGAACGACGCCGCGGCCCTGAGGGCGGCTCTTGGCGGATTGATGGACGCGCCCGATCGGCGCGTCGACCTCGCCCGCGCCGGACGCAACCGGGTCGAGGCGCTGTTCGACATCCGGACAGTGGCGGGGAGGATGGATGATTTCATCGACGTCTGTATCGGCGAGGGGCGGACCCTTCTGAAGCGCCAGTTGCCTTCCGGTCGAGCAACCGATAACTCGCGCTGATGATTGCGGCTCGGGGAGGCCAATGAGTCCCGGAAAAATTCGCGGTTTGCGTCGCCCTTGCGGTGTTCGCCGGCGGAGCGGTCGGCCTCATCCTGCAGCGCGTACTGCCAGAGAAATTCACAACCGGCGGTCCGCGCGACATGATCGGCGCTGTCGTCGGCCTGCTCACGCTTTTGTCCGCGCTTGTGCTCGGCCTCCTGATCTGGACCGGGTATGGCGTCTACGCCGGCCAGAATCTGGCGGTGCAGACCCTCGCCGCCAAGGTCCTGCAGCTCGATCTCGCCCTCGCCGACTACGGGCCCGATGCGACGCCCGTGCGCGCGCAGGTGCGACAGACCCTGGGCAAGACGATCGACGAGATCTGGGGCGCCAACGAGAGCGACGCCAATTTCGTCGCCAACAACTTCGCAGCGGCAGTGCAGAACCTGCGCAATCGAGATAAGGCCTTGGCCGAACTTCATCCCTCGACTGACCAACAAAGGCAGGCGCTCGGCGCCGCTGGCGCGACCGTCGACGCGATCGGCCAGTCTCGGTTGCAGATGTCGTTTGCCCTATCGAACCCGGTTTGCTATCCGCTCATTTTGATGGTGGTCGGGTGGGCGACGTTCCTGTTCTGTGGCTACGGCCTGATGTCGAGAGGCAATGCAATGTCGATCGCGGCGGGGGTTGTTGGCGCCATCGCGGTCGCGAGCGCGGTTTATCTCATTCTCGATCTGAGCGATCCGTATTCCGGCCTGTTCCGCGCTTCGTCCGCGCCGCTCGAGCAGGTGCTGGCGGTCATGGGCAAGGAGTAAGGGCAAGTCACGCCCGAGCGCAAGCCCTCGCTGGATTTGTCTTGCCTTTCGCTGAGCGTCGGCGGAAAGGCTGCGGCCGCAACGTCGGCTTCCCCACTCTCCGGCCTCGCTGCGCCGGCCGGCGCACCCCCGTCGATCGCACCCGGCGGCGCCCGGTTCTGGCGTGTTTTCGATCCCCGCGCTTTGATCGCCGACAAGGCCTTCGACGCAGATCCCTTCATCGGCGCCCTCGCCACGACAAGCTCACCAAAATCTTCCTCGCCGGCGTTCAACTTGCATGCGCCTCAATCCCTCCTCAACTGAACACAGGCCGCCGTTTGAAAACCCGATCTGGAATCGCCACTGTCGCGTCGAACGCGATGCTCTCAAGATTTTTTTCGACGGGTGATACCAACGTATCGACGACACCATCGTACGATAGGTTCGCCAGCGCCTTCCTGGTCTAGCTAACGCAGAATGCCCCTGCAGCTCTTCGCTGAGTAGAGGCGCAAGGGCGTTCAAGTCGCTTCGCTCGCCGATGGTCTCAGCATCGAGTTCGCACGTCGTGCGCCTGGACTCTGTAACTGTTATTTTCTTGGGAGATTGCGCCATGCCCGACAATCGAACCGCCAATCGACGAGCCTTTGGCGAATCGACCAACGGTCGGAGGCCCCTATCAAGCGTTTGTCGCGAAATCGGTTTGGCTGCTGTCGCCATTGAGCTCAACTTGGAGCTTAGCACCATTGAGCCAGACGTGGCCGCGGCAATCGAGCGGGGCGCGGCCGCGCTTTTCGAAGCGGGTCTGATCGGACACCGACGAAGCGTTTGGGTCCGCGAGAAAGGCAACCGTCAAAAGGCGCGGCGGCGGGCAAGCAAGGCAAGACAACCCCGGCCCTTGCCGACGCGGAAAAATGAAATTGAGCTGCGGCATCCGAACTGAGCGCATCGACGACTTGCCGCCGCTGTCTCGGCGCGCTGCAACGCTGCCGCGCCGAGCATCTCCACGATCCGCGTCGCCGGCCCCCGAGCCGTCCCTGCTTATGCCCTACTCCGCCGGCTGCTCCGTCATTTCGCCATGGCCGTGGGACTCGATCGCGGCCGGCGCGATGTGGGCGAATTTGGCGAAGCAGTACAGCATCGCGGCGACGCCGAGGTAGCTCAGCGATACTACGGGCGATTGCCCGATGCCCAGATCCTCGGCATGGATCAAGCCGAAAAATGTCAGGATCGAGCCCGCGAGCGCGAAGGCCGCGGCCTTCTCGAGCTGACGTTCAATGATGAAAACGGTAACCGCGCCCAGAATGATGCCGGCGAGCGTGGCGCCGCCGCCGAGCGTCTCCAGGCCCTTGTACAATACGCCGGTGTTGCCGAGCTTGTCGAAGCCGACCGTGGCGGCGTTGGTGCCGGCGGCGCCGAGCGCGCCGTCGATCATGGTTTTGCCCCAGGCGGCGATCTGCGGAATCATCGCCAGGATGATCGCCGGCGCATGGCTCCTCGGAGTCTCCTGGAACGCCTGGGAGCCGATCAGCATGCCAATATAGAGTAGGATCGGCAGGATCGCGACGACCGGAATCAGGCTCGAGACCAGGGCCACGATGCCGAGCCACGTCAGCACCAGCACCATCACGCCGGTCGCGGCGGAATAGCCGATCCGCCCGCCCATCGCCTTCCAGCCCGGATGGCCGATATAGACAGCGTTGATGAACGGATTGCCCAAAAGGCAACCGATCAGGCTGATGACACCGTCGGCGGTCAGCACCTGAGTGGTCGGAAACGGGTCGCCGGCCGCGGCGGCGCTCTCGACGTTGTCCATCGCCTCGACAAGATCGTAGATGCCAAACGGAATGGCGGTCACCAATATGATGCCGATGAACTTGAAACCCGAAAAGACGTGACCCACGGCCGGTACGGGAAACGAGAATCCGAAGTGCGAAAAGGCGTCGCCGACGCTGCCAACGCTCAAGCCGCCGTAGCCGAGACCGAAAATATTCGATCCCCAGGCGATGAGCGTGCCCGCCGCGATCGCAATCAGCCCGCCGGGCACGTCCTGGAAGTAGCGCACCCCGCCGAACCAATTGGCCAGGATGATGGCGAAACACACCATGCCGATGAGCGGCGTCTCGAACACGAGGAGGCCGGGGCGCATTGAAATGAAGGTGATGGAAATACCGGCGAGCGAACCGAGCAGCGCCGCCCGCGGCGTGATCCTGCGGATCACCGGCGCGATGAAGCCGCCCGCCATTAAGACGAAACTCTGGACGAAGACCCAGGTGAGGCCTGCCTCCCAGGCCTGAACCGGATCGTTGGTCCTGAGCAGGATCGGCAGCATGACCACGAACGTGACGACGAACATGTGCGGCACGCTGGTGCCCGAAGGCAGGGCGCAGACATCCGTGCGCCCGGTCTTCCGCGCCAGCCGATAGGCGAGCCACGCGTAATACACCGTGCTCAGGAACAGCATCAGCCCGAGGGCTGGAAGAATCCTGCCGAACACCAGCGAATCCGGCATCTTCAGGACGAAGCGCAAGAGCCCGGTCAAAACGAGGACGTTGACCAGAATATTGGTGCCGAAGCCGAAGAAAGCGTTCCAGTCGCCCGGAACCCAATAGCTCTCGCGTCCAGTCGTCATCGTCGTTGTTGACATTGCTCCCTCCTTTGGTCGCACGCTCCGACTAGCCGGCGCCCTTCCGCCTGGCCAACGCCTTGATCACGCCCTCGGAGCTTGACACCCAGCCGAAGATGCCGCCCTGAGCCTTGATCATCTTCAAACCCATGGCGTGGAATTCGGGGAAATAGGATCCGACGCAGTCCTCGAGCACGAGGCAGTCGTAGCCGCGGTCATTGGCCTCTCGCACCGTGGTGTTGACGCAGACCTCAGTCGTGACGCCGGTGACGACGAGCTGCTTCACGTCCCGGTGTTGCAGGATGGCGTGGAGATCGGTGGCGTGGAACGCGCCCTTGCCGGGCTTGTCGATCACCGGTTCGCCCGGCGCGGGATAAAGCTCCGGAATGATGTCGTGACCGGCCTCGCCACGCACCAGAATGCGGCCCATCGGGCCGGCGTCGCCAATCGTCGTCGCGGCGCGGCCGCGAATCTTCTTTGCTGGGGGCAGATCGGACAGGTCGGGCCGATGGCCCTCCCGGGTATGGAGCGCAGGAAGACCTGCGGCGCGCCAGGCCGCCAACAGCCGGCGATTGGGTTCGATGGTCCGGCGCAGCTGCGCAACGTCGTTGCCGAGCATTTCCCCGAAGCCGCCCGGCTCGAGAAAATCCCGTTGCATGTCGATGATCAGGAGCGCGCAATGCTCGGGCTCGAGCGCGAAGGGATAAGGTTCGGCCGCGAGGTCTATCGTCTCATTCATGTCTCGACGCCGGCGTTTCTCGAGGATGCATCGCAAGGGCCTGCCAACCTTCCCGTCGCAAGGAACGTGCCTGCCCGCTCAATGGTCTCGACGTCGCCGCCCGGCAGCCCATGGTCCTTCGGCAAACCGCGCGCGCCGCCAGGCGATCGGCGGCGCCGCGAACCGAAATTGCGCGCAATCGTGACCGCGCGAAAGCCCGAGGGTGAGCGCCTTGGGCTGCGGAGGCGTGCTCGATCCACGATTTCGACGCGCGCCAAGGCCGTTATGTACGCAAACGCCGCTACGCGGTTGCTCATGGCGTGGATTTTGCTGCTGATTTAATATGCTGCGTTGCACACTGACCGAGCTGGACGCGCGTCCCACGACTATCCAACCCTTTCGCTCCTTGGCCCGCCGCCACATAGTCGGCGGATCATGGGCGCCTGCCACAGTCTCGCCAAAAGTCGTCCTCGGGCATGATCGTTCGGGCCGTCATGCTTGCGATCGCCGCGCTCGCGCTCGCGTCCGGGGCGTTTTTCGCGCTCCTTCGCTGCGAGCTCAGGCCTCGGCAGGCGCGTCTCGATCCCTCGGCGACCGGGTTGCCGGTCGAAGCTGTCGTGATCCCCTCGAGCTCAGGAGCGAAGCTCGCGGGCTGGTATTTGCCTGGCGCGGGGCGCGGCGCCGTCCTCCTGCTTCACGGCATCAAGTCCAACCGGCTCGTTCTGGTCGATCGCATGCGATTCCTGCGGGACGCCGGCTATTCGACGCTGGCGATCGATTTTCAAGCCCACGGCGAGAGCAGCGGCCGGCGCATCACGTTCGGCCAGCTCGAATCCCTCGACGCGCGTTCGGCGCTGGCGTGGCTGCGCGCGCGCCGGCCCGCCGAACGCGTCGCCGCGCTGGGGATTTCGATGGGCAGCGCCGCCTTGCTCATCGGACAACCGATCGAGGCAGACGCGGTCGTCGTCGAATCCGCTTATCCCGTTTTCGCCACCGCCGTTTCCAACCGCCTGGCGCTGGCCTTGGGCCGGTTCGGCCGCCTCTTGACTCCCTGTGTCCTGACGGCGATGCGCCTCGCCGCGGGTATCGACGCCTCGAAGCTCCGTCCTATCGACGGCATCGACCGTCTTCACCAGCCGATCCTCATCATGACGGGCGCCGATGATCAAAAGACAACGGTCGCGGAGAGTCGGGCGCTGTTCGCCAGGGCCAATCCGCCGAAGAGTTACTGGGAGACGCCTGGAGCGGGGCATTTCGACCTCGCGGCCTCCGGCGGCCTCGCCTATCGCGAGCGGCTGCTCGATTTTCTCAATTCCAGCTTGCGCTCGCCGCCGGATTGACCGCTTCCCCCTTCGCCATCGGCCATTCGCCTCAACCCAAGCCAGACGAACTTATCGCTGGGGCGCGCCATTGACGCCGGCGCTAAAGGCGGTGGCGCTGAATTCGCCTTCGAAGCGGCCCCCCCGATACGGCCGGACACATGACCGGAGACGTCTCGCGAGGCTTCCTTCCAGTACCCTTGGATCGCGTCGCCGGAAGCTTCGACAGGGCGAGACGCGGGGAGATGCCGCCGTTTCAACCCGAGGCGGGTCCTGTCTCCTGTCTGTCGTCCATTCGCTCAAATGGCGGTCGATTTTTCAAATCAACGCCGGCTCTCATCCGACATTTTCCAGGACGACACACAGCGGTCAGCGGCGGAAATGCAAAATGTCCGATTGGAGAGTTCTTTATCGGGACGATCTCGACCAGGACAGGGCTTCTCGGAGCAGCCAAAGCGAAGAAGCCGCGGTTGAGCAGGCGATACGGCTCTATGTCCAGGAGCGCGCCTAAATCTATCGGATCGAAGGTCCTGACGGATTGATCCTGCCACAGGAACAAATCATGCGTTTGGTGTCCGCCAACAAGTGGTAGCTCGCAAAAACGTCGCCTGCCCAAGGCCACGATGCGGACAGATGCAGGGCGTTCAGTGCCGGAGACAGACGGGACGCCAGAACGATCTGGGGGAGATGGAGGACGATAATTGCGAGACGTCACCTAGGCCAGGCGGATTTTCGGGTCCATACTCCTCCGGACGAGATCGGCTGGAAGCGTTCCCGCGTTTCGGCCACGGGAGCCGCGCAATGAATGAGCAAAGCCTCGAGACAACGACCGGGCAGCGCGCCGCGCCGAGTCCGGGCGGCGATTCGGCGCCGAGCCCACAGGCGCATCCCGGCGCCGAGACCCTGTCTCCGGAGAAGCAAAAGCCGTCGGGGCGGCGAAGAATGCTGCTTGGAGCAGCGGGCGTTGTGGTCCTGGCCGCCGCCCTTTGGTTCGGCGTTCCGTGGGTCCAGACGACCCTCAACACGGTTTCGACGGACGATGCATACGTCAACGGTCACGTGACGTTCGTCGCCGCCCGCGTCAAGGGCCAGGTTTCGCGGGTTTTGGTGGACGACAACTACCGGGTGCGCAAAGGCGACCTTCTGGTCCAACTCGACAAAGAGCCGTTTCAGATCGCAGTCGCGATCAAAAAGGCGGCTGTCGATACGGCGACGGCGGACCTGCAAGTGGCCAAGTCCAAAGTGCGCGGCATCGAAGCGGAGGCCATGAGCCGGCGCCGGGCGCTGGAGCACGCCATGGAGTCCGTCGACGACCAGGTCGCCCTGCTGCGCGCTAAGGTTGCCGGCGTCGACAAAAGCAAAGCCGCGCTGGTGCTGGCTCAGCTTGATTTCGACCGGGCCGCCAAATTGGTGGTGACAAACGATGTCCCCCGAGAGGTATACGACCGGCGGCAAGCGGAGCTATTGGCGGCGCGCGCGGACGTTGTCGCGTCGCTGGCCGATGTCCGCCAAATCCGCGCCTCTTTGGGGTTGCCGCCGGAAACCGACGAGCAGAACCTCGGCCAGGTTCCGCCCAATCTCGATCAGACGTTTTCGTCAGTGCTCCAGGCGCAGGCGGCGATGATCCAGAGTGCGGCTCAACTCGGCGTCATTCATTCGTTCGATGAGGGGCCACGTGCCATGGTCGAGGCGTTCGAGAAGGAAGGCGACGTCAATAGCACCTTTGCCCGGCTGGCGGCGGACGCGCCGGACGTCAAGCAGGCCGAGGCAAAGGTCGAGGTCGCCAAGCGCGATCTCGACCAGGCGGAGCTCGATCTCCGCTACTGTGACGTCCTCGCCGAGATCGATGGGGTCATCACGCGCCGAAACGTCAATCCGGGCGACAACATCCAGGTTGGCCAGGGCCTCATGGCGATCCGCTCGCTCGATGAAATCTGGGTCGACGCCAATTTCAAGGAGACGCAGCTCGGCGATCTGCGTATCGGCCAGCCGGTCGATCTCTATGTCGACATGTATGGCGACCGCCATGTGTTCAAGGGGCGAATTTCCGGCTTTACCCAGGGGACCGGATCGACTTTGGCGCTGCTGCCGGCGGAGAACGCAACCGGCAACTTCATCAAGGTGGTTCAGCGACTGCCGGTTCGCATCGACCTCGAGAACTACGACGCGGACAAGAGCCCGCTGTTTATCGGCACGTCGGTTACTCCCTATGTCTTCTTCAACAAGCCGCCCACCGGACCCGACGCCGGGAAGCTCCTGCAGACCTCTGCGCCTCAATCGCAGCCCGGCGGTTCGACCGCAAACCCGCCGGGCGCAACGAAGTGACAGCTGCGGCGCTTTCGCCCGGCAGACCCCAAGTCGCCCGGAACCCATGGGTGGTCGCCGCCATAGTCGTCGTGCCGGCGTTCATGGAGGTGCTCGACACCACCGTCGCGCTGGTGGCGCTGCGCTACATCGCGGGAGGCCTCTCGGCCGCCTCGGACGACGCCGAGTGGGTCATCACCAGCTACCTTGCCGCCAACGCCTTCATTTTGCCGATCACCGGCTGGTTGAGCGCTCACGTCGGTCGCCGCAACTACTTCCTGGGGTCGATAGCCATATTCACCCTCAGTTCTTTGCTGTGCGGACTGGCTGGCAGTCTGGGTCAGCTGATCCTGTTCCGCGTCATCCAGGGACTCGCGGGCGGCGGTCTGCAACCCGGCAGTCAGGGGATATTGCTGGACGCCTTCCCGCGCGAAAGGCAAGGCGTAGCCATGACGCTGTTCGGCCTTGCCGTGCTGATCGCGCCGGTAGTCGGCCCGACCTTGGGCGGTTGGATAACGGATACTTACAATTGGCGCTGGGTATTTTTGATCAACGTGCCCGTCGGTCTCTTGGCGTTTGGCGGATGCTATGCCCTGCTCCGCGACCCGGACTATCTCGTCGCCCAGCGCGAGGCGATAAGGAAGCAGCCGTTCCATTTCGACTCGATCGGTTTGTCGCTGCTGGCAATCGTCATGGTCTCGTGGGAAGTGGTGCTGAGCAAGGGCCAGGAGTGGGACTGGCTGGGGGATCCATTCTGGCGCGTCCAGACGCTCGTCATTTCTTTTGGGGTGGGTTTGGTTGCCTTGATCTTCTGGGAGTTGCGCCACAAGAACCCCGTGATCAATTTCCGCGTGTTGGGCGAACGCAACTTTGCGGCCTGCTGCATCATCATCTTTTGCGCTTACCTTGCGCTCTTTGCAGGCACCAAGTCACTGCTTGGTCTGCTGCAAACCCTGTTTGGTTATGATGCGCTAAGCACCGGGTTGGTGATGTCGCCTTCCGGACTCTTCGCCGTCCTGGCGATGCCGATCGTCGGCCGCCTGATCGGCCTCAAGGTGGATGCGCGATGGCTGATCGCCGCAGGCCTTCTGCTCATGACCGCCGGAAACTATTGGATGTCCCAACTCAACCTTGACATCAGCCCAGGTCAGGTTGTTTGGCCTCGGGTGGTTTTGGTCCTGGGGCTCTCGGTTTGTTTTGCTCCCGCGAACGTAGCCGCGTACCTTTATACGCCACTCGCGTTGCGCGGGGCGGCCATCGGCATATTGAGTCTCCTACGCAACGAGGGGGGCAGCGTCGGGGTGTCGCTGTCCCAGACCTTCCAAGAGCGGCGCGATCAGTTTCACGTCCTGCGGCTTGGGGAGTATCTTGGTCCCCTCAACCCAGCCGCCAGCGACTTTCTCGCGCGGGCTCAGGCGTTCTTCGTTCAACAGACCGGCGATCCCGTCGCCTCCCAGCAACTGGCGGTGCAGCAACTCGAAAACCTGCGTCAGCAGCAGGCGTCTTCGCTGGCTTTTTTCGACGCCTTCTGGATGGCGGCCGCGTTGACGTTCGTGGTCACGTTCGCGGTGTTGTTCATGAAACGATCGGTGGCCGAGAAGGGCCCTCCCGCCGGTTCCGAATGAGGTTCGCCTGCGTCCTGGTCGGGTAAAAGGAAAGTTTTTGGACAGTCGAGGCGTCTGCGGCCACCGCCGCGCTGTCGTATGAAGACGCATTGCTTTTCGCGAACCGTCACGACCTCTTGCCGGCGACGGGCTGGGCGGCTTTCAATCTGTTCCCGGCGCGAGCGATCCGACCATTCACGCAAAGCGACCAGCGCATCTGGGCGGATGCCGTTACCCGGCTTTTGGACTGACAATGTTGATCGCCCGGAAGCGATTGCAACCGGGCAACGGAGTGATTGGCGCGTCGAACCGGACCATTGCAGCTTTGTGGTCCCATCACTCTCCCGAGGTAAAGTCGGGGTCGATCGGCTTATTGCGGAGGGTCGCTTCCGTCTTGGGTTGGATCTCAGCTCCGGCTCGGTCGACAAGCGCATCCTCCCGCGCTACCGATGGCGTTTCCCACTGTGGAATCACACGGGGGCCCGGGAGGAAAGTTGGAAACGATCGTTTCTATCGTTGGCGGCGTCGGCCTTTTCCTGCTCGGCATGGCGGTGATGACCGACGGGCTCAAGGCGCTCGCCGGCACAGCCCTGAAAGGCGTGTTGGAAAAGGCTGCGGCGACGCCGCTGCTCGGCACGTTCTGGGGCGCGATCATCACGCTGCTCGTGCAGTCCTCGAGCGCCACGACCATGACCACCATCGGGCTAGTCAGCGCCGGGCTCCTGACCTTCCCCCAGGGCTTAAGCCTGGTGTTCGGCGCCAATATCGGCACGACCGGGACCGGCTGGCTGGTGGCGGCGTTCGGGGTCAGGATCTCGCTCACCGCCGCGGCGCTTCCCATTGTCTTCGTCGGCGCGCTCATCAAGGTGGTCGGACGCGGTCGGCTGGCGGCGGCGGGCGCCGCGATCGCCGGCTTCGCGCTGATCCTGGTCGGACTATCGACGCTTCAGGAGGGCATGAGCGGGCTCGCCGAATCGTTGCACCCGTCCGACTTGCCCACGATCGCCAACGCCGCCGGCGCCATCACTCTGTCTGGCCTTGCCAACGTGCTGCTGCTGGTGGCGGTCGGCGCGGTGATGACCACCGTCATGCAGTCTTCGACCGCATCGATCGCGGTGACGCTGTCGGCGCTCTATGCCGGCGCGGTCGGGCTCGATCAGGCGCTGGCGCTCGTCATTGGGCAGAACATCGGCACGGCGACCAGCTCGGCTGTCGCCGCGATCGGCGCCTCCAGCACCGCCAAAAGGTTGGCGGTCGCCTATATCGCCTTCAAGCTGGTGGCCGCGCTGATCGCTATCGCGCTCTTTCCTATTGTGACGCCGCTGATCGTCCGGGCGTCGCAGGAGATCGATGCAACGGCCATGCTCGCCGCCTACCACACCGCCTACAACGTGGTCGGCGTCGCGGTCCTCTTGCCGCTGATGGGACCGTTCACGCGGCTCATCGAACGCCTGGTGCCGGAGCGCGGATCGCCGTTCACGAAGTACCTCGATCCGGCCGCGCTTCGCGCGCCCACGGTCGCGGTCGAGGCGGTGCGCCGGACGGTCGAGCGCGCGCTCGAAACGCTGTGCCTTGCGACCGCCACGGGGCTCGACCGCGCCGCCGAAGGTGGGACGGTCCGCCCGGCCGTCGACGAGGCCACGCTTGGGCATGCGTCCGAGGCGCTGAGGCAGGCAGGCGACTTCTTGTCCGAAGCCGACCCGCCGCCTTCGGACGAAGGCCACGACTGGTACACGAGCACAGTGCACGCGCTCGATCACGCAAGCCGGCTTGCGGAAGCCGTCGGCGCGATGGCGAAGTCGGGACTTGCGACCGGCGCGCCCGAGGAGCTCAGCGCCGCGGCTCTATGCGCGCGCTCGATGCGCGAAGCGGCCGGCGCCGCCGCTCGTCTCGGCCGCTCCGCCGGACCCGGTCACCCCGCGGATGACGACTTGGCGAGAAGTCCCGCAAGCGAGCCAGCGAACCACGCGGCCGACAGCCTCGAGGCCGACGCCAAGGCGTTGACCGATCTCAAGGCGGCGCACCGCCGCGCCACGCTCGAGATGGTCGCGTCGGGAAAGCTGACGGCAACCGCGGCGATCGCCCGCGTCGACGCGGTCGCGCATCTCAACCGGCTCGCGCACCACGCGTGGCGCGCCCTTTCGCATCTCGAGCGCGCCGCCGCCTCGCGCATGGAGCTTGACCAATGAACGCGACGGAAGCGAGGGGCTGGCATGCCCTCACCGCGGAGGAGGCCGTCGAACGGCTCAACGGCAGCGTAACGGCGGGCCTCGACGATTCCGAGGCCGCCCGCCGCCAGGCTCAATACGGCCTGAACCTGTTGCCGACGGCGAGCAAGCGCGGCCCCTTCATGCGCTTCCTCATGCAGTTCAAGAACGTTCTCGTCTATGTTCTCATCGCCGCCGGCTTCATCAAGCTGATGATGGGGCTATGGCTCGACGCCTCGATCATCCTCGGCGTGGTCGTGATCAACGGACTGCTCGGCTTCATCCAGGAAGGCCGGGCGGAGAAGTCGCTCGATTCCATCCGCAACATGCTCTCGTCGGAGGCAAGAACCCTGCGCAACCGGCACACCGCTTCGATCCCGGCAGATCAGCTCGTTCCGGGCGACATCGTGTCGCTCGAATCCGGCGACAAGATCCCCGCCGACATCCGCCTCATCGACGTCAAGAACCTGCGCACCGAGGAAGCGGCGCTGACAGGCGAGTCGGTGCCGTCCGACAAGTCGAACGAGCCGGTCTCGGCCAAGGCGACCGTCGGCGATCGGGCTTGCATGGCCTATTCCGGAACCCTGGTCGTCTCCGGCCGGGCGACCGAAATCGTCGTCGGCACGGGGAGCGACACCGAACTCGGGCGCATCAACCAGATGCTCGCCGGCGTCAGCCCGCTCGAGACGCCGCTGCTGCTTCAGATCAAGAAGTTCGGCTACGCGATCACCGTCATCATTCTCATCATCGGCGCGATCACTTTCGCCTATGGCCATCTCGTCCGCGACATTCCGTTCGTCGAGATGTTCCAGGCGGTCACCGGGATCGCCGTCTCGATGATCCCGGAAGGCCTGCCGGCTCTCATCACCATCACCCTTGCCATCGGCGTGCAGCGCATGGCGAGCCGCAACGCGATCGTTCGGCGCCTGCCGGCGGTCGAAACGCTGGGTTCGGTGGCGCGGATCTGCTCCGACAAGACCGGCACGCTGACGCTGATGGAGATGATGGTCGCCTCGGCGGTGACCGCGGACGAAACGCTCAAAGTCACCGGCCAGGGCTACGCCAGCGAGGGCGAGGTGCTCAAGGACGGCGGGCCGGCCGCCAAGGACCCTGTTCTCGAGCTTCTGGGGCGGGTTTCGGCGCTCTGCAACGACGCGGAACTGCGCAGCGAGGACGGCGTCTGGAAGGTCGAGGGCGATCCGACCGAGGGCGCGCTTTATCCGTTCGCCGCCAAACTCGGCGTGGAGCGGGCGAAGGAAGGGGCCGCCTATCCGCGGATCGACGTCATCCCGTTCGAATCCGAGCATCGGTTCATGGCGACCCTGCACAAGACGCCGGAGGGCGGCCAGATCCTGCTCGTCAAGGGCGCGCCGGAGGTGATCCTCGACCATTGCGACCGGCAGGAGGACGCGGCCGGCAAGCGGCCGGCGATCGATCGCGCGCATTTCGATAAAGCCGCCGACGCGCTGGCGGCGCAGGGCGAGCGGGTGCTTGCGCTGGCGTGGCTGCCCGATCCGGGGCTCAAGGCCGGGAGTTCTCGGTCCGGCCGATCTGCCAAAGACGCTCGTCCTGCTCGGTCTTGTCGGGCTTATCGATCCGCCGCGCCAGGAGGCGATCGAGGCGGTGAAGGAATGCCACGCCGGGGGCATCCGGGTGACGATGATCACCGGCGATCACAAGATCACCGCCGCGGCGATCGCGAAAATGCTCGACATCGGCGACGGCAAGACCGCGGTCACCGGGGCCGAAGTTGCCGAAATGGACATGGCGACGCTGCAGGAGACGGTGCGCGAGGTCGATGTGTTCGCGCGCGCGAGCCCGGAGCACAAGCTCAGGCTGGTCAAGGCGATCCAGGCCAACAAGCAGGTGGTGGCGATGACCGGCGACGGCGTCAACGACGCGCCGGCGCTGAAAAAAGCCGACATCGGCGTCGCCATGGGGATCAAGGGCACCGAGGTCACCAAGGAGGCGGCCGAGATGGTGCTCGCGGACGACAATTTCGCCTCGATCTCGGCGGCGGTGAAGGAGGGGCGCACCGTCTTCAACAATATCGAGAAGGCGATCCTGTTCATGCTGCCGACCAACGTCGCCCAGGCGCTGGTCATTCTGGTCGCGATCTTCGTCGGCTTCACCACGCCGATCACCGCGCCGCAGATCCTGTGGGTCAATATGGTGACCTCGGTCGCGCTCGGCCTGGTGATCTCGTTCGAGCCGCACGAGCTCGACGTGATGCTGCGGCCGCCGCGCGCGGTCGATCGTCCGATCCTCGACGCCTTCGGCGTGTGGCGCGTCGTCTTCGTCGGGACGGCGCTCCTCATCCTCACCCTATGGGCGTTCTTCTGGATGAAGTCGCAAGGCGGCTCCGACCCGCTCGCTCGCACGGTCGCGGTCAACGGGCTGGTGATCGGCCAGGCGTTCTATCTCCTGAACAGCCGCTTCAAGATCAACTCGTCGCTCTCGCCGATGGCCCATCTCGGCAACCCCTATCTGCCGGCGGGGATCGGCGCGGTCGTCGTCCTCCAGCTGCTCTACACCTACGCGCCGCCGCTGCAGCGCCTGTTCGAGACCGAGAGCGTGCCGCTTGGCGTCTGGCCGTGGCTCTTCCTCGGCGGCCTCATCTTCTTCCTCGTCGTCGAGGCCGAGAAGGCGATCATCCGTACGATGCGTTCGCGCAAGCCCGCGCTCGAAGCCGCTGTATCGGCGTGAGAACCCGGTCAAGGCCCAATCGATTTGAGCGGTTTGGGTAGAGTAGGAGTGTGGTGCGGTGGCGTTAGGTTGAGCATATCGGTTTGCCGCCCCTTTCGTCTGGCGGCGCCTTAGTGGCTCAGCCGTAGCTCCGTTTCCACACCCCCCTCATCGAACCGGACGTGCAGATTTCCCGCATCCGGCTCTCGGACAAGACCTCACGCCTTCGTCCACGGCACGTCGTGCCCAAGGCGGCTCAGGCGTACGAGCCCGAAGTGCCCGTAAAGGTGCGAGAGTGGATAGCTCCCGCCCCCTCGTCGCCTGACTTTGTGCTTGGAGCGCAACCACCGGCGCAACCGCACCGCTGTGTAAGCGTCGAGCGCCCGATACGCCTTGTTGATGGTTCCTACTTGGAAGCAGTTCGCCCATCCGCGCAACGTGCGGTTCACTTTGCCCACCAGCGTTGTGGTCTCTTGCCATGTTCCCGCTCGGTCGGTCAGCGCGTGGACTTTCTCGACCACGCGCTCAATGCTTTTCTTTGACGGCCGGTAGCCGATACGGGCCTCGCCGGTCCTTGCCGAAAACATTCGCCCGAACGTGTATCCCAGGAAATCGAACTCTCCTCCCGGCACGGTGCAGATCCGTGTCTTCTCCTCGTTCACCGTGAGCTTCAGCTTGCCCATGATCTCGCGCAGGCTTTGCAAGGCCGCTTCGGCCTTGCCCCTTCTGCACAGGATCACGAGGTCGTCGGCATAGGTCACGAGCCGCGTGCCGAGGCTTCGCTCGAGCCCGAACATCTTCCATCCCAGCGGAGAGCGCGCATACGAGGTCGCCTTTGGGAAGGGCCGGAGTCGGCCGGATTTTGTTGAAAAACTCGCTTGCGTCGCCGACTCGGCTCTGATTCAGTTTTCTCAATGAATCTGGGGCTCTCGCGATGATGGGTGAACGGCGGGTGATGCAGGAGGCGCTGTTCTACGGCTTTAGCCTTGAGCGGCATGTCCCGGACAATCACATGCTTCGCAAGATCGACCGGTTCGTCGACCTTTCGGAGGTCCGGGCGCATCTCGAGCCGTACTACAGCGAGACCGGTCGCCCTTCGATCGATCCCGAGCTGATGATCCGCATGCTGATCGTCGGCTACTGCTTCGGCATTCGCTCAGAGCGGCGGCTGTGCGACGAGGTCCATCTCAATCTGGCTTATCGCTGGTTCTGTCGCTTGGGGCTCGACGGCGACGTCCCCGATCATTCGACGTTTTCCAAGAACCGCCACGGCCGTTTCCGCGAGAGCGATCTTTTGCGCAAGCTGTTCGAGACCGTGGTGGCGCGCTGCATGAAAGAAGGGATCGTCGGAGGCGAGGCCTTCGCGGTCGACGCCAGCATCATCGTGGCCGACGCCTGTCGCCGGCGCGGGGTCGCCAAGGTCGAGGACCTCGATCCCACGTCCAATCGGGCGGTCGCGGAATATCTTTCGGTTCTGGATGATGCAGCCTTCGGCGGCGCCACGCCGGTCGAGTCGAAGTCGATCTCGCCGACAGATCCGGCGGCCCGCTATACGGCGGCGGGCAACACTCCCGCCGTTTACGCCTACTCCGACAACTATCTCGTCGATCTGAAGAACGCGGTGATCATTGACGTCGAGGCGACCACAGCCATTCGTCAGGCCGAAGTCGGAGCGGCCAAGACGATGCTCGACCGCACGGCCGAACAGTTCGATGTCGTGCCCTCGCGCCTGGTCGCCGATGGGGGCTACGGCTCGGCTGAGATGGTCGGGTGGCTGGTGGACGAGCGCGGGATCGAGCCGCATGTGAAGCTGATCGACAAGGCCGAGCGCACGGACGGAACCTTCTCCCGCAGCGACTTCGCCTTCGATCCAGAGAGCAATCTTTATGTCTGCCCCGGCGGCAAAGAGCTAAGGAAATACCACCGCGCTTTCGCCAAGCCTCGCGACGGGCTGACGAAAGACGGCACGATGATCTACTTTGCGCGCAAGCATGACTGCGAGGCCTGCGCGCTGAAGCCAAAATGCTGCCCAAACGCGCCTGCACGCAAGATTGCGCGCTCCATTCATGAAGCTGCTCGCGACAAGGCGCGCGCGATTGCCAAGACCGAGGCCTATACTGTCTCACGCCGGGAGCGGAAGAAGGTCGAGATGCTCTTCGCTCACCTGAAGCGCATCCTCAGGCTCGACCGATTGCGCCTCCGTGGTCCAAGCGGAGCCAAAGACGAGTTCCTATTGGCTGCCACTGCCCAAAATCTGAGGAAACTGGCGAAGCTTATCCCCTTCCCAGAGCCAATCTTCGCCACCTGAGGCGCAGAGGCCCAGCTTTGCCTCGCTGACAACCGCCGATGACGCCGCTTGTCGCCGCCAGGCATGGGAGTTTTTCAACGAAATCTGCGCACAGCGGACAGCCGCCGCGTCAACTTCCGACGACAACAAAAGCACCGAAGCAGGGTCACCTGTGCAATTCAGCGATTGAGCTTGGACGCTAAGGTTGCTCCTCGACGAAGCGCAGGCCCTTGAGCGACGCCACATCGTCGTAAGCGCCCTCGGTCGAGCGCTTGGGCAGCTTGACCTTGGCGCGAGGTGCGCTCTCGTAGGGAATCGCCTTGAGCAGGTGGCGGATGCAGTTGAGCCGCGCGCGCCGCTTGTCGTCCGATGGAACAATCGTCCAGGGGGCGTAATCAGTGTCGGTCGCCTTGAACATGATGTCTCTGGCTCGCGAGTATTCGAACCATTTGCCGCGCGAGGCGAGGTCGGTGGGGCTCAGCTTCCATTGCCGCAGCGGATCCTTGATCCGGGCCTCGAAGCGGCGTTTCTGCTCCTCGTCGCCGACCTCGAGCCAGAACTTGATGAGAATGATTCCGGCGTCAATGACGAATAGCTCGAACTCCGGACAGGTTTCGAGGAAGCGCTTGTGCTGCGCTTCCGTGCAGAACCCGAGCACATATTCGACGCCGGCGCGGTTGTACCAGCTTCGGTCGAAGATCACGATTTCGCCCGCCGCGGGAAAATGAGTCACGTAACGCTGCAGGTAGAGCTGCGACTTCTCACGGTCGGACGGCGCCGGCAGCGCCACCACCCGGAACACGCGGGGGCTCACCCGCTCGGTGATCGCCTTGATCGTGCCGCCCTTGCCGGCCGCGTCGCGCCCCTCGAACACGACAACGACGCGCAAGCCCCTGTGCTTGACCCATTCCTGCAAGCCGCAAAGCTCGACCTGCAATTCCTTGAGCGCTTTCTCGTAGTCCTTGCGCTCCATCGGCTCTTTGACGCTGAACTGGCTGCTTCCTCCCCCTCGATTGCTCTTTTTATCCGACATCATGGCTCATTCCTCGCGCGATTTCTGCCTCGCCAACAAAGCAACGCGACCCAGCCCTGGCCATATTCACACACCACCGCTGCAATAGGTCGAGAAAATTTTAGGTTCCTCGCGACCGGCCCGGAACCCAATCATGCCGCTCGCGTTTCCTATCCGCAAGAAGCCCGAGAACGGCTTGGCTTGCCCGAAAAGTGGCCGCGATGTCCCCGATCCTTCCAATTTCGCTCTTGGTCACCGTCCTTTGCATGTTTGGGGCGGTCGAGGGGGTGTTGTTTCAACAGCTCCTGTTCGTCGGGGCGGCGGTTGGCGCGACGATATTGGTCTGCTCTGTCGAAGCCTGGAGCGCCCACGAGGCGCCAGTCCGGAGCGAGGACGATCGTAGCTTCCGCGATCGAACAGACCAATAGGCTAGAATCCCTCCCCTCCATCCACTGTAAGCACCTGGCCTATGATGTGGCGCGCCTTGTCGCTGCACAGAAAGAGGACGGCTTCGGCGATGTCGTCGCCGTCGGCGATCCGGCCGGCGGGAATGCGGCGGATCATCGCCGCTTCGTCGAGCCGGCCGATGCGAAAGTCCTCCAGCACCCCCTCGCTCTTGACGTGGCCCGGCGCGACCGCGTTGACGCGCAGGCCCTTCCCCGCCCATTCCACGGCCATCGACCGGGTCAGGCTTTCCAGCGCCGCCTTGGTCGCCGAATAGAGGGCGAGGCCAGGGACGGGCCGCCCGGCGGCGATGCTGCTGACGTTGACGATCGCGCCGCTTCTCCCCCGCTCGATCGCCCTTTTCGCCATCGCCCGCGCGCCGTTGAGCGGCCCGACGACATTGACGGCGAAGAAGCGCGCCGCCTCGGCCGCATCCGCTTCGATCAGCGGCAGGACAGAAAAGTAAGCGGCGTTGTTGACGAGGATGTCGACCGCGCCGAAACGGCCGACGGCTGCGGCCACCATCCTCTCGCAGTCCTGAGGCTCGGCGACGTCGGCAGCGACGGTGAGGACCGGCGCCCCGGATTCCTTCTCGATCGCCGCCGCCGAACGCGCGAGCGTAGCCTCCGTCCGCCCAGCGATGGCGATCCGAGCTCCCGCACGCGCAAAGGCGCGCGCGATCGCATGGCCGAGCACGCCGCCGCCGCCAGTCACGATCGCGACCTTGCCGGCGAACTCCAACGTGCTCCCGCCCCCTTTGTGAGGGCGGGTTGGGGTCAGGGGTCGCGCCGACCTCAAAACGTCGATTCCTCCCTACGCGGCCTCAACTCGAGCAACCTCTTGTAGATCGTTTCGAGCACGCCATCGAGATTGCGATCGACGTCATCGTTGGTGAAACGCAGCCCCGCGAGCCCTGTGCGGCGAGCGCCGACGAACGGTTGGCGTCGTAGCCGATCTCCTCGTCCCTCGAATGCGTCGCTCCGTCAACCTCGACGACAGCCGCGCGTCCAAGCAGGCGAAGTCGACGATGAAGCCGCCAAGAACAACTTGGCGACGAAAGCGGAAGCCGTCGATTTGCTTGCGTCGAAGACCTTCCAGAGGCGTCGCTCGGCATTTGTCGGGTCGCGTCTGAAGGAGCGCGCAAGAGGCGTCAATCTCTTCCGCATGGCGCGACCCCCCGCCCCCGCAAGGCCCCACAAAGGCCGGGGAGTTGTGGGGAGTTGTGGGGCGCGGTCGCTGACCGCGCCTGGCCGGGTCGGCGCCCCGGCCCTACAAGGCCCGCAAGGGGGGCGGGAATTCGCGCTCTTACGGGTACGGGGGGCGTCACGCCATCGACTGGAAGCGCTTGGCGAGGGCGCTGATCCGCTTCGCGGTCTCGATGTCGAGATCGGTGATCTTCATGCCGGCATCGTGGGTGCAGAACGAGAACGAGACGATGTTGTAGGAATTGTGGAATTCCGGGTGATGGTTCATCACCTCGGCCTCAATCGCGATCTCGACAATGAAGGCGATGGCGTCGCGAAAGGTCTTGAGCGCGAACTTCGCCTCGATGTTCGGCGCCTTCACCGACCAGTCCGGCAATTCCGCCAGCGCCGAGCGAATCTCGGCCTCGCTGAGAATCCTGTAGTGCGCCATGGGTTTGCTCCGTCGTCACTGCGGAGCGCCGCTCGTCTGGGCGGCGCCCGGCTGGTCAAGCTGAAGGATCGCCTGTTCGAGCGGCGCCGGCGAGACGCGAATTGAACTGGTGTAGGGCTGGCTGAACTCGAGGATCAGAAAGATCGCCAACCCGATTGACGCGCTGCCCAGGACGAGCATCGCAAGCGACATCGGGCTCAATTTCGACAAAAGCCCCATAGCGGCGAACAAAAGGGACGCCCAGAACGTCACGGCGTAGATCAGTGGCCAGGGAACCGGCGTCGCGGCCTGCAGCGACATGAGGAGCCGTTGCTCGCCGATGAAAGCGTAGTTTGCGCGCGCGCCGGCGAGCAGGTTTGTCTGCGCCGGCGTTTTGGGATCGAGGCCATCGAGAAACTTGTTCAGGTTGCCCATCGCCTTGTAGGAGGCCTCGTAAGCGGCGGCGCGCGAGGTGTCGTCGCCCCAGAACTGTTCGTGCGCCCAGACGAGATCGGTCCGCAAGATGCCGCGGGCCTCATCCGCCACGGGCCCGTACTGGCGCATTTCGAGATCGAACTCGAGCGCGCGGGCGACAAGCGTCTGCAGTTCCGTCTGCTGGGTGCTGTAAACGCCGTAGGCGGTCCAGATGAGGAGGCCGTTGACCAGCACGAGCAGGAGCGTCAGCTGCCCGACGACCCCGCCGATCATGTCGCGGGCCTTGTCCATCGTGTAGCGCTCCGGGAGGACGCGCTGAAGCACGAGGCCGAGGACGCCGCTCCCGGTGATCACTCCGGTGACAACGAGCGAGATGGCGAGCGAACTCATTTCCGGCATCCCGCCTCCGACGCACTCTGGTGACATGTCCGGAAGGCTCCGTCCAGCGGCCGGCTGGTTGGGCCGGAGCGGCCCGCGCTCGCCGCGTTCCGGGAGCGCCTCGCGTCGTCACGTATGAAGGGCGTCCTTGTAGATTTTCCCGTCCTTCATGATGATCAGGAAATTCTTCTCCGGGTTTTCGACGAGGGCGATGTCGGCGATCGGGTCGCCGTCGACCAGGATCAGGTCCGCGAGCGCGCCCTCCTCAATGACGCCAAGCTTGCCGGGATAGGGATTGCGCGGCCCCGACAAGGAGAGCAGTTCGCCGTTGGTCGAGGTCGCCATCTTTAGGATTTCGGCGCTGTCGTACCAGCGCGTGAGATGGGTCAACATGATTCCCTGGCGCGCGGTCTTCTGCGCAGAAAACAACAGGTCCGAGCCGAAGGCCGTCCTGAGTTTATAGGCCTTGGCCAACGGGTAGGCCGTGTTTGACCCGGCAATGACCTGGAGCTGGTTGATGCGGCTTTGACCGCTGAGAGGCACGGTGTCGTCGTCCCCTATGAACGGCTGAATGCTCAGCCAGACGCCTTTCTCCGCCATTTGCTTGGCGGCCGCCTCGTCCATCAGATGCCCGTGCTCGATGCACTGAACTCCGGCGGCGATCGCACGCTCGATGGCGGCGGGCGGATAAGCGTGCACCGCGACGTAGGTATTCCGATCGGCGGCCGCTTCGACGCCGGCGCGAAGCTCGGCCTCGCTGAACGTCAGCATGTCCAGCGTGGTGCGCGGCGAGGACACGCCTCCGCCGCCCACCAGTTTTATCTGCGATGCGCCCTGCAAAAGTTGCTCGCGCACCCTGAGGCGCACTTCGTCGGCGCTATCGGCGATATTTGCGGCACCGGTCCGTTCCATGAAGCTCACTGGACCGCCCGGACTCCGCGGCAGGTCGGAAAGGGGCCGCATATCCCCGTGGCCGCCGGTCGTTGTGATCATCGCGCCGCAAGGGTAGATCCGCGGTCCCGGCACGAGCCCTTCGTCGATCGCCTGTTTGAGCGCGAATGAAGGGCCGCCCAGGTCGCGAACCGCCGTGAATCCGCGCATCAGCGTGCGCTCAGCCTCGGCGCTGGCGGCCAGGAAAACATAACCGACGTCCGCCGCGAACAGCGTCGAGATCGGCAGGGCGGCGAACATGCAATGCCAGTGCGCGTCGATCAATCCCGGCATCACGACACGACCGCCGCAATCAATGGTGCGCGACCCTTCCGAACCGGCCGGATTCCCGGTCGCGACCGTCTTGACCCGCTCGCCTTCGACGATGAGGCTCAATCCTTCCCTCAGGACGTTGGATTTTCCGTCGAACAGCCGAAAATTCGTGAACAGGATCGGCGGCGCCGACACGCTTTGCGCTCGCGCCGCGCGGGGGAACCCAAGCATCGCGACCGAAGCACCCAATCCGGCCACAAATCCGCGGCGCGAAAGATCGGCGTTGATTCGGCGCGTCAGGGACTGAAGCTCGCCTCGGCAACACGAGCAGCCCTGAGAACCTGCTGCTTCCGTTTGATCGCCTGATGAGCAAGAAAACATGCGGCGTTCCTCGGTTGGCGAATGTTCGCGAGCCGGCCGGCGAATCAGGCCGCCGCTGGCGCGCCCTCAACCCTTGGCGAATTTCGCGAACGCGTCCTTGTAGTCGGGATGCCAGCGGGAGAGCGGCGGCCGGTTCTCGACGATGTCGCCCGCGGCCCATAGGATCCGCCGCTCGTCCAGTTCGCGCGGCACGTCGTTGTCGGGGCAAAGGATGTAAAAATCGCCGGCGGCCATCGAGGCGAGCAGAAAATCGACCACCTGCTCCGCCGTCCAGGCGCCGGCCGGCTTGGCGAGGTTCGAGCCCGCGGTCATGCCGGTGAAGGTGAAACCCGGAATGAGCAGGTGCGCGCTCACCCGGCAGCCGTCGATATTGCGCAATTCATGCGCCAGCGCCTCGGTCACCACCTTCACTCCGGCTTTCGAGACATTGTAGGCGGTGTCGCCCGGCGGACAGGTTATCCCCTGCTTAGAGCCGGTGTTGACGATCGCGGCGGGCGTCTCCTGCCGGATCATGTCGGGGGCAAACGTCTGAACCCCGTTGACGACGCCAAGGAGATTGACGTCGATAATCCGCCGCCACCGGACGGGATCGCCGAACAATCCGCCGCCGCCGCCCGTTCCCGCGTTGTTCATCAGGAGCGCAACCTCGCCGAACGCCTCGAAGACCAATTCCTTCAGGCGCCGCACGCTTTCGGGATTGCTCACGTCGACCGTGAAGGTCGTCAGCGCCTCGGGACGCTCAGCCGTCTCTCGAAGCGTCGCGGTGGCGGCATCGAGCGCCTCGCCGTTGGCGTCGGCCATGCACACGTTCATGCCGAGCGCCGCGAGTTTGGCCGAAGCGGCAAGGCCGATGCCGCTCGCCGCTCCGGTGACGACCGCGACCCGGTTCGGGCTAAGCGCAGGATGTGTGGTCACTTGAGGTCCTCCGGTCTCTGGAGAATTGGAGACGCTTACATCACGCCATGGGCGCTTCGGCAATCGATCTTCATTCGCCGATGTCTTCGGCCGCGCGCGCTTTATGCGCGGCGAGCGCCATCAGCCGCCGGTCGCGCCACGCCTGACGCGCCGCCAGCCGGTCGGCCGGCAGACGCTTTCGCCGGTCGGCTTCGATTGTGTCCATGACCGGCCCCGACCAGTCCGCCCGCCACTGCGACGAAGCGAAGATCTCCTCGTAAGTCCTTTGATAGCGCTTGGCGTAGTCGCGCACGCCGCCCGGGGCATTGAGGTCGATGGTCTCGAATGGGCCGATGAACGACCAGCGCATCGCCAGCCCGTCGCGAATGCCGATGTCGATGTCCTCGACGCTCGCGTAGCCTTCGGCGACAAGGCGGAACGCTTCTTCGAGCATCGCGCCCTGCAAACGGTTCATCAGGAAGCCGTCGATCTCGCGCTTCATCACGATCGGCGCGTGTCCGGCGGAGCGCATCAACGCCGCCGTCCGTTCGACCACCGCGGCGTCCGTCCACGGGGCCGGCACAACCTCGACCGCCGGAATGAGATAAGGCGGATTGATCGGGTGAACCACCAATGAGCGGGCGCGGCCCGGCAGCGCCTCGGTGAAGCGCGACGGCAGGATCGCCGAGGTGGAGCTCGCCAGGACGGCGCCATCGGCCGCGAGCGCGTCCAGTCGGGCGAAGACCTGCCGTTTCAGGCTGACGTCCTCGGGCGTGCTCTCCTGGACATGGCTCGCCCCATCCAGCGCCTCTTCCAGCGTCGAGGCGCGGCGCATGCAGGCGCGAACGTCGGCCGGGGAATCGCGAAGCAGCGCATTGGCGGCCAGATCGGGCAGAACCTCGTCCGCGTAGCGCAAGGCTTCGACCGCTGCGTCCGGCCTCTCGTCCCAGAGGGCGACGTCGTGGCCGGCGCGGGCGAAAGTGATCGCCCAGGCGCGACCGACCAGTCCCAATCCGATGAGGGCGATCTTGCTCATTGACGGTCTCCGGCGCCGGGCGAGGCTCATTCGATGCGCCTTGAATTTGCAATGCGCCTCGAATTTGCCCGGCGCGTCAATGCGAGGCGAGCACGCGCGCAAACGCGCCGCTGCGCGGCTCCTCGGAGTCGGGGGTCGCGATAGCAGTTTGATTACAATTTGGCGCGATTGCCGTTCAATCGAATCTAACTAAGTCCACAACCATAGCTTGTATCTCGCCGCCTGCGCGCGTATTTAATAAAAATAGAGCCAAGCGATGGCTTGTATTTGTAGTCTCTACGCCAATCGCGAACAGAACATGACTGGCGAAGGAGACAGGAGATGCATGATGCATAATACTCTGATAACCATGATTGCCTCAGTGGCGGCAACGATGCTGTTGACCGCCTCGGCAGCGAACGCGACAGTCTACAAATTCACCTTCGAGACTTTCGATTCGCAACTGACGGCGGCGGGCGAGATGACCGTCAACGCCTCCGACGAGGTGACGGCGGTTTCGGGCGATATTTCTGGCCTGGTCGATCAGACCATCGCCTCGGTTACGTCCAACCCGAACTTTTCCGGCTCGGCCTATAGCCCCGACGGAGCGTTCATCTTCAACAACCTGTACTATAAGTCGGGCATGAGCTTCGACGTTGACGGGCTCCTGTTCGCCACCGTCCAGAATCTGGGCGGCTATTGGAACCTGTGGGGCAATTCCCCGGAAAATTACTCGCTCTGGGAATCCGCTCCAGGCTCCGGTTATGCGATCCAGGAGAGCGGAACTCTGAGCATGGCCGCCGTGCCGGAGCTGTCGACCTGGGCAATGCTCGGGTTTGGCTTCGCCGGCCTCGGCGTCGTCGGTCGCGGCCGCGCTTCCCGGCTGCCGGAAGCGAGCCTCGGCTAAGCGACAATTCCCTGCCCGCTTGGAACGAGTCCCCCGCTCGGCGGCCCTTTCTGCGCCGTCGGGCCGCTCCGCGCGCGCGACGGTAAGAACCAATTAATTCAGTTATGAACTGCGCGGTTGTGCAGCTTGACTCTTGAGCTGATTGGGATTTTAAGCAGAATCGGTCGGACTTGCTGAAGCCCGGCCCGATTGAGTTGTGGCGCAATCGGGAGATCCGAAGCCGCGTGTGAGCGTCAACCGCGGTGTCGCAAGGGGTCTTACGATGTCCAGTCGTGGAAGAGGATCTTATTCGCATCTTCGCCGGCCGATGGCGCCGCTCGGGACCGTTCACGCGTCTGAGATGGGTGTCAGGTCCCTGCGCAACGGCCTCCCCGACCCTTTTTCCGAAGTTGATCCGTTCGACGAGCTCGAACGGATTTTTGCGCCCGGACCGCAGCCGTTCCGGCTTCAATTCTTTGCCATCGCCGGCGAGCGCGGCCCGGCCATCGTCCTCGAAACCGAGATTCCGGTCGGCGACGCGTCCGACGCGATCCGGGCCGCGGTGGAGGCGGACTGGCCGGCGCGAGCAATCGGCGTTCGGGTCCTCGACCGCGAGGGCTACGAAATTTTCGAGCGCCTGAGAGCCGATCGGCGCTAGCTTTGGGCACCTCGCGACCTCGGGGCGGGCCGCGGCGGAACTCAAGGCGCCTGAAGCAGGCTGACGTGAGCGGCGACCACCCGCCAGCCCTCCTCGGTCCTGAGCCAGACCTGGCTCTGCCGTCCGGTCAGGGTCGCGCCGGTGCGCTTGAACTCCGCGTTGGCGGTGGCGAAATCCCGCCCGTAGGTGGTGATCACGGTCTTCAAGAGATCGCGGGCCAGGTTGATCGCCGGGCGGCGGCCGCGAAAAGCGGCAATCTCGTCATAGCCGTGGAGATTCTCGGTGACCCCGTAGCGCAAGGTGTGCGGGCTCTTCCAGAACAGCGCGTCGAGCTCGGCGATGTCGTTCGAAACGAGCGCACGCTCGTAGCGCGCGAACGCTTTCTCCACCTCGGCGACCACTTCGGGAATATTGATCTCGATCATCGCGCGGGAACCTCATTAACGATGGGAGAAGGCGAGGCGACCGCGCCCAGCGCCTCGGCGGCTGCGGCGGTCCTTAAGGCCAGGTCCTCCCGCCACGGCGCGGCAACGATCTGCACCCCCAGCGGCAGCGGGCCACAACCCGCGACCGGCGCGGCGACGGTCGGCAGGCCGGCGAACGACAGCGGCTGAGTGAAGACGCCGAGATGCCCCGCCAACGGGACCCGCTGGCCGGCATGCTCGAGCCAGGTCTCGCCGATCGGATAGGCCGGGTACGGCGTCGCGGGCGCGAGGATCACGTCCACGTTCGCGAATGTCTTGGCCATTTCCGCGCAGTACCAGCGCCGCACCCGCTGCGCGCGGGCGTACCAGGCGCCGGGGACGAGCGCGCCGGCGAGGAAGCGCGCCCGCGTCTTCGGATCGAAATCGCCCGCGCGCGCGATGAGATCCTGAAGATGCAGCTCCGCCCCCTCGACCGAGGTCATGATCATCGCCGCGGCGCGGGCCGCGCCGGGCGACGGCAGCTCGATTCGCTCGGACGCGCCCAAGGCCTGGGCGACCCGCTCGACCGCGGCGAACGCCTCCGGCGCTCCCTGGCTCGCGTAATAGCCCCCTGCGACTGCGATCCGCAGCCCGTCGACGCCGCGCGCGAGGGTCGGGCGCGCCGGCTCCGGCGGCCTCGCGGCGCAGGCCGGATCGGCGGGATCGGGCCCCTGCATTGCGTCGTAGGCCAGCGCGAGGTCCTCGGTGGTTCGCGCCAGCGGGCCGCCGACATCGAGGCTCGCCGCGAACAGCCGCATGCCGGCGCGGCTCAAGCGCCCGATGGTCGGCCTGAGGCCGAACACGCCGCACAGCGCCGCCGGCACCCGGATCGAGCCGTTGGTGTCGGAGCCCAGCGTCAGCGGCACGAGCCCGGCGGCGACCGCCGCCGCCGAGCCTCCGGACGAACCTCCCGCGATCCGCGTCGGATCGTGAGGATTGCGAGCCGCGCCATGATGGGTGTTCTCGGTCGAGAAACCGAACGCATATTCATCCATGTTGAGGGCGCCGACCAGCACCGCGCCGGCCGCGGTCAGCCGGCGCGCGAGCGCCGCGTCCTCAGCCGCCGGCGCGCGGTCGCGGTCGATATGCGAACCGGCGATGGTGGGGAGGCCGGCGACGTCGTAGAGGTTCTTGACCGCGAACGGGACGCCGGCCAGCGGGCCGGGGTCGCGCCCGGCGGCGATGACGGCGTCGACCGCCTGAGCCGCCGCCAGCGCGCGCTCCCTGGTGACCGCGGTGAAGGCGTTGATCGCGCCGTTCCGTGTCGCAATCGCGGCCAGCGTCTCCTCGACGACAGCGGTTGCGGCGCGCTGGCGCGAGCGTACCGCCGAGGCGATCGCGCGCGCAGTTTCCCTTGTCATCGCGCTCCTCCCTCGTCGGGAAAGAACATCGCCGCGGCGATCGTTTCCTCGGGCAAAGGGACTGCCATGAGCTGCGCGGCAACCCGCGCGAGCACGGCGAAGGCTTGGATTACGTCGCCAAGGTCGTCCGGCGCGATCGTGAGCCCGAGGGCGGAGGCGGCCTCCGGGACGTAACGGGCCGGATCAAGCAAATCGGCCATCCTATTTGGCCTTCCCGATCACCCCTTCAACATACCAGTCGAAGCTCCCCATCTTGTCGCCGCCCCAGGCCTCGCCGTCCTTGATCCGGACGGCCCCGGAATTGTCGGCGAGCGGGCCGGTGAACGGATTATACCCTTTGGCGATCTTGTCCGCCGCGGCGGTGACGAGGGCCTGCGTCTCTTCCGGAACCGCCGGGCCGAACGGCGCGATCGCGATCATCCCCTCGCCGAGACCCTCGCGGACCATCGCCGGCTTGAACGCTCCCTCGCTCACGCTCTTGGCGGTTGCGGTCATGAACGGACCCCAGGTGAAGCCAAGCCCGGTGATCCAGCCTTTCGGCGCCAACGCGCGCGCTTCGATCGACTGAAAGCCGATCGAATAGACGCCGCGGCTCTCCGCGACCTGAATGACGGTCGCCGGCAAATCGACGTGCATGGCGATGACGTCGGCGCCCTGATCGATGAGCGCGCCGGTCGCCGCCGCCTCCTTGGCCTTGTCGGACCAGCTGCCGGTGGCGACGACGCGCACCTCGACCTTCGGATTGACCGACCGCGCGCCGAGCGCAAAGGCGTTGATGTTGCCGATCACATATCCGATCGGCACCCCGGCGACAAAGCCCAGCGTATTGGTCTTGGTCATTCTCCCGGCGGCGACGCCCATCGGATACCAGGCGGCCTGGGTCGCGCCGAAGAAGTTGCCGAAGTTGGCGGCCTGCATCCAGCCGCCGGCGTGCTCGAAATCGACGTCCGGATGCTTCTGGGCGAGATTGAAGGCGAATTGCTGATGGCCGAAGCTGGTGGCGAAGATGAGCTTCGCGCCCTGCTGGATCATGCCTTCCATGACCCGTTCGGCCTCGGCCGATTCTGGCACGTTCTCCGCCTCGAGCACAGTCAGGCCCGGGATCGCTTCCTTCATCGCCATCAGCCCGTCGTGCATCGAGCGATTGTAGCCATAGTCGTTGACCGATCCGACATAAATGGCCCCGACAATCAGCTTCTCGGCCGCGGCCGCAGGCCACGCCGGAGGGAGCGCCAGCAAACCCAAAAGGAACGGCAAGAGAGCGAACAGGAGCAACCTTAGCCCGGTCATGACGGCATCCTCACGTTTTCCATCGCGCGGCCTATTCCACGCCGAAGAAACTGCGGCCGAGCCCCGCGGGCGCGGCGGATCGTCCTCTCAAGCCCCAGAAGGTCAGAACGATGAGCGTGAGCAGGTAGGGGACCATGTTCATCAGGAACGGCGAGACATCGACGCCGCGCGCCTGGAACTGCAGTTGCAGCAACTCGGCGCCGCCGAAGACGAGCGCGCCAACGACGGCCCAGAGCGGGTTCCAGCCGGCGAAGATGACGAGCGCGATGGCGATGAAGCCCCGCCCGGCGGTCATGCCCTCGTCCCAGGTCAGCGCCACCGCGAGCGAGAGATGCGCGCCGCCGATCCCGCCGAGCGCGCCTGCGACCGCCAGCGCCCCGTATTGCAGACGGTCCGGGCTGCGGCCGGCGGCGAACGCCGCCGCGGGGAACTCGCCGACCGCGCGCAGCATGAGGCCCCAGCGGGTGCGGTAGAGGAGACCCCACAAGACGATCGCCAGCGGCGCGGCGAGCCAGGCCAGGAGGTCGAACGAGCCCAACCGCGGCAGGCCGGGCACGATCGCGCCGACGAACGGGCGGCCGATCAGCGCGCTCGCGCCAAGTCCGAAAAAGGTCAGGCTCAGGCCGGCGGCCAGCTGATTGGCGTGGCGGGTGATGACGACGTAGCTGAAGATAAGATTGGCGGCGACGCCGGCCACCGCCGCGGCCGCGACGCCGAGATAAGGGTTGCCGGTGAGCGCGGCGCCGGCGAAGCCGGTCGAGGCGCCGACCAGCATCAGGCCCTCGAGGCCGAGATTGACGATTCCCGCGCGTTCGCCGACGAGTTCGCCAAGCGTGGCGTAGAGCAGCGATGTCCCCGAGAGGATCGCGCTCGACGCGAGAGCAATCGGGAAGGCCGCGCTCATCGCCTCACCCCCGCCCCCCGTTCGCCGAGCACGATGAACAGGATCGCCGCCATCAGGAGATTGATCACCGAGAACGGCACGCCCTGGGTGATCTGCAAAACATCGCCGGCCGAGCTCAGGACGGCGAACAGCGCCGCCATCGTCAGGATGCCTAGAGCGCTGCCGCCCGCGAGCCAGGCGACGAGAAAGCCCATGAAGCCGTAGCCCGGAGACAATTGCGCGACCAGCCGGCCCTGGATCGCCGAGGCTTCGGCCATTCCGGCAAGCCCGGCGACGCCGCCCGCCGCCGCCATCGAGATGATGATATAGGCGGAGACCGGAACGCCGAGCCTCAGGCTCGCCTCGGCATTGCCGCCGATCGCCCGCATTTCCAGGCCCCACCTCGTGCGGCCGAAGACGAAGCCGTAAACGCAAAGGCAGACCAAGCCGTAGAGGAGGCCGAGATGGACGCGCGTCAAGCCGAGGGTCGGCAAGCGGGCGGCGGCGGCGAAGGCCGGAGATTCCGGATAGGAGGCGCTTTCGGAAGCTCGCCACGGCCCGAAAATAACGAAGCTCACGATCAGCGGCGCGACATAGTTGAGGAGCAATGTGGAAATCGTCTCGTTGACGAGCTTCGCCGCGCGCAACAGTCCGGGCAAAAGCGCCCAGAGCGCGCCGCCGAGGAAGCCGAGCGCGGTCATCAGCGGGATCAGCGCCATCGCCGGCCAATGCGCGAAACCGAGCGCGCCCGCGGTCGCGAACAGCCCGCCCATATAGAGCTGCCCCTCCCCGCCGACATTGATGAGGCCGAGCCGGCTCGGCGCCGCGACCGCGACCGAGGTCAGGAGCAGCGGCGACATGCGCACGAACAGCTCCGAGAACCCGTAGGTATTGGCGAACACATAGACGAGCGTGTCGCGACAGGCCCGCAGCGGGTCCTTGCCGTCGACGATGAGAAGGAGCGCGAAGATCGCCGACGCCGCGACAACCACGGCGAGCGCGCGCCGCGCGGCGGACGCGGCCCCGCCAAACCGGGCGAAAGCGGCCTCACGCGGCATCGGCGATCCCCACCATCGAGGCGCCGATCGCCTCGAGGGCGAATGAATCGCGCGAAAACTCGGCCGCGATCCGTCCCTCGCGCATGACGACGATGCGATCGCTCAACGCCAGGAGTTCATCGAGGTCCTCGGAAAACAGCATGAGGCCCGCGCCCGCCGCGCGCGCCTCGAGAAACAGGGCCCGTAGCGCCTCCGTGCCGCGCGCGTCGAGCCCGCGCGACGGATAGAGCGCGACAATCAGCTTCGGGTCGTGGGCGAGTTCGCGCGTCAGCACGAGCCGCTGCTGATTGCCGCCGGAAAGGGCGACGACCCTGGTTTCGTAGCGGATCGGCGGCAGGCGTAGGCGCTCGGCGCTCTTCGCCATGTCGGCGGCGAGCCGCGCCCAGTCCAGGCTCACGCCCTTGCGATAACGGCTCGTCTCGCCGAGCGCGAGATTCTCGCGCGCGGAAAGCGAAGGCGCGAGCGCCAGCCCGGCCGGGTCGTCGGGGATGCTGGCGACGCCGCGCGCCCGCGCCTTGGCCGGCGACCAGCGCGACGCGTCCTCGCCCCACAGGGTCTTCATGCCGCGGCTTGGGCGCTGAAGGCCGAGCACGAGATCGGCAAGCTCGCGCTGGCCGTTGCCGGAAACACCGGCGATCCCGAGGATTTCGCCGCTGCGCAATCCAAGCGTAACGCCGCGCAACGGAACCGCGCCCCTTGCCGGCGAGGTCGTGACGCCTTCGAGCGCAAGAAGCGCATCGCCCCCGCCTCGCGATCGAGGCGCGGGCGCGACCGGCTCGCGCGCCGGCTGTTCGCCGAACATCATGCCGACGAGCTCGGCCTCGCTTGCCTCGCGAGCCGCCGCCGAGCCGACGATCCGGCCCTGACGCATCACGACGACCCGGTCGGCGCAGGCCGCCACCTCGCGCAACTTGTGGGTGATGTAGATGACGCCATAGCCCTCGTCGCGCAGGCCGGCGAGGCTCGAGAACAGGCCCTCCGCCTCCTGCGGCGCCAGGACCTTGGTCGGCTCGTCGAAAATGAGCACGCGCGCCCCGGCCAGCAATTGCTTGAGGATCTCGACCTTCTGCTGGTCGCCGACGGCGAGCCGGCCGACCGGCAGGTTAAAATCCGCTTCGAGCCGCAGCCGCTCGGCGAGCGGGCGCATCCGGCGGCGCATCTGCGCCGGCCCGATCGCCCAGGGCGTGTCGTCGAGAAAGAGCGCGACATTCTCCCAGACGCTCATGGCGGGGATCAGGCTGAAGTTCTGGAACACCATGCCGACGCCGTGGCGGCGGGCGTCGCGCGGCGAGGCGATGCTCGCCGGACGTCCGGCGACGCGTATTTCGCCCGCGTCAGGCCGGTAATAGCCGTAGAGGATTTTGCACAATGTGCTCTTTCCCGCGCCGTTCTCGCCAAGGAGCGCGACCACTTCGCCGGAATGGATCGCAAAATGGTCGACATCGTTGGCGAGCAGCGGGCCAAAGCGCTTGACCACGCCGCGAGCTTCCAGAATCGGGGCGGCTTCAGTCATCGGATAATCGATGGCACGCATGTTGCACGGTTATGGCGCGCGGGACGGGAATGCCCGCAAGGAATGCCGCCGGGCGGCGTCATCTCACGCCAACCCGTTGGCTTTCGCGCTTCTCGCGCACATTTGCAGGTCGGCCGCGCCGAGGGAAATGGCAATAAAACATGCAGACGATAACCGAAAGGAATTTGCGCAGCGTCGATCTCAACCTCCTGGTCATGTTCGACGCTCTGATGGCCGAGCGGCACGTCACTCGCGCCGCGAGGCACAACGGGATCAGCCAGCCGGCGATGAGCAAGGCGCTGAACCGCCTGCGCCACTTGCTCGACGACCCGCTGTTCGAGCGCCGCGACGGCCGGATGGAGCCGACCGCACGGGCGCTCGACCTCGCCGGCCCGATCCGCAGCGCGCTCTCGGACATCTCCCGTACCCTGACCGCGCCGGAAGCGCCGAATCCGAGCCAGTTCGCCGGCGCGGTGCGGATCGCCGCGATCGACCTGCACCAGACGACGTTATTGCCCGCGTTGACGATGGAGCTCAGGCTTCAGGCGCCGCTCATCGATCTGAGGATCCAGGTCGCCGACCGCGACCGGCTCTATGACCAGCTCGCCGACGGCGAGGTCGACGTCGCGATTGCGCCGATTCTGACCGGCATGCCGGAATTATGCGCGGAGATGCTGTGGCGCGACAGCCTCGTCACCCTGATCGGCGCGAAGAGCCGGCTCAAGCTGCCGATGACGATAGAGGCCTATGCCGGCGCCGATCACGTGGTCGACGCGGGCCACGTCCGGGTCGCGCCGGATGGCCGCGGCGCGAGCCTGGTCGATTCGATTCTCGCCGCCCGGGGCTTGAGGCGGCGAATTGCGGTCGTCCTGCCGAGTTCGTCGGCAGTCCCCCATGTCGTCGCCGCCACCGACCTCATCGCCACCCTGCCGAGCAAGATCGTGAGCGGCCTCGACATCCCCGGCCTCAGCATCGTCCCGGCGCCCCTGCCCCCGGTCGAGGTCAGCGCCCATTTGTTCTGGCACCCGCGCACCCAGAACTCCTCCTTACGCGCATGGCTCTGCAACGTCATCAAGGCGACCGCGGCGGGGCTTTAGCAGGACGCCTCGCAAATATTGCTAATACGTCAATCATCTAAGTTAGTTACTATAAAATTATAATATGTTAGAAGAGCGCATTTCTCGCTCAGGAATCGTCATCGCGAGGAGCGAAGCGACGCGGCGATCCAGAGCAAGCGCCCCGTCCCGTTGCCCCCGATAGGGGTAGGGAAGGTTTTGGGCCTCCCCTCCCTCCGAACCGTACATAGGCAAAAGGCGAAAACCAGAAGCCCGAGCCATAGAAGCCGCCCCCGTTCCAGAACCTGCCGTTGCGGCTCCAGCGGTTCCCACCCCGCCACGCCCATGAGGGGCGGCTCCCGTGCCGCGAACCCAGCACGAACATATGGCCATGAACGGGGCCGCCCCGCACGAGCGGGGTAAACCGGACATATCGTCTGCTAGCGACAATCGAGGCCGACGCGCGTGACAGACGACCAATCCGTGATAAACTTTTCCATGGATGGCTTCCCTTCAGATGGGGTTTCGACAACGACCATCTTGGCACACTGATGCCGTTCGGGGCGCCGTCCACCCCGTCACAGTAATTCCCCCGGCCTCGTCTCCATTGAACTTGAGGACACGAATGCGGATCCCAATCATCCTTACGGTTGCGGCGCTCGCGCTCTCCGGGTGCAACGCCAATCAGAACGTCAATCCTTCGTCGCAGACGGCGTCCCAGATCTTCGCCGGCCGGTACGAGGACGCCAATCCTTACGATCCCATCAGCTACGCGCAGAACCAAACCGGGCGCGGGGGCGGCGGCCACTAAGAGCCGAGCGCGACAAAGGCCGACGGCTAAGCCTGTCGCAGAAGGGCTGGCGCGGCTGGGGGAATGCGGGAATGCGGTGGGAATGCGGTGACACTTGCATCTTTTTCTAATTGTATGAGAGGGCGGTCATATAGGTTGCGGAGGCGCCCGGTTCTGTGTCGTCAAGGGAATCATGCGCAATCCCCGCGCATAATCCCCGTGATCCGTAATCCCTTCCGCTGATAGAGCGCGCGAGCCCTCGCCGGCAGGACCGGCGCGATCCGTGCCTCGCCCTCGTCGACATGAGCCTCGAGCCAGGCCGGATCACCCTGCGCTGCCGCTACGAGAGGAAGACGGGATCGCGCTCATGAGCGCGATCGGGAACCCAAGGCCGCCGGGGCGCTGGTCGGAAAAGTGCGAATGCCGCAGAATAGAGTAAGCTATCGCTGTCACCCCTGGCTACCCGGAGGAAAACCATGAAATCTCGATCTACTGCAGCGTTGGCGTTGTTGGCGGGCGCTGCGATCGGCGCCGTCGCGGTTCAAGGCCTCCATGCACAGACCAAGACGCCGGTTTATGTCGTCACCGAAACAGCCATTTCGGATTTGGACGCCTACCAGAAAGAGTACGTCCCGATTGTCCAGGCCACGATCAAGGCGTCAGGCGGCCGCCTCCTCGCCGCCGGGCAGAATATCGCTGCGCTCGAAGGGCCGCCGCCCGGAACGCGGGTCGCCATCAGCCAGTTCGCCAGCCTCGACGCCGTTCAGGCCTGGCGCGCATCTGCAGATTACCAGGCCGCGCGGAAGATCGGCGACAAATACGCGAAATTCCGCACCTTCGCCATCGAGGGCGTCCCTCAATAGAACATGTCACCCCCGCGAGCGACCGTCCCTTATGTCACCCTGCGAAAAGCGGGGTCCAGTTTGCAGCCGCAGACGCCAATCGCTGATGAAAGGGAAATATGCAAGTGTCACCATAATACCCACGTCGTTCATGCGCCGGCGGGATGAGCTTCCGGAACGCGGGTCGCCATCAACCAGTTCGCCAGCCTCGACGCCGTTCAGGCCTGGCGCGCATCTGCAGATTACCAGGCCGCACGGAAGATCGGCGACAAATATGCGAAATTCCGCACCTTCGCCATCGAGGGCGTCCCTCAATAGAACATGTCACCCCCGCGAGCGACCGTCCCTTATGTCGCCCCGCGAAAAGCGGGGTCCAGTTTGCAGCCGCAGACGCCAATGCTGATGAAAGGGAAATATGCAAGTGTCACCGTAATACTGTTGCGCCTCACATAGGGCTTCACATGCGCCGGCGGGATCAGCCTGACCTCGAAGCCGAGCGCCATCAATTGTCGCGCTCAATGATGCGCCGACGAGCACGCCTCCATCGCCACGAGGCAACGCGGAAGACTTGAGCAGCGCCCGCCGCTTCACCGGACGCGCGACAACCATCTCGCCCTTGGCGTCGGCGGCGTGAACCTGAAACACATTCTTCGCCAGATCGAGCCCGACGCGCGTGACAGACGACCAATCGGTGATAAACTTTCCCATGGACGGCTTCCCTTCAGATGGGGTTCATGACAACGACCATCTTGGCACACTGATGCCGTTCGGGCGCCGTCCACCCCATCACCGTAACCGTCGCGTAACCGCCTACGGCTTAGCGTGCCAAAGGGGGGCTGGCGCGGCAAAGCCGCGCCCTTGACAGGACGCGCGGCTCGGAAAACGAGCTTGGCCGCGCGGTCAATTCAGCAAGTCAGCGGAAGTGGAAAAAGTCCTGAAGAAACTTGAAGAGTTCGCGAGCGGATTTCTCGTCTAGTTGTATGGATTGGCTCTTCTTGTAGGGCATCTCGCGCGCAGCGCGGCCATAGCTGTCGATTTGCATAAATCTCCGCCCGTCCCTTTCGAAGGTCGTATACGTGGCCCCGATAGCATCGTGGATGGAGTTCCGATCCATCCTCTTTTCTTCAAAAGACTTGATCAGCGCCATTGCTACCCCCCTCGACGCGCCCGTCGTCGATTTATTGCGTCAGAGCCCGCAGGGGACAGGTCCCCGAGCTAACCTCTCATGCGCGCTTCCGACGTCGCGCGACTCCGGTGCTCGCTCTCGCAGGAGTCGGTTTGGCCGCTCGCGTTGTCTGGTCGCGTCGCCCCGCCAACAACCCGGCGATCGAGATGTCCTCGTCGATCGCGTCCCAGTGCAATCCGAAGCGGCCGATCTCGACCGCCTCGCGCTGCTTCTTGCTCGCGGTGAGGAGGCGCGGGAACCAAGCATAGGGGACGCCGATCGTGCGGCCATCCGACAGTTCGACCCACATCAAGTCTTCGTCGAACCTAACCGCTTTGGCCGAAATATCCATGCCAGGCCTTTTCAATTCGAGTCCGCTCCTCGCGCACCAGTTTGATGAGCGCGTTCAACTCTGCAGCATTAAATCCGAAGCTGTCGGCGACGGCAACTTCGGCCGAGAGCCAGAACTTTGCTTCGTCAGCACCTCGGCGCAGGTGAACGTGCGGAGGCTCACGTGGATCGCCCTCGTTCGAAAAGAAGAAGAACCGGTAGCCGCTGTGACGATAGACTGTCGGCACGGCGGCTGAGCCCCTCATCCGGCGCTGCGCACCACCTTCTCCCGCAAGCGGTCGAAGGGTTTG
>CAVVNR010000013.1:0-203566 GCA_963749715.1 uncultured Alphaproteobacteria bacterium
TCGTTGAAAAACTCCCATGCCTGGCGGCGACAAGCGGCGTCATCGGCGGTTGTCAGCGAGGCAAAGCTGGGCCTCTGCGCCTCAGGTGGCGAAGATTGGCTCTGGGAAGGGGATAAGCTTCGCCAGTTTCCTCAGATTTTGGGCAGTGGCAGCCAATAGGAACTCGTCTTTGGCTCCGCTTGGACCACGGAGGCGCAATCGGTCGAGCCTGAGGATGCGCTTCAGGTGAGCGAAGAGCATCTCGACCTTCTTCCGCTCCCGGCGTGAGACAGTATAGGCCTCGGTCTTGGCAATCGCGCGCGCCTTGTCGCGAGCAGCTTCATGAATGGAGCGCGCAATCTTGCGTGCAGGCGCGTTTGGGCAGCATTTTGGCTTCAGCGCGCAGGCCTCGCAGTCATGCTTGCGCGCAAAGTAGATCATCGTGCCGTCTTTCGTCAGCCCGTCGCGAGGCTTGGCGAAAGCGCGGTGGTATTTCCTTAGCTCTTTGCCGCCGGGGCAGACATAAAGATTGCTCTCTGGATCGAAGGCGAAGTCGCTGCGGGAGAAGGTTCCGTCCGTGCGCTCGGCCTTGTCGATCAGCTTCACATGCGGCTCGATCCCGCGCTCGTCCACCAGCCACCCGACCATCTCAGCCGAGCCGTAGCCCCCATCGGCGACCAGGCGCGAGGGCACGACATCGAACTGTTCGGCCGTGCGGTCGAGCATCGTCTTGGCCGCTCCGACTTCGGCCTGACGAATGGCTGTGGTCGCCTCGACGTCAATGATCACCGCGTTCTTCAGATCGACGAGATAGTTGTCGGAGTAGGCGTAAACGGCGGGAGTGTTGCCCGCCGCCGTATAGCGGGCCGCCGGATCTGTCGGCGAGATCGACTTCGACTCGACCGGCGTGGCGCCGCCGAAGGCTGCATCATCCAGAACCGAAAGATATTCCGCGACCGCCCGATTGGACGTGGGATCGAGGTCCTCGACCTTGGCGACCCCGCGCCGGCGACAGGCGTCGGCCACGATGATGCTGGCGTCGACCGCGAAGGCCTCGCCTCCGACGATCCCTTCTTTCATGCAGCGCGCCACCACGGTCTCGAACAGCTTGCGCAAAAGATCGCTCTCGCGGAAACGGCCGTGGCGGTTCTTGGAAAACGTCGAATGATCGGGGACGTCGCCGTCGAGCCCCAAGCGACAGAACCAGCGATAAGCCAGATTGAGATGGACCTCGTCGCACAGCCGCCGCTCTGAGCGAATGCCGAAGCAGTAGCCGACGATCAGCATGCGGATCATCAGCTCGGGATCGATCGAAGGGCGACCGGTCTCGCTGTAGTACGGCTCGAGATGCGCCCGGACCTCCGAAAGGTCGACGAACCGGTCGATCTTGCGAAGCATGTGATTGTCCGGGACATGCCGCTCAAGGCTAAAGCCGTAGAACAGCGCCTCCTGCATCACCCGCCGTTCACCCATCATCGCGAGAGCCCCAGATTGATTGAGAAAACTGAATCAGAGCCGAGTTGGCGACGCAAGCGAGTTTTTCAACAAAATCCGACGAGACCGGACGTCGTGAGTTGACTTACGCCTTGTCCGCTATCCGCCCATTTGCGCCATTGCCGGTCAGATACCGACCGTTTGATTTGAACCGCTAGGCGCCGACGTCTGCCCTAGCTGCTCAGCAAGGATCTCAGCTCCCGCTCCATCTGCGCGAACACGGAAGTCCAATCGCCTCTCCGCGGCTGCCTGAACAATCGCGCAGTCGGGTACCAGGGGCTGTCCGGGCGATCGAGAAGCCATCGCCAATCCGGAACGTACTTGAGCGCCGCCCAGACGGGACGACCGAGGGCGCCAGCCAGGTGCGGGATCGACGTGTCGCAGCTGATGATCAAATCGAGATTGGCCATGACGGCGGCCGTATCGACGAACGCGTCGGGTCCTCTGCAGAAATCATCGCCCAGCGTTTCTATGGCGATGTCTGCCGGCAAACCGCCAAGCTGGTCCAATCCGTCCTTGCATTGAAGGCTGATCAACCGCACGCCGGGCAGGCGCGCCAGTGGAATGAACTCCATTCAAGACTTCGCGGTATTCACAAGCTGGCATGGCGAGCGGCCTGTCGGCGGCCTCCGCTCCAGTCGCGCTTTCCGCCCCTTTTGAGACCTCTTGGTTCGGACGGCGCCGGCTTGCTCGCGATAACATAAGGCGGCGAGGCTTCCGGGCGCGGACCCTCACGGCTCCGATCAGCGGCGTGCGAGACATCGAGGAAGAGCTTGTGAGCCCGAGTTCTCCTGGACGAATTGACATTTTCTTGCCAAATGGCTGAGCCCATGTTTTAGTTTTTCAGAAACGATGCGGGCGAACGGGACCGGAAAGAGACGCCCGCGCCCCGCCGATCGGCGCAGTCCGCCGGAATTGGCGAGTAGCCCATTGAGAAAACTATATTCGCGGAAGGAACAGGCATTTTGGATTTCATTGCGCTGGATTTTGATTTGGTTGCCGCGGATTTGGGTTTGGTTGCGCCGAGCTTGGATTATGTTTCGTCCGGCATGGAATTCCGACCTCGGTCAGGCGAGCCCGCGCGCGTCCATGCTCCGCCGGCGCCTTGACAATCACTTTGAGCCATCCATATACCATCCATGTGGATGGTGTCACCTTTGGACCCTTGCAATTGCTGAAACCCCCCGATAGCGAAAAGCTCACCATCAACCTCGGGTTCGTCGACCTTGGGTCGATCGACCTCCTGGTGCGCGACGGCTTCTATTCCAACCGCTCCGACTTCATCCGCACCGCGATCCGCAATCAGCTCGCGAGGCATGCGGACGCGGCGAAGGAATCAGCCTCGCGCCAGACGCTCGAGCTCGGCCTCAGGACCTTCGCCCGCCGGGACCTCGAAGCGGTTCAGGCGGCGGGGAAAAGGGTCAGCATTCGCGTGCTTGGCCTCGCCGTCATCGCCGATGACGTCACGCCCGATCTCGCCCACGCGACGATCGAATTCGATCACCGTCCTCGGCGCGCTGCACGCGCCCGCCGACGTCAAAGCCGCGCTCGCCGATCGCCTGCGCTGAAGGATCACCGATGGGGAAGCCAATGAAACCGAGTTTGCTCGGCGCCATGGGCGAGGCGCTGAGCCTCGTCAAACGTTCGAATCTCGCCGAGGCGACCGCACTGCTGCGCCGCGCGCTTTCGGGCGAGGCGGCGGAGGGCGGGGAAAGCGTCTCGGACGCGAGGCCTCTGCCCCCCCCGGCCCCTGCCTTCGCGCCGCCGCCGCGGCGTCCGCTGGGCGAAGTCCTGCGCGTCCTGCGCGCGAGGCCCGCCATGCCGGGCGCGCCGGCTTCGCCCGAGGCTTACCCCGCGCACGCGTTCGGTGACCGATTCCTGAAGCGCGCCTACCGCGGCCCCGCCGGTTCGCTGAGCTACCGGCTCTACGTTCCCGCCGATCATGAGCGGCGGAACCTCGCGCTGGTCCTCATGCTGCATGGCTGCACCCAAAATCCGGAAGATTTCGCGCTCGGCACCCAGATGAACGCCCTCGCCGACGAGTTCGGTCTCATCGTCGCCTATCCGCACCAGCCGCGACGCGCCAACCCCTCCGGCTGCTGGAACTGGTTCGACCGGCGCCACCAGAGCCGGGGGTCCGGCGAACCGGCGAAGCTCGCCGGCCTGACGCAGGCCCTGGCCAAGGAATTCGACGTCGGCCGGGAACGCACTTTCGCTGCGGGCCTGTCGGCGGGCGGCGCGATGGCGGAAGTGCTGGCGGCGACCTATCCGGACGTGTTCGCCGCCGTCGGCGTTCATTCCGGCCTGCCCTATCGATCGGCCGAAGATGTCCCCTCGGCTTTCGCCGCGATGAAGGGAACCCCGGCTCTTGAGCCGGCGCCGCGGGCCGCGAGCGATCGGCGCTGCCGCAAGATCATCATTCATGGGCTGGCGGATGCGACCGTCAATCCCGTCAACGGCGAACGGATTCTTGCCGAGGTCGAACGAGGAACGACGGGCCTGAAGAGGACCGACCTCGAATGGGAAATCGCGGGCGGGCGGGTGAACCGCACAGTGCTCAAGGATGCCGAGGACCGGACGATGGTCGAGGCCTGGCAGGTCGCCGGCGGCGGCCACGCCTGGTTCGGCGGCGACCCGCGCGGCAGCTATACGCAGACCGTCGGCCTCGACGCCTCCCGGGTCATGGTGCGCTTTTTCTTGCAGGAGTGAGCGGGGATGAGGCTTGCCGCCGCTGGTCCGTTGGTCGCCCTAGTCCGCGGGCGGCGCGGCCGCCTCATGGCGAATGGCGATCCAGAACGAGGCCTGCGCGACAATTCCGGCGAGCGCCAGCACGACGCCCGCCGCCAATGCCGGGTCGCGACCAAGCCCGGCGAGCGCGGTCAGCGCCGCGCCCACCGCCATTTGCGTGAATCCATAGAGGCCCGAAGCCGACCCGAGGACATGGCGGTTGACGCTCATCGCCTGAACCAGAGCGGCGGGTCCGGCGCAGCCGACGCCGATATTGTAGACCAGCATCAGGCCGACCATCAGCGCGACGGTCAGATGCCCGGTGAGCACGGCTGCGAGAAATCCGAATGCCGCCGCCACGCTCACCGCATTGGCCGTGACCAGGAACGTCTTCAGCGCGAATCGGTCGACGAACCGGCTCGTCAGCATGCTGCCCAGCCATATGCCCGAGACAAGGAGGGCGAGATAGAGGCCGATCTCGCCCTCGGGCCGATGCAATTGATCAACGACGATGAACGGCGCGCAGGCGATGAAGGCGTAAAGCGAGGTCGTCGCGCAGCCGCCGCCGATCGCATAGCCGAGGAACGCAGGCGAGGCGAGAAGCTCGCGGGCGTTGCGCGCCAGCACGCCGCTGCTGACGCTCACACGCTCGCCCGTCTCGGGCAGGAGCAGCCAGGCGCACAACGCGTTCACCGCGCCGAGGGCGCAGAGCGCGACGAAGATCGAGCGCCAGCCGAAGAGCCCCGCGAGGGCTCCGCCGACGAGCGGCGCCACTCCGGGACCAGCCGTGGCCATGAAATTCATCAACGCGAGACGCCGCGTCGCCTCATGCGACGCCGCGGTGTCGCGCACGATCGCGCGCGCGAGAATGAGGCCGGCGCAGCCGCCAAGCGCCTGAAACAGGCGCGAGACGATAAGCGCATCGACGCTCTGCGCAAGCAGCGCGGAAAACCCGGCGATCGTGAACAGGACGAGACCGCCGATCAGCGTCGGCCGACGGCCGAAACGATCGGAAACCGGGCCATAGACGAGCTGGCCGAGCGCGAGCCCGGCGATGTAGACGCTGATCGTCAGCTGCAGCGCGCCGGGACTCGAGCGCAGACCCGCCGCGGCGCTCGGCAACGCCGGCACGAAGACGTGCATGCCGAGCGTGCCGCTCAAAGTGAACAAAGCAAGCATCCACAGCGGCACGTGACGTCGCGGCGCTTCGATCCCACTCGAGGCGGGGACCTCCGCAAGGTGGCGATTCATGGGCCGGGCTCGTCGGCCAACGGGGTCAGCATCCGGCAGACATGCTCAAGCACGCGCGACGCGGTTGCGAGTTCGTTCTCGGCAAGCCCCGCGAGGGCGTCGCCTCGCACCTGCTGCGCGACGCGCTCCACCTTGGCCACCGTCGCGCGACCGAGCGGGGTGAGAAAGATCGCCTTCGCCCGGCGATCGGCGCCGTCTTCGCGACGCTCGATGAGCTTCGCGGCTTCCAGCGCGTCAAGCAGGCGAACGACAGAGGAACTGTCAAGCGACAAGGAGGCGGCGAGGTCCTTCTGCCGCATCGCCGCGGGGCCGCGGGCGAGATGGAGGAGCGGCAGCCAGGTTGCTTCCGTCAAGCCAAACGGGCGCATCCGGTGATCGACGACGCGGCGCCAAAGCCGGGCGGCCTGGGCGATCTGCGCTCCGAGGCCGGCGCGGGCGCCGCGCCGCGGCGCGCCGGGAAGGGAGATTGAATTCATGCCGTGTCATTAAATGATATAGCAACTATCTTCAAGCGCTCGCGACCGCTGACGAGCCGGTTCGGGAACTGGCCGCCTTTCGCGGCCGGCGGCCGATGTTCAGGCGCCGGCGATGATCGACTTCAGGAAGGCGACGTGGCGGGCGAAAGCCGCCCGGCCCTGCGTGCTCGCCTTGACGGTGGTGCGCGGGCGCCGGGCGACGAAGGCCTTGGTCACTTCGACATAGCCCGCGCGCGCCAGATGATCGGTCAAACGAGCCTCTGCGACTGTAGACACGGTCGCTGATCGCGTCGGCCGCGGTCATGGACCGCGGCTGCAGCTTGTCCTCGGCCCGCCGCCAAGCGATACCAGGCGCGCGGGCGCGGAGGGGATCTCGATGGCGGTGTCGAAGCACAAGCGGATGACGGTTGGTGACCTGCGGGCGCTCAAAGGCAAGCGGCAGCTGACGATGCTTTTTGTCGAGACGCTGGACGAGGCCGCCGCCGCGGCGGCGGCGGGCATCGACATTCTCTCGATCGTCGAGCCCTTGTGGTCGCCCGCGATGCGCGAAGCGGCGGGAGATTGTTTCGTCCAGGTCGGCCTTATCTACGGCCAGCACTGCACCTATGAGGACTATCTTCGCGCGGCCCATGCCGGCCTGATGGCCGGCGGCGACGCCTTCTATTGCGCCGGGAGCCTCGAGACGATCGGCAAGCTCGCGGCCGAAGGCATTCCCGTCGTCGGCCATGTCGGCCTCATCCCGGCGCGGGCGACGTGGACCGGCGGGTTCAAGGCGGTCGGCCGGACGGCCCTCGAGGCGATGCGGGTCTATGAGCATGTGAAAGCGCTCGAGGCCGCGGGCGCGGTCGGAGCCGAGATCGAGGTCGTGCCGGCGCGAGTCGCAACCGAGATCTCGAGGCGCACCTCCCTCATTCTGTTGTCGATGGGCGCGGGCTCAGGCTGCGACGCGCAATATCTGTTCGCCGAGGACGTGCTCGGCTACACCCGCGGCCACAAGCCCCGCCACGCCAAGGTCTACCGCGACTTCCGGACCGAGCTCGACCGGCTGCAGAACGAGCGCGTCGCCGCCTTCAAAGAATTCCGCGCCGACGTCGAAACCGGCGCCTACCCGGAGGAAAAGCACCTCGTACCGATCGCCGACGCCGAGTTCGCGGCGTTCATGCGGGGGCTGGGGAAGTGAAAGCAAGTCGATGTCCCGGCTGAGGACGAACGCGCGCCTCACGTCGTCGCAACGCTGCTAAAGCTTCGTTGCTATCCCTCGCTGGAGCCCGCTGGGCGACGGGCGGCCCGTTCAGTGAAAGCCGCCGGCATATTCGTTGCATCGGGAGGCCACGCTGAAGCTAACTGCCATTGAGAACGCGGCTGTCATGTCATAACGTCCAGATGTTGCGCGTTTCAGGAATGGCGGGGACGGACGCGTGGAAGCAGAACGCCGGCAACTGGTGATTCTCTTCGCCGACGTGGTGGGGTTCACTGCATTCTCCGAGCGTTTCGGCGAGGAGGCCGCGTTCGGCCTCATTCAAAGCCTGTCGCAATTCATCGAGCGGGTGGTCCAGGTCGAGGACGCCCGAATTCAGAATATTCTCGGCGACGGCGTGATGGTGGCGTTCGGCGCGCCGGTCGCGCACGAAGACGCGCCGCTGCGCGCTTGCCGGGCGGCGCTGTCGAATTCTGGAAAACCTGCCGGCCGCCTGGGCCGAGATCCATGCCAAATATGGCTTTCGACCGGATGTCAAAATCGGCATCAACGCCGGGCCGGCGGTTTTCGGACAACTCCAGACAGGCGTCGACGCCCGCGTGACCGTTCTTGGCGACACGGTCAATGTCGCGGCGCGCATGCAGACGCTGGCCGAGCCGGGAACCGTGATCATGAGCGAGCCGGCGTACCGGCTGGTCGAGGGTCTGGTCGACGCGAGCTTCGCCGGCGAGCGCCCGATCAAGGGCCGCGCCGCCTCGGAAAGAGTCTATCGGCTCACTGCAATTCGGGCGAGCGCGACGCGGTTCGAGGCGTCGGTGAGCCGCGGCCTTACGCCTTTCGTCGGCCGCGACCGGGAGCTCGAGGCGCTCGAGCGCAGCTTCGCGGCCATCGGCTCCGCGATCCAGGTGATCGACATTGTCGGCGAGCCTGGCATCGGCAGAACTCGCCTCCTGCACGAATTTCGCCTCCAGGCGGCTCAGGCCCCGGCGTGGATGATGACCGTTTCCTCCACTTCGGACGGTCAGGAGACCCCGTTTCGCGCCTTCATCGACATCGTTCGCGGCGCTTTCCATATCGGCCTCGGCGACGACGCGCCGACCATCACGTCCAAACTCGACGAAGGGCTCCGCTCGCTCAGTCTCGGTTCCGACCAGAACCAGGGGCTCCTCATCAATCTGCTCGGCCATGAACCGCCGAAGGGCGCCCTGTCCGGGCTCGACGGGGTGCTGATCGGCCTCAGGACCCGCGAGCTTTTGCGGCTCATCGTCCAGGCGCGCGCGCGGCTCGCTCCCCTCATTCTCTTGTTCGAGGATATTCATTGGCTGGACAACGCCTCCGAGGCGTTGCTGGCGAGTCTGGTCGCGATCGGCGAGCCGATGCGCCTCTTGATCCTGCACACGCGGCGGCCGACCTACGCGCCGCCTTGGGCAACCGGCGCCAACGTGCCGTCATGCAACAAGTCGCAGATGGAGATGCCGAAGGTAACGGCGACGGAGGCACAAACGAGAACAGTAACGGTGAGGGTGACGGAAATGGAAATGGAGGCGGGCGGAGCCGCAGAAGACGGTAACCTTGCGTTCGGACGGATCACCCCTGGCAAAAGAAGCCCTCTGATCGTCAAAGCCACTTCTGCTCTCCTCGTCGCGGTATGATTCCAAGGCCTTCCGGCGCGGGCGACTCGGATGTGGCACCCCCGCCCATTGGAATCGCGCAAAACGGACTCGGAAATGCGCCCCCCGCAACGGGCCCGTCACGCGCGCGTCCAATCCAGCACGATCTTCCCGCTCTCGCCGAGGCGCATGATGTCGAAACCTTCGAGGAACCGGCTCGCCGGCAGGCGATGGGTGATGACCTTGCGGACCTCGAGGCCGCTTTCGAGCATGGCGATCATCTTGTGCCAGGTCTCGAACATCTCGCGGCCGTAGATGCCCTTGATGGTGAGCTGCTTGAAGATGACCTTGTTCCAGTCGACCAGCGCGGGCTTCGCCGGCAGGCCGAGCAGCGCGACCCGACCCCCGGTGATGATGGCGTCGAACAATTGATCGAACGCCGCCGGGGCGCCGCTCATCTCGAGCGCGACGTCGAAGCCCTCCGTCATCTTGAGCCGGCTCATCGTCGCCTTGAGGTCGCTCGTCGACACGTCGACCGCGACGACGTCGGCGACCTCCTCGGCGAGCTTGAGGCGGCGCGGATTGATGTCGGTGATGACGACATGCCGCGCGCCGACGTGCCGCGCGACCGCCCCGGCCATGATGCCGATCGGCCCCGCCCCGGTGATCAGCACGTCCTCTCCCACGAGATCGAAAGCGAGCGCGGTATGGACAGCGTTGCCGAGCGGATCGAGGATCGCGCCGAGCTCGTCGTCGACTTCGTCGGGCAAGGGCACAATGTTGAACGCCGGCACGCGCACGTAATCCGCGAACGCGCCGGGGATGTTGACGCCGATGCCGCGCGTCTCGGGGTCGAGATGATAGCGCCCGCCGCGCGCGGCCCGGCTCCTCATTCCGATCACGTGGCCTTCGCCCGAGACGCGCTGGCCGATCTTGAGCCGCTTAACGTTGGCGCCGACCGCCGCGATCTCGCCCGAATATTCGTGCCCGATCGTCATCGGCGTCGGGATCGTCTTTTGCGCCCACTCGTCCCAATTGAAGATGTGCACGTCAGTGCCGCAGATGCCGGTCTTGTGGACCTTGACCAGCACGTCATCGGGGCCGATTTCGGGGATCGGCTGGTCTTCGAGCCAAAGGCCGGGCTCCGGCTTTTCCTTGACGAGAGCGCGCATGAAGGCTCCGGGATCATCAGCGGCCGGCGGAAGCCGCGCCCGCGACGGGTCAGAGGTCGAAATTGGTGGGCAGCATGACCACGTCGCGAATCGTCATGCCGCGCGGCCGTGTCAGCATGAATATCACGACATTCGCAACTTCGCTGGCCTCGAGCAGGCTGCCCGACTCACGCGCTTCCCTGAGTTTCTCCGCGGGCCAGTCCGCGAGCAGGGCGGTGATGACCGGGCCGGGCGAGATCGAGCCCACGCGAATGCCGTGCTTGAACACTTGCCGCCGCACGGTCTGAACGAAGCAGTTGATCGCCCATTTGGACGACGCATACACCGGCTCCCACGGCGTGGGAAAATGGGCGGCAAGCGAACTCGTGATGATGATGTCGCCGGTCCTGCGCCCGATCATGTGCGGCAGCGCGTCGTGCACGTTCTTCATCACCACGTTGATATTGAGGTTCAGCATCCGGTCGATGGCCAGCGAGTTCGGCTTCGACCAGGTCGCCGCCGACGTAGGCGCCGGCGTTGGCGTGCAGAATATCGAGCTGGCCCGCTTTTTCGAGGATTCTGGGCACGAGCGTGGCGCAATCTTTCGCGTCGAGCAGGTTGGCGACGATCGGGATCATGGCCGCGCCGTGCCTCTCGCCAAGGCTATTCAGCGCCGCTTCGTCGCGGTCGACCATAACCACGCGCGCGCCATGAGCCAGCATGGCCTCGGCGCACGCCAGTCCGATGCCCGAGGCGGCTCCGGTCACGGCAGCGACCTTGCCCTCCAGTTCTCCCGCCATCCTCTTCCTCCCTGTGGGCGACTAAGTTCGCGGCAGCAACAAGCGCATCCGGAGGTCGTCAGACGTCGCGCCCGCGGCCTCGCCCTTTAGATAATCCCCAACTTTCGTCCTGCATCCGCAAACGCGTTCACCGCAAAGTCGATGTCCTGCGAATTGAGCGCGGCCGACATTTGCGTCCGGATTCGCGCCTGGCCCTTGGGCACGACCGGAAAGAAAAACCCGGCTGCATAAACTCCGCGCTCGTCGAGCGCCCTTGCGAGATCCTGCGCCAGTTTCGCTTCGCCCAGCATCACCGGAATGATCGGCGTCACCCCGGGCAGGACCGTGAAGCCCGCCTTCTCGACCCCGGCGCGGAAGCGCTTCGCGTGCGCGTCAAGGAGCGCCCTCCGGTCGTCGGCGTCGATCGCTATTTCGAGCGCCTTCAACGCCCCCGCGGCAACGGGAGGAGCGAGTGAATTCGAGAAGAGATAGGGCCGCGCCCGTTGCCTGAGCAGATCGACGATCGGCTGCGCCGCAGCAACGAAGCCGCCCATGCCGCCACCGAGCGTCTTGCCGAACGTGCCGGTGACGATGTCGACCCGGTCGCCCGCGCCGGTCAGCGCCGGCGTGCCGCGCCCCCTTTCGCCGAGGTGCCCGGTCGCATGGCAGTCGTCAACCATGACCAGCGCGCCGTAGCGGTCGGCGAGCCCGCAAATTTCCTTCAGCTTGGCCAGGTATCCGTCCATCGAGAACACGCCGTCGGTGGCGATGAGCTTGAACCGTGCGCCGGCCGCGTCCGCCTCCTTAAGGCGATCCTCGAGCTCGTTCATCTCCGAATTGGCGAAGCGATAGCGCTTGGCCTTCGAGAGCCTCACCCCGTCGATGATCGAGGCGTGATTGAGGCTGTCGGAGATGATTGCATCGGCTTCGTCGAGCAGCGGCTCGAACACGCCGCCGTTGGCGTCGAAACAAGCGGCGAACACGATCGCGTCGTCCTTGCCGAGGTGTTTGGCGATCGACTGCTCGAGCTCGCGATGGAGCGTTTGCGCGCCGCAGATGAAGCGCACCGAGGCCATGCCGAAGCCGAATTCGTCCATTGCCCGGGCCGCGGCGGCGACGACCTCGGGGTGATTGGCGAGGCCGAGGTAATTGTTCGCGCAAAGGTTCAGCATCTCGCGTTGCGACCCGTTGGTCGCGACATGGATCCGCCCGCCCTGCGGTCCGGTCAGCAGCCGCTCGCGCTTGGTGAGGCCCGCCGACTCGATCTCGTCGAGGGTCGCGCGGACGCGGCGCAGAAAAGCATCGGACATGGGCGCTCGCCAGATAGTGGGACGCAAAGTGTAGCAGTGGGTGGAACGCCCGCTCAAGCGCCCCACTCGATCAGAGCCGCGCCGCGGTGGATGGCGTCGGCCTCGGCGGTGAGGCGGCCGCCGGCCTCGTGCAGGATCAGCGCCGGGGCGATCCGCAACGGCGCATTCGAACCCTTCACGCCCGAGATCAGCAGGCGATGAGCGCCGACGCCGGCGGCCGGATGGATCGGCAAAAGCGAAACCGCGCCAAGCCGGCGTCCTATAGCGGCGAGAATCGGGGCGAGCGCATCGGGGCGGTGGATCATCACAAACCGGCCGCCGGGCGCAAGCAGAGCGAGCGAAGCTCGAATCCATTGTTCGAGGGTCGCGCCGCCCTCCACCGGCGAAAGGACGTGGGCCCGCGTTCTGCCACGATCCGGCGACGCCCGAACGGTCCCCGGCTCGAAGAACGGCGGGTTGGTGACGACGCAATCGGCGGTTTCATCGGCGAGCCCGGCCGCGCGTCGCTCGCCTGGCGCCAAGACATCGGCCCGCAAAACGCGCACGCGCGCCTCAAGCCCGTTGCGCGCGGTGTTTATCCCGGCAAGCCGCGCCAGATCGGGATCGATCTCGATCAGATCGAAGAACGCCCGCTCCGACCGCCGCGCCAGCGCCAGCCCGACCGCGCCGACGCCCGCGCCGACGTCGGCGATCCGGCCCTCCGGCGTTCCCGCCGCGGCAGCGAGCAGGGCGGCGTCCGTCCCAACCCGATGACCGTCCTTCGGTTGGATGAGAGCCAACCTGCCGCCGAGCCAAGAATCGACCGTAAACCCCGCCGCGACCGGATCTTCGTCAAGCCCCGGCGCCGGCTCAGGCATCGCGCAATTCCCCGGCGAGGCCCGCCTCGGCGATGACCCTCCGCGCCCTTCCCTCCTCACGCGCGTCGACCAGAATCCGCCTTGGCAGGAAACCAAGCGACCCCTCGACGGCGGCCATGTTTTGGTCGGCGACGAAATAGCCGACCCGCTCCGCCGTCAGGATGGATTCGATCACGCTGATGAGAACCAAATCGTTGGTGCGCAGAATCTCGACCAAGGAAGGACCTCGATTGGCTGACTTGCCGCGTCGTTTCGCCGTCTTTATGGTCGAGGCGCGTCGTCTGGCAAGGGAAGCGTCTCGTGGGCGTCGTCATTCCGCTCGAAGAAAAGTCGGCTGATCGACTGGTCGAGCCGCTGACGGCGCTCGTTGCGGGCGACATGGCGAGGGTGAACCAGACCATCCTGTCGCGCACGGGATCGCAGGTGACGATGATCCCCGAGGTCGCCAATCACCTCATTTCGTCGGGCGGTAAGCGGCTGAGGCCGATCCTTACCCTCGCCACCGCCGGCCTGTGCGGGTATTCCGGCGACGGCCACATCAAGCTCGCCGCCGCGGTCGAATTCATGCATACCGCAACGCTTCTGCACGACGACGTCGTCGACGAAAGCGACATGCGGCGCGGTAGAGAGGCCGCGCGGGTGCTGTGGGGCAACGAGGCGAGCGTGCTCGTCGGCGATTTCCTTTTGGGCCAAGCCTTCAGGATGATGGTTGAAGTGGGCTCGCTGCCCTGCCTCGACGTGCTCTCCAGCGCCGCCGTGGTGATAGCCGAGGGCGAAGTGTTGCAGCTCTCGGCCGCCAAGGACACCGAAACGACCGAGGACGCTTATCTTGCCGTCATCCGCGCCAAGACCGCGGCGCTGTTCGCCGCCGCCTGCGAGGTGGGGCCCATGCTCGCCGGCCGCGCCAAGGCGGAAATCGCCGCCTGCCGCGGCTACGGCGCCAATCTCGGCATCGCCTTTCAGCTGATTGACGACGCGCTCGACTACGGCGGCTCGTCGGCCAAGCTCGGCAAGAACGTCGGCGACGACTTTCGCGAAGGCAAGATCACGTTGCCGGTGGTGCTGTCGTTCCGGCGCGGAGCGACGCACGAACGCGAGTTCTGGCGCCGAACGCTGGAAAAGGGCGAGGTCGTCGACGGCGATCTCGAGATCGCGCTGGCGACAATGAAAAAACATCGCGCGATCGAAGACACGATCGAACGCGCCCGCCATTATGGCGCGATGGCGCGCGACGCGCTCGAGCTGTTCGCCGCCTCGCCCTGGAAGCACGCCCTGCGCGACGCGGTCGAATTCGCCATCAGCCGGGGGCATTGAGGGCGGGCGGCTCCGGGTGCCGCAAATACTCCCGCCGATAGCGTGGCCCGAGGCTTGTCAGCACGTGGTAACCGATCGTCCCGCCGCGAGCGGCGAAGTCGTCGAGTTCGACTAACGAGCCCAAGAATTCGACCCGGTCGCCCGGTTGCACGGCGTCCTCGGGCAGATCGGTGACGTCCGCGATTGTCAGGTCCATGGAGACGCGCCCGACCAGCGGGCAGCGGCGGCCAGCGATCGCGACCTCGGCGCCCGGCTTCGAATCCGTTGCGCCGGCGCCGCGCGGCAGACCGTCGGCGTAGCCGGCGAGCAGGGTCGCGAGCCGCGTGCGGCGCTTGGCCGTCCACTGGCCGTTGTAGCCGCAGGTCATGCCGGCTTCGATCCAGCGGGTCTGTTGGATGGCGACCGCGAGCGTGACGACGGACCGCATCGGATTTGCGCCGCCTGGCGTCGGGTTGCCGCCATAGAGCGCATAGCCTGGCCGGGCAAGATCATGGATCGCACGCGCGGCCAGGAACATTCCCGACGAATTGGCGAGCGAAGCGGGTAGGCTCGGGAAAGCGGCGCGGGCGGCCTCAAAGCGATCGACCTGCGCCAGGTTGACGGGATCGTGCGGAATCTCGGACGAGACGAGGTGGCTCATCAGCAAATCGGCCCCGCTGGCCGAGCCGTAGGTCTTCATCGCCGCTTGCAAATCGGGCAGCAACTCGAAGCCGAGCCGGTTCATGCCCGTGTCGAGATGCAGCGCGCAGGGGCTAATCCTCCCGCGTCGCCGGGCGAGCGCGGACCAACGCGCGAGCTCCACTTCGCCCCCGATGACCGGCGCGAGGCGGTGCTCCGCATAGTCCGCCGGATCCGCCCCCTGCTCCAAGCCGTCGAGTACATAGATCGCGGCTCCGGTCGGCAGCAGTTGGCGCGCCGCGACCCCCTCGCTTAGATGGGCGACGAAGAAGACGCGCGCCCCGGCCGCCCAGAGCGCAGGCGCAGCCTCGGAAAGGCCGATCCCGTAAGCGTTGGCCTTGACGACGGCGGCGCACCGCCCAGGCGCGGCGAGGCGGGCGAGCTTGCGCCAATTGGCGGCCAGCGCGCCAAGGTCGATCGTAAGGCGCCCCGGCGCGCTCGGAGGCACGGCGACGTCGCTCACGCGAGAATCTTCTCCATCACCGCCGTCGTCGGCGCCTCGAATCCCGCATGCGCCTCGATCTCGCGCCGGGCAAAACCGAAACGTTCGAACAGGCGCTCGTTCTCGGGCAGTTCGAGGCGCGTCTTCAGGATCATCCGCCTGACCCAGCGTCCTCTCGCCTCGTTCTCGCACGCTGCGATGCGCAAGCCTACGATCCCCCGACCGCGCCGCTCAGGCGCAACGGCCACCCGGGCGACATGGAGCGCGTCGGCGTCGATTCGCCAGAGCGCCGTCGCAATGAGCCGTCCCGCCTCGAAAACGCCAAACCCGCCGCCGGCCGCGAGCTTGGCCGCAATCGCTTCGCCGGTCTCGCTTAGCGCCGACGACGTCGGGCTGGTTGGGCGGCTTTGGCCGGCGAAGGCGGCACGGATTGCGTAGGCGGCTTCATCGGCGTCCGCGGTCGTCAGGGGCCGCAGGACAACGGCGGCGCCGCCCCGTAGGTCGCGGCCCGCCCGCGTAGGGAACAAAGTCATGACGGTCCAGCCCCTACACGTCCTCGACCTGGGCCGGCAAGGCCGCCGGACGCGCCAGGACGCGCCAGGGCCTTGGCCATCGGATAGCCGGAGTCCATCCCGAATTTTCTCACCGGCGCGCCGATTTCCTCATATCCGCGGGCGCGATAAAAGCTGCGCGCCGTTTCGGTGCTGACCAGCGTGCAGCGAGTCGCGCCGCGGTCGGCGGCGCGAGCTTCGAGGGCCGCGAGCAAAGCCCGGCTCGCGCCTCGAAACCTCGCGTCGGGAGATACGTAGTTGAGGAGGATCTCGCCGTCATCGGTCACCCCCCCGACCGCCGCGATCGCGCCGCGCTCAGTCGCGACGAGATAGGAGGCATCGGTCCGCCGCATCCACGCGGCGAAGATTTCCGGCGTCTTGTTGTCGAGCCAGGCCGCCAACAGCGCAGGGTCGTCGTGGTGGTCGGCTTCGCAGAGCTCCACGATCGAGCTCCTCATGACGAGGCAGGCCTCGTCCGCATCCCTGGCTTGTGCGTCGCGAACGTCCATGCTGGGTTCAACAAACGGCGGCGGGGCGGTTCGAGGCAAGTGCGGGAGCCTTGCCGGCGCCGTGGGAGGAGCTTGCCCATAGGTTCATGAACGAACTTTAACCCGCCTTGACGCCGCCTCTCGCCTCGCCGCCTCGTTTTCGCCGCTCTCGCTAGCAATGAGCGCTTAAGCGCGGTACATCGCGCGGGACGGCGATCTGCGAGGTTGACAATTCGATGACCATAGCAATGACCCGCCGGACGGCGTTGAAGACCGCCGGGCTCGCCGCGCTCGCGACGCTCGCCGCGCGCCCGTTCGCCCTTGCCGACAACTCCGTCGAAACCCATGGCCTATCGTCGTTCGGCGATTTGGCGCTGCCGCGCGACTTCCCGCACTTCGCCTATGTCAATCCCGAGGCGCCGACGGGCGGCCTTCTGTCGCTTCAGATCACTGGCACGAGCGGCAACCAGAACTTCGACACTTTCGATACACTCAATATCTACGCCTGGAAGGGCAACGGCGCGGCCGGAATGTCGGCGACCTTCGACACGCTGATGACCGCGAACGGAGATGAGCCGGATTCGGTCTACGGCCTGCTCGCGCAATCGGTCAGGGTCTCGGACGACAAGCTCGACTATCAATTCCGGCTCAGGCCCGAGGCGCGCTTCCTGGACGGCTCAAGAGTGACCGCGGCCGACGTCGCCTTTTCGCTCAATGTGCTGAAGGAGAAGGGCCACCCAGTCTACGCCCAGCTTCTTAAGGAAGTGGATAAGGCGGATTCAGAGGGCGACGACATCGTCCATGTGCGCTTTGTCGAGGGGCGCAGCCGCGACGCGCATCTGATCGTCGTCGGCATGCCGGTCTTCTCGGCGGCTTGGTGGAGCGGGCGCGATTTCACCGCCGCGACGCTCGACGCGCCGCTCGGCTCGGGCGCTTACAAAGTCAAGACGTTCGAGCAGGGCCGGTTCATCGAATATGCGCGCGATCCCAATTATTGGGGCGCGAAATTGCCGGTCAATCTCGGCCAGAACAATTTCGACCGCCTGCGGTTCGAATATTATCGCGAGCGGCAGATCGCATTTGAGGCCTTCAAAGCCGGGGCGATCAACTATCACGAGGAATTCACCTCGCGATTTTGGGCGACGTCTTACGACTTTCCCGCCGCCAAGGACGGCCGGATCAAGAAGGAGGTTCTCCACAACGGCGCCCCTTCCAGCACCCAGGGCTGGTACATCAACACGCGTCGCGAGCAGTTCCGCGATCCGCGCATTCGGGAGGCGATCGGTCTTGCCTTCGATTTCGAATGGACCAACAAAAACATCATGTATTCGGCCTATAAGCGCATCGTCTCGTTCTTTCCGAATACCGACATGGAGGCCAAGGGCAAGCCCGGGCCCGACGAACTCACGCTGCTCGAGCCGTTCCGCGACAAGATTTCGCCATCTGCTTTCGATGACCCCTACACACCGCCGGTGAGCGACGGTTCCGGCAGCGACCGAGCGCTCTTGAAGCAGGCCTTCGAGCTGCTCCTCTCGGCGGGCTGCAAACGCGACGGCGCCACGCTGCTGCTGCCGACCGGAAAGCCGCTAACGATCGAGTTCCTCGACAGCTCGAGCGCGCTGCAGCCGCACACGATGCCCTTCATCCAGAACCTTGCCAAGCTTGGTATCCAGGCGAACATTCGCATCGTGGACCCCGCGCAGTACAAGAGCCGCACCGATGCCTTCGATTTCGACGTCGTAACCACGGCTTTAGGCGGTTCGGTTACGCCGGGAGCTGATCTTCGCGTCGTCTATACTTCCGCCGCGGCGGCCCAGAACGCTTCGCGCAATCTTGCTGGCGTCGCCGATCCGGTGGTCGATGCGCTGATCGAGACGATCGCGACCGCGAAATCGCGCACCGAGCTTAACACGGCGTGCCGGGCGCTTGATCGCGTTCTACGCGCCGGGCATTACTGGGTGCCGATGTGGTATCGCGACACGGCCTGGGTGGCCTATTGGGACGCCTTCGCGCGACCGGAGCGCCAGCCCAAGCTCGGGACCGGCGCGCCCGGCACCTGGTGGTGGGACGAAGGGAAGGCCAAGACGATTGGACTCTGAGAGGCGCTGGACGCTCTGCCCGGCGCGGACCGGCTGACTAGGCATGCTCGCCTATATCCTGCGCCGCCTTTTGCTGATGGTCCCGACGATCCTCGGGATCATGGCGGTCTCGTTCGCGATCGTCCAATTCGTGCCGGGCGGCCCGGTCGAGCGGGCGATCGCGCAACTGCAGGGCGCCGACCAGAGCTCGACGGCGCAATTCGGCGGCGGAGGCGGTCAAATAGGTTCCGGCGCCGCGCAGGCTGGCGGCGACATCTCCTCGCGCTATCGCGGCTCGCAGGGCCTCGATCCGAAATTCATCAAAGAGCTCGAGAAGCAATACGGCTTCGACAAGCCGGCGCTGGAGCGGTTCTGGATTCTGGTGCGCGACTATTCAACCTTCAACTTCGGCAAGAGCTATTATCGCGACGTTCCGGTGCTCGAGCTGATCAAAGAGAAGCTGCCGGTCTCAATCTCGCTCGGCATGTGGATGACGGTGATCTCCTATGCGATCTCAATCCCGCTCGGCGTGAGAAAGGCGGTCAAGGACGGCTCGCGCTTCGACACCGTCACTTCCGCTCTGGTCATCTTCGGCTACGCCATTCCAAGCTTCCTGTTCGCGGTGTTGCTGGTCGTGCTGTTCTGCGGCGGCTCGTTCTGGCAGATTTTTCCGCTGCGCGGGCTGACGTCGGACAATTTTGCCGATCTGGGCTGGCCGCACAAGATTCTCGACTACCTTTGGCATATCACGCTGCCGGTGACGTCCCTGGTGCTGGGCGCCTTCGCCACCTCGACGCTCCTGACCAAGAATTCCTTTCTCGACGAGATCAAGAAGGCCTACGTGCAGACCGCGCGCATGAAGGGCCTGACCGAGCGGCGCGTGCTCTACGGCCACGTGTTTCGCAACGCGATGCTGATCGTGATCGCCGGGTTCCCGGGCGCGTTCATCGGCGCGTTCTTCACCGGCTCGCTTTTGATCGAGCAGGTGTTCTCGCTCGATGGTCTGGGTTATCTCTCCTACAATTCTCTCATTCAGCGCGATTATCCGGTGGTGCTCGCCAATCTTTATATTTTCGCGCTGATTGGACTTGTGGTGAACCTCATTTCCGACCTCACATACACTTGGATCGATCCGCGTATCGATTTCGAAACCCGCGAGGTGTGATGGCGACCGAGCCCATCACGGCCCCTCACCCCAACCCTCTCCCGCAAGCGGGAGAGGGGGCGCAACCCCTTCTCCCGCTTGCGGGAGAAGGTGGCCCGGAGGGCCGGATGAGGGCCAGCGCCAACGTCGAGCGCCGCCCTTGGCTGTCGCCGATGAACCGTCGGCGGCTCGACAATTTCCGGCGCAACAAGAGAGGCGCCTGGTCGCTGCGCATTTTTCTCGTCCTGTTCGTCGCTTCGCTGTTCGCCGAGTTTATCGCCAACGACCGGCCGCTGATCGCCTCCTATAAGGGGGAGATCCTGCTTCCAGTGTTCTTCGATTACCCCGAGGACAAGTTCGGCGGCTTCCAGGCGCGCGCCGACTTTCGCGATCCTTTTGTGGCCGACGAGATCAAGGCGCACGGCTGGATGGTCTGGCCCCCGATCCGCTTCGCCAACTCGACCACCATCCTCAACCCGCCGACGCCGCTGCCGACGCCCCCGACCTGGATGCTGAGCAACGCCGAATGCCGCGCGGCGCTGGAGAGGCAAGGCCTGAAGGACGGTGCGCCAGTCCACCCCTGCCACGCGCTCGAACCGCTGTGGCTCGGCTCCGATCAGGACGGGCACGACATCGTCGCCCGGCTCATCTACGGCTTTCGCATCTCAATATTGTTCGGCCTGACGCTGGCCGGAGTCTCGTCCGTGATCGGCGTCTTTGCCGGCGCGGTGCAGGGCTATTTCGGCGGCTGGCTGGACCTCACGATGCAGCGGGTCATCGAAATCTGGTCGTCGCTGCCGCATCTCTATATCCTCATCATTCTCTCGGCCATCCTCGCGCCGAGCTTTTTCGTTCTGCTGACGATCCTGCTGCTATTCTCCTGGGTTAGCCTCGTGCACCTGGTCAGGGCCGAGTTCTTGCGCGCGCGCAACTTCGAATATGTCAACGCCGCGCGCGCCCTTGGCCTCTCGAACGCCAAGATCATCGTCAAGCACGTGCTGCCGAACGCGATGGTGGCGACACTGACCTTCCTGCCGTTCATCGTCAATTCCTCGATCAGCACACTGACCTCGCTCGACTTCCTGGGGCTGGGCATGCCGCCAGGCTCGCCCTCGCTCGGCGAACTCCTCCTGCAAGGCAAGTCCAACCTGTCGGCGCCGTGGATCGGTCTCTCCGCCTTCGCCGTGACCGCGCTGATGCTGTCGCTGCTCATCTTCATCGGCGAAGCGGTGCGCGACGCCTTCGACCCGAGAAAGACCTTCTCGTGAGCGAGGGCGACCCGCTCCTCGATGTGCGCGAGCTCTCGATCGCTTTCGCACAAGGGAGCGAACGCAGGACGGTCGTCGATCGCGTCTCCTTCCGGCTGATGAAGGGGCGCGCGCTGGCGCTGGTCGGCAAATCCGGATCGGGCAAGACGGTTACCGCCCAGGCCATCGTGCGTCTGCTCCCGCAGCCCGCTGCAAGCTATCCGAGCGGGGAGATTTTTTTCGCGGGCGGGACGTGCTCAAGATGTCCGACGACGAATTGCGCGCCATGCGCGGCTCCGCCGTGACCATGGTGTTTCAGGAGCCGATGACCTCGCTCAATCCGCTGCACACGATCGAGCGGCAGATCGGCGAGATCATCGCCCTCCATCGCGGCCGCGCCGCGGCGACGAGGGAGCGGATCGTCGCGCTTCTGACCGAGGTCGGCATCGCCGACCCGGCGTCGCGCCTTGGCGCCTATCCCCATCAGCTCTCCGGCGGGCAGCGCCAGCGGGTGATGATCGCGATGGCGCTCGCGAATCGTCCCGATTTGCTGATCGCCGATGAGCCAACGACCGCTCTCGACGTCACCGTGCAGGCTCAGATCCTCAAGCTGCTCAAGGACCTGCAGCTGAAGCTCGGCATGGCGATGCTGTTCATCACCCATGACCTCAACGTCGTGAGGCGGATCGCCGACGACGTGCTGGTCATGCGGCAGGGCAAGATCGTCGAGGCCGGCGAGACGGCGCGGGTATTCGCCGATCCGCGCCATCCCTATACTCGCGCGCTCCTAGCCGCCGAGCCCAAGGGCGATCCGCCGGCAGCCGACCGATCGGCGCCGACGTTGGCGAGCACGGAGGGCCTGCGCGTCTGGTTTCCGATCCGGAAGGGGTTCCTGCGCCGCACCGTCGCTCATGTCAAAGCGGTCGACGGCGTTTCGCTCGCGGTCCGCGAGGGGCAGACCGTCGGCGTCGTCGGCGAATCCGGTTCGGGCAAGACCACGCTGGGCCTGGCGATCCTGAGGCTCATCCGGTCTGAAGGACCGATCGTCTACTGCGGACGCGCGATCGACGGCCTCAATTCGAAGGCTATGCGGCCGCTCAGGCGGGAGATGCAAATCGTCTTCCAGGACCCGTATGGTTCGCTTTCGCCCCGGATGTCGGTGGTCGAGATCGTCGAGGAAGGGCTGATCGCCCAGGGGGCGAAGATGAGCGCCGCCGAGCGGCGTCGCGTCGCCGAGCGGGCGCTCGCCGACACCGGCCTCGATCCGTCGACGCTCGACCGCTACCCACACGAGTTCTCCGGCGGGCAACGTCAGCGCATCGCGATCGCCCGGGCGATGGCGCTCGATCCCAGGTTCGTCGTGCTCGACGAGCCGACATCGGCGCTCGACATGTCGATCCAGGCGCAGATCGTCGATCTGCTGCGCGATTTGCAGCGCCGCCGCAATCTCGCCTATCTCTTCATTTCGCACGACTTGAGAGTCGTCCGCGCGCTGGCGAGCGACATCATTGTCTTGCGGCGGGGAAAGGTGGTCGAAAGCGGGGAGGCGCGGGAAGTGTTCGGCGCGCCGCAGAACGACTATACGCGGGCGCTGTTCGCGGCCGCTTTCGCCAACGAGGCGACGCTGTCGAGCGTCGTGAGTCAGTGAGCGAGGCAAAGATGGTTCACAGCCCCTTCACCACCCCGCGGACTTGATCTGGTGGTCGCGTGGTCCCCCTCTCCCGCGAACACCCCGTCTGCCTGGGCCGGCGTGGACGAGGGGTTGGCTGCGCCCTATGATGAGGCGGAGGCGCGGCCGCTGGTCGAGGCGGCTAGGAGTGGGGTGGCGATTTAAACGGGGCACGTTCTGTAGGACGAGGTCAATGGAGATTGATCGTGACCAAACTGGAGAAGAGAATTCATTCGGCTATGTTGAGCGCACATAAAGAATATTTAGCAATGACAGATTACTGGTTGTCTCACGCCCCGGAAAGTTACATTACTGTTATGATTGCGCAGGCGGTTACCAAGCTTGGATATAACGTATATATTGATACCTCTCTAAAGAAAATACTTAATGATCAAAATAAAAATCAACGCGGTAATAAGAAAAAATTATCGCCTTCGCTTTCGAAGCGATCAGATATTTCGGTTGTGTTTAAGTCAAAGCGGGAGAACTCTAGCTGCGATTGAAGTAAAGAGAGCAGCATATTACTTTGACCCAGTTCGTAGGGACACGGAAAAATTAGACCAGTTAATTGGGGTAGAAGGTGGGGCAAAAAATGGATACGTAGTTGCGTACTCAGAAGCAAAGTACCACGAAAAGAAGGATACCTTGGAAAATCGATTTGCTAATTGGGCAAAGAAAGCTAATTGGGCGCTCGTGTCGTACCACACCGACCCTTTGGGGGACGATGAACATTGGGTGTGGGGATTTTGCATCCTCAGAAGCCAAAAGGTCTAGAGTTGTCCATCCCAAAATCGCCGTTTAAACTGTCTGATATCGACCGATCCCCCTGGCACCCCTGCGCTCGGCCCTTGACCATCGCGGTATTGGCGTCGCCGCGCTGGATGCGCTTTGGCGGCATGACAGGCTCATCGGCGAGGCGCTGAAATGGCCCGCGCCATCCTCATCGTCCTCAATTCGGTCGGCTGCGGCGGCGCGGAGGACGCGAAGGCCTATGGCGACGAGGGCGCCGACACGCTTGGCCATATCGCCGAGGCTTGCGCTGATGGGCAGGGCGATCGCGATGGATTAAGGCGCGGGCCACTAAGACTGCCACGCCTGGAGTCGCTCGGGTTGGCCACTCAATGAAGGCTTCGACCGGCCGCCCGCCGCCGGGCTTCGCACTTCCCGAATCGCGCGGCCAATGGGGTTTCGGCGTCGAGACTTCGCGCGGCAAGGATACCCCGTCCGGACACTGGGAGCTTGCGGGAACGCCGGTCGATTTCGACTGGGGCTATTTCCCCGAGACGATCCCCGCTTTTCCGCAGGCGTTGACTTCCGCGCTTGTCGGCGAAGGCAAGCTCACTGGGATTCTCGCCAATCGACATGCCTCGGGCACGGCAGTGATCGCGGACTACGGCGAAGAGCACCTGCGAACGCTGAAGCCCATCTGCTACACCTCCGCCGACTCGGTGCTGCAGATCGCCGCGCATGAGCAAGCCTTCGGGCTTGAGCGGCTCTACGACCTATGCCGAATCGCTCGCCGGCTCTGCGATCCGCTCAACATCGGGCGTGTCATTGCCCGGCCATTTGTCGGCGCAAGCGCCAAGGACTTTGTCCGCACCGCCAACCGCAAGGATTTCGCGGTCTCCCCGCCGGACGGCAATCTCTTGCAGCGGGCGGCGCGTGCGGGCCGAGCGGTCGTTTCGATCGGCAAGATCGGCGACATCTTCGCCCATCGCGACACCGGGGACGAGCGCAAGGGCAAGAGCAACGACGGCAACGTCGACCTTCTGATCGATGCGCTCAAGACGACTGGCGAGCGCGGTCTCGTCCTCGTCAATCTGGTCGACTTCGACACCGAATGGGGCCACCGGCGCGACGTTCCGGGCTACGCGGCCTGCCTTGAGGCTTTCGATGCGCGCCTCAGCGAAATCGAAGCGGCGCTGCGCCCGCAAGATTTTTGCGTCATTACCGCAGACCATGGCAACGATCCGACCTTCCGAGGCTTCGATCACACGCGCGAGCACGTCCCTATCCTCGCCTTCGGCGCGGGCGCTCCTGCCGGGCCGATAGGCGCGCGGTCGAGCCTCGCTGACGTCGCCGAGACGATGGCGGTCAAACTCGGCCTGCCGCGCGGACCGCGTGGGACGCCCTGGGCCGCTGGACAGTGACCAGACGCGCCCGCTCGTTGCAGGATATCCCGCGTTGCGCGGGCCAGCGGAAACCGTCATAAGCTCTCCTCATCATCCGGCCAGCAATGGCTCAACGAGCGCGCGGTCGCCGCCGCGAGGCTTCGCCAGGGTTCGACTTCGCTGAAGTGACGGAGGCCGTCATGTCCGATGCATTCCAGGATCGTGAGAACACGTTCGAAAAGCAGTTCGCCCACGACGAGGATCTGCACTTCAAGGCGGTCGCCCGGCGCAACAAGGCGCTGGCGCTCTGGGTCGCCGGCATGAAGAAGCTCTCTCAGACGGACGCGGAAAAATACGCCAGCGCCTTCGTCGCCGCGCAAGTCGGCAAGAGCGACGCCGACGTCGCCGCCGCGCTGAAAGCGGACTTCGACCGTGGCGATATCGACGTCTCCGATCACCGTCTGAGCAAGAAGATGGGCGAGGAGATGGCGGAAGCGGCCGCGTCGGTCAAAGCCGGCAAATAGCCCGCCCTTCCCCGATTGCGGGATGGGCCATGGGGCCTGATGAGTGGGTGCGCTAACTTCCCGCGGGACGAGCGAGCGGTCCGAACGTCGCCGCGACGGTCTCGTAGACCTCGCGCTTGAAGGGCACGACAAGCTCGGGTAGCCGTTCGAAGCGCTCCCAGCGCCACTCGTCGAACTCGGCGTCGTGCGCGCCGTCGGCCGGGTGGCGCACGTCAATTTCCTTGTCCGCGCCGAGGAAGCGAAACAGGAACCACTTCTGGGTCTGGCCGCGATAGCGTCCGCTCCACCGTCCGCGCGCGCCCTCGGGCAAGTCATATTTGAGCCAGCGCGGCAGCTCGGCGATCAATTCTACCGAGCGCACGCTGGTCTCCTCCCACAGCTCCCGTTTGGCTGCGGCGAGCGGCAGCTCGCCCGGGTCGATTCCGCCCTGCGGCATCTGCCAAGATCGGGCGTCCAGGAGCTCCGCCCCGCGCTTGCGCCTGCGATGGCCGATGAACGCGTCGCCAGCGCGGTTGATCAGCGCGACGCCAACGCAGGGCCGATACGGCAGATCGCGGCTCATGCGATCATCGGCTCAAGGTCTTGCTTGCGCGGACGGGCTTGGCGCCGGCGACATCAGGGCGGAGACCGGGACCAGGGCGACGCCCTTTGATTCCAACGCGCTCGCCCATCGGGCCAATCGCTCGACAGTCATCGGCGAAGCGGAGGCGACGCCGATGGCCGAACCGCGATCGCGGGCGCGATCGAGGAGGCGCGCTAGCGCGGCATCGACCGCCTCCGGCGCCGGATTGGCGTCGATCATGAGGTCCGCCCGCGCGGCCGGCATGGCGAGCCTCGCGGCGACATCCTCGGCCAGGCTCCGCGGCGACGCGCCATCGTCGAGGTAGCCGAGGCCACGCGCCGCGATTTCGCTCAGGACCGGCGATAGCGCCTTGTCGTCGGCGGTGAACCTGCCGCCTAGGTAGTTGACCACCGCGACATAGCCGCTCAACCGGCTCATCAACCAATGCAGCGAGTCGAGATTGTCGGCGTCTGAAACCGACGTTCTCAGCGTATGGGGCTCCGGATCGCCCGCGGGCGCCGAAAAGTCCTCCATCGGAACCTGTAGGGCGATCTCGTGCCCCGCCTCCCGGGCTTCCGCGGCGCGCTCCTCGATCGAAGCGCCATAAGGCGCGAATCCGAGCGTGACCGCGCCGGGCAGCCTCGCGATCGCCGCTTCAGTACCCTCGGCGTTGAGGCCGAGGCCGCCCACCAGCAGCGCGATCCTCGGGCAGTCCGCCTTCAGATTTGGATCGAGCAGCACCGGTCTGGCATAGACCTCGAACGGACGCGCCCCATCGGCGCCGAGGCGCGGCAAGAGGCCATGGCGCGATCTCTCAACGAGACGCGGGTCGGGTGCGGGTTCGAGCCTGACGGCGAGCGCCCGCTCAACGTCGATGATACGGGCGTTAGGCGGCCCGCCGCCGCCCCCGCGGGTGATTTTGACGCCGCTCGCCGCCTCCACCTGATCGGCGGACTCGATCGCGGCAGGCGTCGCTGGATGGACGCTTGCGGTGATCTCCGGCGGCGCGGACGCCGGCGCGACTTCGACCTTGGCGATCGCGAACGGCTCGCCTCCGGGCGAGTCGCGTCGCGCCAGCGCAACGAGGCCAATCGCGGCCGCGAGGGCGACGGCGCCCGCGGCCACGCGCCGGGCCCCGCGCGATCGGTCCGGGGGCGGCGCGGCTGCGGCGCGGGGACCGAGCCCCAGCGGTTCGTTCCATTCGTCCAACACTGCCGTCGAAGTCCCTAGTTTGCTCGACGCGAGGCCCGCGAGGCCCCACGAATCAGCCTCCCGCAAACTATACTCCTTCGCCGCCGCAGGCGCGCCGTGGTCGTTCCATGTCCCGCGCCGGATTGACCCCGCGCCCCGCGCTTCCGATAGTCCGGCGAAACGCCGAGGCCGCCCTATGTCCGTGGATCCGCTGTTGCAACCTTTCCAGCTGCGCGGGTTAACCTTGCGCAATCGGCTGATGTCGACGGCGCATGAGCCGGCCTACACCGATGAGGGCATGCCGAAGACCCGCTACCGGCTCTATCACGCCGAAAAAGCCAGGGGCGGCATCGCGCTCACCATGATCGGCGGCTCGTCAGTGGTCGCGCCGGACAGTCCGCAGGCGTTCGGGAACATCCTGCTCTACAAGGACGAATGCGTGCCGTGGCTCAAGGAGCTCGCCGACGACGTGCACGACAAAGGCGCCGCGGTGATGATCCAGATCACCCATCTCGGCCGCCGCACCAGCTGGAGCAAGCACGATTGGCTGCCGGTGATCGCGCCTTCCCATGTGCGCGAACCCGCGCATCGCGCCTTCCCTAAAGCGATGGAGGACTGGGACATCGCTCGCGTGATTTCCGCCTACGCCGACGCGGCCGAGCGTGCAAAGGCCGGCGGGCTCGATGGCGTCGAATTCGAGTGCTACGGCCATCTCATCGACCAGTTCTGGTCGCCGGCGACCAACAAACGCGCTGACGAATATGGCGGGTCGATCGACAACCGCCTGCGCTTCGGACTGGCTGTTTTCGAGGCGGTGCGGCGGCGCGTCGGCCCCGATTTCCTCATGGGCGCGCGGCTTGTCTGCGACGAGGACTGGGAACGGGGCTTGAGCCGCGACGAAGGCATGGCGATCGCGCGCCGCCTGACCCGGTCGGGGCTGATCGACTTTCTCAACGTGATCAAAGGCCATATCGATAGCGACGAAGCGCTGAGCCGGGTGATCCCCGGCATGGGCGAGCGCTCGGCCCCACATCTCGACTTCGCCGGCGAAGTGCGCGCCGAGACGCGCCTGCCGACTTTTCACGCCGCCCGCATTCAGGACGTCGCAACCGCACGCCACGCGATAGCAAGCGGCAAGCTCGACATGGTCGGCATGACGCGGCCGCACATGGCTGATCCGCACATCGGGCTGAAGATCGCCGAGGGGCGCGAAGCGGAGATTCGTCCCTGCGTCGGCATGGGCTATTGCATCGATTTCGATCTATGCCGGCGAGGCCGTCTGCATCCATAACGCCGCGACCGGCCGCGAGGCGACCATTCCCCATGTCGTCCGGCGTTCCGAGGGGCCGACGCGGAAGGTCGTGGTGGTCGGGGCGGGTCCCGGAGGCCTCGAGGCGGCGCGCGTCGCGGGCGAGCGCGGGCATGAGGTCGTCGTTCTCGAGGCAGCGGCCAGGCCCGGCGGACAGGTCGTGCTCGCCGCCGCGCTCAAGCGTCGGCGCGAAATCATCGGCATCGTCGACTGGCGGGTCGGCGAATGCGAACGGCTCGGCGTCGCCTTGCGCTTCAACGTGTTCGCCGGCGTTGACGACGTGCTCGGACTCGATCCGGACATTGTGGTCATCGCGACCGGCGGCGCCCCGAATGTCGAGTTCCTCGATGGCGGCGGCGATCTGGCGGTGACGAGCTGGGACTTGCTCTCCGGCGCGGCGCGCCCGAGCGGAGAGGTCATCGTCTACGACGACAACGGCGCCCACGCCGGCCTCACCGCCGCCGAATTCGTCGCCGAATTTGGAGCGACGCTCGAGATCGTCACACCGGAGCGCATGCTCGCGCCCGACGTCGGCGGAACGTCTTATCCGCCCTATTTCCGCGCGCTCAGCCGCGCCGAAGCGAAGGTGTCCCTGAACCTGAGGCTCGAAAAGATCGCCCCGCGCGGCAATCGCGTCGTCGGCCTCTTCTACGACGAATACGGGCAGCGGCGGGTCGAGAAGGAAGCGGACATGATCGTCGTCGAGCACGGCGCGGTTCCCGTCGACGACCTCTATTTCGAGCTCAAGGGGGGCTCGGTCAACCTCGGCGAAGTCGACTACGAGGCGTTGCTCGCCGGGCGCCCGCAAACCGTTCGCAGCAATCCCGGCGGCGGCTATCGCCTGTTCCGGATCGGCGATGCTGTGGCGAGCCGCAACATCCATGCGGCCGTCTACGACGCGATCCGGCTGATGAAGGACGTTTGATGGCGGCCAACCTCATCACCGACGTTGAAGGCGTGCGGGTCGGTTTGGCTGACGACGCCCGGCTTGCCTCAGGCGTCACCGTGATCCTGTTCGACGAACCGGCGGTCGCCTCGATCGCGATCAACGGCGGCGCCCCGGCGCTGCGCGACACGGCGCTGTTGGAGCCGGAGATGACCGTCGAGCGAGTCGACGGCTTCGTTCTTTCCGGAGGGTCGGCCTTCGGCCTCGACGCGGCCGGCGGAGTGATGGCCTATCTCGCTGGGATCGGGCGCGGCTACGAACACCGCGGGGCGCGCGTTCCGATCGTGCCGGGCGCCAGCCTGTTCGATCTTCTCAACGGCGGCGACAAGGCCTGGGGCCGCAAACCGCCCTATTGGGACTTGGGCCTCAAGGCCGCGTCGTCCGCCGCTGTCTCCTTCGCGCTCGGGACGTCCGGCGCGGGATACGGCGCCACGACCTATAATCTGAAAGGCGGCCTCGGCTCGGCGAGCGCCGTGACCTCGAGCGGCTTTCGCGTTGGCGCGCTCGTGGTCGTCAATTCTGTCGGGCGGGCGACCCGCGGCGAAAGCCTGCATTTCTGGGCTGCGCCCTACGAGCGCGGAGCCGAATTCGGCGGCCTTGGCTTCGGCCCGAAGGATGTCGAGGATCAGTTGGCGCTTCGCCTCAAGTCCGACACGCCGTCGAGCACCGATCTTGCGGTCGTCGTCACCGATGCGGCCTTGACCACGACCCAGCTCAAGCGCGTCGCAATCATGGCTCAGGACGGCTACGCTCTGGCGCTGCGTCCCGCCCATGCGCCGATGGACAACGACGTCGTTTTCGCCGCCGCAACGGCAAAGGCCAGCGTCGCCCCCGATCTTCGCGATCTGACCGAGATCGGCATGCTCGCCGCCGAATGCGTCGCCCGCGCCGTCGCCCGGGGGGTCTACGAAGCCTCGCCGCTGGCGATCCCAGACGAGAAGCCGACGTGGAGGCGGCGGCTCGCGACCAATTCGACGATCAAATGAGCGTCTGACTCAAGCCTCGCGGCGACCCACCGGATCATGGGCGCAAGGACGAGCAAACCGCGTCGGGTTATGAAAGAGCGCCGATCTTGTCGCGCGCTTCCGCGTCGCGCTTGCCCGGCGCGGCCTGGTCGCGGTCAGGGGGTTCTGGCGCAGCGGGGTCGAGCCTGATTCCGTATTTTCCGGTCTTGATGTCTCTTTCCACCGCTCTCGCCGGGTTGCCGGCGACAACGCAACCGGCAGCGACGTCGCGGGTCACAACCGCGCCGGGGGCGACTATGCAACCATCGCCTACCGTGACGCCGGGAAAGATGACTGCGCCGGAGCCTATCAGGCAGCGTTCGCCGATCCGGGTATGGACGTGCTGAAGGAGAATGGAATCATGCGCCAGGATGTCGGCGCGAGCCGACACGTCGGTGTCGGCTCCGATATGGACGCCGCGGGGGTTGGTCTTGTCGAGCGTGGCCGTGAGCGAGATTCGACACCCCTCGCCGATGTCCATGCCCCACGCCCGGCCAAGAACCCCGCCCCTGAGACGGGAGAGCGCGTGACCGAGGCTCGAATTGATTCCAACCAGAACCGCTCTCATCCCACCCTCGGGTTTGCCGGGCGGGACGCGCTCGCCCCGTCCGATTTCAGCACGCTCCGGCCTATCCGAACTCCCTAAACGCCCGATTGAAGTAGAAAATCAAAGCGTGCATCACGATCGAGCTTGGGCGCGACCTCCCGGTGTTGGCGTTAATATTGCTTTGCGGCGTTCGTTAAGAAATATACGGGCGCACAAGAAAGGCGGAATTTTTACGACCTCAGGCGGCGGCGCCTATCATCTTTGCCGATCCGCCCGTCAACTGCGGAAGGAAGCCCCTTACCCTAAGTAAGCAATTGACCAGCTAACGCGAATAGAGTCCGACGTCAACTCGATCGGACCGATGCCAAGGAACACGATCAATCGCAGGCCGCGGCCAAAAGCAGCGGCCACCCCCGACGCTTGCGGCGTGGCTGACCCGCTGGCTCGACGCGCTCACCTGTTGAATTGCGCCACAGCCGCCGGACTTGCGCCAGACCGGGATCGCCCGAAGAACCGCATGGCGCCGCTTAGCGGTCGCGGGGCAAAGCGGAGCGCGGCGCCTCGTGCGGCCGGGCGGCCTTCAGCGCCTCGGCTTGTGCGCGCCATTTGTCCGCTTCGAGCCGGCTCTGGCGGGAGGCGCGCCGATGGCGCCCTTGCGACGACCAGGTCGCGAACGCGCCCGCGACTACGCCGAGCATGGCCGCGACGATCGCCACCGCAAACAGTGGCGCGGCGATCGAGAACGCGGCGCTGTCGGGTGAAGCAAACGGATCGAATGAAACGATCACGAAGTGACGATTGGCGAGGGCGAAACCCAGGAGGACGATCGCGGCGAGCGCAAAGACCACGATTTTCAAAAAGCGAACCATGCAAGCCTCACCCGCCCGACCCGCTGAGCCCGAGCCGGCTCACGCGCGAGCGGGCTGTTCGAGCGATCCTAGACCCGCTCGACCGCGGCTCGATTGAGGCGCTCGCGCATTTCCTTACCGGTTTTGAAGAACGGCGCGAGCTTCTCGGTGACCGGCACCTTGTCCCCGGTGCGCGGATTGCGGCCGGTGCGCGCCTGCCGCTGCTTGGTCGAGAAAGCTCCGAAGCCGCGCAACTCGACGCGCTCGCCGCGGGCAAGGGCGTTGGCGATCTCGCCGAGTATGGCCTCGATGATGTTCTCGATGTCGCGCTGATAGAGATGCGGATTGCGCGCCGCCATGCGCTGCACGAGCTCAGACTTGATCACCGAACGTCCCCAACTCGAAACGACCCGCGAAGCTTCGCGGCGCCTTCATGCCCTGAAATCGCGGTCCACATCAATAGCAATCCCTCGGCGCTCAGGCGGCGACGCAACGTTCAAGCCGAACGTTGAACCTCATATTGTCCCGTTCGGCGAAACCGCACCAGATAGGATGGGATGATCGCTTCGGCCGCCTGCGGCTCGACCCCGAGAGCGCTCAGGACCCGTCCCTCGGCTTCCGCCCGCGCGGACACGATGTTGTCCGACGCAAGCAAATCGACCTGGTCGCGAGTCGTCGTCAGCAGTTTCGGAAAAAGCCCGAATGTCGCCCTGGAGGCGAACTGGCTCGAGGACGCCACCCAACGCGACGGCCCGAGCGGGAGGCCGATCAGCAGACGGCTGCGATCGATCGCACGCAGCGCGAGCTTAGCCGCTTCACGCAGCGTCATTGTCTTCGGACCGCCGAGTTCGTAAATCCCGCCCGGTTTCGCGAAGCCGGAGAGCGCCGCGCCGGTCGCCTGTCCGATGTCGCCCACATAGACCGGCTGCAAGCGAGTCTCGCCGCCTCCCAGTAGAGGCAGAATCGGCAGATAGCAGGCCAGGGCGCCAAAGCGGTTGAAGAAGTCGTCTTCCGGACCGAACACGACCGACGGACGCATCACGATCGCGTTGGGGAACGCATCGCGCGCCGCCTGCTCGCCCAACCCCTTGCTGGCGATATAGGGCGAAGCGGATTTCGCGTCGGCGCCTATCCCCGAAACATGCACATAGGTTGCGACGCCGGAGCGAAGCGCGGCCCGCGCCAGGGTCAGCGCGCCTTCGACATGCACGGCGGCATAGGTTTGCGCCCCGCTCTCGGCCTTCACGCCGGTCGCATTGATGGCTGCGCTCGCGCCCTCGAGCGCGGCGGCGATCGAATCGGGAAAACGGACATTGGCCTGGACCGGCTGGATCTGCCCCACTCCTCCGAGCGGCGTCAGGAAGGCGGCGAGATCGGGACGCCGGACGGCAACGCGGATGCGCCATCCCTTGCGCGCCAGCGCCCTCACGATATGACGGCCGAGGAATCCGGATCCGCCGAAAACCGTCGCCAGACGGTTGGCTTCGCTCGTGGCTTCGGTCATCGACGTCGTCTCCATGACGAGGCTGGGCGCCGCTCCCTTATGCGATGGCCGCGCGCCTGTACAGCCGGCAAACTCGCTCGCCGGCCGCCGAAGCTCAGGCGTTCGCCTTCTGACGCGCAGCGACCACCAGATCCGCCGCGCGCCCGGAAAGCTCGGCCAAATGATCGAACTTGGTTTCGAACGCGCCGACCCCCGAGGTCGCCGAGCGCAATTCGACGATCAGGTCGCCGATCTCGGCCTCCGGAATCAGCGCTCGCAGCGCCTCCCAGCCGGTCCAGCCTCCACGAGCCTCGAAGCCGAGGATCTGGCCGCGCCGCGCGCTCACCAGCGCGCTCGCTCGCGCCAGCGCGTCGGTCGGGACGTAGATCGTCACCAATAAGATCGGTTCGAGCAACACGGGGCGCGCCTTGGTCAGGGCCTCGTCCAGAGCCTGCTTGGCCGCGGCGCGGAAAGCCATGTCGGACGAGTCAACGGTATGATAGGAGCCGTCGACCAGGGTCACCGAGACGTCGACGACCGGAAATCCGAGCGGACCGCGCGTCATCGCGTCGCGGGCGCCGGATTCAACCGACGAAAAATACTGCCTCGGCACCGATCCGCCGTGCACGCGCTCGGAGAAGGCGAATCCCTCGCCGCGGCCGCGCGGGCTGACCTCGACCAGAACGTCGCCGAACTGACCGTGCCCGCCCGACTGCTTCTTGTGCCGCCCGCGCACCGTGACCGCATCTCGAATGGATTCGCGATAGGCGACTGAAGGCTTGTGTGCCTGGATCGTCACGCCGAAACGGTCGGCGAGCCGCTCGGTGGTGACGCGCAAGTGCATTTCGCCCTGCCCGAACAGCTTCAATTCGGACATCTCGGCGTCCTGGACATAGGAAAGCGCGCGATCCTCCTCGCACAGCTTGGCCAGCGCGCTCGCGAGCCTCACCTCGTCCTTTCGGTCCTTGACGCGAATCGCGACCCCCTGAGTTGCGGGCGGAGCGGCGGGAATCGCGGCCGCCGCGGGCTGAGCTCTGCCGTCGGCGATGCGGTCGCCGGTGGCGAGGTCCTCGAGCCGGGCGAACGCGACGGTGTCGCCTTCCTCAGCGCGCGCGAGTTTCGACGATACGGCGCCCATGAGCCGAGCCAAGCCGCCTATTCGCTCCTCGACCCCGCGCGAATTCACGACGGTGGCCCCGTCGGCGAAGGCGCCGCGCAGCACCCTCGCCAGCGACAGCTTGCCCCCGTGAGCGGTGTGGATCGTGCGGATCACCTGCGCCAGAGCCGGACCTTTGTCGTCGATCCCGAGCCGCTTGCGCGTGTGAACGGCGCCCGGCAATTCATGGCGCAGCGCCTTGAGGAGCCTGGTGACTCCATGGCCGCCTGTCGCCGAACCCATCAGAACAGGCGCCACCCGCCCCTCGCGCAGTTCACGCGCCAGGTCGTCGAAGACGAGGTCCTTCGGCGGATCGATGTCGCTGATCAGTTGCTCCATCAGCGCGTCGTCATAGTCGGCGAGCTTCTCGAGCATCAGATAGCGCGCCTGCTTCTCCTCGGGGATGACGCCCGCCGGCATTTCGATGACGCTGGACGGCGCCGCCTCGCGGTAGACGAAAGCGCGCTCGAGCGCGAGATCGATAAATCCAGTGGCGACGCCGTTCTCCCATACCGGAATCTGGCGCAACAGCAGAGGCGTGCGCGAGGCCGGCTGAAGCATCTCCAACGTCTCCCGCAAACTCCCGCCCGCCTGATCGATCTTGTTGAGGAAGAGGATGCGCGGCAATCCGAGCTCCTCGAGTTCGCGAAGGATGACCTGCAACGCCGGCACCTTGCGCGGATCGGCCTCGCAAACCACGACGACGGCGTCGCAGACGGGCAAGGCGAAGCGCATGTCGTGAATGAATTCGATCGAGCCGGGAGCGTCGAAGAACGTGAACCGGTCGCCGAGATAGTCGATGCTGGCGACGTTGGGCTCGACGCTCATCGCGTGGCCGCGCGCCTCAGGGCTCGAAGTCTCCGACGGTGGTGCCTTCGCGCACCGACCCCTGCCGCGCCACGCCGCCGCCGCGCGCCATGATCCCCTCGAGAAGGCTGGTCTTACCGCTCTGAAACGGCCCGACGATCGCGACCAGACGGGGACCGGCGACGCGATTTTCGTGATTGGCTGCGCTCAATATCGGCCTCCCTCAAGCGTTACGCCGCGCCGCGAGGCGCCGCGCGCGTCCCATTGCAGGGCAATTCCACTCCCTCGACCCGAACGCGTCCCACCGGACGCGATTTTATCAATTGTGACCGGCCTCATGATCGGGCGCCGATCTTGTCGACCGCTGCAGGCGCACTGTCGCGCAACTGACATGGTTGCAAGAACAGGCGCGGCGCGCAAGACGGTTTGGCGACGGCGCATCGAAGCGGCGGCGCGGGCTCGTCTCGCATTCGCCGCCGGTGTCCTGTATGGGACGGCGCGAACATGGCTTTGAGCGAGGCGGAAGAGTTCATAAGTCAGGGCCTACCGGTCGACGCCGGACGGGTGGCGGCCGCGCTTGACGGCCGATCCGTGGTTCTCGTCGGCATGATGGGGGCCGGAAAAACCTCGGTCGGGAAACGGCTTGCTGCCAGGCTCGGGCTTCCGTTCGTCGACGCCGACGCGGAGATCGAAGCTGGCGCGCAACTGACCATTTCCGAGATCTTCGATCGCTTCGGCGAACCCTATTTCCGCGAAGGCGAACGCAAGGTGATCGCCCGCCTGCTCAATGGCGGGCCACTGGTCCTGGCGACCGGCGGCGGCGCCTTCATGAATGTGACAACGCGCGACAACATCGCCAAAAGCGGTATTTCCATCTGGCTGAAGCCGAGTTTCGACATTCTGCTCGCGCGCGTGCGTAAAAAGTCCAACCGGCCGCTATTGAAAACTATGGACCCGGAAAAGACCCTGCGCCGGCTGCTCGAGGAGCGGGCGCCGACTTATGCGCTCGCCGATTTCACCATCGAATCGCTCGACGGCTCCCATGACACGGTCGTCGACGCAATTCTTCAGCGTCTCGACGCGGCGCTCAGCAACGATGTCGAGCCCGCCCGGGAGGGGAGACGCAGGGTGGAGGTGCCGCTCGGAGAGCGCGCCTATTCCATCCTGATCGGGCCCGGCGTCCTCGACGACGCCGGGGCCGAAGTCGCGAGGATCGCGCCGCGCGCCCATTGCGCGATCGTGACCGACGCCCGCGTCGCGCCGCTCTATCTCGATCGGGTCAGCGCCAGCTTGCGGGAAGCGGGTTTGCGGTCGACGCCGATCGTGTGCCCGCCAGGCGAAGCGACCAAGTGCTATGCGGAATTCGCCCGCGTTTGCGATGCGCTGATCGAGGCGCGCATCGAGCGACGAGACGTTGTTATCGCGCTCGGCGGCGGCGTGATCGGCGATCTCGCCGGATTCTGCGCCGCAAGCCTGCGCCGGGGCGTGCGCCTCGTCCAGATCCCGACCACCCTTCTCGCCCAGGTCGATTCCAGCGTCGGCGGCAAGACGGGCATCAATTCGCGGCACGGGAAGAACCTCGTCGGCGCCTTTCATCAACCGTCGCTGGTGCTCGCCGACACAAACTGTCTCGATACGCTGAGCGAGCGCGACTTTCGCGCCGGCTACGCCGAAATCGTCAAGTACGGGCTGATCGGCGACCGCGGATTTTTCGAATTTCTGGAATCGAACTGGCGCGGCGCGTTCGACGGAGGTCCGGCGCGCGCCGAAGCGATCGCGATCAGTTGCGCCGCCAAGGCGCGTGTCGTCGCCGCCGACGAGACCGAGCAGGGAGAGCGCGCGCTGCTCAATCTCGGCCATACCTTCGGGCACGCGCTCGAGAACCTGACCAGTTACAATTCAGCGCGGCTCGTGCATGGCGAGGGCGTCGCCATCGGCATGGCCTACGCGTTCCGTTTTTCCCGTGACCTGGGCTTATGCACGGGGCAGGACGCGATGCGGGTCGAGGCGCACTTGAAGGCGGTAGGTCTTCCGACTCGGTTGGGCGACATTCCTGGATTCGCGCCCAAGCCGGAGGATGTGCTCGCCGCCATGCGCCAGGACAAGAAGATCGACCGCGGACGGCTGACCTTCATTCTCGTCCGGGGCATCGGCGAGAGTTTCGTCGCCCGCGACGTCGACGAAGCGAGCGTCTCGGCTTTCCTGGCCCGCGAGGCGGCAGTTTCGAGCTGAGAGTCGGCCTTAGCATGCATTACTCGCGCACGCGCGCGTGCTAGAACCGATCCATGGCGTATAGCCTCGACATTGTCGTCATCGCGGTGAGTATATTCGCCGCCGCGTTCTTCGCCGGCGCCGAGACCGCGCTGACCGCCGCATCCCGGGCGCGCATGCACGCGCTGGAAATGGCAGGCGACAGCAGGGCGAAACTGGTCACTCGGTTAATCGGCATGCGCGGCCGCCTCATCAGCGCGATGCTGCTCGGCGGACAATTCGTCACCATCGGCGCGTCGGCGATCGCGACGAGCGTGCTGCTCGGCCTGTTTGGCGATCACGGCGTATGGGCGGCGACCATCATCATGACCGCGCTGATCGTCATTTTTGGCGAGGTGCTGCCGAAGACGATCGCCATCGCCCATCCCGACCGCGTATCCCTGTTGATCGCGCCGCTGGTGCTGTTTTTCGTGCGAGTATTCGGTCCGATCGTCAGCGCGGTCGAGGCGCTGGTGCGTGGCGTCCTGCGGTTGTTCGGCGTCTCGCTCGTCGACGAGGACGCAGGCGTTTCCGGTCATGACGAATTGATGGGAGCGGTCGACATCCTGCATCGCGAGGGGGAGGTCGAGCGGGACGAGCGCGACATGTTCGGCGGCCTCCTGGAATTGTCCGAGATTCCGGTGTCGGACGTGATGATTCATCGCACCAAGATGCGGCTCATCGACGCCGACCTGCCGCCCGAGGAGCTGGTGCGCGAAGTCATCGCTTCGCCCTACACCCGAATGCCGCTCTGGCGCGGCGAGCCGGATAATATCGTCGGCGTCCTCCACGCCAAGGACCTGCTCCGGGCCTATGTCGCGGCGAGCGGAGACGCCAGCAAGCTCAATATCGCCGATCTGACGCTCGAGCCCTGGTTCATCCCCGAGTCGACGACCTTGCGCGACCAACTGCAGGCGTTCCTGCGTCGAAAGATGCACTCCGCTCTGGTCGTCGACGAATACGGCGTCGTGCAGGGGCTCATAACGCTCGAGGACATCATCGAGGAGATCGTCGGCGACATTCGCGACGAGCACGACGTGGCCGTTCAGGGCGTGCGCAAGCAGCGGGATGGCTCGATCGTGATCGACGGCTCGGCGACCATCCGCGAGCTCAATCGGGCGATGGGCTGGAATCTGCCTGACGACGAAGCCGCGACCGTGGCGGGTCTCGTCATCCATGAGGCGCGCTCGATTCCCGAGCCGCGCCAGAACTTCAGCTTTCACGGCTTCCGTTTCGAAGTGCTGCGCAAGCAGCGCAACCGGATCGCCGCGCTGAGAATTACCCCACTGGCGCCGCGTTCGGCGGCGCCCCCGGCGATCGGCCAGGAAGGCGAAACGGCGTCCCATGACTGAGGCAAACTCAGGCCGCCCGCGGCGGACGGCCGGCGGCGCCGGAATCCGTTGCCGGTTCCCCGGACATACCTATATAAGCGCGCAGCGTATCGGCCGGCGGCCGTCAAGAGGTTTGGATGTCCTGGAATAATCAAGGCGGCGGACCCTGGCGATCGCCGGGGCGGGGCCCTTGGGGCCAGGGACCGTTCGGCCCGCCTCCAACCGGCGACCTCGAAGAAATCATTCGCCGCGTTCAGGACGCCCTGTCCAAATTGACCCCGGGCGGATCGGGAAGCGCCGGGGGGAAGGGGTTCGGCGGCCGCGGAGCGCTGTTCCTTGTGCTCGCCGCGCTCTTGCTCTGGTTCGCCTGGGGAACGTTCTATACCGTCCAGCCGAGCGAAGTCGGCATCAATCTCGTGTTCGGCCGCTATACCGGCAAGACGGCGGCGGGCCTCAACACCAACTGGCCATGGCCGGTCGGCTCGGTCATCAAGGTTCCGGTCTGGGACCAGCAGATCACCGAAGTCGGCTATCGCAGTCTCGGCGCCAGCGCCGACATCCCCGAAGAAAGCCAGATGCTGACCGGGGACAAGAATATCGTCGACGTCCACTTCCGGGTGAATTGGCAGATCGACCCCGCCAAGCCCGAAGACTATGTGTTCAACATCCTCAACCCGCGCGAGACGGTCAAGGCGGTGGCCGAGAGCATCATGCGCGAGGTCGTCGGGCTGAAGACCATCGACGGCATTCTGACCACCGACCGGGCGTCGGTCGAAGCCGATGTGCAAAAGCGGATGCAGGACCTCCTTAATACGTACCGGGCCGGCGTTCTCGTCAAGCAGGTGCAGCTGCAGTCGGTCGACGCCCCGAGCCAGGTCCTTTCCGCCTATCGCGACGTGACCGCCGCGCAGCAGGACCAGCAGCGTGCGGTCAACGAGGCCGAGACCTACGCCAACAAGGTGGTGCCCGAGGCCGAGGGCGGGGCCGCCCGCATCGTCGCCGAGGCCAACGCCTATCGCGAGCAGACGATCCTCGAAGCGAAAGGCCAGACCTCCCGCTACAACCAGATCTACGACCAGTACAAGAAGGCGCCGGGCGTGACCCGCGAGCGCATGTACCTCGAGACGATGGAACGCGTGCTTGGCCCGATGGACAAGACAATCGTCGATTCGAACTCCGCCAGCCCGCCGGTGCCCTACATCGCGCTCGAACCGTTGCAGTCCAAGCCCGGAGCAAGCGGCAAATGAGGCGGTCCCTGAACGGCGTCGTTCTGGCCGCGATCGCAATCGTCGCCATCATTGTCGCGTCGATGGCGACGTTCGTCGTCGATCCCACCGAACAGGCGCTGATTCTGCGTTTCGGCCAACCGGTGCGCGACTTGATTGACGCCCCGGGCCTCTATTTCAAGTGGCCGTTCGTCGACACGGTGGTCTATATCGACAAGCGCATCCTCGCGCTCGACAACGAGCGCCAGGAAGTGCTGGTGTCCGACAATCAGCGTCTGGAGGTCGACGCCTTCGTGCGCTACCGCATCGCCGATCCGCTGTTGTTCTATCAATCCGTCTACAACACCCGCGGCGCCGACGCGCAACTCGGCGGCATGCTGAATTCGGCGCTGCGCCGCACCCTGTCGGGGGCCTCGATTACCGACATCGTGCGCGACAAGCGCGACGCGCTGATGGCCGACATCCGCGACCAGATGATCGCCGGCGCCAAGCGCTTCGGCCTCCAGGTCGTCGACGTGCGGATCAAGCGCGCCGACCTGCCGGCGGAGAACTCGGAAGCCGTGTTCCGGCGCATGCAGACCGAGCGGCAGCAGCGCGCCGCCTCCTATCGGGCGCAAGGGTCGCAGCAGAGCCAGCAGATCAAGGCCGAAGCGGACCGAAAGGTCACCGTCATCACCGCCCAGGCTCAGCAGCAGTCCGAGCAGATCCGCGGCGAGGGCGACGGCGAGCGCAACCGCATCTTCGCCGAGGCCTACGGGGCGGACCCCGAGTTTTTCGCCTTCTATCGCTCGATGCAGGCCTATCAGAACAGCTTCGCCAACGGACAGACGCGGGCGCTCATCAGTCCCAAGTCAGACTTCTTTCGTTACTTTTCGACGGCGACGCCCCCGCCTGAGACGGCAACGGCGCCAACGGCGAAGTCGGACTGACATGCGCGATTTCATCGTCGCGATCGGGCTGGTGTTGGCGATCGAGGGTTTGCTGATGGCCGGCTTCACCAACTCAATGCGCGCGCGGATGGCGATCGCCGCCCGCGAGGATCCGGGGAAATTGCGCGGGATCGGTCTTGGCGCTGCTTTTGTTGGGGTGGCGATCGTCTGGGCGTCCCGCTCGCTTCTCTGACTGCTTCTCCGGCGAAGCACGTCCCGCCGGGCCGATCGACGAACCTGAGGAAAAACCGATGCAGAACGACCCGCTGCGAAATTCAGCGAAGCATCGCCGGCATGCCCCCGCGGCGTTGGCGCTCGCGGTCGCTTCGACGTTCCTCGGCGCTCCCCTGGCGCTCACGCCCGCCAGTCCCGCCTTCGCCCAGTCGCGGCCGAGCAATCTCGCCGATCTTGTCGATCAGGTCGCCGAAGCCGTTGTCAACATCTCGGCCAGTCAGACGGTCGACGACAAGGACAGCAGCGCTCCGGATTTGCCGAAGGGCACGCCGTTCGACGAGATGTTCGAGGAGTTCTTCAAGAACCATGGCATCGCGCCGCAACCGCGCGCGCGCAGGGCGCAGTCTCTCGGCTCCGGCTTCGTCATCGATCCGAGCGGCGTCGTCATCACCAACAATCATGTGATCGGGGACGCCAACGACATTGTGGTCATCTTCACCGACGGGCGCAAACTCAAGGCCACCGTCGTCGGCAAGGATCCCAAGGTGGACGTCGCGGTGCTGAAGGTCGAGAGCGACAAGCCGCTGAAAACCGTCAAGTTCGGCGACAGCGACAAGATGCGCGTCGGCGAGGGCGTGATGGCGGTCGGCAATCCGTTCGGCCTTGGCGAGACCGTGACCGCCGGCATCATCTCAGCCCGCAATCGCAGCCTGGATGGGCCCTACGACGACTATCTGCAGACCGACGCCTCGATCAACAAGGGCAATTCGGGCGGCCCGCTGTTCAATTTGCAGGGCGAGGTGATCGGCATCAACACCGCCATCCTCTCGCCTTCGGGAGGCTCGATCGGCATCGGGTTCGCGACGCCGTCGGCGACCGTGGTGCCGGTGATCGCCCAGCTCAAGGCGTTCCATGAGACAAGGCGGGGCTGGCTCGGCGTTCGTATCCAGCCGGTCGACGACACCATCGCCGACAGCCTGGGGCTGGGCTCGCCGCGCGGCGCTCTCATCGCCGGGGTGGACGCGAAGGGCCCGGCCAAGCCGGCCGGGCTGTTGGCGGGCGACGTGATCGTCAAGTTCGACGGCAAGGAGGTGAAAGAATCGCGCGATCTTCCGCGTCTTGTGGCGTCGATGCCGGTCGGCAAGGACGTCGAGGTCGTGGTCATCCGCAACGGCCAGGAAGTCGCCAAGACGGTGACGCTCGGGCGCCTCGAGGATGGGGAAAAGAAGACGGCGCTCGCCACCGAGGACAACGACGGGTTGCCGCCGGACGCGGTCGCCAAGGCTCTCGGCATGGAGTTCTCCGCCCTCAGCGACGAGGCGCGCAAGTCCTTCAAGATCAAGGACAGCGTCAAGGGCGTGGTCGTCACGTCGGTCGACCCTGCTTCCGCCGCGGCGGAAAGGGGTCTGCGGGCGGGCGACGTGATCGAGGAGGTCAACCATCAGGCGGTCGAGCGCCCAGGCGATGTCGCCAAGGCGATCGACAGCGCGAAGACGGATTCGAAGAAGCCGGCGCTGCTTCTGGTGTCGAACGGCGAAGGCGTGGTCCGCTTCGTCGCCGTTCCGGTCAACTGAAACAAGGGGCGGCGCGATGGCCGATGGATCCGCGACGACGGACAATGCGCTCGCGGTGGCGCGGGATGTCCTCAGGCGCGCGCCGCTGATCGACGGGCACAACGATCTCCCCTGGGTGATCCGCGTCGACCGGTCGGCGCGAGGCGATGTCGTCGCCTACGATCTGACCCGTGTGCATGACCGCGCCGACACCGACATTCCGCGCCTGCGCGAGGGCATGGTCGGGGCGCAGTTCTGGGCCGCCTTCCAGCCGACCGACGCGCCCCATCCGGCGCGCACCGCGCTCGAGCAGATCGACCTCATTCGCCGCATCGAGGAGGCTCATCCCGATGTGTTCCTGCCGGCGCGGCGGGCGGCGGATTACGCCAAGGCGAAGTCCGAGGGCAAGATCGCCTCTTTCATCGCGGTCGAGGGCGGCGTGGGGCTCGAGAATTCGTTGAGCCCGTTGCGAATCTGGCACGCGGCCGGCGTAAGGCTCATGACGCTGTGCCACAACGAGAGCCTGGATTGGGTGGATTCTGCGACCGACGCGCCGCGCAACGGCGGGCTCAACGCCTTCGGCCGCGCGGTCGTCGGCGAGCTCAACCGCCTCGGGATCGTCATCGACCTCGCGCACGTGTCGCATGAGGCGATGCGCCGCGTGCTCGACGTGACCGAGGCGCCGGTGGCGCTGTCGCATTCCAACGCCTATTCGCTCTGCGATCATCCGCGCAACGCGCCCGACGACGTTCTCAAGCGGCTCAAGGCCAACGGCGGACTGGTGATGGCGACATTCGTGCCGGGCTTCGTCTCGCAGCCGCTGCGCGACTGGCTGCGCCGTTCGCGCGACCTTTTTGGCAAGGCGCCGCTCGCAACCGATCCGAAGGCCCAGTTCGCCGACCTCGAGACCAAGCACGGTTCTGCGCCGAAAGCGAGCCTGGAGCAGGTCGCCGATCACATCGTGCGCCTGGTCGAGACCGCGGGCCTCGACCATGTCGGGGTCGGGTCCGATTATTTCGGCGGCGCTTCGCCGGTCGGGCTCGAGGACGTGAGCCGATTTCCGCACCTGTTCGCGGAGCTGGTGCGGCGCGGCTTCTCCGAGCGCGACCTCGAGAAAATGTCGTCGCGCAACATGCTGCGGGTGCTGCGGCGGGTCGAGAGGGTCGCCGAGTTGCAGCGCGGGACCCGGCCGCCGGGGATCGGGCGGCTCGAGGACTACCGGAATCCGTAGGGACGGCCATGGCGCTCCTGAACGCGAGCCGGCCGCAGCCGAACGTGGACGTCGGCCGCATGGCGCCGCGCGCTCGCGAGGCGAGCGCATTCCTCAAGGCGCTGGCGCACGAGTTGCGGCTGATGATCCTGTGCGATCTCTTGCATGGCGAGAAGTCCGTCGGCGAGCTCGAGGCGCTGCTCGCGAGGCGCCAGTCGACGGTGTCGCAGCAACTGGCGCGGCTGCGGTTCGAGGGCCTGGTCGCCGCGCGCCGTGACGGCAAGACGATCTATTACAGCATCGCCAGCGACAAGGCGCGTTCGGTCATCGCCGCGCTCTATGAATCGTTCTGCAAGCCGGGCGAAGGCGCGTAGCGTCCGCCTCAGTCGGTGCGACGCAGGCCGCTGGCGCACGCGCCGGCGAGCGTCAGAGCGGCCGCGCCCCAGAGCGCGATCGATGTCGCGCGCTCGGGCGCGCGTCCGAACGCGACCGCGACCAGCGCGGTTCCAAGCGACTGGCCGATCAGCCGTCCGGTGGATTGCAGGCCGGCCGCGCCGCCGCTGCGCTCGCGCGGCGCGCTGCCGATGATGACCCGATTGTTGGGCGACTGGAAAAAGCCGAAGCCGAGGCCGCAGACGGCGAGCCGCCAGACGAGCGAGCCTGGATCCGGATCGCCGATGTGCAGCGCGACCAGGGCGAGGCCCGCGCCCATCACCAATAGCCCTATGCTTCCGAGGATGCCGGGAATGAAACGATCGGCCAGACGCCCGGCGATCGGCGCGATCAGCGCGGTCGCGACCGGCCAGGGCGTCAGGAGAAGGCCGGTGGCGGAGGCGGAGCGGCCAAGCGTGTCCTCGAAATAGAAGGGCAGCGCCACCATGGCCAGGCTTTGCGCTCCGAACGACGTGATCGACGTCGCCAGCGACAGCGCGAACACCGGTCGGCGCAAGAGATCGACCGGCAGCAGCGGCGCCGGCAGCTTGAGCTGCCGCTTGACCAGGACCACGCCGATCGCCGCGCCGAGGGCGATTTCAATGAGCGCCGGCGACGGGCTTCCCCCCTGGCCGATGCGGTTGACGCCGGCGATGAAGAGCCCGAAGGCGAGCGCGTTGAGAATGACGCTGATGAGGTCGAGGCGGCGGGCCGAGCGCGGCGTCGCCGGCAGGGTCTGCGCCGCCATGACCAGCGCCAGCGCGCCGATCGGGACGTTGACGAGAAACAGCCAATGCCAGGAGGCGACCGAAAGGATCGCCGACGCGACGCTCGGGCTTGCGGCGCTGGCCACGGCGACCACCACCGCCATGTTGCCCACCCCTTGGCCCAGCCGCGAGTGCGGATAGATGAAGCGGATGAGCGCGATGTTGACGCTCATGATCCCGGCCGCGCCGAGGCCCTGAACCAGGCGCGCGAGCGTCAGCACGGCGAAGGTCGGCGCGAGCGCGCAGGCGAGCGAGGCGACGGTGAAGACGGCGAGCCCCCACCAATAGACGCGCCGATAGCCGACGATGTCGCCGAGCGCCGCGAGCGGCAGGAGCGAGACGGTGACCGCAAGCTGAAAGGCGTTGACGATCCAGATCGCGCTCTCCGGCGCGACGGCGAACTGGCGCGCCATCGCCGGCAGCGCCACCGTGACGATGCTTCCGTCCAGCACCGCCATGGCGATCGCCATGGCGAGCGTCGAGAACGCCATGAGCCGCTGCGGGCTGGCGAGGCCGTCTTGAACCTCGGCGGCGACGGGGGCGGGTGTCGGTTCGGGGCGGTTCAAAGGTCATCCTTGCAGTTATATACAGTGCAATATTGTTTTATTCGAAGCCGAACCCCTCAAAGCGTTGCCGAATCTCGCCAAGAGGGGTCAAAGCGGATCAGAGGAAGAAGCCTTGGGTTTCCTTGGATTCTCTCGCCCGAATTGAGCCTTTGCCAAGACTTGCGCCGACCCCGGCAGAAAAAACTCTTGCCCTCCATTCCGGACAGAGCTGCTCAAGACCGCACAATCGCGGGCATGGGTCTGAGCGGGTTGGCCGGCTTCATAGCTCATTCGTCGTCCCTCAGAAGGTTCGGGTGACAAGCACAGTAGCACTTCTTTCGATTTTCCGAAAGAAAATGTTGGCTCTTATAGCGTTATCTGTTGATATAGTTTAAGCTGGGTCGGGTCGAGGAAGTGATTCGATGGGAGCTCAGGAGTTTTCGGCTTGGCTGTCAGCGATTGCGGGGATGAGCGTGGAGCAGCGGCGTCAGGCCTTGCAGGCGCTGACGAAGTCGGAATAGCGAGGCCGGCACTTCGGAGGCAGGAGTTGCGTCCGGCAAAAGCGTCAAGCGCGGCCGGCGCGAGGACGCGCTTGGAACGACGAGCGCCGAGCGGGTGGAAAGCCGGGGCTGCCCGCATTGCGCCGGCCGCGAGATCGTCGGCTGGGGCCGTTCGGACGGGCTGTTGCGGTTCCGCTGCAAGAGTTGCGGACGCACGTTCAACGCCCTGACCAAAACGCCGATGGCGCATCTGCGCAAGAAGGAGAAGTGGCTCGCTCACGCCCAGGCGATGATCGAGGGCAGAAGCCTGGCGAAGACCGCTAAACTGTGCGGCGTCCATCCGACCACCGCCTTCCGCTGGCGGCATCGGTTTCTGCGCGCGCCAGCAGACGACAAGCCTCGAACGTTGAGCGAAATCGTCGAGGCGGATGAGAACTTCGAAGAAGCAGAACACGAGCTGATTGACGAAATGCGCGACCGCCTCGCGATCGGGATTGCGATGCTGAAGCGAGTCCGAGATCGTCTGGAACTTGTCGGCGGCTTCCTTGGTGAGCTTCGAGCGCGTGCGGCCCGAGCGCAATTCATCGGGATTGTAGAAGACTGCGCGCAGCCGGGCGAGGTTGACAGGCTCGGCGAGATCGTCGAGCTCGAATTCGTATTTCGCCGACGCCTCATTGGTCCACCGCGTCTCGATGCGGAAGATGTGCGTGTCGCAGGCGACATGCAGCGGCGGATTTTCGAGCGCGGCGGCGTAGTGAGTCAGTTGCTCGAGCGCCTTGCCGAGATCGCGCTTCTTCTTTTTATACTCCCAGGCGAAGAAGCTCTTCTTCCAGACATCGGCCCATCCTTCGCCGCCGCCGATCTTGGACGCGCCCTTCTCGAAAGCGAAATGATCGTCTCTGGGATCGTCCTCGGCGGGCGTCGGGTGGTCGAACAGCCGGCAGAGGTCGATGAAATGCTCCTGCGCCGTGGCGCGCTCGGTCAGCGCCACCGGCTTCCACTTTCGAATGAAATCTTGCGGGGTCATAGGCGAAGCGAAGCGGCCTTGCGCCGGAGATGCGCGGTCTCGCTTAACATGAGTCGGAGCCGTCGAGCCAAGCGCAACGTGCCCCCTACGCCGCCGTCCCCCACAAGTCATAGGCGTCCGCGCGGTCAATTCTGACCGTCGCGATGTCGCCGGCGCGCAAGGGCCGGCGGGTGGTAATGTGGACGGCGCCGTCGATCTGCGGAGCGTCGCCCTTGGTGCGGCCTTTGGCGCTCCTCGCGCCGCCTTCGTCGACGATGACCTCGAGCCGCTTGCCGACCTTCGCCGCGAGCTTCTTCGCGCTGATCGCCTGGGCGCGAGCCATGAAGCGCTTGTGCCGGCTCATCTTGATGTCGTCCGGCACCGGCTCGAGACCGAGATCGTTGGCGGCCGCGCCCTTGACCGGCTCGTAGGGGAAGGCGCCGACGCGGTCGAGTTTCGCCTCGTCGAGCCAGTCGATGAGGAACCGGAAGTCCTCCTCGGTCTCGCCCGGGAAGCCGACGATGAAGGTCGAGCGGATGGTCAAGTCCGGGCAGATCAAGCGCCAGGCGCGAATGCGCTCGAGCGTCTTCTCTTGCGCCGCCGGCCGCCTCATCGCCTTCAGGACCTTGGGCGAAGCATGCTGGAACGGCACGTCGATATAGGGCAGCACATTGCCGCCGTTCATCAGTGCGATCGCCGCGTCGACATGCGGATAGGGGTAGACATATTGCAGCCTGACCCAGGCGCCGAGCGTTCCCAGTTCGCGGGCGATGTCGAGAAAGCGCGCCGGCGTCTCCCGCCCGCGCCATTCGCTTGAAGCGTATTTGAGGTCGCGCCCGTAGGCGCTGGTGTCCTGGGCGATGACGATGAGCTCCTTGACGCCCGCCTTGACCAGCCGCTCGGCTTCGCGCAGCACGTCGCCCGCCTGGCGCGAGACGAGGTTCCCGCGCAAGGACGGGATGATGCAGAACGTGCAGCGGTTGTCGCAGCCCTCGGCGATCTTGAGATAGGCGTAGTGGCGGGGCGTCAGCCTGACGCCCTCGCCGGGGATGAGATCGACGAACTTGTCGATGCGGCGCGGGGGCCGCGGCCCGCACCGCCGCCATCACGCTTTCGAACGCCTGCGGGCCGGTGATCGCGGCGACATTGGGAAAGGCGTCGCGGATCGCCTCGGGCTTCGCCCCCATGCAGCCGGTGACGATGACCCGTCCGTTCTCGTTCATCGCCTCGCCGATCGCGGCCAAGGATTCCGCCTTGGCGCTGTCGAGAAAGCCGCAGGTGTTGACGATCACCGCATCGGCGCCGGCGTGAGTGCGCGCGATCTCGTAGCCCTCGGCGCGCAGCCGGGTCAGAATCCGCTCGCTGTCGACCAGCGCCTTCGGGCAGCCGAGCGAGACGAAGGAAATGCGCGGCGCGGGGCGGGGCGCGGGTGTTGCACGTTCGTTCATGCGGGTCGATTGCCACGAGCGGAGAGCAGGGGCAAGTTCGACCTCACTTGACGCCTCGCGGCGTTCCACCAGGCGCGCAACGATTTCTCCATTACCGCGACCAGTCCCCTACTGCTGTGTCGCCCAATCCTCGACATGCAGCCCAACGACCCGCGAGAATTCGCGGGTATTGTTGGTGACCAGCACGCAGTCGGCCGCAAGCGCGTGTCCGGCGGTCATGGCGTCATTGCCGCCGATCGGGGTTCCTTCGTCTCCTGGCGCAGGCTATAGCATCTATAGCGCGCTCGCCTGCATCGGCGATTTACTGAAAGTCCGTCGCCGACGCGCGCCGCGCCGCCAGTCCCCTTCTCCACTCGCGGGAGAGGGCACGGGGTAAGGGCTTGCCGCCAACCCTCATCCGGCCGCGCTTTCAGCGCGTCCACCTTCTCCCGCGAGCGAGAGAAGGGCCGCCGCCATCACAGCTTCAATTCGGGCCCGAGCGGCACGATGCCGGTCGGATTGATGCGCAGGTGGCTGGCGTAATAGTGGTGCTTGATGTGGAAGAAGTCGGTCGTCTCGGCGATTCCCGGCCAGTGGTAGAGTTCGCTCAAGTAGCGGCTCAGCGCGGGGTAGTCCCTGATCTCGCGCAGGTTGCATTTGAAGTGACCGAAATAGACCGGATCGAAGCGGATGAGCGTGGTGAACAGGCGCCAATCCGCTTCCGTCAGCCGGTCGCCACACAGAAAACGCTGCGCCGCGAGCCTCTGCTCCAGGAAGTCGAGCGTCTCGAACAAAGCCCGGAACGCCTCTTCATACGCTTCCTGCGTGGTGGCGAAGCCGGCGCGATAGACCCCGTTATTGACGGTCGCGTAGATGCGCGCATTGAGTTCGTCGATCTCGCTCCGGAGCTCGCCCGGATAATAGTCGCCCTCCGACGCCCCGGCGCCGTCGAAGGCGTGATTGAACATCCGGATGATCTCGGATGATTCGTCGTTGACGATGGTGCTGGTCTGTCGATCCCACAGCACCGGCACGGTGACGCGCCCGGAATAATCGGGCCGCGCCTTGAGATAGAACTCGCGAAGCTCTTTCGCGCCGAAGATCGGATCGGGAATGACGCCCCGGCCTTCGTCGAAGGTCCAGCCGCGGGCGCCGAGCAGCCAATGAACGACCGAGAGCGAGATCGTCTCCTCGAGACCTTTGAGCCGGCGGAAGATGAGAGTGCGGTGCGCCCAAGGGCAGGCGAGCGAGACGATGAGATGATAGCGGCCTCCCTCCGCCTTGAAGCCGCCGGCGCCGCTCGGCCCCGGCGAACCGTCCGCGGTCACCCAGTTGCGGAACGGCGCGTCGGGACGGACGAAATGGCCGGTTCGGTCATGCGGAAAGCCGCTCTCCGCGCGCCAAGTTCCACGAACAAAATCGCCCATTTTGCGGATAGCCTCGTCGCGGTGGTGTTGGAACGCCGTCGTCGCGTCTATAGCACGAACGATCGCCGTCGGGCGACGGCCATGCGGCGCGACCAGCGGGGATCAGCCGCCATGCGCCGCCTGAGCTTCGGGCGAGGGTCGCCGCGCGCATGCCGCGCTCAAGCCGCACCTTCAGAGGCGAGAGCCGCCGCCGCCGCTCGTTGATAAACTGATAAGCGAGACCTACCGCGCGATCGTCGGCAGATCCCGTCCCATGCCGCGAAGCACCCGACGAGAGCATCCAGGGAATCCGTCCTCGCGAGGAGCGAAGCGACGTGGCGATCCAGAGTTGCGGGGCTCCCCGCGTTCCCCTGGATTGCTTCGCTCCGCTCGCAATGACGGCGTGGGTCAACTTGAAATCATCCGACTCTAGCTCGTGCGCGCTACCTGGAAGCCGCCAAAGGACTGGTTGACCGGCATCAGCTCGATCCGGTTGATGTTGAGGTGCGGCGGCAGCTCGGCCACCCACAGCATTGTCGCGGCGATGTCGGCGCCGGTCATCGGCGTCACGCCGCGATAGAGCGCCTCCGACGCCGCCTGGTCCCCCCCGCTGCGCACCAGCATGAACTCGGTCTCGACCATGCCGGGTTCGATCGACGTGACGCGCACCCCGGTCCCATGCAGATCGCTGCGCAGCGCGAGCGAAAACTGCGTCACGAACGCCTTGGTCCCGCCATAGGCGTTGCCGCCCGGATAGGGATAGTTCCCGGCGACCGAGGAGAGGTTGATGATCGCGCCGCGCCGGGCGATCAGCCCCGGCAGCAATTTGTGGGTGAGAGACGCGAGCGCGGTCACGTTGGTGTCGATCATCGTCTTCCACTGGGCGAGATCGGCGTCCTGGGCAGGTTTTCTTCCGAGCGCGAGGCCGGCGTTGTTGATCAGGAGATCGATGTCGCGAAAGCCCGCAGGAAGCGCCGCCAGCGCCTTGTCGCGCGCCGCCTCGTCGCGCACGTCAAAGGCGGCGGGATGAAGCTTCCCGGCGCCGAGGGAAGCGGCAAGCGCGTCGAGCCGTTCGGCCCTGCGCCCGGTCGCGATGACGCGCCAGCCGGCGGCCACGAAGGCGCGCGCGGCGGCTTCGCCGATGCCGGAAGTCGCTCCGGTGATGAGAGCAGTCCTGGTCACTCCGTCCCCTTCGATCTGCCGATCCAATGCGGCGCGGACGCGGCTATACCACGAGGGGGCGTTTCTCGCTGAACCACGAGGCTAGACGCGAGTTGCGATTGGATCGAACCGTCATTGCGCGCGAAGCGAAGCCATCAAGGGATCGTGGACCTCCCTTGTTCTCTGGATTGCTTGGTCGCTGCGCCTCCCAAAAAGAAACGAGCGGGCATGGCATTGCGCGAAAACGGAAAACGAAAACGGTGACACATGCATATTTGCTATTTTCGCCTCCAGTGAGATATAGGCAAAGATGTAAGTGTCACCGTATTCCCGTCCTCTTCATTCCCCCAATGCTGCGCGGACGCGGCAATGCCGCGAGGGGGCGTTTCTCGCTGATCCGCGAGGCTAGACGCGGCCAATGACCGGAATCAGCGCGCCGGTGACGGCCTTGGCCTCGTCCGACGCCAGGAACAGCATCACGGCGGCGAGGTCGGCGGGCGTGACCCAGCGGCCGAAGTCCGCTTTCGGCATGTCGCGGCGGTTCGCGGCCGTGTCGATGATCGAGGGCAGCACCGCGTTGACCGTCACGCCCTTGAGTTTCAGTTCGTCGGCCAGGCTTTCGGTCAGCCGGTGAACGGCCGACTTGCTCGCCGCGTAGGGGCCGAATCCCGATGCGGCGTGAAGAGCCGATTGCGCGCCGACATTGACGATGCGGCCGGCGCCGCTCGCGATCAGATGGGGCAGCGCCGCCTTGCAAGCGTTGAGCGTGGTGAGCAGATTCAGCGCGTACATCCGCTCCCAGGTCTCGGCCTTGCCGTCCTCGGCCGTTTCCCACTGGAAGCCGCCGGCGATGTTGAAGAGCGCGTCGAGCCGGCCGAATTTCGCCCTGACGTCGCCCATGGCTTTGGCCGCGACATCGGGCGAAGAAAGATCGAGTCCGCCGATCATGAGCGCATCCGGGCCGAGGCGTTCGGCCATCCCGTCCGGGGGACCCGGGGCATGGTCGAGCGCGGCGATCGACGCGCCGCGCCCGGCGGCGATCTCGGCGACCACCCGCCCCAAGGCGCCAAACCCGCCAGTGATGACGATCGTCTTGCCGCGCATTCTCATCCCCCATCAACCGCGTCGTGATCGTCGTTGCGAGCGACCCCCGGATCAAGTCCGGGGGGAAGCAATCCAGGGGAACCTAGGACGCCCAACGACACCTGGATTGCTTCGTCGCTTCGCGCCTCGCAATGACGGTTCGGCGCGCTAGGCCGCCTTGTCCGCCGGGGCCTTGCCGGCCTTGAGCTCATGGAGAGCGACGGCCCGCGCCTTCGCTGCCTCCGCCGCGCTTGCCTCCTTCACATGCCCATAGCCGCGGATGGCCTCGTAGGCGCCGATCACACGCACCGCGGCCGGGAGGGACGATGGCGTGAGGCGCTGGATGAGATCGGCGACGTCGGCCTCGAATTCGGCGATCAGGCGCTTTTCGAGCTTGCGCTCGCCGCTGAAGCGGAACGGATCGAGCCAACCGCCGCGCAGGGCCTTGAGTCGCGCCATGATCCGGAACGCGATCATCGCCCAGGGGCCGGCCTCGCCCTTCTTCATCCGCCCGGTCGCCGGATCGGGGCGCGCGAACGGCCAGGCGCCGATGTGGAAATGCAGCCGGTAGGAGCCTTCGAACTCGCGCGCCAGCGTCTGCCGAATTCCGGCGCCGCGAACAGGCGCGCGACCTCCCATTCGTCTTTGACCGCGAGCAGCTTGTGGTAGGCGCGCGCGGTCGCCGCGGTCAGCGCTTCGCCGAGCCCCGCTTTTGATTCGGCCGCGCGCACCCGCTCGATGAGCGCCGCATAGCGCGCGGCGTAAGCCGCATTGCTGTGGGCGGTCAGGCGCTCGACGCGGCGGGCGATCAGCGCGTCGAGGGATGGCGGCTCGTCCGCAGGCTCGTCGAAGCCGACCAGCGTTTCGACGCTGAGCGGATCATGCGCCGCGCGCCGGCCCCAGTCGAACGCCTGCTTGTTGGCGTCGATCGCGACGCCGTTGAGCTCGATCGCCCGTTCGATCGCCGCGCGGCGGATCGGAACGAGGCCCTTCTGCCAGGCGGCGCCGAGCATGAACATGTTGGAGGCGATCGCATCGCCGAGCAGCGACGCGGCGAGGCGCTGGGCGTCGAGAATAAGCGCCTTGTCGCCGAGCGCGTTCTTCAGGCGCTCGATCAGATCGTCCTTGTCGATGCTCCAGTTCGGGATTGCGGGCGAAGTCGGCGGTCGGCGTCAGGTCGGCGGAGATCACCGCGCTCGACTTGCCGCGCCTGAGCTTCGAGATCGCATTCGTCGCCCGCGGCGACGATGAGGTCGCAGCCGATCAGCGCATCGGCTTCGCCCGCGGCGATCCGGGTCGCATGCAGCGCGCTCGCCATCGCGCGCGATGCGCACATGCGCGGTCACGGCGCCGTATTTCTGGCTCAGCCCGGTCAGATCGAGATTGGTGCTGAAGAGCCCGTCGAGATAGGCGGCGATGGCGATCGTCTGGCTGACGGTGACCACGCCTGAGCCGCCGATCCCGGCCACCAGGATGCTGAAGCGCTCGCCCAACTCAGGCAGGACCGGCTCGGGCACCGGAGGCAGGTAGCCGCCCAACGGCGCCGTCGCCTCGGGCTTGCGCAAGCGTCCGCCATGCACGGTCACGAAGCTCGGGCAGAAGCCATCGACGCAGGAGAAGTCCTTGTTGCAGCTCGACTGGTTGATGCGCCGCTTGCGTCCGAATTCGGTCTCGAGCGGCTCGATCGCCATGCAGTTGGAGACGCGCCCGCAATCGCCGCAGCCCTCGCACACTTCGGGATGGATGAAGGTGCGGATGGCCGGATCGGCCCATTTGCCGCGCTTGCGCAGGCGCCGGCGCTCGGTCGCGCAGGGCTGGTCGTAGAGGATGACCGAGACGCCCTTGAATTCGCGGAATTCGCGCTGCGTCTCGTCCATCGCGTCGCGATGGCGAAGGCTGACGCCCTGCGGCAGCGCGACGCCGGCGTAGCGCTCCGGCTCGTCGGCCACCAGCGCCATCTTCTTCACGCCCTCGGCGGCAAGTTCGGCGAGGATCTGGACCGGCGTCATGCCGCCCTCGATCGGCTGGCCGCCGGTCATCGAGACGAAGCCGTTGAACAGGATCTTGTAAGTGATCGGCACGTCGGCGGCGATCGCCTGGCGGATCGCGAGCGACCCGGAATGGGCGTAGGTGCCGTCGCCGATGTTGGCGAACACGTGGTCCTGGCGGGTGAACGGCTGCTGGCCGAGCCACATCGCTCCCTCGCCGCCCATGTGCGACGCCGTTGCTGTCTGCTGCGGGTTGACCAGCGTCGCCATCCAGTGGCAGCCGATGCCGGCGAGCGCCCGGCTGCCTTCGGGCACCCGGGTCGAGCGGTTGTGCGGGCAGCCGGCGCAGAAGCCGGGGCTGCGCATCGGCGCCGGGCGATTGGCGAGCGTCGCGCCTGGCGCTCCGGCGCGGCGAGCGCGCAGTTCGGATCGCGGCGGGCGAGCGCCTTGACCAGCACCGCGCGACCAGCTCGGGCGTCGTCTCGCCGAAATTCGGGATGGCCGGCGCGCCATGCGACGGGATCGAACGCCGGCCCGTCGAAATATTTGCCGACGATGCGCGGCGCGCTCGCTGCGCCGTAGAGGATCGAGCGGATCTGATCCTCGAGCAGCGGGCGCTTCTCCTCGATGACGACGATGAGGTCGAGGCCGCGGGCGAAATCGCGCACGATGATCGGATCGAGCGGCCAGACCATGCCGATCTTGAGCAGGCGCAGGCCGAGCGACGCGCCGTCGTCGGCGAGGCCGAGATTGCCGAGCGCCTGCAGCAGATCCTGCCAGGCCTTGCCGGCCGCGACGACGCCGATCTCGCGCTCCGGCGCTGTCTCCGACGATGCGGTTGAGGCCGTTCGCGCGCGCGTAGGCGAGCGCGGCCGGAAGCTTGTGGTTATAGAGCCGGTCCTCCTGCGCGAGCGGCATGTCGATCGACCGCGCGCCGAAGCCGCCTGGCGGGTTGCTCGGCCGCTCGGGGATGACGATCGCGGGCGAATCCGGCCCGACATAGACCGTGCCGCCGCCTTCGGCGACGTCGGTGACGATCTTCATGCCGACCCAGCAGCCGGAAAACCGCGACATCGCGATGCCGTGCAGGCCGAAATCGATCAGCTCCTGGGTGTTCGACGGATAGAGGACCGGCATGCCGACGGCGATGAACGACGTGTCGGAGAAATTGACCGCGGTCGACGATTTCGCGCCGTGGTCGTCGCCGGCGAGCGCGATGGCGCCGCCCTTGGGCGAAGTGCCGGTGAAATTGGCGTGGCGCAGCGCGTCGCCCGAGCGGTCGACGCCGGGCCCCTTGCCGTACCAGATGCCGAACACGCCATCGACGGTCGCGCCGGGAAAGTTGTCCAGATGTTGCGCGCCCCAGATCGCGGTTGCGGCGAGGTCCTCGTTCAGCCCGGGGCGGAAGACGATGTTGTGGCTGTTGAGCAGCGGCCCCGCGCGCCACAGCTCGATGTCGTATCGGCCCAGCGGCGAGCCGCGATAGCCGGAAATGTAGCCTCCGGTGTTGAGGCCGGCCGCCGCGTCGCGCAGGCGCTGCTGGATCGGCAGGCGGACGAGCGCCTGCATGCCGGTCATGTAGAGCCAGCCTTCCGGCGCTTCGATAGCGGGAGTCGAGAGTGGCCTCCGGCCGGGCGAGCGCGACTGTCATCGAAAGCGTCCTCCGCGCGGTTCCGGTCCAGGCGCTCGGTCCCGGCCTCGCCGCCGGGCGGGCGAGATAGCCGGGAAACGCTTCGTCGAATTCAGGAAAATAGCGCCGAATGACGCGCGATGTCGAACGCGCGGAGGATCAACTCCTTCGGCTCGCGGTCGAGGAGGAACCGCATCGCCGCCTCGACGCAAGCGCCGGGTCGGCGCCGAGCTTTGCCCAGCGCGCCGCTTCGTCGGCCGCAACGTGACCCGATGCCGGCTGTCGCCGCGCGCATCGCGGACGATGACGTCGAAGGTCAGCGCGCGAGCCGGATCGGCAAGGACGGATATTGCGAGGTCGCTCACGGCTGCGGTTCCCGGGACGGCGGCTCGCCCGCGCAGAGCGCTCGAGCGGCAAGATCGATCGGATCGGACAGGAACCCGGAAAAGCAGCGCGCGCCCATGCTCCCGTCCCTCCCTATGACTACGACGGAATTTTTCCGATCCTCCAAGCCGCCCGCCGCGCTCGAGCGCGGAAAACCCATTGGGTCGGGAACAAATATCCCGCTTTCTCGGTTTCCCCATGCGCAGAGGCTTCAGGAGAAGGAACGGCCGTTCGTGCCTTATCTGACGAATTTGCGCGCAGTTTGCGGCGACATATTTGAGCCGGTGTTTTGCCTCATTGGCTGCTTCTTGCTCGTAACCCTCGGCGTGTGGGCCATCATGTCCACGGCCCGCCGCCGCCGCTCACAGGCGGCGCCGGCGCTCGCGATCGGCGCCATCCTTGTCGTTGCCGCTTTCCCCGGCGTTGTCATCAACGAAGCGTGGATCTCCTGCTCGTTGAGCGGCGGCTACGCCTCCCAATCTGCCGGCTCGCCGCCAATCGCCGCGCTCCGAAAAGCGTCGCGCCGCTTCCGGCTCAGCTGATGCACAATCGCCAGACGATGATGAGCCGGCGAGCGGCCACACGGCGACCACGCTATCGCCCAGAATCTTGCTTAGGTGCGGCGCGGGGGGTCAGGAGCCGCGGGTGGGTCATTTGAGCGCGTCGCCCCTCACGGACGCGACGACGGAGAATGTGGCGGCTCTGAGCGATGCGCCGCTCGCGCTCTTTCTCGACGTCGACGGCACCCTCATCGACTTGGCGCTGCGGCCCGATGACGTCGTGACGCCGGAAGATCTGGTCGCGACGCTGGCTGCGATCGAACGCAAGCTCGAAGGCGCGCTCGCGCTCATCAGCGGGCGGACGATCGAGGACCTTGACCGTCTGTTCCAGCCGCTGCGTCTGCGGGCGAGCGGGATTCACGGCGCCGAGATCCGCCTGGAGCCCGGCGGGCCAGCGGCGTCGACGCGGGCGGCGGTCGAGTTGCCTCAGTCGCTATGGACGGCGCTGGCGCGCGAGGCCGCGGCGTTCCCGGGCGCGTTCGTCGAAAACAAGCGCTTCAGTTTCGTTGTTCACTATCGCCTCGCGCCGGCGGCGGAACGGCCTCTGCGCCAGGCCGTCGCGCGGCTGGTCGGGGCTTCGCCCATTGCGGTCGAGGTCATGGAGGCGCGATGCGCGATCGAGCTTAAGGCCCCCGGCCACGACAAAGGGCGCGCGATTGCTGCGTTTCTGTCGCCAGCCGGCGTTCCGCGGCCGGAAGCCGATCTTTGTCGGCGACGATGCGACCGACGAGAGCGGGTTTGCCGTCGTCGCCGCCCTCGGCGGCTACGCCTATTCGGTCGGCAGGCGGCGGCCGGGCGCGACCGGCCTCTTCGCCGGGCCGCGCCAAGTCCGCGACTGGCTCGGCGAATTCGCCCGTCGCGGGGACGGCGCATGACGGAGCGCCTTCAAACCAAGAGCCAGAACCTCGATCTCGCGCTGATCGGCAACTCGTGCTCCGCCGCGCTCGTCGACCGCTACGCCCGCATCGTGTGGTGGTGCTTCCCCTATTTCGACTCCGACCCGGTGTTCTCGCGATTGCTCGCCGACGACGAGGAAAAAGGGTTCTGCGAGATCGCGCTCGCCGACCTCGCCGAGACCAAGTCGCGCTACGTGCGCAATACGGCGATCGTCGAGACGATCATGACCGACGCCAATGGCGCCAAGGTGCGGGTCTGCGATTTTGCGCCGCGCTTCCAGCGATTCGAGCGCGAGTATCGGCCGCCGCAGATTGTCCGCCGCGTCGAGCCGCTCGCCGGCCTGCCGCGGATCGTCATCCGCGTCCGGCCGACCCACAACTACGGGCGTCCGACGAAGAACGTCGTCGTCGGCTCCAATCACATCCGCTACATCGGGGGCGCGCACGTCCTGCGCCTGAACTCGGACGCGCCGCTCTCCTATATCGTCAACGAGATCGCCTTCCCGCTCACCCGGCCGGTGAACCTGATCTTCGGCCAGGACGATCCGTTCCTCAGCGCCATCGACACGACGAGCCGGGAATTCATGGATCGCACCCACGAGCACTGGCTCGCCTGGGTGCGCAACCTGGCTGTTCCGTTCGAATGGCAATCGGCGGTGGTGCGCGCGGCGATCACGCTCAAGATGTGCAGTTTCATGGAGACCGGCGCGATCGTCGCCGCCCATACCACCTCAATTCCGGAGGCGCCCTCGTCGACGCGAACCTGGGACTACCGATACTGCTGGTTGCGCGACGCCTATTTCGTCGTCGACGCGCTGAACCGGCTCGGCGCCACCCAGACCATGGAATCCTATATCAACTACATCACCACCATCGCCGCCGACGGCAAGGATATGCGGCCGGTCCACTCGATCGTGCCGTTTTCCTCGCTCGAGGAAACGATCGAGCCCGACCTCAAGGGCTTTCTCGGGAACCGCCCGGTCCGGGTCGGCAATCAGGCCGCGAGCCAGACCCAGAACGACGTCTATGGCAGCGTCGTGCTCGCTGCGACGCAGATGTTCGTCGACGAGCGCCTGCCGAGGATGGGCGATGAGTCGCTCTTTCGCCGTCTCGAAATCCTGGGCGAAAGCGCTCTCGCGCGGGCGTTCGAACCCGACGCCGGCTTGTGGGAATATCGCACCCGCTCGCGCCCCCACACCTATTCAGCGACGCTCTGCTGGGCGGCCTGCGACCGGCTGGCCGGGATCGCCCGGCGGCTCAACATCGCCGATCGCACCAAATATTGGGCGACCAGCGCGCGTGCCCTGCGCGAGCGGATTCTGGCCGAGGCCTGGGACGAAAAACGTGGCGCGCTGACCGGCGCGTTCGGCGAGCCCGATCTCGACGCCAGCATCCTTCTGGTCGCCGAACTCGGCCTTCTGTCGGCGACCGACGAGCGCTTCGTCAGGAGCTGCGACACGATCGGCCGCGAGCTCACCCGCAAAGGGCTGATCATGCGCTACACGGCGCCCGACGATTTCGGCGCGCCGGAAACCGCCTTCCTGGCGTGCAACTTTTGGTACGCCGACGCATTGAGCCAGATTGGCCGCGCCGCCGAGGCCCGCGAATTGTTCGAATCCATTCTGGCGAGCCGCAACGCATACGGATTGCTGTCCGAGGACATTCATCCCGATAGCGGCGAGCTGTGGGGAAACCTGCCCCAGACCTATTCCATGGCTGGGATCATCAATACCGCGACGCGGCTGTCGTCGAGTTGGGAGGAAGCATGGGCGCGCGACTGATCATTGTTTCGAACCGCGTGGCCGTTCCCGAAGCTCCGCGCGCGCCGCTGGCCGGCGGCATGGCGGTCGCTGTCAAGGCGGCGCTCAAGAATCGCCGCGGAATGTGGTTCGGCTGGAGCGGCAAGGTCTCTGAAGAGCCGATCGGCGAGCCGCAGGCGGTCGAAGTCAACAAAGTCACCTACCTCCTGATCGATTTGTCCAAGAATGATATCCAGGAATATTACAACGGCCTGGCCAACAGCGTGCTTTGGCCGATCCTTCACTACCGGGTCGACTTGCAAGAGTACTCCGGCGTCGACGCGAGCGGATATATCCGGGTCAATCGCATGTTCGCCGGCCACTTGAGCACGCTGCTTCGGGAGGACGACGTCGTGTGGGTGCACGACTACCACCTGATGCTGCTTGGGCGCGAGCTGAGATCGCGCGGCCACCGCAACACGATCGGCTTCTTTCTCCACACGCCCTGCGCGCCTCCCGACATTCTGCAGGCGCTGCCGCATCACAGGGAGATCCTCGGCGGCCTCGCCTACTACAATCTGGTCGGCTTCCAGACGGAGAACGACCGAGACAATTTCGCCCAGTACTTGATCTCGCAAGGCGCGGCGCAGACCCGATCGGCCTACGAATTCGAGGGACAAAAGGTCCGGCTCGGCGCATTCCCGGTCAGCATCGAGACCAAGGCCTATATGCGTCTGGCGCGCAACGCCGGGCGGTCGGCGATGGTCGAATTGGTGCGCGAGAGCCTCGGCGGAAATCGGCTCGTGTTCGGCGTCGATCGCCTCGACTATTCGAAGGGCATACCGGACCGCATCAAGGCGTTTGAGCGGTTTCTTGAACTCAATCCCGAATGGCGCGGGAAAGTGACCCTGCTGCAGGTCACGCCCAAAAGCCGTTCCGAGATCAAGCAATATGGTGAGATCGAGACCGAGGTGACGGGCCTGATCGGCAAGGTCAACGGCCGTTTCGGCGATGCCGCCTGGACCCCTATCCGCTACGTCAATAGGTCTTATTCGCGCACCGTCCTCGCCGGGCTTTATCGCGCCGCCGACGTCGGCATGGTGACGCCGCTGCGCGACGGCATGAACCTCGTCGCCAAGGAGTTTCTCGCCGCGCAAAATCCCGACGATCCCGGCGTGTTGCTGCTCTCCCAGTTCGCCGGCGCGGCGAAGGAGCTTGACGGGGCGCTGATCGTCAACCCGCACGAGGCCGACGCGGTCGCCGCGGCGCTGAAGCGGGCTTTGGAGATGCCTCTCGAGGAGCGTCGCGAGCGCCATGCGCCGATGCTCGAATATCTTCTGGAAAACGACATCAAGAAGTGGGCCGAAGAGTATCTCGCGACGCTCGTCGGCGGTCAGCCGACCCGCAGTCTCATCGCCGGCATCCGCGCGCTGTTCGGCATTCAGCAGCCTGAACAGGCGCCTCTGTCGCTTCGCTAGGCTCAGTCGCCGGAGCGGGCGCCGGCTTCAATATTTCTGGATGCCGACCCATTGCGGATCGGAATAGCGCTCGCCTGCGGCGAAGCCGACCGGCAGCGCGCGGTCAAGCTCGGCGAGTTGCGTCTCGCTCAGATCGAGGTCGGCCGCCGCGGCGCATTCCTCGAGATGGGCGGCGGTTCGGGTTCCGGGAATCGGCGCGACATGCGGCGCCTTGGCGAGCGTCCAGGCGATCGCCAGCGTCGCGGGCTTCAAGCCCCATTGACCGGCGAGCTTGAGATAAGCCTTGAGGCGGTCGCGGTTGCGCCGCCAGTTGACGCCCTGGAAGCGCGGATTGGCGTGGCGGAAGTCCTTGTCGGGGAACGTCTCGACGTCCTGCAGAAGGCCACCGAAATAGCCGCGCCCGAGCGGCGAGAAGGCGACCAGAAGCGCGCCCGCTTCGGCGCAGGCCTGAATGAGGCCGAGTTCGGGATTGCGCGTCCACAGCGAATATTCCGACTGAACGGCGGCGATAGGGTGCACGGCCTGGGCGCGGCGAACCGTGTCGGGCGCGACCTCGGAGAGGCCGATCGCGCCGATTAAGCCCGCTTTGACGAGGCGGGCCAGCTCGCCGACCGTGTCCTCGATCGGAATCGCCTTGTCGATCCTGTGCACATAGTAGAGATCGATGTGGTCGACGCCGAGCCGTTTCAGCGACCCTTCCAGGGCTTCGCGGATATGGGCCGCGCTGTTGTCGAAGAACCGCGCCCCGTCCGCCCGGCGGCGAATCGCGAACTTGGTCGCGAGCGTCACCTTGCTTCGGCGCCCCGGGTCCTCGGCGAGGAACTTGCCGATCGCCTCTTCGCACAGCCCGTCGCCATAGACATTGGCGGTGTCCCAGAAATCGACGCCGAGCTCGAGCGCCCGCGCCAAGGCCCGCATGGACTGGGCTTCGTCGGTCGGCCCGTAGAAGCCGCCGAAGCTCATGGCGCCGAAGCCCACGGCCGACACCGTCCCATGCCGCCAAACGCGCCGCCGCATTGCTTACAACCTTCGTCGGTAGAGGAAAGGACCGCCGCCCCTTTGAGGGACGCCGCGACGCGGCGTCAAGTGCGCCGACGCTCACCCCGCTTCGATCAGCCGCGCGGCCTCGTCGCGTTCGAACAGGTAGAGCAGGAGTCTCAGGCCGCGGTTCTCGTCTCCCGTCAGCCGCTCGCTGCGCTTGAGCGCGGCCTGCGCTTCCTCGCGCGCCCGCGCCAGAAGGCCGCCGTGGATGTCGAGCCGGGCGAAGCGGAAGCCCGGCGCGCCGGCCTGCCGGGCGCCGAGCACGTCGCCTTCGCCCCGCAGCCTCAAGTCCTCCTCGGCGATGCGGAAACCGTCCTCGGTCTCGCGCAAGGTCTCGAGCCTTGTCCGCGCCGCTTCGCCGAGCGGGCCCTTATAGACGAGCAGGCAGGACGAGCGGCCGGCGCCGCGCCCGACCCGGCCGCGCAGCTGGTGCAATTGCGCGAGCCCGAACCGTTCGGCGTGCTCGACGATCATGATCGTCGCTTCCGGCACGTCGACGCCGACCTCGACGACGGTGGTGGCGACCAGGATCGTCGTCTGCCCGCGCTCGAACCGCTCCATCGCCGCGTCGCGCTCCGGACCGGCCATCTTGCCATGCATCAGCCCGACCGCGCGGCCGAAAATGGCGCTGAGCGCTCCCGCGCGTTCCTCGGCCGCCGCCACGTCGAGGGTCTCGCTCTCCTCGACCAGCGGACAGATCCAATAGGCGCGCGCCCCCCCGGCGGTCGCCTGTCCGAGTCGCGTGACCACTTCGCCGAGCCGTTCGACCGGCAGCACGCGGGTATCGATCGGCTGGCGCCCCGGCGGCTTCTCGCGCAGCGCCGAGACATCCATGTCGCCGAAATAGGCGAGCACCAGCGAGCGCGGGATCGGGGTTGCGGTCATCGCCAGAAGATCGACGGCGGCGCCCTTGGACGCCAGCGCGAGCCGCTGATGGACGCCGAACCGGTGCTGTTCGTCGACCACCGCAAGCCCGAGATCGGCGAAGGCGACGCTCTCCTGGATCAGCGCGTGGGTGCCGACGGCGATGTCGATCGTCCCTTCCGCCAGCGCGGCGAGCGAGGCGCGGCGCCCCGCCGCCCGGTCGCGTCCGGTGATGAGCTTGATGCGCAGGCCGACGCGTTCTGCGAGCGGGGCGATGCGCTCATAGTGCTGGCGGGCGAGGATTTCGGTCGGCGCCATCATCGCCGCCTGCCGCCCCGCTTCGACCACGTCCGCCATCGCCATCAAGGCGACGACGGTCTTGCCCGAGCCGACGTCGCCCTGAAGCAGCCTCAGCATCCGCTTTTCGGCCCTAAGATCAGCGCGGATGTCGTCGATCGCCCGCTCTTGCGCCTGCGTCAGCGAAAACGGCAGGGCGGCCTCGAGGCGGCGCGCCAAGGCGCCTTCGGCGCGATGCGCGCGGCCGGGAATGGCGCGCATGCGGGCGCGCACGAGCAGGAGCGCGAGCTGGTTGGCCAGCAGTTCGTCATAGGCGAGGCGGGTCGCCGCCGGCCCGGCCGGGTCGATGTCCTCGGGCCTCGCCGGGCGGTGCATCGCCTCGAGCGCCGCGGCGAAGCCGGGCAATTTGAGTTGGCTCATCGTCTCCGCGCCGATCCATTCCGGCAGCCGCGGCAGGCGCTTGAGCGCAGCCTCGACGGCGCGGGCGACGGTGCGCGGGTAGAGGCCCTCGGTCAGCCCGTAGACCGGCTCGACCGAAGGCAGGCGGGCAAGCTCGTCCGCGTCCATCACCCGGTCGGGGTGGACGATCTGACGCCGGCCGTCCCAAAGCTCGAGCTTGCCCGAGATCCAGCGCTTGGCCCCGATCGGCAGCTTCGAGCGCACCCATTCGGGGTTGGCGAGGAAGAAGACGAGCTCGACGTCGCCGGTTTCGTCCTCGATGAGCACCTTGAACGGCGCCCGCGAGCGCGCGTTCGGCGGCTCGCGATGCTCGGTCACAATGCCCTCGATGGTCACGATCGTGTCGGGAACCGCGTCGCGGATTTTCGGCCGCGCGCGCCGGTCGACGGTCGCCTGGGGCAGGTGGAAGAGGACGTCGATGACCCGCGACCCTTGGGATTTGTCGAGCAGGCGATCGAACAATTTGGCGTTCTTAGGCCCGATCCCCGGCAGCGAGCCGGCGGGCGCGAACAGGGGATCGAGCAGGGACGGACGCATGGCGCGCGTTTAGCCTGCGCTCGGTGGGCGCAGCAAGCGCCTCGCCCGCAAGAGGGAGAATAGGCGGCGCGCTACGAGCGCGCGCGAAAGGCTCAGGCTTTCGCTCGCCTGCGCGTCAGCCGCTGGCGGAAGGCGGCGAACGCCAGGAACGCCAACCCGAACATGGTCCAGGTGCTAGGCTCCGGAACGATGGGCGCCAGACCGTAGACGAGTCCAATCGCCGCGCTCTGTGTCGAGAGAAACGTCGCCGCGCCGCTCGTCGTATCGATCGTATAGATTGAATCGGGGAGAGTGGTGCTAGGCGAATACCCGCCATAGAGAACGCCGTGCTCGAAAACCAGTCCGTCGATGCCGAAGCCGGACAACCCTGTTGGACCGATGTCCGTCGCGGCGCCGGTGAGGGTGTTCAAGCTGTAAAGCTCGTTGCCGTTGCCGAAATAGAGCACCGCCGAGCCGGTCGAAAGCTGATAGGCTCCGGTTTGAGAAAGACCGGTCGGACCGATGAGCGTGCCTGCTCCCGTCACCGGATTGACACTGTAAAGATTGAAAGAGCCGTCGAGGGCGTAGATGGTGTTCGGCGCCGAGCCTTGAGCGAGATATTCGCCCCCGCCCGGGCCGACATTGCTGGTCTGCGTGAAGGCGCCGGTCGCCGGATTGATCTGGCCAAAAGGGGTGGCGGTAAAAGTGCTGGTGTAAAGGCTCGGGCCGATGTTGCTGAGGCCGGTGGGCACGAAGCTAAGCGCGCTGGTCTGCGAGAAGACCCCGGTCGCGAGGTCGACCGTGCCGAAGAGGTTGGGACCCCCGTCGCCAAAGGTGACTTCGTATGCGGTCGGGTCGGCCTTGGCGGCGTCCAGCGGCGCCGACAGCAAAGCCGCGCCCAGAGTGAGAATGGCGCATGACCGCGCCCAGGTCAGGTGCGACATCGACAGCATGTCCGGCATTCCCCTTGTCGGCGTTCCGCCTCATGTCCCGTGGGCGATCCCCTTAAATATCTCGACGCGCGGCGGATGACCACAGGGCAAAGCAGAGTAATTGTCGCCTCGGACCGGATCAGCGTGTCCTGCGAAGATTCCGACCGGCGCGCGTCGTAGAGGCGCGTCGCACCGACCTGTCGACGATGAGCCGGTCCGCGCCTTCAATTTGGAATAACGAGGAAGCCCGCGCGGGGGAAATGGACCACGACGTCGCCGACCCGATCGTCGAAGCGGCGGATCGCGATATGCTGCGCCGAAAGGGACACAACCTCTCCGCCAACCTCGACTTTCCCATAGTCGTCGGGCGCGACAAGCACCCTGTCGCCGACCTTCCGGCCGTTCGGATCGTGCGGGTCGTTCTCAGGCGCAGTCTCCGGGCTTGCCTTCATCGCGACGGCGAGGGCCTCCTCGGAAGACATTTCCTCGCGGCGCCCGTGTCCGACCCCCCGCATGCGGCTCTCCCACCCCGCGATGCGAGGCAGGCCGGCGAAGATGCGGTCGAGCCCGGCGACCGCTTGGTCCTCCGGCGCGGCGAGGCTCGACCGCGCGTACCAGACGTTCATGTAGGCGTTGACGTCGGCGAGGCTGAACTCGTCGAAGAGCCAAGTCCGTCCGTCGCTGAGCTGCGCCTCGATCCAGCCGAGATAGGCGCGAACCTGATCGCGCATCTGGGGAACGGCCGCCCGCATCTTCTCGACGTCGAACCTGGCTCCGCGCAGCGCGGTGCGGTCATCGATGAAATTCTGCGGGACCTTGTGGCCGAGGGCCCCGAAGACGAGATTGACCGTGCTTTGGAAAAAGGCGCGATCGCTCCACATCCCCAGCGCCCACGGCGCGCCCGATGCGCCGGACGGAAACAGGGTCGGCGAGGGATATCGCCGTTCGATCTCGCGAATGATGATCTGGGTGTCGCAGTAAACGTCGGCGCCGATCTGCATCACCGGGGTGCGGCGGTAGCCACCGGTCAGCGGCGTCAAGTCCGGCTTCGGCATGATGCGCGGAATGCGCACCGACCTCCACGAGAGTCGCTTGAAGCCGAAGATGAGGCGGATTTTCTCGGAGAACGGCGATTCCTCGAAATGATGCAGAATGGGCGGGTATGGCATGGCGCGGCCGGAGTTCGAATGCCTAAAAGGTGGGCGCCAAGGCGCCGTCCGGCGTAGCGGCTTTCAATCCAGTCGATGACGGCGCCGATCTGGCCGATCGCCGGCCAACTGCGCCCTCGATCGGCCTAATGCACGTGATAAGCGCCGCCGCGATAACCGCCATGGTAATGGCCGTAGCCGCCGCGATAGTAACCAGCGCGGCGATAGACGCCGCCGCGGTAGACCCCGCCGCCATAAAAGCCGGTACGGTAGCCGCCGTAGTAGCCGCCGCCATAGCCATAGCCCCCGCCATAATAGCCACCGCCATAGTAAGGCGCGCCGTAATAGCCGCCGGCGTAGAACGGCGCGACGTAACCACCGTTGGGGTAGACGCCCGCCTCGTAGCAGCCCGTGAGCGAGAGGGCGAGGCCGGCGACGAATGCGCTGAAGACAACCCGACTGCGAACCATGTCCCTCACCTTTGCTCTAAATATCCGCCGCCCGCACTCAGCCCCGCGGGCGAGCTTAAACCTATCGGCCCTCGCGGTCGATCATTCCCGCCGAACGGCCGATCGCTTCTCAACCCTTGGTGAAGGTCAACGCGCAGGCGCGCCTCTCGTTGCGCTTGCCGGAACCGCTGTGCGCGTCGAAATGGACATTGGCGGTGTAGCGGATCGGCGATCCCGGGCGTTCGTGGTAGAGCGTCATCTCCTCCGGCCCCGTCTGGCCGACCATCGTCAGCACTGCCTGGCCGTCCGGGCGGATGCGTCCGCTCAAAGTTCCCATCCCCGAGGTGGTCGGCGACCGATAATGGCCGGTCAGCGCGCCGGAGGCGACGGAAGCGGAAAAGCGCCAATTGTAACCCCGCACGTCGCCGACATCCGGACAGTCGATTTCGACGTTCCAGTTTCCGTCGAACGGCCCGGCGCCGGCCGCGAGCGCGGGCGCGGTCTCGGGCAGCGACAGGCCGAGGCCGATCGCCGCCACCGTGGTCATCGACATCTTCCGCATCGCGAAAGCCTCTTCGTGGCGCCGCCGGAGCGGCGATGGTATGCCGAAGCGAACCCGGCCGCCAGCGCCGCGCTCGGCGACGCGGCCGATGGGGAGGCTCATGTCGCTTATCGACCGCATCACCGCCAATCCCCTGCCGCTCGCCGAATTGCTCGGGATCGAGTTCGTCAGCGCGGAGGCGGACGTCGTCGCCGCGCGCATGCTGGTCAGGCCGGACATGTGCACGCTCGGCGGGATCGCCCATGGCGGGGCGATCATGAGTTTCGCCGACACGCTCGGCGGGGTGGCGGCCTTCATCAATCTTCCGCCGGAAGCCAAGGGAACGACCACGCTCGAGAGCAAGACCAATTTCATCGCCGGCGCGCCGGCGGGCGCGACCCTGATCGGCCACGCGACCCTCGTCCATCGCGGCAGGAGAACCCAGGTCTGGCAGACCAAGGTGTCGACCGAGGGCGGCAAGCTGATCGCGATGACCGTCCAGACCCAGATGACCCTGTGAAGTGTTCCGGTGGCCGATAAGCCACTGACATCGTTCGATATCCCTCCGCGCCGCGACGGCGGATCGCGCCATCGCCCGAGAGTTTTCTTTCTAAAAATCGGAATCCGTGGTAAAAGACCGGATCCCGTCGATCAAGAGGGTCCGAGACCGGAGTCGAGATGCGCGAGAAACGGAAGGTGGGTGGCCCTGAGAGCGGCTTCGCCGGCGGAGAAAAGGGGCAAAGAAAATTTTTTGGCCGAGGGGGTCAGCGCAACCCTTTGAATAATCGCGATCCGGCGAAGCCGGCCCAAGGAAATCCAAGCCTTTTTCTTGGATTTCCTTGGATGGGCTTTGGCAGCGCTTTGCTGGGCTTTGCAGGATTTGGCCCTGATTTGGGAGACTTGACAGGGATAAAACACGACGGTCATGTATTTTATGCCGCCGTTCCGGAAGCGCTCCGCGCCAGCGCCACGAACCCCGCCACGTCGACCTCCTCCGCCCGCATCGCCGGATCAAGCCCGGCGGCGGCAAGGAGCGCCGGAAGGTTGAGGCCGCGCGTGGCGGCGAAGGCCTTGAGCGACTGGCGCAACATCTTGCGCCGCTGGCCGAACGCGGCGCGGGTCAGCGCCGAGAGCATCGCCGCGTCGCACGGCTGAGGCTCGGCGCGGGGGACGAGCTCGATCAGGCTCGAGGTGACCTTCGGCGGCGGCGTGAAGGCCGCCGGCGCGACGTCGAACAGGATGCGCGCTTGCGTCCGCCATCCCGCCAGCACCGCGAGGCGGCCGTAGTCGGCGCGCTCCGCAGGCGTCGCGACAATGCGACGGGCGACCTCGCGCTGGAACATGAGGATCAGTCGGTCGTAGAACGGCGGCCAGAGCTCGGCCTCGAGCCAGCCGATGAGCAGCGGGGTCGCGATGTTGTAGGGCAGGTTGGCCGCGATCCTCAGCGGCGCGCCGCCGGCCTTGTCGATCAGCGTTCGCGGCGTGACGCCGAGCGCATCGCCTTCGATGACCTCGAGGCGTCCGGGCCAATGCGCCCCGATCTCGGCGAGAGCGGGGAGCGCGCGCCCATCGCGCTCGATCGCGATCACTTTCTTCGCGCCCTCCGCGAGCAGCGCGCGGGTCAGGCCGCCGGGGCCGGGGCCGACCTCGACCACGGCGACCCCGGCAAGCGGCCCGGCGGCGCGGGCGATTTTGCCGGTCAGGTTGAGATCGAACAGGAAGTTCTGGCCGAGCGCCTTGCGGGCTTGGAGCCCATGCGCCGCGACCACCTCGCGCAGCGGCGGCAGTCCGTCCGCCGCGAGGCTCATCGCGTCAATCGGTCCGCGAGCCTGATCGCGGCGACGAGGCTCGTCGGATTGGCGAGGCCCTTTCCGGCGATGTCGAACGCCGTGCCGTGGTCGGGGGAGGTGCGCACGAACGGCAGGCCGAGCGTGACGTTGACGCCCTCGTCGAACGCCAGCGTCTTGGCCGGGACGAGGCCCTGGTCGTGATACATCGCAAGCGCCACGTCGTAGCGCGCCCGCGCCTTGGCGTGGAACATCGTGTCGGCCGGCAAGGGACCGGCGGCGTCGATTCCCTCTGCCCGCAACGCCTCGATCGCCGGCCTGATGATCGTGATCTCCTCGCGCCCAATCGCCCCGCCCTCGCCCGCGTGGGGATTGAGGCCGGCGACAGCCAGGCGAGGGCGCTCGACGCCGAAGCGGGCGCGCAGGTCGCGATCGACCACCCGCGCGGTCTTGACGATGAGGTCCTTGGTCAGCGCCCGAGCCGCCTCGGCGAGCGGGATGTGAATCGTGACTGGCACGACCTTGAGCGCCTCCGACCAGATCATCATCACCGGAAAGGCCGGCACGCCCCAGGCCTTGGCGAGCTCGCCCAAATATTCGGTGTGTCCAGGGAATCGGAAGCCGGCTTCATAGAGTACGGCCTTGGCGATCGGGTTGGTCACGACGGCTCGCGCGGCGCCCCGATGGACGGCTTCGACCGCGCGGACGATCGATTCGATCGTCGCCGCGGCGTTGGCCGCGGTCGGGCGGCCGGGCGCATCCTCGACTGCGCTCTTCAGGGGCACGACCGGCAGGCCCTTCGAAAACGCCGCCGTGGCCCCGGCGAAATCGGTCTCGACGATCGGCGCCTCGAAGCCCGCCCGCCTGGCGGCGGCGGCGAGGAGGGCAGGCGCGGCCAGAACGAAAAACGCCGCGCTGGTCCTCCGCTCGCGCCAAGCGGCGAGCGCCAGTTCCGGGCCGATCCCCGCCGGGTCGCCCATCGTCATCGCCAGCGGCGGCTGGTCGCCGGTCATGATCGAGGCTCCAAGAGCGGCTTCGCCTGCCAGAGGTGGCGGCGATCAAAGGCCGACGTTCGATTTGACGTCGCCGAGCGTGCGCAGCACGAGCTGGATCATCAGCGTCTGGTTGCGCGTCGCCGGGTTATTGACGACCGGACCGCCGGGAAATTCTTGGAAGGCCGCCGGCGCGCTCGTATTGGATGAATACCTGATTGTCAGCGTCGTGCACTCGTCCTTGTAGCCGACGCCGAACGAATAGCCGACCGGATAGAAGATCGGCGTCGTCTGGCCCAGCGTGTCGTAGTAATGACGCGACATGTCGACCACCAGCGAGCCGTCGACCGACCAACGCTCCAGGAACTTGTAACCCACATTCCCGGTCAGGCCCTCGCGCGGGTATTCCAGTCCAAGCGCCGGCTGGGCGGCGTAGAGGGCGTAGTCGACGCTGCCGCTGACTTCCGCGTAGTTCGCCTTGGCGATCCCGTCGAAGCGTTCGAGCTGCAACGTGGAGCTGTCAAACTGCTGCTTGCTCATCAGCGTAATGGGATTCGAGGTCGGCTGCAGCGTCTCGCCGAACACGAAGTTGGAGAACTTCCTGTCGAGGCCGGACTCGAGGCCAACGTTAGCGGGGTCGTAGAGGGTGTAGGAATTCTGCCCGGCGACCTGGATCGACTCCCCGCCGACGAAATTCGCGTGGCCCCCGTTGGCGAAGTCAGCGGTATATTGCAGTCCGTAATTGAGCCGCGTGCCGCCTTCGACCCGATCGTATCCGGAGAATTTGTTCCAGGCGAACAGGTTCGTTTCGTCGAAGACGAGGCTCTGCGAATCCTCGTTGGGCTGGATCCTGGGGATGACCTCGTCCGGGCGGGCGATGAACTGGGCGATCGGGGTGATCGTCTGCGTGCCCCACGAGGAAGTCGAGACGAACGGAAACTGGTATTCGAGACCGGCGCCCGCCATGCCGCGCGCGAAAGCGCCCTGGCTCGAGCCGGAGAAGAAGGCGGCCTGGCTCGAATTGGCGACGGTGCTCACTCCGATGGCGCTCGCGTAGGTGATCGAACCGGTTTCGTTGAGATCGGTCGCCTCGCCGTCAAGTCGTCCGAACAGGAATGGCTTCCACACCTCGCCGATCGGGTCGATGTAGGAGCGCTGCCAGGACAGTTGTCCGCTGGCGCGGGTGTAATCGCCGGCGATCCCGCGCAACAGGCATTTGCCAGGAAGATACGTGTTTACGAAAGAAGAGCCCACTTGCGTCTCGCAGACGTTATAGAGGTGAAAGGCATTGTCGAACGTCTGCAGGCCGGTCGATTGGAACGCCGCGTTGGTCTGGTCGATGCTGGCGACGTTGGTGTCGATTGTCAGTTCGCCGCCGATCCCGTTGGTGCGGTCGGCAGGAACATTGATGACGCGATTGAAGTCGAGCACCGGCGCGGCGGCGACCGGCAACGTGCGATTGTCGTCGTTCGCGGTGGTGCCCTCGAAATGGTAGGCGCTGAGGTCGAAGAAACTCTGGGCCGACTGGCCGCGCAGATAGACCGATGAGATGATGTCCTGGAAATAAAAGTTGTCGAAGTTGATGCCCTGAAGCCGGTAGTCGTTGAGAAAGAACTTGTCGCTCAACCACGCGCCGCTCCAGCCAAACTGCCACATGTCGTTGAGAAGAAAGTTGCCGCTGGACTCGATCGAGCCGCGCAGGCGCTGATCGCCCGCGCCGTAGGGATAGACGGGAAAGGCGCCGGGCTGCTGTTGGTCGATCCCGGTCGCGCGAATGTTGTACGTGCCGTTCGATAGCCGCTGGCGCCAGTCGACTTCGCCGAGCAGGCCTTGCTTCGACAGGTAGGTCGGAATCAGCGTCAGATCGTAATTCGGCGCCAGATTGATGAAATAGGGCATGCTGAGGCCGTAGCCAAGATCGGCGCCTGAAACGACCTGCGGCGCTAGAAGGCCAGTCTGCTTGTTTACGGTCGCGTCGGGCGAGGAAAAATAGGGCATCCAGAAGACGGGAAAGCCCCAGAACAGAATTTGAGCGTCCTCATAATAGATCGTGTGGGTTTCTTGGTTTTCGATGATCTTGGTCGCCCGCACCTGCCAGAACGGCGGCCTCTCCGGGTGGTCCTTACACGGTTCGCAAGCGGTGTACGCCGCCTTCTCAAGAACGGTAATGTCGCCGTTCGAACGCTCGACGCGCGGCGAGGTGAAGCGCGCCTTGTCGGTCGTCAGAAGTTGGACGCTATCGATGAACCCATCGCGAAAATCGTCGCTGAGCTCGAACCGGCTTCCGTATACGACGTCGCCGTGCTCGTCCGTCATCTTTGCATGGCCTTCGGCGTAAACGCGCTTCGAGGCCCGCTCATAGGTTACCTTATCGGCCTGCAGCACGCGGCCCTGATAGAAGAGCTGAACCGAACCGACGGCCGAGACGGTGTTCTTGTTTTTGTCATAGACGAGTTCGTCCGCGTCGATGACAAGCTTGTCCTGCGGCTTGGCTTGGGTCGACTTGGGGGCGGCGGGTTCGGATTGCGCCGCCGCGGGACTGGCAATCAAATGCGCCGACACCGCGAGGCACGCGATCGCGGTCGCGAGCAGCACGGCGCGCGCGGCCCGCGCCCGGCGAGAATTTGGCTCAAAGGAAAAGCTGAGGGCGAAACCCATCAACCATCCTCTTGCTGCAGCAGTACATATACGCCAAACAAGCAACCCACGACGCCGGGCGACCACCCCGCCACAGGAGTGCTCACGAAGCCCGCTCCGCCGAGATCGCTCACCACTTTGGTCGCCACATAAAGCACGAACCCCGCCACGACGCCACCGGAAATCATATATTCGACTCCGCCCATTCGGAAGAATCTTAACGAAAAGCAGGCGGCGACCAGGACCATCGACCCCAGCATCAGCGGGCGCGCCAAAAGCTCCTGATATTTCAGGAGGTAAGCGGTCGGATCAAGTCCGGCCCGCGCGGTTTGACTGGCGAGCTCGGGCAGGCGCCAAAACGATACGGTCTCGGGTGCGACGAACGCCTGGGCGACCTCCCTCCGATCGAGGTTCGTGGCCAGAAGGTAGGTGGAGACCGGCAACGCCTCGAAGCCCGGGGTCACCAGCACGGCGTCGTGCAGCACCCAATAGCCGTCGTGCAATTCCGCCGTGGCCGCCTCCACGCGCTCGACGAAATTGCCCTTATCGTCGAAGTTGAAAACCTGGATCCCCCGGAATTCCAGGCCGTCTCCGCTCCGCCCGTTCGCGCGGAAGACAGACTGACCGTCAACGCCCTTCTGCCGAATCCACAGCCCGATCGACCCGAGAGCCGGTCCGCCGAAGACACTGGACTCGATTTGGTCCGCCTTCTCTTTCATCCAGGTCGATGCTGGATTGTACGCGACGACCGACAATATTCCGATGCCCACGATCACGACCAGTGGCGGGGTCAGGATCTGCCAGACGGATAGGCCCGCCGCGCGCGCCACGACCAGCTCCATCTTCCGGGACAGGTTCAGGAACGCGATCATCGAGCCGAACAGAACCGCGAACGGCAAAGCCTGCTCGGCGATCGTTGGCGTTCGCAGGAACGACAGGCCGGCCATGAGGATTCCGGTTGCGTGCTGCGAGTTGCCCGAACGGCGCAGCAACTCCACCAAATCGACGGAATAGATGAGGACGAAGACGACCATAAAGGCCGCCGCGACGGTGCGTGCGAACCGCCCAGCGAGGTAGAACGATAGAGTTCGGCCGATCACGCCGGACTCCTCGTCGCTGGCCGTGGACGCACCGCGACCAATCGCCGTGAGATCAGCGCCAGCGCGCCAATGCAAGCGACGACCGGGACCAACCAGACGAAAACGGCGGCGGACGGATTGCCGACGGAGAGCGTCGTGGCTGCGATCCCGAGCATGCGAAGGCCAAAAAACGCGAGGACCGCGCCGGCGATCGCGACGCCGCGTCCCTGCCGAGTTGTTCGCGCCTCCCCCAACGCCGCGAAAGCGATGAGACCGCCGACAAAGGCGTAGAGCGGGCTCGCCAGTCGGTCGAGCAGTTCGCTGCGGATATGGCCGAGCAACGCCTGATCAGCGAGATCATGCGAGTCGGGCATCATCAATTGCGCGGTCGAGCGTTCGCGCGGACGCTTGATCGCGCCGACGGCGTGAATGAACTGCGATAGGTCGATCGTATAATCGTCGAACGTCACCATCGCCGAATCGCCAGCCGATTGAGGCCGTAATAGGACGCCCTTCGACAGCTGCAGATAGCTCGTCCCGTCCCGATCGACGGTTTTTCCCGCCTCCGCGATATAGGTCGTGGCCTTGGCCGGGTCGCGCAAGTCTTGCATGAACACCCCGTGCAGGGCCCCATCAGGGGTGCGGTCGCGAAAATGAAAGACGAATCCGGACTCGAGCTGCGTAAAGGCGCCCGGACGGGCAAAATTGGCGATGAAGTCGGCGTGAACGAATGTCGTCAGGGTCTGGATTGCGCCAAAACTCCAGGGCAGAACCTGGATATAGAGCGCGGCGACGACCGCGAATACCATCCCCGACAGAAGCGCCATGGGCCGCAGGAGCCGGACGGGCGACACGCCGGAAGCGGCCATAACGACGAGTTCGCTATCGCCGTTGAGCTTGTTGAGAGTGTAGAGAATCCCGGCAAACAGCGCCACCGGCGCGATGATCGCGACCAGCGAGGGCAGCGCAAGTCCGGTCATCATCAGGAATATCAAAATCGTCTGACCTTTGCTGGTGATCAGGTCGATCTGTCGCAACGCTTGGGTGACCCAGACGATACCGGTTAGGACCACCAGTCCCGAGATGCAGGCGGTCGTCGCGGTCCGGAACAGATAACGTTCGATTTGGAGCATTGCTGTCGCATCGCCTCGCCGAACCAGGGCCGCGTGTCAGCGCGAGCGCGCCCGCCAGCAGCGCCTAGCCGGTGCGTCCGGTCCTGGCAAGGCGACTTGCTCCTCTCGCTGCGGGTCGGGGGATAGGACCCTAACCGGCTGAAATGTGCCGCTCAATCGCGGCGGCTTATTGACGAGCGCGACAAACCCCCTGATATGTCGGCGCCAGCCCCCCGCGACGCAGCGTCGATCGGACCCAAGGCATCAAATCCGGATCAGGGAAACACGTCAGTCATGAGCGGAGTCGTCAAGGTCGCCTTTGGGTCCCTGTCCGCGCCCAAAGGCAGCGCGCTCGTGGTGTTCGTCGGGGCCGAGATGAAGCCGGCGCCGACGGTGACCGCCCAGTTCGGAGATCTCGAGCCGCTGATCCGCGCCGCAGCCAAGGCGTCCAACTTTCGCGGCGCCCAGCGCACCGCGCTCGACATCCTTGCGCCGGCGGGCCTCGACGCTTCGCGGCTGGTGGTCGTCGGGGTCGCGCCGGGCAAGGATAACGCCCCGGCCGACTTCATCACCCTCGGCGGCTTCACGTTCGGCAAGGTGACGGGCGCGAAGCGGGTCGAGGTCGCTTTTGAGGCCCCGGCGGGGACTTGGGACGGCCCGGCGGCCGCCGATTTCGGCCTCGGCCTTCGCCTGCGCGGCTACCGCTTCGACAAGTACAAGACCCGCAAGAAGGAAGCGGACGACGACAGCGCCGAGGCGCCCGATTTCATCATCGGCTCGAGCCATGCGGTCGCAGCGCGCGCGGCCGCGCAGGACCGCTTCGCCCTCGCCGAAGGGGTCGAAATGGCGCGCAATCTCGTCAACGAGCCGCCGAACGTCCTCTTTCCGGTCGAGTTCGCCGATCGGACGAAATCGCTGGAGAAGCTCGGCGTCGAGGTCGAAGCGCTCGACGAGAAGGCGATGGGCAAGCTCGGCATGAACGCTCTTCTGGCGGTGGGGCGAGGGTCGGCGCGAGAGAGCCGTCTCGTCACCATGCGATGGAGCGGGGCGCGATCGAAACGGACCAAACCGATCGCCATCGTAGGCAAAGGGGTCTGTTTCGATTCCGGCGGCATATCCATCAAGCCCTCCGCCGGCATGGAGGATATGAAAGGCGATATGGGCGGCGCCGCCTGCGTCGTCGGACTCCTGCATGCGCTCGCCGCGCGGAAGGCGAAAGTCAATGTGGTTGGCATCATCGGCTTGGTCGAGAACATGCCCGACGGCGACGCGATCCGGCCAGGCGACATCATTACCTCGATGTCCGGACAGACGATCGAGATCGTCAACACCGACGCTGAAGGACGGCTCGTGCTGGCCGACGCGCTTTGGTACGCGCAGCAGAATTACTCGCCCCGCGCGATCGTCGACCTCGCAACGCTGACCGGCGCCATCATGGTCGCGCTCGGTCATGAAGCGGCTGGGCTTTTCGCCAATAACGACGAGCTTGCCCAGCAACTCGCCGCGGCAGGCGAGGCCTCGGGCGAGAAGGTCTGGCGAATGCCGCTTGGAGCGGCCTACGACAAGCTGATCGATTTCGAAATTCGCCGACATGAAAAACGCCGGGGGCCGCAGCGGCGGCTCGATCACCGCCGCCCAATTTCTGCAGCGATTCGTGAAGGAGACGCCGTGGGCGCATCTCGACGTCGCGGGCACGGCGATGGCCTCGCCGCCTTCGGACATCAATCAGTCCTGGGGTTCGGGCTGGGGAGTGCGGCTTCTCAATCGTCTTATGGCCGATTCCTACGAAGATTAGGCTCTCGTTGACGATTTGATTCGAGAATCGGCGCGGAGGCGGCCGGATGCGGTTAGGGTCCACGATCTTCGCGCTTGCCGCCATCGCCGGAAGCGGTTCGCCTGAGCGCGCGTGGGCGATCGCCGGGTGCGACGCTTTTACCGCGGCCCTGCGCGCGGAAGCGAGCGACATGCAGGTCGAGTTCGGACGCGCGGTCGTCGTCTCCCGGACGCGCTCCAACTTCGAACGTATTCGACGTGACGACGAAGGTCGACGTCGACGCGACCTTGAGTTGCCGGGGCGACGAATTCCTGCGCTTCGAGGCGCGCATCGGCGAACCGGCGAACGCCCGCACCAGCACCAATTTCGAGCGCTTTCAGAGCGCCGCGTTGAAGGCGGCGCTGGGCTGGGACGTGGGCAAAAGCCGCAACGTCCTGCGCGGCATGACCGCGGACGCGCGGGAATATCTCACCGCCTCGCGCGAGCGCGGCGACGTCTACGTCGCCGGCAAGACCGAAGAGCACGAACCCGGCGGAGTGAGCCTCGGGCTGATGGCGACCGGCTCCGACCGCACGTTCGTCATCGTCGGTCCGGCGGGCGAGTGAGCGAGGTCCGCTTTCATCATCTCGAGCGGCGGCGCGTCGACGAGGCGCTGCCCCGCCTGCTCGAGCGGGCGCTGGAAGAGGGCCGTCGCGTCCTGGTGCGCGCCTCCTCCGAGGACATGGTCGCAGCGCTCAACGAGCGACTGTGGACCCATGACGACGCGAGCTTCCTCCCTCATGGCGCGGCCGGAGACGGCGAGCCCATGACCCAGCCGATCTTCCTCACCTGCGAGGCCCAGAACCCCAATGCCGCGACGATGCTCATCCGGCTCGCCGGCGCCGAAGCCGCTCGTGGCGACGAGGCGTTCGACCTCGCGCTTCTGTTGTTCGATGGACGCGACGAGGCCTCGCTCGCCCATGCGCGGGCCGAATGGCGGCGGCTCAAGGATGAGGGCCGCCCGATCAGCTATTGGCGCGAAGGCGACGAGGGCGGATGGGAACGGGCGCGGTGACGATTTAACATAGAAATCACGTCTTATAGCAAAAGCCAAATCCAAACCCTTCAAAATCCAGCAAAGCCCGGCCAAACCCGAGCAAAGGATTTCAAAGGAAACCAATCGGATTTCCTTGGATTCTCTTGTCCGAACTGAGGGTTTTTAACGGGTTGCGCTGACCCCCCAGGGCAAAAAAGTTTTCCGCCGCTCCTTTCCCCGCCATCGGCTTCGGCGACCGCGCGGCCTTCATACGGCATCGGACCAGCATACCATGAATTCTGTTTTTAGCAAGAAATTTCGATGCAAAGCCTGGCTGATCGGTTTTTCATAACGGATCGCTCGCGCCGCCTTGACATGAGCAAGGAACGTGTATATGCACTCAATATGGACTCCGCTTCAATCGACTTCGCGGCTTGCCGGGATTGCGCCTGTTCGGCGGCGCGGCGGAAGAGCCGCGAGCTGACGCGCTTCTACGAGCGGATGATGCGGGGGTCGGGCTTGAGAGCGCCGCAATTCAGCCTGCTGGCGACGCTGATCCAGACCGGCCCGATTCCCGCGACGCGGCTTGCGGATTTTCTTGGCCTCGAGCGCACGACCCTGACCCGCAACCTTCGCCCGCTCCTGCGCGACGGCCTCGTCGTCATCGAGGAGGGCGCCGACCGGCGGGTTCATGAAGTCGCCATCACGGCCAAAGGCCAAGAGGCTGCACGACGGGCATTTCCCGCCTGGCGAAAGGCGCAGGACGCCGCGTTGGCGAGGATGGCCGGACCATAAAAAATTTTTGGCCAGTTACGTGTATATGCACATTCTTGAGGAGCGACCGCCATGTTTGAAACTCTATCCGCTACCGCCTTGACGGTTGGCGCGTCGATCGTCGTCGCCTTTCTGTCGCATGCGCTCGCGCGAACCCCGCTCGGGCGCCTGACTGTCGCGGGCGTGCTCGCCGCCTGGTTCGTGCTGGTGCTCGCGATCGGCGCGACGGGCGCGCTCGATCCCGAGCATGGCATTGGCGTACCGGGATTGGGCTTGTCCGTGGCGCTGCCGGTCGCCGCGCTCGTTGGCGCCTTCTTCGCCGTCCCGGCGCTCCGGGACACGATGCTGGCGATTCCGTTGCCGGCGCTGGTCGCCGTCAACGCCATCCGAATTCTTGGCGTATTTTTCGTCATCCTCTACGCGGCCGGCGAGCTTCCCGCGCCGTTCGCGCCGAGCGCGGGTTGGGGCGACATCTTCGTCGGCGCCACGGCGCTGCCGGTCGCCTGGGCGATGCTCCGGTTCGGCGCGCGTGTCTGGCCGGTCGCGCTGGTGTGGAACACGATCGGGATCGCCGACCTCATCAACGCGGTCGCGCTCGGCGCCCTTTCGGCGCCAAGTCCGTTTCAGGTCTTCGTCGGCCCGCCGACCAGCGCCCTGATGACGACTTTGCCGTGGCTCCTCGTTCCGGGTTTCCTGGTCCCGAGCCTGATGTTCATTCACCTCGTCATCTTCTACCGGCTGGCGAAGGCCGAAGCCGCGGCGAGGGCGCATCCGTGGCTCAACGGCGGCGCGGCAAGGGACGGCGTCTCGGTTTGAAGCCTGGCTTCGGACCCCCCAGGGGCCTGGGCCGATAACAGCGGTCGTTCGCGCGCCTTTTGGATTGGGAGCGCATTCAGCGCGGGCTTCTGTGTTAGTCTCGCCGGCGGCCCGAGGGGCGCTGCCCATGAGCGAGACCCGGAAAATTGCGGCGATTCTGGTCGCCGATGTCGTCGGCTACAGCCGGCTCGCGGGAGCGGACGAGGATCGCACCTTGTCGCGGTTGCGCGGGCTGCGCAGCGACCTGATCGATCCCGCCATCGCCGCGCATCACGGGCGCGTCGTCAAGCGCACCGGCGACGGCATTCTCATCGAGTTCCGCAGCGTGGTCGACGCGGTGCGCTGCGCGATCGAAGTGCAGAGCGGCATGATGGAGCGCAACGCCGGACTGCCGCCCGAGCGTCGCATCGAGTTTCGCGTCGGCGTTCACTTGGGCGACGTCGTCGAGGAGAGCGACGGCGACCTCATGGGCGACGGCGTCAACATCGCCGCGCGGCTCGAGGGCGTCGCTAAGCCGGGCGCGATTTGTCTTTCCGAGGACGCCTATCGCCAGGTGAAAGGGCGGCTCGATCTCGCCGTCACCGATCTCGGCCCCGCGCAACTGAAGAACATCGCCGAGCCGATCCGCGTCTACTCGCTTGAGGTCGACAAACTCGTCCACGCGAAGCCAGCGCCAGCCGCGCCATCCGAAAAGCCCTCCCCGCCGCGACTATCGATGGTCGTCCTGCCGTTCGCCAATATCGGCGGCGATCCGGAGCAAGAGCATTTCGTCGACGGGATCACGGAGAGCCTGACGACCGATCTCTCACGGATACGAGGGGCCGTCGTGATCGGGCGCAACACTGCGTTCACCTACAAGGGCAAAGCCGTCGATCTGAAGCAGATCGGCCGCGAGCTGAACGTCCGCTATGCCCTCGAGGGCAGCGTCCAGCGCGGCGGAAACCGCATGCGCGTCAACGTCCAGCTCATCGACGCCATAACAGGAAATCATCTGTGGGCTGAGCGGTTCGACAAGCCGCTCGCGGATCTCTTCGACATGCAGGACGAAATCGTCGCGCGCCTGGCAGGCGCGCTCAACGCCCGGCTCGTCGCAGCCGAGGCCCGCCGCGCGGAACTGGCCACGACCCCCAATTCGATGGACCTCTATTTTCAAGGTTTGGCTTGGCTCAATAAGGGTCCGACCCCTGACACTGTGGCGCAAGCGCGGGCCTTTTTCGATCGCGCGCTCGCCGCCGATCCCGACAATGTCGACGCGCTTGTTGGAATGGCGCGCACCGACCTGGACGCGGGCGGACTTTCCTTTGTGACCGATCCCAAAGCGTCTTTCGCGGCGGCCGAAGCGAAACTGACCAAAGCCTTGTCCGCGGTCCCAGATCATGCGCGAGCCCATACGGCGCTTGGAGCAGTCTACATTTGGACCAAGCGCGCTGCGGAGGGCATCGCCGAATGTGAACATGCGTTGGCGCTGGATCGAAATCTTGCCCACGCCCATAGCATTATAGCACTGGGCAAGATTTTTACCGGTCGCGCTGAAGAAGCAGAGGCTCCCGTTGTTGAGGCCTTGCGCCTCAGTCCGCGCGACACCGTGGCTTATATCTGGATGACTTTCGCGGGTATTGCGAAGGTCCGCCTCGGGGGTTACGAGCAAGCGGCGGCATGGTGTCGCCGGGCGATCGAGGCCAACCGAAATCATCCGCTTACTTATTTTACATTGGCCGCTGCCCTCGCGCAGCTCGATCGATTGGACGAGGCACACACTGCCCTCAAGGCAGGTCTCGCGCTGAACCCATCCTTTACCGTTTCGCGCGCCCGAGCCACCTACATGCCGGTGAGCGATGAGCCAACGTATCTCGCTCAAACCAAACTTGTTCTTGAGGGCATGCGCAAGGCCGGGGTGCCGGAGGGGTGAGCGAGAGCCGGAAACTGGCGGCGATCTTGGTCGCCGACGTGGTCGGCTACAGCCGGCTCGCGGGAGCGGATGAGGATCGCACGCTGTCGCGGCTCAGGGGCTTACGCAGCGACCCGATCGATCCCGCCATCGCCGCGCATCATGGGCGCGTCGTCAAGCGAACCGGCGACGGCAGCCTCATCGAGTTTCGCAGCGCGGTCGACGCGGTGCGCTGTGCGATCGAGGTGCAGAACGGCCCGATCGAGCGCAATGCTGGCCTGCCGCCAGAACGCCGCCTCGCATTTCGCGTGGGCATTCATCTGGGCGACGTCGTCGAGGAGAGCGACGGCGACCTGATGGGGCGATGGCGTCAACATCGCCGCGCGGCTCGATGGCATTTGCGAGCCCAGCGCCATCTGCCTCTCCGCGAACCCGAGCCCGAGCGGCGCGAACGAAGAACGCCTTTTCGACGGGGCGAGAGTACACTCGGGGATGGGCGACCGCCGGCACCGATTACGACGCAAAAATAATCGGTCAGGCCGACCGGGCCATCGCGCTCGCCCCCGACAATGCCTGGGCGCTGACGCGAAAAGCATATACCTGACGATTACGGGACGCGCGAATGAGGGGCTCAGCGCCGCCGTCGCCGGACTCGCCGTCCAGCCGGATGACGCTCCGCTCTACCGGGCGCGGGGATTGGCAGAAATCGCTCTTGGGCGTTACGACCAAGGGATCACCGACGTGCAACAGGCGATACGCCAAAATCCACGCGACCCGAGGATTGGCTTGTGGCTGGCGAATTTGGGTGATGCGGAACTCGGCCTCGGTCATGTCGGAGCGGCTGTCGACAAATACCATGAGGCGATCGACGCCGGCTCGCGCTCTTACCAACCTTACAGGGGTCTGGCGGCGGCTGAAGCGCTGGAGGGCAAGATGGAGGAGGCGACGTCCGCTTTGACGGAGGCCCGCCGCATCAATCCCGAGCTCACTCTCAAGTGGCTGCAAACCCATTCATCAAATACACCGCGGCAGCTAACGGAAGGCCAGCGCAAGGCCGGGCTGCCGGAGGAATGAGCGAGACTTCGGCGTCGCCATTTTCGTTCGGCCCGCCTGAGCGCGCGACGCCTAAGCGGCCGCCGCGCAAAACGGCGGCGCGCGACCCTCCCAAGTCACGCGCCGCCGCCGGTCCCGTCTAGCGTGGGATTGCGATCACGCCTTGGGGAACGGGACGGCCACGAAGCGGTCGCCGTCGGCGGTCTGAATGCGCATCAGCACCGACTTCTTGCCCTGGCTCCTGGCGTCGGCGACCTGCGACTTGACCTCCTCAGGCGTCGAAACGGGCTTGCCGCCGACATCGAGGATGACCTGGCCCGTAGCCAGGCCTTGCTCGGCCGCCGGGCCGTTCGGATCGACGCCGACGATGGCGACGCCCTGATCTCCTGAGCCCGCGACCTCTTTCGCCGGCGCGAGCTGAATGCCGAGCATCGGCGTCGCCTGGCCATTCGGCGCCTGAGCGTCGGCCTTGGCCGTCGTCTCGGTCTTCTGGTCGGCGAGCTTCACCTCGGCGGTCTTTTCCGCGCCGCCGCGCAGATAGGTCAATTCGATCGCGGCGCCGGGCTTGAGCGCGCCGATCTGGCGGGTGAGATCCGCCGCGTCGTCGATCTTCTGCCCGTTCATCTTGGTGATGACGTCGCCGGTCTTGAGGCCGGCCTCGGCGGCGGGCGTTGACGGCATGACCTTGTCCACGATCGCGCCCGAGGCGGACTTGAGGCCGAGGCTGTCGGCGATGTCCTCGGTCATCGGCTGGATCTGCACGCCGAGATAGCCGCGCGCGACGGCGCCGCCGTGCTCGAGCGCCGACTCGACGCTGCTCACGGTCGAGGCGGGAATGGCGAAGCCAATGCCGACGCTGCCGCCCGAGGGCGAGAAGATCGCGGTGTTCATGCCGACCACCTCGCCCTTGGTGTTGAAGGTCGGTCCGCCGGAATTGCCCCGGTTGATCGGCGCGTCGATCTGCAGGAAGCGGTCATAGGGGCCATCGCCGATGTCGCGGCCCTCGGCCGAGACGATGCCGGCAGTGACGGTGCCGCCAAGGCCGTAAGGGTTGCCGATCGCCACGACCCAATCGCCGATCCGCGGCATCTCCTTGGCGAAGCTGACGAACGGGTAGTCGCCCGGCTCGTTGACCTTGATGAGGGCGACATCGGTTTTCGGGTCGGTCCCGATCACCTTGGCGTCGAGGGTCTTGCCGCTATCCGTGGTCACGGTGACCGTCTTGGCGTTCTGGACCACGTGATTGTTGGTGACGATAAAGCCGTCGGCGGAGACGAAGAAGCCCGAGCCTTCGCCCATCATCATCGGCTGCGAGTTCCGCGGCGCGCTGTTCATGCCGCCCATGCCGCCGCCGAAGCGCTTGAGGAACTCCTGGATTTCCGGCGGCAGGTTGTCCATCTGCACGCCATTGCCTTCCGATGAGGCGTTGGCGATCTTGACCTTGACCGAGACGACCGCCGGCTTGACCCGCTCGATCAGGGTCGCGAACGACGGCGCCGGCATGGCGCCGAGATCGGAGGTCGCCACGGGGGCCGCGTGGGCCGGGTGAGAACTGGTGAACGCGCCCTCGACGAATGCGCCCGACGCGGCGAGCGCCGCGACCGCAACCGAGGCGAGGATCGTCCTGCGGCGGGCGGTCGGATCGGCAAAGCTGGGATAAGACATGGTTTGAGGCCTCCAGATTCCTGAGTGACCGCGTTTGAGCAGCGGATTGGCGGGAAGCATGGACCCGAGCGCCTATCCAGGATTTGGCCGGCGCATTAAGTTTTCTCAAGAAACGGCGCGGCCGACGAAGCCGGTCGCGGACTCCCGCGAGGGCCTGGCGCAGCGCTCGAGGGCCGCGCAAGCAGGATTGACGCCGAAGCGGCGGACGACCTGCGCTACCGAACGCGACCGCCGGCGGTTTGTCGATGGCAGACACCACGTCTCGAAGGACGCTCCCGCGGGCGGCGTTTGCTGGAGCCTCCTTCGACACGGGCGGCCGCCCCGCCGGCTCAGGAGGAGGCCGGGTTTGAACGAATCGAGTCTCTGAGCCTTACGTCCGCCGCAATCGGCGCCCGCTCGGTTTTCCGGCGGTCCGTTCATCCGGGCGGTGAGAGCCTCCATCGCCTTTCGCGCAATCGCGCTCGGTCGGCTCAAGCTCGCGGCTATAGCCGGGCTCGAAGATGCCGACTGCGGCCGATGAGATTCGGGGCGGATGAGATTCGGGGCGCCCGTCTCCTGGCGCCAGTGACGGGTCTCCCCGCCGAGGCCGCTTCAGCTTCAAGCGGGCGGCTGGTGCGCGAGTTGACGACAGGAGGGAGGAAGCGCTCCATCGATTCCGTCCCCCGGTCGTTCCGAAGCGCTTTCTCGGGCCTTTGGAACGCGCCGCGTTTTGTTGTCGCCAAGCGACCGATGTTTCGCGGCGGCGGCGCGCTTGGGCGCGGAATTGAGTGACTCCAATGTCCTTTCCGCGCCGCGACCCAAGGCCGGCGAAACCGGTCAGCCCGGGAAACGCGTCAGTTGTCCGTCTCGGCGATGATATCTCGTTTCAGATAGTCCAATGCGGCGATGAGATTGTGCCTGCCGCCGTACGGCGCGCCGACGCAAGTGGCTGCCGTCGCATCCGCGCGCACCAGCACGATTGCCGCCGCGATGACCTCTCTATCCCGTCTATCCCGCTCTTCGTCGAGAAGCTCTTCCAGGAGATCAAGCACCCTGGATTCGGGCCGCATCGAGGCCGGGATTCGCTCCACCCCTTCAGACTCGCGACGCTCGTCCTCATGTCCTTACGCCTTCCTATTCGACGCTCGCGCGCCCTTCTTGCCCTCGCTGATTGAAACATAGGACGCGAATATTACTCTTCCATTTTGATTTTGTTCCATTTTGTCCCTCCCGGCGCGTTTTTTTCCAGTGACACGCAGGTTTTCGACCGCCGAATCACCCGCCATATCCTTTGTACCAGACTTGGCCTCAACGCAGGCGGAAATTTGGCCCAATCGTGTAGAAGTGGCGGTCATTTCCAGCGTAATCTCCGTCGCCAAGAAACAACAAGCATGACTTTACGTCAATTTCCAGATGTTGACGTTGAGTATTCCAGCGGCCTGCCGTGAGAAATCCGCCGATGGTTTTTGCGGACATCGCGAGCTTCATCGCCAACACGAACATCTTATTATCCAATTCAGATTTCCGAATGGTTTCTCCAAAATTAAGCTTTGTTAATCAGAAATCTCCGCCGCGAATGCTACGCTTCGAGGGCCGCGACTGGCGTCCACAACGCCGGTGAGGCGGTCGCCGCATCGAAGCCGAACAAGAGGCAGTGGCCATTCCCCCAAGGCCATGCTGGTCATCCGGACCCATCCAAGCCGAAGGTCGATGCGCTGCTCGCGGCGCCAACGCAGGAGGGCTCGCGCTGCGGAGACCGCTGCCCGGCCGGCGCGCTTAAGATCGTCGAGCGCCAATTGCTTCCCGGCTCATCCGACAAAAGCCAAATGACACCCTTATCGGGGCCGAGCCTGCAACCTTGGTCGTTGAGGTCGGTTCGCGCGAAATTCTCGCCGACATAGATTAACCGCGCCCGGTTTTCGCCGCTACTTGACCAGCCGATGATGAGGGCTAGAGGAGCCGGCGGCTGAGTGCGGATAGAATTCTTGCCAGGCCGTCTGCGTGTCTCTATGTTCAAGTTGAACGCGCGCGGCGGCGACCGTGGCGAAATCGTCATGCTGCGCTGACGTTCTGCGATTGCTGTTATTGACCGGGGACCCTTATGAGCATGACGACTGAAAGCGGAACGAAAAAACTTGCCGGCGGGCCGGGGAGGCCCTTAGAGATGAGGGTGCCTCCGAGATTGTTAGCTCGCCTGGACGCCCTTGTTGAAAGACAGCCCGACCCGAAGCCGACGCGCGCCAAAATGATCAAAAACTTGGTGCGTCAAGCCTTGAATGCGAGGGATGAACAGAGAGCGCCTCGTCAAGCCGGCAAAGGCGCGCCGAGACGGGCCTAGGGCTTTTCTCCCCTTATTCGCGCCGGGCTAAGGTCGGTTGAGCGGCGCCCGGCCGCGCGGGCGGCGAGACGCACGCCCCGTCGCCTACCGATAAAGGCGCCCATGGCCGCGTTTCCTGGGTGCGTGTCGACCAGATGAGAGCGCGAATCGCTGGGCCGCCCAGCAAAATCACTGCGGCGCCGGCTCTTGCTGCCGCTCCTGCCGCGCCTGCCTGAGCGCTTGCTTGCAGCCCGGCGATAACTCGCGGAAATTCTGCCTGAGGCACTCCCTCAGGCGGCCGCCGCCCGCCTGCACCTGGCCGCAGAACTGCGCCAAGTCGGCGCCGCAAGCCGCCCGCCACGACGGCGCGGCGGGCGACTGTGCGTGAGCTCCCGAACTGGCCAGCGCGATAACGACAGCGACGGCGAAGGCTCTTGGCGCCACGCTCGCATCCCTTCTACGGCCGGCGTTGGCGTAGCCGCCAGCGACGACTGCTGAGAACCCGACAAGAAAAGCCTTCCCAATAAAGGCGCGCCGGCTCCGGACGCGTCGGTTAAGTCGACGCCTTGCGCTCGTTCAGGCGCAGACCTTTACGCCGGCGCGCCAGACGCAGCGGCGGCCATAGACAGGCCGGACTGCTGGCGCGACGACCACGGGGCCCCGGACCACGGGTGCTCCAACCACGCCGACGTTGCGAACACAACCGCCATAGGGGCCGCGATGTAAACCGGCGCCGCAGCCTCCCGCGACCAGTGTGATGCCCGGATCGGCGCCAGAAAGCAGCGCGATCGGCATGGCCTGAGCAGGGATGGCCGCCACACCCAACAATGCTATCGCATACGCACAGAAAGCTTTTCGCATGGTCGTCACCTTTCAGTTTACGGTGAGCCCACGCTTAGCGAGGCGTCGCTGAATGTTGGCTGAATGAATGTTGGCGGCTGAGGATGATTGACGTTCCCGCCTGGCGCCGTCGCGTTCTGCCCGATGTGACCGAGGCCGTGCTCAACCACATTTCGGGCAGCCGCGCCGGCGTCGGCGTCCATCAACGTCACGAATGGGAAGACGAGAGGCGCGCCGCGCTGAATGCGTGGGGAGCGCGTTTCGCCGCGACCGTCGAGGGGCGCGAGGCGGACCGCAAGGTGACCTTTCCCGCGTCGCCGCTGCCCTGGGCGAGGAGGCTTGAGCCGGCGGCTCCGCCGCGCGGTGCGGGCCTGGAGGGTATACGCGAAATCGAAAGAGCATGCTTATCGGCAAGCCCGGGGCCTCGACGCCGAGTTGGGGGGCAGGCCCGCCGAGCCTCGTCGCGGCGCATCACGATCGGGGACAGAACGGGAAGATCGACCCAATGGGCGTCACCGGCACGCTGGCCCGAAGGTCTGGTCGCGAGGAGGGCTTTTACAGTTGATCGCACGCTGAGGCGTGCGGCGGAACGACCGAGCCGCGAACTCCAACATCGCTTTCCAGTCAGAGGGTTATATCAAGACCAAATTCTCTTTTCATCCTGACCTTGTATTCGTCATCGCTTTCCCCCTGCATGCCAATGAATTCCTCGTCCGTCTTGCCTGCCCGCCACAAGATGAAAGGCAAGGCGTCCGGGCCGACGGGATAGCGGAGTTGCCAGCTTTCGCCATCGACTATCTGTCGGATTTGTTCGCCAACGACGAAAGGTGACGTCGGCGAGGCGAGCGATGCCCTGTAAAGGGCCATTTGGCGCCGTCGATGTGGATAGGGACTGTCCTTCGGCTGCGGCGTCGCCTTGCTGAAGATTGGCGTGGCGATGACGCCGGGTTCGACGATAGCGACGCGGACGTTGTACGCCTTCATTTCCTGCGCCAAGCACTCGCTCAACGCTTCGAGAGCCCATTTGGAAGCGGCATACGGTCCGTGACCGGCGAAAGCCACGCGCCCGGCAATCGAAGTGACATTGACGATGCAGCCGTGGCGCTGTTCGCGCATATGAGGGACCACGGCCTTGGTGCAGCGTAGCGCGCCGAAGAAATTCGTCTCCATGATCCCGCGAAACGCGGCCATTGGGGCTTCTTCGACCGAGCCGCCACCGCCCAACCCCGCGTTATTCACAAGAATGTCGATACGACCGTGCTCCGCGAACACCTTGTTGAACGCATCGCTGACGGAGGCGTCATCGTCCACATCGAGCCTGGCGACGGAGATCGGCAGCTTCTCTTTGGAGATGACCTTTTGAAGATCGGCGGCGCTGTTCAAATTGCGCATCGTCGCGACGACGGTATGACCGGCTCTCCCGAGCGTGACAGCGGTGGCGAATCCGATGCCGGTGCTCGTTCCGGTAACCACTCCAATGGCCATCTCTCCTCCATAATCTGTCGGCATTCCCTTGCAGCTTGCCGAACCGGCGCATCTTGCGCAACACCGACACCGACGCCGCCCGCGTGCTGCTTGCCGCCAGCTACGGTCAGATGGGCCTCATCGAGACTAATGTCGAGGCCTGGAGCGTTTCGACGCCCATTTCCGCGATCGCGCGTTCGAGGAACGACGGGAATCCGACCAGACACGCGGCAAACAGAGGTAAAGCGGCAGCGCATCTCATCTTGACCCGCGCCACGTTAGGACCGCAACTCCTCGAGCACCGACTTCGCCTCTTGCAAGTCACGAGTTTCAAAGCCTTCGGTGAACCCACCATAGATCGGGGCGAGGAGGTCGCGGGCTTTATCGCGCTTACCGTGATCGCTCCAGAGGCGAGCTAGGCTCGTCGCCGCGCGCAGCTCCCAGGATCTTGCCTTCTGAGCGCGGGCAATGGCGAGGGCCCGCTCGAAATGCGCCCGCGCTTTCGCCGCATCCCGCTGGGGCGACATCAGCTCGATTTCGCCTGCGGTTCGGTGGATCTCCGCCTCGCCCCATTTTTCTTTGGTTGTCTCCGCCAAATTCATCGCTTCGCCGATGATTCTCGATGCCTGCTCGAATTGCCCCAGCTCCGCATGGGCGCGGGCCAAGCGCGGCAAAAAGAACGGTAACCACAGTGTCGATCGGGTTGCACGCCAGACGTCGCTGCTCGCGGTTAGAATTTCGATTGCGTCGGAAGCTTTCCCGAGCAGCGCCAAGACGGAACCCAAGTTCATCATTCCAAAGGCCGTCCAGAACTGGGAACCTTTTTCTTCCGCCAGAGCCACTTGTTCTTGGGCCTGCGCGTCCGCCCCGACGGCGTTGCCGCAAAGAGTTTGTGGTATCACCATATGGGATAGAGCGTGCATTAGCGCGGAGGCCTGGCCGATCTTGCGCGCGAGCGCGACCGCGCGCTCGGCGTCCGCGCGCGCCGCATCGGGAAAGCCGAGGGACCACAGGGCATGCGACCGGTAGCCTAAGGCCACCACCCCAGCGTCCAGGCCGAATCGCGTCGCCAGCGAACGGTTGCTCGGCAGGGAATCGTAAAGCGCGACAGCCTGATCCAAGTGGGCTCGCCCTTCTGGGACGTCGCCCGTCATCAGCAGCGAACTGCCCATGAGGCGATGCCCGATCATCAGCGGGACCGTCGCCCTTTGCTTCTCGGCCAGCGCCAGGAACTGCGCGGCGAGCTCGCGGGCAGCGTCACCGTTGAACGCAACGAAGTTCCCGACCCAGCCGCCGTAAAGGACCGAGAACAACAACAGCGGATCTTCGGGCGCCTCGCCGAGGTCTTCCGCCCGTTCGATCAGCACACGCGCCTGCTCCACCGCGGCCTTGGTTTCGGGTGCGGCGTAGCCATTGACATGGATAAGTGGGGTTATGAGCGCGACCTGAAGTCCGATCTTCTCGCGACGCAGCGCAGGCGTGTCGGGCAAGGTCGCGATCTGCTGGAGGGCCCGAGCGAGTTGGGCCGCGGCTTCGATCAGCGCCGAGCGGTCGAGCGAAAGCCGTCCCGCCTTGCCCCAGAGGGCCGCGGCCTTCTCGATCAGCCCAGCCTCGGTGCAGTGACGCGCGAGGATCTCCGGCTGGTTCTCGGCGATCTGGCTGAATTGGCGCTCCAGGCTCTCGGCGATACGGGCGTGGAGTGCGCGCCGGGGCTCCCGCAGCAGCATGCCATAGGCGGCGTCGCGCACCAGCGAATGCTTGAACAGGTAGATCGCCTGCGGCGGCGCGCCCTGTCGAAACAGCAAGCCTGCCTGAATAAGACGGTCGAGCGACGATCCCAGCTCCGCCTCGGACTTCAACGCCACCGACGCCAGCAGCGCGTGAGAAAACTCCCGGCCGATCGCCGCCCCGATCTGCGCTGCTTCCTTGGCCGCGCCGAGCCGGTCGAGCCGCGCCATCAGCGAGGCCTGCAGGCTTGAGGGAACCGCTACGGACGGCGAGGGAACCATCGCGACCGTGCGCCGAGCCGCGCCCTCGCTTTCCGCCTCCAGCACCGCCTTCGTCATCTCCTCCACGAACAGAGGAATGCCGTCGGTGCGCTCCACAATATCAGCCATCGCGTCCGCCGGCAGCTCCGTCTTCCCGACCAGGCCAGCGACGATGGCGCCCGCCTCACGTTTTCCGAGCCGACTGAGCGTCATGCTCATCACATGCGACTGGCCTACCCACGGCGCGTTGAACTCCGGGCGGAATGTCACGATGAGCAGCGCGGGAAGGGCTTTAATTCGGTCCACCGCCCGGCCCAACGCCTCCAGGCTCGTGGGGTCAGTCCAATGCGCATCCTCGAAGATCATCAGCACCGGTTTGGAGCGCGCCAGCGCTTCGATTTGCGCAATGAGCGCTTCCAGCGTTCGCTCCCTGCGCTGTTCCCGGGTCAGGTCGAGCGCCGGATAGCGTCCGTCGTTCGGAAGCGACAGCATCTCGGCTAAGAGCGCCGCGTCCTCGATAGAGGTCGAGGTCGCCGCGAGCAGCGCATCGAGCTTATTGAGCTTCGCTTGTCGTCCTTCGTCGTCCGCCAGTCCGGCGGCGCGCTCCATCTGCCCGATAACCGGGTAAAGCGCGCTGTCAGTGTGCTGCGGCGAGCAGAAATAGCGCAAAACCGTGTGCGGCTCGCCGGCGAGGCGCTCCAGAAACGCCGCGGTGAGCCGCGATTTGCCGATGCCGGCCTCGCCGGAGAGCAATACCACCTGGCCGTTACCGGTCTTCGCCTTGGACCAGCGCCGCAGCAGCGACTCGAATTCTTCTTCTCGTCCGACCAGCGGGGTCAAACCCGTCGTATGCAGCGCCTCAAATCGGCTCTCCACGGAACTCGCGCGCAATGCCGCCCAACACCGCACCGGCGCCGCGATGCCCTTGACGTCCCTTGCCCCCAGGTCCTGGACTTCAAAGAGATTGCCGAGAAGCCTGCGAGTGTCCTCCGCGATAACGACCATGTTTGGATCGGCGAGCGCCTGCAGGCGCGCCGCCAAATTCGGCGTCTCGCCGACGACCGCCTGCTCTTGCGCGGCGCCCGTTCCGATGAGATCGCCGACCACGACGAGCCCGGTGGCGATGCCGACTCGCACATGGAGGGGAACCCCGGCGACCGTCTTGAGCCTTGGGGTCGCCTCGACGAGCGAAAGCCCAGCCTGCACGGCCCTCTCGGTGTCATGTTCGTGAGCATGAGGATAGCCAAAATAGGCCAAGACCCCGTCGCCCATATATTTGGCGACGAAGCCGCCGGCCTTGGCGATGAGGTCTTCACAGCATCGATGGTAGACGCTGACGACCTCGCGCATATCCTCGGGATCGAGACGCGCGGATAACGCGGTCGAGCCGACGAGATCGCAGAACATGACCGTGAGCTGGCGCCGCTCCGGTCCGGAGTGGGGGGCGGTTTGCGCGGTCGGCGTGGCGTCGCGCTGTGGTTCGCCGGCGTCGAGCACAGCAATCGCCTTCAGAATCTTGAGCCGCGCCCCGAGCGGGAGCCCAAGCTCGCGCAGGTGCGCATCGGTCAGATCACGGAGGACTTCGCCGTCGATCGCATTGTCGCGGAACGTCTGCGCATATTGCGCCAGACCGACGCCGGCAAGCCAAGCCTCGACGTCCATTTCCTCACCCAGGTTCTGATAGAGAGCGCTTCTTTGCAAAACCGTCTGATATCGGCGCTCTCAGGGATTCTCGCAGATCTTTCAAACCAACCCAGCATTGCCATGTCGGCTAGAAATCCCGTGCGCCAGCATAGCCCGCTCCGTCGCCAGACTCCAGAGCACACGTGATGTCTAAAGGGCGTTGCGAGATGGGTGGCGAGGACGATCTCAATCGCATACCTGATTCGATTGCGACGTATCGGGGCGGCCTGCCTCACGTGTAGGTTATCAGCGTGCTTCCGCCCGGGCCGGCCCGATGGACGAAATCGGCGGCGGCATAATCGCCGAGCAGGGTAAGGCCGAAATGGCTGGTTCCGTTCGCGAATCCCAAGGTTCCCTGCGTGCCCGCCGCGTTCTCCGCGAAGCCGGCGAAGACCCACGGCCCGGCGACCTCGATCGTGTCGTTCGATCCGCCTCCGGCCGTGTCGAAGCCGCCGATCGAGCCGGCGAACCCAGCCGGGTCGTTTAGCGCGAGCTCGCCGCCGCCGCCGGTGAAATAAACTGATTGGCCAGCCGGGACGGTTGCGTCGAACTCCAGCGTGGAAGCGCCCGAGATTTGGTGCGATCCCGTCCCGGCGGCCTGGTCGAGCGCCGACTGTTCAGCGCCCGGATCGGCGGGCAAAACTGTCACGGTGGTGTTCGTGTCGACCGCGTCCGCGCCCGCGCTGGAAGCGTCGGTCAGAGTGAAGATCGTCGTCGCCGGGTTGCCGCTCGGGGAAAAAACAAGGGCGTCGAGTTCGCTGGCGATCGCGCCGGCAGTCCCCGAAATGCTGTAGAAGCCAGGCGCGCTGGTCGTAAGCCCGCTGAAACCCGCGCCATCGGAGAGGATGCCGCCGTCGTCGGTTAGCTGGATCGAAAGAATGTCCGAAGCATCGATGTTCGGGTCGGCGATCGTGACGGAAGCAAACGGCGTGTCAGGCTGCCCGGAAGCGGTGGTTTGACCCGCCATCGTACCCGATATGACCGGCGCCAGCGCCAGGATCTCCGCCGTCGCGCCCGCATAGGGCGTGTAATAGCCAGGATCGTCCTGCGTCTCGCTGCTCGCGCCGGCGGTCGGCACATAATATCCGGGCTGCGCAAGGGTAGGCGCGCTTGCGCCCGCCAGGCTGTAGGAGCCGGCCAAGTCGACAATCTCCGCCGCAACGGAGGTCGCCCCGGTGACCGGGATATACGTTCCCGGGTCCGCCAAGGTCGGGGCGCTTGCCCCCGCCGCGCTGTATGTGCCGGCTGGATCAGTCGTCGGTAAGCTCGATCCCGCCGGCGAGGTGGTGGTAGCCTGACCCAGGAAGGTATAGAGACCACCAGTCGACTGGGCCCAAGCCGCCAAATCGCCCTGATAATCAGGAGCCCCCTCGCTCAGGTTCGAATACGCCATTTGAAAAGAGCCGAACTCGCCGTTCTCGTCCTGGACCAGATCGCTCATGAACGCCGACGGCGACGGCAATGCTCCGCCCGGCGTTGAATCGAAGGCTCCGGACGCGTGCGTCAGGCCCAACGCGGCTGCGGCCGTGCCTCTCATATAGCTCAGCGAGGATGGATTGTGATCGTAGTCGAAGTCTCCATTTGTTGAAATCTTGAAATAGTCGTTATCTGCGGTCGGTCCAACGATGGACTCCAGGACGACCGTGAGGGGCGGGCCAGTCATCGTCATATTTTCGCCCGCGACCGTCTGCGCGTTGTTGACAACCCAGGTGCTTCCTGGGCCGCTGCCGCTCAAATTGCCGTCGATCGCCGTGAGCGGGAGAACGCCAGCGCCGGTGACCTCCTGCCCGACTGCGACAGGGCCGGAAGTCACGGAGCCGATAGTGAGCACCCCGTAACTCTCTGTCATAAGCTCCTGTGAAGCAGTCCCTCCAGCTATGAAAAGGGAATAGAGTCCGGGGCCGCCAGGCGTTCCAGTCAATTGGTTGATAATCTGACTGCCCGCGGCTACGCCAGGCCCGGAAATCTCGGCGCCGAGTTCAATGCTGCCCGACGAGACCGACGTAACTTGGAGATAATAGCCGTTGAGCGACCCGGTGAAGGAAATTGAGACAGGCGTGATCGAACTTCCTGCCGTCACGGCCTCGACCGGCAAATTCGAATTGAGCGCGCTCCGTATCGCCGACCCCGCCGACTTGAGACTGGTCACTTTCGAAAGATTGATTGATCCATGGTATCTGAATCCTTCAAAATTGATCGAGAGGGAGCCGTTTATACTTCTCAACTTATGAAGGGTGAGATTGCTTATATTAGCGCCGACCAAATGTGACCTTTCCCCTCCCAGTGTACTATAGCGCGCAAAAAGCATCGTTGCAGAGAGCCCGGCGTATCCGGCAAAAAATTCGTTGGCAAGAGAGGCTTCAATACTTGTGACACCATAGTAATTCGCCACGGACTCGGCGCTATTGAAAGAGAGAACGCTGCCGGTTCCTGGTGTGTTGGGAGTACCATTTAGAAATAGACGATTCAATGCGTAGGGACTGCTATATGTGCCAGCTGGGTCCGTCGTCGGCGCGCTGGCGCCAGCGGCGCTGTAGGTTCCTCCTGGGTCGGCGATCGGGGCGGACGCGCCTGCCGGGCTGTAGGTTCCGGCAGGGTCGGCGATCTCCGCCGCCGCCGAGGTCGCCCCAGCGACCGGAATATAGGTCCCCGCCGCCGCCAGCGTGGGCTTGCGCGCGCCGGCGCCGCTATACGTGCCCGCCGGATCGGCAGTCGGCGCGCTGGCGCCGCGGCGGCTGTATGAGCCCGCCGGATCGGCAGTCGGCGCACTCGCGCCGGGGCCGCTGTAAGTGCCCGCGCGGTCGGTCGTAGGCGCGCTCGCGCCCGCAAGACTATAAGTGCCGGCAGGATCGATCAGGTATGCAGTGGCGCCAGCTTCGTAATAGTAACCCGCAGGGGCCCCGTTAGGATCAAGCGACATGATCGACCTCGTTGCTAAGATTCAGCAGAGTCAAAGGGGCGCTAAGGATTTGCCGGGCTTCAACTTCGAATTGAGCGTGGTCTATTGCGGCAGCCTTGCCGGCGATCGTGCGCCGCGGCAGCGGGCGGGACGCGAGGCCGCGAGCGCCTGGCGGACTCACGCGTGAATTAGACCAGCATAGTCGTGAGTCAATTTGTCTATAGTTATATTTGGTAGGCGCTCGGTTCTTGCAATACATTCCCATACGCGAACCTGCGCAAACTCACAGATTTAACTAGCTGGATTCGAATAAAATGTAAAGCATTTGTTGCGACCAAATCATGCATTTTTGCTCACAGCATGCGTCGAGGCGTCCAATTGAAGCGAGACGCTGGGCGCGTGGCATATTGTGACCGCGACGTTGGCCTCGCCGACGTTCGGGATGAAATGACCCGCAAGGCCGCGCGCGCGAGACCAGCGCTCAGACGAGAAAGAAGCCGACACTCCTTCGATCCGGAGACCTGGCCAAACGTTCGCTTTTGGCGCGAAGATTTGCCTCGCGGTTGCGGGTGAGAGGGTGAAGGTATTTTGTTGGGTCCGCTCTCGGTTCGTTCGCTCGCCGCTCGTTTTGGCTGGATTCCACAAGCTCGCGAATTTATTTTTTTTCAATAATTTCGATGGTGGGCGCACAAGGGCTCGAACCTTGGACCCGCTGATTAAGAGTCAGCTGCTCTACCAACTGAGCTATGCGCCCATCGCGTCTTGCCGGGCGGTCCCGCCCGGCAAGGGCCGGCGTTTAGCAAAGGCGCGCGGGGCTGTCCAGCGGAAACGGGCGGCCGAAATCCGCCGGCCGAGGCCGCGAGCGCGCAGCCGGAACAGGGCGTTCAGTTCTTCGCTTTGTCGACCAGCTTGTTCTTGCCGATCCAGGGCATCATGGCGCGCAGTTTAGCGCCGACCTCCTCGATCGGATGGGCGTTGGCGCGCGCTCGCATCGCCTTGAACGAGGTCTGGTTGACCCGGTTCTCCAGCATCCAGTCGCGGGTGAATTTGCCCGACTGGATGTCGTCGAGCACGCGTTTCATCTCGGCCTTGCTCGCGCCGGTGATGATGCGGGGGCCGGAGACATATTCGCCATATTCGGCGGTGTTGGAGATCGAGTAGTTCATGTTGGCGATCCCGCCCTCATAGATGAGGTCGACGATCAGCTTCACTTCGTGCAGGCACTCGAAATATGCCATTTCCGGGGCGTAGCCGGCCTCGACCAGGGTGTCGTAGCCGTTGCGGATGAGCTCGACCAGGCCGCCGCACAACACTACCTGCTCGCCGAAGAGATCGGTCTCGCACTCCTCGCGAAACGAGGTCTCGATCACGCCGGCGCGCCCGCCGCCGATCGCCGAAGCGTAGGAGAGGCCGAGATCGTGGGCGTTGCCGCTTGCGTTCTGATGGATCGCGATCAGGCACGGCACCCCGCCGCCGCGCTTATATTCGGAGCGAACGGTGTGGCCGGGGCCCTTCGGGGCGACCATCAGCACGTCGAGATCGGCGCGCGGCTCGATCAGGTTGAAGTGGACGTTGAGCCCGTGGGCGAACATCAGCGCCGCGCCCTTCTTCATGTTGGGCGCAAGCTCGTTGCGATAGATCTCGGCCTGCAGCTCGTCCGGCGTCAGCATCATCACGATGTCGGCCCACTTCGCCGCCTTGGCGACCTCCATCACCTTGATGCCCTCGGCCTCGGCCTTCTTGGCGGAGGCCGAGTCAGGCCTGAGCGCGACCGCGATGTCCTTGACGCCGCTGTCGCGCATGTTGAGCAGATGCGCGTGGCCCTGGCTGCCGTAGCCGACCACCGCCACCTTCTTGCCCTTGATCAGATTGAGATCGGAGTCCCGGTCGTAATAAACGCGCATGTCTTGTCCTGGTTCTGGCGCCAAACGCGGCTTCGCGCTCTCAAAAAGGGTCGGGGGCGTCGGGATCGCCCGCGCCGGCAGTCGGGGGTTCTAGTGAAAGCGGCCGATGCGATCAAGCGCGGCGGGGGCGCGCCCTGTCTTGGCGGTTGGCCTTAGCGCGGCTGGCGCCTTATGATCCGCTCCGGCCCGCGAACCGTCCGGGTCTTGGCCGGGAGGGGTTGTTCCATGCGCTTGCTTCAACGGTTTCGATCGCTCGCCGTTCTGGCGCTGATCGCCGTTTCGGTTTCGGCCTGCGGCTACAACGTCATCCCGACCAAGCAGGAAGCCGCCAACGCGGCCTGGGCGGAAGTGCAGAACCAGTATCAGCGTCGCGCCGACCTCGTCCCCAATCTGGTCGCCACCGTTCAGGGCTACGCCAAGCAGGAAAAGGACGTCTTTGTTCAGGTCACCGAGGCGCGCGCCAAGGCCACGTCGATTCACCTCAACGCCGACGACCTGACGGACCCGGCAAAGGTCAAAGAGCTGCAGGATGCGCAAAACGCCCTCAGCGGCGCCCTCGGCCGGCTGCTCGCGGTCAGCGAAAACTATCCCGACCTCAAATCGAACCAGAACTTCCTGGCGCTGCAATCGCAGCTCGAAGGGACCGAAAACCGCATCGCCGTCGCCCGCAGGGATTACATCGCCGCGGTGCAGGACTTCAACACCACGCTCAGGACCTTCCCGAGCGTGCTCTGGGCGCAGACGGTGTTTCGCTCGATCAAGCCGCTGGTTCCGTTCACCGCCGACTCCGGAGCCCAGGCGGCGCCGAAGGTGAAGTTCTAGTCCTCGAACGGGGAGCGTCCGGATGCTTCGCCTCTGGCCGCGGCCTCTGATCGCCGCCCTCATCGCGGCGCTATGGGTCGGCGCGGCGCTTGCGGCGGCAAACTTCCCCGCGCTCACCGGACGGGTGGTCGACCAGGCGAAGATCCTCTCGCCCGTCACCGTCGCCGACCTTGAGCGCAAGCTCGCCGACCTCGAGCAGAAGTCGCAGATTCAGCTGGTCGTGGCGACCGTGCCCTCGCTCGGCGGCGAGGAGATCGAGCCCTACGCCAACGAGCTCTTCCGCGCCTGGAAACTGGGCGAAGCGAAGCAGAACAACGGCGCGCTCCTCCTGATCGCGCCAAAGGAGCGGCGGATGCGCATCGAGGTCGGCTACGGCCTCGAGGGCACGCTGACCGACGCCGTCTCCAGCATCATCATTTCCAACGCCATCGCGCCCAGGTTCAAGGCCGGCGATTTCAACGGCGGCGTCACCCGCGGGGTCGACGACATCATCACCGCGCTCACCACCGACTCGGCCGAATGGAAGCCGAAGCCGACCGACATGCGCGCCGAGCACGACGCTTCGCTGCTCGACGCCCTGGCGCCATTTCTCATTTTCCTGTTCATCATGTTCGTGATTTCGCGCATCTCCCGGCGGAGCGGCGGCGGCAATGTGATTTTCATCCCGATGGGCACGGGCGGAGGATTCGGCCGCGGGGGATTCGGCGGCGGTTTCGGCGGCGGCGGGGGATTTGGCGGCGGCTTTTCCGGCGGTGGCGGTTCCTCAGGCGGCGGCGGCGCCTCCGGAGGCTGGTGATGATCCTCGACCCGACCGAAGCGGCGCGCGTCGAGGCGGCGTTCGACGCCGCGCAGCTCAAGACCCGGGCGCCGCTCGTTTGCGTGCTCGCCGGCGCTTCCGCCTCCCGCGACGCCGAGTTTCTGCTCGGCGCCTGTATCCTCGCGCTGGCGACGCCGTTGCCGCTCTTGCTGCTCACCGAGCTTTCCGCCCACCGCATCTACGTCGCACAACTGCTTGTCGCCATTCTCGCCGCTGTTGTCGGCTCACTGCCGCCAGTCCGCCGCTGGCTTGTGCCAAAGCGCTTGGCGCGCTCGGCCGGCCACCGCGCGGCGCTGGCGCAATTTGCGCTGCGCGGCGTCGACCGCTCGCAGTGCGGGGCGCTCATCTACGTGTCGCTGGCCGAGCACTACATCCGCATCGTTCCGGCCGAGGACGCGGCGCGCCTCATCTCCGCCGACCAATGGCAGGTCGCGGTCAACGAGGCGCTCGGACCGCTCGCCGCCGGGGCGACGGAAACCGCCCTTACCGGGCTCGCCCAGCGCTGTGGCGACCTTCTCGCCGGACCATTCCCGCCCGGACCGTCCGCGGACCTGTCGAAGCGGCAACGGTTCCATATCGTTTGAACGCCAGGACCGGGGATGGAACGGCTCCCGGCGCCGGTCCGGGCGGAGGCGTCGGTCCATGCCTGAGCCTTGAGGTCGTTGTCGTTCTGCACTAGAAAATGGCGTGCTGGAAAAGCTTGCGGGGAAAGCAGCGATGGCGTTTGGGGCGAGCCGAATTGGACGGGGCGCGATCGTCGGCTTCGCCGCCACGCTGGCGATCGGCGCGGTTTCGGCGCAGGCGACGCCCTATCTGGTCGTCGACGCCGACAGCGGCGAGGTCCTGATGCAGGACGAGGCGACCGCTCCTTGGTATCCGGCGTCGCTCACCAAGCTGATGACTGTCTATGTGGCGCTGGACGCAGTGCGCGGCGGCAAGCTCACGCTCGACACGCCGCTCGTGATGTCGCCGCGCGCGGCGCGAATGCCGCCGTCGAAGATGGGGTTCCGGCCCGGCACCGAAGTGACGCTCGACAATGCGCTCAAGATGCTGATGGTCAAGTCGCCCAACGACATCGCGGTAATGGTCGCCGAGGGCGTTTCTGGCTCGGTCGAGGCTTTTGCCGACGACATGAATTCAGCGGCGCAGCGCCTTGGCCTGCATGAATTGCATTTCGTCAATCCGAACGGCTTGCACAACCCCGCCCACGTGTCGTCCGCCCGCGACATGGCGATCGTCGCGCGTGCGCTGCTGCGCGAGTTTCCCGACCATGCCGACCTCTTCAGCATCGGCGCGCTTCAACTCGGCAACCAGTACATCGCCAATCACAACGGGCTGCTCGGCCGCTATCCCGGCGCCGACGGGATGAAGACGGGCTTCACCTGCCCGGCCGGCTTCAATGTGGTGGCGAGCGCCAGCCACCCCGGACGGCGTCTGATCGTCGTCGTGCTCGGCGCGCCGACCGCGAGATCGCGCAACCAGGAAGCGGCGGACCTTTTCGATCGCGGCTTCGCGATGGGTGGCGGGAACGGCTCGCTCGAATCGCTGCCATCCTCGGGCTCGACCGCGCCCCAGCGGTCGCAGGCCTGCCTGCACCACAGCGCGGCCGCGATCGCCGCCGCCGAAGACGAGGGCGTCGCCGAGCCGATCCAGGCGGTCGCGTCTGCTGGCCGCGGGGCAGGGATCCTCAGCCCCTTGGCGGCGCTGCTCGCGCCCGCGCACACCCAGCTCTCGGACGAGAAGATCCATTTTGATCCGATTAAAGTCTTTCTAGGCCCGGCCCCGGGCTGGAAGGGTCCGGCGCTGGGCCCCCGCCCGGCAGGCGCGCCGGCGGCGCCCGGCGACGCTCAAGCCGCCGATGCGGGCGTCAACGCGCCGCCGGCGCCCCATGGCGCAAAGGACAAGTCCAAGTCAAAGCCGATCCGGCGCGCCGCCGCGGAGACCAAACCCCAGAAACTCATGGCGCCGAAAACGATCAAACCCAAGGTTGAGAACAGCGATAACATTAAAGACGGCGGTTCAACTCAGTAAACACGAGGTTTACGCCCAAAAAATAGATCGGGGCTGCCAATTATAGCGGGCGGAAGCAAAGAAAAAAATTTTTACATCCTGCCTTAGTTTGGCCAGTTTGTGGTCAAGCGCGCGCCGCAACGCCGGGTGATACTGAAGATGTGCCGCGTGGAATCGGTTCGCGGTTTGCTCGGTTTTCTTGCCCCCCAGCCCCCGAGCGCCAAGACGGGCCGAAGGCATTCCACGAAGGCTAGCGGATCGGCGGGCCCCCTCCTAGCCGATCCGCTCTTTTTTTGCCGGCGGTAAAATACAGACGTGCTCAGCTAAATTTGACTCCTTGGTAAGCCCATCGCTTCAAAAGGTGGTGCGCGATCGCGACCGGGGTCGGCGCCGCGAGTTGGTCGGGGTGGCGCTTTTCAATCAGCGCGACCGCCTCGTCGCGGCTGAACCATCGGGCGTCCTCCAACTCGACGCGATCGACCACAATGCCTCGGCCGTTGGCCTCGGCGAAACAGCCGATCATCAGCGAGGCCGGGAAAGGCCACGGCTGCGAAGCGAAATATTGGACCGGGCCGCAGGCGACGCCGGCCTCCTCCGAGATTTCGCGCCTGACCGCCGCCTCGATGGTTTCGCCCGGCTCGACGAATCCGGCCAGCGCCGAATACATGCCCTTTGGGAATCTCGGCTGGCGGCCGAGCAGGCAAGCATCGCCGTCGACCGCGAGCATGATGACGACCGGATCGGTGCGCGGGAAATGGGTCGCCTTGCAGACCCCACAGTCCCGTCGCCAGCCGGCCGCCGCGACGTCGCTGAGCGCGCCGCAGTTGGCGCAGAACCGGTGGCGCGCGTGCCAGTGCATGAGCGCCTTGGCCGCCGCCAGCATCGCCGTCTGGTCGTCAGGCGCGAGGCCGCCGACCGCGATCGAGCGCAGATCGATGAGTTTCAGATCCTCGCGGCCCGGAACGGCCAGAACCCGCCGGTCGAGGAAGCCGTCGCTCGCGTCCGAGCGCAGTTCAACCGCCTTGTCAGCGATGAGCGCGGCGAAAATCGGCGCGCCATTGGGCAGAAGGCCGAGCAGCGCCTCGACCTCGGCCCCGCCCAGGGTCGCGATTTCCCCGATCGGCATGAGCGCGTCGAGTCCTCGCTCGCCGTTGCGCAATAGAGGCATGTCGCGGGCGATCAGGAGCACGCGCGCGTCGTCGCGAGCGCGCAGGCGCGCCACTTCGGCCGGGTCCTCGCGCCGATAGGCTCCGCGGTCGAACCCGTCGACGACAAAACCGAGGCCTTCAAGAGCAGCCAATGCTTGATCTCCTCGAACCGCCCCGAGGCGGCGGATTGACTTGGACGACGGCGAGATCCAGAGCGACAAAGCCGCGGTTCAAGGATAGCGCGCTTTCAGGCTCGCGCTGCGCTCGGCGTTATAGTCGATGATGCAGCGAAGGCGCGGATCGCCGCCCTTGGCGTCCATGCCCGATTCGAATGGCGCGACGTCCTGGCACTCCGCATCGCGCCAGGCGACCCACTGCGCCTGGGCGTCGCCGAGCGCGCGCCGCCAGCGCGCCTTTTGCGACGACAGCAGGCCCTGGCGGGCGTCAATCGATTTGATCGCCGCCTCGACGGCCGCCGCAAGCTCTCGGTCGGATCGGTCGGCGTTGGTTCTCAGGCAGTCGGCCAACTCGCGCGCGCCGATCTTGACGGCGTCGCAAACGGCTTGCGATGGGCGCGTCTCCTCGGCTCGCGCGAACGAGCTCAAGGCGATCGCGGCGGCGGCAAGCACGAGGGGTCGCATGATCACTTTTCATCACCCGAAAGAGGACATGGGAAGCGCGCGTCATCAGCTCGACGCCGCGCGCGCCGGGCGGCTGAGAAAGTCTTCCAACCGTGCAAGCGCTCGCTCGATGTTTTCCAGAGAATTGGCGTAGGAGAGACGCAGGTAGCCCTCGCCATATACGCCGAAATCGGGGCCGCCGATCACCGCCACGCCCGCGTCCTGCAGCAGGGCCGAGGCGAGCGGCTTGGCCTTCCAGCCGGTGCGAGCGACATTCGGAAAAGCGTAGAAGGCGCCCTTGGGGGTCGCGGCGCGAACGCCGGGAAGGCGATTGAGGCCTTGGGTCACCGCTTTGCGCCGCCGGTCGAATTCGGCCCGCATGGCGTCGACCGAGTCCTGCGGCCCTCTGAGCGCCGCGATCCCGGCGAATTGCGCCGACGCATTGACGCAGGAATAGGAATTGACCGCAAGCTTCCGCGCGATCTCGCGCCATGCCTTCGGCCAGACGGAATAGCCGAGCCGCCAGCCGGTCATGGCGTAGGTCTTCGACCAGCCGTCGAGCAGGATGAGCCGGTCGCGGATTTCGGGGTAGGAAAGCAGCGAGCGATGGGCGAGGCCGTCATAGGTCAATTGCCCGTAGATTTCGTCCGACAGGATCGCCGCGTTCGGCCATTTGCGAGGCCGGCGACGAGCTTGTCGATCTCCGCGCGCGGGGTCACGCCGCCGGTCGGGTTGGCGGGCGAATTGAGGATGACGAGGCGCGTCTCGGGCGTCATCAGTTTCAGCGCCTCCTCGGCCGAGAAGGCGAAGCCGTTCTCTTCCCGCATCGGCAGGGGAATCGGCCGTGCGCCGGTGAATTCGATCATCGAGCGATAGATCGGGAAGCCCGGATCGGGATAGAGGATGTCGGCGCCTTTATCGCCGAACATCTCAATCGCCATGAACATCGTCACCTTGCCGCCCGGGACGATGAGGACATGATCCGGCGATGTTTCGACATTGAGGCGGCGGTGGAGATCCTCGGCCACCGCCTCGCGCAGCGGCGCAATCCCGGTCGCGTCGGTATAGCCGTGCTCGCCGTCGCGCAGCGCCTTGACCGCGGCCTCGACGATATGGGGTGGCGTTTTGAAATCGGGCTGGCCGATGCCGAGATTGACGATGTCGCGCCCCTGGCGCGCAAGTTCGGCCGCCCGCGCCAGCACGGCGAAGGCGTTCTCCTCCCCCATCCGCGCGAAGGCGGGGTTGATTGCGATCAAGGCCTCGGGCTCCAGTCAGGGCTGCCCCTTTTGGCAAAGCCGCGCCCGCGGAGCAAGCGCCGGTTTGTAGGGCGCGGTCGCTGACCGCGCCGAGGCCGGGTCGGCGACCCGGCCTTACAGGCGATGGCCCTACCCCAGCGCCTTCTCCATCACCCGCCTCAGCCGCGCGGCGAAGGCCGGCGGGTCCTCGACGCTCGCGCCTTCCATGAGCCGGGCTTCGTCGAGCACGAGCCAGGCCGCGTCCTCGATCAGCGGCTTCGCCTCGCCCTCCTTGAAGCGCCGAGCGAGGGCGAGGGTCAGCGGATGGATCGGGTTGACCTCGAGGATGGGCTTCGCCCGCGCGGCGATCCGCCCATGCGCGGCGAGCATCTTTTCGAGCTGGCGGTCGGGACCGAATTCGGGCGCGATGAGGCAGGCGACGCTGTCGGTCAGGCGGTCCGACGCCCGCACTTCGGCGACCTCGTCGCCCAGCGTCTGCTTGAAGAAGGCAAAGAGGGTCGCGACCTCGCCGGTGGCCTCCGCCGGCGCGTTCGCCCCCTCGACGAGCGCGATCGACTTGATGTCGGCTGCGCCCTGGCTCGCCGACTTGAACGGCTTGCCGTCGAATCCCGCCGCGGTCGACACCCAGAACGCGTCGACCGGGTCCGCGAGCAGCAACACTTCGACGCCGCGCGCCTTGAAGCCCTCAAGCTGAGGGCTCGCGGCGAGGCGCTTGGCGTCGTCGCCGGTCAGGTAATAGATCGCCGTCTGGTTCTCGCGTAAGGAGGCGACATATTGCGCGAGCGTCCGATCGCCTGCCGGCTGGGTCGTGGATGTGAAGCGGGCGATCTTGAACAGGCCGTCGCGGCGTTCGGGATCCTCGTACAGGCCCTCCTTGACGACCGCGCCGAAATGCTCCCAGACCTTGGCGAACTTGTCCGGCTCCCCTTCGGCGAGCTTGCCGAGTTCCTGGACGATGCGGTTGGTCACGCCCTTGCGGATCGCCGCGAACACGTCGCTCTTCTGGATCAATTCGCGCGACACGTTGAGCGGGAGATCGGCGCTGTCGACCACGAGGCGCATGAAGCGCAGCCAACCCGGAAGGATGTCGGCGTCCTCGGTGATGAGCACGCGGCGCACGTAGAGCTTGTTGCGCCCTTTTCGCGCCGGATCGAACAGGTCGAACGGCCGCGAGCCGGGCACGAAGGCGAGCACGGTATATTCGTGCCGCCCCTCGGCGCGCCAATGCACGGTCAGCGCCGGCTCGTCATATTGCCCGGAGAGGCCGCGATAGAATTCAGTATATTCCTCCGCCGTCACCTCGGACTTGGGCTTCGCCCAGATCGCCGCGCCATCGGCGATGCGGCGCTTCTCGGCCCCGAGCTTCTCGATGAGGTCGATCGGCACGGCGACCGCGCCGGAATGGTCGCGCACGATCCGCTCGAGCGTCCGCGCCTGAGCGAATTCCTGCGAGGCGTCGTTGAGATGAAGGGTGACGTGCGTGCCGCGTTTCGGCGCGTTTTCGAGCGCAAGCGGCGCAACGGTGAACGAGCCCTTGCCGTCCGACGACCAGCGCCAGGCCTCGTCGGTCCCGGCGCGACGGGTGTCGACCACGACTTCATCGGCGACCATGAAGGACGAGTAAAAGCCGATGCCAAACTGGCCGATGAGAGTCGCCGCTTCCTTGTTCGCGTCATCGGCTGCTAGCTTGTCGAGGAAGGCCTTGGTGCCGGAGCGGGCGATCGTGCCGAGGCCTTGGGTCAGGTCTTCCCGGCTCATGCCGACGCCGTTGTCGGAGAAGGTCAGCGTCTTGGCGTCGGGATTGATCAAAATCTCGATCGCGAACGGCGCGCCATCCTCGATGAGTTCAGGTTTGGCGATCGCCTCATAGCGCAGCTTCTCGCAGGCGTCGGCGGCGTTGGAGACGAGCTCGCGGACGAAGATTTCGCGGTCGGAATAGACCGAATGGACCATGAGATGCAGCAGGCGCGAAACGTCGGCCTCGAAGCTTTGAGTGCTGGCGGCTTCGCTGGTCGGGGTCTGGGCGTCGGCGGTCAAACGGGGCCTCTCTTCAAGGAGCTGGGAGTGATCGAGCCGCGAATCGCGGCGGCCCCGATATCGTCGCCTCCAGGCTCGGATTCAAGGTCTGCGGGCGGGGTCAACTCTCCGCCGTCGTCAGCGCGAGGGCGTGCAATTCGCCGCCCATGCGGCCCTTCAGCGCCTCGCAGACCATCTGGTGCTGCTTGACTGCTTGACGCGGCTTTTGCCCCTCGCGGGAGTGATCACGCTCGCCGCATAATGGGTTCATCGCCGCCTCGTCGCGCCGAGTCTTCGGCTTTACGAAAGCCACTCCACCGGCACATTCAAGGCCTGCGCCAGCTTTGAAATCGTATCGGAGGTTCCCCTGCGGCGCCGGTTTTCGAGATCAGACAGATAGCCTTGAGCGAAGCCTGTTTTGAAAGTCAGGTGCAGTTGGGTCTCGCCGCGCCAGTTGCGAATTGCTTTCAGCCTGCTGTCGCCTCGAAGAATAGCGGCGCTCACCTCCGGCGGCAGGGCAACGCCACCGGCAGCCAATTCGGCCTTGCGAGCATCGTAGATTGCGACGTCGTCCGCATCCTCGGCCTCGTGATCAGCGCGCTCGATGAGCGCCTCATAGTCAGCGCGGCGTACCACCACCAGCTCTTCGCCATCGGGCGTCCGAATAATCTGCGGCTTTCTCAAAACTCAGTTCCTTTTGTAGGTCGTGCTGACCCGGCGGCCTATGTAGATCGCCAGTATCGTGCTTGCATCCTCATCGAAGATCAGCCGGTAGGCGCCGATGCGAAGTCGCCAACCACCCCGCCCATGAGGGGATTTCACGTCGCCTTGGCCTGTCGTGGCGTAGCGGTGGAGCCCGACCTCCACCTGTTCGCGAGCCTCCCGGGGAAGCGAGTCGAAATCTTTTGCGTCGGCAAGCGTGAGGGCTATCGTTTTCACGGGCGATAATATCGCTGGCAAAGGCGTGATCAAGCGATAATATCGCTCGCCTGAACAGCTATGTCGCCATAAGAACCAACGACGAATGTAAGCCGGCTATCGAGGAGGCGTCGGAAGCGGGGGCTTAGTTCGGAGCGCCGTGCGAGACCAACGACGGTCCACGCTCGGACGTACCTTGACGGTGGGGGAGCTGCCCAAGCCGGCGAAAGCTTCACCCCGTCGGCGCGCTTGACGCGATCATACGAACTTAAAGTCGCCGAGGTTGCCGTTGAGCGTTGCGACGCTGACGGATTGCAACGTCAGGCTGTCGCCAAAGGAGTCGGAGATGATTGTGTTTCCTGCGCTGCTCGTCGCGTGGCTGAGCAGAGCGGCCGCTTCCGCCGACTGGTTCATTCCCGACGTCAAGTAGCTGAACATGGACGTCTCGAACTGAAGAACGTCGTTGCCCGGCCCGATTGCGGCGAAGCCCTGGATCGGATCATTGCCGAAGCCGGGGGCGAACGCGAAGGTCACGTTCGTCCGGCTTGTGGCGGTGATCGATTCGGCCGAATTGGCGTTGGTGGGTAAAACTGTCACGGTCGTGTTCGTGTCGACCGCGTCCGTGCCTGCGCTGGAAGTGTCGGTCAAAGTAAATGTCGTCGTCGCGGGGTTCCCGCTCGGAGAAAAAGCAAGTGCGTCGAGTTCGCTGGTGATGTCGCCCGCAGTCCCCGAAAGGCTGTAAAGGTCAGGCGCAATCGTCGTAAGCCCGCTGAAGCCTACGCCATCGGATAGTATGCCGCCGCCGTCGGTCAGCTGGATCGAAAGAGTATCAGAAGTATCGGTGTTTGGATCGCCAATAGTGACAGTAGAAAACGGCGGGTAAGACTGCCCAGAAGCGGTCGTCTGCCCCGCGACCGTGCCCGATATGGTCGGGAGCAGCGCAAGAAACTCCGTCGCAGCGCCATAGTTCGGCTGGTAATAGCCGGGGCTGACTGGGGTCTCGCTGCTTGCCCCGGCTGTTGGGACATAATATCCGGGCTGCGCAAGAGTAGGCGCGCTCGCGCCCGCCAGGCTGTAGGAGCCGGCAGAATCGACAATCTCCGCCGCGGCGGAAGTCGCCCCAGTGACCGGGATATACGTGCCCGGGTCCGCCAACGTCGGCGCGCTTGCCCTGCGACCGCTATACGTGCCCGCCGAGTCGAGAGTGGGCGCGGTCGCGCCGGCGAGGCTGTATGTGCCCGCTGGGTCAGTCGTCGGCGCGCTCGATCCTGCCCGCGGCGTGGTGCCAATATACGTACTCAAGAACTGATAGGGACCGTCGTTCGACTGATCCCAAGCCGCCAGAGCGCCCAGGTACTCAGGGTCTAGCTGCGCCAGTTGGGGGAACGTCGCCTGAAAGGAGCCAAACTCGCTGCTCTCGTTCTGAACCAGGTTGTTCATGAACGCCGGCGCCGACGGCAATTCGCCGCCCGGCGTTGAATTGATGGCGCCCGACGCTTGCGTCAAACTCAACGCGGCCGCGGCCGTGCCGCCCATATAGCTCAGGGACGATGGGTTGTAATCGTACCCGAAGGCGCCATTCGGCGCGACATTGAAATAGTCTTTGTTTGCGGTTGCGCCGATGACAAACTCGCTGGTGACACTGAGGGGAGTCGCATTCATTGTCATATTTTCGTCCGCGACCGTCTGGGCGTTGTTGACAAGCCAGGTGCTGCCGGCGCCGCCGCCGCTCAGATTGCCCACAATCGCCGTGAGCGGGAGAACGCCAGCGCCGGTAACCTGCTCACCGACTGCGACAGCGCCGGAAGTCACGGAGCCGACAGCGAGCACCCCGTAACTCTCTATCATCGTCTCGGATGAAACAGTGCCTCCAGATTCGAAAAGAGAGTACAGTCCGGCGCCACCGGGCGTTCCGTCGTATTGGGTGACGATCTGACTGCCTGCCGCTATGCCTGGTCCGGAAATATCGGCGCCGAGTTCAATGCTGCCCGACCCGACCGACGCGATTTGGAGAAGGTCCCCGTTGAGGGAACCGGCGAAGGAAACCGAGACCGGCGTGATCGAACTTCCTGCCGTCACGGCCGCGATCGGCACATTCAAATCGAGCGCGGTCTGAATCGCGGTTGCCGCGGCCGAGAAACTGTTGACCCCTGAAAGATTGACCGACCCAGAGTATGTGTACCCTTGAAATACAATCGATAGTGAGCCGCTTATACTTTGCAACTGATTGAGAGTGAGGGTGCTTATGTTAGCTCCGAGCAAATGCGGCCTATCGCCTCCAGCCGTATATCGCGTGACAAGCATTGTCGCGGAAGTGCCGCTGTAGCCCGCAAAGAATTCGTTCGCGAGGGAGGCTTCCGCGCTTGTAACGCCGTAGTAATTCGCCACCGCCGTTGCGCTGTTAAACGAGAGAACGCTATTTGCTGGCGTTTGGTTATTACCTCCTATAAATAGGCGATTCAATGCGTACGGACTGCTATATGTCCCTGCCGGGTCCGTCGTAGGGGCGCTGGCGCCAGCGGCGCTGTATGTTCCTCCTGGGTCGGCGCTCGGCGCGCTCGCGCCCGCCGGGCTATAGGTTCCGGGAGGGTCGGCAATCTCCGCCGCCACCGAGGTCGACCCCGTGACGGGAATATAGGTTCCCGCGCCCGCCAGCGTGGGCGCACTCGCGCCCGCTGGGCTGTAGGTTCCGGCCGGGTCGACGGTCTCGGCCGCAACCGAGGTCGCCCCGGTGTCGGGAATATAGGTTCCCGCGCCAGCCAGCGTGGGCGCGCTCGCGCCCGGACTGCTCCATGTGCCGGCAGGGTCCTGTATTCGCGCCGCCGCGGAGGTCGAACCCGTCGCCGGAATGTAAGTTCCCGCGGCGGCCAACGTTGGCGCGCTCGCTCCGCGACCGCTGTATGTGCCCGCGGGATCGGTCGTCGCCGCGCTCGCTCCCGGGCCGCTGTATGTGCCCGCACGGTCGGTCTTCGGCGCGCTCGCCCTGGCGGCGCTGTGTGTGCCTGCCGGATCGGTGGTCGGCGCGCTCGCGCCGGGACCGCTGTAGGCACCGGCGGGGTCGGTCGTGGGCGCGCGGGCACCGTCGGCGCTATATGTGCCCGCCGGGTCAGTCGTCGCCGCGCTCGCGCCCGCCGGGCTGTACGTGCCGGCAAGGTCCTGTATTTGCGCCGCTGCGGAGGTCGCACCCGTTACCGGAATGTAAGTTCCCGCGGCGGCCAACCTGGGCGCACTCGCTCCACGACGGCTATAGGTGCCGGCGGGGTCGGTCGTCGCGGCGCTTGCTCCGGGGCCGCTGTATGTGCCCGCACGGTCGGTCGTCGGCGAGCCCGCGCCGGGACCGCTGTATGTGCCGGCAGGGTCGGTCGTCGGCGCGCTCGCGCCCGCTAGACTGTAGGTTCCCGCAGGATCAATCAGGTATGCCGTCGCGCCGGCTTCGTAGTAGTATCCGGCGGGTGCGCCGTTCGGATCGAGCGCCATACCGTAACCCCCATAAACTAAGGGATAATCGCCGCTCCAATCCGCACAATTAGCGTCGCCGCACCAAGAACGTGGCGCTCGATCTGAACTCAATCTGGTACCCGGGTATTTGCGAGATGGTAGCGGTATTTGCGAGCTCACCAACTTGGAGTTACAATTTGGAATTAATGTCAAGTTGAATCAACAATTCCGGAGCCTCTATATGTGGATATAATTTGATAACTTTGATCTATGTAGTATTTGACGACGCGTTCATTGGGCAGCTCGATTTCATCGAGCGGCGGGCGACCGCCCTTCGGCGACAGAGTGATCCGGGCGCCAGCGTCCTTGAAAACATAGTAAGGGGCAGCGAGTTCCTCCAGCCAGAAGCCGATCTTCCGGCCCGTGTTGCCGGCTGGTCGTGAGAAGTAAGAACCATCAGGACTTTCATAACGCGCTCCTATCCTCGGTCGTTGGCGGCCTCGGAAGCCATCGGTGATCGCGCCCGCGAAAATCGTCTGCGTCACTGCTCCGAGGTCGTCAGCGCCAGCGCGTGCAGTTCGCCGCCCATCCGGCCCTTCAGCGCTTCGTAGACCATCTGATGCTGCCTGACGCGGCTTTTGCCCTTGAATGCGGCGGAGACGACGCTCGCCGAATAGTGGTTGCCGTCGCCCGCGAGGTCCTTCACCTCGACGCGCGCGTCGGGAAAGGCCTCGCGGATCATCGTCTCAATCTCGGTTTGGGACATGGCCATGGCGATTGTGCTCCTTGATTGCCTCGACCGCATGGTCCTCTTCCTCGGCCTCGGCCTCGAGCCGCGCGACGACGTCCTCGGCCGGTTCGGTCGCGGCGATGGTGACGCCGTCGGTCATCAGGATCAAGCAGTCGTCCCCGTCCGCCGCGTTGATCGCGACGACGTGCTCGGGCCGCACATAGGCGAAGCCCGCCTTGGTCTTGACGACGACGAACGGAATCATGCGTGTTCTCCCCTTCCAGGAAAGCGGACTTTTTTCGCATCGATGCGGGGGTCGCCCCCTCCACCGTCCTCCGGACGGTCCCCCTCCCCCGCTTCGCGAGGGAGGATGAGACATCCGCCCCTATCCTCCCCTGTCGCGAAGCGGCGGGGGAGGGGGACCATGCGAAGCATGGTGGAGGGAGCACGCCGCCGCCAAGAGCCATGGCAAACTACTCTACGGCCCATCCATAAGGTCCGGAAGCCCGCTTTCATAGGCTTCCGTGAGCGCGGCAAGGGCGACCGTCGTCGAGCCGAGCCTCAGCGCCTCGCCGCCGGTCGAGCCGATGCGCAGGAGCGGGACCTTGAGCCGCCCCGCCTCCTCGGCGATGAGCACGCTTTCGGCCGGCGCCGCGGTCAAGAGATAGCGGCCCTGGTCCTCGCCGAAGAAGAAGGCATGCTCGGGTCCAAACGCGGCGACCGTCGCGCCGATCCCTCCGGCCATCGCCATTTCCGCCAGCGCCACGGCGAGGCCGCCATCGGAGAGGTCGTGAACGGCGCTGACGCGCCGCGCCTGAATGAGCGACGCGACGAACCCGCCGTTGCGGCGCTCGGCGGCGAGATCGACCGGCGGCGGCGCGCCCTCCTCACGGCCTCCGACCGTCATCAGCCATTGGGAGCGGCCGAGCCAGGAGGGCGCCCCGCCGACGAGCAGGATGTCGTCGCCGGCCGCCTTGAAAGCGAGCGTCGCCGCCCTCGCGACGTCGTCGACAACGCCGACGCCGCCGATCGCCGGCGTCGGCGGAATCCCTTCGCCCATCGTCTCGTTGTAGAGCGATACGTTTCCCGAAACCACGGGAAAGTCGAGCGCCCGCGCCGCCTCGGCGATGCCCTCGATGCAGCCGACCAATTCGCCCATGGTCTCGGGGCGCTCGGGATTGCCGAAATTGAGATTGTCGGTGAGCGCGAGCGGCCGCGCGCCGACCGCAATCAGGTTGCGCCACGCCTCCGCCACCGCCTGCTTGCCGCCTTCGCGCGGATCGGCGGCGCAATAGCGCTCGGTGCAGTCGGTGGTCAGCGCCAGGCCCTTCGGCCCGTCGCCGAGCCTGACCACCGCGGCGTCGCCGCCGGGACCGTGGATCGTATTGCCGAGGATGAGCGTGTCATATTGCTCGGTGATCCAGCGCTTGGAGCTGAGATCGGGCGAAGAGAGGAGCTTGATCAAAGCCGCGTCGGTCGGGATCGGCGCCACGATCGCGGCGGCGTCGATGACGGGCGAGGGCGGAGTCTTCGTCCACCGGCGGTCGTAGAGCGGCGCTTCGGCGCCGAGCTCCTTGATCGGCAGATCCGCTTTGACCTCGCCGCCCCGCCTGACGACGAAGCGCTTCGAATCGGCCGTCTGGCCGATGACGGCGAAATCGAGCCCCCACTTCAAGAAGACGGCCTCGGCCGCTTTTTCCTTCTCTGGCCTGAGCACCATCAGCATACGCTCCTGGCTCTCGGAGAGCATGATCTCGTAAGCGCTCATCTCCGTTTCGCGGCACGGCACGCGGTCGAGGTCGAGCTCGACGCCAAGATCGCCCTTGGCTCCCATCTCGGCCGCGGACGAAGTGAGGCCCGCCGCGCCCATGTCCTGGATCGCGATCACCGCGCCCAACGCCATCAATTCGAGACAGGCTTCGAGCAGGAGCTTCTCGGCGAACGGATCGCCGACCTGGACGGTCGGGCGCCGCTCCTCGGCGTCGGCAGCGAACGACGCCGAGGCCATGGTCGCGCCGTGGATGCCGTCGCGCCCGGTCTTCGAGCCGAGATAGACGATCGGATTGCCGACCCCCGTCGCCTTCGAGGTGAAGATCGCGTCCCGTTTGGCGACGCCGACGGCAAAAGCATTGACGAGGATGTTGCCGTCATAGCGCCGATGAAAGCCGGTCGAGCCGCCGACCGTCGGCACCCCGAACGAATTGCCGTAGCCGCCGATCCCCGCCACGACTCCGGCGACGAGGCGCCGGGTCTTCGGATGATCGGGCGCGCCGAAGCGCAGGAAGTTGAGCGCGGCGATCGGCCTCGCGCCCATGGTGAAGACGTCGCGCAGGATGCCGCCGACTCCGGTCGCCGCGCCCTGATAGGGCTCGATGAACGAGGGGTGGTTATGCGACTCCATCTTGAACACGCACACATCCCCGTCGCCGATGTCGATGACGCCGGCGTTCTCGCCCGGCCCATGGATGACATGAGGGCCCTTGGTCGGCAGCTTGCGCAGATGCAGGCGCGAGGACTTATAGGAGCAATGCTCGTTCCACATCGCCGAGACGATGCCGAGCTCGGTGAAGGTGGGGTTGCGGCCGATCAGCGCAATGAGCCGCGCATATTCGTCGGCTTTCAGGCCATGCGCGACGGCGAGCGCCTCGTCGACCTCGGGTTCCGCGACGCTCATCGGCGCTGCTTTCTCAATTTTGGCTGGCGCCCGCCAATAGCCCCGAGCCGCGCCGATCTCAAGCGCGGCCCCCGGAACAACCAAGAGCCGCGAGACGCATTGCCCTGACGACCCACACGGACGGTCGCCATGACCGAATCCGACCTCTCCCGCCTGTACCGGAATTACATCGCCTGCCTAAACAAGCAGGACTGGCAGAATTTGCAAAAGTTTGTTGCGAACGACGTGCGTCACAATGGCCGGGCGTTCGGCCTCGCGGGCTATCGCGCCATGCTGGAACGAGATTTCGAGGAAATACCGGACCTCCATTTCGACATCGAACTGCTCGTATGCGAACCGGCCTATGTCGCGAGCCGGCTCAGATTTGACTGCGCGCCGAAGGGTCTATTCCTCAGCCTGCCTGTCAACGGCAGGCGGGTCGTCTTCGCCGAGAACGTGTTCTATCGATTCCGGAACGGAAAGATCGAGGAGGTCTGGTCGGTCATCGACAAGGCGGCCGTCGAAGCCCAGCTCCGAGGCTAGCTCCCCGTCTGCGCTATCGCGGCGGCAATCGCTCGAACGTCGGCAGACCGTCAGGAATTTGATGAAAGGTCTGCTTATCGATGGTGAAGATCGCCATCTGCGGGCCGCCGAAAACGCTCGGATCGTCGAGCGTGCCGACTTTCAGGATCACGGCCGCCAGTCCCGGCCGCCTGGTCGTGAGGTGCGCGCCGCATTCGGCGCAGAATTCCCGCGTCACCGGATTTTCGAGATCGCTTCGCGCAAATTGCTTGGGGACGCCCCGGGTGTAACCGAATCCCTTGGGCGGGACGAGCATGAACATGTTTGGCGCGCCGCCAGATATATATTGGCATTCGCGACAGTGGCAATGTGCCTTGAGCATCGGCTTGCCCTCGGCCGCATAACGGACCGCCCCACAATAGCAACCGCCTTCCAGCCTCATTGCGTTCTCCGCGACTCGCCGCTCGCCCGGTCTCGATCTCCGCGCCTTGGAGCGTTTACGATGACATGCTGATCATTTGAGAGCCTCCATCCACTCTCGATCGTCGTCGTTGAGTTCGGATCTGTAGCGCTCTGCAAGAATGCGGAAGACAGCGGTAAAGCCATCCCACGTTTCGTACTTGCTTATCGGGCCAGGGCGCTCCCGTGCACCTCTGTTGAAGCACCAATTGCATGCGGTAGCGAAGCTCTCGGGCGCGCCCACTTCTTCGGGACCGACGTGGCAGGCGATGGCTCCAAACGCATCGAGCAGCGGAGATTTCGATCGCTCCCAATTCGTGTGATAGTAGCGCTCAGAGGCGCCAACTGACTCTAACTCAAAATCCAAGATCCGCATTGACTTCGGCAAGAACACGGGGCGGTCACACCAACGGCACCGCCATCGGTCCCGGCGAAAGACTGCTGCTTTGGTTTCAATGGGCGGTTCCAATGCGTTCCTCCAACGTGTTATTGAGGCGAAGCGTTCGTAGCCAGGTTGTGGCTCGCGGCGGGGAGGAGTTGAAGCTGATCACCGCCGCCCGAACAGCCGCTCAATATCGGCGAGCTTGAGCTCGACATAGGTCGGGCGGCCGTGGTTGCATTGGCCGGCGCCCGGCGTCGCCTCCATCTCGCGCAGGAGCGCATTCATCTCGTCGGGCTTGAGCGCCCGCCCCGAGCGCACCGAATGACGGCAGGCGAAAGTCCCGAGCCAGCGATCGAGCCGGCGGGCAAGGCTCTGGGCGCCGTCTTCCGCCGCGAGATCGGCGGCGAGGTCGCGAACGAGGCCGGCAAGGTCGCCTGACGCGATCGCCGCCGGCGCTTCGCGCACCATGACCGCGCCGGGGCCGAAGCCCTCGACGATCAGGCCGAGCGCCGCGAGCTCCCGCGCGTGGGCGTCGATCAGCGCCGCCGCGTCGCGGTCGAGATCGACCACGAGCGGGGTCAGAAGCGCCTGCCGCTCGATCGCGCCGCCGTCGCGCTCACGCTTGAGCTTTTCATAGACGATCCGCTCGTGCGCCGCGTGCTGGTCGACAATGACGACGCCGTCGGCGGTCTGGGCGATGATGTAATTTTCATGCACCTGCGCCCGCGCCGCGCCGAGCGGCGCCTCGAGGTCGCGCTCCTCCGCTCGTGCGGCCGGCGCCGGCGCCGAGGGCGCGAACTCGGCGAAAGTCGCCTGCGCCGGCTCGGCGAGCCGAGGCGCCGCGGGCGAGGCGCGCCAATCCCAGCGGGTCGCGGTTGCTCCCCGGTAGGCCGGCGGCGGGCGCATGGCGAGAATGGTCGCCGTCCCGCCGGTGGTCGAAGCCCGATGCAGCGCTTCGTTCAGGCGCTGCCTGATCGCGCCGACGACGAGGCCGCGGATGAGGCCCGCGTCGCGAAAGCGCACCTCGGCCTTGGCCGGATGGACGTTGACGTCGACCTCGCTCGGATCGCACGCGACGAACAGGACCGCGACCGCGTGCCGGTCGGGGGGGAGGAAATCGAGATAGGCCCCGCGCAGCGCGCCCGCGAGCGTCTTGTCGCGCACCGCTCGCCCATTGACGAACAGGAACTGCTGGGACGCGTTCGGCCGGCTGTAGGTCGGCAGGCCGACGCGGCCGGTAAGCCTTGCGCCGTCGCGGCGCGCGTCGAGCTCCACCGAGTTCAAGGCGAAGTCGTCGCCCAGCGCCTGCCGCAGCCGCTCAGTGAAGCCGGATTCGTCCGCGCCGCAGGCAGGCCAGTCGAAACCCGAGCCAATATCGCTTGTGAAAGAAAAGCGGGCATGCGGCGCGGCCATCGCCAGCCGCTTGACCGCGTCGGCCGCCGCCAGCGCCTCCGCGCGGTCGGATTTCAGGAACTTGAGCCGCGCCGGCGTGGCGGCGAACAATTCGCGCGCCTCGACCCGCGCCCCGATCGGCGCGGCGCAGGGCTCGATTAAGCTCTTCATCCCGTCCTCGACGACGAGCTTCAAGCCCGTCGGACCGCCAGCGCCGCGCGTGCGGATTTCGAGCCGCGACACCGAGGCGATCGAGGGCAGCGCCTCGCCGCGGAAGCCGAAGCTGGCGATCGCCATGAGGTCGCCGTCGGGAATTTTCGACGTCGCGTGTCGCTCGACGCATAAGGCCAGGTCCGCTTCGTCCATGCCGCGTCCATCGTCGACGACGCGGATCAGCCTTCGCCCGCCGGCTTCGATCGCGACCTCGATCGTCTTCGCCCCGGCGTCGAGCGCGTTCTCGACGAGCTCCTTGATCGCCGCGGCCGGCCGCTCGATCACCTCGCCCGCGGCGATGCGGTCGATGACAAGCGGATCGAGACGGCAAATCGGCATGGAGCAAGACCTCGCCTCATCTTATCGCATTCGAGAGGGAGGGGTGGGAATAGCGGCGAGCGAACGTCCCTGCGCCGGAAGCGGAGGAGGAAGTTCAGCAATCCGGACTTCGCGAGCCTTCTATTCCGCGACCGTCGGCGCCGGCGCGCGCGCGGGCGCCAATCCGGGGAACCACCGCTTCGGCAATCGGTCCTTGAGCGCGAGCGCCGGCTTTTCGATGATATTCCACGAGAATGCGGCGAACACCGTCGTGGTCGCCAGCGCGACCGCCATCACAAAATAGTTGTGACCTCGCAGCATCGGAAAAGCCGCCATGATCCCCTGCGTGATCGGCATGCCGTAAAGATAGATTCCATAGGAGTAATCCCGGCCGCGCAGCCATCGCATTTCCGGCAGCCCGACCACGCCAAGATAAGCGATACAATAAGTGACGAAGAACGGCGCGAGAAAAACCGTGTGCCTGAAATACGCGAAGACGTAGCTGACCACAGCGCACAAAGCAAATAGCCACCACCGCGCCGGTATGTAGTCCTTCCACTGAAACATCACCATGCCGACGAAGAAGTAATAGGTGATGGTGTAGCCCGTATATTGAAACGGCGTCACGGCAAAATCGCTGAAGCTGTTCAGGCCGGCAAGGATGATTGTGACGATCGCCAGAACAAGGGTCACAACCGATCGCCGGTAGATCAGGGCGGTCCCCATGAGGGCCGCGGTGATGAAATAGCAGTCGAATTCAGGCGGCAGCGTCCAAAGGTTTCCGTTGACCACCGGGATGCGGTTGGTGACTTCGAACACGCCTGGCAGGTAAAAGGTGACCAACCCGATGATGTTGCCGAAATAGCGGAAGAACTGCGGATCGGTGAAATAGTCTCTCAACGGCAATCGGGTGAAAATCGAGCCCAGCACCAGCGCGGAAAGCGTCACTTCGACGCTGAGCGCCGGCAAAATGCGAAGGGCGCGAAAAGCGAGGAACGTCGACGTGACCCGCAATCGAAGCGCGCTGCCGGTGACGAGAAATCCGCTGAGAGCGAAGAATGCCGGAACGAGCAGGACGTAGAAGGGCCGGTGCGACCCTGACCATCCGGCCATCACATGCAAATCGGCCGCCACCGAAGCGTAGCGTTGCGCCGGATCGAACACCGCGGAAAGAGATCTGGCGTGATTGAGAAGGATCGCGGACGAAAGGGCGAGCCGCATGATCGCGAACCCAGGCCCTTCGCCGCGATGAGATTTGAGGGCGGAGCCAATAGTCGCGCCAGGGAAGGCGGCAGCCACGAGGATCTCCCAGCAAATAGCCTTGCGCGCAATGGGTAGTGCCGCATTGCATCATTGAATGCAACCCGCCGATCTGTTGAGTTGACGCCGGCGCGCTCTGTAGTTTGGCCGGGAGCCGGAGCAAACAACACGGCGTAAGCGCGGAGATTCCGCTTGGGCATCCACGCCTGGCGCAGCGGCCCGGCAAGCCTGCCTAACGCATCGGGACCGACAGGCGCTCGCTTAGAAGCCGTCGGGCCTGCCCACCACCGTCGTGAGCAGCGAGCCGTCGCCGAAGGCGCGGTTGGCGGCGCGGCGGACGCTTTCGATCGTCACGCCCGCGATCTCGCGATTGCGCTCGATGAGCCAGTCCGGCGCCCGGCGCTCGAGCTGGATGTGAATGAGCTGCGAAGCAATTTTTGCCGAGGTGTCGAAGCGCAACGGATAGGAGCCGATGAGATAGGTCTTGCCCTTCTCGAGCTCTTCCTCGTTGAGCCCGTTCAGCGCCACGTCGCGGATTTCCGCCGAGGCGACATCGAAGGATTCGCGCGCCCGCTCGTTCTTGGTCGTCGTGCCGCCGTAGAAATAGGTGCCGCGCTCAAGCGCGTAGAAGGTGCCGAACACGGTATAGGCGAGGCCGCGCTTCTCGCGCACTTCGCGGAACAGGCGCGAGGTCATCGAGCCCGAGCCGCCGAGCACATGGGCGGCGACGACACTGGCGATATAGTCGGGGTCGTCGCGCCTCAGCGCCGGCCGGCCGAAGCGGATCGTCGATTGCGGCACATCGAGATCGATGACATCGATCGTCCCCAGGCCGGCGAAGGCCGCATCGGCCACGGGCTTAAGATCCGCCTTGGCCGGCAGGTCGGCGAACGCGTTATCGACCAGCGCCGCCGCGCCCTTCTCGTCGATCGCGCCGACGACCGCGATCATCAGTTGGTCGCGCGCGATCCCGCGCTTGGCCGTGTTGACGAGGTCGCCGCGCTCGATCCGGGCGAGCGTCTCGAGCGAGCCGTCGGCCGGCTGGCCGTAGGGGTGGCCGGGGAACGCGTTCGCTTTCCAGTTGCGGTTGGCGACCGTGCCGGGATCGTTGGCGACGTGGCGCAGGCGCGCGTTCATGTGCTCGCGCACGCGCTCGAACGGCTCCTCGTCGAATCGCGGCGTATTGATCGCTAGCCGCAGCAGTTGGCCGGCGCGCTCGAGGTTCTTGGCGAGCGTGCGCATGCGCCCGCTCCAATGATCGCGGTCGCAATGGAAGCTCATCTCGACCGCCTTCTCGTCCAGCGCGCGGTGAAAGGCCTGCGAATCGAATTCTCCCGCGCCCTCGTCGAGGAGCCCCGCCATCAGCGAGCCCATGCCCGCCTTGTCGGCGGGGTCCTGCGCCGCGCCGCCGCGCATGGCGAATTCGAGCGAAACCACCGGCACCGCATAGGAGCGCACCAGCCACAGCGTGAGGCCGCGCGGCGTGACGACCACGTCGACATTGACGGCGGAATGGGAAGGCGAAACGGCAAGGTGCTTCTGCATGGGCGTTTCCAGTTTTTTCGTCTTGTCGGCTTGGCGCTGACGAGCGCGACGAGCGGCCGAAGCCTCCTACGCGGCCTCGCTTTCGAGCGGCAGCAGATGGCCGGTGACCGCGGGCTTATGATCAAGAAAGCCGCGCGCCGCCTCGACCACCGCTTCGGCGCTGACCGCCTCGATCCGCGCCGGCCATTCCTCGACATCGCGCAGGGTCTGGCCGATCGCCAGCGACGAACCATACCAGCGCGCGAGGTCCGACTGGCTGTCGCGGGCGTAAACCGCGTCGGCGACGAGGCGGGTCTTGGCGCGATCGAGGTCGCCCGGGTCGACCCCCTCATGCAGGAACTTCGCCAGCGCCCGGTCGAACGCCTTGTCGAGCGTCTCGAGCGCGACGCCCGGCGCGGGCGTCATGTTGACGATGAACCGGCTCTGGTCGAGCGCCGTGCCGTGGTAATAGGCCCAGGCGGAGACCGCGAGCTTCTCCTCCATCACCAGCGTGCGGTAGAGGAGGCTCGTCTGCCCGCCGCCGAGCAGGTGGCCGAGCACTTCGAGCGCTTCGGCCTCGCCTTCTTTTGCGGTGCGGGCCGAGGGCGCGAGATAATGACGCTGCCAGCCCGGCTGCTCGACTTTGTCGTCGGCGACGGTCACCACCCGGCTGGCGACGGTCGGCGGCTCCATCGGCCGCACCCGCTCGGGCTTCGCCCCGCGCGGCTTGATTAAGCCATAGGTGTCCTCGGCGAGAGCGCGCGCCTCCTCGGGCTCAATGTCGCCCGCCACCACCAGGATGGCGTTCTCCGGCGTATAGAAGCGCTGGTAATAGGCGAGGGCGTCCTCGCGCCTCAGGCCCTCGATCTCGTGCCCCCAGCCGATCACCGGAATGCCGTAAGGATGGTGGGTGAAGAGCGTCGCCTGCACCGCTTCGCCGAGCTGCGCTCCGGGGTCGGTGTCGCAATGCATGCGCCGCTCCTCGAGCACCACGTCGCGCTCGGGCGCGACGATGTCGTCGGTCAGCGTGAGCCCGGTCATCCGGTCGGCCTCGAACTCCATGCAGGCCCTGAGGTGCGGCTTGGCGATCTGCTGGAAATAGGCGGTGAAATCGTTGCCGGTGAAGGCGTTCTCCATGCCGCCGACATCGGCGACGAATTCCGAGAACTCGCCCTTGGGGTGGCTCTTGGTGCCCTTGAACATCAGGTGCTCGAGGAAGTGGGCGATGCCCGACTTGCCCGGCGGATCGTCGGCCGCGCCGTTGCGGTACCAGACCATATGGGTGACGACGGGGGCGCGATGATCGGGAATGACGACGACGTCGAGGCCGTTGGCAAGGGTGAAATGCGCGACCTTGGCCGCTGGCTGAACCTGAGACGTCATCCGCGTTCCGTTTTTCGTTAATTGGACCCTCGCCCGCGATGGGGCCTCCATGCGGCCCGATCGTGACGATCCCGCGACATATAAGGCGCCGCCGCGCGGCCCGCTAGCCGAGCGTGCCTTCAGGCAAAGAAAGTGCCTTACGTTGGATGGTTTCCTAAAGTGTCAGAGTTGCATCGGTTCTCGCAGGATTTCGAGTTGGCCATAGCTTGAAGCACCGTGACGATCCGTGCGACCTATACTCCTGGGTGCGGGCAGGGCGGCTCGGAAGACCGGGCCGACGAGGGAGGTGCGGGATGGAAGAGGACAGAAAACGCCTCTACGCGAAATTTAAGATGGATGGAAAATTGAAGATAATGGAACAGATGATCATATCTGAAAGTAGATCGACGGTGGATGAATGGAGGGCGGAAGAAGCCAAACAAACCGAACCAACAAGCGATAAGAAAGAGGACGAACCGGAATCTTTTCAGAAGGTTGGGAAAGGGTTTGAATTCTTCTATTGATACGTTCCAAAGAACGGTTCCGTTTATCATGCAATGGCTTCCGCTCATGCGGAGGTTATCTGACGATAGAAATCTCAGGCAATTTATAGCGAAGCACGGCGAAAAACTAGAGTCGGGCAAGTTTGAATTATATAGCTTGGATCTAGATCTTATTAGTTCAATAACACAAAAATTAGAGGCGTCGCTCGCGATTGGAAGCGGAATTAATAGTATCCCAAGTCAATTTATAGTCGGTCTTATAAGTGCTTACGACGTTTTTATATCAAAATTGATCCGATGTATCTTTTTTGTTCGGCCAGAACTGGTCTCTTTATCGGAGCGTAACATCTCTTTCAAGGACTTGATAGAAATCGGGTCGGTCGAAGCTGCGAGAGAGCGAATAATCGAAAAAGAAGTCGAGTCGGTACTTCGTGATAATCATTCTCAGCAAATCGATTGGCTGGAAAAAAAGCTGGATATACCATTGCGAAAGGACCTCAAGCTATGGCCTGAATTCATCGAAATATGCGAGAGAAGGAATTTACTCACACACACCGATGGGATCGTATCGTCTCAATACCTCGCGGTTTGCAAACAACACGGGGTAGAGTTAAAAGAAATAGGAGTAGGAAAATATTTGGAGATAACATCTAAGTACTACCAGAGGGCGGTTTTTGTGATACTAGAGTTTGGAATAAAGCTTACCCAAGTAATATGGAGAAAGTTGTCTCCCGATGAGATCAAGAACGCTGATGTAGAGCTAAACGAAATATCATATAGACTGATAGTTAAAAGGAGATATTCTGAGGCAAGTACGCTTCTTCGATTTGGATTGTACGAAATGAAAAAACACGGGGACGAAGCGACAAGGAAAAGGATGGTCGTCAATTTGGCAAACGCCGAGAAACTCAGCGGAAATAAAGACGAGGCAGAGAAAATTCTACTTAGCGAAGATTGGAGTGCGGCGACAGAAGGTTTCTTGATTTGCGTGGCAGCAGTTCGGGACGATTTTCAAACAGTGATACGCCTAATGAAGGCTGCAGTAACTGCAGGGCATTTGAAAATATCTGACTTCAGGGACTGGCCAGTCTTCGAAAAGGTCCGCTCAGATCCAGGCTTCGTTGATACTTTTGAGAGGGAGTTTAAACAAAGAATTGTTGTAGATCTCAAGGCTCGAACCCCACGAAAACTGAATTCCGAAGTGGAAGAAGAGGGGGGGTCTGTTTCGCGAGAGGACCCGATAGACAAGACTGTTCACTGATTCACTGTTCCACGCGCTGGTCAGATCGCTCCGGTGCGACGACCGCCTCGCCCGCTCACTCGTCGAGTCCCTTCGCGCGGCGCCAGTCGAGAAGAACGTCCGCCGCGCCTTCGGCGGGCGCTCGTGAGGACCGCGACCGCCGCCATCCGGTCGAGGCGAAAATGGCGGAACGCCTCCCGCGTCTCGCACCAGGCGGCGAGCATCCGGGCGTGATCGAAGAAGCCGAGCGCGACCGGCCAGATGACCCGCGTCCGAGGGTCGGTCTCTTGTCGCCATAGGCGAGCTTGAGCTTGCGCCCAGCGCGAAGCGCCTCGCGGACCAGAGGCAGGTTCGCCGTCTCGGTTTCGCCCGCGCGCTCGCGCTCGCGATCATCGTCGGCCAGTCGAGCGCCTCCGCCCGTTCGGGCGGCAGGACGGCGGCGATCTTGGCCAGCGCCCCGCGCGCCGCGCGCTTGAGGCCTTCGTCGGCGCGGCCCTCGACCCAGCCGGCGCCGAGCGCCAGCGCCTCGACCTCCTCGAGGCTGAACATCAACGGCGGCAGGGTGAAGCCGGGCCTCAGCACATAGCCGAGCCCCGCCTCCCCCTCGATCCGCGCCCCCTGCGCCTTCAAGGCCTCGATGTCGCGGTAGAGCGTGCGCAGCGACACGCGGAGCTCCTCCGCCAGCGCTTGGCCGGCGACCGGGCGGCGGCGAAGGCGAAGGCTCTGCATGAGCTCGAGCAGCCGTTCGGCGCGGGACATCGGCCGCTTACGGCGCCTTGACGCAGCGCTCGACCGAGAACAGGCATTCCTGGCCAAGCGGCAGCGCGCCGCCGTCGACCGCGGAATAGCCGACCTCGCTCACCCGGGCATTGGTCATCACCATGACGACGTCGCAATTTCCGGACGGCGCGATGGGAACGAGATTGGTGTTGAGGCCAATCGCCCATTGCGGTCCGTAGCCGCGCATCCGCCCACCGACATAGGTCCAGATTTCGGTCGCCTCGCCCGCCTTCGCGCGTCCGGCCGGCTCGCCAAAGCAAGCGAGGATCTCGCGTCTCGACAAGCCGATCATCGATTGCTGCGCGACCTGGTCGACCTCGAGGGGTTGGCATCCGCCAAGCATCAGCGCGGCGAAGAGGCCAAGGGCGGCGGCGGATTTGCTCACTTCTCTCCCCCGAGCCTTCGCGCCGCGGTCCGTTCGCCCGACGTTCGCCCAATCGCAACGGTTTGACAATGCGGTCGTAATCACATCGGCGCGCGCGCCTGGAAGATCGCAATTCTTGTATCGCCGTAAGTCCGCTCGTCCACCCTCGCAAGGCCGGCGGGCGCGACGAGCTCGGCCTTGGCCGCTTCCTCGACGACGAGAAGCGCGTCCGGTTCGAGCCAGCCTCCCTCGACCAGCGAGGCGAGCGCTCGCGCGGCGAGACCTTGTCCGTAGGGCGGGTCGAGAAAGGCGAGCCCGAACCGCCCGGCGGCGGGGGCCGAGCCCAATCTCGTTGCGTCGGCGCGCCAGATCCGGGTCATCCCGCCGAGCGCGAACGCCTCGACATTGGCGCGAAGAAGCGCCCGCGCCTCGGCGCCATTGTCGACGAAGAGCGCGAAGCGGGCGCCGCGCGACAGCGCCTCGATCGCCAGCGCCCCCGATCCGGCGAAGAGGTCGACCACCCGCGCGCCCTCGATCTGGCCCGGAAATCCGTGCTCGAGAATGTCGAAGATCAACTCGCGCAGCCGCTCCGAGGTCGGACGGATGGCGCGCGACGACGGCGCCGTGAGCAAGCGCCCCTTGAGACGGCCGCCGACGATCCGCATCGCTCACGGCTTTCGCGGCGGGCGGCGCGGGCCGCCGGCGCCTCTCGGCGCTCCCTTCCCGGGCGGCCTCCCCGATCGCCCGGGCGAGGAGTCGCCGCGCGGCCGGTGAAACTCGCGCCCGCTCTTTTCCTGATCTGCGGAGCGGTCGGAGCGGCGACCGCGCGGAGCGGCGTCGCGCGTCTCCGCCCTCGGTCCGCGCGGCTTGAACTCGGAGCGCGGTCCGCGCTCCTCGGCGTCGGCGCGCGGCGGCCTGCCCTCGCGGCGCGATCATGGTTCCGGCCTTGCGGCCGGTCGAGACGCGCTCGCGCGGGCCGCCCTCGCGTCTTCCCGGGCTTTTCCCGCGCGGCCCGAATTCGGCCCGGCGGCCGCCGTCGGCGTCGGCGTCGCCCGCGGTCCGCGCGGCTTGAACTCGGAGCGGGGTCCACGCGGCTTGAACTCTGAGCGCGGTCCGCGCTCCTCGGCGTCCGCGCGCGGCGGCCTGCCCTCGCTGGCGCGATCATGGTTCCGGCCTTGCGGCCGGTCGAGGACGCGCTCGCGCGGGCCGCCCTCGCGTCTTCCCGGGCTTTTCCCGCGCGGCCCGAATTCGGCCCGGCGGCCGCCGTCGGCGTTGTCGGAACGCGGCGGCCGCTCGCGCCCCTCGGCGCCCCGTTTGCCGGTATTGCGCGCTCCCGCGTGGGGCTTGCGCGTTTCGGCGGCGGCGCGCCGCCGAGCCTCCTCGCGAGACGGCGATATGCGCTCGACCGCGATCTCCCGCCCCTTGCGGTCGTGCGTCGCGCTGCGCTCGATGCGCTTGCGCGTCGCCGCCGCGTCGGCGGCGATCTCCGCCCGCAGGCGCGAGACATGCTTGCGCCGGCGCTCGGGCGTCGACCGCGCCGGCGGCGAGGGGCGCGACGCGGCGTCCGGGTCGAAATCGTGGCCGGCGACCCTCGCCGCGTCCTTGCTGCCCGTCTCGAATGGGCTTATCGCCCCCTGAACGGTCGCGGCCCGGCGCCGTGCTCCGGGCGATCCGCTCGTCCGCCATCGGCTCCTTGGGCGGCGGCGCGTCGCGGGCGGCCAGCGGCGCGTCGAAATCGGCTTGGGCCTCCCTGGCGAGCTTCGCGCCGAGCTGGTCGCGCAGCACCCGGGTGCGCACTTCCGCCGCCTCGCCCACGGCGAGATCGCCGAGCTCGAACGGACCGAAGGAGACGCGGATCAGCCGATTGACCGCAAGCCCCAGATGCTCGAGCACCTTCTTGATCTCGCGGTTTTTCCCCTCTCTCAGGCCCAATGTGATCCAGACGTTCGAGCCCTGCTCGCGGTCGAGCTTCGCCTCGATGCCCAGATAGTCGACGCCATCGATGCCGATCCCGCCGCTCAGGGCGTCGAGCGCCGCCTGATCGATGACCCCGTGAGCGCGCACGCGATAGCGGCGCAGCCAGCCGGTCGACGGCAGCTCGAGAACGCGCGCAAGCCCGCCGTCGTTGGTGAGGAGCAAGAGCCCTTCGGTGTTGATGTCGAGCCGGCCGATCGCGACCACGCGAGGCAGGCCGGGCGGCAGCGCCTCGAACACCGTCGGGCGTCCCTCGGGATCGCGCGCGGTGGTGACGAACCCCCGCGGCTTATGAAACAGGAAGAGCCGGGTGCGCTCGGCCGCGCCGAGCCGCTTGCCGTCGACCCGCACGTCGTCGGCTTCGCTGACGTTGAACGCAGGGCTTGAGAGCACCGCGCCGTTGACGCTGACGCGGCCCTCGGCGATCCAGGCTTCGGCGTCGCGGCGCGAGCAAACGCCCGCTCGCGCCATGACCTTGGCGATACGCTGGCCGGGACGGACCGGCGAGACTTCGGCTTTGGTTTCTTCGCTCATGCCCGCTTCGTTCATGCCCAACGCCCGCGCCAGCATTGCCATCATGCGAGGCCTGTCCTAAGCCCGAACGCATGGAGCCGCAAAAGGAAAAACGCGCCGCGGCCGCCTTGGGGGCGCGCTCGCCGAGCGCGCCGGGCGGGGTCGGCGACCCCGCCCCACAGCCACGCCGCGATCCGTTGAGCCTCGCCTTCGCCGAGGCGCGGTCGGCCGAGCTGCGTGGCGAAGCGCCGATCGGCGCGGCGATTGTCCGCGACGGGGCGTTGATCGCGCGCGCCGGCAACCGCACGCGCGAACTGGCCGATCCGACCGCCCACGCCGAAATGCTCGCCATTCGCGCCGCCGCGGCGAGAATCGGCTCCGAACGGCTCGCCGGCTGCGACCTCTACGTGACGCTCGAGCCATGCGCGATGTGCGCCGGCGCGATCTCGCTCGCCCGCCTCCGCCGTCTCTACTACGCAGCCCCTGACCCCAAGGGCGGCGCGGTCGACAACGGGCCGCGCTCCTTCCATCAGCCAACCTGCCACCACGCGCCGGAGGTCTACGGCGGCGTCCGCGAGAGCGAGGCGGCGGCGATGCTGCGGAGGTTCTTCGCCGCCAGGAGATGAGAGCTCACCCTTGCGCGGAACGGCGGAGCGCCGGTTGCCAAGACCTCGCACGGCGTGAGAGCATCGGGCTCAACCAATTCTCGCCCGTCTTAAAGGGAGGAACCATGTCCCGTCCGCCGTTTCGCGCCGATCATGTCGGCAGCTTCCTTCGCCCTGAGCGGCTGCGCGAGGCGCGCGAGCGCTTCGCCGCCGGCCACCTGGCGGCAGCGGATTTGCATGCGATCGAGGACCAGTGCATCCGCGAAGTGGTGCATGCTCAGGAGCATGCGGGTTTGACGGGAATCACCGACGGCGAGTTCCGCCGCACCTTTTTTCACGTTGATTTCCTGGAGAGGCTGCACGGAGTCGAGGTCCGTTACGGCGAGTTTGCGGCGCATTTCAAGAAAAGCGACGGCACAGAGGTTGGTTTCGCGCCGCCGACCATGCATGTCGATAGCAAGGTGAAGTGGGTCGGGCCAATTCAAGGTCCGGATTTCGATTTCCTCAAGAAAACAACCACGCGCACGCCGAAAGTCTGCATCCCGGCCCCGTCGATGCTGCATTTCCGCGGCGGGCGCGAGGCAATCAGCGCCGCGGTCTATCCGGACCTCGATGATTTCTACGCCGATCTGACCGCGGCCTATCGCGCCGAAGTCGCCGATCTTGCGGCGCGCGGCCTCACCTACCTGCAATTCGACGACACCAACCTCGCCTATCTCTGCGATCCTGAAATCCGCGCCCGGACCAGGGCGCGCGGCGACGACCCGGATTCGCTCACCCGCCTCTATTGCCGGCTGATCAACGATTCGATCCGCGACCGGCCCAAGGACATGACGATCTGCGTCCATCTCTGCCGCGGCAATTTCAAGAGCGCCTGGGTGGCGCAGGGCGGCTATGAGCCGGTCGCCGAGATCCTCCTCAACGAGATGAAGATCGACGGCTTCTTCCTCGAATATGACGACGAACGCTCCGGCGATTTCGCCCCGCTTCGCTTTGCGCCCAAGAGCGCGACGATCGTCCTCGGCCTCATGAGCTCGAAGCGCGCGGAGGCTGAGGCGAAGGACGACGTCAAGCGCCGCATCGAAGAGGCGACGAAGTACGTCCCCTTGAGCCAGTGCGCGCTCAGCCATCAATGCGGCTTTTCCTCGACCGCGCATGGCAACGATCTCGCCGAGGCCGATCAGTGGATCAAGCTCGCGCGCATGGTCGAAGTCGTCGAGGAGGTCTGGGGGAAGACGTAGAGCGACCGCTCTTCCATCGCCGCAAGCAAAGCGGCCGCGCTCAGGCGTTCGGCCGTCCCACGACTTCGGGCGGCTTCCTGCCGCAAAGGTCTTCGCCCCGCCTGCCCTTTCAGCGGGCGGACGGGGCGATTTATCACTGCATGAGCGTTACGAACTTTGTCAGCCCGTGAACGTCAGGGGAAGCAGACCCGGTTGCCCGAGATGATGTCGCAGTATCCGGTCGCCCCCGGTTGAGGCCCGAGGTGGCTCTCGTAGCTGTAGGCGGGCGTGCCCGTTGCCGGAGCGTACGTTGCGCCGCCGACCGGAGGTCCCGCCATCATGCCAAACGGCGCTCCGACTACGGCGAAGGGCGCGCCGATCAAGGCGCCAACCGGGCCCCAAGCATCGCCGTACGCCGCGGGAGCGGCGCTGCAGACGCGGTTGCCGGCTATGATCTCGCAGCTTCCGACGGACCCAGGCTGAGGCCCGGTATGGTGGTAGCTATATAGCGGCGCGCCCGTATTCGAGGGGATTGTCGGCCCGCCAAAGGGATAGTCCTGGGCCGATCCGGCCGTCGCAAGGGCGCAAAGCGTAGCGGCCGAAACGAGCGTCGTCAGTGCAATTCTCATGAGATTTCTCCAGTAGTTGTTGCCGTTACCGCTTGAGACTTTGCCCCGCCGCAGTCCCAAGACTGCCCACGGTTCCAATCCCGCAGACTTATCCTCAGCCAACGCCGCCACGGCCCGTCGTGTTCCGCTCGATCCTTGCTTTCAGCTTCCGGTGTGTTCACCTCCTCGTGAAGCCGTCGTCTTTTGGACCGCCGCGCAGGCGCAATGCGTGGGGCCTCTTGCGCCCCGCGGGCCACATGGCCAGAATCAACCTCCTTCAAGACGGAGACGCTGATGGGACCTCATCTTAGAAGCGCGCTCGCCGACCCCGCGGCTAGCGTGGAGAAGCCATTGTGGTTCGACGCCGACAAGTGTTTCATCGACGGGCGTTGGGTCGCTGCGCAATCGGGGCGGACCCTGCCGATCGAAGATCCGTCGCGCGGGGTTGAAGTCGGCCAAATCGCGCGCGGGCAGGCCGGCGACATCGAGGCGGCGGTCGAGGCGGCCGAGCGCGCGCTTCGCGGCGACTGGGGTCGTCTCACGGCGACCGAGCGGGGCCGCCTGCTCTCAAGGCTTGCGGACCTTGTCGGCGCCAAGGTCGAGGAGCTCGCGCGGATCGAGGCGCTCGACGTCGGCAAGCCCTTGAAGCAGGGGCGCGCCGACGCGCTGGCGCTCGCGCGCTACATGGAGTTTTACGCCGGCGCCGCGGACAAGGTCATGGGCGAAACCATCCCCTATCTCGGCGGCTATACCGTCTACACGCTGCGCGAGCCGCATGGCGTGACCGGACATATCGTGCCGTGGAACTACCCGATGCAGATCGCCGGGCGCACGGTCGGCGCGGCGCTGGCGATGGGCAACGCCTGCGTCTTGAAGCCGGCGGAAGAGGCCTGCCTGACCTCGCTTGCGCTCGCCGACCTCGCGCGCGAAGCGGGGTTTCCGCCGGGCGCGCTCAACGTCGTCCCGGGCCTCGGCGAAGAGGCCGGCGCGGCGCTCGCCGCCCATCCTGGCGTGAGCCATCTTTCCTTCACCGGTTCCGTCGCGGTCGGGGCGCTGGTGCAGGCGGCGGCGGCGCGCCATGTCGCGCCGGTGACGCTCGAGCTCGGGGGAAAATCGCCCCAGCTCGTGTTCGCCGACGCCGACCTCGAGCGCGCCCTCCCGTTCCTGGTCAATGCCGGCGTCCAGAACGCCGGGCAGACCTGCTCGGCCGCCTCGCGCATTCTGGTCGAGCGCTCCCGCTATGGCGAGGTCGTTGAGCGGATGGCGGCGCGCTACCGCGACTTGCGCGTCGGTCCGGCTGACGCCGACCTCGACGTCGGACCGCTGATTTCCGCGCGGCAGAAAGCGATCGTGAGCCGATTCATCAGCGAGGGCGCCGACCTGACGACGGCGGCGACGGGTGAGATTGTCGAGGGCGCGCCGGGCGGCGGACACTATGTCGCGCCGACCCTGTTCGCCGACGTCGTCCCCGGCCATCGCCTGGCGCAGGAGGAAATCTTCGGCCCGGTCCAGGTCGTCATCCCCTTCGGCGACGAGGCCGAGGCCGCGGCAATCGCCAACGGGACCGGCTACGGCCTCGTCGCGGGGTTATGGACCGCCGATGGAGGCCGGCAGATGCGGCTCGCCAAGGCGTTGCGCTCCGGGCAGGTGTTCATCAACAATTACGGCGCGGGCGGCGGCGTCGAGCTGCCGTTCGGCGGCGTCGGCAAATCGGGCCATGGCCGCGAGAAAGGTTTCGAGGCGCTCTACGGCTTCTCGACGCTAAAGACGGTCGCCGCGTGGCACGGGTGAGGCGCGCCCCATTCGCTTGTCTGGTCGCGCTGACGGCGGCGGGCTGCGCCACGCCGCCCGTGGTCAAGCGCGACTATCTCTACGAGGCGGCGTGGCGCGGGTCGTCGTTGACCATCGTTGGCCGGCAAATGGTTGTCGACGCCGCCGCCGGCGCCGCGCCGCAAACGGTCACGCTGATCGACGTCAACGCTCGCGCCGCAGTGGCCGGCGATCCCGAACGACGCGCGAGCATTCTCGACCGACGGGTCAGGGCTGTACGGGCGGAACTGAGTCGCAACGGAATTGCGCCAGCCGACATCGCGGATTGGCCCGGCGCCGGGCCGGACGGCGTCCAGACGTTTCCTCCCCCCGACTTGCAGGCGAAACAAACGGTCGTCATCGCCCACTATTGACGGGCGGCTGTCGATAGGGGCGGCATGCGCGGCCGGCGAGGCCGTGTTAAGGTGTCGATTGGGTCGATCGGCGTCGTCATTGCGAGCGTGAGCCGAAGCAATCCAGGGAGCGTCGCGTACGGTCTCCTGGATCGCCACATCGCTTTCGCGATGACGTGATTCTGGGGGAGCTGCGTGGGTCCGATCGTCGTCGTCCTGAACGGTCCCAATCTCAACCTGCTCGGCAAGCGCGAGCCGGAGATTTACGGCCGCGAGACGCTCGCCGACGTCGAGGCGGAGTGCCGGCGCGTCGGGGCCGAGCTCGGGCTTTCGATCGAGTTCCATCAGAGCAATCGCGAATACGAGATCATCGACCTCATTCACGCCGCCCGCGAGCGCGCGGCCGGCATCGTCATCAATCCGGCCGCCTTCACTCATACCTCGGTCGCCATCCTCGACGCGCTCAACGCCTTCGCCGGGCCGATCATCGAGGTGCATATTTCCAACGTCCACCAGCGCGAGCCCTTCCGCCATCATTCCTATGTTTCGGGCGTCGCCTCGGGCGTGATCGTCGGCTGCGGTACCCAGGGCTATGCGCTCGCCCTGCAGCGGCTCGCGAAGCTGATCGCCGCGAAGACCGAACGAGCCCCAAAGACCTCGTCCTGAGGAGCCCGCAAGGCGGGCGTCTCGAAGGACGATCCAGCAAGCCCCCTGAGCCGGCGCCGCGCACTCAAGCATCCTTCGAGACGCGCCTTCGGCGCTCCTCAGGATGAGGCAGGGGTCTGCCAGCCGCCCTAGCGGGCGCGGCTACCGCACCACCGCGAGCGCGAAGCCGTCCCAGCCCTTTGAGCCGACGGTCTGGATCGCGGTCGCGCTGAGACGCGGCTCGCGCGCCATCAGTTCGAACATCCGGCGCACCCCGACGACGTCCGGGTCGGCGCTCCGTGCGTCGGCGACCTCGCCGTCGCGCACCACATTGTCGACCACGATCGCGGTTCCGGGGCGGGATAGCTTGAGCGCCCATTCGAGATAGGCCGCGTTGTTCACCTTGTCGGCGTCGATGAAGACAAAATCGAACGGGCCGAGCCCCTGGGCCTCGATCTTCGGCAGCGTCGCGAGCGCCGCGCCGGTCCTGACCTCGACTTTGCCGGCAAGACCGGCGCGGGCGACGTTGCGGCGCGCGACCTCCGCATGCTTGGCGTTCCATTCGAGGGTGATGAGCCGCCCGTCGTCGGGAAGCGCGCTCGCGAGCCAGATGGTTGAATAGCCGCCGAGCGTTCCGATCTCGAGCGCCTTTCGCGCGCCGGTCATCCGCGCCATGAGGTGGATGAGCTTCCCCTGCGGCGCCGAGACGTCGATCGACGGCAGGCCGGCCGCGGCATTGGCGGCGAGCGCTTCCTCGAGCGCCGGGTCCGGGGCGACGATTGTCCGGGTGAAATAGGCGTCGACCGCGTTCCACTGATTCCGGTTCGCCGCCATTAGCCCCTCTCTCCGAGCCGTTTCATTGTTCCTTGCCCGCGACGCCCGCCTCGGCGAACGTCGCCATGCCGTTGTGGCAGTTAACCGCGGCTTTGATGACGCCAACGGCCAGCGCACCGCCGGAGCCCTCGCCGAGACGCATCCCGAGATCGAAGAGCGGGGGTTTGCCGATGAGCTTCAGCACATGCCGGTGGGCGCGCTCGGCCGAGACATGGGCGGCGAGGCAATGATCGAGCGCGGAATCGTCCAGCGCCAGCAGCGCCGCGGCGGCCGAGCATACGACGAAGCCGTCGAGCAGGACCGGGGTGCGGCGCAGACGAGCAGCGACGATCGCGCCGGCGATCGCCGCGATTTCGCGCCCCCCGAGTCGAGCCAGAATTTCCAAGGGATCGTTGAGATGCTGCTGGTGGCGCGCGACCGCGGCGCGCACCGCGTCGGCCTTGCGCCTCAGGCCCTCGTCGTCGATCCCGGCGCCGCGGCCGACCCACTCCTCCGCTTCGCCGCCAAAGAGCGCGTGATAGATCGCCGCCGCCGGCGTCGTGTTGCCGATGCCCATCTCGCCCAGGACCAAGAGGTCCGGCTCGGAGGCCAGCGCCTCCATGCCGAAGGCCATCGTCGCCGCGCAGGCCTTCTCGTCGAGCGCCGGCTCGCGGGTGATGTCGCCGGTCGGCTTCTCGAGCGCGAGCTCATAGACCTTGAGCGAAATGTCGAAGGTCTTGCAGATCTGGTTGATCGCGGCGCCGCCGGCGGTGAAATTGGCCACCATCGCCTGGGTGACCGACGGCGGATAGGCCGAGACGCCCTGCGCGACCACGCCGTGATTGCCGGCGAAGACGGCGACCAGCGGATTGTCGACATGCGGCCGCGCCGATCCCTGCCAGCCCGCCATCCATTCGGCGATCTCCTCGAGGCGCCCGAGCGCGCCCGCGGGCTTGGTCAATTGCCCCTCGCGCTCGCGCGCCTTGGCCCGCGCCGCCTCGTCCGCCTTGGGCATTTGCCCAAGTAGCGCGCGAATATCGTCAAAGGGGCGGGAAGCGGAGGGCATGGAGGCTCTCATGTTGATGAGTGTCGACGCCCTATAGTCGAAAAACGAGCCCGATGGAAAAGCGGCTGGGGGCCGATGTCGCGCGATGCCGACGCCGCCCTTACCCTTGACAGAACTGTCAATTCTAATGGAAGTTACGTTGGGCTCTTCGGGCTCGGACTCCTTGGCGTCGATGCGGCTCCATCCTTCGCCGGCAACTGTGGCGGCCATTGTCAGGTGATGAAGAGATGCGGCGAGCTGGTGAGGGAGAAAGGCGTCAAGGGCGCTGATTTCAGAAATGAATTTAATGAATGCATGACCGACAGCGCCAATCATAAGTAGCACGGCTTTCCGGCGCGATTTGCGCGGCGGCGGCGCGCCGGCGGCCCGATCTCGCGCCTCGACACGGGGCGCGCATGCGCCCGTGGGCCCCGACATTTTCTTGCCATATCGCCAAACCCGTGATTTAGTTTTTCCGAAATAGCGCGGACAGGCGGGCTCGTGCGCGCCCCATGACGTTCGGTCGAATCGCCGAGGCCGGCGCCGGCTGGAATCGACGGCAATCCATTGAAAACCCTCTATTCGCGGAAGGAAAAAGCATTTGGATTTTGTTGCGCCGCGTTTTGATCGTGTTGCGCCGGCTGTTGATTTCGTTGCGGCCGGCTTGGTTTTCGTTGCTCCCGGCGTGGAAAGCCGACCCGGCCTCGCCGCTGCTACTCCGCCGGCTCGCGCATCGCGCTGTACCGTGTCAGCTGCGCCCTCAGAGGCGCGGGCTTGAGCGGCTTGTTCATGACCAGGGCGTCGGCGCGGGAGGCCTCGTCGCGGACCTCCGGGCTTCGATCGGCGGTGGCCAGGATCGCGGCGATGTTTCGGCCGAAATGCTCGCGCAGCGCCCGGATCGCGGCGACGCCGTCGCCGGTGTCGAGGTGATAGTCGGCGATGATGACGTCCGGCGGGCCGAACTCGGCGAGCGCGGCCATCGCCTCGGCCAGCCCGTGGGCGGTCACCACGATGCAGCCCCATCGCTCGAGAAGCGCACGCATGCCCTCGAGCACCCTGGGCTCGTTGTCGATCGCGATAACCTTGAGCCCGTTGAGGGGCTCCCCTACAGCGACCGGCTCGGCGGCGCCGCGCGCCGCGCTGGGGTTGAGCGGCGCGCGCCCGAGCGGCGCGGTTACAAAGAACACCGAGCCCTTGCCGGGGCGCGAACGCAAGCCGACCGGGTGCTCGAGCACCCGCCCCAGACGCTCGACGATCGATAAGCCCAGACCGAGGCCGCGCGCGACCCGCGCGCCCTGGTCGAGCCGCCGGAACTCGGCGAACACTGCGCGCTCATGCTCGGGCGGAATGCCAAGGCCGGTGTCCCAGACCTCGATCCGGGCCGCGCCGGGCAATCGCCGGCAGCCGACCAGCACCCGGCCCCTCAGCGTATACTTGAGCGCGTTCGAAATGAGATTCTGCAGCAGACGCCGCATCAATCTCCGGTCCGTGCGAACGGCGAGCTTCGTCGGGACGAAGACGAGGTCGAGGCCCTTCGCCTTTGCGTGGGCCGCAAACTCGATTTCGAGCAGCCCCATCAGGTCGGCGACCGGAACGTCGGAGATTTCCGGCCGGGTCGCGCCGGCGTCGAGCCGCGAAATATCAAGCAGCGCGCCGAGGATCTCCTCGACCGCCTCAAGCGAGACATCGACATTGCGGGCAAGATCCGCTCGCTCCTCGACGCCGATCTGGCTCGCACCCTCGGAGAGCGAACTCGCATAGAGCCGCGCGGCGTTGAGCGGCTGCAGAATATCGTGGCTCGCGGCGGCGAGGAAACGGGTCTTGGAGAGATTGGCTGCGTCCGCCTCGTTCTTCGCCCGCTCGAGCTCGGCGTTGAGCCGCTGCAATTCGCCTGTGCGCTCATCGACGCGGCGTTCGAGCATTTCGTTGGCGGCCTCGAGCGCTTCCTCGACCTGAACGGTTTGCGTCACGTCGGTATAGGTGGTGACGACTCCCCCGTCCGGCAGCCGCGCCGAGCGCACTTCGACGACGCGGTGGGTCGAGAACAGGCGGAGCCGGTTCGGCTGGTCGTCATAGAGCAGGGTCGCGACCCTGTCCGCCACGAAGTCCTCTGAATCTCCCGGCCCGTAGGCGCCGTGGCCGGCGTTGAAGCGCACGATCTCGTCCAGCCCCACGCCATGACGCAGCATGCCCGGCGGCAATTCGAACAGGTCGACGAATTCGCGGTTCCAGGCGGTCAGCGCCAGATCGGCGTCAAAAACGGTGATGCCCTGCCGCGCGTGGTCGAGCGCGTGCTGCAATTGATCGCGGCTCGACTGGATCGCGGCCGAAGCCTCGTCGATGAGCTTAAGCGCCGAATGACCTGAGACGGTCCTGCGTTTCAGCAATAGTGACAGAACCTGGCGCGATGTCGAGGCGCCGATCGCCGGCGAGAGCAAGAATTCCGCGTGGCGAATCAATTGCGCGCTGGCTTCGAGCGTAGGGTCGTAAAGAAGTCCGCGCTCGCGCATGAAGCTTGCGAACGCGCGACGCGCGCGCGGTGCGCCAAGATAGCGGGCGACCGCTCCCTCGAGCTCGCCCGCGGTCGTCGACGAGCGCCAAAGGCGGAACGCTTGAGGCTTGCCCCCGAGGCCCGCTCCGGCAAACGCGCTCGCCTGCGCGCGCTCGAGCGCGCTCGGCTGCCGGGTCAACGAAAAGGCGAGAAACGCCGCGACATTCGCCGCCAACGACAGAACGACGCCGCCGACCAGGGCGTTCGGGGCGAAGGAAACGAGCGCGGCCGGGCTCAGCCACGCGATCGCTAGCGGCCCATGCGCCAGAAAGCCCGAAAGCGCTGCTTCCGGCCGGATCGACGGCAGGAGCAGAAGGTAGAACCAGGTGAGCGAGCCCGCTGTCATGCCGGCTATCGCGCCTCGCGCCGTCCCACGGCGCCAGAACAGGCCGCCGAGAAAAGCCGGCGCGATCTGCGCCACCGCCGCGAACGACAGCAGCCCGATCGACACCAGACCCGCTTCGCCGGCCATCCGCTCATAGGCGAAGCCGAGGGCCAGGACGCCGACGATCGCGATCCGGCGGACCCAGAGCACCAGCGCGCCGATGTCGCCCTCGACCGCGCGCGCTTGCGCGCCACGGCGCCTGAGGAGCAGCGGCATCACCAGGTCGTTGGAGATGGTGATTGCGAGCGCAACGCTTTCGACCACCACCATCCCGGTCGCCGCCGAGAGGCCGCCGACCATCGTGAGCAGCGCGACGCCGTGCGCGCCGGCGCTGAGCGGCAGCGCAAGAACGGTCAAGTCGCGATTGATCGAGCCGTCCGGGAAAGCCTTCAGTCCGGCGATGGCGAGGGGCGCAACGAACAGATTGATCAACACGAGATAGGTTGGAAAGAGCCAGGCTGCGGTGCGGATGCCACGCTGGTCGTGGTTCTCGACCACCGCGACGTGGAACTGACGCGGCAGAAGCACGATCGCGAAAGCCGACAACAGCGTGGTCACCACCCAGACGGCGGGATCGGGAGGGGTTTGAATGACTGCGGCGATCTTGGGATCGGCTTGCGCAATCTCGGTTAGATCGACGATTCCGCCGTTGAGGCGCCAGACGACGAAGGCGCCGACGGCGAGAAACGCGACGAGCTTGACGATCGATTCGACGGCGATCGCCAGGATCAGACCGTCCTGATGCTCCTTGGGGTTGATGCGCCTTGTGCCGAACGCGATCGCGAAGGCGGCGAGAAGCAAGGAGACAGCGAGATAGAACGAGGTCGAAGGCGCGCCCGGCGTCAGGTGGGCGCGATCGAACGAATCGACCACCATCAGAACGGTCGGCGCGACCGCCTTGAGCTGGAGCGCGACATAGGGCGCCGATCCGATGAGTGCAATGAGCGCGGCGACCGCGGCGACAGCTTGAGATTTTCCGTACCGCGCCGACACGAAATCGGCGACCGTGGTGACGTTCTGCGCGTGGGCGAGATTGGCGATGCGGGCGATGAACGGCGCCCCGAGGCCGATTACCAGAATGGGTCCGATATAGATCGGCAGAAAATCAAGCCCATGCTCGGAAGCGAGCCCGACCGAGCCGTAATAGGTCCATGACGTGCAATAGACGGCGAGACTGAGCGCATAGACGAACGCTCGCGAGCGGCCCGACGCGAAGCGACGCCCGGCGCCGTCCCCCCACCAGGCGATGAGGAACAGAAACGAGACGTAGCCGATGGCGGTCAGGAATACCGTCGTGCCGTTCATGCCACACGCGCACTCGCCGTTCGGTCAGCAAACGTGCATGTTAGTCGATGACGGGCTTCCGCGGAATTCGCCGCTTGTCGGGCGGCCAGCTTGCCTGACCCGAGCCTCTCGGGGAGCGCGGGCCGCGCGGGCCGGGTCGAGCCGCCTCTCAGGCGCAAATAGGTCGTGTGGCCAGGACCGAGCCGCGATGACCGGGGAAGGGAGCAGCAGGATGGATGAGAAGGGGATTCGAGATGCGCTCGATCGCCACTGGGCCGCGTCGGACGCAAATAACTTCGATGTTGAGCATGACATATACCGGGAGGACGCGCTGCTCGAGTACCCGCAATCGGGCGAGCGCGTCCGGGGCCGGGACAACATCCAAGCCTCCCGCGTCGCCCAGCCGAACTCAAAGCGCTTCACGGTGCGCCGCATCGTCGGCGCGGGCGATCTCTGGGTCACGGAATTCATCCTCGCTTACGACGGGCGCCCATCCTATGCGGTAAGCGTCATGGAGTTCCAAGATGGCAAGGTGGCCCGCGAGACACAATACTTTGCCGACCCATTCGAACCCGGACCCTCGCGCGCGCAATGGGTTGAGCGAATGGGATGAAATCGGCGCGACAATGACGTCCCCGCGCCTGCTGGATCGGGCGGAGCTGCCCGTCGATACCGCGGCGCTTGCTCGTTTTCTGATCGGCAAGACGCTCGTGCGAGCGCTGGCCGAAGGGGTGGCGGGCGGCCGCATCGTCGAGACTGAGGCCTATGGCGTCGGCGATCCCGCCGGTCACGCCTATCGCGGCGTGACCCCGCGCAATCGGGCGCTTTTTCTCGAGCGCGGGCACGCATATGTATACCTCGCCTATGGCCTCTCGTTCATGCTGAACGTCTCGAGCGAGACGCCGGGCGTCGGCGCGGGCGTCCTGATCCGAGCGCTCGACCCAACCCTTGGGGTTGCGATCATGGAGCGAAATCGCGACGCCCAGCGCCTGCAAGACCTGGCTCGGGGCCCGGGACGATTGTGCGAAGCCTTGGGGATCGATCGTCGGCTCGACGGGATCGATCTATGCCAGGCCGGCCCGCTGTGGCTCGGCTCCGACGGTCAAGCGTCGGACAAAATCGGGCGGAGCAAACGGATCGGCATCACACGCGCGCCCGACAGTCGGCTGCGGTTCTACGTTCGCGGCAGTCGGTTCGTCAGCGGTCCGCAGGCGCTCAACAGGTGAGGAGCACGACGTAGCGACCCCATTGCCGGCGCCGACGAGCCCGCGTCGCAACCGGCTCTAAGGCGTCACCTCCAGGGGTGAGCCGCCGCGGCCTGCCTTTCGTGCGCCTCGATCGCCGGCGTCTCGACCAGGGTGAAGTCAATGTGATCGAGACCTTCGATCAAGCACTGCTTGCGGAAGGCGTCGAGCTCGAACTTGACCACGCCGCCGTCGGGGCCGCGGATTTCCTGCGCGGGCAGATCGATGGTCAGGGTCGCATTGGCGCCGCGCTCGGCGTCGTCCATGAGCTTGGCGTGGTCCTCGCGCGAAACCTTGATCGGCAGGATGCCGTTCTTGAAGCAGTTGTTGTAGAAAATGTCGGCGAAGTCGGTCGCTATGACGCAGCGGATGCCGAAGTCGAGCAGCGCCCAGGGCGCATGCTCGCGCGAGGAGCCGCAGCCGAAATTGTGGCCCCCGACAATGATCGACGCTTTGCGGTAGGCGGGCTTGTTGAGAACGAATTGGGGGTGCTCGGACCCGTCCTCGCGATAACGCATCTCCGCGAACAGGCCGGCGCCGAGTCCGGTGCGCTTGATCGTCTTGAGATATTGCTTGGGGATGATCATGTCGGTGTCGATATTGTCGATCGCCAGCGGAGCGGCCACCCCGGTCAATGTCGTAAACTTGTCCATCCGTTTCAGGCTCTTCACTTTGGGCGCTTCCCGGGCGCGTCAATTGCGAGCGGCCGGGCGGTGAGGCGGTTGCTCCTGAGGCGCCGGAATCGCTGCGAAGGATTTCGTCGTCGCGCGGTCTACCAAGCCGCGCCGCGAGGGGCAACGGTCGCCGGCGCCGTTACAGAAACCGCTCCAGGTCCTTAGCGGCGTCCTTGGGCGGGCGCTCAACATTGAAGGCTTCGACGAAGGCGCCGTTCCTGTCCATCAAATAGATGATTGAGCTGTGGTCCATGGAATAGCCGCCATCGGTCTGCTTTTCCCCCTTGCGGGCGAACACCCTGAACGTCTTCTCGGCCGCCTCGACCGCTTGCGGGCTGCCGGAAAGTCCGACGATCGCCGGATTGAAGCTGCTGACGTAGTCCCCCATGATCTTGGGCGTGTCGCGCTCCGGATCGACCGTGATGAACAGGGCGGGAATAGACTTGTCGCCCATCTGGGTCAGCACGTCCGAGATGCGCGCGAGCTCGGTCGGGCAGACGTCGGGGCAGTGGGTATAGCCGAAATAGACCAGGAAGGGCCGGCCGCGCAGCGTCTGATCGCTGATGGTTTTGCCCTCCCCGTCCTGAAGCGCGAAAGCTCCGCCGATCAGGGAGGCTCGCGGCCTCTCCGGCGAACTTGTGGCCCAATAGGCGGCCAAGCCCGCGAGGGAGACAAGGACCAGCAGGGCGACAGCGAGGATCGCTAAGGGACGTGATCGCGAGGCGTTGTTGACTGGACTGGTGGGCATCTTGTCTCCGGTCGGCGCGGGTCGAGGCGCTTAATAGCGGCCAAATCGGGCAATCTCCAGACGTGTCGCCGCGAAACCGATAGAAGCTCGCTATTGACCTTGCCTCCGCCCTTTGCCACGAGAAGGGCCTGGATTGGGCGTCATGGTCCTCCGTCAACTCGAATATCTCGCCGCGCTCGCGCGCGAAAAGCATTTCGGCCGCGCCGCTGAGGCTTGTCACGTGTCGCAGCCGACCCTGTCGGCCGCGATTCGCCTGCTCGAGGACGATCTCGGAGCGCCGATCGTCGAACGCGGCCATCGGTATGTCGGCCTCACGCCACAGGGACAGGTCGCCCTGGACCACGCCCATCGGATTCTTGCCGAGGTCGAGAATCTGCGTCACGAACTCGACGAGATCGACAAGGGCCTCACCGGCAGGCTCCGCATCGGCGCGATTCCGACCGCGCTGCCGATCGTTTCCCAAATCACCGGTCCGTTCTATAGGCGCTTTCCGGGCGTGACGGTCGCAGTGCTTTCGATGAATAGCCAGGAGATCGATCGCGGGATCGAGCAGTTCGAGCTTGACGCCGGCCTCACCTATCTCGACGCCGAACCGATCAGCCATGTCAAGACCAGGCCGCTTTGTGTCGAGGAATATCTCTTCCTGACACCGGCGGACGGCGCGCTCGCCAGTCGGTCGCAAGTCACCTGGCGCGAAGCGGCGGAGGCGCCCTTGTGCCTGCTGACGCCCGACATGCAGAACCGGCGCATCATCGACGGCGTGTTCCGCTCGGTCGGTGCGAAGCCGGTCCCGGCGGTCGAGACAAACTCGATCTTCAATCTCGTGTCGCACGTCAGCGCTGGTCAATGGTCGGCGATCGTGCCGCGGCAACTCCTGCGATTTTTCGGCGTCCCCTCGGGCACGCGGGCGATCGAGCTCATCGAGCCGGTCGCGCAACGCACCATAGGCCTGGTGATGAGCGACCGCGAGCCGCCCTCGCCGCTCGCCCGCAACCTGTTCGCAATGCGATTGCCGGTCGACATCGGGGCTTTGATCCAGCCGCCGGACCGGCTCAGCGAGGATGAACGGCTGATGTCTCGATAGAGTTCTCCTATCTTCCCTTTCAAACGTTCAATTTGAACCCGCCCCCGCCCCGGCGCATGAGTGGATGCGCCCACGGAGGAATCTCTTGTCTGGCCGAACGGCTTTTGATGTTGATCTGGCGCGAACGCTGATCGATCGCCGGCGTGCGACGCCGGGGGCGACTTTGCCTATTCTGCACGATTTGCAGGAAGAGTTCGGCTATATCGACGACGACGCCATCCCGCTGATCGCCGACGCTCTAAACATATCGAGGGCCGAAACAGTCGGCGTCGTCAGCTTCTATCACGATTTCCGCCGTTCGCCGGTTGACGGCAGGGTATTGAAGCTGTGCCGCGCCGAATCCTGCCAGGCCATGGGATGCGAAGACCTCGTTTCCCATCTTGCGGCCCGACACGGGCTCGCCCTCGACGGCGCGGACGAAGGCTCGGGGATTCATGTCGAGACGGTCTATTGCCTCGGCAACTGCGCCCTCTCGCCCGCCGCGCTGCTCGACGGAGAGCCGATTGGCCGCCTCGACCGGGATCGCCTCGACGCGATCGTGGCCAATGCGCGAGGCAAGACGCAATGAGCGCGCGGGTTTTCGTTCCCGGCGATTCTTCTGCGCTTTCGGTCGGCGCGGACGCGGTCGCTGGCGCTCTTGTCGAAGAGGCGCGTCGCCGCGGGCTCGACGTTGCGATCGTGCGCACCGGGTCGCGCGGCCTCTTCTGGCTCGAGCCGCTCATAGAGGTCGAGACCGCAGCCGGCCGCCTCGGTTACGGCCCGGTCGGGCCGGACGAAGCGAGGCGGCTATTCGAAGCGGGCTTCTTGACCGGGGGCGCCCATCCGAAGGCCCTTGGCCGCGTTGACGATATCCCCTATCTCGCGCGCCAGCAGCGGCTCATTTTCGCCCGCTGCGGGGTCACTGACCCTCTCTCGCTCGATGACTACCGGCGTCATGGCGGGCTTCGAGGCCTCGAGCGCGCGTGGCTCCTTGGACCCAAAGCGACGATCGAGGAGATTTTGGCCTCGGGGCTTCGAGGGCGCGGCGGCGCGGGCTTCCCGACCGGGATCAAGTGGCGGACGACCGCTGGAGTCGAGGCCGATCAGAAATATGTCGTGTGCAACGCCGACGAGGGCGACAGCGGCACCTTCGCCGACCGGATGCTGATGGAGGGCGACCCGTTTCTCCTGATCGAGGGGATGGCCATCGCAGCGCTCGCGGTCGGCGCGACCAAGGGCTACGTCTATCTCCGCTCTGAATATCCGCACGCGTTCTCCGTTTTTTCACGCGCGATCGAACGGGCGCGGGCGGCGGGACTTCTCGGCCCGAGCGTGCTCGGCACCGGCCACACATTCGACATCGAGGCGAGGCTGGGCGCGGGCGCCTACATTTGCGGCGAGGAAACCTCCCTACTGGAGAGTCTGGAGGGAAAGCGGGGTCAGATTCGCGTCAAACCGCCCTTGCCGGCGATCTCAGGCCTGTTCGGCAAGCCTACGGTGGTCAACAATGTCTTGAGCTTCGCGGCCACGCCGTGGATCCTCGAGCACGGGGCCAAGGCCTACGCGGATTATGGCGTCGGGCGATCGCTCGGATCCCAGCCTTTCCAGCTGGCCGGCAACATCCGCCATGGCGGGCTCGTCGAACTCGCCTTCGGCGCGAGCTTGCGTGATCTTGTCGAAGGCTTCGGCGGCGGCACGCGCACCGGGCGGCCGATTCGCGCGGTTCAAGTCGGCGGGCCGCTCGGCGCCTATTTTCCCGCATCGCTCCTCGATACGCCGCTCGATTACGAGTCGATGGCTGCGGCCAAAGGCATGCTGGGCCATGGCGGGATCGTCGTCTTCGACGACAGCGTCGACATGGCCCGCCAGGCGCGTTTCGCCTTCGAATTCTGCGCCAAGGAGAGCTGCGGTAAATGCACGCCCTGCCGGATCGGCTCGACCCGCGGCGTCGAGACGGTCGACAAGATCATCGCTGGCCGCGACCGCCAACAGAACGTCCAATTGTTGCGCGATCTTTGCGAGGTGATGACCGACGGCTCGCTTTGCGCGCTCGGCGGGCTTGCCCCCCTGCCGGTCCTCAGCGCGCTCGATCATTTCAGCGAGGATTTCGCCAGGGCGCCGGCGCACGCCGCGGCGGAATAGGAGATAAGCCCCATGGCGCTGTTGCAAGAACTGGATACTGGCACGCCAATCCGCGCGGGCGCGGCGACCGTCACGCTGACCGTCGACGGGCGCAAGGTCAGCGTGCCTACGGGAACGTCGGTGATGGCCGCTGCGGCCCTGATCGACAATCCGATCCCGAAACTCTGCGCGACCGACAGCCTCCAGGCCTTCGGCTCTTGCCGCCTGTGCCTGGTCGAGATCGAGGGCCGAAAGGGCACGCCGGCGTCCTGCACGACGCCGGCGGAAGAAGGGATGGTTGTTCACACCCGGACGCCTAGGCTCCAGAAATTGCGGCGGGGGGTGATGGAGCTCTACGCGTCCGACCATCCGCTCGACACTCTGACGTCCAGCGCCAACGGCGATAATGAGTTCCAGACCCAGGCCGCAATCGTTGGCCTCCGCGAGGTGCGCTACGGCCGAGACGGCGCCAATCATCTCAACGCGTCGGTCGACGCCTCGAATCCCTATTTCACCTTCGACCCGGCGGCGTGCATCGTCTGTTCGCGCTGCGTACGCGCATGCGAGGAGGTTCAAGGCACATTCGCGCTGACAATCCTCGGCCGAGGATTTGACTCGAAGGTGGGGACGGGGGGCGTCGATTTCCTGTCGTCCGAATGCGTGTCCTGCGGCGCCTGCGTGCAGGCCTGCCCGACCTCGGCGCTCAACGAAAAATCGGTCATCGAAATGGGGGCGCCGGAGCGCACGGTGGTGACGACCTGCGCCTATTGCGGCGTTGGCTGCTCCTTCAAGGCGGAGCTGAAGGGCGACGAGGTCGTTCGCATGATTCCCTATAAAGCGGGAAAGGCCAACGAGGGGCATTCCTGCGTCAAGGGCCGGTTCGCCTATGGCTACGCCACCCACAGGGATCGCATTCTCAAGCCGATGATCCGCGAGCGAATCGAGGACCCATGGCGCGAGGTCTCCTGGGACGAGTCGATTGGGTACGCGGCGAGCGAATTCAATCGCATTCAGGCGAAATACGGACGAGACTCGGTCGGGGCGATCAGTTCCTCGCGCTGCACCGACGAGGAAGTGTTCCTGATACAGAAAATGGTTCGCGCCGGATTCGGCAACAACAACATCGACACCTGCGCGCGCGTCTGTCATTCCCCGACCGGCTTTGGTCTCTCAAAGACCTATGGCACCTCGGCGGGCACGCAGGATTTCAGGTCGGTCGATAGGGCGGATGTCGTGATGGTCATAGGGGCGAACCCGACAGACGCCCATCCCGTCTTTGCTTCTCGCCTCAAACGGCGCCTGCGCGCTGGCGCCCACCTCATCGTCATCGACCCGCGGCGGATCGATCTGGTCAGGAGCGCGCACGTCGAGGCCGACCATCACCTCCCGCTCAAGCCGGGGACCAATGTCGCGGTCCTCAATGCAATCGCGCATGTCGTCGTCACCGAGGGCCTCATCGCCGAAGCGTTTGTCCGCGAGCGCTGCGACCTCGCCAATTTCAAGTCCTGGGCCCGGTTCGTCGCCGATCCGCGGCATTCTCCTGAGGCAACGGCGGCAGACACCGGCGTCGATCCGCGCGAACTGCGCGCGGCCGCGCGTCTCTACGCGACGGGCGGCAATGCGGCGATTTATTACGGGCTCGGCGTCACCGAGCACAGCCAAGGCTCGACCGCGGTCATGGGGATCGCCAATCTCGCCATGGCGACCGGAAACATTGGCCGCGAAGGCGTCGGCGTAAATCCGCTGCGCGGCCAGAACAACGTCCAGGGATCGTGCGACATGGGCTCCTTCCCGCACGAGTTTTCCGGCTACCGCCATGTGACGAACGATGCCGCGCGGGAGACGTTCGAGCGCAAGTGGGGCGTGCCGCTGAGCAAGGAGCCGGGCCTGCGCATCCCCAACATGATCGACGAGGCGATCGACGGCTCGTTCAAGTGGCTTTACGTGCAGGGCGAGGACATTGCCCAGTCGGATCCGGACACCAAGCACATCACTTCAGGCCTTCGGGCCATGGAATGCGTGGTGGTGCAGGATCTGTTCCTCAACGAGACGGCGCGCTACGCCCACGTTTTCCTGCCGGGTGCGTCGTTTCTCGAAAAAGATGGAACGTTCATCAATGCCGAGCGGCGCATCAGCCGCGTGCGTCAGGCCATTCCCCCGCTTGCCGGCATGGCCGACTGGGAAGTGACGATGGCGCTCTCCAACGCTCTCGGCGTCCCGATGCACTACGCTCACCCAAGCGAGATCATGGACGAGATCGCGGCCACGACGCCGACCTTCGGCGGCGTATCCTACGCTCGCCTGGACGAACTCGGCTCGATCCAGTGGCCATGCAATGACGCGGCGCCGACCGGTACGCCGGTGATGCATGTCGACCGCTTCGTGCGCGGCAAGGGCCAGTTCATGTTAACCGAATTTGTCGCCACCGAGGAGCGCGTCGGACCGCGCTTCCCGCTTCTGCTGACGACCGGCCGCATCCTGTCGCAATACAACGTCGGCGCGCAAACTCGGCGCACCGCCAACGAGCTTTGGCATGAGGAGGACGTGCTCGAGATTCATCCGTTCGACGCCGAACAGCGCGGCGTGCGCGACTGGGATCTCGTGGCGCTGACGAGCCGCACCGGCCAGATTTCACTGCACGCCAAGATCACGGAGCGCGTGCAACCGGGAGTCGTCTATACGACCTTCCACCATGCCGTGACCGGCGCCAACGTGGTCACTACCGACTATTCCGATTGGGCGACCAACTGCCCCGAATACAAGGTGACGGCGGTGCAGGTGCGCCGCACCAACCATTTCTCTGACTGGCAAGTTCGCGATCGCGAAGAGGGAGTTTCGCTCCGCCTGATCGAGAAGGCGTTGGCCGATGCGCCCGAGTGAGGGGCAGGGCTCGATTGACGTTCCGGTCCGGGCCTTTTCCTACAATTCCGGCGCGAGCGGACCGAGTGTCACGCGAGCGGTCGCGGTCGAGGCGCCCATTCAGATCGTGATCGGCGGCGCGCCGTTCGCCGTGATGATGGCGACGCCCGAGGACCTTGAGGATTTCGCTCGCGGCTTTGTCCTGACCGAGCAGATCGCCGAGAGCGTTGCTGACGTCCGCGGAATTGAGGTCGAGGCCGTCGAGGACGGTTGGAAACTCAAGATCGCGCTGTCAGGCGAACGGTTGCAGGCGCATCTGGCGCGCGGCCGGGCGATGAGCGGGCGCACCGGCTGCGGCCTTTGCGGCATCGAGGATTTTTCGCAGATGCCTTCGCCCCGGCCGTTGCTCGCTCCCCCGGCCCCGATAGAGCCCGCCGCGATCCGCGCTGCGATCGGCGAGCTTGAGGCCTGGCAGCCGCTCAATCGCGTGACCCACGCCGTCCACGCCGCCTCATGGTCTGGGCGGGACGGCAAGATCCTGCTGACGCGCGAGGACGTCGGCCGGCACAATGCGCTCGACAAGGCGATCGGCGCATTGGCGCGCGCCGGCGTCGCGCCGGACAGCGGGTTCTTTGTCATCACCAGCCGCTGTTCGTTCGAAATGATCGCCAAGGCGGCCATCTTCGGCGCCGGGACCCTGGTGTCGGTTTCGGCGCCGACCTCGCTCGCGCTGGAGCGGGCGCGGCGCTTCGGCGTTCGCCTGATCGCTATCGCGCGCGCCGACGAGGCGTTGTGCTTCGATAGTGGCGAGGACGGACTTAGCGGAGGATTGGCGGCTTGACGACCGGCAAGATCGATAAACTCGTGCGCATGGCCAATCAGATCGCGGATTTCTACGCAACGATGCCCGAGCGGGAAGCGACCGAGGGCGTCGCCTCGCATCTCACCCTCTACTGGACGCCGAAGATGATTCGCGAGATCATCGCCTTCGCCGATCAAGACCATCACGGCCTCAACGCGATCGCGGCGCGCGCGGTCGAGTCGTTGAAACAGAGGGCGACGGCCGCCTAGAACTTTACCAGGCTCCATGCCTCGCTGGCCGCGCCCCCCAAATCTGCTGCGGCTCTTTGTTGGCCAGCACGTCATCAATGGCGCCAGCGTCGGCCTGGGCGTTGTCGCGGTAGCTCTCGCCTCTTCCGCGATTTTCGGCTTCGCTGCCGGCCAGCCGGCGACGCTCGGCGCGATATCGGCCAGCATCTCCGACCTGCCGGCCCCATGGCGGGAAAAGGCGCGGACGTTGGGCTTTGGCTTTACGCTCGCGCTCCTCTCGACCATGGCGATCCAACTCGCGCTGCCGTGGCCGGTCGCGGCCCTCATCATGATTGGCGCAATCAGCTTTGTCGGCGGTCTCGTAACCGGCCTCGGGCGATGGGCGGTGGCGGTTGGCATGCAGGCAGTGATCCCGATGATCTTCATTCTGGGATTCCCGCGCGAGACTTTCCCGGCAGCCGTTCGAATCGAGGCGCTGCTGGCAAGCGGGGGCCTCGCCTATATCGCCTTTGCGCTTTTGGCGACCGTTTTCACCGACGCCAGCGCCCGTCGCATGGTCGCCAGCGAAGCGATCCGTGAATTCTCTATCTACATGCGCGCGGTCGCGGGTGTTTTTGATCCGGACCGAGAGCTCGAGGCGGCCTACGGCGCGGCCATCCGCCAGCAGTCCGCGCTATCGGAGCAATTTCAGTCGGCTCGAGCGCTCTTGCTCGAGCGGCTGGGAAAGATGGGCGAGCGCATGCGGCTCGCGGCCTCGATCGGCATCCTGCTCGATGCGCTCGATGCGCTGGTCGCCGCGCAATGCGACGTCGAGCTCATCCGGGGGACGCCGGCGGCGGCGGCGGTGCTGGTGCGAATCGGCGACGCCTTGCGGGTCGGCGCGCTCGACCTCGAGCATTTGAGCCTGGAGCTCCTGACCACAGGGCATCCGATTCTCCCGCCCGACCACCAGCTGCCGATCGAGGCGCTCAAGCGCGAGGCCGCGAGGGTCGAGGCCGACGAGACGATGGACCCGAAAGCGCGCGCGGCGCTCGACGCCACGAGCTGGCAACTCGTTTTGTCGCTGAGCCATGTCCGGCGGCTGGAGCGGGCCTTGTCGAACGACGAGACGGCGCGCGCCGCGATCGGCGACGTCGACCTCGCCGCATTCATTCCCAAGCGGCGATATGCGCCGGGCGCGCTCATGCCCCATTTGAGCCTTGATTCGCCGGTGCTGCGTCTCGCTGTGCGCCTGGCGCTGGCGATGATGGCAGGCGCAGTGGTCGCGCAATCGCTCGGCGACGATCGGCATGGCAACTGGGTCCTGCTTACCATCGCGGTGGTGATGCGGGCGGGCTACGGGCTCACCAAGCAGCGGCGCGACGACCGCGTCATTGGCACGCTGATCGGCTGCGTCATCGCGGCGGGCTCCGTCGCATACCTGCCGGCTGGCGCGCTGGTTGCGATTCAAGGTTTGGCCGTCGCCGTGACCCACAGCTTTGCGCGCCTCAATTACCGCTTGTCGTCGTCCGGCGCCTCGGTGACCGCGCTGGTGTCGCTGCACCTGGTTCAGCCGTGGGTGTCAGCGCCGATTGCAGTGCGCCTGGCCGATACGCTGATCGGCGCCGCGATAGCGCATCTCTTCAACTATTTCTGGCCGCGCTGGGAATCTTCGGAGGCGCCACGACTGGTCAGCCGCCTTCAGGCCCAGCTTGCCGCCTTCGGCGCGGCAGCGCTCAGGACGGATGTCAGCGATCATGACTACCGGCTCGCGCGCAAGAACGTGATCGAGGCCATCGCTGCCTTGTCCGATTCCGCTGGGCGCATGAGCATCGAGCCAATGGCGGCGCGCAAGGGCCTCGACGAGATGGCGAACCTGCTGATCGCCGCCTATAGCCTCGTCGCCCAGCTGTCGGCAGCCCGTCTCGCCGTTCAGACCGGCGCTCCGCCGCTCTCCCCGGCGATCAACGACTGGCTTCAGGCCCTCCTAACCGGCGAATCTGGCGGGGCCCTCGCCGAGGCCCCGGCCGGCCCGCTCGCCGCCGCCGCGCTCGCCATCACCGTAGCCGCCCGCAACTATGAACGCGTAGCGAAAAGCGAAGTCGATTAGGGCGCGCTCTCCGGCTATAGCCTCGCCTGCGCTTCGACCCCCGCAAGGGCGCTGATCTCATCCTCGAGCCGCAATTCGACGCTCTTCGCTTCCGTTTTGACCCATCGATCACCACCTGGACGTCGCCGCACGGCGTATCCTCCTCCTGGGCCGGCCAATAGGCAGATCCACGCGCATGGTCGGCGCCGGAGCCGCCGGCGGATGTCGTGCGGGGAGCGCCACGACATCGGCGTCACGTCCGCCGAGCGCTCTGCCGAGATCAATAGGCCGTGCTGGCGCGGATGAAGCAGGCGCAGTGAACTCGACGTTGGGCTGCGCTGTCTGCCTACAGCCGCTTCTCGAACCAGTGATCGGCGTAAGGGTTGTCGTTGAAACGGGCGATTTCGCGGAACCCTTCCTTGCGATAGAGCGCGTGGGCCTCGGTCAAGGCTCGGTTGGTGTCCAGGCGAAGCGTGCGCAAGCCGATGTCGCGCGCAGCCGCTTCGAGCGTTCGCAGCATTCGGCGGGCAACGCCCATGCCGCGCGCGGTCGGCGCCGTCCAGACCCGTTTGATCTCTCCAGTCGCCTTGTCCATGCGCTTGAGGCCGCCGCACCCGACAGGATCGCCTTCGAGCCTTGCGACCACGAACAAGCCAGACGGCGGAGCCATGTCGTTGGCACGAGCGGAATCATGGTCTGCCGGGTCGAAGCCGCCCTCGAAACGCGTCGCGAGTTCGCGGAAGTAGGCGTCCAGGCACCGTCGGGCGTCGGCGCTGTCCGGCGGCTCCGCCGCAATCTCCACTGACGCGGCCCGGATCATCCGCTCGACCTCCCCCATCGCCGCGACCAGGCGGCTGCGCTCGGTGGCCTCCAGGACCTCCAGCATCGACGCCGCGAGCCGGTCTGAAAGTCTGTCGTAAGCGGCGCGCTCGGCCCTTCCCTCGCGCGTCAGGCTCACCCGTCGCCGGCGGCCGTCCTCGCCGTCCTTCGCGGCTGCGACCAAGCCCTGCGTCTTCAAAGATTGCACGAGGCGGCTGAGATAGCCGGAATCGAGCCCGAGCCTGACACGTAGCGCGCGAAGATCGGCGCCGCCAGCGCCAATTTCAAAAATGAGCCGTGCTTCCGCCAGCGGCCGGCCGCGGCGCAGATAGTTGGTCTCCAGAGCGCCGATGCGCTGGGCGACCAAGCGGTTGAAGCGGCGCACCTGTCGCAGCTGGCCCTGGTCCATTAGCTGACTTTAGTCAGGTATCCAGGCCCATTTCAAGTCTGGCGTGACGCAAGCCGCCGACGGTGAAATCGCGGCCGCGCAAGGACGACACCCGTGCATCGAGGGGAGGATGATTGTCGCCGATCCCAAGACGAGCGAAGCGGCGATGAATCGATTGCGGCGAGGCGGCAAACGGCGTTAGACTTGTTATCGGCGCAAACGGCGCGCCGTCCTTGCGGTTGCCTCACACTCCGCATTGCGGTTCGCGACCGCGAGAAAAAAGCGTCGATGCCGGCGCGTCGCGCGGAACACGGCGAAGCGCCATAACGTTGAGGGCTATGTCGGGGCTCCTAGGTCAGGAGACTATGATGCCAAACGTGCAATCTGGACCAGCGTCAGCGCATTCGGTCCGCTATCTCGACGTCGCGCCGATGATCAGCGCGCTTCGCGTTCAGCCTTCCGATTTCGAATATTCTCGTGGCTGGCTGAATCATGTGCCAAGCCGCCATCGCTTCCAGTTCGACCGGTCAGGCCGGGTGACGATCGACGCGCTTTGCGGCTGTGCGGCGCTGTCGGTCAGGCCCGAGCAGGCTGACGAACTGCATACGATCTACAAGACTTGGCGCCATTCCTATTGGGTTCCGCTCGAGACCGAACCGGGAGTTCGCGTCGCACTTCCGCGCCCCCAATCCCTGGGTCAGGTTGTTCCGCGACATCCGCATGGCTTGGCGGCGCTTCCGGCGCGAGGCCGAGCCAGCGACCATCCCCGTCGAAGCGGTGTCGGCGACGCCGGCGGAGTAGGCGAGCTCCCGTCTTGGTCTGGGCCGCGCCGCTCCTCGCGACGCGGTCACCGGGGTTCCGCGCCCGCCGTCTTCAAACAATCCCCGACGCGGAGCCCGCGACCGCGGGGCGCTCCTTCGCCTTCACTTTGCGATAGTTCGACGCCCGATAGACGGCGATCGGATCGATCGCACCGCCGTGGCGCAAGCGCGCCTCGGTCAGGATGGGCGACACGTCCGTCACAAAGCCGCTCTTAAGAATGCGGTGCGCGAGCATGACGTCATTATCTTCTTGCGCTCCGGCGAGCGCATTCCGGTCGACGATGAGCGCCTGGGCATAGGCGCGCTGCGTCTCCATCGCCGAGACGATCAGGCTCTCGATCGGATCGGTCACGTTGTGCGACTGATCGAGCATGTAGGCCGGATCGAAGCCCGGCGCGCCGCGGGCGCTCGCGTCGACCAGCTCGTTGAACACCCGGAACAGACGGAACGGGTCGATTGACCCGGTATCGAGATCGTCGTCACCATATTTCGAATCGTTGAAATGAAAACCGGCCAACCGTCCCGCGCGGATGAGGCGCGACACGATCTGCTCGATGTTGACGTTTGGCGCGTGGTGCCCGAGGTCGACGAGGCAATGAGCCTTCGGCCCCAGCGCCTGGGCCGCCACGAGGCTCGTTCCCCAATCGGAGATCACCGTCGAGTAGAACGCCGGCTCGTTGAGCTTGTACTCGAGAAACACGCGCCAGTCGCCGGGCAGGTGCGCGTAAACTTCGCTCATCGATTCGAGGTACCAGTCGAACACCCGGTTGAGGTTCGACTGGCCGGGAAAATTCGAGCCGTCCGCGATCCAGACCGTCAGCGCCTTCGACCCCAGCTTCTCGCCGATTTCGATGCATTCGAGATTGTGTGCGACCGCCTGATCGCGCACCCCCTTTTGGCCGTGGCTCAGCGAACCGAACTTGTACGACAGCGTCTGGCCGGGCTGATCCTGGAACGTATTGGAATTGACCGCATCGAAACCGACGCCGAGCGCCGCGGCGAATTCCGCGAGCTCGCGATAGTCGCGGACATTGTCCCATGGGAAATGCGGCGAGCAGGTGGGCGTCGCGCGCGTCAGCTGATGGATGGTCGCACAATCCTCGAGCTTGTCGAAGACGCCGCGCGGTTCGCCAGGTCCGGGGAAGCGGGCGAAGCGCGTGCCGCCGGTGCCGACCCCCCAGGTCGGCACGGCGACCGCGAAGGCGGCGACCTTGGCGGCGATCGCCTCGATGTCGACGCCGGCGCGTCCAAGGCGCCGGCCGAGCGCTGCATAGTCTTCCGCCTGTCCAGCGGCGAGCGCAGCGTTCTCCTCGCCGATCAGGGCCTCCGGGATGCGATAGGACATGGCCGCTCCGTTTGCGTCCGTCCTCAGCGGGTGAAGCTCACGGCGTTGCCCGCGTCGACGTTGAGGATGTTGCCGGTGCTTTTGGCGGAAAGATCGGAGGCGAAATAATAGACCGCCTCGGCGATGTCCTCCGGGTACACGGACCGCTTCAGGAGCGAGCGCTGGCGGTAGACCTCTTCGAGCTCCGTCTCGCTGACTTTGTTCGAGGCCGCCCGTTGCGCCCGCCATTCGCCCTGCCAGATCTTGGAACCGCGCAGCACCGCGTCCGGATTGACGGTATTGGCGCGAATCCCGTGCGGGGCGCCTTCGAGCGCAAGACAGCGCGCCAGATGAACCTCCGCCGCCTTGGCGCTGCAATAGGCCGACGCCCCGGGAGAGGCGGCGAGGGCATTCTTCGAGGCGATGAAGACAATGCTTCCGCCGAGGCTCTGATCCTTCATGATCCGGTAGCCTGCCCGAGCAGAGAGGAAATATCCGGTCGCGAGGATCGAGAAGTTGCGGTTCCAAAGCTCGAGCGAAGTGTCCTCGAACGGCGCCGCAGAGGCGATGCCAGCGTTGGCGACGACAATATCGATCCCACCGTAAGCGAGGACGGCGTCGCGGAACGCCGACTCGACGGCAGGCTCGCTCGTTACGTCAACGCGGACACCGGCAACCGCGTCCTTGCCGAAGCGTTTGCCGAAGTCGGCGACCGCCGCGTCGAGGCTCTGGGCGTCGATATCCGCGAGCACGACGCAGGCGCCTTCGCCCATGAGCCGCGCGGCGATCGCCCGCCCGATGCCGCCTGCGCCGCCCGTCACCAGGGCGACGCGTCCGGCAAGCGATTTGGGCTTGGGCATCCGTTGGAGCTTGGCTTCCTCGAGCAGCCAATATTCGATATTGAACGCCTCCTGCTCCTGAAGCCCAACATACCGGCTAACGCTGGACGCGCCGCGCATCACGTTGATCGCATTGACGTAAAACTCCGCCGCGATGCGGGCGGTCGACTTGTCCTTGGCGAACGACAGCATGCCGACGCCCGGGATGAGATAGATGACGGCGTTTGGATCGCGCAACGCCGGTGAGTCCGGCCGCTTGCAACGCCGGTAATAGGCCTCGTAGTCCGCGCGATAGTCGGCAAGGCTCTTGTCGAGCGAAGCGACGACCGCGTCGAGATTCCTCGCCGCCGGGTCGAAAGGCACCACCAGCGGCCGGATCTTGGTGCGCAGGAAATGATCGGGGCAGGACGTCCCGAGCGCCGCGAGGGCCTCGAGATCTCGAGAATTGACGAACTCGAGCACCGGCGCCGCATCGGTGAAGTGTCCGATCTTGCGCTCGTCCGTCGAGATGGCCTTGCGAATGGCGGGCAAGAGCCTGGCGGCGACGTCGCGTCGATCCGCCCGCGACAGGGCTTCGACCCGCGCGCCCCCGAAGGCCTGTTCGCGCCTGTTTGCGACCAGCCATCGGGCGGCCCTGTTGATCATTTCCAGCGTCGTCCGGTAACAGGCCTTCGAAGTCGGGCCCCAGCTGAAGAGGCCGTGACCGGCGAGTACCACGCCCTTCATATTAGGGTTGGCCTCCGCCATCGCGCCAAGCTTCAGCCCAAGGTCGAACCCCGGCCGCTGCCACGGCAGAAAACCGAGGTCCCCACCATAAATCTCGCGCGTCAGCGCCTCGGCGTTCTCGCTTGCCGCGATTGCAATCACCGCGTCGGCGTGAACATGGTCGACATGCGGATGGGGAACGAAGCCGTGCAGCGGAGTATCGATGGACGTCGCGCGCGGATTGAGATTGAATGTGCAATGATTGAACAATCCGACCATCGCGTCCTCGTGCTCGATGCCGCGGTAGACCGAGCGGAGGCCGAGAAGCTTGTCGAGATAGAGCGTCGAGAAACCGTCGAGCTTCATCGACCCGATGTCGCCGCCCGAGCCCTTGACCCAGAGGACTTTCGTCGGCGCGCCGGTCAGCGGATCGGCGGCCGCGAGCTTGGCCGATGTGTTCCCGCCGCCGAAATTGGTGATGCGCAGGTCGCTGCCGAGCAGATTGGACCGATAGAGCAGGAGGCCCGGATCGTCGAGCGAAGCGGCGCGTTCGTCGTCCCACAGATCGGGCAACCCTGCGTCAAAACGAAGATGGTCGCTGCCCATCGGTGGTCCCTCTCGATGCGATGCAATGTTCGTCCATCAATATGCAAATGATCGAAGGGCGTCAATCTTTTTGCGCGATTGATGAGCGATTTTGATCGAACTTGATCGAACTTGATTGACAGTGGTTGGCGGTCTATGTCAGTGAAAGCGCGCCAACCAATGAGCGGGGGAACGACGGGGCCATGCGCGAGAGACAGCGCGTCGAGATCGTCCGCAATCTTCTCGCCGCGCAGGGCTTCCTCTCGATTGCCGACGTGATGGCGGCGACGGGCGTGTCCGCCGCCTCGGCGCGCCGCGACGCTGGCCGCCTGGCCGAGGCCGGCTACGGCGAGAGGGTCTACGGCGGTATCCAGGCGCTCGGCGCATTTTCCAGGCAGATGAACCAGGCGTCGCTCGAGACGCAGGCGTTCGACGTCAGTCGTACGATCAACATCGAAGCCAAACGCGCCATCGCTCGACGCGCGCTGGAAATGTGCGTCGACGGCGACGTGATTGTCATCAACGGCGGCACGACGACATTCCAGATGGCGGAATTCTTGCGCCAAACGCGACTGAAGATCCTGACCAACTCTTATCCGCTCGCCGAGTTTCTCATTCGTGAAACGCAGAACCGCGTCGCGTTGCCCGGCGGCGAGGTTTACCGCGAGCAAAAGCTGATTGTCGCGCCGTTCGACGATGATGCTATTCAGCACTACTCTGCCCGCCTCATGTTCATGAGCGCGATCTCGATCGGCCCGCTTGGCGTGATCGAGGGCGATCCGCTGATCGCCCGCGCGGAAACGAAACTTCTGAGGCGAGCGGACAAACTGGTCGTATTGGCGGACTCCTCGAAATTCGCCCAGCGTGGCAGCCTCGTCGTGTGTCCGCTCACGCGCATCCATGCGCTCATTACCGATCGGGCCGCGCCCCCCGAAGCGCTCGCCATGCTGTGCGACGCCGGAGTGCAGACGATCGTCGTCAATGTCGATGCGCGCGCTACGGAGGCGGCATGAGCGCAGAGCCAAAGTTCGAGTCCGCAGCTTCGCTCGGCCTCTCCCCATTCCCTTAGAGCAGAGCGAGGTCGAGCGGTGATGCAGCGCTACGCCTTCAAGATGTTTCTGAATCCTGGCCAGGCGGAGGAATATCGCCGCCGCCACGACGCCATCTGGCCGGAACTTAAAGCGCTGCTCGCCGACACGGGCGTAAGCAACTATTCCATCTTTCTCGACCCGGAGACCAGCGTTCTCTTCGCGTATCTCGAGCGCGCCGGCGATCATCGCATGGACGACTTGCCCGCCCATCCCGTCATGCGGCGGTGGTGGGCGTTCATGCGCGACATCATGGCGGCCAATCCCGATGGGAGCCCGGTCGCCGCGCCGCTCGGCGAAGTCTTCCACTTGGACTGAGCGCATGAACGGCTGTGTCGCGGTTTTCGACGTCGGCAAGACCAACATCAAGGTCGCCGTGTTCGATTCATCGGGGAACGCGCTCGCCGAGCTCGCCCGGCCCAATGCGCCGCTCAAGGCGGACGCGCATCGTCCGTATCTGAGCCTCGACGAGAAAAGCGCTTGGGCGTTCCTCGTCGAGGCGCTCAAGGACGTCGGCGGGCGTTTTCCCATCGAGGCGATCTCGATCGCAACCCACGGCGCCGCAGGCGTTCTCGTCACCGACGACGGCGTCGCCCTGCCGCCGATGGATTACGAGTTCGGCGGGTCTGGCGTCGTCGACAAGGATTATGAGGCGGTGAGGCCGCCGTTCGAAGAGACGCTGTCGCCGAGCTTGCCGCGCGGGCTCAATCTCGGGCGCCAGGTCTTCTATCTCGAACGCTATTTCCCGAGCGAATTTGCGGATGCGCGCGCCTTCCTCGCCTATCCGCAATATTTCGCCTGGCGCTTGAGCGGCGTCAGGGCGTCGGAAGTCACCTCGCTCGGCTCGCACACCGATCTCTGGCGCCCGATCGAGGGCGGGCTCTCGAGCATGGTCGAGAGGCTCGGCTGGCGGCGGCTCTTCCCGCCGATGCGCAACGCCTGGGACACGCTCGGAACGCTCAAGCGCGAAGTCGCCGAGGCGACCGGCCTCGCGCCGGACGTCCGGGTGGTCTGCGGCGCCCGACGATTCGAACGCCTCGCTCGTGCCGCATCTGGCGTCGCGGCGCGATCCGTTCACCGTGATCTCGACCGGGACCTGGATCATTATCATGGCGGTCGGCGGAAGGGGACGCCTCGATCCTAAGGCCGACATGCTGGCCAATGTCGACGTGCGCGGCGAGCCGGCGCCGACCGCGCGATTCATGGGCGGACGCGAATACGCAGTCCTCGCCGGCGAAACGCCGGCGGACGCGGACGAGGCAGACATCGCGGGGGTTGTCGCCTCGGGCGCACTCGCTCTTCCGGCCTTTTCCGATCAGGGCGGTCCGTTCGCCGGGCGCATCGGCAAGATCGAGGGCGAACCGCCCGCGACGCCCAAAGCGCGCGCAGCGCTCGCGACGCTCTATGCGGGCCTGATGACGGCGCAACTCCTTCGTGACCTCGAAGCGCCGGGCGACCTGATCGTCGAGGGCGGCTTCACCCGCTCGCCCGCCTTCGCCGCCGTTCTCGCTCGCCTGATGCCCGGTCGACGGGTGGTCGTCGCCCCGAATAGCGCCGGCGCCGCGGCGGGCGCTGCGCTGCTCGCTCATTGGGGCGGCCCGCACCCGCCGCCCCGTCTCGAGCCCGCGCGCGCCTGGGCCATTCCTGGGCTCGACGCCTATCGCCGGCGGTGGGAGCTGGCGCTCTAGGCGGGTCAGCTGAAGCGGCGAAAGCCAGGCCATGTCTATCCGCCAGTGGCCAAATACGTCCAAGCAAATCCAAGCAAGGGTGGTTGGATTTGCTTGGTTTTGCGCGCCGGAATTGGGACTTTTCAATCGGTTACGGCGACAAAAATAAAGAGCTCCCTATCTCCTTTTTTCTCGCGGCCGGGGTCTCGCAGGGCGCACGCGGGTTCAATTCGGCGGGCAGGCAAAAAGCATCGGCCATTCGAGAAAACTATAGTAGATTCTGATTTTCCGCAAGGATTGGCGCATGAGATTTTCGCGGGCTTCTGGGGCCCGCCGCCGGGGCTTGCGAACAACCCCAATACGTCAAAAGGCTCTCATCGCGTCAGCCGTTGGTCGGCGGATTTGCCAATTGCGCCTCGAACCCTTGCCAATGGCCGTGGGCTTGTCCCGGCCATCCACGCCTCGCCGCTGCAAAGACGCGTCCTGCATTGGCACAACCGATGGTAAAGGCAGACAATTGCAGGGCTTTTCGCGTTTTCCTGCTCGCTTGCGGACGTTCGATTCGCCGAACCGCGTGGATGGCCGGGACAAGCCCGGCCATAACGCCGTGAGAGCCGTCCGCGAATTCCGCCATCCTCCGAATTCCTCACCGCCAGTCGCTAGCGCTATAAGAGCCCGTCAAAAATATGGGTTCGAATAAGTAACCTAATGTGCCTGTTTTTTGTTCGGGGCAATCATGGGCCGATTTTTCAAAACACTGTCTGTGCTGGCGCTTGGCCTATCCCTCGGCGGGTGCGTTACGGCCCAGGCGCCCTATCCGAATGTCGTCCCGATCGACACGACCGGCAATTTCGGCGCTCGATAGGGTCTACCGAGAGCCAACGATCAGCGAGTCTCCGACAAAGGCCAAAGCCCTGTCGAGCGAATGTCGTTTTCGCGCATCCAAACCATGAACCTCATTGCGAAGCTCGCCTCGGGCGTCTAGCACGCGCTTTGCGCGGCGGCGCGCCATTCAGGGAGGAAGCGCTATGGATTTCACTGGCAGGATTGGGACGGCGCTGGTTGGCGCAGCATTGCTGGCGTCGAGCGCGCTCGCGCAGACGCTGCCGACGCACCGCATACCGGCGGCGCTGGCGGTCGAGGCGGCGAGCGAGACGGTCGCGGCCTGCGCGAAGCAGGGCTATCACGAGACCGCCCAAGTGGTGGACGCCGACGGCGTGATCATCGCCACGGTCCGCGGCGACGGCGTCGGCGCCCATTCGCTCGATAGCGCCCTCGACAAAGCCTATACGGCCGCATCGTTCAAGAACGACACGCTTGCGCTCGCGGAACGGGCCAAGGGCGAGGATTCGATCGCGCCGCTCGCCAAGCTGCCGCATGTGATGTTCTTCGGCGGCGGCGTGGTCATCAAGCTCGGCGACGAGACGATCGGCGCGATCGGCGCCGCGGGCGCGCCCGGCGCCAAATTGGACGACGCCTGCGCGCACGCGGGCCTGGAGAAAATCAAGGATCGCCTGCAGTAGGGGAAGGAACGCCGCCGGATCTCTGCGGCGACGGGCAACGACGAATCGTTTCAATTCTCGTCGTCTGGTCTCTCCCGGACGCCGCGCCTGGGGTCGATTCGGTGCGACTGGGCGAGCCGCGACGATCCTGGCCGAGGCGGGGCCGATCGAGGATGCTGACGCGCCCTGTCAGCGGGCGATAGACCGCGACAAGCCAAGCGCCGCGGAAAATTGGCGGGGGGCGGCTGCGGGAACATTGCCGGCTTTGTGCGCGTTGCTGAAACGGCCGCCATTCAGCCGCCACAGTACGGGCTCACGCCTTGCACCGCGTGTCTCGCCAGATGGGTCCGCGCGCCGTGGGCGTCGCGGTTGTGGGCGTTGTCGCGGGCGGGCGTCTCGCAGGCGTGGGAAATGTCGGAAAACGAGGTTGATTTCAGTCTTCTCTTGAGGCCGGAGATTCCGACCCGAAAGTTCGCGACAGGAGATACGATCTTCGGGGAGGGCGAACAAGGCGACGAGTTCTTTGTTATCGTGCGCGGAATGGTCGAGATCAGGAGCGGCGACCGTCGCCTCGAAACTCTGGGTCCGAAAGGCATTTTCGGCGAAATGGCGCTGATCGACGAGAGCCCGCGCAGCGCCACCGTCGTGGCCTTGACTGACCTCACCCTGGCGCCGATCAAAGAAAAGCAGTTCCTCTTCCTGGTCAAGCATGTGCCGATGTTCGCGCTGATGGTGATGCGCGTTCTGGCCAAACAACTCCGTCGTCAGAACAAGGCGGTCTGATTCACGTCCGATGGGGGGGGTATTGCAGCAAGCCAGCCCGCCGCAGGGCGCTCCTCTCCCGCTCACCGAGGAGCCGACCTGAGCGTCGTCCGGTCCTGGCGGCGAAGCGTCTCGACGGAGCGATTTACGCCGCGCTTTGCTTCGCCCGATTTTTTATCGGCATGACGCAACTGTAGATGGAGCGGGTGAAGGGAATCGAACCCTCGTATTCAGCTTGGAAGGCTGCTGCTCTACCATTGAGCTACACCCGCGACTTGAGCGCGCGTTTCTTCGCAATCCGGGGCGGCGAAGTCAATGCGGGGGCAGCGCCCATCGCCGGAATGCCACCGGCGTCCGATCCGACAAAAACCATCTCCTGCGAAAACACGCACCCCTCCTGAAACCTTCCGTCGCCTGCTCCGTAACATCAAAGCTGGATCAGGGGCGAACAGGCGAGGGACAACCATGTGCTTTCGAAAGCGTCATCCACAAGCAACCGCGGCGGCCGCTCTGGCCCTAGGATTTTGTGCGTTTTCCATGGCCGGCGCCGAGGCGGCAAATGTCGCCTTCTACCCCGACGCCAATTTCCGCTCCATGCCATACACAATCAGCTTGGACGGCGGAGCGGCGACTTTTACTTTCACTTATGTCAATGACGGCCTTAACGCCGACGCGGTTTCCACAGGGGGCAACGCATCGGTGAACTCGTTTGAGCCGGGTCCAACGCCCATTCCCTTTAAGCTCGGATCGTTCATCGGCGCCAACGGCTATGAGAGTTTCACCGCGTTTCCATCCCCGGCCGAGATCCTCTATTCCGTCGCCGAGGACAGCATCGGTATCGAATTTCAATTGCCCGACGGGAATCACTACGGCTACGTCACGACGTATGGACCCGAGGTCATTCAATACGGCTACAACGACGCGAGCGGCGCCTCGATCGCGACGGGCGCGGCCGCGCCGGAACCAGCGACTTGGGTCATGCTCATCGTCGGTCTCGGGGTATTGGGTGCGTTCGCTCGTCCGGGCGCCAGAAAGAGCCTCGCATAACGGACCCGGCTCGCCTGCCGGATGCGGGCCCGCAAATAAAAATCCGCGGCCAAGCGAAACGCATTGGCCGCGGGTCTTTCGCGACCCTCAGCTTGTGATGGCGCCGTTCAACCCCTTTGGAAAGAACAGGCCGCTCGTCGCATTCTTGGCTCCATAGACGATATTGAGGACCTGCCGCGTTGTGCGGTCGTAGGCGATTGCGTTGTTGCCCGGAGGATTGTTGGTCGGGAAACCGCCGAGGAGCGACCCGTTTAGGCTGTTGCTGGCGTCGGTGATCGTCGGCGCCGAGGTTGTGCCGACCCCCCGATCGTCAACATTCTGCGTCCCGGCGGTGCCGTCGAGGGTGGCGCGCACGTTGGAGATCGCCGCGGTCTGGCTCTGCATGTTGTTGGCGAAGAGAACCGTGCGGATGAGCCCGGCATGATAGGCCTCAACCGCAAGAATTCCCGCCGCCTTATCGAGGTAAGCCTTGTTCGAGATCAGGGGCGCGGCTCCATGATAGGCGGTTACGCCGACATCCTCGAACACGTAAGCCGCGAGCAGGAAGTTCATATCATTGGCGAAAGCGTCGAAATTCGAGCCAAGTCCCGCTATGCTGGCGAGTGTCGAGAAACTCGAGACAAAATCGATCGCCGGACATGAGATGAAGGACCCGGTCGCGGCGGTGAGGGCGGCCTGAAGGAACTCTACGTGCTTGAGTTCCTCGCCGGCGATCTCCCGCGCGTAGGCCGCCACCAGCGGCGACGTGAAGGGGACTTCTTGGCCTCCAGTCACCGCGCCAGGGTTGGGTCCAAGCATGGAGGGTCCGAGGCCATGGCCGCGCGCGGCGCGCTGATAGAACTCGGCTTCGAGATACTCGAGGTTAAGAGCGAACTCGAGGATCGCGACATCGAGGTTGGTCTCCGTCGCAGCCAAGGCATTGGTCCGGCCAAGGCCGCTCGCGCCAAAGGCTGCGGCGCCCGCCGCCCCCAGCCCGAGGCCGCGAAGAAAATCTCGCCGCGCCGTTCTTTTCGTCGGATAATCAACGCCTGATTGATTGACTTGAACTCGCCATGGAGCCTCTCCTCATTGCCAGCGACATCCCGGGTCGTTTTCAGCGCTAGGCGCTGGTGGCCCGGAGGCCCGCCATGGGCCCCAATGGGAGTTTACGGACGTCTCAGAGGAAAGTTTCGCCCACGAACGCGGATGGCCAGTGTCGCGCTTCCGCGCATCGAGCGCGCGTTTCCGCGCGACGAAGTCAATGCGGCGCTCGGGGGTCGCGTTGTGATCCGCGCGCTCGTTCCGGCGCGTCCGCGTCGATCGTGCGAGCCAGGAAGAACACCGAAATGAATTGCAGCGCGGCGATCGCCAGTGAGCCGGTCGTCTTGCCGACGTCGTCCTGAAACGCGCCGACGCCGGCGTCCAGCAGTTGCACGACGCCCGCCAAAGCTCCGAGAACGAGGAGAGCCTTAGCCGACTGCCTGTAGATCGCCACAAATACAAATAACGCGAGGGGAATCGTGCGGGCCGCCGCGTAGAGAGCGAAAATCTGCGAAGCGTGACCGGGCGGGTCGGCGGCCGGAAGAATGGACTGGGGGCTGAAGAGCCCGGCGAGCGAAAAGCCACTCGCCACAAGAACATTGATCCCGGTTACGATTGAGGCGCCGCGCATTGCCGCGGCTCCGGAAACGCTTGTCATCAATGGCTCCGTGGCTTCGCGGCGCGATTAGCATATCCTTCTCCACCGGCGCTCGATCGGGATGCGATTCGATGGACCGGGCGCCCTTCGCGCTCTCCCTTGCTGGCGGGCGGGTGAAAATGCGATTATGACGGCGCGTCGGCGCAAGGCGCGCCTGCCGTTTTCACCCAATAGGCGAAACATGCCTCCTTATCGCTCCCGCACTTCGACCCATGGCCGCAACATGGCGGGCGCGCGTGGCCTTTGGCGCGCGACCGGGATGCGCGACGGCGATTTCGGCAAGCCGATCATCGCGGTCGCCAATTCCTTCACCCAGTTCGTGCCCGGCCACGTGCACCTGAAGGATTTGGGCCAATTGGTCGCGCGCGAGATCGAGGCGGCGGGCGGCGTCGCCAAGGAATTCAACACCATCGCCGTCGACGACGGCATCGCGATGGGCCACGACGGCATGCTCTATTCGCTGCCCTCGCGCGAGGTCATCGCCGACAGCGTCGAATATATGGCCAACGCCCATTGCGCCGACGCGCTGGTGTGCATCTCGAATTGCGACAAGATCACCCCCGGCATGCTGATGGCGGCGCTGCGCCTCAATATCCCCGCTGTGTTCGTGTCCGGCGGGCCGATGGAGGCGGGCAAGGTCAAGCTCTCGACCGGGGCGCGCAAGGTCGACCTCATCGACGCGATGGTCGCGGCGGCCGATTCCAAAGTGTCCGACGCCGACGTCGCGGTGATCGAGCGCTCCGCCTGCCCGACCTGCGGCTCGTGCTCGGGCATGTTCACCGCCAACTCGATGAACTGCCTGACCGAAGCGCTTGGACTGTCGCTGCCCGGCAACGGCACGGTGGTGGCGACTCACGCGGACCGAAGACGCCTGTTCGTCGAGGCGGGGCATCTCGTCGTCGATCTGGCGCGACGCTGGTACGAGGAGGGCGACGAGGGCGCGCTGCCGCGCGGCGTTGCTACGTTCAAGGCCTTCGAGAACGCAATGACGCTCGACATCGCCATGGGTGGATCGACCAACACCGTGCTGCACTTGCTCGCCGCCGCGCATGAGGGCGAAGTCGATTTCACCATGGCCGACATCGACCGGCTGTCGCGTCGCGTGCCGGTCCTGTGCAAGGTCGCCCCGTCCGTGCCGGACGTGCATGTCGAGGACGTCCATCGCGCCGGCGGGGTGATGGGAATATTAGGGGAACTCGATCGCGCCGGCCTGCTCAATCGCGAGGTCCGGATGGTCCACGCCGAGTCGCTCGAGCATGCGCTGTCGCGCAACGACATCATGCGCGCGAAGAGCAAGGCGACGCGCGAGTTCTTCCTCGCCGCTCCCGGCGGCGTGCCGACCCAGGTCGCGTTCAGCCAGTCGGCGCGCTATCCCTCGCTCGACGACGATCGCGCCAAGGGCGTGATCCGCGACGCCGCGCACGCTTTCTCCAAGGACGGCGGCCTCGCTGTGCTCTACGGCAACATCGCCCTCGACGGCTCGATCGTGAAGACGGCGGGGGTCGACGAGGGCAATCTCAAGTTCAGGGGACCAGCGCGCATCTTCGAAAGCCAGGACGACGCGGTGCAGGGGATCCTGAGCGACAAGGTCGGCGCGGGCGACGTGGTCGTCATCCGCTACGAGGGGCCGCGCGGGGGTCCTGGCATGCAGGAGATGCTCTATCCGACCAGCTATCTGAAATCGCGCGGCCTCGGCAAGGCTTGCGCCTTGGTCACCGATGGGCGTTTCTCCGGCGGCACCTCGGGCCTATCGATCGGCCATGTCTCCCCCGAAGCGGCCGAAGGCGGCGCGATCGCGCTGATCGAAGAGGGCGACCTCATCGCCATCGACATCCCCGCCCGTTCGATCGACGTCATCGTCGACGATGCGACGCTCAGTCAGCGCCGGGCGGCGATGGAGGCCAGGGCCGCAGGCGCATGGAAGCCGGCCAAAAAGCGCAAGCGGCAGATCACCACGGCGCTGCGCGCTTACGCGGCGTTCGCCACCAGCGCGGCGCGCGGGGCGGTGCGCGAAGTGCCGTAAAGCGGTTTTCATGTTCGAGGCGCTCAGCGCGCGGTCGATCGCCTCGCGCCTGTTTCTTTCGGCGGCGTTCTGGAGCACGCTGATCCTGGCGCTCGCCGGCCTCGGCCTGAGCGCGCTCAACAAGCGGTGGACGGAAGCCAATTTCGACGACCAGCTCGGCGTTTACCTCAAGGCGCTGGTCGCCAATGTCGTCATTCCGAGCGAGGAATCGAAGAACGGCGGCTCCACAGCCGTCGCGCCGCAATTCGAGCTCGCCTATTCCGGCTGGTATTGGCAGATCACCCGCACCGACGTGAATCCGCCGGAAATCCGCGCCTCGAAGTCGCTGTTTGCGACCCAGCTTCCGCATCTGGTCGCCGTCGGCGACCACGGCGCCATTCTCAGCGGCTACGCGGTCGGGCCGGGCGGGCACGAACTGAGGATGATCGAGCGCGAGATCGACGCCGGAGACGAAGGGCGCTTCCTGGTGCAGGTCGCCGCCAATGCCGACGTGATCGAGGCGCAGGAGCATAGCTTCGAAGGCGCCCTGGCGGCGACCTTTCTGACCCTGGCGCTCGCGCTGATCGGCTCGACCGCGCTCGCGGTCCGCTTCGGCCTGCGTCCGCTGCGAGTCCTGCAGGAAGGGGTGGCCGCTATCCGCCGCGGCGAGACCGAACGCATCGCCGGCGAATTTCCGCAGGACGTCGCGCCGCTGGCGACCGAAGTCAATCAGCTCATCGACGCCAACCGGGAAATCGTCGAGCGCGCGCGAACGCAAGTCGGCAATCTCGCCCACGCGCTTAAGACGCCACTCAGCGTCTTGATGAACGAGGCCGATGCGATGAGCCCCACCTTGCCGGAAAAGGTCTACGAGCAGGCCGAGATCATGCGCCGCCAGGTGGCGTTCTATCTCGACCGCGCGCGCGCCGCCGCCCGCGCCAGGACATTCGGGCTGGCGACGGAAGTAAGGCCGGTGGTCGAGGGACTCGTTCGCACCTACGAGAAGCTGCATGACGACCGGACGCTGACGTTCGACGTCGAATTGGAGCCCGGCCTCAAGTTCCGCGGCGAGGCGCAGGATCTCACCGATCTGATCGGCAACCTGCTCGACAACGCGGGAAAGTGGGGGCGCGAGCGGGTGTCAATTCGCGCGGCGCGCGCGGCCGGGGGCGAGCATGACCCTGCTCCCTTTCTCATCGCCGAGATCGACGATGACGGCCCGGGCCTCGACAGAAGCGCGCGCGCCGCCGCGGTCGAGCGCGGGAAACGCCTCGACGAATCGCGGCCCGGCTCCGGCCTCGGGCTGTCGATCGTCGTCGATCTCGCCTCGATCTACGGCGGTTCGCTCGAGCTCGACGAAAGCCCGCTCGGGGGTCTGCGCGCGATTCTGAAGCTGCCATGCGCTTGAGGGCGCGAGCCTTGACCGGCGAAACGCGAACGGCTTTGTGGGAACGAAAGGGAACGATGCAGCGGACGCTTCTTGTCATCCTCGCCCTGGGGCCGCTCAGCCTTGCCGGCTGTTCGAGCCTTGGCTCGGGTGGGGCGCCGGAGGCCGTCGTCGCCGCCCCCGCGGAACCGGCCGCCCCGGCGATTCCGACCGGCGCGGCGCTCGGTGGCGTGCTTGGCGGGCCCGTCGGGACGTCGCTGAGCGACAGCGACCGCCAAACGGCGTGGGAGGCGCAGGTCGCCGCGCTCGATTCGGGTCAAAGGCGCTCCTGGCGCGGCTCGCATGGCGTGTTCGGCTACGTCGAGCCGGGCGCCCCAGCCGGCGGCGGTTGTCGCGCCTATTCCCAGACCATCTATATCGCCGGCCGGCCGAACCGCGGCCGCGGGACGGGGTGCAAACAGCCGGACGGCGGCTGGAAAATGACGAGCTGAGGTTTTGACGAGACCTCAACTTCGCTTTGGGATAACAGAGCGCGGACTTTCCGAGGGCCTTCGCCAAAGGCCGCCCTGAGGCTGATTGATGTTGTGGTTCGTGCTCGCGGGAATGGCCGCTTTTGTGGTCCTTGCCGTGCTTTTGCCGCTTATTCGTCCGGCGTCGAGCGCGGACGCGGACGCCGCCGCCAATGAAGCGGCGTTCTATAAGGCGCAGCTCGCGGAAATCGGCCGCGACCTCGAGCGCGGCTTATTGCCGCAAGGGGAGGCCGAGAGCGCGCGCGCCGAAGCCGCGCGCCGCCTCATCGCCGCGGCGTCCGGACCCTTGCGGGCGGCGACGCCGGCGGCCCCGCGCAACCGGCTGGCGGCGGCGGCGCTGATCGCCGTCGGACTTCCGGCGATCGCCTTTCCGCTCTATGCCCTCCTCGGCCAGCCCCTGATGCCTGACGAGCCGCTGGCAAGCCGCAATGTTCAGCCGCAGACCAATGGCGAGATCGAGGCTGCGGTCGCGGCGGTCGAGGCGCGACTCATCGCCAAGCCCGACGACGGCAAGGGCTGGGCGGTGATCGCGCCGGTCTATATGCGCCTCGAACGCTACGCCGACGCCGCGCACGCCTATGCCGAGGCGCTTCGTCTGGTCGGCGAGGATCCCCTGCGCCGCGCCGCCTATGGCGAAGCGCTGGTCGCCGCGGCGGGCGGCGTGGTCACCGACGAAGCGCGTCAGGCGTTCGATCGCGCGCTCGCCGAACAGCCAAGCCAGCCCCAGGCGCGCTTCTATCTCGCGCTCGGCGCCGAGCAGGACGGCAAGAAAGCCGAAGCGATCCGCGCCTACGATCAGCTCATCGCCGATTCGCCGCCCGATGCGCCCTGGCGGAGCGTGGTGAGCGCGCGCCTCGCCGGCCTCAAGGGCGAGCCGGCCCCGGTTGTGGCGGGCGCGGGCGCCATCCCCGAGGTGCAGCGGCCGATGATCGAAGGCATGGTCACCCGGCTCGCTACGCGGCTCGCGAGCAACGGCGGCAGCGTGGACGAATGGTCGCGCCTTATTCGCGCCTATGCGGTGTTGCATGAGGCTGACAAGGCCAAGGCGGCGCTGGCCGACGCCCGCAAGGCGCTCGCGCCCGACCCGAACGCGGTCGCAAGCCTCGACGCGCTGGCGCGCGATCTTGGCCTAGGAGACGCCAATTGACCCGTCGCGGCCGCCGCCTTGCGCTCATCGCCGCCGCGCTCGCGGTCGTCGGCGCAGCGACGGGACTCGCGCTTTATGCGCTGAGCGACAGTATCGTCTTCTTCTACAGCCCGTCCGAAGTCGCTCAGAAAGCGCTGCGGCCCGGGGCGCGGCTCAGGGTCGGAGGTCTGGTGAAGTCGGGCTCGGTCGTCAAATCCGCCGGCGAGACCGTCGCGTTCGTGGTCACCGACGGCGCCAACGATCTCAAGGTCTCCTATTCCGGCCTCCTGCCGGACCTGTTCCGCGAGGGTCAGGGCGTGGTCGCCGAAGGCGTGCTGGACGCCTCCGATCAGTTGCGGGCCGAGACGATTCTCGCCAAGCATGACGAGCGCTATATGCCGCGCGAGGTCGTCGAGGCGCTGAAGAAGCAGGGCCGCTGGCAGGAAGGGGAGGACGTCGCCAAGCCATGATCGTCGAGATCGGTCATTTCGCCCTCGTGCTCGCGCTTGGCGCAGCCCTCGCCCAGACGGTCGCGCCGTTCTGGGGCGCGCGGGTCGGCGACAGCGCGCTGATGGGGGTCGGGGGGAGCGCCGCGCTGATTTAGCTCGCGCTGATCGCGATCGCCTTCGCCGCGCTCGTCAATGCGCATCTGACCTCGGATTTCTCGGTTCTCAACGTCGCGGAGAATTCGCACAGCGCAGTGCCGGCGATCTACAAGATCTCCGGCGTCTGGGGGAACCACGAAGGCTCGATGCTGCTGTGGGTCCTCATTCTCGCGATCTTCGGCGCGCTCGTCGCGCTCTTCGGCCGCGGGCTGCCGCGCGCCTTGCGCGCCGACGCGCTTGCTGTTCAAGGCCTGATCAGCCTCGCCTTCCTCGCTTTCATTCTCTTGACCTCGAACCCGTTCGAGCGGCTGTCGCCGGCCCCGTTCGAGGGACGGGATCTCAATCCCATCCTTCAGGACCCGGGCCTCGCGATCCATCCGCCGCTGCTCTATCTTGGCTATGTCGGCTTCTCGATCGTCTATTCCTTCGCCGCGGCGGCGCTGATCGAGGGCCGCATCGACGCCGCCTGGGCGCGGTTCGTGCGCCCGTTTACCCTCGTCGCCTGGAGTTTTCTCACCCTTGGTATCGCCGCCGGCTCGTTCTGGGCCTATTACACGCTCGGCTGGGGCGGGTTCTGGTTCTGGGACCCGGTCGAGAACGCCTCCCTCATGCCGTGGCTGGCTGGTACGGCTTTCGTCCATTCGGTCGCGGTGATGGAGAAGCGCGACGCGCTCAAGGTGTGGACGATCTTTCTCGCCATCCTCGCCTTCTCCTTTTCGCTGCTCGGCACCTTTCTCGTGCGCTCGGGCGTGCTGACCTCGGTGCACGCCTTCGCCAGCGATCCCCGCCGCGGCGTTTTCATCCTGGCGATCCTGACGCTGTTCATTTTCGGTTCGTTCGCCCTGTTCGCCTGGCGGGCCCCGATGCTGAAGCAGGGCGGACTGTTCGCGCCGATCTCGCGCGAAGGCGCGCTCATCGTCAACAATCTCCTGCTGACGACCTCGTGTGCGACCGTGCTGTTCGGCACCCTCTACCCGCTGGCGCTGGAGCAACTGACCGGCGAGAAAATCACCGTCGGCGCGCCCTTCTTCAACCTGACTTGCGGCGCGCTGTTGATGACCGCGTGCTTCGTTGCGCCATTCGGCTTCTCGCTCGCCTGGAAGCGCGGCGATCTGCTTGGCGTCGTGCAGCGGCTCACCATCGCCATTGTCGTCGGCGCGGTGATCGCGGTCCTCGGCGCGGCGTGGCTCAGCGGCAGGTCGATTTTCGCGCCACTCGCGGCGGGCCTGGCGATTTTCGTCATCATCGGCACGCTGATCGAAGTCGTTACGCGCGCGCGGCGGCCGGGCCTTGCACCAGGCGTCGCGCTCAAGCGCGCCCTCGGGCTGCCGTTGTCGTTCTACGGCGCGGCGCTCGCCCATCTCGGCCTCGGAGTGACCCTGCTCGGCCTCGCGGGTCTCGGCTTCGGCGCCGAGACGATCGCGACCCTGCATCGAGGCGTCGCCGAGCGCGTCGGGCCTTATTCGATCACGCTCGATTCGGTCGGCGAGCGGGTCGGACCGAACTACAAGGAAACGGCGACGTCGATGAGCGTGCGCGCCGGCGACGCCGTCGTCGCTGAGATCGCGCCGGCGCGCCGGCAGTTCTCCGCGCGACAGATGACGACGACCCAGGCGGGTCTGGCGACGTTGAATTTCGGCCAGGTGTATGTCGCGATCGCCGACCCGACACCTGACGGCGACGTGCCTGCCCGCCTCTATTGGAAACCTTTGGTGACGCTGATCTGGCTCGGCGCCGGCGCCATGGCGCTCGGCGGCGCCTTATCGCTCGCCGACCGGCGTCTTCGCTTCGGCGCCGCTGCGCGCGCGAAGGCCGGCGCCAGCTCGCTCGCCCAGCCGGCGCAATGACGATCCGGCTGCTTCGCTTTCTGGTCCTGTTCGCGCTCGCGCTCGCTTCGCCGTCGGCGCTGGCCGTGCAGCCGGACGAAGTGATGAAGGACCCGGCGCTCGAGGCGCGGGCGCGCGCGCTGTCGGAGGAATTGCGCTGCATGGTCTGCCAGAACCAGTCGATCGACGATTCCGACGCCCCGCTCGCGCGCGATATTCGCTTGCTGATCCGGCAGCGCATCGAAATGGGGGAGAGCAACGACACCGTCCGCGCCTATCTGGTGTCGCGCTACGGCGATTTCATTCTGCTCAAGCCGCCGTTCAAACCGGAAACGCTGCTGTTGTGGCTGAGCCCGGCGCTGGCGTTGTGCCTCGGTCTCGCCGCCGCGCTCTTCGCATGGCGCCGCGCGCCCCGGGCGACGCCGCGCTTGAGCAGCGAGGAGGAAGCAGAGCTCGCGGCGCTGAGCAAAGGAGACGCGCCCGGTGGCTGACGGCCGGAGCCTGGGGGCTTCCCGGACGTCGCGCTCTCGCGCGGTCCAGCGCGCTGTGTTGGCCGCGGCGCTGGCCTGTGGCCCCGTCATCCCGGATTCGGCGCTCGCCAGTTCCTGCAGCAAGGAGGTCGTGGCGCACATCCGAGTGACCCCGGGTCAGGCCTGCTGGAGCTATCGCGGCGCGGCGACGACGTTTGTAGGCAAGTTCGGCGTCGGCAAGACCATCGTCGCGCAGATGATCGGGGAAGCCTCCGTCCATGATCCGCGCAGCGGAAGCGCCGCGACCGTATCGCGCCCGCGCGATCCAAACGTCGAGGGGCCGGGCGGTTTCTTTTTCGCCGACGCGCAGGCCCCGGGCCTGTTGACGTTTGTCGCGCCCGCAAATGGAGCCTATCGATTTAGCTTTTCGCCCTGCGCGATGTGGGGCGGGCCCGGCGCGGTCAAGATTTGTGCGCGCTGACGGCGGAGCTAAAGATCGTCTCCCCCTTCTTGCTCCTTTGCCTCGTAGCGCATGATGAGCGGCGCCTGGGCGAGCGCGAACAGGAGGGTGATCGGCAGGAACCCGAACGTCTTGAACTTGACCCAGAGGTCCGTCGACTGGGTGCGCCAGACGACCTCGTTGAGGACCGCGAGGGCTAGGAAGAAGAACGCCCAGCGCCAGGTCAGCTTGCGCCATCCCTCCTCGGTCACGTGCAAGGCCCCGTCGAACAGGATCTTGAGCAGCGGTCGCTTGAGCCAGAGCCCGGCGAACAGCGCCGCGCCGAACAGGAGATAGAGCGCCGTCGGCTTGATTTTGATCAGCGTCTCGTCGTGAAAGATGAGGGTCAGCGAACCGAAGATGAGGACAATGACCGCGGTCACCAGCGGCATCACCGGAATGCGCTTCAGAATCGCGTAGGAGACGGCGAGCGTGACAATCACGCCTGCCATCAGGACGCCGGTCGCGGCGAAAATGCCGAGCCTCGAGTAGACGGCGAAGAACAGCGCCAGCGGCCCGAGCTCGAGCACGAGCTTGAGCATCGGATTGAGCGCCTTGCGCTGCGGCGGAGCTGCGGCTTCGGTCATGTTCGTTCCCGTCATTTAGGGCGCATCCGCTCGCTCGACCCCCGCGATCGCCTCGGCGAAATCGCGCGCGGCGAAAAGCTCGAGATCGTCGACGCCCTCGCCGACGCCGATGAAATGCACCGGAAGCGCAAACTTGTCGGCGATCGCCACCAGGATGCCGCCGCGGGCGGTGCCGTCGAGCTTGGTCATTGCGAGGCCGGTGACGCCCGCGGTGCGGCCGAAGATCTCGACCTGGCTCAGCGCATTCTGCCCGACGGTGGCGTCGAGCACGAGCAGCACCGCGTGCGGCGCGGAAGCGTCGATCTTCTTCATCACCCGGATGATCTTTTCGAGTTCGCTCATGAGCTCCGCGCGATTCTGCAATCGTCCCGCGGTGTCCATGAGCACAACGTCGACGCCAAGCTCGCGGGCGCGGGTGATCGCGTCGAAGGCGAGCCCGGCCGCGTCGGCGCCTTGCTCGCGCTCGACGAGGGCGGAAAACGTGCGCCTCGCCCAGATGCGCAATTGCTCGATCGCCGCGGCGCGGAAGGTATCGCCGGCGGCGAGCAGCACCGTTTTCCCCTCTGCCCTGAACTTGGCGGCGAGCTTGCCGATCGTGGTCGTCTTGCCGGAGCCGTTGACGCCGACGACGAGGATAACGAACGGGCGTTTTTCCGGGTCGATCGCGAGCGGGCGGGCAACCGGGGCGAGGGAGCGCTCGATCTCGGTCGCAAGGATGCGCTTCACCTCCTCGGGATCGATCGCGCGCTCGTAGCGCCCGCGAGCGACGGCTTCACGGATGCGAGAAGCCGCGGGAAGACCGAGATCGGCCTGGATGAGAACATCCTCAAGATCGTCAAGCGAGGCGGCGTCGAGCTTTCGCTTGGTGAAAATGTCGGCGACGCCCCGCGCGATGGCCGTTGACGAGCGCGAGAGGCCCGAACGAAGGCGCCAAAGCCAGCTCTGCCGCGGCTCCGGGAGGCTTGGAGCGGGAGCAACCGGCGGTGGCTCGGCAGGCTGCGGCGGTTCGACCGGCGGCGCGGTCGGCGCGTCTGCGCCGCCGAACCAGCGGCGAAACCCACCCGACTTCCCTTTCTTCTCATCGTCCTCGTCCAAATTGAAATAACCTCGCAACCCCGCCCCTTTGCGCGGGCGGCCCGGTTGGCATAGCACTCAACCCATGACGCCGGAAGAAACAAGAGCGCGGCTCCTCTATCGCGACGGGCTGATGCTGGTCCTCGACAAGCCCGCGGGCGTCGCGGTCCACCGCGGCCCGAAAGGCGGCTCAAGCCTCGAGGACGATTTCGACGCGCTCAGGTTCGGACTGCCTCGAAAGCCGGCGCTCGCCCACCGGCTCGACCGCGAGACGGCCGGCTGCCTCATTCTCGGCCGCCATCATAAAGCGCTGGAGACATTGGGGCTCTTATTCAAGCAGGGCAAGATCGGCAAGACCTATTGGTCGATCGTCGCCGGCGAGCCTGAGGGCGAGGAGGGGACGATCGACCTGCCGCTCGGCCGGCTCGACGACAAGCGCGGTTGGTGGATGAAGGTCGATCCGAACGGGCAAAAGGCGCTGACCCTCTGGCGCGTCAAGGGACGCGCGGTCTGGCAAGGCGCGCCGATCGCCTGGCTCGAGCTTGAACCGAAAACGGGACGCACGCATCAACTGCGGGTCCATTGCGCTTCGCAGGGCTGGCCGATCCTGGGCGATGCAATCTACGGCGCCCGCGCTGAGATTCCGCTGCAGCTGCTCGCGCGCAAGGTCGTGGCGCCGCTCACAAAGGGAAAGCCGCCGATCGAGGTCGAGGCGCCCGCCCCGACGCACATGCTGGCGACGCTCGCGGCTTGCGCCTTCAAGGGCGATGCTCCTCCATAGACGCGGCCGCACGCTGTAGGGCCGGGCCGACGACCCGGCCGGCGGGGAGCCGGCGGGGGTCGGGCGATTGTGCGCCGCAGCAGATTGTGAAAGGGTCTCTGATCCTTGCCCTTTCCGCGCCCCATAGGCCCATGCCGATCCGAGCCGCCATCCATCACCTGACGCATTACAAATATGACCGCCCGGTCTCGCTCGGCCCGCAGATCATCCGGCTCAGGCCCGCACCCCACAGCCGCACACGGGTGGTATCGCACTCGCTGAAGGTTTCTCCCGACAACCATTTCGTGAACCATCAGCAAGACCCGTACGGCAACTGGCTGGCGCGTTACGTCTTCCCGGAACTCGTCACTGAACTGAAGATCGAAGTCGACGTCGTCGCCGACATGACGGTTTACAACCCGTTCGATTTCTTCGTCGAAGAGAGCGCGGAGATTTGGCCGTTCGAATACGGCGAGGATATGCGGCCCGATCTCGTCATCTACCGCACGCCCGAGCCCGTAGGGCCCCAGCTCGAGGCCTTCCTGAAGCGGATCGACCGATCGCCCAAGCGCACCGTCGATTTCGTGGTCGATCTCAACAGCCGCCTTTCGCGCGAGATCAAATATCTCATACGGATGGAGCCGGGGGTGCAAAGCCCGGAGGAGACGCTGGAGCGCGCGTCTGGCTCATGCCGCAATTCGAGCTGGCTCCTGGTCCAGATCCTGCGCAACCTCGGCCTCGCCGCCCGTTTCGTCTCCGGCTATCTGATCCAGCTCAAGCCCGATCTGGTCGCCCTCGACGGCCCCCCCGGCACGGACCACGACTTCACCGACCTCCATGCCTGGGCCGAGGTCTATCTTCCCGGCGCCGGCTGGATCGGGCTCGATCCGACTTCGGGCTTGTTCACTGGCGAAAGCCATATCCCGCTCGCCGCGACGCCCCATTACCGCAACGCCGCGCCGATTTCCGGTCTCGCGAGTTTCGCCAATGTCGATTTCGCGTTCGACATGCGGGTCGAGCGGGTCGCCGAGCATCCGCGCATTACCAAGCCCTTTTCGGAAGAAGCGTGGAAGGCGCTCGACGCTCTTGGCGAGCAGGTCGACAAGAAGCTCGTCGCCGATGATGTCAGGCTCACCATGGGCGGCGAGCCGACCTTCGTCTCGATCGACGATTTCGAATCTCCCGAGTGGAACACCGACGCCGTCGGCCCGACCAAGCGCGCGCTCGCCGACCGGCTCATCCGGCGCCTTCGCGACCGTTTCGCGCCCGCCGGCTTCCTGCACTACGGGCAGGGCAAATGGTATCCGGGCGAGACGCTGCCGCGGTGGACGTTCTCGCTCTACTGGCGGCGCGACTTGAAGCCGATTTGGCTGAACCCAAAGCGCATCGCGGTCGAGGGAGTCGAGACCGGCGCGACCAGCGGCAGCGCCCGCGCGCTCCTCGACGCGATCGCCTCCGAGCTCGGCGTCGCCTCCGACTTCGTCGCCCCGGCCTACGAGGATCCCGCCGAGTGGATCGTGAAGGAGGCCAATCTGCCGGCGAATGTCTCGCCGGAGAACTCTAAGCTCAAGGACCCGGAAGAGCGCCACCGGATCGCCCGCGTCTTCTCGCGCGGCCTGACCGAACCGTCCGGATATGTGCTGCCGGTCCAGCGCTGGCAGGCGAAGGCGGAAGGCGCGCGCTGGCGCAGCGAGAAATGGAAAACCCGCCGTGGCGCGCTGCATCTCGTCCCCGGCGATAGCCCGGTCGGCTATCGCCTGCCCCTGGGCGCGCTGCCTTACGTTCCGCCCGCGTCCTTCCCCTATATCGTCGAGGCCGATCCGACCGAGCCGCGCGGGCCGCTGCCGGATTTTCATGATCCGCGAGAACGCGCCCAGCGGGTCGCCTCGTTCGCCGCAGCGGAGGCGGGCCAGCAGGAGCGGGTCGAGCAACGGCTCGGGGACATCGACGGGGCCGTTCGCACCGCGGTCACGGTCGAGGCGCGCGACGGACATCTCTGCGTCTTCCTGCCGCCGGTCGAGCGGCTCGAGGACTATCTCGAGCTGGTCGCCGCCGCCGAGGCGGCGGCCGAGAAGGTCGGCCTGCCGGTGCAGATCGAGGGCTACCCGCCCCCGGCCGATCCGCGGATGAACGTCATTCGCGTCGCGCCGGACCCGGGCGTGATCGAGGTCAACATCCATCCCTCATCGACCTGGCGCGAATGCGTCGCGACGACCGAGGCGATCTACGAGGAAGCGCGGCTCGCGCGCCTCGGCGCCGACAAATTCATGATCGACGGCAAGCATTCCGGCACCGGCGGGGGCAATCATGTCGTCGTCGGCGGAGCGACGCCGCTCGACAGCCCGTTCCTCAGGCGGCCCGACCTTTTGAAAAGCCTCGTCATCCATTGGCTCAGGCATCCGAGCCTCAGCTATTTCTTCTCCGGTCTGTTCATCGGCCCGACCAGTCAGGCGCCGCGGGTCGACGAGGCGCGCCACGACAGCCTTTACGAGCTGGAGATCGCGCTCGCCCAAATCCCGCTACCCGGAAAGGTCGACAACCCCCGGCCATGGCTCATCGATCGCCTGATGCGCAACCTTCTCACCGATGTCACCGGCAACACCCACCGGGCGGAAATCTGCGTCGACAAGCTCTATTCGCCCGATGGGCCCACCGGCCGTCTCGGCCTCATCGAGTTCCGCGGCTTCGAGATGCCGCCGGACGCCCGCATGAGCCTCGCCCAGCAACTGCTGATCCGCGCCATCCTCTCGCGGCTATGGCGCGATCCGCTCAGCGGGCCGCTGCCGCGCTGGGGCTCGTCATTGCACGACCGGTTCATGCTGCCGCACTTCGTCTGGGAGGACATGCTCGATGTGCTCGCCGATCTCAAGGCGCATGGGCTGACCTTTCGCTCCGACTGGTACGAGGCGCAGGCCGAGTTTCGTTTTCCCTTCTGCGGCGAGGTCGAATACGAAGGCGTCAAGCTCGAGTTGCGCCAGGCGCTCGAGCCCTGGCATGTTTTGGGCGAGACCGGCGCGATCGGCGGCACGGCGCGCTATACCAACTCTTCGACCGAGCGCGTCCAGGTCAAGCTCACGACCTCGGATCCCGATCGCTACATCGTCGCCTGCAATCGCCGCCGCGTGCCGTTGCGGGGGACAGCGACCGCGGGCGTCGCGGTCGGGGCGGTGCGCTACAAGGCGTGGAAGCCGGCGATGGCGATGCATCCGACCGTGCCGGTCCAGGCCCCGCTGGTGCTCGACATTTTCGACGCCTGGAGCGGCCGGGCGCTCGGCGGCTGCGTCTATCACGTCGCCCATCCCGGCGGGCGCAGCTACGACACTTTCCCGGTCAACAGCAACGAGGCCGAGGCGCGGCGCCTGGCGCGCTTCGAGGCGCGCGGCCACACTCCCGGCGCCTACGAGCCGCCGCCGGAGGCGCCGCATCCCGAGTTTCCTCTGACGCTCGACTTGAGGCGGCCGCCGGGGGTTTAGCCTTTATCCGCGAACGCCCCCTCGATCTCTTTGCGCGCGCCAAGTCCGGTTAGGGCGTCGAAGCGGCCGTGCTCGGCGATGTCTTTCGCCGCGCGCATGAATCCGCCCCAGGCGGCGGAGGCGAGCGCGCCGCCGGTCGAGATGCGCTTGACGCCGAGATCTTCGAGCTGACGCTTGGTCAATCCCGGCCAGCCGACGAGCACGTTGACCGGCAGATTTCCGGCGACGCGCACGACCTCGGTAATTTCTTCAGGCGTTCTCACGAACGGCGCGTACAGCACGTCGGCGCCGGCTTCCGCGTAAGCCGCGAGGCGGCGCAGCGCTTCGGGAAGCCCGCCCGCCTGACGCAGGATCGCTTCGCTCCGCGCGGTCAGCAGCACCGTCTCGCCGCTCGCGTTGATCGCCGCGCGCGCCGCGCGCAAGCGATCGACCGCTTCGCTGAGTCCGTAGAGGGGCGCAGCGGGATCGCCGGTGTAATCCTCGATCGAGAAGCCGGAGACGCCCGCGCCGACGCACAAGCGCGCGCTTTCGTGGACGCCCTCGGCGTCGCGCGCAAAGCCGGCCTCGAAATCTGCGTTGAGCGGCAGGTCGGTCGCCGCCGCGAGATCGCGGATGTGGCTCAGCGCATAGGCTCGATCGACGGCGCCGTCCGCCTTGCCTGCGGCGAAGGCCATGCCGGCGCTCGTGCTCGCGAGCGCCGAAAAGCCGAGCGAGGCGAGATATTTCGCCGAGCCGACGTCGAACGGATTGGGCATGACGAAGCAGCCGGGGGCCCGGTGCAATTCTGCGAAGCGGGCGCGCTTCTGAGCGGTGGTCTGCGTCATGATTCGGCCCTCGGCATAAGCTCGGTTAGGCTCGTCCTCTGACGGCCCTCGTCGTCGAAATTGTCCGGCGCAAGCCAGCGCTCGTAGGCCGCCTTGCGCGCTGGCCACTCGCCGTCGAGCATCGCGAACCAGGCCGTGTCGCGGTTGCGGCCCTTGACGATCATGTGCTGGCGAAAGACGCCCTCGAACGAGAAGCCGAACCTTTTCGCCGCGCGCTTCGAAGGCGCGTTGAGGTCGTTGCACTTCCACTCGTAACGGCGATAGCCGAGTTCGTCGAAGATGTATCTCGCGAACTGATACTGGGCCTCGGTCGCGCCTGCGGTCCGCTGCACGGCAGGCGTATACATGACGTTGCCGACCTCGATGACGCGATTGGGCGCGTCGACGCGCATCAAGGTCTGGTAGCCGACCGCGCTGCCCGTCGAATTGTCGATAACGGCGAAAAACAGCGGGTCGGCGGAGCGCGCTTTGGCTTCGATGTTCCTACAAAATTCATCAAAGTTGCGGTAGGGCCCGTCGAACAGGTAGGCCCACACACTTTCCCGCGCCGCATCGCCATTCGAACCTTCATAGAGCGCCTCGGCGTGCTTCTCCGGGTCGAGCGGCGCAAGCGTGACCCAGCGTCCTTTAAGTGTGACGCGCTCCGGCCGCTTCGCGGGATGGGCGTCCACGAGCGGGCCGATTGGTAAGGTCGCCGAGGATGGCGTCATACATGGTCTCGTGTTGCGCTTGGCGAGGGGCAGGTAAATAAGGCTTTGTCAGTAGCGGCTTCAACGCTCGTCGACGTCAGTCTGCGCGAAGTCGTCGCCTTTGAAAAGGAGCGCCACGCCATGAGCTTTGGCGCAGGCGTAGGACAGGCAATCGCCGAAATTCAGCCGCGCAGGGTGCCGACCTTTGCCGTACCGCGCGAAACATTCGACCGCCACCCGACCGATTCGCTCGTCGATTTGAACCTCGGTTAGTTCCATTCGCGACGCCAAACCGTCAAAGTAAATCTGTGCGCGCTGGGGCGATACGTCGCGCCGGCTCGCGATCACCATGCAGGTTTCAAGTCGGACGGCCGCGGAGGTGAGACGGGGTCCGGCGGACTCCGCTCTCGACATGAGCGCCTGCGCCTCGCCTTCACCGAGCAGGATGGCGACGATTGCGGAAGTGTCGATAAACACTACTGGCCCCACATCTCGTCGATGTCCTCCTTGGTGACCTCCCGAGGATTGGGGCCGGCTTCCGCCTTGAGTTTGTCGCTCAGCTCTTTCAATCGCTCCGCCAGCGGCTGCCTGTCACGCTCGCGCTTGAGGTCGGCGCGAAGCGCGTGGGCGATCGCCTCGGTCATGTTCGTCTTCCGCAACTCGGCAAGTTCACGTGCGAGCTTGGCGACCTCAGGGTCGCGAATGCTGATGCTCACGGCGACGCTCCGTATATACGATGTACGCATTCTGTATATACGACGCCCGCGCCTGCGTCAATGATTGTCCCTGGGCGCCCCCATGGTCTGAGCCAGGCGCTGGTAATGGACCGCGGGCTTCAGCACCATGCCCTCGTCGAACTGCGCCACCATCTCGCGCTGGATCTGCTGCCAGGGCGTCTGGCTCTTGGGATAGTCATAGCCGCCGCGCTTGGCGAGAGCGGCGCGGCGCTCGTTGAGCTCGGCCTCCGAGATCAGGATATTGGCCGAGCGCTTCTTGAGATCGATGCGCACCCGGTCGCCGGTCTTGATGAGCGCCAGACCCCCGCCCGCCGCCGCTTCCGGCGAGGCGTTGAGGATCGACGGCGAGCCGGAGGTGCCGGATTGCCTGCCGTCGCCGACGCAGGGAAGCGCGTGGACGCCCTTCTTGATGAGCGCCGCGGGCGGCTGCATGTTGACGACTTCCGCCCCGCCCGGATAGCCGATCGGCCCCGTTCCGCGAATGAACAGAATGCTGTGCTCGTCGATCTTGAGCTTCGGGTCGTCGATGCGGTGGTGATAGTCTTCCGGTCCGTCGAACACGATCGCGCGTCCCTCGAACGCTTCGGGGTCCTTCGGGTTTGACAGGAAACGCTTCCGGAACTCGTCGTCGATGACGCTCGTCTTCATGATCGCGTCGTTGAACAGGTTGCCGCTGAGCACGATGAAGCCGGCGTTCTCCTTCAAGGGCTTGTCGACCGGCGTTATGACGTCGGGATCGTCGGAGGGCGTCTTGGCGCAATTCTTCCCCATCGACTTGCCGTTGACAGTCAGCGCCTTCTCGTGAATGAGCTTGCGCTTCATCAGTTCGTTGACCACCGCTGGAACGCCGCCGGCGCGGTGGAACTCCTCGCCCAGATATTTGCCCGCGGGCTGCATGTTGACGAGGAGCGGCACATGGTGGCCGACCCGCTCCCAGTCCTCGATCGTCAACTCGACGCCGATGTGCCGGGCGATGGCGTTGACGTGGATCGGCGCGTTGGTCGAGCCGCCGATGGCGCTGTTGACCACGATTGCGTTCTCGAGCGCCTCCCTGGTCAGGATGTCGGACGGCTTGAGGTCTTCCCACACCATTTCGACGATCCGCCTGCCCGTCTCATACGCGATCTGCCCGCGTTCGCGGTGGGGCGCCGGGATCGCCGCGCAGCCGGGCAGGCTCATGCCCAGCGCCTCGGCCAGCGCATTCATGGTGGAAGCGGTGCCCATGGTGTTGCAATGGCCGACCGAGGGGGCCGAGGAGGTGACGATCTCCATGAACTGCTCATAGTCGATCTTGCCCTCGGCGAGGTCGGAACGCGCGCGCCACACGACCGTTCCCGAGCCGGCGCGCTCGCCATGATGCCAGCCGTTGTTCATCGGCCCGCCCGAGAGCACGATCGCCGGAATGTTGACCGTCGCCGCCGCCATGATGCAGGCCGGGGTCGTCTTGTCGCATCCGGTGGTCAGCACGACTCCGTCGAGAAAATAGCCCATCAAGATCTCGACCAGGCCGAGATAGGCGAGATTGCGGTCGAGCGCCGCGGTCGGCCGCTTGCCGGTTTCCTGAATGGGGTGGACCGGAAATTCGAACGCCACGCCGCCGGCTGCGGTGATTCCGTCGCGCACGCGCTTGGCGAGCTCGAGGTGGTGGCGGTTGCAGGGCGAAAGATCGGAGCCCGTCTGCGCGATGCCGATAATCGGCTTGCCCGAGCGCAGTTCGCCCGGCGTCAGGCCGAAATTGAGATAGCGCTCGATATAAAGCGCCGTCATGCCCGGATTTTCAGGATTGTCGAACCAGAGGCGAGACCGGAGCGACCGTTTGACGTCGCCCTTTGCGCCGCCGTTTGCCTTGCTTTTCGATTTCTCGGCCATCGCTCCTCGCCTCCCCGGGCCGCGCGGGTCGCGCGCGCTTTGACTTGCCAGTATGAGGCGGGAAAGGACGCAAATCAACGTCTCGCGAGTTTAAGTCTCACGCTCTCAAGCAGGTTGGTGCTTCACGTGCTCGCCGTATTGCAGGACCTGAACCTTCTCCAGGGTCACGAGCCCGCTCGGCATCATCGAGTCGAGCGTCGGCAGGAAGTCTTTGATCTTCGCCTCGGTGTCGACGATTTCGATGATGAGGGGCAAGTCGCCCGACAGGCGCAGGATCTTGGTCGCATGCAGCCAACTCCCATGTCCGAAGCCCATCGGCCCACGCAACACGGTCGCTCCCGCGAGATGGGCCTCGCGCGCCTTGAGCACGATTGCTTCAAAGAGCGGCCGGCCGTCGCGACTCCGGTCGTCCTCGCCGATGAAGATGCGCAAAAGCATCGCGTCGCGGGGGAGGGTCAACGCCTGTGCTCCCCTTAGGCCGCCCCGAGCGGCGAAACGCCGAACAGCCAGGAATGCAGCCAGAAGGCGAGCGCGGCCCACAGGACGAGGCCCACCACGATCGCGCCGGCCGTCGCGCTCCAAGTCGGCTCGGGATAGACGACGCCGTTCCGGCGGTCGCGAGTGTAGGAACTCACAAGGTCGGCCAACGCCCAGACGAAGAACGCGCCGAACAGCACGACATCGGCGGCCGAGCCGTTGGCGATGAGATGCGCCAGGCCGAACACGGCGACGCTCCAGACCATGGGGTGATGGACCGCGACCGCGATGTGGCTTTGCTTGAAAAGGTAGGCGGCGAGCAGCACCATCGCGATGAGCATGAGCAGGATGGTCGCGTGCCGGGCTCCGAGCGGAGGCGTCCAAAGGGTCGGAACGTCGTACCGCGCCTCGAGCGAATCCCCAGACGATCAGCACGAAGCCGATCGCCGACAGGAGCGAATAGATCCCCTTCCACGGACCTTCGCCGAGCCGCTCGATCGCCTTTTCGCGGCCGCCCTCGGAGACGATGCGGGTCGAGTGAAGCCCGAGAAAGATGATGAGGCCGAGCACGAGAATCGTCATCGGAATTCCGCCTCGAGGTAGGGAAACGACCGTCGCGGGCGAAGACTACGCGTCCCGCCGCGACAAAGGCAACATGAGAGCGGACACATAAGAGCGGCGCGACGCTTGCGCCGCGCCCGACGGCGCCGCATTGGACATCGGATCCCGCCCCCAAAGGACGCCCGCAATGTCCTGGTCCGCCGCACAATATGTCAAGTTCGAAGAGGAGCGCACCCGGCCGGTGCGCGATCTTGTCGCGCGGATTCCGAACGCCGCGGTCGCGCGAGCCGCCGACATCGGCTGTGGGCCAGGCAACTCGACCGAGGTCCTCTGCGATCGCTATCCGGACGGCGAGATCATCGGCCTCGACTCTTCGCCGGACATGATCGAAGCGGCGCGAAAGCGTCTGCCTGACGTCGCCTTTGCGGTCGCCGACATCGCCGGCTGGGACGGCGCGGGCTTCGACGTCATCCTCGCCAATGCGGTGATCCAGTGGATCCCCGGCCACGCCACGCTGCTGCCCGCGCTCATCGCCAAACTCAATCCGGGCGGCTCGCTCGCGGTGCAGACGCCTGACAATCTCGACGAGCCGTCCCATCGGCTCATGCGCGAGGTCGCCGCCGAAGGGTCTTGGGCGGACAGGATGAAAGACGCGGCGAAGGCGCGTGAGCCGCGCCACGGCGCCGACTGGTATTTCAGGCTCCTCCGCGCGCATGGCGCGCGCGTCGACATCTGGCGCACCACCTATTTCCATCCGCTCGCCGGCGCCCATGCGGTCGTCGAGTGGGTGAAGGGAACCGGCCTGCGTCCGTTCATCGACCCGCTCGGAACGCACGAGCGCGGAGCCTATCTGGCGCGCTACGAAGCGGCGATCGCTAAGGCCTATCCCGCCGAAGCCGACGGGACCGTGCTTTTGCCGTTTCCGCGGCTCTTCTTCGTCGCGACGCGGTGACGGGACGCCTATTTGCCCTTCATGGCTCTTGGTAATAGCGTCGGCGCCGCCGCCGGGCACAAGCGCCGGTGGACAAAACGAAAGGGAGGGAAGGATGCCAAAGTATCTGATCGAGGCGCATTACACCGCCGAGGGCGCCAAAGGCGTCGCAAAGGACGGCGGCACCGGACGCCGCGCCGCTGTTGTGAAAGCGGCCGAGAGCGCCGGCGGCAAGCTCGAAAGCCTATATTTCGCTTTTGGCGGAGCCGATGTTTACGCCATCCTTGAATTGCCGGACAATGTGGCCGCCGCCGCTCTATCGCTCGCGGTCAACCAAGGCGGCGCCGTGGCGACGAAGACAATCGTCCTCCTCACGCCCGAGGAGATGGACAAGGCTGCCAAGAAGACCGTCGCCTATCGCGCCCCGGGGCATTGAAGCGCGGGCTCCGCGGCGGCGCGCCCTGAACGCGCCGGCCGCTGATGGGGAAGGAACTACGCCATGCCGAAATATTTGTTCGAAGCGCGCTACACCTCAGAAGGCGCCCGAGGCGTCGCCAAGGAAGGCGGCGCGAGCCGACGCGAGGCGGTCAAGAAGCATCTCGAGCAGCTCGGCGGCAGGCTCGAAGCCATGTATTTCGCGTTCGGCGATGTCGACTGCTACTCGATCGTCGACCTTCCCGACAGCGTGAGCGCCGCCGCGCTCTCGTTCGCCGTCAACGAAAGCGGCGCGATCGCGGTTAAGACCGTCGTCCTCTTGACCCCGGAGGAGATCGACGCGGCGATGAAGAAAAAGCTCAATTTCCGCGCTCCGGGGCGCTGAAATCGGCGAGGCCGCCACGCTTCCACCGCGCCCGCCCTTCATGCTATGGCGGGCGCCGTAGCGCGCCCGTAGCTCAACTGGATAGAGTATCGGTCTTCGAAACCGAGGGTTGGGAGTTCAAGCCTCTCCGGGCGCGCCACGAAAGCATCGGTCCTGCCCCCATTGGTGACACGAGGGGCAAAAAGCGCAATATGACCGCCAGGCGCACGACGCCGGTCCGATTAATTCATCGGCAAGAAACGGACTGAAACGACCGGGGCGCGCGATCATGCCGGACCAGCCAGGCGGGGTTTCGATTTTCGTATCCTACGCCCACGAGGACGAGGACCTGAAAAAGGAACTCGACAAATACTTGAAGGTGCTGAAACGCTCCGCGAAAGTGCGGATCTGGAACGACAGGCAGTTGATCGCCGGACAGGAATGGGATGACGCCATCATGTCCGAACTCGAGAAAGCGGATATTATCCTCTTGCTCATAAGCGTCGATTTCAACGCATCGGATTTCATCTGGGACAAAGAGCTCGCCGCGGCGATGAGACGGCATGAGGCGGGAACGGCGCGTGTGGTGCCGATCATCCTGCGGAAATGCGAGTGGAGTCGCCTTCCTTACGCGAAATTGCAGGCGCTTCCCCGCGACGGGCGGCCTGTTCTCGACTATCCCAATCGGGATGACGCCTTCACGGAGATCGCTGAAGGCATCGAGAGGCTCGTCAACTCCATCAATGATCAAATCAGATCGGCGGTCCGGGCAAATTCAACGTAGAGAACGCTCATGGACTCTCTCTCGTCAACTCCACCGGCGGCTCAGGCGCTCGGGCGGAGTACTATTCTTGTCTATCTTCTCGCGGATCCGGTGGATCATGAAATCAGCGAGGCGATCCTCAAACATCTCAAGCCGATTGTCCGGAATTTCCCTTTGCCGATCGAGGTCGACAGCGATTTCAGCGTGCCTCCCGGCGCGGACAGGGACAAATATGAACTGAGACTGTTCGACGCGAATATCGTTCTCGCTTTGATCAGCTCCGATTTTATCGACAACGACGCGCTCTATGCCCGCAATCAAAAGGTAATGGAGCGCCACAATCGCGGCCAGACCGTCATCATTCCACTGCTGGTGCGCAATTGCATGTGGAAACGGACGCCTTTCGCCCGGCTCGACGTGCTGCCCCGGAACGCGCAGCCGCTCAACAACAAGCAATATTGGAACAGCCAGGACGACGCCATCATGGCGGTAGTCGAGGACATCGATCGTTCGCTCAATGACCTGGCGCAGCGCGGCGCCATCCAGCTGTCGCCTGCCGCGGGCGCGAAGAGCGCCTCCGGCGCCGGGATCGCTTCTGCCCCGCCCGCAGGCCGGGCCGGGCCTTCCGCCTCGGTGAGGCCGGTGCTTCAAACGGGCGCCGAGCCTTCCGCATCCGACATGGCGGCGAAGACGGCTTCGGACTTGGGAGCCGTTTCTGCGGCGCCGCGGAAAGCGGCGACGGCGGCTCCTCCGAGCGCGACCGACTGGCGTAGAAAGTATTACTGGGGAGTCTTTTGGAAGAGGGGCTTTGCCCTCCTTCTCGACTATCTGCTTGCCGGCGCGCTGACGGCGCTAATCGTGATGATTTTCGGCGGTCAGACCGATAATTCCGACGGCTCCACCTCGGCGCCGACCATCGCCATATTTTTCGTTATCTTCTACTTGCTTTGCCCTTTCATGGAATCCAGATGGGGGGCGACTTTTGGCAAGATGGTCGCGGGATTGCAGATCACCGACAAAGACGGGAATCGGATCTCGTTCTGGCGGGCTTTCTGGAGAAACGTTTTGCGGTCCGCTGGCTTCTATCTGTACGTCTTCATTGTTCCTGCCATCTATCAATATTTCCGCTTCCAGCAGACGAGGAAATTGTTCCACGACGAATGGTCGCACACCGTCATCGGCGAAAGGCTGAAAAGCGCAAAACAGACAATGGCCGCCGCGGCGCCGGCCGAATGAGAAAAACCGGCGTCTTTCGACGCCTGCAATCATGTCCCGGCGATCGAAAGCTTCCCTAGGTCGACGGCGCCCATTGCGCCGGCTTGGCGATGGCCGCCAACTCGCTTTCGCGCCGCGCTTGGATTGCGACCATCGTCGCCCTCAATACTTCGGTCAGGCCGGCCCTGCGTCGCGGTCGAAAGCGGGAGCGGCCTCATGCGCTTTGCGCCTTGCGCCAGCGGCGGCCCATAGCTCCGCATCGCGCGCTTCAGCCGTTCGGTCTGCTTCGCCAGCGCCGCCTCGTCCACCGCATCGACCTTCGATAGCGCGACGATCTCTGCCTTGTCCGCAAGTCCGGCGCCGTAGGCGGCGAGCTCGCGGCGGACAGTGCGATAGTCGGCGCCGGCGTTCGCGCCCGTCGCATCGACGAGATGCACGAGGGCGCCGCAGCGCTCGACGTGGCCGAGGAACCGGTCGCCGAGGCCGCGGCCTTCGTGCGCGCCCTCGATCAGGCCGGGAATGTCGGCGAGGACGAAATCGCGCCCGTCGATCCTGACCACGCCGAGACCCGGATGGAGCGTCGTGAACGGATAGTCCGCGATCTTGGGCTTGGCGGCAGAAACCGCGGCGAGAAAAGTCGATTTGCCGGCGTTCGGCAGGCCGATCAGGCCGGCGTCGGCGATCAGCTTGAGCCGCAAGACGAGGGTGCGCTCGATGCCGCTCTGGCCAGGATTGGCGCGGCGCGGCGCGCGGTTGGTCGAGGTGGTGAAATGGGCGTTGCCGAAGCCGCCGTTGCCGCCGCGGCGACGACGACCCGTTCGCCCACGCGCGTGAGGTCGGCGAGCGTCGCCCCGCTCTCCTCATCGATGATTTGCGTTCCGACCGGAAGCTTCAGAACGGCGTCCGCGCCGCGCCCGCCGGCGCGATTTCTGCCCATCCCGTGCATGCCGGTCTTGGCCTTGAAATGCTGCTGGTAGCGAAAGTCGATGAGCGTGTTGAGGCCGTCGGCGCATTCGACCACGACGTCGCCGCCGCGCCCGCCGTCGCCCCCGTCAGGGCCGCCGAACTCGATGAATTTCTCGCGCCGGAACGAGACCGAGCCTGCCCCGCCGTCGCCGGAGCGGACATAGACCCGCGCCTGGTCGAGAAACTTCATCCCCGGCCCGGCAGTCCCTCGGAGAACGTCGCTTCGGCGGTTCTCTCGACGCGTCCTCGAGCGCACTGCCCTTATCGTTCCTCTGGCTCACGACGCGCGCGCGAGATCGCCGGCGGTCGCGCGGCGCCGCGCTCCGGCCTCGGCCCAAGCCGCGCGGCAAAGGCGGAAGGAGTGGCACGAGACCATGCCCCCGCGCGCCGGCGCGCCTTGGGGCCCCGTACCGACGAGAGCGAATCCGCATTTCTCGAGCACGGCTCGCGAGGGCGCGTTCTCGACCCTGACGCTGGCCAGGATCTCGACTGCTGGGGCAAGCCCAAATCCTGCGTCGATCATCGCCTGGGCGGCCTCGGTGGCGAGGCCCTTGCCCCAGGCCTCCGGGCGCAAGCACATAGCCGAGCGCCAGGCGATCCAACCCGCGCGATTCGAGACTGATCGAGCCGATTGCGTCCCGCCTGCCCTTGATCGGGGTGATGACCAGGGCCAAGTCGCGTCCCGAGGCGTTGGCTTCGCGGGCCGCGTAGATGAACCGATCGGCCGAGCCTTGGGGATAGGGGTGGGGGATGCGGGCGGTGTAGCGCGCGACTTCCCATTGGCTGCAGAATTTGTGGATCGCCGCTGCGTCGCAGATTCTAGGCCAGCGCAGCCAAAGCCGCGGCGTCTCGATGCGGAACACATCGTCTCTGGCAAGATCGGGGAACATGGTCTCTCCGGTCAGCGCCCCCTTTGAGCGGGGCCGAAAGCGACGAAGGGGACGCGGCGACCGCATCCCCCTCGTAAGCTCGGGCTTACCGGACGAATGATGAGGCTTTTGGCCTTCAATCTCATCTCGAAAATTTTTTACTTTTCGAGAACGTCCGCGGGGGCTGGTCGCCGAAGCGGGGTTCTCGTCTTGCTCCCCGCCCTATTCTGTCGCGCTTTGGGCGCGCACCGATACATATTGGCGTCCGTCGCCTTTACACTTGAAGGCGACCTCGCCGGCTGCGGTGGCGAACAACGTATGGTCCGTCCCGATGCCGACATTACGCCCGGGGTGAAACTTGGTTCCGCGTTGACGTACAAGAATCATGCCGCCAACCACGCGCTCGCCGCCGAACTTCTTTACGCCCAGACGTCGGCCGTCCGAGTCGCGGCCGTTGCGCGACGAACCGCCTGCTTTCTTGTGGGCCATCGACCTTGCTCCAAAACTTTGACGCTGCCCTCAACGGGGCGGCGAGATTGATTTCACTATAGCGCAATCGAGCGGGCGAGGGAATCGCTCGCACGAACCCTATTCGCCGGCTGGACTCTGCTCGCCATGTGCGGCGCCGCCGGTCAGAATGTCGGTCACCCGGACGATGGTGAGGTCCTGCCGGTGGCCGCGCTTGCGCTTCGAGTTCTTGCGCCGGCGCTTTTTGAACGCGATCACCTTGGCCCCGCGCGTCTGTTCGACGATCTCGCCGACCACGCTCGCGCCTTGAACGCGCGGCGCCCCGACCTGATGGGTCGCGCCGTCGAACAGCGCCAGCACCTCGTCGAACACGATCCTTTCGCCCGCCTCGCCCGGCAGCGCCATGACCGTGATCTTGTTGTCGGCGGCGACCTTATACTGTTTGCCGCCGGTCTTGATGACTGCGAACATCGTTTTATTTCCCGTGTTCCGCCCGGCTCGTTACGCGAGCGATTCGCGCAGGCCGGCTTCTTTACAGCTTATGAAATCGCACGCTCACGGAGCCGCGCGCTTCCCGCCCGGTTTCGAGGCCTAAACCCAAAACCAAAAGCGCGGCTTTTGTGGCCGCGCTCGAGCGAAGCGAAGCCTATAGGAGCGCCGCCGGCCAGAGTCAATTGAATTGACAAGCCTTGGTTCGCCGGACAAGGCGAGCGGAGCTGGCGCGCAGCCGCTCTTGGAAGTTCGCCTTCGGCCGGTTCGCGGCCGGACTCCGCACATTGGCGATCTGCAATCTTAGGCAACGCAAAAGAGGCGCTTCGGACGCGATGAGCTCGTGGCGTCGACTTGAGGTCAGCCAAAGCTGAGGCCTTGATCGCCTCCGTGGGTTGGTCGGCCCCCATGGGCTTAACCCTTCGGACCCGTCGTGACTCGCCGCCATGGCCGAGTTCCCTCCCCCGTCTCGTCGTGAGCGCTGCTTGGCTGATAGTGGAGCGGCGAACCGGGCAAATGGCCGCGCTCGAGCGCGCGCACGGTCGGCCCGCTGGTCGCTTCGAACGAGTCAAAGCCGCAGCGCAGCATGAGCGGGATTTCATCGATGAGCACGTCGCCGATGGCCCGCAGTTCGCCGCGAAAGCCGTGCCGTTCGCGCAGCAGCCGGGCATAGGAAAACGCTCGGCCGTCAACGAATTTGGCGAACGCCAGCGCGACCAGAGGACGATCCGCGAGTTCGGCCAAGTGAGCCTGTGCGTCGGCCCCGGCCTCGACCGCGACGCCAACCGCGCCCGCGCGCTGCGAAAGCTCCGCGCGCTGGACGAGCCAGCGCTTGAGCGAAACGACAATGGCGCCATCCGCGGAAATGGGAGCCTGGTCGTCGACGGCGATCCATTCGTCGTCGACGAAGCCTTCGCGCCGCCATAGCGGCATCAGATTCCCAAGCCGGCGTCGAGCGAGGGCGCGTGAATGCCGCATTCGATTTTCCCTCGCCCGCGCCACCGGCCGGCGCGCTCGTCCTCGCCGGGTCTGACCACGCTCGTGCAAGGCAGGCAGCCGATCGACGGGAAACCTTTGGCGACCAGCGGATGTCGCGGCAAGCCAGCTTCCGCAACGTACTTGAGCACATCGCTCGCGCTCCAGCCGACGAGCGGGTTGATCTTGATCCGCTCTCCCTCGGCTTCAAATAGCGGGAGGCTCGCGCGCGTCGCGCTCTGGAAGCTCTTCCGGCCCGTTATCCAGGCATCGAAGCCCTCCATCGCGTCAGCTAGCGGCCTCACCTTCCGGATCTCGCAGCAGCGGTCGGGATCGCTGGCGAACAGGAATTTTTCCGGGTCCTCGGCAGCCAGAAGTTCGGCCTTCGGGGTGGCCACGGTCACGTTCGTCAGTTTCAGAACCTCGCAAAGCGCGTCGCGATAGGCCAGCGTCTCAGGAAAATGCTGGCCGGTGTCGACAAAGATGACCGGCGTCGCGGCGTCGATCTGCGAGACCATATGCAACAGCGCCGCGGCGTCCGCGCCGAAGCTCGAGACCAACGCGATGCGACCGGGATAGAGATCTTCGATCGCGAGCCTCAAGAGCGAGGTGGCCTTGAGCCGCGCGAAGCGGGTCTCGAGCCGCGAGGCGGCGATCTGGTCGCCGAACAGCTTGATGTCATGCGCGCTCATCAGATGTCCGATCCGGCGCTTCGTTCATAGAGCGCCTCCTTGAACGGCGCGATGCCGACCCGGCGGAATGCGTCCAGAAAGGTTTCGGCCTCGTCGCGCCGGAGACCTATATAGGTGTCGACTACGGTCTCGATCGCCCCGACCACGTTTTCCGAGCTGAATCCGGGGCCAACGATCTGGCCGATCGCCGCCTGTTCGTCGCCCGAGCCGCCGAGCGTAATCTGATACGTCTCCTCGCCTGCGCGCTCGAGGCCGAGAATGCCGATGTGGCCGACATGGTGATGCCCGCAGGCGTTGATGCAGCCCGATATCTTGATCTTCAGCGGGCCGATCGAGCGCGCGCGCGGTCCGTCGCCAAAACGCTGGGCGATCCGTTGGGCAATTGGAATAGAGCGCGCGGTGGCGAGCGCGCAATAGTCGAGGCCGGGGCAGGCGATGATGTCGCTGATCCCGCCGGCGTTCGGCGTCGATAAGCCCACCGACGCCAGGCGATCGTAGACCGCCGGCAAGTCGTCCAGCGCGACATGGGGCAGAATGAGGTTCTGCTCGTGCGAGACGCGGACTTCGTCGTGCGAATAATCCTCGGCGAGATCGGCGACGGCGTCCATCTGGTCGGCGCTCGCGTCGCCCGGAGGCGCGCCGATCGCCTTCAGCGAAACGGTGACGACGACATGGCCCGGCGCCCTGTGCGGCATGACATTGGAGGCGACAAAACTGGCGAAGCGCCCGTCCTTGCCCTTGCGACGCTCGACTCGCTCGCTGACCGGTTTCCTCGACTCGAGTTCAGGCAGGGCGAAGAAGGCGCGGAATCGCGCGACTTCGCTTGCCGGGAGCTCCAGGGTCTTGGCGTCCCGCGCGGAGAACTCCGCCTCGACCGCCTCGCGCAGCGCCTCAACGCCCTTCTCGTGTACGAGGATCTTGATGCGCGCCTTGAACTTGTTGTCGCGACGGCCCTCGAGGTTGTAGACGCGCAGGATCGCCTCGACATAGCCGAGGAGATCGCGCTCCGGCAGAAAATCACGGACCTTGCGGCCGATCATCGGGGTTCGGCCGAGGCCGCCGCCGACATAGACGGAAAAGCCGATATCGCCCGCATCGTTGCGCACGACCTGCAGGCCGATGTCGTGGGCCTGGATCACCGCGCGATCCTGCGCCGCTCCGTTGACGGCGATCTTGAATTTTCGCGGCAGAAACGAGAACTCCGGATGAAGCGACGACCATTGCCTTAAGATCTCGGCATAGGGGCGCGGGTCGGCGATCTCATCATGGGCGACGCCGGAGAAGTGGTCGGCGGTGATGTTGCGAATGCAGTTTCCCGAGGTCTGGATCGCGTGCATCTCGACGCTTGCGAGCTCGGCCAGGATATCGGGCGTGTCCTTGAGCGCCGGCCAGTTGTACTGGATATTCTGCCGCGTGGTGAAATGGCCGTAGCCGCGATCGTAGCGCCGCGCGATCTCGGCCAGTTTGCGCATCTGACGCGAGTCGAGGACGCCATAGGGCACCGCGACCCGCAGCATATAGGAGTGAAGCTGGAGGTAGAGGCCGTTCATCAGCCGGTGCGGGCGGAACTGCTCTTCGGTCAGTTCGCCGCTGAGCCGGCGCGCCACCTGGTCGCGGAACTGCTCGACCCTCGCGGCGACGAAGGCGGCGTCGAAATTGTCATAGTGATACATGGTCGACCTCCGTCGCGGCGTTTGGACCGGAGTGGGGCGCGAGACCGGACGCCTGCTTGCCGAGGTCGCGCCGGTTGGTCGGTCCAGCGGCGCGAATCGCCTCGCGAAGGGCCTTGGGCGCGAAATGGCCATTGCGCTCCTCGACCGGCACGGCATAGGCGTCGACCACGAGATTGCCCGCTTCGTCCCGCTGGGCGCGGGCGAGCGCTGCCGCCGTCGCTCGCGGATCGGCCAGCAGCGCGGCGCGGTTGAAATCCTCGCTCCAGCCGTCGACGGCCTGGAAGACGACGACGCCATCGGTGAGACGGTTGGCGGTGATGATGTCGGGCATCTGGCTCTCGCGGGAAGGGGGCGCGCGGCGCCTCGCCGGCTGAACTCCTAACATATTTAACGGCAATAATCTATGTGTCTCTTTATATCACAAGCCGCATAGCGTAGATTAGGCGAAGGGGGCCCAAGCTCCGCCCAAATTTTGCCAAACCGGGCCAAGCCCGGCCAAATCCAAGCCAAGACAATCAAAGAAAAGGGCTTGGATTTTCTTGGATTTCCTTCGCGCAAACGAGCCCATTCAATTCGTTACGCTGACCCCCAAGGGCATTTTTTCTTTCTTGCGTCCTCCTTGCCTCACAATACGATCGGGCCGACGCTCGGCGACGTTGGTCGGATTGCCTGTATGCAGAAGTGTCGATGGCGGCGGCGATCATGGCGAAGCGAAATCTAGCATGCGTTTTGATTTTCAGGAAGCAATTGTTTCGAAAAACCCGGAGAGCCCAATTCGCTCCTGACGATCGCCGCCGGTAGGCCGCATGGGGCGCCCGATCCGGGCCGAGGCCTCGGGCTCTGCGGGACGGAAGCTCACCCGGCGCCATGCCGCCTGGACATCATCGCCGAAAAGACGCAAGGACCGGCTTTCGCATCTTCTCCCCGTCGCCGTCACGCAGGGTTCGCCCGGGCGCGATCTCAAGCGTCGGGAAATAGGGCGCAGGCGTTTCGGAAATGGTCTTTTCGTCGATAACGTTCCTGTTCTATTTCCTGCCGATCTTTCTCGCCTGTTATTTCCTCACCCCGACGATCAAGGGCAAGAATGTCGTCACGTTGTTGTTCTCCCTCATTTTCTATGCCTGGGGAGAGCCGCGGTTCGTCATCGTCCTCCTGTTTTCGATCGTCTTCAACTTTTTCGCCGCGCTGATCATCGACGATCGAGAGGGCGCGGCTCGCCGAATCGCGCTTGCCGTCGCGGTCGCCGGAAATCTTCTCGTCCTCGGCTTGTTCAAATACGCGAATTTCGTCACCGGCAATCTCGCCGCCCTCATCGCGCCGTTCGGATTGGCGATGGCGAGGACCAACATTGCGCTCCCGCTCGGCATCTCGTTCTTCACCTTCCATTGCCTCTCCTACATCATCGACATCTACCGTCGGCGATTCCGGGCCAACCGCGATCCCATCGACGTCGCGCTCTATATTTCCCTCTTTCCGCAATTGGTCGCGGGGCCGATCGTCCGCTACAAGAGCGTCGCCCGCCAACTCGATGCGCGCAGGTTTACGCTCGGGCGCGCCTCGGTCGGCGCCCGCATCTTCATCGTCGGCCTGGCGCAGAAGGTCCTGGTGGCCGACGTCGTCGCGCCGCTCGTGCAAGTCGCGTTCGACCAGGCCCACGATCGCTCTCTCCTCGAGGCGTGGATCGGGCTCGTTTCGTACACGGTCCAGATCTATTTCGATTTCGCCGGCTATTCGAACATGGCGATCGGGCTCGGCGTCGTGCTCGGCTTCACCTTTCCGCGCAATTTCCGCATGCCCTATACGTCGCTCTCGATCACCGAGTTCTGGCGCCGCTGGCACATCTCGCTGTCGTCCTGGCTGCGCGACTATCTCTACATTCCGCTCGGCGGCAACCGCGGCGGGAACGCGCAAACCTACCGCAATCTCGTCATGGTGTTCCTGCTCTGCGGCCTATGGCACGGAGCGAACTGGACGTTCGTCCTCTGGGGCGCCTGGCACGGCGCCTTCCTGGTGATCGAACGCCTAGGCTTGCAGCAGGTTCTGGCCCGGCTTGCGGCTTGGGCGCGCTGGGCCTATGCGCTCCTGGCGGTGATGGGCGGCTGGGTGTTGTTTCGCTCGGCCAGTCTCTCCGACGCGCTCGGCTATTACGCGAGCCTCATCGGCCGGCGCGGGCTCGCCGAGCTCAGCTTCGACATGCACGACGCGCTGAGCGAACGCGCGATCGCGACGCTGATCATCGGCTGCGTTCTGGCGACAGCGCCGAGATGGCTCCCCCGATTGCCCGCGCCGTCGGTCCTGCGCGCCTCGGCCGATGCGACCCTGACGTTCGCGCTCCTGATTTTCTCGATGATCACCGTCGCCGCCGGCGCCTACAGCCCCTTCCTTTACTTTCGGTTTTAGGGTCAAACTCAATTTGCGGGCGCGGAGGTCCGCCTTGGGCGGAGAGCGGCCCTCGGGCGAACGGCGGGAACAGGAGGAACAGCGGGCGTACATGGTCCACGAGAGATAGCCGGTGTCCGCCCGGAGCGGGCGTTCATCGGAGCCCCAAGGGGCCATTTGCGAAGGGCGGGCAGCGGGCATAGATTTTGGGAAAATTGGTATGGCGTCCCCGGAATCTCTCGGAATCCGGCGGCGTGTGTCAACATGTAGTGCAGGGTGATCGCGGCTGGTCGCCACAGGCTGATAGTGAAAACACCGAGCCACCACCAATGAGCCTGATCAAATCCAAGAAACGTGTCGCCGACCACGGGGAGGTGTTCACACCTCGGTGGCTGGTCGAAAAGATGCTCGACCTCGTCAAGGGCGAGACCGAGCGCATTGACTCCCGTTTTCTGGAGCCTGCGTGTGGAAGCGGGAATTTTCTTGTCCCAGTCTTGCAGCGCAAGCTGGCCGCCGTTGAGGCGAAGTTCGGCAAGTCCGACTTTGAGAGGCGGCACTACGCCCTGCTGGCGCTGATGTGCACCTATGGCATCGAACTGCTGGCGGACAACATCGCCGAGTGCCGCGCGAACATGCTGGAAATCCTCGCCGAGTATCTGAACATCGACGAGGCGGACGATCTGTACCGCGCTGCGTTCTACGTGCTGTCGCAGAACCTCGTGCACGGCGACGCGCTCACGATGCGCACGCATGACGGCCAGCCCATCACCTTTGCCGAGTGGGGCTACCTCGGCAAGGGCAAGTTCCAGCGGCGCGACTTCCGCTTCGACGTTCTCACTGGCTCGTCGGCCTTCAGCGCGGAGGGTTCGCTCTTCGCACATTTGGGCAAGCACGAAATCTTCACGCCGATCAAGACCTACCCGCCGATGACGGTGGACGAACTGGCCGCCGCCCAGGGAGGCACACCGAGGGAGGCCGCATGAGCATGCAAGCGGGTTTTGCGTTGCGCGGACGCAACCCGGATGTGCTGACGTGCATCGCGAACCTCTCGAACGACGAGGTGTTCACGCCGCCCGGGTTCGCCAACCGGATGCTGGACACGCTGGCCGAGGCGTGGGCGGCTGACCACAACGGCGCGAACCTCTGGGCGGACAAGACGGTGAAGTTCCTCGACCCGTGCACGAAGTCGGGCGTGTTTCTGCGTGAGATAACCAGCCGCCTCACCAAAGGGCTGGCGGACGAGATCCGGACCTGGAAGAGCGCGTCGAATCACATCCTGACGAAGCAGGTGTTCGGCATCGGCATCACGTATCTCACCAGCCTGCTGGCGCGGCGCAGCGTGTATTGCTCGAAGCACGCCCAGGGCAAGCACTCCATCGCCAAGGGCTTCGCCAGCGATGCGGGCAACATCTGGTTCGAGCGCACGGAGCACACGTGGGTGGATGGCAAGTGCACGTATTGCGGCGCGAATGCGAGAGGACTACGACCGTGGTGAAGGGCTTGAAACACACGCCTACGCGTTCATCCACACCGACGACATCGAAGACGCGAGTGGACGGAGATATTTGGAGGCGATATGCAGTTCGACGTGATCATCGGCAACCCGCCGTATCAACTCGGCCAGAGCGGTGGGGACGCAGTCGGCGGTTTTGCGATGCCGATCTATCAAAAGTTCGTTCAAGCGGCAAAGAGTCTGGACCCGCGATACTTGGTCATGGTGACTCCGTCGCGATGGTTCGCTGGCGGGCGCGGGCTTGACGAGTTCCGCAGCGAGATGCTGGCGGACAAGCGGATGCGAGCGCTTGTGGACTTCCCGGATGCGAGCGAGGCTTTCCCGGGCGTCGAGATCGTGGCGGTATCTGTTACTTCCTTTGGGACATTCGTGGAACGACGCCTGCGAGGTCACTACGATCTATGGTGGCAAGCCGACGTCGCCGCCGATGACAGCGGCGCTTGGCGATGCTACGATGTCTTCGTTCGCGACAACGAGGCGGTGCCCATCCTTGAGAAAGTTCTCAGCTCAATGCCGAGGACGGCTTCGTCGCCTGTCCTCAAAGGTCTCGGCGATACAGCCGTTCAGCATTCGCAACCAACTTCCGAGGATGCGCGAGAATCGCGAAGGCAATGACGAAGCCTGTTCGTCTCATAGCGAATGGCGGGCGAGACGCTGCATCGAGCAGGCTCCGAAGTTCACAAGAAACGCGACCTGGATTGATGAGTGGAAGGTGTTCTATCCGACGGCTACGGTGCCGGGCGAGTGCAGTTCCGGCATCAGGATCTACGGTACCAGCCCGATCATCGTCAGGCCCGGAACGGCATGTACTGAGACCTACCTCGTTGCTGGCCGCTTCAAGAGCGAGGCCGAGGCGACAGCGTTTCGCAGGTTATCTGCGAACGAGGTTCGTCCGCTTCCTTGTGTCGCTGCGCAAGAATCACACAGGACACTCTACAGCGAGCGCTTACCTTGGTGCCCGACCTCCCGATGGACCGCGACCTGGACCGACGAGACGCTCTACAAGAAGTACGGCATCACAAAGGACGAGATGCCTTCATCGACAGCATGATCCGTCCGATGGAGCGAGGGCGATGAGTAAGACCATCGAGGAAATCCTCGCGCCGAAGCCGGAGGCCCGGCCGCGCATCTACGCCTACTCGATTGACGACAAGGCGCATGCGGGTCTCCTCAAGGTCGGGCAGACGACGCGCGACGTGAAGCAGCGCGTCGCCGAGCAGCTCAAGACCGCCGCCATCAAGAACTACACGATCGAACTGGACGAATCCGCCGAGCGCGACGACGGCACCATCTTCACCGACCACGAGGTGCGCGCGGCGCTCGTCAGGAAGGGCTTCGAGAACACCGAACTGGAATGGATGCGCTGCACGGTCAAGGACGTGAAGACCGTGCTCACCGAACTGCGCACCGGGCAGCGGTTCACCGGCACGCATCACGAGACGTTCCCGATGCGCCGTGAACAGGCCGAAGCGGTGAAGGTGACGCACGCCTACTTCCACTCGAGCTGGGCGGAGGACAAGCACGCCGTCCCGCGCTTCCTCTGGAACGCGAAGATGCGCTTCGGCAAGACCTTCACCACCTACCAGCTCGCCAAGAAGCTCGGCGCCAAGCGGGTGCTCGTGGTGACCTTCAAGCCCGCGGTGGAGGATGCATGGCAGACCGACCTCGAGTCCCACGTGGACTTCGACGGCTGGCAGTACCTCTCGCGCAATCCTCCGGCGGCGACCCGACGCAAGATCGACCGCAACAAGCCGGTCGTCTATTTCGGCTCCTTTCAGGACCTGCTCGGCCGCGACGCGGCGGGCAACATCAAGCCCAAGAACGAATGGCTTCACACGGTGAACTGGGACCTCGTGGTGTTCGACGAATACCACTTCGGCGCGTGGCGCGAGACCGCGAAGGAACTGTTCGAGGGCGAGGAGGAGGCGGTCGCCAAGAAGGAGGCCAAGCTCGAATACGCCGCCGGGCTGGAGGAGGTGAACGAAGACCTCGGCGTGCTTTCGGAGAAGGAAACCGAGTTCCTGCCGATCACGACCAAGGCCTACCTCTACCTCTCCGGCACGCCGTTCAAGGCGCTGGCCACGGGCGAGTTCATCGAGGAACAGATCTTCAACTGGACCTACACCGACGAACAGCGCGCCAAGGAAGAGTTCGCCGCCAAGAACCCCGGCAAGTGGAATCCTTATGGTGCGCTGCCGCAGATGCGGCTGCTCACCTACCAGATGCCGGACGAGCTGGTGGCGATCGCGAGCGCCGGAGAGTTCGACGAGTTCGACCTCAACGAGTTCTTTGCGGCGACCGGCACGGGCAAGGGCGCGCAGTTCAAGCACAAGAGCGACGTGCAGAAGTGGCTGGACATCATCCGGGGCCAGTACGCGCCGAAGGCCGTCGAGAGCCTCAAGACGGGCACGCGGCCGCCGTTCCCGTATTCGGACGTGCGCCTGCTGCCGTACCTGCAGCACTCGTTCTGGTTTCTGCCGAACGTCGCGGCCTGTCACGCGATGGCGAACCTGCTGGCCGAGAAGCACAACACCTTCTGGCACGAGTACGAGGTCGTCGTCGCGGCCGGCGCGTCGGCAGGGATCGGGCTCGACGCGCTGCCGCCGGTGCGCAAGGCCATCGGGAGCGGGTTCGACACCAAGACCATCACGCTGTCGTGCGGCAAGCTCACCACCGGCGTGACCGTGCCGCAGTGGTCATCCATCCTGATGCTGCGCAATCTGAAGTCGCCCTGAGACCTACTTTCAGGCCGCGTTCCGCGTGCAGTCGCCGTGGTCCATCAAGAACCCGAATGGCGACAACCCGAACGAGGAGGAAATCCTCAAGCCCGTCTGCTTCGTGTTCGACTTTGCGCCCACGCGCGCGCTGCGGCAGCTCTCCGAATACGGCATCGGACTCTCGCCCAACGAACCGAATCCGGAAAACGCCGTCAAGGACCTCGTGTCGTTCCTGCCGGTGCTGGCCTACGACGGCGCGAACATGACGCAGATCGACGCGGGCGGCATTCTCGACATCGCGATGGCGGGCACCTCGGCCACGCTGCTGGCGCGCAAGTGGGAGAGCGCGCTGCTGGTGAACGTGGACAACGACACGCTGCGCCGCATCCTCGACAACCCCGAGGCGATGGCCGCCGTGGAGCGCATCGAGGGCTGGCGCTCGCTGGGCGACAACATCATCGAGACCATCATCAACAAGAGCGAGAAGGTCAAGGAACTCAAGAACAAGGCCAAGGAGCGAGGACCTGACGGAGAAGGAGAAGAAGCAGCTCACCGACGAGGAGAAGGAATACAAGTCCAAGCGCAAGCTCGTGCAGGAGAAGCTGATCAAGTTCGCGACGCGCATCCCTGCGTTCATGTACCTGACCGATTTCCGCGAGAACACGCTGCAGGACGTGATCACCAAGCTGGAGCCGGACTTGTTCCTGGCCGTCACCGGCCTGACGGTGAAGGACTTTCATCTGCTCGTGCGCCTCAAGGTGTTCAACACCGAGCAGATGAACCAGGCGGTGTTCGCGTTCCGCCGCTACGAGGATGCCTCGCTGCGGTACACGGGCATCGAGAGCCACGAGGGACTGACCCACTACGGGCTCTACGACACCGTGGTGGCGAGGGAGTGAAGGGGGGCAGGCTAGTCGATGGTTTGCGCTATGGGCAAACGCAATGATCGAAGCGTCGGTTTCGCTGGAGGCCTGATGGGCGGCATTGACCTACGGCAGCTTTTCGAGGAACTCCGCCCGTACCGGATGCCAACCAAGAACGCGCGCTCAGGGTCGAAAGCTGCCAAGCTGATCGAGTTTTGACCAGAGAGCTGGGCGCCGGCTTGGATCAGCACTCCGGGGTTTGGCGCTCGCCGACGTATTTTCCGGCCCGGTCGTAGATGAGTTTGTGGATCACGCAGCCGCCTTGCGCGTTCGCATCGAAGCTCTCGGACGCGGCGGCGGGGAAGACGTTGAGCGCCGGCGCGCCGACCACGACGAGCGGGCTGCCGCCGGCCGCGGACCCGGTGTCGGCGTAGGCATATGGCGAAAACCAGAAGCCCGAGCCGAAGAAGCCGCCGCCGTTCCGGAACCGGCCGTTGCGGCTAAAGCGGTTCTCGCCGCGCCACGCCCATGAGGAACGGCTCCCGTGCCGCGAGCCCAGCGCGGACATATGGCCATGAACGGGGCCGCCGCGCATGACCGGGGCGCGGAACGACGAGGCCCCATGAGCGAGCGGGGCTTCAACGCCAAGCGAAAGGAAGAGCGTGACCGCGGCGGACGCGGAAACCGCCCTCATCAGGAGGGAAGTACGCATGGGGACATATCTCCGGCGCCGCAACGGCAACCTTAGCGGGAATCCGGCGCCGGAGTCGAGGGCCTTTCGGCCGGCGGGTCTCGCCGCTGTTCGTTCTGCGTTTTGGTCGAACCGCGGCCGTCGGGGAAAACGGTGACACATGCATGTTTGCTCATTTCTTGCGGCGGTTCCGCGTCCTTATCCCCTTGACCGCCTTCGCCGCAGCGGGGCTCTTGCGTCCCCGTTTGCCGGGTCGCGGATCGCGCCCGGTCTGGGCCGCAAGGCGGTCGAGGAACGCGGCTGCGCCAAGCGGGCGGCCGATGGTTTCGGCGGCGCGCAAGGCGGCGATCCGGGCGGGCTCGGGCTCTTCGACGAGGAGATCGGCGAAGCGGCCGCCGCAGCGTTCGATCAGCGGGGCGACCTCAACCAGCCGGTCGTCGCGCCCGTCAAGATGCGCGCGGACGCTCGACCACGGCCAATCCTCCGCTTTGGCGACGAGCCCCGCCCTGACCGGGTTCAGCGCGACATAGCGCGCCGCGTCCATCAGATGATCCTCGTCCATCACGACCGAGGAAAAGCGCGCCTGGAAGAGATGGCCCGTCACCCGCATCCGCGCGTTGACGAAGGCCGAATAGCGCCGATGCGCCTTGCCGAGCGCCCGCCCGAGACCTTCCGGCGTGCGCGGCGTCAGGATCAGGTGGACGTGGTTGGGCATGAGGCAATAGCTCCACACCGCCACCCCCTCGCGCCGGCAGGCCTCATGCAGGAGATCGCGGTAAAGCGCGTAATCCTCCTCGCCGAAAAACACCCGCTCGCGCCGATTGCCGCGCTGGGTGACATGATGGGGCAAGTCGGGAACGACAAACCGGCCGATGCGCGCCATGCAACCTCCCAAAGAAGCGATCGCCGACGGCGACACTCGCCGATGAAAGGGAAATATGCAAGTGTCACCGTAATCCCGTAAAATATCAAGTGTCACCGTAATCCGGGGGAAGCGATCCGGAGGTCGGGCGGCGCGGCGGTGACTCTGGATCGCCGCGTCGCGCTTGCGGCGCTCCTCGCGATGACAATTCCGCTAGCCGGCTCTCGCCTGCTCACCTCACCAAAGTCAGCTTGCGCGCCGCGCGGGTGAGCCCGGTATAGAGCCAGCGCGCCCGATGCTCGCGGAAGGCGAAGCTTTCGTCGAACAGCATCACGTTGTCCCACTGCGAGCCCTGAGCTTTATGGACGGTGAGCGCATAGCCGTAATCGAACTCGTCCAACTCGCGCCGGAGAGCAAAGGCGAGCTCGCCCTCCTTGCCCTCGAAGAAGGCCTTGAGCACGGCGACCTTGACGGCCGAGCGCGCGCCCTCGTCCTCCGAGCGCAGGGTCATCTTGACGAAGTCCTTCTTGACCCCGCCGAGCGTCTCGACCCGCCACAAACCCCCGTTGATGAGGCCTTTCGTGCGGTCGTTGCGCAAGCAGACCAGACGGTCGCCGGCGACCGGCAGAGGGTCGTCGAAGCCGTTGAGGCTTCGCATGCGCTGGTTATAGGCGCGGCGGGTGCGATTTGTCCCGACCAGCACCTGATCGGCCTTAAGCACCTCGGCGGCGTCAAGGGCGGCGCGCCGGATGACGCGCGTCTCGCCATAGGCGCCCTCCTCGAGTTCGCCGCCCGACCGCACCACCTCGGAGAGGCGGATGATCGGATTGTCGTGCGCCTGGCGATGGATCTGGGTCAGCATCACGTCCGGCGCGCCGTCGGTGAAATAGCCGCCCCCCTTGACCGGCGGCAATTGAAACGGATCGCCCAGGACCAGGATCGGCTTGCCGAACGAGAGGAGGTCGCGCGCGAGCTCCGCGTCGACCATCGAGCATTCGTCGATCACGATGAGCGAAGCGCGGGACGCCGGGCCGTCGGCGTTGAGGGTGAAGGTCGGGGCGCCCTCGGCGCCTTCGCTCGCCCGGTAGATCAGCGCGTGAATGGTGGTCGCGCCGGCGCAGCCCTTGCCACGCATGACGAGCGCCGCCTTGCCGGTGAAGGCGGCGAAGGCCGTCTCGCCGCGCGCGCCCTCGGCGATGTGGCGGGCGAGCGTCGTCTTGCCGACCCCGGCATAGCCGAACAGTCGGAACACCTGGGGCTCGCCAGCCTTGAGCCAGCGGCCGACCTGATCGATCGCCTCCGCCTGCTCGCGCGACCATTCGCGGCCGATCGGGCGCGCCGGCTGAGCGGCGGATGCGGCGGGCCGCTGCGCTTCGGCGGCCGTTTCCCTCACCGTCGCCTGCCGCGCCGCATCTGCGTCCGCGCGCTTCGGCTCGGCCTTCGCACCGCACCGCGAACAGACGGGCGGCTCTCGCTTAAGATCGTAATATTTGGCCCCGCAGGCGAGGCATTGCCGCTTGGTCCCGAGCCGGCCGGCCGCCAGTTTCGTCTTCGTCAACAAACCCTCGCCCTCGGGCTTCGAGGCGCCCAAGCTTAAACGATCGGTAAAGATTTCGCGCGCAGCATCCAATAGAATTGTCGAAAACATCGCCAGCCAATGGCCTTCCGCGAGGAGAGCCGGCGCCTTGAACGTTCGAGCCTTGGCCCCATATCAGACTGGTCCGGAACGGGTTTCGCCCGGTGCGGACGGGGTTGACGGCAACCGGAGCGGGCGCTTCTCGATGAAGGCCTTAAGGTTCCGGGAGGCGCCTGAAAGGGGCTTCGAGCATGGTGCGCGTGACGGCGCTGACGTCTCCGTTGCTGCTCGGTTTCGACGACCTGGAGCGGGCGCTCGACAAGGTTTCGAAGGCGGGGACGGACGGCTATCCGCCCTACAACATCGAGCGCATCGCCGCCGAGGGCGGCGAGCCGGAGCGGTTGCGCATCACGCTCGCCGTGGCTGGGTTCTCGCAGGACCAGATCGAGGTCACGGTCGAGGAGAACCAGCTCGCGATCCGCGGCCGGCAGCAGGAGGACAAGACGCGGGAATACTTGCATCGCGGCATCGCCGCCCGGCAATTCCAGCGCAGCTTCCTCCTTGCCGACGGCATGCAGGTCCTGAGCGCCGACCTCAAGCAGGGGCTGCTGTCGATCGATCTCGTTCGGCCGCAGCCTGAGCGGGTGGTGCGAACGATACGAATATCGGCCCGCGACTAGGAAGGCGGGCGCGGCGGGTCGAAGCGACCGCCGGATGAAGGAGAGAGGCGATGAGAGAAGAAAGCCACAAGGCCACGGCCCCGATCGAGGGCTTGACGGCGCAGGAATTCGCCCATTTTGGCGATGGCTCTCTCGCCTATGTGAAGACCATGAATTCCGAGGAGGTCGCCCGCCTCTTCCCCCAGGCGCCGCCGCTCAAGCCGGGCTTGACGCTGTTCGCGCTGCTCGGCGCCGACGGCTCGCCGATCATGCTGACCGATTCGAAGGACGCGGCGATCGCCAACGCCTGGGAGCACGAGCTCGAGACGGTGAGCCTGCACTGAGACGGGAGCCGCTGTGCGAAAGGAGGAAGAAAGCGAATCGGAATGAGGATTCGCGGTCCCGTCAGCGTTAAGGATCGGCCCGGCATGCGCGCCTACCTCGATCTCATGCGCGAAGCGCTCGAAGGCGGCGCGATCCACGGCGGACCGCACCGGAACCAGCATGCGCTCGCGTTCGGCCGCCAGCTTCGCTTCGATCTGGCCCGAGGCTTCCCGCTGGTCACGACCAAGCGGCTGCACGTGAAGTCGATCGTGCGGCGAACTCATGTGGTTCTCCACGGCGACGCCAACGTCGCCTATCTCAAGTCGCACGGCGTCTCGATCTGGGACGAATGGGCCGACGCCGGGGGCGACCTCGGCCCGGTCTACGGCAAGCAATGGCGCGCGTGGGAAGGGCCGGACGGCCGCACGGTCGATCAGATCGCCTGGTGGTGAAGGGGATCCGCGCAACCCGAACTCGCGCCGCCTCATCGTCTCGGCCTGGAACGTGCCGAACTCGAGCAGAT
>CAVVNR010000014.1:0-102410 GCA_963749715.1 uncultured Alphaproteobacteria bacterium
GCGCTCGTTCAGCCCGGATAAGGGCCGGCCTCGAATAGGTGCTGCTTCTGACGTGAGCCATCTTTGCACTGCGAAATCGGCTGGCGAGATGCCCTTGCCGCCAAACCTCTTGCGGTAGGCGCCGGGCGCCAAGCCAACGGCCTTGCGAAATGCGCGGGTAAAAGAGGCGACGTCCTTATAGCCGAGAGATTTGGCAATCTCTTTTTGCGAGGTTTGCCCTCCCTCGAGAACCTCGCGCGCCCGCGCAATGCGAACGGTCCGACAATATTCGATCGGGGTCATGCCCGTTGCTCTCGCGAACCGCCGTACCAGTGTGCGCCGTTCAAGTCCGGCGGCTGCCGCTAGCTCAGCGAGGGAAACGCCTTGTCCGTCCCTCATGTGCACCCACTCCTGAGCCTTCAACACGGCCCGATCTCCGTGGGTCAGCGGAGGAGCAAAGCCGGCGAAATAGCGCGCCTCACCAGCTGTTGGGTCGTCGAGAGCAAAGCGCGCCGTCTCGGCCCTTATGGCCGGGCCAAGGATCCTCTCAACGAGAAACAGGCAAAGATCGACCCACGACAGGAATCCGCCCGCCGTGACGATGTCGCCATGATCGATGATGCGCCGATTTGTATCGACGACGACTTTCGGAAAGCGCTTCGCGAGCGCCGTTGCGCAAATCGGAGGCGCGGCGACCGACAAGCCGTCCACGAGACCCGTCTCGGCGAGGATGAACGCTCCCGAGCATAGGGAAACCAGCGTCGCGCCGGCGGCGTGGCGACTGCGGACCCATGTGACGACGCCAGCGGGGATCTCGGGATCCGGGTCAACCATCGTCGGCGGGATGATCAGAGTTCGCGGCTGTGGGCTGCCGTCCGGCGCGCTGTCATAGACGCATGAGAGGTCCGCGTCGAAGCTGTCGACCGGCTTCCAGTGGGTAACGCGAAGGGCGATTTCGCCAGATCGCCGTTGGTCGAGCGCCATCGCGGAGGCGACCCCGAACAAATCGGTGAGGCCCAGGATGCAAGCCGCTTGTGCGCCGGGGTAATCGACGATGCCAATTTCGTGTGCGGCGCGTCCGGACATCACTTTGTCGCTCCCGGTCAAAACTTTGACCCTTTCGGCAATTGAACCTGCCGACCGGACCGAAGCAACCTGGCAAAACCAGGGGCGCACGGTCGCGGCGCTCCATTTGGGGTGGACGCTCGAGCGATGCAACTGCTTCGCCTTCGCGTCGCCGCGAACCCTCATCGGTCGAAGGAACTGAATGATGGAAAGGGAGTCGACCTATCGAGCGATGCAGGCGGTCGCCCCGGGACGGCTTGAGCTGGTGCGGAAGCCCATTCACGATCCCGGGCCAGGCGAGGTGCGGATTCGCATCGAGGCCTGCGGCGTGTGCCATTCGGATTCCGCGACGGTGGAGGGGGTCTTGCCGATCGAGTGGCCGCGGGTGCCCGGCCATGAGGCGGTGGGGCGGATTGATGTGATCGGCGAGGGCGTCGAAGGCTGGGCGGCGGGCCAACGCGTCGGCGTCGGATTCCTCGGCGGCAGCTGCGGGCACTGTGAGTACTGCCGCGATGGCGACCTCGTGAACTGCGTGAACCAAGGCTACACCGGGGTGCAGCACGACGGCGGCTACGCTGAGGTGATGATCGCCAAGTCGAGCGGGCTGATCGCCGTGCCGGACGATCTCTCCTCGGTCGATGCGGCGCCCCTGTTATGCGCCGGCGTGACGACCTTCAGCGCGCTCAGGAACTCGCCGGCGAGGGCGGGAGACTTGGTCGCGGTGTTCGGGGTTGGCGGGCTGGGCCATCTCGGCGTGCAATACGCGCGCCGCATGGGATTCGAGGTCGTCGCTATCGACCGCGGCGACGACCGGGCGGAGCTGTCGAAGAAACTGGGCGCGCATCACTACATCGACAGCTTCGCCACCGATATCGCCAAGGCGCTCCAGGCGCTCGGCGGTGCGCAGGTGGTCTTGGCCACGGCCTCGGGCGGCAAGGCGGTCGCCGCCGCCCTGGGCGGCCTGCGGCGCGGCGGGGTGGTGATCTCGCTCGGGGCGACCGATGAGCCGATCGAGCTGTCGGCGTTCGATCTGCTGTTCAGGCAACTTGGCGTCGACGGCGCCCTCACGGGAACTCCGGCGGCCGGCGATGCGACGCTCAAATTCAGCGCGATGAGCGACGTCGCCGCGATGATTGAAACCATGCCGCTCGAACGGGCCGCGGAAGCCTACGCGAGGATGATGTCAGGCAAGGCGCGCTTCAGGATGGTCCTCACAATGGACTAGGGCCGCGTACCGGCAGTCACGAAACTTGAGAGAAAAAGAATGAGCGGCGCTTTTCCACAAGTACCAGAGTCCTTGACCGGGGGGCTGCATGTGCGGGGCAGTCCGCTACACGATCGCCGAAAAGCCGCTCGTCGCCGGCCTTTGTCATTGCAATCGGTGCCGGCCGCAATCCGGGAGCGCGTTCTCGACGGTCATCTTCATCCACCGCAGCGCGTTAACGATCACCGGAGAGACGGCGGTCTTCGAAGACATCGGGACTAGCGGACTGAAAGTCTTGCGCCGCTATTGCCCTCGCTGCGGTTCTCCGCTCACCACTGAGCCCGACCCGACGCCCGAACTCTACACGGTCAAGGCCGGGGGTATCGATTCAAACGAATGGTTCGAGCCGGTGTGGGAGCTCTTCGTCGGCCGGCGCAGGCCCTGGGTCAGCCCAGTGCCCGGCGCGAAGCAATTTGAAGGCAACCCTGAAATCTGAGCGAGCCCGATGAACACCTTCCAGGATATTTTCGACGCCCAGAAGGCGCTGTTCGCCACGGGGGTGACGCGCACTTACGAATGGCGCGTCGCTCAACTCGACCGCATGGCCCGCATGATCAAGGAGAACGAGGGGCGCTTCCAGAGGGCGATGGCCAAAGACTTCAAGACCGCCTCGCAGGAATATATCTTCGAGACCGCGGCGTCGGCTGGCGAGACGGAAGTCCAGAAGAGCCAGCTGAAAGAGTGGATGAAGCCGGTCGAAGCGCCGGTTCCACGCTTCCTGGCCGAAACCGGCCACAAGGGAATGATCTATCGCGAGCCGTATGGCGTGGCGCTGATCATCGGACCGTTCAACGGGCCCTTGCTGTTGCTGATCCGCCCGGCGCTCGCGGCGCTCGCGGCCGGCAACACCTGCATCCTCACACTCAGTGAAGCGCTACCGACAACGACCGAAGTGCTGCTCGAGCTTGTCCCGAAGTATTTCGATCCGAGCGCCGTGACCGCGGTGGCCGGCGGCAAGGAGCAGAACACCAGACTCCTCAAGCTATCGTTCGACTTCATCTTTTTCACCGGGAGCACCGTTGTCGGCAAGATCGTCGCTCGAGCAGCGGCGGAAAACCTCACGCCCGTCCTGCTCGAACTCGGCGGGATGAACCCGGCTGTTGTCGACGAGACCGCCAACATCCGCGACGCCGCGAAGAAGATCGTCTGGGGCAAGATGGCCTGGGGCGGACAATGGTGTACTTCACCCGGCTACGCGTATGTCCACGAATCCGTCGCAGACGCCTTCGTCGCCGCGGCCAAGACGGCGCTGGTCGAGCTCTTCGGCGATGACCCGAAATCCAACTCCGACTACTCGCGCATCATCAACGCGCATGCGGTTGATCGGCTCGCCTCGCTCATCGATCCCGCCAAGGTGATCGCCGGCGGCAAGTCTGACCCGGATGCGCACTACCTCGATCCCACGCTTCTTTATCCCATCACCTGGGACGACAAGGTCATGGAGGACGAGGTGTTCGGGCCGATCCTGCCGATCCTGACCTACCAGTCCCTAGACGAGGCGTTCGCGCGGATCGCGGCCACGCCGCGTCCGCTTGCGGGTTTCATCTTCAGCCGCGACCAGAAGACCATCGATCGGTTCATCGGCGAGCTGTCCTTTGGTGGGGGCGGGGTGAACCTGGTGAACGTTCACCTGTTCGTCGAGACCATGCCGTTCGGCGGTACTGGATCCGCTGGGTTGGGCCACTACTACGGCAAGTATGGCTTCGACGCACTCACCCACGCCAAGTCGATGCTGATCTCCCCGCCCGACGTCGCGATCGACCACCTGTACTCGCCCTATACAGCGGAAAAGAACGCCGCGCTGAAGCAGTGGTTCGAATATTGATCGGAAGCGACGTTCGACGCTCAGCCGCTTGGGGAAGCGCATGAAAAGAATCGCTCACCACGAACTCGGAGAACCGTCGCGGGTCCTTCGGGTCGAAGACGCCCCATCCGCCGCGCCGCCGGGCAATGACCGCTATTTGCGGATTTCGTTGAAAAACTCGCTTGCGTCGCCAACTCGGCTCTGATTCAGTTTTCTCAATGAATTTGGGGCTCTCGCGATGATGGGTGAACGGCGGGTGATGCAGGAGGCGCTGTTCTACGGCTTTAGCCTTGAGCGGCATGTCCCGGACAATCACATGCTTCGCAAGATCGACCGGTTCGTCGACCTTTCGGAGGTCCGGGCGCATCTCGAGCCGTACTACAGCGAGACCGGTCGCCCTTCGATCGATCCCGAGCTAGGGCTTGGCCGGATTTGGTTAGATTTGGGATTGGCTTGGCGCTAGCGTGGCGAGGTCTTCAGCGCTGCAGCAAGCGCCCGCATGTCCGCCCAGGCGAGCCGCTTGTGCGCGGGCTGCCGAAGCAGGTAGGCGGGGTGGAACATGGCGAGCGCCCTGATCGGCGGGCCGCTGTCGCGCGCATAGTCGAACCATGACCCCCGCGCCCGGGTAATCCCTCCCTGGACGCCGAGCAGCGTCTGGACCGCGGAGGCGCCGAGGCAAACGAGGCACTCGGGATCGGCAAGCTCGATCTGCCGCCGGATGAACGGCAGGCATGCCTGAGTCTCCTGCGGTGTCGGGGTTCTGTTGCCCGGAGGGCGCCAAGGCACGACGTTGGCGATATACACATGTTCTCGATCGAGGCCGATGGCGGCGAGCATGCGATCGAGCAATTGCCCGGCCCTGCCGACGAACGGCCGGCCAATTCTGTCTTCGTCTCCGCCGGGGGCCTCGCCGACGAACATGACCCTCGAGCCCGGGACGCCATCGGCGAACACGAGTTGCGTTGCGGTCCGCTTCAACGCGCAGCCGTCGAAGTCCGCCATCGCGGACCGCAACATCTTAAGATCGGTCGCGGACTGAGCGAGCGTGCGCGCAGCAACTTCCGCGGCTTCCGGCGGCTTGCCGCCGCCGCTCTGACGAACGGAAACCGCCGTCTCCGCCGCCGTGGGCGAAAGTTCCCGCATCGGCTCGGGGCGGCTGTTTCCGGCCGCAGTCTCGCCGAAGCGGTCATGGGGCGTCTCGTCGAGGGCGTCGTTAACCCCGGCGCGAATCCACCACCTGAGCGTCTCCGCGGCCTCGCTCGGTCCCCATCGAAAGCTTCGTAAGTCGTTGGTTGACGACACTGCTCCGGCCCGACCTCGCTGCTTGGCGCCCGCGCCAAGGCAAACTATCATATCGAGCCCCGAACCGCATCGCCGGCGGGATCATGGGCCCGGTCGACGCAACAATGGTCAAGCACAAACGGCTCGCCGGACAGGGCGAAGGGGACAATGGCTGACGATCCGGCACTGCCCGCGCGCGAATCGATGGAATACGACGTCGTGATCGTCGGCGCCGGTCCAGCCGGCCTCGCCGCGGCCATCCGGCTGAAAACGCTCGACCCCAATATCTCCGTCGTCGTCGTGGAAAAGGGCTCGACCGTCGGCGCGCATATCCTCTCCGGCGCGGTGATCGATCCGATCGGGCTCGACCGGCTCACGCCCGACTGGCGATCCGACGCGGATTGCCCGCTCAAAACCCCTGTCGCAACCGATCAGTTCTATTTCCTGACCGAGAAAGCCGCGATTCGATTTCCCAACTGGGCGATGCCGAAACTGATGGGCAACCATGGCAATTTCATCGGCTCGCTAGGCGCACTCGCGCGCTGGCTGGGCGCGCGCGCCGAGGGACTCGGGGTCGAGATCTATCCGGGGTTCGCGGCGACGGAGCTGCTCATCGGCGAGAAGGGCGAAGTCGTGGGCGTCGCAACGGGCGACATGGGCGTCGGCCGTGACGGCCATCCGAAGGCGGGCTTCACCCGCGGGATGGAGTTGCGCGGCAAGTATGTGCTGCTCGCGGAGGGCGCGCGCGGCTCGCTGTCGAAACAGGCGATCGCCCGCTATGGCCTTGATTCCGCCAGCGGGCCGCAGAAGTACGGCATCGGCCTCAAGGAGGTGTGGCAGGTCTCCCCCGGCCAATTCTCGCCCGGCCTCGTCCGGCATACGTTCGGTTGGCCATTGTCGAAAGGCACGAGCGGCGGCTCGTTTCTCTATCATTACGGCGACCGGCTGGTTTCGGTCGGGTTTGTGGTGCATCTCAACTATCAGAACCCGACGCTGTCGCCATTCGACGAGTTTCAGCGCTTCAAGACCCATCCGCTCGTCCGCGAGACCTTCGCCGGGGGCAAACGAATAGGCTACGGAGCGCGGGTCATCGCCTCGGGGGGCTGGCAGTCGGCGCCGAAATTGATCTTTCCGGGCGGAGCGCTTATCGGCTGTTCCGCAGGCTTTGTGAATTTCGCCCGCATCAAGGGATCTCACAACGCGATGTTGTCGGGAATGTTGGCCGCCGAAAAGGCGCATGCGGCGTTGGCGGCGGGCCGGGCGAACGACGAACTGAACGACTATGAGAATTCTTGGCGGGACACGGATATTGGCGCGGATCTTTACAAAGCCCGAAACGTAAAACCGCTCTGGTCGCGTTACGGCCTGGTTCTCGGGGTCGCGCTTGGCGGCTTCGATATGTGGACCAACGAATTGTTCAAATTCTCGATCTTTGGCACCCTTAAGCACGGCAAGCCGGACAGCGACACCTTGAAACCGCTGTCCGAGGTGACGCCGATCGTTTACCCAAAGCCGGACGCGGTCTTGACGTTTGACAAGCTGTCATCGGTCTATCTTTCCAACACCAATCACGAAGAGGATCAGCCGGTCCATCTTCGCCTGCACGATCCGGATGCGCCGATTCGCGACAATCTTCCCCGTTACGGAGAGCCGGCGCGACTCTATTGCCCCGCCGGGGTTTACGAAGTGGCGTATGCGAACGAGGCGACGCGCGCGGAGCCTCGGTTCGTCATCAACGCGCAAAACTGCGTCCATTGCAAAACTTGCGACATCAAGGATCCAGCGAGGAACATTGAGTGGACCCCCCCGGAAGGCGGCGGGGGACCGAATTATCCGGATCTCTGAGTTTGCGGCGCAAAATTGCCGCTTTCGGCTGCAAGCAAGGGCCAACGGGAAGGATTCGTATGGTTGCCGAAGAGGGCAGCGCCGCGGGTCCGACGCCGTCGTTCGCTGACTGACAAACCTGGGAAAGCGCGAGACATGCAAAGCCGATCGAAGCACTGGATGCGGCCGGCAGCCCTTCTCCTGGCCGTTGGCCTGTCGGCCGTCGGCGCAACCGCCTCGGCCGCCGTTTCCGAAACCGGCGCGGGATCGGAGAATCTCCAAATCGGCGACAGCCAGCCGGGCAACTATCTCTCGGCGCTGATCGCCAGCGCGGATCGGGACACGCTCGCGGCCGAAGTCTACTATCGCGAGGCCCTGCGAGCCGATCCTCGAAATCCCGATCTGCTCGAGCGCGCGTTCGCGTCGGCGCTCTCCAATGGCGATGAGGCGAGCGCCACTGCGCTCGGCGAACGGCTGCTCCAGCATGATTTGGGCAACAGCCTGGCGCGTCTGGCGATTGCGGTTCACGACATTTCGCAAGGACAATTCGGCGCCGGGCGCGCTCATCTTTCGAGCGGCGAGGCCATTCGTTCGCGCGATGTGACGACCGCGCTGCTCACCGCCTGGTGCTATGCCGGACAGTCAGATCTCCGCCATGCGCTCGACGCCCTCGACCGGGTCCGCGACCCATCGGTGCTTGCGTTTCGCGACTATCACGCCGGCCTGATCGCCAATTTGCTCGGCAACCCCACCGAGGCGCAGCGCAGGCTGAAGTCGGCCTATGACAATGACAAGAACAGCTTGCGCTTCGCCGACGCTTACGCGCGCGTCCTCGACGCACAGGGCGATGTGGCCGGCGCGACGAAAGTCTACCAGGATTTCTCGCTCATCATTCCCCGCCATCCGCTGATCGTGCGAGCGCTTGAGGACCTGAAAAAGAACGAGACGATGCAGCCGCTCATTCACGACGCTAAGGAGGGCGCCGCGGAGGCGCTCTATGGCCTCGGCAGCGCCGGCAGCCGCCAGGGAGACGAGCTTCCGGCGCTCGTCTATCTGCGATTGTCCCTGTATCTTCGCCCTTCGAACGATCTGACCGCGGTGACGCTGGCCAGTCTTTTCGAACAGCTGAAGCAGGGCGACCAGGTCATCGCCGCCTATCAAATGGTCCCGGCCTCGTCGCCGTTGAAATTGGGGGCGGACATCCAGATCGCGCTCGAACTGGACAACATGGGCAAGACCGACGAGGCCACTGAGCGGCTGACGCAAATCATCGCCGCTCGTCCGCACGATGTCGAATCCCTCAGCTCATTGGCGGAGCTGCAGAGGTCAGCGAAGAAATACGCCGAGGCGGCGGCGACCTATGATCAGGCGATCGCCGCTGTCGGAATTCCGCAGCGCGACAATTGGACGCTGTTTTATTTCCGCGGCATTTGCTACGAGCGCTCGAAGCAGTGGCCGAAGGCGGAGGCGGATTTCAAGAAAGCCCTGGAGCTCAATCCGGATCAACCGCTCGTCCTGAATTATCTCGGCTATTCTTGGGTCGACCAAGGGATGAATTTGGAAGAGGCGTTCAAGATGCTCCGCCGAGCGGTGGAACTGCAGCCAAACGATGGGTATATTGTCGACAGTCTGGGATGGGCTCACTTCAAGTTGGGACAGTACGAACAGGCGGCCCAGACGCTGGAGAAGGCTATCAACTTGAAGCCTGCGGACCCGGTGCTGAACGATCATTTGGGAGACGCCTATTGGCGGGTCAACCGCCGCACCGAGGCGCATTTTCAGTGGAATCACGCCCGAGACATGAGCCCGGACCCTGAAGATCTGCCGTCAATCCTGAAAAAGATCGAGTTCTGGGCTTCCGGAAGTCACGACCGACACCGCCTCGCCCGACGCTTCCTCGCAGAAGGAAGGCGGCGGTTGAGGTCGCGGCGCTAGGCTCGATGAAATGGCTGCGCGCGCCGGCGAAGATCAATCTGACCCTCCGTGTGATTGGGCGCCGCGCCGACGGTTATCATGAACTCGAGAGTCTCGTCGCATTCGCGGGGCTCTGCGACTGGGTTGGGTTTGAGCCCGGCGCCGATCTCATTCTTGAGGTCTTCGGTCCGCGGGCGGCCGAGGCCGGTCCGGCCAAGGAGAACCTGGTGTTGCGCGCTGCGCGTGCGCTCGCGGCGCAAATCCCCGGGTTGAAGCTAGGCCGCTTCCGATTGGTCAAGCGGTTGCCGGCGGCGGCCGGACTTGGCGGGGGGTCCGCGGACGCCGCCGCGGCTTTGCGATTGCTCGCCAACGAGGCGCGACTGTCGATCGACGACCAGCGAGTGCGCGCCGCCGCCAAAACAACCGGAGCGGATGTCCTTGCCTGCCTTCATCCGCAAGCCCGAATGATGACGGGCATCGGCGATCAACTCGGTCCAGCGATTCCGCTGCCCAAGATATTCGCCGTTCTCGTCAATCCCCAAGTCCAGGCGCTGACGCCGAAGGTCTTCGCTGCGCTCGGACTTGCGCCGGGATCAAAACTGGACACGTCCGCCCAGTCGTTCGATGCGCCGGGATATGCGTCAGCAGCCATCCTGGATTTTCTCGCGTCGAGCCGCAACGATCTTGAAGCGGCGGCGATCCGGGTCGCGCCGGCGATCGCCGTCGTGCACAAGAGATTGTCGCAAATCCCGGAGGCCAGGGCGACGGGCATGTCGGGATCAGGCGCGACCTGCTTCGCCTTGTTCGGAGATCGCCGCAGTGCGATTTTGGCGCGGCGCAACGTCGCCGCCGAACGCCCGGACTGGTGGGTCGAGGCGACCGCCATTCACTAGCGGGGCGCCCCATGGCATTGACCTCGACGCCCGACTATCCAGCGCCTGCGGGCGCGATTGAGGAACATATTCGCGCCGCCGACGGGGTCCGGCTGCGAACCGTGCGTTGGGCGCCCGCGTCGCCGCTCGGCACGGTCGCTGTTCTCGGCGGGCGCGGCGAGTTCATCGAGAAATATTTTGAGGTGGCCGGCGAATTGTTGTCCCGCCGCTTTGCCGTCGTGGCGATGGATTGGCGCGGCCAGGGTGGGTCGGACCGGCCTCTTAAAAACGCCCGCAAGGGGCACGTCGGGGATTTTTCCCAGTTTGAAAGCGACTTGGATGCGCTCGTAACCGGGATCCTGGAGCGCAAATGTCCGCGGCCATGGATTGGGCTGTCGCACTCGATGGGTGCGTCGGTGCTTCTCGGCGCCCTCAGCGCGGGGCGTTGCCCGTTCGAGCGCCTTGCGCTGACTTCGCCGATGATCGCTGTCAAGGGCATGAACCATCGCGGCGGGGCGAGGGTGCTCGTGGCGGCGCTTGACAGCCTGGGAATGGGCGGCGCCTTCGCGCCTGGCAGCGGCGGGAAGAACCCGTGGCTGGCCTCGTTTGAGGGAAATGTTTTCACCTCGGACAGAGGAAGGTTCGCCAGCGTCGCAACGCTTGTCGAAGCGTGTCCCGAGCTCACTTTGGGCGGCCCGACGATCGGCTGGACGCATGCGGCCTTTCGCCACATGAGCCGCCTCGACAGGTCGCCCTTCCTGCGGACGGCGTCGACCCCCGTACTGATAGTCGCGGCCGGCGGAGATCAAGTGACGGACACGTCGGCGACCATCAGGCTCGCATCGCGGCTCGGAGCGGCTCGACTCGTCATCATCGACGGCGCCAAGCATGAAATTCTAATTGAACGTGACGTCTTGCGCGCGAGGTTCTGGGCGGCATTCGATCAGTTTCTGGCGAGCCCGTCGTCGACTCGGCCGGAAATGACGTCGGGCGAGATTTAGGATCGGATCGGATGGGCGGGAGGCCGAATGCCGAGAACAATCGGCTCGCGCTCACGATCGTCGCGGGGTTTTTCGTCGTGCGTCTCGCCTTTGCGCTGTCGCTCGGGCTCGGGATCGACGAAAGCTATACGATCGCGATTTCGCGGCGCCTGAGCCTCTCCTATTTCGATCATCCCCCGCTGCATTTGTGGCTCGCCCATTTCGCCGCGCTCGCCGTCGGCGAGAACGTCGGCGCGCGCGCGCCCTTCGTCGCGCTTTTCTGCGCGACAGGCTGGATCCATTACCGTCTGACAAGCGGACTGTTTGACCCCCAGGCGGCGCTCGTCGCCCTTTTCGCCCTCAACGTTACGCCTTTTTTCTTCGCCTCGGCCGGCTCCTGGATCGTCCCCGACGGCCCGTTGCTCTTTGGCCTGGCCTTGGCCGCGTTTGCGGCGGCCCGCCTCTTCTTTGCCGAAACGCCCGACAGCCGCTCCGCCTGGCGTCTTTGGCTCGTCATCGGCCTCGGTTTTGGGTTGGCGGGGCTGTCGAAGTACAGCGCCGTGCTCAGCGCCGGCGGACTGGCGGCGTTCGTCCTCCTGTCGCCCAACCAGCGTCATTGGCTCAGACATCCCGCTCCCTATGCCGCCGCGCTCGTTGCGCTCGCGATGATAACGCCGGTCATCGTCTGGAACGCGCAACATGGCTGGACGTCATTCGCGTTTCAGGGCGGGCGGGGCGTGCCCGGAGGCGGCCTACGTCCGGCGCAACTCATGACCATGGTCCTGGGCGAGGTCGCTTTTCTGTCGCCATGGATTTTCGCGCCGCTGGTTGCGGGCCTAGCGAGCGCGTTCCGTCAACGGGCCGACGAGCGCCGCTTGTTTCTGCTTTGCCTCAGCCTGCCGCCGATCGCTCTCTTCACCATAACGCCGCTTTGGGGCGGGCGCGGCCAGCCGCATTGGACGATGCCGGGTTGGTTCTTCGCCTTCCCGCTGATGGCCGTATGGCTCAAGCAGTTCGGCCTCTCCGCCGGCGCGCTTCGCCGGTGGGCGGTCGCTTCGTCAGGCCTGCTGGCGGCGATCGCGGGTGTCGCGATCCTGCAAGCAACGACCGGCTGGCCGTGGCTCGCCTTCACCGCGGGCTCGCGAGTTGCCGATCCGATGCTGGAGGCGTTCGAATGGCGCGATTTGACGAAGGCGCCGATGTTTCAGGAGACGCCGGATTTCGTCATCTCTACGAAATGGTCGGAGGCGGGGAAAATCGCGCTCGCGCTTGGACCTCGGACGCCTGTTTTCGTGCTTTCCAACGATCCGCGCGGCTGGGCGTTCCAAGACGAGAGCGCAAGTTTTGTCGGGCGCAGCGGCGTCATCGTCACTCAGGCATCCGACCTCGAGCCTGCTCTTGCCGCCGCCGCGCCCTATTTCGCCGCGCTGGGACAGCCCCAGTTCCAAATGCTCGGCCGTCGTGGCCGCGCCGAGGTCAAGCTCGCGCTCATCCCCGCCGGCGGCTTGACGCGAAGGCTTCCGATGCCCTATCCGGGCGCGACCGGCAGATAGCGTTCATCGCCGCCGAACCCGACAAGCATGGCGTGGAATGGCTAGCGACGTAACGGCCGGGGGGTCGAAGCCGACACTCTCGGTCGTCGTCCCGACCTATAAAGAGTCGGCCAACATTCCCATTCTCTTCGAGCGCGTCAAAGATGCGTTGAGCGGGGTTACGTGGGAGTTGATTGTCGTCGACGACGATTCCCCCGACGGGACCTCGAACGTCGCCTTTGGGCTTGCCGCTGAAGATCGTCGCATGCGTTGCCTGAGGCGCGTCAATCGCTCGGGTCTTGCGGGCGCCGTGATCGAGGGGTGGATGTCGTCAAGCGCCGACTTCGTCGCGGTCATCGACGGCGATCTGCAGCATGACGAATCTATTCTTCCGAAAATGTATGAAGCGCTCGCCAAGGGCCGGGGCAATCTGGCGATCGGCGCCCGGGTGAGAGACCCGGGCGGCGCCCTTCCCCGGCGCGCCAGGCGCTGAGCGACCTGGGCGCATGGTTCTTCAGGCGAATTGCGGGAAGTGCGGTCACTGATCCGATGAGCGGCTTCTTCATGATTCGACGGGAGATCGTGTCCCGCCTCGCTCCGCGACTTTCGCCTGACGGCTTCAAGATCCTGGTCGACGTCATTCTGTCGGCCGGAGGCGGCCTGAAGATCGTCGAAGTCCCCTATCTCTTCCGCAAGCGCAACGCCGGCGAATCCAAGCTCACGCCGCTCGTCGGCATGGATTTTCTCGGCCTCGTCGTGCACCACGCCACCGCGGGGCTTTTGCCGATCCGATTTGTCCTGTTTGCGTCGATCGGCGCCGTGGGTCTCGTCGTGCATATTCTTGTGCTCTCGGCCGTCCTTCACTGGTTTGGACTGCTCACCTTCGACGCTGGGCAGCTGATCGCGACGATCGTCGCGATGGGCAGCAATTTCATATTGAACAACGAGATCACCTACCGCCCGTATCGGTACGGCGGGCTCGGCCTCATCGCCGGCTTCCTCGCTTTTGCGCTGGGATGCAGCGTTGGGGCGCTCGCCAATATCGACGTCGCTTCCTGGCTCTATAAGAGCAATCAGACCTGGTGGGTAGCCGGGCTCGCCGGCGCATTGCTGAGCGTCGTCTGGAATTATGCGGTGAGCACGAACCTCATCTGGCGGCCGCGTCACCGCCGCTGAAGCCGCTCGAAGGGGACCGATCGTTCAGGCGGCCTCGGCCGCCGGAGCGCGGGTAAGCAGCCTGCACAGACGCGCGAGAGTTTCCCGCTGTTGCCCCCGCGGCACGACAAGGTCGACCATTCCGTGAGCGCGCAGATATTCGGCGCGCTGGAAGCCCTCCGGCAGGCGCTCCCGGATCGTCTGCTCGATCACGCGGGCGCCGGCAAAGCCGATCACCGCTCCGGGCTCGGCGATATGCACATCGCCCAGCATCGCGTAGGACGCCGTCACACCGCCGGTCGTTGGATTGGCGAGCACCACGATATACGGCAGCCTCGCGGCGCGGAGCCGCCGGACCGCGACCGTCGCCCGCGCCATTTGCATCAAGGCGAACATGCCCTCCTGCATCCGCGCGCCCCCTGAGGCGGTGAAGATCACGAACGGCGTCCCCCGCTCGATGGCCGCGAGGATGCCCTGGACGATCGTCTCCCCGGCCGCGAGGCCCAGCGTTCCGCCCTGAAAGGCAAAGTCTTGTACGGCGACGGTGACGTCCTGTCGCTCGAGCTTGCCGAACGCAACCGTGACGGCGTCGGCCGTGCCCGCCTTGGCGCGATTTTCCTTGAGGCGGTCGACATAGCGCTTGATGTCGCGAAACTTCAACGGGTCGGACGGCGTCTCCGGCGCGATCATTTCCTCATAGTCGCCATCGTCGAAGAGCGAGGACAAGCGGGCTCTGGGGCTGATCGGCATGTGATAGCCCGAACCCGGGACCACCATGAGGTTGGCTTCGAGGTCCTTGTGGAACACCAGTTGGCCGCTCTCCGGGCACTTGACCCAAAGATTTTCCGGCGTGTCGCGACGCAGCAGCGAACAAATCTTCGGCGGCACGACGTTGGAAATCCAATTCATGGGCCGTCCCCTCTGCGGCGGTCTGATCGCCAGTTGCGAAGAAAGGTCACTTCGGGACGGCTCGCAGACCGCGCGCGAGCGTCTCGACCAGCCCGGTCACGGCGCCGACGGTCGACGGGGTCGCCGCGCCGCCGCTGAGCGAAAGCCTGATCGCGTCAACGATGGACGTGCCGACCGCGACGCCGTCGGCGGTTTCGGCAATCGCGGCTGCGCCTTCGACGTTTTTCACCCCAAACCCGACCACTATGGGCAGTTTTGTGTGCCGCTTCAACCGCGCCACGGCCTCGCCCACCAGCTTGGCGTCCGGCGCAGCCGATCCGGTCACTCCGGTGATCGAGACAAAGTAGATGAAGCCGCCTGCGTTACTGACAATCATCGGCAGCCGCGCTTCGTCGGTGGTCGGCGCCACCAGCCGGACGAAGGCGAGGCCGGCGCGGCGGGCGGGAAGGCAAACCTCGTCGTCTTCCTCGGGCGGGCAATCGACGACGATCAGCCCGTCGACGCCTGCCTTTTTCGCGTCCACCAGGAATTTGTCGACGCCGTACACATAGATCGGATTGTAGTAGCCCATCAGAATGAGCGGCGTGTCCGGGTTGGCGCCGCGGAACTTGCCCGCCATTGCGAGCGTCGCCGTCAGCGTTTGATCGGCTTCGAGCGCCCGGCGAGCCGCCGCCTGGATCGCAGGACCATCGGCGATCGGGTCGGTGAACGGCATGCCGAGCTCGATAATGTCGGCTCCGGCCGCAGGCAAAGCGGCCAGGATCGCCGAAGACGTGGCCGCGTCCGGGTCGCCGGCCATGACGTAAGTCACCAGCGCGGCCCGGTGGTCCGAGGCGAGGCGTTGGAAGCACAAATCGAGGCGCGCGGGCATCGGCGGCTCGTTAGCACGATGGCCCAATCCGCGAAAGCAGGGATGGGAGAGCCGAGATCGACGCGCATATCGACCGCGGACCAACCTCGCATCAGACTGGGCCTCTCGACCGGGCGGGCAAATTTCGATAGACGAAGTTAAGATATCATATGGGCGGCGTCATCTCCGGGCGTGCGCGCTCCCGGGGGAAACATGAAGCTGATCCTGTTGCTCGCGCCCTGTGTTCTGGCGCTGTGGGTTCCACTCTACAATTCGATCCCGCCTGTTCTTTTCGGCGTTCCGTTTTTCTACTGGTTCCAGCTCTTCCTTATCCCGGTCTCGGCGGTCGCGATTTTTGCCGCGGACCGGATCGGGAAGGATTAGCGATGTTCGACCATCTCAACATTGTCGCGACCGCCGTTTTCGCGTTCTTTTTCGGTTTGGTCGCGGTGCTCGGCTTTGTCGCCGCGCGCTGGAAGGCGGCCGATCTCGACCTCATTCACGAATGGGGCCTTGGCGGCCGGCGCTTCGGCCGCTGGATCACCTGGTTCCTGCTTGGCGGCGATCTTTACACGGCCTATACGGTCATCGCAATTCCAGCCGTCGTCTTCGCCATCGGCGCCTACGGATTCTTCGCCGTGCCCTACACCATCATCATCTACCCGTTCTTGTATTTGACTTTGCCGCGGCTGTGGGCGGTATCGCAAAAGAATGGCTACATGACCGCCGCTGACTTCGTGCTTGGACGCTACGGCCACCGGGGACTCGAACTCGCGGTCGCGCTGACCGGAATCCTGGCGACTATGCCCTACATCGCGCTGCAGCTCGTCGGGCTTGAGAAGGTTATTGTCGCGCTTGGCTTCGCCGGCCAGGGGATATTCGCGCATGCGCCGATCACCATCGCGTTCGCGATTCTCGCGCTCTTCACTTACAAGAGCGGCTTGCGCGCGCCGGCGATGATCGCGTTCGTCAAAGACGCAATGATCTATATTTTTATCATCGCCGCGATTGTCGTCATTCCCTACAAGCTCGGCGGCTTCGGCGCGATTTTCGAAGCGGCCGGCCGCGCGTTCGACGCCAAGGTCGCGGCGAATCCGAACCTCTCGGCCGGGCTGACGCTGAAACCGCAGCAGATCGGTCCCTACGTCACCCTCGCCATCGGTTCGGCGATGGCGCTGTTTATGTATCCGCACGCCATGACCGGGGCGCTCGCCGCTTCGAGCGGACGCGCAATCCGCTTCAACACGATGACGCTGCCCGCCTATTCCTTCGTGCTCGGCCTCATCGCGCTGCTTGGGCTCATGGCGATCGCCGCGGGCGTCAAAGTCGACACGCCGCAGGACGCGGTGCCCCAGCTCATGCTTTGGGCTTTCCCAAGCTGGTTCGCGGGTTTTTGCTTCGCGGCGATTGCGCTCGGCGCGCTGGTGCCGGCGGCCGTCATGTCGATCGGCGCCGCCAACACCTTCACCCGCAACATCTGGAAGCCGTTCGTTCACCCGGAAATGTCGCCGCGGGAGGAAGCGCTTCTCGCGAAACTGGCTTCCCTGGTGGTGAAGATCGGCGCGCTCGCGGTGATTTTTCTCATGCCGACCCAGTTCGCGCTCGACCTGCAATTGCTGGGCGGAGTCTGGATGGTCCAGATATTTCCGGCGGTGATTTTCGGCCTCTACACCCGCTGGCTCAGCGGCTGGGCGCTCTTGATCGGTTGGGCGGCGGGCATGATTGTCGGCGCCTCCCTCTCCTGGACCGGGACGACGTGGGTTCCCGTGCATGCGCTCAAATGGGATATACCGCTCCTCGGCGGCGTCAATTCCGGCCTCGGCTTCGCCGCGTACAACGGCCTGACCGCCGTAATGGTCAACATGCTTCTCTCGGCGGCGCTTTCGCTGGGGCTGCGTTCTCGCGCGCGTGACGAGACCTTGCCCGAAGACTACGAGGATCGAGCGCTTGCTTGAACCGCACAGCATCGTCGGAGGCGGCATAAAGATTGTCGATCCGGCGCCGACCGCCTCGTTGCCGGCTCACGCCTGTCCAGAGGGTGGCTTTGCGACGCTATGCCGGCGGCCTCCGGGCGGTTACGACCGCAGCAGGTGTGTTCCCCGACTTGGCGGCGGGCGCCGGTCGAGTAACAAATTCGGACCGGACGCAGTTGCTTTGGGTAGACGACCGAGGACTTCACGATGATCGAGGCGGAGCCCGGCGACGGGGAGCGAGACCCCCTGGCAGCGCCGGCGCAATTGAATTACGACTTTTCGGCTGTTCAAGGTTTTCAAGTCGTCGGCGCCGACTATCATGTCGCCGGACAAAATGCGGGCGGCGACGAGCTCTGGCGCGACGCTCTGAGGCTTGAGTTGGAAACGCGTGCGGCGCGTTTTCATCACGCCGTCGATTCGGCGATCGTGCTTTCCAGCGATGGCGTCATTCGATGGTTGGGCGATCCGATCGCGAGGCTGTCGCTCGGTGCGAGCATATTGACCCCCGGCGCTGTAATGCTCGCTGACGAAGCCTTGCCGCCGGCGTCCCAAGACATTGTAAGAACGCGAGTCGAACTTTGGCTTGCGGCAATGACGCGGCGCATCCTCGGCCCGCTGTTTGCGCTGGAAGCGCTGCAGGAAGGATCGGAGGTCGTTCGCGATTTGGCCGGCAGGCTCTCGCGGTCGCTCGGAATATTGGAGCGCGATCAGATCAGGGCGCAAGTCAAGGCGCTCGCCCAGAACGAGCGGGCGGAGCTTAGACAACACGGCGTGCGATTCGGCGCCCTTTACATTTTCGTGCCGGCGCTGATCAAGCCCGCGGCAAGAACCCTGGCCCTGCAGTTGTGGAGCCTTCAAACCCCTGGCGACCCCGACGCGCTTGGTCCCGCGCTTGTCCAGGTTGCATCGTCCGGCAGGACCTCGCTCTCGTTCGACAAGGGGATTTCGAGGGAGGCCTATCGGGTCGCGGGCTATCGGCCGTGCGGCGAGCGCGTTGTGCGCGTGGATGTCTTGGAACGTCTCGCCGCCATTATCCGGGCGGCCATCGTCGAGAGCCAGGCCGCGGCTGCGCTTGGACGCGCGAGCCGTGGCGCCTCGAACACGTTCGTCGTCACCGGCCAAATGACGTCGTTGACCGGATGCGCGGGAGAGCAGTTCGCGTCAATTCTGCGCTCGATGGGATTTCGAAGCGCGGAGATGAAGCGATCGGAATTTGTCGCGGCTCCGTCGACTGTTGCGCCGCCGCAAAAGTCCGAGCCCCCGTCGTCAACGGAAATTCCGGCGTCGGCGGAGAATGACCAGGTCTCGCCTACGCTTGACGGCGATGCGGGAAGGCTTGCAGACCCGGCCAGGGCTTCGCCTCAGGCGCCGTCGACCGCTGATCCGGCCGCTTCGGACCCCGTTCCGGCGGAGACGCTCGCCGAGAGTTTGACTTCCGACGCGCCGGACGTCGATCCCGGCGCCGCATCCGCCGCCGCGCCGGCAGCGCAGACGAGCGCAGAGGACGAAAAAAACACCGAAATGATCGTGGTATGGCGGCCAGAGAGGAATGCGCTCTCTCGCCGCCGGACCAGCGACAGGGGCGGGCGAAATCGGGGCGACGCTGCAAAACCCGAGCATTCGAGGGTCAGGCCCCCCGCCAACTCTGACCATGGCGGCCCGAGCGCGGGCGGCGGCGATGGAGGAGCGCGCCATGGGAACCGGCGCGCGGAGCGGCCCGCGACCTTAACTCAGCCGGAAGCGCACAAGGGGAGTAGGCGCTCGCCCGGAAGGGAGGATCGGCCCGGGGTGGTCCGCTCCGACGAAAAATATCGCCAAACGCCGAGCGATCGTGATATGTCGCGTCCGCATCCAGCTTCCGAGCGCCAGCCTAGGGCGAAGGTTGACCCGAACTCCCCTTTCGCCAAGCTGCTCGAGCTCAAATCGTTGCTTGAAGGACAAGCCAACAAGCGCCCTTAGCGAGGCGCCGACATCGTCGAGGACATCGGGCCGCGAGAGCAGTCTGAGCAACCTGGCGAAAATCCCAGAATAGATAAGGGCGGGACGGGCGTGCACCGGCCGTGAGTAATTCATGAGGAATTGGTGATGACCTATGTGGTTGTAGAAAACTGCATAAAGTGCAAATATTTGGACTGCGTCGAAGTCTGCCCCGTTGATTGCTTCTACGAGGGCGAAAATATGCTGGTTATTCATCCCGACGAGTGCATTGACTGCGGCGTGTGCGAGCCGGAATGCCCCGCGGAGGCGATCAAGCCGGACACTGAACCGGACCTGGCCTTCTGGCTCAAGCTCAATGCTGAATACGCGAAATCCTGGCCAAACATAACGAGCAAGAGGGACGCGCCGCCCGACGCCAAAGAATTCGATGGACGGGCGAACAAGTTTAGCGAATATTTCTCGCCTGAACCGGGTTCGGGCGACTAAGCCCAAGCTCCGGTGGTTGGATGCGCTGTTAACCAAACGCCATCGTCGCCAAACGGCCCGCGTCATCTTCTTCTTTGATTTTTCGACGATTTTGTGATAAACGACCAATTAATCGTGGAGCGGAAGTCCAGATGCGCTCTGGGATGATAGCGTCACGATTTCGTCGACAGAGATTCCGCTCGCTGTTTTGAAGAGCGGTGTTGGCGCATGAGCTCTAAAAGCGTGTGCGCGACGGTCGCGTTTGGAGAGTTTGACGATGGCGGCGCGTAACAAGTCGAAGAAGACAACAAAATCAAAGACAAAGAAAACGCGACCCGCCTCCAGCGCGAAACCGGCGTCAAAGCGCGTCGCTAAGGGAACGTCATCGGGGGTGCGAAGTCGGGTCGGCAAGAGCAAGCCGGCGGCGAACGCGCGGACCGCGCGCAAAACTATTCGAGCGAAGATGAAAAAAGTCGTTGCGAAACCTTCGAGGCGAAAGCGGAAAACCTCCGATGCCGCAACTGCGTCGCGAGTTCGCGTCCCGGCGAAGAAGCTGGCAAAAGCCGCCTCCGCGAGGAAGGCTGCGGCTTCGAAGCGCCCAGCCAAGGCGGTGAGAAGCGCAAGCGCCGCCAAGGCGGCCGCGGCCGCGCGGGCGCGAACAAAAGAGGCGCAAGCGAAGTTGGCGGCGGAAAGCCGAGGCGCGTCGCAAACTCGGACCAACGCCGACCAGCGGCCGGCGGCTCTCGCCGGACCCAAACCGGCTCCCGCGCACAACGTTCACGCCGCCGCGGAATCGGTTGAATTGGCGCCGGCGAAATTGGCCGCGCCCGTGGCCAAAGTCCAAAAGACAGCGGGGTCGGAGGAAGCGGCCGGCAAGTCGCTCAAGCCCGCCGGTCAGCGGCAAGGTTTCAAGCTAAACGAGTTTGTTGTTTATCCCGCTCATGGGGTGGGTCAGATCGTTGCGATCGAGGAGCAGGAGGTCGTGGGTTTCAAGCTTGAGCTGTTCGTCATTAGCTTCTCGAAGGACAAGCTGACCTTGCGCGTCCCGACTTCCAAAGTTTCCGGCGTCGGCATGCGGAAAATATCCGATCCCGATACCGCGAGACGTTCGCTCGAGATTCTGACCGGACGAGCGCGCGTCAAGCGCACGATGTGGTCGCGTCGCGCACAGGAGTACGAGACCAAGATCAATTCCGGCGACATCAACGCGATCGCCGAAGTTGTTCGCGACCTCTACCGTTCGGAGGCGCAGCCGGAGCAGTCCTACTCCGAGCGACAGCTATATGAGGCAGCCCTCGACCGGATGGTGCGCGAAATCGCGGCGGTCCAGAAGTCGAGCGAAATCGACGCCCTGAAAACTGTCGAGGCTCAACTGCAGAAGGGCCAAAGTCGAGCTCCCAAGTCGGTCGCGCCGCAAGGCGCGGCGAGCGAGATCGAACAAGCGGCTTGAAAGTTCGGGTTCTGGGCTCGTTTGCGACTTCCGGCTGCTCGCGCCGCTGCTTGAGAATCGCGCCGGCTGGCGGCTGCTCGCGCGACAGGCCGCGGATCCTGGGCTCGGCGTTGTTCGGCCTTTCGGGGCAGAGTTCAATTTGTCGCATTCCATGACGGCTTGTCCAATAGCCTGTCGGTGGGTATTCCTCCTCACCTCCGCGACTTTGTGTTGGGCCGCCCTGACCGATCAGAGGGAATTCAAGATCCGGAACGAACTGGTCGTCATCTTGGCCTGTCTCTAGAAAGAGCGCAAAAAACAGCGACGAATAGGCCGATCGCGCAATTCCCCCCCGGGGCCTGCCGCCCGCCCGCTGCTTGAACATTGCCTCATCTCCCCGCCGGATGGCCGCGTGCATTGTGACAGGATCGAGGGCGGTTGGAGGCTCATCGCCGACCCGCCCCGTCAGTTCATCCCTAGCGCGGCCAGATAGAGGTCGAGGACCGTCTCCTCTTCGATCCGGCTGTCGCGGTCCTGCTTTCGGATCGATACGATCTTGCGCAGGATCTTGACGTCGAAGCCGTTCGCCTTGGCCTCGCCGTAGACGTCCTTGATGTCGCCCGAGAGCGCCTTCTTCTCCTCCTCGAGCCGCTCAATTCGCTCGACGAAGGCGCGCAGATGGCCGGCGTTGATCTCGCCCGTTACGGTCTTGTCGGTCTTGTTCGTCTCGTTCGCTTTCGCCATTTCCATTCCATGTTCTCGCGTTTGGTAAGCGACGACGGATCGCGCCGGACGCGGCGTCGCGTCAAGGCGCAGCGGCGGGTTTTCCCCGGCCGCGCGCTTTCTTTGTCGTCCGGCTGCCGAAATCCGACGGCGCGCGCATCTTGTCGTCGGCGAGAATCGGCTGCAGCAGACGGGCGAGGCGGAGGCCCCAGCCATGCGCGTCCTTCCGCTCGGCGATCAGATCCTGCCTCACTTCGATGAGCGCATTGGCCAATCCGCGCGCAGTCGCGACCGAATCGATCGTGTCGCCCGGAAGCGCCCCGTCGTATGGCTGGTTGTCGCCGACCTCGTCGCCGACGAGATCCTTTTCCGCGATGAGCGCCTCGATCAGCGGCTTGGCTATTCGCCCGTCGCGATCCCACAGGATGCCGATCTTCCACGGTCGCGCCGCGCCGCGCATGACGGGGGTGAACGAATGGATCGAGACGATCGCCGGAGGCTCGCCCGTCGCGAGCATCGCATCGACCGTCGCCGCTATTTCCCGCCGGTAGGGCGCCCAGAAACACGCGCTGCGGCGCGCGATCTCCCGCGCACCGGCGCCAGCGTTGCCGGGCACGATCGCGCCGTCGGAAAAGCGCATGACCAGCGTCGGATCGTCGAGGCCTCGGTTCGCGTCGATGATGAGGCGCGAATAGGTCGAGAGCACCGCCGGGGCGCCGAGCTCGGCCGCGAGCGCGCAGAGTCGAGTCCGCGGCGCCGATGTCATAGGCGATATGCCGTTCGAGCGCTTCGCGCGGCAGTCCGAGCGTTCCGTAGGCCAGTGGAATGGCGTTGGCGGCGTGGTCGCAAACGATCAGCGCCCCGGCGTCGAGCGCGCCCTGGACTGTTTCGAAGGCCGGAAATCCGCTCTCCGCCTGTTCGAGATCGATATGCGCGCTTCGGTCCATTCGCTGAGCTTCTGCCTCAAGGTTGCGGCGGCGGTGAGCTCGCTTCATCCGGCGATCGTCGCGCCGCCGTCGACGACGATCGTCTGTCCGGTCGTGAACGATCCGGCTCGTGAGGCGAGATAGACAGCCGCGCCGGCGATTTCGTCCGGCTCGCCGATCCGCCCCAGCGGCGTCGTCGCGGTGACCGCCTTCAGGGTCTCAGGGTTCTCCCACAGGGCGCGGGCGAAGTCGGTCCTGACCAGCCCCGGCGCGATGCAATTGACCCGCACATTGTGCCTGCCCCATTCGACCGCGAGATTGCGCGCGAGCTGAAGGTCGGCGGCCTTGGAGATGTTATAGGCGCCGAGGACTTTCGAGCCCTTGAGCCCGCCGACCGACGAGACGATGATGATCGATCCGTCCTTGCGTTCGATCATGCCCGGCGCGGCCATGTGGATGAGCCAATGGTTGGCGAGCACATTGTTCTCGAGAATCTTGCGGAATTGGGCGTCAGAGATGCCGTCCATCGCGCCGTAATACGGATTGGAGGCCGCGTTGCAGACCAGAATGTCGATCCGCCCGAAGGCGCTCGCCGTCTCGTCGGCGAGGCGCTGCAGCTCTTCCTTGGACGAGATGTTGGCCGCGATCGGCTTCGCCGCGTCGCGCTGAACAGCGCGGTTGATGGCGCCCGCGGTCTCGGCGCAGGCCTCGGCCTTGCGCGAGGAGATGACGACGCTCGCGCCGTGCTCGGCGAGCCGCTCGGCGATGGCGCGGCCGATGCCGCGCGAGGAGCCGGTGACGATCGCCACGCGTCCGGTAAGGTCGAACAGACTGGTCAAGGCTTCCTCCCGTCAACGGCGCCGGCCAAGCCGGCCCCAAATCTATCAAAGGCCAGCAAAGCCCGGCCAAGGCGATCAAAGACAATCAAAGGATTTTGTCCTGGATTTTCTTGGATTTCCTTGTCCGAAATCGAGCCTTTTCAAGCGGTTGCGCCGACCCCTTGGGCCATTTTTTCTTTTCGCCGGGATCCGGCGACTCAAAAACACAGCGGCGACGTGGAGTCGGCGCCCGGGTCCCGGCATTGGTCGCCGCGTCGGCTGCGCGCTGTCGATTGGCGTGGTCATGGCGATGGGCACCATAGCACGAGCTTCGATTTTCCGGAAGCAATTGCTCGGAAATCCGGACGGCCGGATCGCGGAGCGCGGACCAATTCCCGTGGCCGCGGCGGACCTGCCAGGGCGAACCGGCAGGAGCGCGGGTGGGGCGTTGTCGGCCGTTGTGCTAAAATCTGAGCGGCCCGAGGGCGCGCCGTGAACGAAAGCCGGAAGATTGCCGCGATCCTGGTCGCCGATGTCGTCGGCTACAGCCGGCTCGCGGGAGCGGACGAGGATCGCACGCTCTCGCGCCTTCGGGGGCTGCAGGAGCGACCTGATCGACCCCGCCATCGCCGCGCATCACGGGCGGATCATCAAGCGCACCGGCGACGGCTTTCTGGTCGAGTTTCGCAGCGTGGTCGACGCGGTGCGCTGCGCGATCGAAGTGCAGAACGGCCTGGTCGAGCGCAACGCCGGCGTGCCGCCCGAGCGCCGCATCGAATTTCGCATCGGCATTCATCTCGGCGATGTCGTCGAGGAGAGCGACGGCGACCTCATGGGCGACGGCGTCAATATCGCCGCGCGGCTGGAAGGGATCGCCGAGCCGGGCGCGATCTGCCTATCCGAGGACGCCTATCGGCAGGTCAAGGGGCGGCTCGATCTCGCGGTCACCGACCTTGGCCCGACCCAGCTCAAGAACATTGCCGAGCCGATCCGGGTCTATTCGCTTCATGTCGGCGCGCCGGCCCAAGCGAAACCTGCGACGCAGGCGAAGCCGCCCGAAAAATCTGCGCCGCCGCGCCTGTCGATGGTCGTTTTGCCGTTCGCCAACATCGGCGGCGACCCGGACCAGGAGCATTTCGTCGACGGGGTCACGGAGAGCCTGACGACCGATCTTTCGCGCATCCGAGGCTCATTCGTGATCGGGCGCAACACCGCTTTCACCTACAAGGGCAGAGCCGTCGATCTGAAGCAGATCGGGCGCGAGCTGAACGTCCGCTATGTCCTCGAGGGCAGCGTCCAGCGCGGCGGAAGCCGCATGCGCGTCAACGTCCAGCTCATCGACGCCGAAACGGGCAATCATCTCTGGGCCGACCGGTTCGATAAGCCGCTCACCGATCTCTTCGACATGCAGGACGAAATCGTCGCGCGCCTGGCAGGCACGCTGAATGCCCACCTGGCCGCGGCCGAGGCGCGGCGCGCAGAACATGCCCCGACCCCCGAACTCGATGGACCTCTATTTCCAGGGGCTGGCCTGGCTCAATGGGGGTCCGAGCCCAGACAATATTGCGCAAGCGCGCGGCTTTTTCGATCGCGCCCTAGCCGCCGATCCCGAGAATGTCGACGCGCTGATTGGATCGGCGCGCGCGGACGTGCGCGAGGGCGCAAATTTCTTTGTGACCGATCCGATGGGGGCCATTGCGGCAGCCGAAGCCAAGGTGACCCGAGCGTTGTCGTCGGTCCCGGACCACGCGCGCGGCCATAGGTTGTTAGGGTATGTCGAAATATTGACTAAGCGCGCTGTGCAGGGCATCGCCGAATGTGAACGCGCGTTGGAGCTGGATCGAAATCTTGCCAGCGCTCATGCCTTCATCGGACTTGGTAAGACCTTCATCGGTCGTGCCGAAGAAACAGATGCTCACATTGGTGAAGCCTTGCGCCTCAGTCCGCGCGATACTAATGGCCATACCTGGAAGGGTTTCGCGGGCATTGCGAAGAACCACCTCGGCTCCTGGGAGGAAGCGGTCGCGTGGTTTCGACGGTCGATCGAGGCCAATCGAAATTATCCGCATCCATATTTTCACTTGGCCGTCGCCCTTGCGCAACTCGGTCGAGTGGACGAGGCCAGTTCCGCAGTCAAGGCCGGCCTCGCGCTCAACCCGGCCTTTGCCGTCTCTCGCGCCCGCGCGGCCTGGACGGCGATGAGCGACGACCCGACGTACCTAGCAGGGACCGAGCGCATTCTCGAAGGCATGCGTAAGGCCGGAGTTCCCGAACAATGACCGCCCCGCGCCGCCTCGCCGCGATCCTGCTCGCCGATGTCGCCGGCTACGGCCGGCTCGCCGCCCTGCCGCTTGCGCTCCTCCTACCGGCCGCAAGAGTAGCCGGGGCCGCGGAATATTATGGCTACGATCAGGGCGGCAGCCGCTTCGCGCCCCTCGGTGAGATCACGCCCGAGAACGTCGGCCAGCTGATCCCGGCCTGGACCTATCATACCGGCGATCTCAAGAGCCGGGCCGCAGACGTGCTGAAGCGCTCGAAATTCGAGGTCACGCCGATCCTCGCCGGCGGGAAGCTCATCGCCTGCACACCGTTCAACGCGGTGATCGCGCTTGACCCCGGGACCGGGCAAGAGCTGTGGCGCTACGACCCGGAGATCAAGACCGACTACCGCCCGGCAAACATGTTCAACTGCCGCGGCGTGGCGGTCTGGCATGGCCCCGCCGGCGCCGGGGGCCCTTGCGCCGAGCGCATCCTGACCGCTACCGCCGATCGCCGGCTGATCGCCCTCGACCTCAAGGACGGCAAGCCCTGCCCCGATTTCGGCCAGGATGGCGAAGTCCGCATCGATCCCGGCAAGCCGCTCATCTGGCCAGGCGAGTTCCAGTTCACTTCGCCCCCCGCCGTCATCGGCGACCTCATCGTCCTGGGCTCCTCGATCGCCGACAATGCGCGGGTCGACGAGCCGCGCGGCACGGTGCGCGCCTTCGATGTCCGGACCGGCGCGCCGCGCTGGCAATGGGACCCTGTGCCGGAGCGCGCCGATGACCCGGACGCAGCGAGCTGGGGCGATGGCTGGCGAACGGCCGGGGCCGCCAATGTCTGGGCGCCGATCGCGATCGACGAGGCGCGCGGCCTGATATTCCTGCCGACCACCAGCCCGAGCCCGGATTTCTACGGCGGCCTTCGCCCCGGCGACAATCGCCGCGCCGATTCCGTGGTGGCGCTCAAGGCCGACACCGGCGCGCTGGCGTGGAGCACCCAGCTCGTGCACCACGATGTCTGGGATTACGACAATCCGGCCCAGCCGAGCCTCGCCACCATCACCCTGGACGGCAAGAGGCGCGACGTCGTCATTCAGGGCACGAAGCAGGGGCTCATCTTCGTGCTCGACCGCGACACCGGTGAGCCCGTCCTGCCGGTTGAGGAGCGCCCGGTCCCGCAAGGCGGGGTCGAAGGCGAAGCGCTGTCGCCGACCCAGCCCTTCCCGGCCGATCTGCCGCCGCTCGGCCCTGACCGCATCACGCCGGATGAGGCCTGGGGGCTGACCCCGTGGGATCGCGGCGCATGCGCCAAGGCGATAGCCTCGGCGCGCAGCGAGGGCCGCTTCACCCCGCCGAGCCTGCAAGGCACGCTCGTCATGCCCTTCACCGGCGGCGGCGTGAACTGGGGCGGCCTGGCCGTCGATGGCGGCAAGGGCGTGGTCTATGTCAACAGCTCGAACATGATCCACCGGATCACCCTCTTTCCCGCCGCCGACTATGCCGGGATGAAGCAGCGATTCCCGGACAAGGAGGTTTCCCCGCAACGTGGCGCGCCCTACGGCATGAAGCGCGAGCTTTTGGTCTCGCCGCTGGGACTGCCTTGCAACCCGCCGCCCTGGGGCGTCTTGACCGCGCTCGACCTCGGGAGCCGCAAGATCCTCTGGCAGGTCCCGCTCGGCACGACCGAGGAGCGCAACCCGCTCGGCCTCGCCCGCCGCCTTGGCCTGCCCACCGTCGGCGGCCCGCTCGCCACCGCGAGCGGCCTTATCTTCATCGGCGCCGCGCTCGACGACTATCTGCGCGCCTTCGATGCAAAGACCGGCGCCGAGCTCTGGACCGGCCGCCTGCCCTCGGCCGGCATCGCCACCCCGACCAGCTATCTCTGGCAGGGCCGCCAATATGTCGTGATCGGCGCCGGCGGCCATGGCGAAGCCGGCGCCCCGGCGGGCGATGCGCTCGTCGCCTTCGCTTTGCCCGGCCCAGGCGAGTCCGGCCCCTCGCCCTGGCTCGGCTGGCTCGACCGGCCGGGCGGGCGCTTCAAGCTGCATGCCGCGATGGCCGGAGCCGTCGCGCTCGCGCTGGCGGCGCTGTGGCTCGAGCGGCGGCGAAGGCGACATCGGCGGCCGGCCTGAGCCGAGCAGAGCCCGGACGTTCTTGCGGACACATCGCATCTGGAGCAGATTTCCCCAAAAGAGCGATAGCCGGCGACGCCGGCCGAGCGGAGCGGGAGGAACGAATGGCGAGCGGCAGGCCCTTCCCATTGAACGCGTGGTATCCCGCGGCCTGGGGCCATGAGATCGAACGCGCTTTGACGGCGCGGACGATCTGCGGCCATGACATCGTCCTTTATCGGCGCGCCGACGGGGCCGTCGCGGCGCTCGAGGACGCCTGCTGGCACCGGTTGCTGCCGCTGTCGATGGGCCGCCTCGTCGGCGACCAGGTGGTGTGCGGCTATCATGGCCTCGTTTTCAATTCGGCCGGGCGCTGCACCCATATGCCGGCGCAAAAGACGATCAACCCTTCCGCCTGCGTGCGCAGCTATCCGGCGGTCGAGCGCCACCGGCTGATCTGGGTCTGGCCGGGCGATCCGGCGCTCGCCGATACCGCCGCGATGCCCGACTTCCACTGGAACGACGGCGAGACATGGAAAGGCGAGGGCGGGACCTTCTACTCGCTCAAGTGCGACTACCGGCTGGTGGTCGACAATTTGATGGACCTCACCCACGAGACCTACGTCCATGCCGGCAGCATCGGCGACGACGCGATTCTCGATACGCCGTTCGAAGTGACCCACACCGATCGCACCGCGACCATGACGCGCTGGATGATCGATATCGAAGCGCCGCCGTTCTGGGCCAAACAACTCGGCAAGCCTGGGCGCGCCGATCGCTGGCAGATCGTCACCTTTGAGGCGCCGGCGGTGGTGATCGGCGACGTCGGCGTCGCGCCGACCGGAACGGGAGCGCCGCAAGGCGACCGATCGCAGGGGGTGAACGGCGCCTTCCTCGCGGCGCTCGCGCCGGAGACGGAAACGAGCTGCCATTATTTCTGGAACTTTGTGCGCACGTTCCGGACCGACGACGATGAGCTGACCCGCGACCTTCAGCGCGCCCATGTCAACGAGGGCAAGGGCGTCTACGATCAGGACCATGTCGTGCTCGAAGCGCAGCAGCGCGCCATCGACCGCAATCCGCGCTCGCCGTTCTACAATCTCAACATCGACGCGGGCGCGCTATGGGCGCGCCGGCTGATCGACGCGATGCTGGCGCGCGAGCAGGGACCAGCCGGCGCGTCTCAGGCGGCGGAATAGGCGTTGGCGATGGCGGAAGCGCTCGACTGGCGCGACGGAACGGTCCGCGCGACCCGCGATCTCGCGCCCGCGATCCGCCTGATCGAGATCGAGCCCGCGGGCGGCTTCGTCGCCGCTTCGCCGGGAAGCCACATCAACGTGACGGTCATGATCCGCGGACGCCCCGACGTCCGATCCTATTCGATCGTCGGGCCCTGCGCCGACGGCGTCTATCGAATCGCGGTCAAGCGATTGGGCGATACGAAGGGCGGCTCGGCTTACATGTGGGGCTTAAGGCCGGGCGGAAGAATCGCGCTTTCGCCGCCCGCCAACCACTTCAATCTCACCCTCGGGGGGAGCGAGTATCTGCTGCTTGCCGGCGGCATCGGCGTCACGCCGATCTTCACCCATGCGCTGGCGCTCGTCGAACGGAATGCGCGCTTCCGCATGCTCTATGCGTGCAGGAACCGCGACGACCTCGCCCTTGCCGACGAGCTTGCCGCGCGGCTCGGCGAGCGTCTCGCACTGTTCGTAAGCCAAGAGGGACGGCGGGTCGATATCGCCGCCGAGATCGCGCGCCTCGACCCCCAAGGCGAGTTTTATGTCTGCGGGCCGATCGGCATGCTCGAAGCGGCGAAACGGTGCTGGCGGGAGAGCGGCCGGCCGGCGGACCGGTTGCGCTTCGAGACCTTCGGCAACAGCGGCGCATATCCTTCTGTCCCTTTCATCGTCAAGATTCCACGGCTCGGCAAGGAGATCGCGGTCGATGTCAACGAGACCCTACTGGATGCGCTGGAGGGGGCTCAGGTCGGCATGATTTTCGACTGCCGGCGCGGCGAATGCGGCCTGTGCGCCCTGCCAATTCTCGAGGTTGACGGCGTCGTCGACCACCGCGACGTCTTTTTCAGCGACGCGGAGAAGGCGCAGAACTTGAAGCTCTGCACCTGCGTGTCGAGAATCTACGGGACCTCGATCACCGTCGACACCGCGGACCGGTGAAGGACGCAAACGTGCGCATTGTCGCACGCCGTCGCCGGCGACAAGCCTTTCGTCCGCAGTCGATTTCACGCCGGGGCGGAATGCTCTAAGAAGCGGGGCGCAACAGCGCGCGCGGCCGACGCCATGAGGGAGGATGAATGTCGACACGGTTGACGATCCGACTTGATTTCGAGCTTGGCCGGCGGCTCGGCGCGGGCAAGATCGCCCTTCTGGAATCGATCGAGAAGACGGGGTCGATTTCGGCCGCCGGGCGCGCCCACCAGATGTCGTATCGACGCGCCTGGCTCCTGGTCGACGAATTGAACCAGCTGTTCGCCACGCCGGTGGTCGCCGCGCATCACGGCGGGGTTAAAGGCGGGGGCGCGGCGCTGACCGATCAAGGCCGGCGGATCGTCGCCCTCTACCGCGACGCGGAGGCCAAGATGCGGGCGGCGGCGCAAGGAGAGATCGACGCCCTCGAGCGCGCGCTCGCCGCCGGCAGGGCGGCGGAACAATGAGCCGGCCGGTGCGGATGGCGTCGCTCCGCTTCCCTTTGACAGCGCCCGCGCTTTGACCGAAAGAAGCGCGCGATGACGCCCCTCATTAAGATCTGCGGCCTCTCGACGCCCGCGACCCTTGACGCGGCGCTCGACGGCGGCGCGGACATGGTCGGGTTCGTTTTCTTCCCGAAGAGCCCGCGCCACGTCGACTGGGGGAGAGCGCGCGCGCTCGGGCTTAAAGCGCGGGGACGGGCGAAGATCGTCGCGCTCACCGTCGACGCCGATGACGACGCGCTCCAGCGCATCGTCGACGCGCTAACACCCGACCTCCTGCAACTGCACGGGCGCGAAAGTCCGGAGCGGGTCGGGCGGATCCGCGAGCTTTGCGGCCGTCCGACGATCAAGGCGATCGGCGTCGCGGCGCGCGAGGACTTCGCCGCCGCCGAGCCTTACGCGGGCGTCGCGGACCTCATTTTGTTCGACGCCAAGCCGCCGAAGGACGCGGCGCTGCCGGGGGGCAACGGCCGTCCGTTCGACTGGAGCCTGGCGCGGGATTTTCGTCTGCCCCGTCCGTGGCTCCTCTCCGGCGGCCTCGACCCGGAGACGGTCGAGGCGGCGATCGCGCAAAGCGGCGCCCGCGGCGTCGACGTCTCCTCGGGTGTCGAATCCGCCCCCGGCGTCAAGGACATAGGCAAGATCAGGGCCTTCGTCGCCGCGGCGCGGCGCGCCTTCGCGCGGGCTGCCGAGGGAGTGAACTGAATGAGCAAGCTCGAGAAACCCAATTCCTATCGCGAAGGCCCGAACGAGCGCGGCCGTTTCGGCATCTATGGCGGACGGTTCGTCCCCGAGACGCTGATGCCGCTCATCCACTCGCTCGAAAAGGCCTACGCGGAGGCCAGGGCCGATCCGTCGTTCAAGGCCGAGCTCGACCACCTGCTCAAGCACTATGTCGGACGCCCGAGCCCGCTTTATTTTGCCGAGCGGCTAACCGAAAGGCTCGGCGGGGCCAAGGTCTATTTCAAGCGCGACGAGCTCAACCACACCGGCGCGCACAAGATCAACAACGTGATGGGCCAGATCCTGCTCGCGCGCCGCATGGGCAAGAAGCGCATCATTGCCGAGACGGGCGCGGGACAGCATGGCGTCGCGACCGCGACCGCCTGCGCCCGGTTCGGCCTCGAATGCGTGGTCTATATGGGCGCGGTCGACGTCGAGCGGCAGAAACCGAACGTCTTCCGCATGAAGATGCTGGGCGCGGAAGTGAGGCCGGTCGAGCAAGGCGCGCGGACGCTCAAGGACGCGATGAACGAGGCTTTGCGCGACTGGGTCACCAACGTGCGCGATACCTACTATTGTATCGGCACCGTCGCCGGCCCGCACCCCTATCCGGCGATGGTGCGCGACTTCCAGTGCGTGATCGGCGAGGAGACGCGGGCGCAGATGCTCGAACTCGAGGGCCGCCTGCCGGACAGCCTGGTCGCCTGCATCGGCGGCGGCTCGAACGCCATCGGGCTCTTTCATCCGTTTCTCGACGAGCCGGGGATCGAAATGTTCGGGGTCGAGGCGGCCGGCCATGGGCTCGACGTCCCGAACGGTCACGCCGCCTCGATCAACGGCGGCAGGCCGGGAGTGCTGCACGGCAACCGCACCTATCTTTTGCAGACCGACGACGGGCAGATTCTCGAGGGCCATTCGATCTCGGCCGGGCTCGACTATCCCGGCGTCGGGCCGGAGCATTCGTGGCTCAACGACGTCGGCCGGGTGACCTATCTCGCCGCGACCGACAAGGAAGCGCTGGCGGCCTTTCAGCTTCTCTCGAAGCTCGAAGGCATCATCCCGGCGCTGGAGCCGGCTCATGCGTTGGCCAAGGTGATCGAGCTCGCCCCCAAACGCCCGAAGGACCATCTGATGGTCATGAACCTCTGCGGCCGGGGCGACAAAGACATCTTCGCCGTCGCCGAGCATCTCGGCGGGATGTGAAGGAACTAAACTCGCCTGTCCCCGCCGGGCGCTGCCGGCCGCCTCGGTCCCGGAGGCCCGGTCATGGCGCGCCAAGTTGCGCGAGCGCCTTCTCCATCGGTTGAGCCGAGACTTCTGACAAGCCCTCCGAACGGGCTATCGAGATCGTTGACCAGGGCGACCGCGCTGGCGATCGAGAGCGCGCACACGAAGAGCGCTGTAACGGTCAGCGCGTTGCGCGTCCCGAAGACGCCGAAACCGACGAACAGGATAAAGAGCCACGCCATCAGAACGAGCACGAACGGCTGCGGGACATGATCGGATTCCTGCGCCTTCTGCAACCAGGTCGCCTTGGCCAAATCGCCTGCGATCTGCAATGCGCCGGCCAAGGTCGCGCGCTGATCTCCGGATTGGGGCGTGAGACGCCGCAATTGCTGCTGTATGGCGTCGATCAATCGCCACGGCGGCAGATCGTCGAGCGCCGGTTTCGGCGCGCTCTCCGAGGGCCAGGTGGAGGCGATCTTCGCGACTGTGTATTTCCGCAACAGCGACCGGATGTCGCTTGCCTCCGGCCCATAGTTCGCCAATTCGCGATCGAGCGACATCAGGTCGGAGGCGAAGCGCTCAACCTGCATGTTGCTGGTGTCGAACTTGTTCTTCGCCGTCGCCACCAACAGTCCCAGCACCAAGGCGGCGAGGAGGGAGACCGTCCTCATCGCGGTTTGCATGACCGCTCTGGTCGCGGCGTCGTTATAGCTCTCCGGCATGAGCTCGCCGACGATGAAACCCACGATCCCGCCGCCGAAGATGACCGCGAAGGCGAGCAAACCAAACAACACTATCGTCATTGCGACCGACCACTCCGGGTTAAGGCGGGGGTTGATCCATCCCGCTCTCGCCAAACGGGCGACGACCGGAGCGGCTATCTGACGAATTCCCGCGCGTCCGACAAGCCGTGATCGCTGCGTCGACTCTCGCACCCGCGTCAGCGCCTCGCGGCGCGCTTGTGCGGCGGCCCGTCATGCCGGGGCCGCTCCAGCCACAGATGCACGAAAAGGCCCAATATGATCGGCAAGGAACTGACAAACAAAGCGTGCTGATACAAATATTGACCAAGCAAGATCGACAGGGAGAAGGCTCCACCCGTCGCCCAGACCGCCAACCGGTGCGAAAATATGCCGCATATGACCAGCCCAATCGCAAAGGCCGCGTCAACGAGGAAAATCTGAAGCTCGGTCAGCTCGGTCACTTCCCGCCCGTCGATCAGGGTCGCCAGCGCCAGTCCGTTGATCACAAGTCCGGGCAGCGGCCCCACTGGCGTGGCCAGCATGTCCCCACCCTGGTGGAACGAGCCGCCGAGGATGACCATGGCGCCGTCGAAATCGCGGTGGTCTTTCCACCCCGGTTTTTCACTGGCCATAAGAACGGCCGATGCCGCCACGCGTCGCAGCCTATAGGCGAAATTGATGATCAGGCGACGATCCGGGTCGGCTTCGCTGACATTGATCTGGCACGAGGAATTCTGGTTGCGATATTTGATTTGGCTCACGAAGGAGGGCTCGAGCTTCCCTCGGATCGTCCTGGCTTTGTAGAACCAGCGCACGATCCCGGCCTCTGCGCCGAGGAACGGATAGCCGGCGCAGGTTCGTTCAAGGTCGGGGCGCTTTTCCCCGAGCAGCGGTTCGGGGACCTCCGCGCTCTGTTCGTCCTGCGGATCGTCCGCGGCGTGAAAGCCGCGCGCCCAGACCAGCGGCTTGTCCGGCAAGGTCTCGACCCCGGTCCGCCAGCAACCGTCGGGGTTGGCCGCCGCGTCGGGAGGCCACTGGGGCCAATCTTCCGTGTCGATGTCGACGGCGAGCAGCGTCGCGCCCGCGTTCGCCGCCGCGTTGATCAGGCGGAGAATGATTTTGGGATCGAGCGGGCGCTTTCGCGCGAAAAGACAAGGATCGGCAAAATCCTTCTCGGTGATATCGATCAATACGATTTGCTTGTGCGGCTCTGCTTGCTGCGCGGCGCCATATTGCCAGCGAAGAATGTGATCGAGCGTCTTCTCGTCGATCACCCGGCCAAATTCACTGGCCGAGATGGCCGCCGATGCGAAAAGGGCGGCGAGGGCGATGAGCAAACCGTGGACGAGCTGGCGCTGCTTGGCGCGGAAGAACGCAACAACTCGATTCCACATTCGGCTCACCGCTCCTGGGTGGGCGCATTCGCCGGGTCCTGGGCAAGGGCTTGAAGATAAACGGACTGGAAGCTCAGCGCGGCTCGGGCCGGCGTCCCCGCCGGCCAGGATGCGGTATATTGACGGGCGAGTTCGAAGGACTGGGCCAACCGCGCGCAGGACGCCGCGGAGGCGACCAGCCCAAACGCCTCGCCCTCGGAGACGCCGACGGCGTTCCGGGCATTGATGCGATAGAGGCCGGGACTGAGCCCGAACGCGTCGACATAGGGCTTCCGCTGATGATCGAATTGCAGCGGAAACACGCTCGCGGCGGAGGCGCCCGCTCCCTCGCGCGAGAAACCGATATCCGCCCTGCCCAACATTCCGTCGAGCGTCGGGGTCAAATCGAGCGTCGCATCCGGCTCGGGACAAAGGACCGAGGGGCGGATCGTCATGAGGCCGCGAAGAATGCCCGGAACTGGCGCGGGCTCGCGATTGCGCAGGAACGAGGCGGCAAAGGCGAGAAGCTTGCCAACATATCCAGGCGCGGCCGACCCATTCGAATTCGGCGGCCTGACGGGAAAAGAGTTGGGACAGTCGATCCGGGTCGGGCAGGAGATCAGGCGAATTGGATCGGGCCGATCGAGATACATGATCGCCAGGTTCCCTTTCGGCGCATCCGGCGCAAGCTCGATCAAATCGCGGGCGTCGAGGCAGCCCCACTGGGTCAGCGCTTCCTGATTTGCAGCCGTTTTGTCGCCGCGAACAACCCGCCAAGAGCCGCCGATATCAAGAATCTCGGCTGCGGCGTCGCGGCACAGCGCTGTTTTTGGAGGTTCTTCCGCGGCCGAACACGGCCCCGACACGATCGCTACGCCCGCAACCAGGCCGAGCGCGATCGCGAAAGGGAGCAATTCGCTTGAAAACACGAAATATTTCGCCATCGGGAACTCCGGGCGCGTGCAATCGAAGCGACGAAGCCAACGCCTCGGTCGCTGCTCATGCGGCACGAATGGCCCTCGTCAACGACGCCGCGCCGTCGATGGCAAGGAGTATCGACTCAAGCGGCCGACTGTGCCGGCGGACCGCTGAGCGCCCTGAGGTTGTTTTCAAGCACTTGGGCGTTTTTCTTCAATTCCTCCGGGGTTCGCAGCATCATTCGCGAAACGCGAGCGCAGCAGAGCGAGAGGAATTCAAGGTTGAGCAGCCGCAACGATTCGAAAGCAATCCGATAGCGTTGCAGGTTCGGCCCGACCAGGCCTTGATCCGACACCAGCTTGCCCTCGGGGGAAAGTCCAAGCCCAATATACAATTGCTCCTTCAAAAACGGCCAATAGCTCACCAGCTTGCCGATCCGGTCAGCGTCCTCTTCGTTGTCAAACGCGTTTTGCAGGTCCTCCAGCGTGATGTTGCCGCGAGATTCGGATTCGGCTGTCAGGTTGTCGATAATGCCTGGTATCCCGAGGATGCGGGCGCGCCGGTCCGCCTCCGTCATCATGTCGGGCTCGTTGTCAAAGTGCTTAATCAGCTCGTAGCGAAAACGGAAGCCCAATCGAACGCTCGTCAGCAGCGAAAGCATCTGGGGTTTCGATCCCAGGACCGGCCCCCCGACTTCGTTGATGACGAGGAACTCGCAGCAATACGAGCCGTCGCCCTGGATCCGGGCCTGATAGAGCAGGAAACGGACCCGCAGGCCGGCGCGGGCAATGAGCACGGTCTGCGGCGGCCTAAATCTGTGCTCGCGGGCGGCGAGGATTATCATTTTCGTTTCTTCAACCCATTTGCAAAAGAACAGCTGTTCCTGCTGAGTTCGGCCTTCGTCGGCCGCCTTGGTAATCTCGTCCCACGAGACTGCATCCTTGCCGATCCCAAAAAGCTGGGTCAGCACCACTTCATCGCCCTTGAGCGTAGCGCCGGCTGGGAAATCGGTCGCTCCGCTGAAATCGCTATCGTTGGCGACGAAATAGACTCGGGAATAGCCCGCGAATTCCTCAAGCTGCCGGAAGAGACCTCTTCCCGCTTCACATAGGCGCTGACGAAGCTGCACTGGATTGTAGCTGACTTTATTCCGATCGTAGATGTCGATCAGATCGTTCAAGAGTCCATCGATGTCGGTCACCATCTGCAGTTCGCTCAGGGGACCAGGGGCCGGAATATTGGGTCGCGAAATACAATAGATTCGCCGCGAGTATTTTTGTCCTGCGTCAATCCCGGCAAAATAGCCGGCCTCATAGAAGCACCACGACCAATCTTCATAAGGCGCCCCGTAGACAAGAAAGAGGCTCTCCGCCCCCGCCAATTGCGCATTGATGGCTTCTCGCCAGTTGTCGGCGCCTCGCAATTCCTCCGATATGAAGACCGCGATCCGCCCGCGCGATGTCGCCTCGATCGCTTTTTTCAGCTCCCGGACCAAGTTCCCATATTCGGCCCTATGGCTGATGAAGATGGTTCCCGGGGTCATTGCAACCCTCCCGTCCTGCGCCGTCGTTCGTGGCAGCGAACCCGTGAGCAGCTCGGATGCGCCCTAACTCATAATCCAGTCCTGATCGCGGTGCTGTTTGTGCTTAGCGCAAAGCGAGCACGATTTGCCGCCCGCCGCAGTGACGCGGGTCACACCGCGGGAGAAAATCCGGCATGGGCGCTGCGGTTGGTCGACCTCACCCAACCCGCCTCGCCCGATACGCCTCGACCGTTTGCATCACCCCGCGCAGCTCGGCGAGGCCCTTGAGGCGGCCGATGAACGAATAGCCGGGGTTGACGCGTCTTTTGCCGTCGTCGCCAAGAAGATGGCCGTGGTCCGGGCGCATCGGGATTTCGCAATCGGCGCGCCCTTCGGCGCGGCGGCGCTCCTCTTCCGCCATTAGCGCCGCGACCAGGCTCACCATGTCGGTTTCGCCCGCGAGATGATCGGCCTCGAGGAATGAGCCATCGGGCTCGCGCTTGACGTTGCGCAGGTGGGCGAAATGCACGCGCGGCCCGAACTCGCGCGCCATGGCGACGAGATCGTTCGCGGGGTTCGAGCCGAACGAGCCGGCGCAGAGGGTGATCCCGCAGGCAGGCGAAGGCACGGCCGCGAACAGCCGGCGCACGTCCTCGGCGGTCGACATCACCCGCGGCAGGCCGAAGATCGGGAAGGCCGGATCGTCGGGATGGATGGCGAGACGCGCGCCCTCCTCTTCGGCGACCGCGGCGATCTCGCGCACGAACGCGATCAGATTGGCGCGCAGGTCTTCGACCCCGACATCCTGGTAGAGAGAGAGCGCGCGCTTGAAGCTTTGCCGGTCGTAGGCGAAGTCGCGCGCCGGCAGCCAGTCGATCAGCGTCCGCTCGAGCGTGTCGATGGCCTCGGGCGTCATCGCCTCAAATCGCGCGCGCGCCGAAGCCACGCGCTCGGGCCCGTGATCCGCCTCGGCGCCGTCGCGCTTGAGGATGAAGAGATCGTAAGCGGCGCAGTCGACGGCGTCGAACCGGAGCGCCGTCCCGCCGTTGGCGAGCGGCCAATTGAGGTTGGTCCGCGTCCAGTCGGTGATGGCCATGAAGTTGTAGCAGAAGGTCTTGACCCCGGCGCGCGCGGCGTTGCGGATCGACTGCTTGTAATTGTCGATCTTCCGCCGGAACTCGCCGGTGCGCGTCTTGATCTCCTCGCCGACGCCGATGCTCTCGCTGACCGACCACACGAGGCCGCCGGCTTCGATCTCGGCCCGGCGCTTCAAGACCTCGTCCTCGCTCCAGACCTCGCCGCGGTTCATGTGGTGGAGCGCGCTGACGACCCCGACCGCCCCGGCCTGACGCACATTGTCGAGGCTGACCGGATCGTCCGGCCCGAACCAGCGCCATGTCTGCAGCATTGCGATGCCTCCCTCAGCGCGCTTCATCCCTCCCCTCGCCCCGACCCCTTCCCGCATAGGCCGTCGAAAGACGCCCGTCTCCCGACGGGCCATGCGGGCAAGGGGGCGAAACCCTTCTCCCGCCTGCGCGAGAAGGCGGCCGACGCGGTCGGCCGGATGAGGGCAAGCGACGCCTCTACACCTTCCGCCCCATGGCGAGAAACTTCTCCGCACGCACCTTGCGCAATTCTTCCGGGCTCAGGCCGTGCAGCGACTTCAAAGCCTCGCCGATCGCGCGCCCGGTCGCGGCGACCGCCGCCGACGGGTCCCGGTGCGCGCCGCCCACCGGCTCGGGAACGACGCCGTCGATGACGCCGAACCTGATGAGGTCCTGCGCGGTGATTTTCATGCCAGTCGCCGCCTCTTGGGCGCGCGACGAATCGCGCCACAGGATCGAGGCGGCCGCCTCCGGCGAGGCGACGGTGTAGATCGCGTGCTCGAGCATGATGACGACGTTGCAGGCGCCGATGGCGAGCGCGCCCCCTGACCCCCCCTCGCCGACAATCACCGCGACATTGGGCGCGCCGAGCCCGAGACAGGCGTCGATCGAGCGGGCGATGGCCTCGGCCTGGCCCCGCTCTTCGGCTTCGACGCCGGGGAAGGCGCCGGCGGTGTCGATGAGCGAAATCACCGGCAGGCCGAACCGGTCGGCGAGCTGCATCAGCCGCACCGCCTTGCGATAGCCCTCGGGCCGGGCCATGCCGAAATTGTGCTGCACCCGGCTCGCCGTGTCGTCACCCTTCTCCTGGCCGAGGACGCAGACCGATTCGCCCGCAAATCGCCCGAGGCCGCCGACGATCGCTTCGTCCTCGCCGAAATAGCGGTCGCCGGCGAGCGGCGTAAACTCGGCGATGAGGCCCTTGACGTAGTCGCCGAAGCGCGGACGGCCCTGGGCGCGCGCGACCTGGGTCTTCTGCCAGGGCGTCAGATTGGCGTAGAGATCGATGAGCGCCTTCTCGGCCCGGGCCTCGAGCCTCGCGATTTCCTCGGCGAGAGCCGGCGAATCGCCCCGGTCCGCGACCGTGCGCAGTTCGTCGAGGCGGGCGTCGATCTCGGCGACCGCCGTTTCGAAGCTGAGATAGGTGCGCATTCCATCCTTGCCGCCAACCGCCCGGTCATGCGGCGGCGCGCGGAAACTGGCGGCGCGGGCAGGCGAAGTCAAGCGCGTGGATGTTCTTCGGAATCGCGCCAAGCCTTGCATCCGCGCGCCCGATGCGGCAAAAGGAGGGAGCATAGGAGTGTAGCTCAATTGGTAGAGCACCGGTCTCCAAAACCGGGGGTTGGGGGTTCGAGTTCCCTCCTCTCCTGCCATCGCGGAGGGCGGCCTTCCCGGGAGAATCGAGCGGGCGTAGTTCAATGGTAGAACGGCAGCTTCCCAAGCTGCATACGAGGGTTCGATTCCCTTCGCCCGCTCCAACCGTCGGCTTATCGGCGCCTTTGACGCCCCCAAAATCGGTCGCGCGATAGTCGCCGGCGGCGAGCCTGGGCCGGACTACGATCGGCCTTTTCATGCGTCGCGGGCAGCGGCCGGGCGTACCGGACTTTTTGCCGTCGCGGCGCGCGCCATGCGCCGAATGAAATCGGCGACCGCGTCGGGGGCCGTCACCGGCAGCATGTGGCCGCCCTCGATCAGTTCGAGGTCGAGGCCGGGGATTTGGTCCTTCGTCGCTTGCCCCTGCGCGCGGCAGTCAAGTATCTGGTCGCCCTCGCCGAACAGGATTCCGACCGGGATGGTCAGCGACGGATAGCGCCGGATCATCTCGGCGAAGCCGTCGTTGATCGCCTGCATCTCGGTGGACGTCGCGTAGAAGCTCCGCGGCCTCAAGCCCAGCGATCCCCCTCCCAGCCTGACGAAATCCGCGGGAACCTGTTCCGGCGCGAACACCGCTTTGAGCACGCGATCGGCGTTCAGGATCCCCGCCGGCGCCGCCAGGGTCCAGGCGACGATCCAGCGCATGAGAGGCGATCGAATTTCGAGGCCGCGGAACGCGGCGGGGGTCGTTTCGACCACCTGGGTGAGCGGGGCGACCAGCGCGAGCCCGCTTGAGCATTCGGGATGGTCGAGCCCGATCGCGAGCGCGAGCGCCCCGCCCATCGAATGCCCGACGACGAGGGGGCGATCGAGCTTCAGCGCACCGATGACCTTGGCCAGGAGTTGCGCTTGCGCGCGAAGGCGGGCGTCGGCGCCCGGAGGGCGGGGGGAATAGCCCGATCCGGGACGATCGACCGCGATGACGCGGAACTCGTTGGCGAGACGCCCGGCGAGCGCATAAGTGAAATTCCGCAGTTGGCCGCCGAGGCCGTGGATCAGGAACAGCGGCGGACCCGCGCCCTCATCGATGTAGTGGATGCGCTGGCCGTCGAGGTCAAGAAAGCGCCCGACCGGCGGCTCGGCGATCTCGACCCGCCGGGCGACATAGGCGGCGAATCCGATGAGGCCGCAAACGACAACCGCGAGCAGCAGAAGGATAAGGCCGAGCGCCGTCATGTCGCCCGCGCAAGAGGCTGAATTGCCGTCCGGTTCTTGAGGTTCGTCCGCTCGCGCAAGCGCGCCGCCTCTCACGCGGCCGGGCTTGCCGGGTCACCGCGCCTGAACTCGAGCGCGCCGTCATCGATCGCGCCAAAGCGCAAGGACAAAACGTCGAGGGCGTAATTCTGATTCATCCGCCAGGGCTTCCTCGTCCCCTGCCTGGGCATCAGATTCTTCCCCCGCAGGATGTAGCCTGAAGTGAGGGGCAGCGTCGGATCCTCCGCTATCGGCGCGTCGCCCCGGCGCGGCGTGCAGATCGCGTAGCCGCGTCGATCCATATGGCCCAAGAGCCGGCAGACATAATCGGCGATCAGATCGGATTTGAGCGTCCAGGATGCATTGGAGTAGCCGAAGACCGACGCCAGATTCGGAACATCGCTGAACATCACGCTCTTGTATATCGTGGCGGCGCCCACATCGACCGGCTTGCCGTCAACCTCGATCGCGATGCCGCCCATGAGCCGCAGCTTGAGCCCAGTCGCGGCGACGATGATGTCGGCTACGAGCTCCTCGCCCGAAACCAGACGCAGGCCGGTCTCGGTGAAAGTTTCGATCTCGCCGGTGACGACCGAGGCCTTGCCCTCGCGCAGCGAAGCGAACAGGTCGCCGTCCGGGACCAGACACAGGCGCTGGTCCCACGGATCGTAGCGCGGGCTGAAATGCTTGGCTGCGTCGATTCCCGGCCCGATCGCGGCTTGCGCGAGCTTGAGGATTGCCGCGCGCACCGCCACCGGCTTTCGTCGCGCAAGGCGGAACAAGTAGAGTTGCAGGACAATGTTCTTCCACCGCACGATGGCGTGCGCGAGCAGGGCCGGAAGCCATCGCCCGAGCTTTTTCGCCATCGCCTCCTCGGACGGACGGGCGACGATATAGGTTGGCGATCGTTGCAGCATGACGACATGCCCCGCGGTCTCCGCCATCGCCGGAACGAGCGTCACCGCGGTCGCCCCGCTGCCGATCACGACCACCCGCTTGCCCTCGTAGCGCAAGTCTTCGGGCCACTTCTGCGGATGAATGATCGGTCCGGCGAATTTGTCCATGCCCGGCCAACCCGGCATGTAGCCTTCCGCATATTCGTAATAGCCGGCGCACATAAAAAGAAAATTGCACGAAAACCGCAGGTCCTCGCCTCCCGGACCCCTGACCTCCAGCGTCCAGCGGGCGGCCGCGGATCGCCAGGACGCTCGAACGACCTGATGACGGAAGCGGATCCTTCGATCGACGCGGTATTCCTGCGCGGTTTCGGAAAGATAACGCAGAATTGACGGTCCGTCGGCGATCGCCCGCGTGTCGTCCCACGGGCGAAAAGCATAGCCGAACGTCGACATGTCGGAGTCCGAGCGGATCCCCGGATAGCGGAACAGGTCCCAGGTGCCCCCGATCGCGTCCCGCGCTTCAAGGATGGCGAAGGTCGCCTTCGGGCGCTGGCGAACCAGATGGCACGCTGCGCCGACGCCCGAGAGACCGGCGCCGACGATGAGCACGTCGAAGTCAGTGCTGGCGGCGCCGGCTTTCGAATTGTCGTCGGCGCGCGCCGCCAAAGCGGCATCGCTCATCGGTCTCCTCCGCCGGCGCGGGCGAGGCCCTGGGCCCCGCGCAGCCGTCTTGCTCGGCCAGCACACTAGAGCGCGCGGCTCGTGCGGGGCAATGCGGGATATGTGTTGGGGCGAGAGGGCCGCCGGCGCGACAAACGTCCGGGTCGTCCCGGCCGGGGCGCTCTTCGTCGGTCCGGCCCGCCTACCCGGTCTTGGCTGGTTTGGGATTGCGCCAAGGCCCATCGGCCCCGATCAGAGCTTCGGCCGCCTCGGGTCCCCAGGTTCCGGGCGCATATTCAAGGGGAGGCGGCGGATTCTCCAGGATCGGCTGGACGATTCGCCACTGCGCGTCGATCGAGTCCTCGCGTCCGAACAATTCGTCGTTGCCGCGCATCGCATCACCGAGCAGACGCTGATAGGGCGGCACCAGCGAGCCGGCGCGTTCCGAGAGCGTAAGCTCGACACTCTCGCCGGTCATGCCTTCGCCGGGGTGTTTCACCCGCAAGCCAATCGCGACCCCAACGTCCGGGCTTATCCGCAGGCGTATATAGCTGGGCGGCGCGCCGGCCTCGTCGCCGAACGTCGCCCGCGGCGGCGGCTTGTATTCGACTGTGACCTCGGCCGCCGTCAAAGGCATGCATTTCCCGGCGCGTATGTAGATCGGGACACCGGCCCATCGCCACGAGTTGACCGACAATTTCACCGCGACATAGGTCTCAACCGTCGAGTTCGGCTTGACCCCCTTGACCTGACGATAGCCGCGATACTGGCCCCGAACGATGCTTGCAGCGTCAAGGGGTTTGACGGCCTTGAGCAGCGCGGCTTTCTGGTCGCGCATCGATTCATGGTCCTCGCCGGTCGGCGGGTCCATCATCACATTGGCGAGCACCTGAAGCATGTGGTTCTGAACCACGTCGCGGAGCGCCCCCGTTGCGTCGTAGAAACTGCCGCGATCGTCGACCCCAAACGCTTCCGCCATGGTGATCTGGATGCTGCGCACATAGTCGCGATTCCACAGCGACTCGAACGGCGCGTTCGCGAACCGGGTGTAGACGATGCTCTGAACCGGCTCCTTGCCGAGATAGTGATCGATGCGATAGATCGCCGATTCCGGAAAGTCCTCGTGCAAGCACTTATTGAGCGTCCGCGCCGACTCGCGGTCATGACCGAACGGTTTCTCGATCACCAGGCGCGCGTTTTCGTTGAGCCCCGCCTTGGCGAGCGCCCCCACCACGACCGCGAACAGACTTGGCGGAATCGCCAGGTAGTGCAGTGGCCGCTTGGCGGATCCGAGGGTCCGCTTAAGCTCCGCGAATGTTGACGGATCGCCGTAATCGCCGTCGACATACCGCAGGAGGCCGAGAAGACGCGCCAGTTTCGTGGGGTCAGCGCCTCCATGGCTCTCGATGCTCGCCTTGGCGCGCGCCTTCAGGTCATCGATCTTCCAGCCGCTCTTGGCGACGCCAACGATCGGGACATTGCACCCTTCGTCGCAGACGAGACCCAAAAGAGCCGGAAAGATCTGCTTATAGGCCAGATCGCCGGAAGCGCCGAAGAACACCAGGGCGTCTGACTGGGCGGGCTCCATGCTGCTCTCCCTTCGAATTGAAAAACTTGCCCCGATTTCAGTGTCGAGAAAAGAGGCGGCGTCAACCCCCCTTTTCGTGTCGCTTGCCGATCTTGCTCCAGCCCGCAGTCATCCCGTAATCCATTTCGCCGCGATCCGGCGGGCTGATCATTTTGGAGGAGGGGCGTCGATGCCCGACTTCGGGAGCTACCAAAACGAAATCTATCTTGCCGGCCTGAGCGGTCGCCTGCCCCGGTTCCCGATGCGCTTCGGCGAGCTCGAGGCCAAGGCGCATGCGGCGATGCCGGAAAGCCTCGTCTCGTACGTCGCCGGCGGCTGCGGCGACGAGGCGACCCAAGAGGCCAACGTCGCCGCGTTCGACAAATGGGGCCTCATGCCGCGGATGTTCGTCGGCGCCAAGCGGCGCGACCTGTCGACCAAGCTCTTCGGCATGACGTTCCCGACGCCGTTGTTCATGAGCCCGATCGGCGTGATCGGGCTCTGCGCCCAGGACGGCCACGGCGATCTGGCGACGGCCCGCGCCGCCGCGCTGACCGGCGTGCCGATGGTCGCGTCAACCCTTTCGGTCGATCCGCTCGAAGCCGTCGCCGCCGAGTTCAAGACGACGCCCGGGTTCTTCCAGCTCTATACCCCGACCGATCGCGAGCTCGCGGCGAGCCTGGTCAAGCGGGCCGAGCAGGCCGGGTTCAAGGCGATCGTGGTGACGCTCGACACCTGGGTGACCGGCTGGCGCCCGCGCGATCTCGCCACCGCCAACTTTCCGCAACTGCGGGGCCACTGCCTCGCCAATTATCTCACCGACCCGCGCTTCGCCCAATTGCTGGGCGGGCCGCCGGAGCGCGACCCGCGCGCGGCGGTGATGACCTGGGTGACGATCTTCGGCAATCCGTTGACCTGGGACGACCTGCCATGGCTGCGCTCGCTGACCAAGCTGCCGCTGATCGTCAAAGGCGTCTGCCATCCCGATGACGCGCGGCGCGCGATCGACGGTGGGGTCGACGGAATCTACTGCTCCAATCACGGCGGCCGGCAAGCCAACGGAGGGATCCCGGCGCTCGACATGCTGCCGGGCGTGGTGAAGGCCGCCGGCGCGACGCCAGTGCTGTTCGATTCCGGAATCCGCACCGGCACGCACATCGTCAAGGCCCTGGCTATGGGCGCCGCGGCGGTCGGGGTCGGCCGCCCCTACGCCTACGGGCTGGCGCTGGGCGGGACCGAGGGCGTCGTCCACGTGTTGCGCTCGCTATTGGCCGAAGCCGATCTCTGCATGGCTGTCGACGGCTATCCCACCCGCGCCGATCTCACGCCCGAGGCGTTACGGCGAGTGGAACGATGACTGCGATTGGTGCTTTCGCGCCCCGCGACGAGGCCATGGTCCCTATTGGGCTCGCGCGTGGGCGAACTCCCAGTAGAGCTTGCGCGCGCGGCGGAAGAACGGGCCAGGCTGCAGGTCACGCCCGTCGATCCGCCTGACCGGCGTCACCTTGCCGTAATTGCCGACGACGAAAATCTCGTCCGCGCCGTCGAAATCGGCGAACCCGAGCGTCGCTTCGCGCGCGTCCTGGCCGTCGGCGCGCAGAAGGTCGAGCACCCGCTGCCGGGTGACGCCGCTGAGAAAGCTCCCGTTGGCGATCGGCGTCATCACCACGCCGTCCCTGGCCATGAACACGTTGGCGGTGGCGAGCTCGGCGACATTGCCGAGCATGTCGCACATGAGACAATTGTCGAAGCCGCGCGCCCGCGCCTCGATCAGCGCGCGCCCGTTGTTGGGATAGAGGCAGCCAGCCTTGGCCTCGATCGGTATGGTGACGGCGAGCGGTTTGGCGTAGGGGGAGCGCGTGATCGACACCCCGGTCGGCGCGGGCATGGGCGCTTCGTAGATCGAGAGGCAGAAGCGGGTCGAGTTCGGCGTCCGGCGCGACCGCGCTCGTGGCGCTTCCCTGCTCTGGCCAGTACATTGGGCGGATATAAAGCTCGGCGCCGGGGCCGAATTTCTTCACTCCCTCGGCCGCGAGCTCGAGCATCGCCTCGACGCTCATCGTCGGCTTGAGGCACATCGATTGGGCTGAGCGATTGAGGCGGGCGCAATGCTTGTCGAGGTCAGGCGTGACGCCCTCGAAGGCGCGCGCGCCGTCGAACACGCTCGAGCCCAGCCAGAAGGCGTGGGTGCGCGCGCCGACGATCGGGCGGTTGCCCTCGAGCCATTCGCCGTCGAGGAAGGTGAAGGTTTGCGACCAGGCGGACATCGGCGCATTCATCCATGCGACAGGGTTCTAGACCATGTCGTGTTCAGCGGGATCGTCATCGCGAGGAGCGAAGCGATGCGGCGTTCCAGTTCGCAGGGAGCCCCACGTTGTCCCGGATCGCTTCGGCTCGCGCTCGCAACGACGGCTGCGCAGTCGTCTAGACGAGCCACGGTCCAGACCGCAAGTGGCTCGGGCGGAGGGTTCGGCCTTAAGTCTCGCGAGGTTCGCGCGACCGGGGTAGCGCGAATCGAGCGGGCGTCCAGTTAATCGAGCGGCGTGACCTCGGTGGCCTCGAGGCCCAGCTTCGCGGCGGCTTCGCGCACCTTGATGGCGGCGATCACCAGATCGGGTGCGATCTCGGCCAGCGGCACGAGCACGAAGGCGCGGTTGAGCAGTTCCGGGTGGGGCAGCGTGAGCCGCTCGGTCTTGAGCGCAATGTCGCCATAGGCGATGAGGTCGATGTCGATGACGCGCGGTCCCCACCGCTCAGCGGACACGCGGCCGAGGCCGACCTCGAGCGCCTTCATCCGATCGAGCAGCGCCTCCGGCGCGAGGCGGGTCAGCCCGAGGGCGCAGGCGTTGACGAACCAGTCCTGGTCGGTCTTGCCCCACGGGGGGGTGCGGTAGAAGCGCGAGACCCGCGTAAGCTCGATCTCCGGCTCGCTGGCGATTGCGCCGAGCGCGCGGCGAAGGCTCAAGGCCTTGTCGCCGACATTGCCACCGAGCGCGAGCACGATCCGCGCCCGGCCGTCGTTCGCGCGATCCAAAGAGGACGACGGCGCGGCGGCGCCCTTGAGCGCCGCGAAGACGGCGAGCGCCGCGCGGTTTTCGGCCACGTCATGCACGCGCAACACAGAAGCCCCCCGCATGAGCGCGATCGTGTCGGCGGCGAGCGTGCCGGGAAGACGCCGATCAACCTCGGCGTCGATGATCCCGCCGATGAACGACTTGCGTGACAGCCCGACCAGGATCGGCGCGCCAAAGCGTCGGAAGCGATCGAGATTCCAGATGCAGGAATGGTTCTGCCGCCGCGTCTTGCCAAAGCCGACGCCGGGATCGAGCAAAATTCGGCCGAAGGGGACGCCTGCACCCGCAGCAAGGTTGAGCGATCGCTCGAAGAAGCGATCGACGTCGTCGAGAATGTCGATTGCGGCGTCCGCGCTCTCGCGGTTGTGCATGGCGACGACCGCCGAGCCGGTTTCCGCTACGGCATCCGCCATGCCGGGATCGCGCTGCAGACCCCAGACGTCATTGATGACGCAAGCCCCGAGCCGCGCCGCTTCGCGCGCCACCGCCGCCTTCGAGGTGTCGATCGAGATCGGCGCGTCAAGGTCGGCCAGCGCCTCGAGCGCCGGAACCACCCGCCGCAACTCCTCGTCCTGAGAAACGGGAAGGTGGCCGGGCCGGGTCGATTCGCCGCCGACGTCGACAATCGCGGCGCCCTCCGCGACCATCGCCCTGGCGCGCGCGGCCGCGGCCTCAGGGTCGAAATGGCGGCCGCCGTCGGAGAACGAATCCGGCGTCACATTGAGAATGCCCATGAGCTGGGGCGCTTGTCTCAAGGCGGCGAGGAACTGGTCGCGCGCGACGGCGCGGTGGACTGCGTTCATGAGGATCGGCGTCCGACTTGCCTCGTCGCCCGCCCTCCACCGCCCTCCGGACGGTCCCCCTCCCTCGCTTCGAGTGGGAGCAAAGGAGCGGCGCCGTCAAGCTCTCCCCCCGTGCGCTGGCAAAGCGTGGGGGAGCGGGACCATGCGAAGCATGGTGGAGGGGGCAAGTCATCGCGGGCGACGCGAGCAATCGCCCCGGACGGAGCGCCGCCCTCGGTCACGCCGCCAACGCCGCCAGTATGCGCGCCCACGAGCGCGCGCCCTTGTGGAATGAGGTGCGCTCGTATTTCTCGTTGGGCGAGTGGATCCGGTCGTCGTCGAGGGCGAAGCCGACCAAGAGGCTGTCCATGTTGAGCTCGCGCTTGAACGAGCCGACGATCGGGATCGACCCACCGCTGCCGACGAGGGCCGCGGGCTTCCCCCATTCGGCTTCGAGCGCGCGGCGAGCAAGCCGCAACGCCTGGTTCTTGATCGGCAGCGAAATCGCCGGGCTGCCGGCGTGGCTGACGAATTCGGCCTTGACGTCGGGAGGCAGGCGCGACGTGACGAAGGCGCGAAACGATTGAGAGACGCGCTCCGGGCTTTGTTTGCCGACCAGGCGGAACGACACCTTGGCGCTGGCCTTGGCCGGCAACACGGTCTTGAATCCCTCGCCGGCATAGCCGCCGATAATTCCGTTGACGTCGCAGGTCGGCCGCGCCCAGAGCCGTTCGAGCGGAGTTCGGTCGCGCTCGCCCGCCGGGGCCGTGAGCCCGACATCGCGCAGGAACGCCGCTGCGTCGAAGCCGAACGCATTCCATTGATCGAGGATTTCCTGCGGGACCTCTTCGACCCCGTCGTAGAAGCCCGGCAAGGCTACAGCGCCGGAATCGTCATGCAGCGCGCCGAGAATGCGGCAGAGGACATGAATCGGATTGACGGCCATGCCGCCATAGAGGCCTGAGTGGAGATCGCGATTGGCGCCGGTCAGCACAACCTCCTCGCCGACGATCCCGCGCAGCGACATGGTGATCGCCGGCGTCGAGCGGTCCCACATACCCGTATCGCAGACGAGGGCGACATCGGCCTTGAGCTCTTTGGCGTTGTTGGTGAGAAAGGCCGGCAGCGACGGCGATCCGGTCTCCTCCTCGCCCTCGAACAGCGCCGTCACGTGGCACGGCGGCCCGCCGAATTGCTTGAACGCGCGGCAGGCCTCGAGAAAGGTCATGAGCTGGCCTTTGTCGTCCGAGGCGCCGCGCGCCACGATCGCCTCGCCGCTGGGCCCGGCCTCGAGCTTCGGCTCGAACGGCGGGTTGCGCCAAAGATTTAGGGGATCGACCGGCTGCACGTCATAGTGGCCGTAGAACAGCACGTGCGGCGCCTCGCGGCGACTGGCCCTGATTTGACCGACGACCATCGGCCGGCCGGGCGTCGGACGCTTGGCCGCCTCGAATCCGAGCGCGGCGAGCTCGGACGCCAGCCAGTCCGCCGCCCGCTCGCAATCGGGGAAATGCGCCGGCACGGCCGATATCGAGGGGATCGACAAGAAGGCGAATAGCCGGTCGAGCGCCGCCGTCTGGTCCGCGTCGATCGCGGTCAGAATATCGTCAATCGTGGCCATCCGCGCTCTGCCCCCCGCCGTCCTTTCGCCGCCATGAGCCGGCTCGCTTCTTTCTACCACAACCCCCGAAGCTCGTCGTCTGGCCCGCATCGTCTTGCCAAGCGCGGACCGGACCGGGACGATCGGGCCTGTGGGAGGACGTAAGGATGGCGGAGCCATTCGACGCCGGCAAGGCGCCGTTCAATCGTCTGAATGCGCCGCCCGGCGCACAGGTCGATCTCAGCTTTGCCCCCATCCTCGCGGATCTCGGCCTGCCGGCCCTCGATCGGCATGACGCCTTCTACGGCGCGCTGATGACGGCGATGATGTATGTCGCGCTCGCGGACCTCAAGGCCCGCAATATCCGCATCCCGCGCCAGTTCGCGCGGCCGATCACCCCCTTCGGCGGCGGATCACGCGTCGCTGTTGCAAGCCAAAATAACCGCGCCGAAAGCGCGGCCGTCGAGAAAACGAAGACTCGAACCGGTCAGAAAATCTGACGGAAGATGATGAACAGCGTGCCCGACAGCATCATCGCGACCGGCAGCGTCAGCACCCAGGCGAGCACCAAGTTGCGCACCGTCGACCATTGCATTCCCGAGCCGTTGGCGACCATCGTGCCGGCGACGCCGGAAGAGAGAACATGGGTCGTCGAAACCGGCAGGCCGAGGCCGTCGGCCGCGCCGATTGTCGCGGCGGCGATAATTTCCGCCGCGGCGCCCTGGCCGTAGGTCAGATGGGTCTTGCCGATCTTCTCGCCGACCGTGACCACGATGCGCTTCCAGCCGACCATCGTGCCGAGGCCGAGCGCGATCGCCACACACACCTTCACCCAAAGCGGGATGAACTTGGTCGAAAAGTCGAGCTGCTTCTTGAACTCGCTGATCGTCGCCTTTTCCTCAGGCTTCAGCTCGCTTTCCTTGTCCTTCGCCAGAACACGGAAAGCCTCCGAGGCGAGATACATGTCGTTGCGGAGGTTCTGCACCTGTGCGAGCGGCGTCCTGGCGACCGAGCCATATTGCTCGACGGAGTCGCTGATCTGCTTCACCAGCGCCGCAAGAGACGGATAAGTGCCTTCGGAGATCGCATGGGCGTGGACGTACTCGGTCACCGCCGGGCGCGGATCGCCGATCACGTTAAATCCGGCGCCGTGGGCTTCGACGATCTTCGAGGCGGCATGCGCCGAGGCAATGAACTGCGCGGTGTGGTTCACCGGCGGCGCCCTGTTCAGCGCGTAGGCCGTCGGCACGACGCCGATCAGGATCAACATGATCAGGCCCATGCCTTTCTGCCCATCGTTGGAGCCGTGGAAGAAAGACACGAGGGTGCAGGTGAGGATCAGAAGGCCGCGGATCCACCATGTCGGCGGCTCGTTCGTCTTTGGCGCCGTATAAAGCTCGGGCGCGCGGATGACTGCCTTCATTCCCAGCAAAAGCAGCGCAGAAAGGGCAAATCCGAACAGCGGCGAGAACAGCAGGGCCTCGCCGATCTTCGTCACCTGGTCCCAGTCCACGCCGGACGTGCCGTCCTGGCCGCGAACCAGGGCGTTGGCGACGCCGACGCCAACGATCGAGCCGATCAGCGTATGCGAGCTAGAGGCCGGCAGACCCAGCCACCAAGTTCCCAGGTTCCAGATGATCGCAGCGATAAGCAGGGCGAACACCATGGCGTAGCCGGCGCTCGAACCGACCTGAAGAATGAGTTCGACCGGCAGCAGAGAAACGATACCGAAGGCGACCGCCCCGCTCGAAGCAAGCACACCCAGGAGGTTGAAGCAGCCCGACCACACGACCGCGAACTGAGCCGGCAGGGCGTGGGTGTAAATGACGGTCGCGACGGCGTTGGCGGTGTCGTGGAATCCGTTGACGAATTCGAAGCCGAGCGCAATCAGCATCGCGACGCCGAGCAGCAGGAACGGCACGATCGTGGTCGGTCCGCCGCCGGCCTCCGAAACGTCGGTGCGGATCGAATAGGCCATGTAGAACAGACCCCCCGCGAGGACGGCGAGCAAAATAAGCGCGAGTTGAATATCGAGGGGCTTGTCCAGATGCGGCTTCACCGGCGCAACGGCAGCTGGTCCGAGTCGAGCGTCGAATGCGGCGGACATAAGGTCTCCTTGAGCGGCGGCGCTATCTATCGCGACGCTGCATGACAGGAATGTGAACGCCCGCCGAGCATGTCGGAGGCCCATGCAGCAACATTCGCGGCGCTCGACCTGATAGGAAAAATGTTAGGTGCGATAGGTAAAAATACTCAACTGGAAAACGTCGGCAGGCATTGTCAAACCGCTCCGAATAGGCGATTTTGAGTAAAAGAAAGAGATATTGCTAGGGGAGCAACGCGCCAAATGAGCGTCTTGTCGTTTTTGGACCGCAGTCATTCAATCGCGAGGCCGGGCTTCAGCCGCTGGATGGTTCCTCCGGCAGCTTTGTGCATTCATCTGTGCATCGGCCAGGTTTATGCGTTCAGCGTCTTCAACAAGCCGATGCACACGCTGATCGGAATCACGGACGCCGTTGCGGACGACTGGAAGGTGACCGACCTCGGCTGGATCTTCTCGATCGCCATTTTCTTTCTCGGCGCTTCCGCCGCAGTGCTTGGCCGCTGGGTTGAGGAAGGCGGGCCGCGGCGCACGATGTTTACCGCAGCGTTGTGCTTCGGTGGCGGGTTCCTCGTCAGCGCCTTCGGCGTATACGTGCATCAGTTGTGGATCGTCTATCTCGGCTACGGCGTCCTCGGCGGCGTTGGCTTGGGGCTCGGCTACATTTCGCCGGTGTCGACATTGATCAAATGGTTCCCTGACCGGCCCGGCATGGCGACCGGCATGGCAATCATGGGCTTCGGCGGCGGCGCGATGATCGCCTCCCCGCTTTCGGTCTGGCTGATCAGCGTGTTCTCGACGCCGACGCACATCGGAGTCGCCGAGACCTTTGTCGTGCTCGGGATCGTCTACGCCATCTTCATGCTGGTCGGCGCGGCGATTGTCCGGCTGCCGCCGGCGGGGTGGAAGCCTGAAGGATATGTTGCGCCGGCTCAGCCCAAGAAACTCGTCACCACCAAGGACGTCTATGTCTACCAGGCGTTGAAGACGCCGCAGTTCTGGCTGATCTGGATCGTACTGTGCATGAACGTGACGGCGGGCATCGGCGTGCTCGGCCAGGCGTCGTTGATGAGCCAGGAAATGTTCCCTGGGCGGGTCACCGCCGCCGCCGCCGGCGGCTTCGTCGGGCTGCTCAGCATCTTCAACATGGCAGGACGCTTCTTCTGGGCTTCGACCTCCGACTACATCGGCCGCAAGAACACGTATTTCGTCTTCTTCGCGCTCGGGTTCGTGCTTTACGCGCTCGTGCCTTACTTCGGCGGCGCCGGCAGCCTGGCGCTGTTCGTGTTGTGCTTCTGCGTCATCCTGAGCATGTACGGCGGCGGCTTCGCGACTGTGCCGGCATATCTCAAGGATATGTTTGGCACCCGCTACGTCGGGGCGATTCACGGAATGCTCATCACCGCGTGGTCGGTCGCGGGCGTGCTCGGTCCTGTGCTGGTCAACTATATCCGGCAGTATCAGATCGACAGCGGCGTGCCGAAGGCGCAGGCCTATAACGTCACCATGTACATCATGGCTGGGCTTCTGGTCGTCGGCTTCATCGCCAATTTCCTGATCCAAGCGGTGGACGATCGGCATCACATGGCGCTCGATACGGTCGACGAGGCCGTCGGCGTGGCTTGAGGGAGTCGACATGGGTTCTTCCGACAACAACCGCGACGGCACGACCTCCCTTGAGCTGGCGCTCGCCTGGGGCTTCGTTGGCATCCCGCTGCTCTGGGGCATTTACGGGACTTTGGTCAACGCGCTGAAGCTCTTCCAGTAGCGGAAACATCGCGCGCCGACGCACCGGGCGGCTTAGCTCGCCTCCGCCAGAAGCGACAGCTGCTGGCGTCCAGGCTCGCCGAGCTGATCGAGGAGACGGGTCGGATAGTCGCCGGTGAAGCAATGGTCGGTGAACTGCGGCTGTCTGGCGTTGCGGCCGGGATAGCCCATGGCGCGGTAGATGCCGTCGACCGAGAGGAACGCGAGAGAGTCGGCGCCGACGAATCGCCGCATTTCCTCAAGGCCCATGCGCGCGGCGAGCAGCTTGTCGCGCTCAGGCGTGTCGATGCCGTAAAAGTCCGGCCAGGCGATCGGCGGCGAGGAGATGCGGAAGTGGACTTCGCGCGCGCCCGCCTCGCGCATCATCTGCATGATCTTGACGCTGGTCGTGCCGCGCACGATCGAATCGTCGATCAGCACGATTCGCTTGCCCTCGACCACCGCCCGGTTGGCGTTGTGCTTCATCCGGACGCCAAGCTCGCGAATCGACTGGGTCGGCTGAATGAAGGTGCGCCCGACATAGTGGTTGCGAATGATCCCGAGCTCGAACGGCAGGCCGCAGGCGCGGGCGTAGCCGATCGCCGCGGGAACGCCGGAATCGGGGACCGGCACGACGACGTCGGCGCCGGCGGGGGCTTCGCGCGCGAGCTCCGCACCCATCGCCTTGCGCGCGTCATAGACGGACCGGCCGCCGACGATCGAGTCGGGGCGGGCGAAATAGATATATTCGAAGATGCAGGGCCTGGCGGGCAATCGCGGCAACGGGAAGAAGCTGTTCACCCCATCGCCGTCGATGACCACGACTTCGCCGTTCTCGATGTCGCGGACGAATTTCGCCCCGATGATGTCGAGGGCGCAGGTCTCCGAGCACAGGATCGGACTGCCGTCGAGCTCGCCGAGCACGAGGGGACGGATGCCCAGCGGATCGCGCGCGCCGATCAGCTTCTTGTTGGTCAGCGCCACCAACGCGTAGGCGCCCTCGATCTCCGCCAGCGCCTCGACGAAACGGTCGACGATCCTCGACCGGCGCGAGCGGGCCGCGAGCAGCAGCACGACTTCGGTGTCGGTCGTGGACTGGCAGATCGCGCCGCCGCGAATGAGCTCCCGCCTCAGCGTCAACCCGTTGGTCAGATTGCCGTTGTGGGCGACCGCAAGGCCGCCAGCCTCCAGTTCGGCGAACAGCGGCTGGACGTTGCGCAGCACGGTCTCGCCGGTGGTCGAGTAGCGCACATGGCCGATCGCGCCGCGCCCCGGAAGGCGGTCGATGATTGCGCCGCTGGAGAAATGATCGCCGACCAGCCCCTGGCGGCGCTCGGAATGGAATCGGGCCCCGTCATAGGCGACGATGCCGGCCGCTTCCTGGCCGCGATGCTGTAAAGCATGCAGCCCAAGGGCGACGATCGCCGCCGCATCGGGATGATTGAAAATGCCGAATACGCCGCAGTGCTCGCGCAGCCGGTCCTCGTCGAGGTCGACCCCGGCCTCGCTCGACGCAACCGTAGCGATGGCCGAAGCTTCGCCCATCATTGCTTTGGCGCCGGCGCGAACGGCGCCGGAGGCGGAACGTTCTTGTTGATCAAGGCGTCGAGTTTCTGTTTGTCCGTGGTCGAGCTGCTCGCTCCCGCGGTCGAATCGGTCTTCTTCGGCGCCGCTGGCGCCGCCGGAGCGGGAGCGGGAGTTGCAATCGGCTGATCGCCGGCCGTCCTCGGGGTCGAAACGGCCGAATCGTTCGCCGGCGCCAGCTCGTTGGTCGCGGCGCTGGCATGCGACTTGATCCATCCGTCGACGGTCGCCGCCGCGTCCTCGGGCAGCAAGGCGATGATCCGATCGGCCGTCTCGGTGAGGATCGGCCGCGTCCTGGCGTTCTTGACCCATTCCGGTTGCTGCTTCTCCGAGACCAGCCAGTTGAAAATGGCGAACGCGACGACGGCGAGAAGGAATCCCCTCGCGACCCCGAACACGAAGCCCAGCGACCGGTCGAGGGCGCCGATCTTGCTGTCGAGGATCGCGTCCGACAGACGCACCGTGAACAGCGAAACAATGATCAACGTGACGAAAAACACGATCGCGCCAGCAGCGGCCTGGGCGATGACTTCCTTATGGATATAGGGAGTGAGGTAGGGCACGACGAGGGGATAGAAGTAATAGGCGGCGGCGGCCGCGGCCGCCCACGACGCGATGGCGAGAACCTCGCGGGTGACCCCGCGCATCATCGACAACAGCGCCGAGACGAGGACGATGCCGAGAACCGCGAGATCGAGATAGGAGGGCATTTTTCGAGCGAACCTCGTCGGGACGGTTCAATGTCTTCTGCGCCGTCCGGCGGCCGGCGCGAGCGCCTTATAGCTAAGCCGCCTCATTTCGTCACCCCACTACGAGCCGGCGCGCCGGCGCGCGGCGTCCTCGCCTCAACCGCGCTCGAGGCGATCAGCGCAACCAAAGTCGCCACCGTCCCGATCGGCTGCGCTGCGATATTGACGCTCTCACCGTCCGAACGCAGCGAGGACGGCGCGAACGCCTTCGCAAATCCGAGCTTGGCGGCCTCCTTGAGGCGCAAGCCGGGGTGCGCGACCGCGCGCACCGAGCCCGACAACCCGATTTCGCCGAAATAGACCGCATCGCGGGGCAGGCTTGCGCCGGTGAGCGAGGATATGAGCGCCGCGGCCGCGGCAAGATCGGCCGCAGGCTCGACGATCCGCAAGCCCCCGGCGACGTTGAGATAGACATCATACTGCCCGAGCTTCATTCCTCCGTGGGCCTCGAGCACCGCGAGCACCATCGCCAGCCGGCTTGGCTCCCAGCCGACGACCGCGCGGCGCGGCGTGCCGAGCGTCGTCGGCGCGACCAGCGCCTGAACCTCGACCAAGAGCGGGCGCGCTCCCTCGACGCCGGCGAAGACCGCGGCGCCCGGATTGGCTGCGCCGTCGCGATCGGCCAGGAACAGCGCCGAAGGGTTCGGGACTTCGTCTAGGCCGCCGCCGGTCATCTCGAAGACGCCGACCTCGTCGGTCGCGCCGAACCGGTTCTTCGACGCCCGCAGAAGACGAAAGGCGTGCGCGCCGTCGCCCTCGAAGGAGAACACCGCGTCGACCATGTGCTCGACGACGCGCGGGCCGGCGATCTGACCGTCCTTGGTGACGTGTCCGACGATGAGCAGCGCCGCGCCGCTCGCCTTGGCGAAGCGGATGAGCGCCTGGGCCGAGCCGCGCACCTGGCTCACCGTTCCGGGCGCCGATTCGATCGCGTCGCTCCACATGGTCTGAATCGAATCGATCACCACGAACTTCGGCGCGTCGCCCGAGCCGAGCGTCGCGACGATGTCCTCGACGAAAGTCTGGGCCGCAAGCTGAACTGGCGCGTCGGCGAGCCCGAGCCTCACCGCGCGCAGACGAACTTGCGCCGTCAATTCCTCGCCCGAGACATAGACGACGCGCCCGCCCGAGCGGGCGACCGCGGCGCAGGCCTGGATCAGCAGAGTGGACTTGCCAATTCCCGGCTCGCCGCCAATCAGGGTCGTCGATCCGGGCACAAATCCGCCTCCGGCCACCCGATCGAGCTCGACGAGACCGGTCACGAGACGCGGGTCGGGCGTTGACGCGCCCGACAGGTCTTCGAGCGGAAACGGCCGGCCGGCCGCGCCCCGCCTGGCCGCCGCGCCGCCAATTCCGAGCGCCGCGGCTTCTTCAATGATCGTGTTCCACTCGCCGCAAAATTCGCACTTGCCCTGCCAGCGCTGGGTGATGGCCCCGCAATTCTGGCAGACATAAGAAGAACGAAACTTGGCCATGGCGTCGAACTGGCAGGTTTGACCGGACCTGTCGAGGGGCTTCGCGGTAGGCGCGCTTGCAGATTGCGACACAAGGTCGCCGGGCGAAAATCGTGGTCGCGGACACGGAGGCCAATCCGGAACAGCGATGACTGACGCGCAGGACCTCTCGAACTACTTGCGGCGTCCCCTCGACGGCGTCGGCCCGATCGACCGTCGTCGCGGGCGTTCATTGCGGCGCCTGCATCGCCGCGACCGAGACGGGCCTGCGCAAGCAGGCTGGCGTGCCCGGCGCGCGCGTCGATCTCGCCAGCAAGCGCGTCACGGTCGAGTGGAACAAGCGCGCGCTCGAGCCGCCAACGATCCTCGAGCGGCTCGCGGCGCTGGGCTATCCCGCCCTTTTGCCGCGGAGACGCGAACAGCGTCGAAAAGGCGGCGGCACAGCAGCTCTTGCGCTGTCTCAGCATCGCCGCTTTCGGCGCGATGAACGTGAGGCTGCTCTCGGTCTCGCACTCGGGGGCGCCGACAGCGATCCGAATTCCCCCGCCCGCGATCTCTTCCACTGGCTCTCCGCCCTGATCGCGCTGCCCTGCGCACGATATGCCGGCATGCGTTCGACATGAGCTCGGCCCGCGCGCTGAAGAGCTGGTCGCTCAACATGGACGTGCCGATTTCGCTCGGCGTCGCGCTCGCGCTAGGCCTCTCGGGCCGGCGCGCAAGCCTATGCGGGCGCGCTCAATCTCACCGGCACACTGCGCGCGAGGGTCGCCAAAGAGGCGGGCGACGCCCTGCTCGACGAGGTCAATGCGCTGCTCGCCAAGGCGGTCGAGCAGCGCTCGTCCTATGTGCGCCTCGCCGATCGCGCGGCGCGGCTCTACGCGCCGGTCGTCCATTTGGCGGCGCTTATGACCTTTCTCGGCTGGCTATGGCTCGGCGCCGGCTGGCGGCAGTCGCTGGTCGTCGCGGTCACCGTGCTCATCATCACCTGCCCGTGCGCGCTCGGGCTCGCGGTCCTGGCGGTGCAAGCGGTCGCGGCGGGGGCGCTGTTTCGTCGTGGGCTGATCCTCAATTCCGACGAGGCCCTGGAGCGCCTGGCGGAAGCCAGGACGATTGTGTTCGATAAGACCGGCACCCTGACCGATCCCCGCCCGGCTCTCGCCAACGGCGCCGACATCGCTCCGCATGACCTCGCGCTTGCGGGCTCGTTCGCGCTCTCGAGCCGGCATCCGCTCGCCAAGGCCATTGCCGACGCTGCGCGCGCCAGCGAGCCGTTGACCGGGACCGAATTCCCTGGACAGGGCGTCACCGCGCTCGATCATGGCCGACGCGTGAAGCTCGGCTCCGTCGCCTTCTGCAAGGCCGAGGCCGAGGCGGCGCCGGTCGCGGCCGCCTTTCCCGACACGTCGCTGATCGTGCTCAAGACGCAAGAGCGCGCAGTGACATTCGCGGTCAAGCAGCGCCTGCGCTCCGACGCGCGCGCGAGGTCGAGATCCTCTCCGGCGACCGCGAGGCGGCGGTCGCGCTGGTCGCGCGCGAACTCGGCGTCGAGCATTTCGCGTTCGGTCTCAAGCCTAAGCACAAGATCGACCAACTCAAGGCGCTTTCCGCCGCGGGAATGCGCCCGCTGATGGTTGGCGACGGCCTCAACGACGCGCCGGCGCTCGCCGCGGCGCATGTGTCGATCTCGCCCATTTCCGCAGCCCATATCGCCCAGGCGCAAGCCGACGCTTTGTTCCTCGGCGAACGGCTCGCGCCGGTCGTCAACGCGCTGCGCCTCGCCGCCAAGGCGCGCGGGCTCATGATCGAAAATCTCTGGCTCTCGTTGATCTATAACCTGCTTGTCGTCCCGCTCGCGGTCACAGGCCATGTGACCCCGCTGATCGCGGCGCTGGCGATGTCGGGCTCCTCGGTCCTGGTCACGTTCAATGCGCTCCGAGCCCGTCATGCGTAGGGCTCGGCGGCGATGAACGTCCACGTCTATCTCGTGCCGCTGGCGCTTGCGCTCGGCGGCTCGGGCTCGCAGCCTTCTTGTGGGCGCTGCGCAACGGACAGTTTGACGACCTCGACGGCGCCGCTTGGCGGGCGATCAGCGACGACGATCTGCCGGAGGACGAGCGGTAGCCGGGGCGAGGGTCTCGTCCGGCTGGCGCGCGCGCCTTCGTCGAAGTCGCGAGGGTTCAACGCCACGATAGCCTCTGCCCGTCGGTTAACCGCCGCTCCCACCACCAGATCGCCCGCTCCGACCTCTCGCGGGCAGGCGCGCCCCGTGGCGACGTGGCGCGACTTGTCGATCAGCACCGCTATGAAGACGACCGTTCCGACGACGATGAGCTTCCGGAGAAAACGGCTCGGCGCGACCGTTTTTGAGGATGACGTGCGTACGTCAAAGACGCCGACCCCGGTTGTTGGCAGCTGGTCCGACCGACGGCATCGATCAATGCGCAAAAAGACACAATAAATTCCCGAACGCAAGCGATATTTCGGCGGCCACCGCGGCGACAAGAAATATCGCCCCCCGTCAGCGCTCCGTCAGCGACCTCGCGCAGAGTTACTGCAGCGGAGGGTGAGTAACCCACCGTTCAGAAGCGGCGTTTCGATCTTTCTCCAGGAGGGAGTTTAGCGTCGTAACCCTACAACCAAACGGAGACTTACATATGTCTACATCAAGCAATCGCATCCTGATCGCCATCGCAGCGTCGGCCATTTTGGCGGTGGCCGGCCCGGTCGCCTTGACCGCTGTTTCTCCCGCCGCCTACGCCGATGATGGCGCGAGCAGCGCCGACGGCGCGGGCGACTCGGCCGACGCGGGCCACTCCACCGACGGCAAGGGTGACAGCAAGGGCGATAGCAAGGGTGACGCAAAGGGCAACGACTCGGGCCACGGCAAGGGCAACTCGGGCCACGGCAAGGGCGACTCGGGCCACTCGAGCGGGCACAGCACCAGCGGTCATCGCTGAGCCCGGCGACTGAACACGAAAAAAGACAGGCGTTCCGCGTCCCTATGCCTCAACCAACAAGGGCGAGGCGAGGGCGCGGAAGCGTCTAGCCGCAAGGTAGCCAAAACACATGAGCGAAGTTCTGAGCCCGAAATCGCGAACGAATCCGCACCTCGATTGGCGCCAACCCGGTGGTGATCGACATCCTGGAGCAAGTCGTCGACCAGGCGCGCCGCGGAGAGATCACCGCGGCTGCAATCGCGTTGGTGCGGCCGGACGCGACAATATGCTCTTGCATAAGCGGCCCATATGGCGGCGGGCATCATCTCGTCGCCGCATGCGATTATCTGAAACAAGACATCATCGCAAAGACGGACAACTAGCGCCATGGCCGCCACGCTCGATCTGCCGCGGCGAATAAAAGCCGAATGCTTCACTTGGAGCCGGCCTCGCAACCTTATTCTAAGACCGGTCGGCTCCTGCCGGCCCGTGTGTCCGAACTCGCGAAAACGCCCCAAAGGGCCGTTGATCGAAGTCAAGGCGTTTGACGGCCAGCGGGCGCATGGAAACGGATGAGGGCGTTGAGCGGGTGAGTGTCGGTAGTCTCCCGCGACCCAAGCGCGTAAGAGACCAGACAATGCGTATTCTGATCGTCGAAGATAACGAAAAGGTCGCGACGCTGATCGCCAAGCGGCTTGGCGAAAACCTCTTTGTCGTCGACCAGGTGAAAACGGTAGACGAAGCGATGGGTGCGCTGGAAGTCGTCGCCTACGATCTCGTCGTGCTTGATCTCACTTTGCCGGACGGCAACGGGATCGAGGTCTTGCGAGCGCTGCGCAAGAACCGAAAGTCCGTTCCGGTGCTGATCGAAACCGCTCGCGACGATGTCAGCCATCGCGTGGAGGCGCTGGACCAGGGCGCGGACGACTACATCGTGAAGCCTTTTTCGTCCGAGGAGCTACTTGCCCGCATTCGGGCCATTTTGCGTCGGCCAAAACAGGCCGTCCACTCGGCCATGGAGCTTGGCAACGTCACTCTTGATATCCCCTCGTTGGCCCTGAAAATAAACGGGGAACCGGTCGAAATTGCACGTCGCGAATTTGAAGTGCTGGCGGCCCTCTTTCGCAGCCGCGGGCGCATAATTCCGCGTGAGCGGCTTGAGGAGGCGATCTATTCGTTCGACGTCGACGTCACGCCCAACGCCATCGAAGCGACAATCTCGCGCCTCAGGCGCCGGCTAGAAGCTCAAGGAGCGACGATCGGGATTACCGCCATGCGCGGTCTGGGCTACCTGCTTGCGGAACGCCCGCAATGATGGATTTCCGAAAGGCGCCGACGACGATGTCGCGCCAGCTTGCCGTTCGCCTCCTTGTAACGGCTCTGACGGTCAGCGCGGCGCTGTTCTGCTTTTACTTCGCCAAATACATGCTGGACGTGCCCAACATTCGCCAGATGACGCTGCGGGTCGAGTTGGCGACGATTAGCGCGGCAATAGCCGAGGGCCGCGACCCGGCCGCAGAAGCCCCTTTTTCCTCGTACCCGGCGAACTACGGGTTTCGCGTGCTCGAAGAGCTTCCTTTGGGCGGGCTCAAGGTCGTAAACGAAGTCAATTCGTCGATTCTTCCGCGGGTGCCTAAGGATTTCGCGAAAGGCGAGAGCGCGGCCGACGAAGGCTCGCTCGCCGAGGGCTTCTTCGATCTCGGCAGCCTTCCCCGCGCCCTGGGCGGCGCCGACCATTGGATGATCTCGGACCTCACCCCAATCGGCGCCCGAAAGCTATGGATCCAAATTGCGATGGTTGGCGATCCCGCGCGGCAATGGAGAAGCGTGATCGAAACCGAACTCATCGATCACGTCGTCGTGCCGGTCGGGGTCATCGTGCCGCTGATGACGCTCGCCGCGTTCTTCACTGTGCGCCAAACCTTGCGGCCGCTGAGCCGGGTCGCAAGCCAGGCGGACGCGCTCGGCCGAGCCGTTCGCGCCGGGCGCCCGCTCCATCCTTTGTCGGTCCAGGGCCTGCCGCGCGAGATCGTCGACGTGGTGGTCGCCCTCAATGCGATGCTCGATCGCCTGGAGACATCTTTCAGACATCAAAAACAGTTCACCGCGGATGTGGCGCACGAATTGCGCACCCCGCTCGCCGTTTTGCGGCTTCAGGTTTCCGATCTGCCCGCGACGGCCCCGGCGGAGCAGATTATCGCCGAGGTCGACGCCCTTGGGGCGCTCGTCAATCAGCTTCTGCGACTGGCGCAGGCGGAGGACGCTATGCTTGCCGCGCTGAAGCCCGTCGACCTCGGTGCCGTCAGCCGCAAGGTCTGCGAGGAACTGGCGCTGCTTGCGGTGGAGCGCGGACAGACCCTTGAATTCGACGCCCCTCAACAGAAAGTTGTGATTTCAGGCCAGGCGGATCTTCTCGATATCGCAGTGCGCAATGTCGTCGACAATGCGTTAAAGGCCTCTCCCCCGGCCTCAACGATTGCCGTGACCGTCTCACAGGCGGGAAACGTCGTTGTCGAGGATCGGGGTCCTGGAATCGCCGAGAAGCATCGGGAGGCGGTCTTCACCCGATTTTGGCGCGCCGATCCCCGTCGCGGCGGCGGCGTCGGGATAGGCCTCGCACTCGTCAAACGTATTGTCGAACTGCACGGCGGCGGCGTCCGCGTCGAGGACCGGGCGGGCGGCGGCGCCCGCATCGTTCTGGCGTTCGGACCGGTGGATCCTCCATTGCGGAGGCCCTCGGCTCTGGCGGATAGCCATGCGGTTGCCGGCGCCCAACCATAGGTCGTCGCGGTCCCTGCTTGTCCGCTCTCGAGAATCGACAAATTTGCACTATGGCACCAGCACCGCCGCTCCCTCGAGGCGCCCGGCGCGCAAATCGTCGAGCGCCTGGTTAGCTTCGTCGAGCGGGTAGCGCGTGGCCGTCGTTCGCACCTTCGCGCGCGGGGCGAGCGCCAGAAACTCCCGTCCGTCGGCGCGAGTCAGATTGGCGACCGAGGCGACCCCGCGCTCCTCCCACAGCAGCCGATACGGGAACGAGGGGATGTCGCTCATGTGGATGCCGCCGCAGACGACCTGCCCGCCCTTGCGCACGGCGGCGAGCGCGCTCGGAATAAGCGCGCCGACCGGCGCGAACAGAATGGCGGCGTCGAGCGGCTCGGGCGGCTTGTCGTCCGAGCCGCCCGCCCATTCGGCCCCGAGCGAGCGGGCGAACGCCTGACCGGCGGCGTCGTCCGGCCGGGTGAAGGCGAATACGCGCCGTCCCTGCCAACGGCAGATCTGGGCGATGATATGGGCCGCGGCGCCGAAGCCATAGATGCCGATCGTCCCCCGTCCCCGGCCATCTTCAGCGACCGCCAGCCGATGAGACCGGCGCAGAGCAAGGGGGCGGTCGCGACCGGATCGAGCGCCTCGGGCAGCGCGAACACGAACGCCGCCTCGGCGATCGCATGCGTCGCATAGCCGCCGTCGCGGGTGTAGCCGGTGAACAATGGCGCATCGCACAGGTTTTCGCGCGCGCTCAGGCAATAGGGACAATGACCGCAGGCGTGGCCGAGCCAGGCCACGCCGACGCGCGCCTCGAGTTCGATGTCGACCCCTTCGCCCTTGGCCTCGACCCGGCCGACGATCTCATGCCCCGGCACGATCGGCAGCTTGGGATCGGGCAGTTCGCCGTCGACGATGTGCAGGTCGGTTCGGCAGACGCCACAGGCTTCGATCCGAACCCAAATCTGCCCAGGTCCGGGGGTCGGATCCGGCCGTTCCTCCATGACGAGCCATTCGCCGGGCCGCCTCAGGACCATGGCGCGCATGGATTGGGTCGCGATTTCAGGCGCCGGCGCGCCGCGATCCTGCGACAGATCGACGCAGGAGCGCATAGAGGCTGCCGCCGCTAAGCGCGCCAAGCACGTAAGCGACAATAACGACCAGCGCGAGGGGCAAGCTGATGGCCCCAGTGAGGAAGGAAACGCTGACGTTATCCGTGTTCTGGAACACGAAGATCATCAGCGCGGCGAGAAATATGACAATGATCGCCAGATAAAGCCAACGCACGCGAAGATCTCCTTGCCCCGAGAGGCGGCGGTTGCGCGCCGCCGCTTCGCCTCAAACCGGGCTGCGGCTCGGTCGAGGCGCCGGCCCCGACGGCTTCAGACGACTTGGCGCAGACCCATGCCGAGTCCGATCCAGCTCGCGCCGGCGAACACGAGATCGACGCCGAGGAAGATTCCGAGCGTCCACAGCGAGGAGACCGGCCAATGGAACAGGATGATGCCGCCAAGCAGCAGCGTGATGAGGCCCGATACGACCACCCAGATCCAGGGCGTTCCGCCCTGCATGCTGAAACCAAGAAAGATCCGCATGATGCCGGAGGCGACCAGCGCGGCGCCGAGAATGAGCGTCAGCCACACCGCGGTTAGCAGCGGATTGTCGAACGCCACGAACCCGGCAACGATGTATAGAACCCCGAGAAGGAGCCAGAACAGGAACCGTCCCCAGGTCTTGACCTGGAAGGCGTTGATGACTTCGAACACGCCCGCGATCAGCATCATGATACCCACGACATAGACGCTGGCGATGGTCGCCATGACCACGCTGCCGAGCGCGATCACCCCGGCGACGACGTAGACGACGCCAAGGGCGACGATCCAGCCCCATTTGGCCTTCAGCGGCGCGAGCCCCGCCGCCGGTCCAAGCCCTAGAGCTGATGCTGTGTTCGTCATGGCGTTCGTCCCTGATTGATGCGGCGCGCGACGGCGGCAGCCCCGCGGCGCCTCTGACCCGCGCTTTCGCGCCGCAATCTATCACAACCAGTTTTCATGAGAAGCGCCCCTTTTGCCGGGAACGGACGGCGCTCAGAGAGAAAAGACGATGGCCGAGCCGGGGCGCGCCCTTATCTCAAGCCTTCCCCGCGTTCCAGTCCCTGAGCCGATTCATCAGCATGAACGAAGCGGCGTCATTCGAGTCGGCCAAATAGTCGCGCGCGGCGCGCGAAAGGCGCTCGACCAGCGATTTCTTATAGCCTTTCTCGGCGGGATCGAGCGGGATTGTGGTGATGATGACGAGGACGCGCTGCTCACCGCCGTCGTGAGCCTTTGCGTTCCAAACCTTGGCGCCTCTGGCCAGAGGATGAGAAAATGCCATTAACAATAGCCCCATGTACGAAACCCCGCCGGGTAGGGGATCAGCGCCGCGCGCGCGCGTCAAGCCCCACCCCGGCCGAACGATTTCCTGTCCCGCGATTCGCCGCGTCGAAGCCTTGCCCGCTCTCGCGATGTTCCTTCGTGGACCCGACGGCCGGCTCCGCCTGTCGCCTACCGTCTCCCGCGGGAGTCGATAAGCCGGAGCGCCAGCCACACCGGCACAACCACCATCGCGCCGGTCAAGAGGATGCGGCCAACTTGACGGATGTCGGTGAACCCGAGCTCGACGATTCGTCTGACGGCGCGCACCGCATCGCCAAACAACGACGAAGGATCGAAGCCGAAAGTCTCGAGAACGATGCCGACGACGAACGAGACGACGATCAGTCGCACCGCGACGATCGCCGGCGACCCGCCTGCGAAGCGGCCGACGACATTGTTGATCATGATCCGAGACCCCGACTAGCGACCGACCTCAGCGACGGCGGCCCGCAACCGCCGCCGCCAGCCGCGCGTGTGTCCGTTCGACCGCGTCCTGACTTCATCCGTCACGTCTTCGGAAACTGCACGACCGAGGGCGACTTCGGCCCGGGGGACCCCTCAGATTCACCGCCGACCTCCTTGCCGTTGATGGTCAGGCGTCCGCGCGCGACGCTCAGCTTGATTTGCGCGCCGTCGCGAACCTCGCCGGCGAGGAGCATCTGCGCCAGCGGGTCCTGCACCCATTTCTGGATCACCCGTTTCAGCGGGCGCGCGCCATAGGTCGGATCGTAGCCCTTCTCGGCCAGCCATTGGCGCGCCCTGGCGTCGAGTGCAAGCGTCATCTTGCGGTCCTCCAGGAGCCGGTTGAGGCGGCGCAACTGGATGTCGACGATCTCGCCCATGTCCTCGCGCCGCAGCCGATGGAAGAGGATGATCTCGTCGATGCGATTGAGGAACTCAGGCCGGAAATGGCCACGCACCACCCCCATCACTTCCTTCTCGACCGTCTTCGTATCCTCGTTCTCGCCAAGATTGACGAGATATTCGGAGCCGAGGTTGGAGGTCATCACGATCAGCACATTGCGGAAATCCACCGTGCGGCCCTGCCCGTCGGTCAGCCGCCCGTCGTCGAGCACCTGCAACAGGACGTTGAACACATCCGGGTGCCCCTTCTCGATCTCGTCGAACAGCACCACCTGATAGGGCCGCCGGCGCACCGCCTCGGTCAGGGCGCCGCCCTCCTCGTAGCCGACATAGCCGGGCGGCGCGCCGATGAGCCGCGCCACCGAGTGCTTCTCCATGTATTCCGACATGTCGATGCGCACGAGCGCATTGTCGTCATCGAACAGGAACGCGGCGAGCGCCTTGGTGAGCTCAGTCTTGCCGACGCCGGTGGGGCCTAAGAACATGAACGAGCCGATCGGCCGGTTCGGATCCTGCAGGCCGGCGCGGGCGCGCCGGACCGCGGTCGAGACGGCTTGCACCGCCTCGCGCTGGCCGACGACCCGGCGCACGATCTCCTCCTCCATCTTGAGGAGCTTCTCGCGTTCGCCTTCGAGCATCTTGTCGACCGGGATGCCGGTCCATCGCGAGACAACCTGGGCGACGTGGTTGGCGGTCACCGCTTCGTCAACGAGGGCGGTGTCTTTCTGAGTTTCGCTTTCGGCGAGCTTCTTTTCGAGCTCGGGAATCGTGCCGTAGGTGATTCGGCCGGCTTCGGCGAAGTCGCCCTTGCGCTGCGCCTGTGCGAGCGCGTTGCGCGCGGCGTCCAGCTCTTCCTTGAGCTTCTGCGCGAGCCCAACCTTGTCCTTCTCCGCCCGCCAGCGGGCGGTCAGCGCGTCGGACTTCTCCTGCAGCTCTCCAAGCTCAGAGCCGAGCTTCTTCAGGCGCTCCTTCGAGGCTGTGTCGGTCTCCTTTTTCAGCGCCTCCTGCTCGATCTTGAGCTGCATGATGCGCCGGTCGAGCTCGTCGAGCTCCTCGGGCTTTGAATCGACCTGCATCCGCTGCCGCGAGGCCGCTTCGTCGACAAGGTCGATCGCCTTGTCCGGCAGGAAACGGTCGGCAATGTAGCGGTCGGACAGGGTCGCCGCCGCGATGATCGCGGGGTCGGTGATGCGGACCCCGTGATGGGCCTCGTATTTCTCCTTCAGGCCGCGCAGGATCGAGATCGTGTCTTCGACCGTCGGCTGGGAGACGAACACCGGCTGGAAGCGCCGCGCCAGCGCCGCATCCTTCTCGACATGCTTGCGATATTCGTCGAGCGTGGTCGCGCCGACGCAATGCAGCTCGCCGCGCGCGAGCGCCGGCTTGAGCAGGTTCGAGGCGTCCATCGCCCCGTCCGCCTTGCCGGCGCCAACCAGCGTATGCATCTCGTCGATGAACAGAACGACGCCGCCCGCGGCCGCGGTCACTTCGTTCAGCACCGCCTTGAGGCGCTCCTCGAACTCGCCGCGGTATTTCGCTCCCGCGATCAGCGCGCCCATATCGAGCGACAATAACTTCTTGTCGCGCAGCGATTCCGGCACGTCGCCGTTGACGATGCGCAGCGCGAGACCCTCGACGATCGCCGTCTTGCCGACGCCAGGCTCGCCGATCAGGACGGGATTGTTCTTGGTCCGGCGCGACAGGACCTGGATCGTGCGGCGGATCTCCTCGTCGCGACCGATGACCGGATCCAGTTTGCCGTTGCGCGCGGCTTCAGTGAGGTCGCGGGTGTATTTCTTCAGCGCTTCATAGGCGTTTTCGGCGCTCGCCGAATCAGCGGTGCGGCCCTTGCGCAAATCATTGATCGCGGCGTTGAGGGTCTGGGCGGAGACGCCCGCGTTGGCGAGGATCTTGGCCGCCTCCGTTCCCTTCTCCATCGCCAGCGCCAGCAGCAGGCGCTCGACGGTGACGAACGAATCGCCGGCCTTCTGGGCGATCTTCTCGGCGTTGTCGAACAGGCGCGCCATCGACGGCGCGATATAGAGCTGGCCAGCGCCCGAACCTTCGACTTTCGGCAGCTTGCCGAGCGCCTGCTCGACCTGTCTCAGCGCTTCCCGCGATCGTCCGCCCGCCCGGTCGATCAGTCCGGCGGACAGGCCCTCCTCGTCGTCCAGCAGCACCTTGAGCAGGTGCTCAGGCGTGAACTGTTGATGGCCTTCGCGAAGCGCCAGCGATTGGGCGGACTGCACGAAACCGCGCGCCCGCTCGGTGTATTTTTCCAAGTTCATCGTCTATCCCCTTCGGCCCTGCCTCGCGCCCCGAAGCGGCGTCAGGCAGCCCATACAATCGGATTGCCGCGATTTCGCGGCTTCGCCCCAATGTAAGAGCCGCCTCGCGCGGGCGGAAGGGCGCCGGCGGGCTTAATGCCGAGCGAACGCCGACCGCATTGATGGATGTCAGGTTTTGAGCGTCAGGAGGACGAGCGCTTGAGAAACTCCTGGAGCCACTCGGCGTTCATGCCGGCGATCGGCAGCCAAGCCTTGAACAAAGCCTCAGGAGCGTAGCGCTCAAGTTCGGCCATCATGCGCTTTTCGATCTGGGCCATGGCCGCCTTCTGCATGGGCTCGACGTCTGGCAATCCCATGAACTGACGCGCCTCGAGCGGCGTGCAATCGACATCGACGGTGATCTTCATCGGACCCAGTCGTCTCCTCGTCTCCGCGCGGCCGCGTCGCTCGGCCAATCGGCCGACCCTTAGCCGAATATCATTAATATTCCGCTTTCGGTTCGTTCGCGCCGGAGCACGCGGAAAATGGGTGGAAGGACCGCTCGTCTTTCGGCCGGCGACCCGCATGACTTGGCAGGAGCCGGCGCGTATATGGTGACGCTCTCGCACTTTCTCGCAGCGATTATCGCAGGACTTTACACGGTCGGCCAGTCGTGAGCGCCCCCAAAGCCTTTATTCTCCATTTGGATCGCGCTATTTCGCGCGCGGCCAACGTCCAGACGCTAAAAGCGCGCCTCCCGATCGAGAGCGAAATTGTCGCGGCGGTCGACGGGGCGCGCCTGTCTCGAGGAGATCTCGACCAAGCTTATACGCGCCGCCGTTTCCGGCCGCGCTATCCGTTCGCGCTGAGCGCGACCGAAATCGGCGTTTTCCTCAGCCATCGCTCGGCGTGGCGGCGGATCGTCGATGACGGTCTCGATTTCGCGGTTATCTTCGAAGACGACGCGCAAATCGACCCGGCCGCGTTTCACACGCTGATCGAGTTCGTGAGCGAAGAACGGGCGGCGTGGGATTATGTGCTCATGCCGGCCGCGCCGATCCGTAGCGGCGCGGCGGTCGTGCGCCGCCGCGGGGCGCTGTCGCTGCTTCGCCCCGATACGCCGCCGCTGCGCGCGATCGGGCAGATCGTCTCGCTCGCCGCCGCTGACCGCCTCCTCGTCCGCACCCTGCCGTTTGACCGCCCGGTCGACACGTTTCTGCAGATGACCTGGGTCACTGGCCAGCCGGTGCTGGTCGCCTCTCCCTCGCCCGTCCGGGACGTTTCGCTCGAGACTGGCGGCACCACGGTCCAGCGCCGGTCGATGGGGTTCGCCGAACGCCTCCGCCACGAGGCGCTGCGCCCGATCTATCGGGCGCAAGTGCGGGCCTGCTATCGCCGGCACTTGACCGACGCTCCCAGCTTGTGAGGGTATTTGGCCGCGGAGCTTAGGTCCGCGGCCTCCGGGCAAGACCTCTGTCAGGCGACAGCCGCGCCCATCAGTTTTCGCGCCGCCGCCGCGCTCATCGGCTGTCCGAAGGCCGCTCCTTGCGCGAACTGGCAGCCCAGCTGGGCGAGTTCGACCGCGTCCGATTCCGTCTCCGCGCCTTCGGAGATGACCTCCATCCCGATCTCCTGCGCCATCGCGACGATCGAGCGCAGGATCGGCGAGCGCGCACCGAAGGAGTTGGGCCGGACCAGGGAGGCGTCGATCCGCATCGCGTCGAAGCGGTACTGCGGCAGATGGCCGAGCGAGGTGTAGCCCGCGCCGAACCTGTCGAGCATCAGCGCCGCGCCGATTTCGCGCACCCGCTGCAGCAAGACTGCGGCGTATTCGGGGTTTTCCATCACCAGGCTCTCGGCCGCCGCGAGTCGGAGCGAGCCGCGCTGCACGTAGTGGCGGCCGAGCGCGGCGCGCACATCCGAAAGCAGATCGTGGCTAAGCATCTGGCGCGACGACGCGGCGACGGTGGCGAAGATCGGAGGATTAACCTCGAGCGCCTTCTGCCACGCGGCCAGCTCCCTCGCCGTCGCCTCCAACGCATAGGCGCCGATGTCGACGATCGCGCCTGTCGACTCCGCGGCGGAGGAGAATTCATCCTCATCGAGGAGACCGAGCCTCGGATGACGCCAGCGCAACAGCGACTGGAATCCGGCCACGGTCCGATCCTCGAGGCGCACGATCGGCCTGAACAGGACAGAGATCTCGCCGCGCTCGAGCGCGCGGCGCATGTCGTTCTCGAGCGACTGCCGGTCGGATCGCTGCGAGCGCATGAAGGGCGCGAAAATCTCGACCCGGTCGCCGCCGGCCCGTTTGGCGTTGGCGAGCGCGAGTTGGGCGTCGGCGAGAAGATCACCGCCCTTGCCGTGCAGCTTCCGGTCGTAGTGCGCCGCGCCGATCGAAACGGTGAGGGTGATTTCCCGTTCGCCGAAGCTGATCGGCGCGGCGAGCGCCGCGCGCAGCGCCTCGATCCTGGCGGGCGCGTCCATCGACTGCGGCTCGGCGAGAACGATAGCCCCGAACGTGTCGCCTCCGAGGCGAGCCAGCGTATCGCCGGGCCTCAGATCGCGCGCCAACCGCCGGGCCACCGCCAAGAGCGCCGAGTCGCCGATCGACAACCCGTAAGAATCGTTGACCGACTGGAACTCATCGATGTCGATGACCATCACCGTCGGCGCGGCGCCCCCTGGATTCGGCGCCATCAGGATCGCCGCGCCAAGCCGGTCGTTGAACAATTCGCGATTCGGAAGCCCGGTCAGATTGTCGTGAACGGCGTCATGGAGCATGCGCTCTTCGGCGGACTTGAGTTCGGTCACATCCGACAGCGAGCCGATCACCCGCACCACCTCGCCGTCGGCGCCGATCACCGGCCGCGCTTTCAAGACGTACCAGAAGTAATGTCCATCCGAGCCGCGCAGTCTCAGATCATGATTGATCCGGCCTGAGCGCTGGTGCAGGAGCCCGTCGAGCGCCAGCGTGTAGCGGTCGCGATCGAGAGGGTGCAGCACGTCGAGCCAGCCCGCGGCCGGCCCCTCGAGCGAGCCGCGCTTGAGCCCGAGCTGGCCTTCGATCGCCTCGCTGCCGCTGACCTCGTCGGCAAGCACGTTCCAATCGAAGATCGCTTCCCCCGATCCAGTCATGGCGAGCGAGCGCCGTTCGGCGTCGGGGCCGCTGTCCGCGACCCCGCCGGAGCCGGAGAAAGCGAATTGCATCACCGTGAAGCCGATCAGCATTACAATCAGCACCAGGCCGCCGACCAGACCTGGCGCGGCAAGGTCGTTGGTCAGATAGCCCAGCGCCGCCGCGCCCGCGGCCACCACCCAGACCGCAAGCAGGTACCAAGTCGGGATCAGCATGACCGCGCGATCGGAGCCGCGCGCGGCGAGGCTCAGGATGAGCAGGAAGCCAACGCCGGCGACGGTCGCGATCGAGATGCGCGCAACGCCCGCCGCGACCGGGGCGTTGTAGACCGAGAGCCCGACGACGGCCGCCATCAGCGCGAGCCAGGCGAGGGCGAAATGCGTATAGCGCACATGCCATCGGCGCAGGTTGAGATAGGCAAACAGAAAGATAATGAGGGTCGCGCCGATCGTCGCCTCGACGCCGGCGCGCCAGATGCGCTCCGAGGCGTCCTCGAGGCCAAACATCTTGCGCCAGAACCCGAAATCTATGCAGACATAAGCGAACACCGCCCAGGCGAGCGCGGCGGCGGCAGGAAAGATCATCGCCCCGCGCACCACAAAAACGATGGTGAGAAACAGCGCGAGAAGGCCGGCGATGCCGATCAGAATGCCTTCGTAGAGCGTGAGGCTGGTTGACTTGTCCTTGAACGCGTCCGGCTCCCACAAATAAAGCTGAGGCAAATTCGGCGTGCGCAATTCGGCGACATAGGTCACCGTCGTTCCCGGATCGAGGGTCAGGCGGAAGACATCCGCCTCTGGATTGTCCTCGCGTTCGGGCGCCGAACCCTGGCTCGCGGTGATGGTCGTGATTCGCGACGAGCCAAGATCCGGCCAGACAAGGCCGGAGCCGACAAAGCGGAAATGCGGGGCGACGATCAGGCGGGTCAATTGCTCGTCAGAATCGTTGGTCAACGCAAATACGATCCACGCGGGTTGCGCCCCAGGCTCGAGCGCGCTGACCTCGATCCGCCGCACGATGCCGTCCGCGCCGGGCGCGGTCGACACCTGGATGCGGTCGCCTTGGGCGCTATAGCGCTCCACCGCCCTGGTCAGGTCAATGGCGTCGGAATCGATTGAGACCCTTACCGACTGGACGGCCAGGGCGGTCGGCCCAAACGCGGCAAGCCCGGCGATCAGGACGGCGACGCCGACGAGGGCCTGCCAGGCTCTCGCCGCGCCTGAGGCGCGCTTCGCAGGCCGATCCGCACAATTCGTCCGGGCGCGGGCTCGCCTGCGGTCGTTGAACGACGTCTCAGTCAAGACTGGTCCACGCCAGTCGCGGACGCGCGTCGCTCTCGACCAGTGCAAACAGGAGGTGGTCGCGCCATGCGCCGTTGATTCTCAGGAATCCTCGCGCGTAGCCCTCGCGCCGGAAGCCGTTACGCTCAAGCAGAGCGATGGACGGCGCGTTCTCGGGGATGCAGGCGGCCTCAATGCGATGAAGCCGCAGTCTGGAAAAAGCGAATTCGCCTGTCGCCGCCACGGCGCGCGTCATGCGTCCCCTGCCGGCGTGGGGAGCGCCCATCCAATAGCCGAGCGTCCCGCTCTGCGACACCCCGCGCCTGACCCCGCCGAGCGTGATCCCGCCCAGAAGGTCATCGTTGGCGCTGTCGAAAATGAGGAACGTATAAGCCTCGTCGCGAGCCATGTCGTCGTCCTGGCGTCGCAGCCGCCGGCGAAAGGCCGCGCGGGTTAGGTCGTCGTCCGGCCAGGTCGGCTCCCATGGCGCGAGAAAGTTGCGGCTGGCGGCCCGCAACCGCGACCAGGAGGAATAGTCAGACGGGGCCGCCGGGCGCAGATAGAGGCCATCGCCGCGCAACAGCGGCTCCGGGCTCACCGGTCTCGTCAAGCCGAAAAGCGCCATCATACCCCTTTCAAAGCGCTGGCGACCTTCTCCCGGCCGGGAACCTTGCTTACCGCCCCGATGGCCGCCAAGGCGGGCGGCGATCTAAGCATGGCGGCGCCGGTTTTGCGAACCTCTTCGACCGTGATGTCGTCGACCCGGCCCAACATTTCGTCGAACGAAAGCGGGCGCCCGTAGACCTGTATCTGCCGCGAAAGCTGGTGAACGCGCGCAGTGGGCTGCTCGAGGGCGGCGATGAGCGAGACCTTCATCTGCGCCTTGGCGCGGCGGACTTCCGCTTCGCCGAGCCCGTGGGCGGCCTCGGCGAGGCAATCGAGCGAGGCGCGGACCACTTCTGTCGCGTCCCGATCGGCAGAGCCGGCGTAGAATCCGAACAGGCCGGTGTCGACAAAATCCCAGTGGAAGCCAAAAATCGAATAGGCAAGGCCGCGTTTCTCGCGCACCTCTTGGAAGAGCCGGGACGACATCCCGCCCCCGGCCGCGGCGGCGAAGACCTGGGCGGCGTCATGGTCCGGCGAGCCGGCTGGCCGGCCCTCGAACCCGACGACGATATGCGTCTGCTCGAGACGCCGGCTGAGCTTGGTTTCGCCACCGCGATAAACGGCCGGCGTTTCGGCTGGCGGCGGTGCGGCTGGCAGCTTCTCGAGGCGGGACCGAACGAGATCGACAACATGATCGTGTTCGACCGCGCCGGCAGCGGCGACCACGGTCGCGCCCGCGCTGTAGCGCCGACCGAGATAGCGGTCGATCGCGCCCCGGTCGAAAGCGCCGACGCCCTCCCGCGTACCGAGGATCGGCCGGCCGATCGGCTGCTCTGGCCACGCGGTTGCAGTAAGGAGATCGAAGACCCAGTCGTCCGGCGTATCCTCGACGGCGCCGATTTCCTGGATGATGACGTTCTTTTCGCGTTCGAGCTCCTCCGCGTCGAAGGCGCTCTCGGTGAGAATGTCGCCGATCACGTCCAGCGCCAGGCCGGCGTCAATTCCAAGGACCCGGGCGAAATAGCTGGTTCGCTCGATTCCCGTCTCCGCGTTGAGGTCGCCGCCGACATTCTCGATCGCCTCGGCGATGTCGAGGGCGCTGCGACGCCGGGTGCCCTTGAAAGTCATGTGCTCGATGAAATGAGAGAGCCCGTGCTCGCCAGGGCGCTCGAACCTCGCCCCCGCAGCGACGAACACGCCGATTGCAGCGGTCTTCAAATGGCGCGTCGCCTCGGTGACGACGGCGAGGCCCGATGGAAGAGTGGTCGTTTGAATGCTCACGCCGCGGCCCGCGCAATATGCCGCACATAGTCAGCCACTGCCCGGCGGTCGTTCGGCAAGAGCACGATCGTTTCCTGGCGATCCATCAAGTCCGATAGGTGCTGAGGCAGCGGCGGCCGCGCGCCGGTCACGCGCTCGACAGCGTCGGGAAACTTCGCCGGATGCGCGGTGCCGAGCGCGATCACCGGCGTCGTCGGCGCGGCGGAAAGCGATTTCCGCCCGGCATGCACGCCGATCGCGCTGTGCGGATCGATGGTTAAGCCGCTCTCACGATAGACGCGGCTCATCTCCCCGGCGCAGGCGGTTTCGTCGACGCGGACAGCGTCGAAATCCGCGCGGATGCGCGTCAGCGCAGCGGACGGGATGGCGAATACGCCGTCGCTCGCCAGCTCGTCCATCCGCGCGACGACCGTTTCCGAGTCGCGGCCGGACGCCTCGAACAAAAGCCGTTCGAAGTTCGACGACACCTGGATGTCCATTGAAGGCGACTGCGTCGCCTTGACGCCCTTCGGCGCGTAAAGTCCAGTCGCCAGCGCGCGGGCGAGGATGTCGTTCTCGTTGGTCGCTACGATGAGGCGATCCACCGGCAGCCCCATACGTTTGGCGTAATAGCCCGCCAGCACGTCGCCGAAATTGCCGGTCGGAACGGCGAAGGATATTGCCCGCTCGGGCGCGCCGATCGCAACGGCGCCGACGAAGTAGTAGACGATCTGCGCCATGATGCGCGCCCAATTGATCGAATTGACGCCCGACAGCCGCATTTCGTCGCGGAAGGCGAGGTCGCCGAACAGCTCCTTGACGATCCGTTGGCAATCGTCGAAGGCGCCGTCGATCGCGAGCGCGTGGACGTTGGGCTTGTCGATTGTCGTCATCTGCCGGCGCTGCACGTCCGACACGCGTCCCTGGGGATAGAGGATGAAGACTTCGACTTGGGATTGTTCGGCGAAGGCCTCGATCGCCGCCGCTCCGGTATCGCCGGAGGTCGCGCCGATGATCGTCGCCCGTGCGCCGCGCTGCTGCAACACGTGATTCAACGCCTGCCCCAGCCACTGCATGGCGAAATCCTTAAACGCCAATGTTGGGCCGTGGAAAAGCTCTAGCGCGAACAGATTGTCGTCGATTTGCGCGATCGGCGCGGTCGCCGCGTGGCGGAAGCCGGCATAGGCCGCCACGGTCAGCGCTTCGGTTTCGGCTGGTCTGAAGTCTCCGCCGACGAACGGCGTCATGACCCGCACAGCCGCTTCCGCGTAGGGCAGCCCTCTCAGCGCCCGGATGGCGTCCGGCCGCCATCGGGGCAAAGAGAGCGGCAAGTAGAGGCCGCCGTCACGGGCGAGACCTGTGAGCAGCGCGTCTGCGAAGCCGAGCGTCGGCGCCGCGCCGCGCGTCGAAATATAGCGCACGAACAGGGAATCCTTGATCGATTGGATCGTCGTCTATCGCAAATTGGGAGAAAGGGGAACGGCGGCGGAGATGGATGCATGATTAGGGCCAAAGCAAGATCCGTCGGAGCGCCATTCGGGTTGCCGGAAGCGCAAACCGAAGACCACAGTTCACGCGCTACAAAAACACGACTGATTGAGGCGCTACGGACACACCAATCTCTTGGCGTGCGCCGTCAGTTCAACCGGCGAAAAACGAGCGACGCGTTGGTGCCGCCAAATCCAAACGAATTCGAAAGCACCGCGTGGATCGGGCGCTTGCGCGCCGCATGCGGCGCAAGGTCGATCGCCGTCTCGACCGCCGGATTGTCAAGATTGAGCGTCGGCGGCGCGATCTGGTCGCGGATTGCGAGGATCGAGAAGATCGCCTCGACCGCTCCTGCCGCGCCGAGGAGATGGCCGATCGATGACTTCGTCGAGGACATGGTCGTCTTTGCCGACGAATTGCCAAGCAGGCGCTCGACCGCCCGCAATTCGATCTCGTCGCCGACCGGGGTCGACGTGCCATGCGCGTTGACGTAGTCGACCTCCGAGGGCGAAATCGCGGCGCGCTTGAGGGCCATGACCATGGCGCGATAGGCGCCGTCGCCGTCCGGCGCCGGCGCGGTCACGTGATAGGCGTCGCCGGAAAGGCCGTAGCCGATCAGTTCGGCGTAGATGCGCGCGCCGCGAGCCTTGGCGTGCTCGAATTCCTCGAGCACGACGCATCCGGCGCCTTCGCCCATGACGAAGCCGTCGCGATCGCGGTCGTAGGGGCGAGAGGCCTGTTTCGGCCGGTCGTTGAAGCCTGTCGACAGGGCGCGGCAGGCGCAAAATCCGGCGAGCGAAAGGCGGTTGACCGCCGATTCGGCGCCGCCTGCGACCATTACATTGGCGTCGCCGAGCGCGATCAGTCGCCCGGCGTCGCCGATCGCGTGCGCGCCGGTCGAGCAGGCGGTGACGACGGCGTGGTTCGGGCCCTTGAGATTGTGCGCAATCGAAACCTGCCCGCTCACCAGATTGATGAGCCGGCCCGGAATGAAGAACGGCGAGATGCGGCGCGGTCCCTTCTCGTGCAAGGTGACGGAGGCGTCGTAGATGCCGCCAAGCCCGCCGATTCCGGAGCCGATCAAGACCCCGGTCTCGATTTCCTCCTCATAGGTCTTGGGGCCCCAACCGGCGTCGCGCAGCGCCTGCGCCGCAGCGCTCATGCCGTAGATGATGAAGTCGTCGACGCGGCGCTGCTCCTTGGGCTCCATCCAGTCGTCCGGCTTGAAGGCGTCGGGAGCGCTTCTGCGCGGCACTTGCGCGGCGATCTGGCAAGGCAGATCCGAAACGTCGAAGTTCTCGACCCGGCCGGCCCCCAATTCGCTGGCCAGAAGCCGGCCCCACGTCGGCTGGACGCCGCAGGCTAGCGGGGTCACCATGCCAAGGCCCGTGACGACGACCCGCCTCATGCGCTCCATATCCATTCCCAGACAGTTTCCATCTCATCTCCAGCTTCGAAAGCGCGCCGCTTCGCAGCCCCTCGACGCGACAAGGGCCGGACTGGACGCCGGCCCTTGCATCACAGGCAAGAACGTCATGGTGAAAGGCGGCCGGGCGACCCGCCCTGCCTTCGGTCCGCCGCTACTTTTTGCTCGAGGCCTTTTCCAGGTATTTGACGGCGTCTCCGACCGTGACGATCGTTTCGGCTTGGTCGTCGGGAATTTCGACGCCGAACTCCTCTTCGAACGCCATCACCAATTCAACGGTGTCGAGCGAGTCGGCGCCCAGATCGTCGATGAAATTGGCGCTGTCGACGACTTTGTCCGCCTCCACGCCGAGGTGCTCGACAACGATCTTCTTCACCCGCTCTGCGACATCGCTCATGTCAACTTTTCCCTTATGCGTCGAGCCTTACCGCCCGACTTCCTGATCAAGTCCCGGATCGACCCCGAGCGACGTCCGCCATCCGGCCGTCCGCTCCGCGCCCTTTCGGGAAGAGTCTCGTTCGGGTTTCGCTGACGCCGACGCTCGAAAAGTGCGCCCCTCCCGCGCCCTGCGACGAACGGCGTCGATAGCATATCTTTCCGGTCAACGCGAGAGGGCGGCCGCCCTGTCACGGCGCAGCCCGTCTGCGGGCTCAAAGTCATCAAATCATTGCCATTCCGCCGTTCACGTGCAGCGTCTGTCCAGTCACATAGGCCGCCTCGGAGCTCGCCAAATACACTGCCGCGGCGCCGATCTCGTCGCCCGAACCCAGCCGCGTCATGGGGACTGAAGCGAGGATCGCGTCGCGTTGCTTTTGGTCGAGCGCCTCGGTCATCGGGCTCATGATGAAGCCCGGGGCGATGCAATTCACGGTTATGCCCCGGGTCGCGACTTCGGCGGCGAGCGCCTTGGACATGCCGATCATCCCGGCCTTGGCGGCGGCATAGTTGGCCTGGCCGGCATTGCCGGAAACGCCGACAACCGACGACATATTGATGATGCGGCCGTAGCGACGTCGCACCATGCCCTTCAGCGCCGCGCGCGACAGGCGGAACGCCGCGGTCAAATTGATCGAAAGGACGGACTCCCAGTCGGCGTCTTTCATGCGCATGAGCAGACTGTCGCGCGTCACGCCGGCGTTGTTGACGAGGATGTCCAGCGATCCGAGCGTTCCTTCGACCGTGCGAACGAGCGCATCGATTGCGGCCGCGTCGGTGAGGTCGCAGGGCGCGGGATGCGCGCGATCCTTGAGTTCAGCCGCCAGCGCCTCGAGCGCTTCCCGCCGGGTGCCGGAGAGCGCCACAGCGGCCCCTCGCGCGTGCAAAGCGCGGGCGATCGCGCCGCCGAGTCCGCCCGAAGCTCCGGTGACGAGCGCGGTCCTTCCTCTTAGATCGAACAACGCGTCGTCCTTCGTGTTAGGGCTTCGCCGCGGCGCTCAGGGCGGCGACGTCGGCGGGCGCGCCAATGCTGATCGCCGTCGCGCCCTCCACGATCCGCTTGATGAGGCCGGTCAGCACTTTGCCCGCGCCGAGTTCGATAAACCGCGTGACCCCATGCGCGCTCATATAGACGACGCTCTCGCGCCATCGCACCGTTCCAGTCACTTGCGCGACGAGGCTGGACCGGATCGCTTCTGGGTCGCTAACCGCCGAGGCTTCGATATTGGCGACGAGCGGCGGTTTGGGCGCACGAATCTCGACGCCTTTCAGCGCCGCCCGCATCGCCAGCGCGGCAGGGTGCATGAGCGCCGAGTGAAACGGCGCCGAGACTGGCAGAGGAAGGGCTCGCTTGGCGCCGGCAAACCTGGCGAGCTCCATGGCGCGCTCGACCGCCTCCGTCGTGCCCGAGATCACCACTTGACCCGCGCTGTTGTCGTTGGCCGCCTGGCAGATCGCGCCGGTAAGGTAGAGGTCGCTCGCCGCCTCCGTGGCGATCTTCACCACCTGTCCGAATTCGAGGCCGAGGATGGCCGCCATCGCGCCTTCGCCGACAGGGACCGCCTTTTGCATCGCCTCGCCCCGCAGGCGCAACAGACGGGCGGCGTCCTCGAGCGTCAGCGATCCCGCGGCGCAGAGAGCTGAATATTCGCCCAGCGAATGTCCGGCGACGTAGGCGGCTTGCTTTGCGACCTTGAAGCCTGTTTCGGTCTCGAGAACGCGCAGGGCCGCAATGCTCGCCGCCATTAGTGCCGGCTGGGCGTTGGCGGTCAACGTAAGTTCGGCTTCGGGGCCCGCGAACATCAATTGGGACAGGTTCTGGGAGAGTGAGGCGTCGACGCGCTCAAATACCTCGCGCGCCGCGGGAAACTCTTGCGCCAGCGCCTTCCCCATGCCGACCGCCTGGGACCCCTGACCCGGAAAGACCAACGCCGTCTTCATGACCGGCTTCTCCGCCTGAACGCGAAAAGGGCGACTTGTGCTCGCGCCCGGGCGCAGCGGCGGTGCACAGACACGGCCCGGGCCGGACTGTCAAGCGCCTGATTTGCGCGGCGGTCGGGGATCAGGCCGGTTGGCTGCCGAAACCGTATCGGAACGGGTCCGCCGGGTCATGCATCAGGACGGCTTCGGCGCAGACGAAGGCGCGTCCGCCGATCCGCGGCAAAACGCCGCCGTTCGGGCCCGGTTCGAAGGTCGCGCGAAAGCGACTGCCGATGATGCTTTCTTGCACCCAGACGCCGCCTGGACCCAACTTGCCGTCGGCATGAAGGCAGGCGAGTTTGGCGCTGGTTCCGGTTCCGCAAGGCGACCTGTCGTAGGCGCCGCCCGGGCAGAGGACGAAATTGCGGCTGTCCGCGCCGCTCCCACTCGGGGGACCGAAGATCTCGACGTGTTCGATCGGCGCGCCGTCTTTTCCGGTGACGCCTTGGGCGGCGAGCGCGTCGCGAATCGCGGTCGCGGCCCGCGTCAGCTGGCCGATGTTCGACCGGACAAGATCGCAGGGCGATGTCGAAGCGAGAAAGAACCAGTTGCCGCCCCAGGCGACGTCCCCGCTCACGTTGCCGAGCCCGGCCACCTCGACCGAGACAGCCGTCAAGAGCCGATAACTCTCGACATTGTCCACGGTCGCCGCGTTGGCGTCGACAAGCTCCACGCCGACCACCCCGACTGGGGTTTCGAAGCGATGGCGGCCCGGCCTGAGCCGGCCCATATGCGCGAGCGTCGCGGCGAGGCCGATCGTGCCGTGCCCGCACATGCCGAGATAGCCCGCATTGTCGAAAAAAATCACGCCGGCGGCGCAGGTCGGATCATGAGGCGCGCAGAGAAGGGCGCCGACCAACGCCTCGTGACCATGGGGCTCGGTCACTGCGAAGCGGCGGAAATGATCGAATTCGCGAGCGAAGCGCTCCCGCCTTTGGGCTATCGGCCCGTCGCCGAGCGGCGGTCCACCTTCGACGATCACCCGCGTCGGCTCGCCCTCGGTGTGCGAGTCGATGACCCGCATGGCGCTCAGTCCTTCGCCCCGGGCCATGACCGGTACCAGGCGCTGAAAGTCTTGAAACGTCGTGTCGCCAGAGCCTCCTGGGACGCGCTGAGGACATCGAAAGCATTGATTTGCAAGGCATATTCTTCGTGCCCCTGGAGCGTCATCAGCCGCTTGAAATAAAGCACGAGGTCGACGCCCTCGTCGAACACGGACAACGGCGCCAGCGCGTCCTCGAGCTCCAGCGCCAGCCGCCGCGCTTCGGCGTCGCCCTTCGCCGCGCGCTGACAAAGCTCGACCAGGCGCAGCACCTCGCGCGGCAGAACATTGCCAATGCCGGTGATAACCCCGGAAGCGCCGCAATTGACGACGCCATGGAACACCTGGGTGTCGACGCCGACCGTCAGCGCGACCCCGGCTTCCCGGCCGGCGATATGCTCGGCGGCGTAGCTGAGCGAGTTCTTCCCGCCAAACTCCTTGAACCCGACCAGATGCGGATAGTCCCGCCTTAGATCGAAAAACAGCTCAGCTCGCGTTTGAAAGCCGTAGTAAGGGCTGTTGTAAATCACTGAAGGCAGGTCGACGGCCGCCTCGAGAACGCTGGCGAAATGGTTGCGTTGGGCCGCCGCCGATGAGCCGCGCGAGAGGACGCGCGGGATGATCATCAGCCCGCGCGCGCCCTTCGTCTTGGCGTGACGGGCGAGCGCGGCGGCCTGTGCGGTGTTCTGGGCCCCGGTGCCGACGATGACCGGAAGGCCAGCGCTCGCGAGGCGCTCGACGCCCTCCATCCGCTCCTCGAGGGTGAGGAGCGGCCAGTCGCCCATTGATCCGCAATATACGAGCCCCGACATTCCCGCGTCGATGAGCCGCCGTCCGGTGCGCACGAGGGCGTCGGAATCCGGACGGCGATCAGCCTTGCAGGGGGTCATGAGGGCCGGAATGGTTCCGGAAAACACTTGCGAGGACATGTCGGCGGTTCCTACTGTCGGATCGTTGGCGGGCACATTCGCATGTCCTCGCTCTCCATTCTTGATCAAAAGGCGGGCCGACGCTTGAAAATGCGCAAAATCGCCCCCCCTGCAGCCGAGGTCGATCCGTCAGCCGCGCTTGCCAACGTCCTCGGGCGGCCGTTCGCGGCGATCGAGCTTTTCGACCATATCGCCGACATTGTGTTCTTCATCAAGGATTGCGAGGCGCGCTATGTGGAGGTCAATCAGACGCTCGCCGATCGTTGCAACTTCGCCGACAAGCGCGCGCTGATCGGACGCAAGGCTAGCCAGGCGTTCGCGCCGCCGCTCGGCGAGCGTTTTGAGGCCCAGGATCTCAAAGTCATCGCCGAGGGGCTGTCGATCCGCGGGCGGATGGAGCTCCATCTCTATCCCGACGGCAGCGAGGGCTGGTGCCTGACCTGGAAAGAGCCGCTGACGGACGCCGACGGCGTCATCCGGGGCCTCGCCGGGATTTCGCGCGACGCGCCGGTTTTGTCGCGGCCGGGTGCGGTTCCGGCGGCGCTTTCCGCCGTGCTCGCCTATATCGACGACCATCTCGATCGGCCGTTACGCGTTCCCGATCTTGCCGCGCGAGCCGGCCTGTCGCCGTTCCAATTCGACCAGAGGCTTCGGACCCTGTTCGGCCTCTCGGCTGGCCAATATCTGTCGCGGCTGCGCATCGGAAGGGCCTGCGACCGGCTCCGGCACACAGATGCCCCTCTGAGCCAACTCGCGCTCGATTGCGGCTACGCGGATCAGGCCGCGTTCACCCGCCAATTCCACAAATCCGTCGGCCTCACACCCAGCGCCTACCGGCTCGCGACAGCGCGCGGACGCAGGACGGCGCCAATCCGGGGCTAGGTTGGTGCGGGCGCCGCAGGCAGCGCGCAAATCATCGATCGGGTAAGGAACCGGCGCTCGCGGCCGTTGTCGAGCGAGAACATGCCGCCGCGGCCGGGCACGACGTCAATGATGAGGTCGGTGTGCTTCCAGGCCCCGTATTGCGAGCTGCTGATGTAGAACGGGGCGCCGCCGATCTCGCCCATTTTCACGTCGTAGTCGCCGATCAGAAACTCCCCCTGCGGGTAGCACATCGGTGAGGAGCCGTCGCAACATCCTCCGGACTGGTGGAACATCACAGGTCCGTGGTCGGCGACGATTTCAGCGATCAAGTCGAGCGCCTCGGCGGTTGCAGTCACCGTCCCCATCTTTCCTACTCCCATGGAACGTCGGCGGCGCGGAACACCCCGCGCCGCCGTCCTTACATAGCGCGCCGATCAGAAGAAGCCGAGCTTCTTCGCGCTGTAGCTGACCAGCATGTTCTTGGTCTGCTGGTAGTGATCGAGCATCATCTTATGGTTCTCGCGGCCGACGCCAGACTGCTTGTAGCCGCCGAACGCCGCGTGCGCCGGATAGGCGTGGTAGCAATTGGTCCACACCCGGCCTGCCTGGATCGCGCGGCCGAAGCGGTAGCAGCGATTGGCGTCGCGGCTCCATATGCCAGCGCCGAGGCCATAGAGAGTGTCGTTGGCGATCGAGAGCGCCTCTTCGTCCGTCTTGAACGTCGTCACCGAAACCACCGGGCCAAAGATTTCCTCCTGGAAAATGCGCATCTTGTTGTTGCCCTTGAACACCGTCGGCTTGATGTAGTAGCCTCCGGCGTACTGGCCCTCGAGCATGTTGCGCTCGCCGCCGATGAGGATCTGAGCGCCTTCCTTCTTGCCGATGTCGAAATAGGAGAGGATCTTCTCCATCTGCTCGGAGGAGGCCTGAGCGCCGATCATGGTCGCGGGATCGAGCGGGCTGCCCTGGACGATTGCGTCGACGCGCTTCAGCGCCCGCTCCATGAAACGGTCGTAGATCGACTCGTGGATGAGCGCGCGGCTCGGGCAGGTGCAGACCTCGCCCTGGTTCAGCGCGAACATGACGAAGCCTTCGATCGCCTTGTCGAAGAAATCATCGTCCTCGGCAGTCACGTCCTTGAAGAAGATGTTGGGCGACTTGCCGCCGAGTTCGAGCGTGACCGGAATCAGGTTCTGCGACGCATATTGCATGATGAGCCGGCCCGTGGTCGTCTCGCCTGTGAAGGCGACCTTGGCGACCCGGTTGCTCGAGGCAAGCGGTTTGCCAGCTTCAAGGCCGAATCCGCTGACAACATTGATCACGCCCTTCGGCAACAGGTCGCCGATCACCTCCATCAGGACCATGATCGAGGCGGGGGTCTGCTCTGCTGGCTTGATCACCACGCAGTTCCCTGCCGCCAGCGCCGGCGCGAGCTTCCACACCGCCATCAGGATCGGGAAGTTCCAGGGAATGATCTGACCGACTACGCCGAGCGGCTCATGGAAGTGATAGGCGACGGTGTCATGATCGATCTCGGAGATCGACCCTTCCTGCGCGCGGATGGCGCCGGCGAAATAGCGGAAATGGTCGATCGCCAGCGGCAGATCGGCGGCCATCGCCTCGCGGATCGGCTTGCCGTTGTCCCAAGTCTCCGCGGTCGCCAGTTTTTCGAGATTCGTCTCCATGCGATCGGCGATCTTGTTGAGGATCTGCGCCCGTTCGGCCGGGCTCGTTCGGCCCCAGGCCTCCTTCGCTGCGTGGGCGGCATCGAGCGCGGCTTCGACGTCGGAGGCGTCGGAGCGCGCGATCTCGCAGACCGGCTGGCCGGTGATCGGCGAGACGTTGTCGAAATACTTGCCGGCCTTCGGCGCGCGCCATTCGCCGCCAATGTAATTTTCGTACCGCTTGGCGAATGGGGGTTTCAGAGCGATGTTGAGGTCGACCTTGGTCATGGGATATTCCCTTGTGTTACGCCGTCGATGGGCGGCGTTGAAGGCGAAATCTCGATCAAACCTCCGCCAACGAACAGACCCCGATCGCGGCTCATGCCGCAAAGTGTCGCAAATCCGCGACACTTCGCCCGAGCGCCGTCGCTTCAGCGGTGCAATCCGAACTGGTTCATCTTCCGGTGCAGCGTCGAGCGTGACATCTCGAGCTCCTTCGCCGCCCTCGAAACATTGCCAGCGGCGCGCGCCAACGCGCGGTGCAGCGCGGCGCGCTCGGCAGCCTCGACGCCGTCGCCACTGCCCTGCGCAGGTCCGATCAGGTCCGCGGCCGGCATCGGGCGAGCCAGTCTCTTCGCAGTGAGGCCAAGCGTCATCCGGGCAGCCCGCGTCGCGCCGACGACGAGATCGTCGTTATCGACCGCGACCAGCGATGCGCCCGCCCGCTCGCCCGCTGGCGTCAGCAGAATCCGCGCCTGGGGAAAGCGAGCCGGAAGTTCTCGGCTTCGATCGCCCGCGCCGCGTCCGCCACGACCATGCCTATCAAATGCTGAAAACCCTCGGTCCGGTCAACCCGGCACGAGGAAACGTCGATGGCAGCGGCGAGGTCGCCATGCTCGTCGAAGATGGGCGCAGTGGTGCAACTGAGCAGCGCGTTGCGAGTGAAGAAATGCTGGTCGCGGTCGATGGTCAGCGCGCGTTGCTCCACGAGACATGTGCCGATGCCATTCGTGCCCTCGGATTTCTCGCTCCACATCGCTCCGGTCCATAAACCCCAGCCATCGAACGTGGAATCGTCGCAAGGGGCGCCGCGTCGGTCGACGACGACGCCATCGCGGTCAGCGAGCAGCACTGAGCATCCGACTCCGCCGACAGCGAGGAACAAACGGTCCAGGTTGGCCTGGGCAACGCGCAAGAGCGGCCCAAGCCGCTCTCTCGCTTCGGCCACCTCGGCTATCGGCACGCGCTGCGATGGCGCCCCGCAGGCTGGATCGAGCGCATGCAGGCGCCCGGACCGTCGCCAGGAGGCCGCCAGCGCCGAGCGCGCGGCGTCAGCGCCGGAGATGACTTTGAGAACACGGTCCGCGTGGTCTGCGACCGCGGAGCGCCCCATGCCTTCCTCCCGCCGGCCCTGGGTCGGCGCGCGTCGCTCCGCGTGCCGAGGTACCCTTCGGACGTTATGCGTCAATGAATATAGCGGCGATCTTACGCGCGAAATCGCCAACCTGCAATGCGCCGAAAGGACGCGGGTCTCAACGTGAGAGGTCGACCGCCGTCCCGGCGTCGCCCGGCTGCCGCAGAGCACGTTCGCCTCCGGGATGGGTCGGTTACGCTCGCTTGGGAAGCACAGACCGCAACTGCAGTCTCGTCGTCGCAGCGCTGCGGCCCCTTGAGCAGCGCGGTGACCTCCGCCGCCGGCAACGAGGGGATCGCATCGCCCAGCAAAGCCGCCATGCCTCTCTTCGGCGGCCGAACAGTGGTAGGGACATGCTTGTCAGTATGTCCGATTCGCCAAGCGAGTCGTCGCGCGAGAGGGAACAAATGACGGCGGCGCCGGGAAAATCCTGCGGGGCCTGCACGATGTGCTGCTCGGCGCTGGAGATCGCGCATTTCAACAAGCCGGCGGGGCCCCTGTGCGCGAATTGCCGCGCTGGCGGCGGATGCGCGATTTACGACCGGCGGCCGCAGGTGTGCCGAGACTTTGAGTGCGAGTGGCTGACCCGCCGCGATCTGCCGCGGCAATTGCGTCCGGACCTCGTCGGCACGATCCTCATGGAAGACGGCGACAGCGACGAATACCGCGCCGTTTGCGCGCCAGAGAGGCCGATGGCCTGGCGCCATCCGCGCGTCTTCGCCCATCTGGTCGCGGTCGCCAAGTCTGGGCGAACGGTGGTCGCCAAAGCCGGGCTGGCGTCGTGGCGTATTTTCGGTTCGGGCGAATGGGGACCCACGGTGTGACTGGCCGCCCGATAATCCGCCAGACTGCCTAATAGCGAGGCGCCTTATCGCCCGTCGCACCATTCCTAACGCTACAGAAGCGCCTGGTAGCGCGATCGGCGATCCGATGCTATTGAACGCCGCGCGCGCCAGCCCGGCTGCCGCGGCCGAGAGGGGGCAAAATCGATCGGCGGCGCAAGGCGCGGGGACGAGGAGTTTCGCCAAAATGAAGAAGATCGAGGCGATCATCAAGCCGTTCAAGCTCGATGAAGTGAAAGAGGCGCTGCAGGAGGCGGGAATTCAAGGCATAACCGTCCTTGAGGCCAAGGGGTTCGGCCGTCAGAAGGGTCATACCGAACTCTATCGCGGGGCAGAATATGTCGTCGACTTTCTGCCCAAGGTGAAGATCGAGGTCGTGGTCGCCGATGAGAATCTCGGTCCGGCGATTGAGGCGATCCGCGGCGCGGCCCAAACCGGCCGCATCGGCGATGGCAAGATTTTTGTATCGCAAATCGACGAGGCCATCCGGATCCGAACCGGTGAAACCGGCGCGGACGCGGTCTAGCGCCATTTCGGGGGCTGATCAAAGGGCGACCCGCCGCTCCCGGCGGCGGGCGGGAAGACACCGACCTTATTTGCGAGGAAAGGCTAATCATGAAGACCGCCAAGGACGTCCTGAAGGCGATCAAGGACAATGACGTCAAATATGTCGATCTGCGCTTTACCGATCCGCGCGGCAAATGGCAGCACGTGACATTCGACCAGACGCTGGTCGACGAGGACGCCTTCGCCGACGGGCTGATGTTCGACGGCTCCTCGATCGCCGGGTGGCGGGCGATCAACGAATTCGACATGACCCTGATGCCCGACCCGACCTCGGCGTGCATGGACCCGTTCTTTGCCGCTTCGACCATGGTCATCAATTGCGACATTCTCGATCCCGCGAGCGGACAGCCCTATAACCGCGATCCGCGAGGCATCGCCAAGAAAGCCGAGGCTTATCTCAAGTCAACCGGGATCGGCGACACCGCGTCTTTTGGCCCCGAGGCCGAGTTCTTCGTCTTCGACGACGTTCGGTTTAGCGCCGACCCTTACAATACTGGCTTTCAGATCGATTCGATCGAATTGCCCATCAACGGCGACACAGCCTACGAAGGCGGAAATCTCGGCCACCGCGTGCGCACCAAGGCCGGGTATTTCCCGGTCCCGCCGCAGGACTCGGCCCAGGACATGCGCGGCGAGATGCTGGCCGCGATGGCGCAGATGGGCGCGGTCGTCGAGAAGCACCACCACGAGGTGGCTTCGGCGCAGCACGAGCTCGGCCTTAAGTTCGGCCCGCTCGTGACCATGGCCGACCACATGCAGGTCTACAAATACTGCATTCACATGGTCGCGCAGAGCTACGGCAAGACGGCGACCTTCATGCCCAAGCCCGTCTACGGCGACAACGGCTCCGGCATGCACGTCCATCAGTCGATCTGGAAGGGCGGCAAGCCGGTGATGGCCGGCAACAAATATGCCGATCTCAGCCAGGAATGCCTCTATTATATCGGCGGCATCATCAAGCACGCCAAGGCCCTCAACGGCTTCACCAACCCTTCGACCAACAGCTACAAGCGCCTGGTGCCCGGCTTCGAGGCCCCCGTTCTGCTCGCCTACTCGGCGCGCAATCGCTCGGCCTCCTGCCGAATCCCCTGGACGTCGAATCCGAAGGCGAAGCGGGTCGAAGTTCGCTTCCCCGACCCATGCGCCAATCCCTACCTCGCCTTCGCGGCGATGCTGATGGCTGGCCTCGACGGCATCACCAACAAGGTCGACCCGGGCTCCGCGATCGACAAGGACCTCTACGACCTGCCGCCGAAGGAGCTCAAGAAGATCCCGACCGTCTGCGGATCGCTGCGCGAGGCGCTAGGCAACCTCGACAAGGACCGTGCGTTCCTCAAGGCCGGCGACGTCTTCACCGACGACTTCATCGACAGCTATATCGAACTCAAGATGGGCGAGGTCCAACGCTTCGAGATGGCGCCGCATCCGGTCGAGTTTGATATGTATTATTCCTACTGAGGCGTCCGGCGTCGCGCGAAGGGGCGGCCGCCGACGGGCCGCCCCGTTTCGTCAGCGGGACGCGACATTTCGCCCCCTGTGTCGCGAAAAGGCTGCGCCCTATGCTGCAGCGGTCCCAACCCCGACCGGGCGTGCGCCGCAAGCAAGGAGCAGCAGGGTGATCACGAATCCGCTTCGCCGACGAACGCGCATTGCCTTTCTCGGCGCAGAACAAGTTTCTGCGTTTGCGTTCGCGCTTCTGGCGGCCGGGTCGACCTGCGCCGCCGCGCCCGCCGACCCGGCTCACGGCGAACAGGTGGCCAAGCGCTGGTGCGCGGCTTGTCATGTCGTCGCCGCCGACCAAACTCAGGGCGCAGACAACGTTCCGGCCTTTGCCTCAATCGCCAAAATGCCGGGCTTCAGCGCCGAACACATCGCGCAGTTCCTCATGGATCCGCATCCGAAGATGCCCGACATGCAGCTGACCCGTGACGAAGCCAAGGACCTCGGCAGCTATATCGCCAGTCTCGCGCATTAGGGAGTTACGTTCAGGCTTCGCCTTGCGGAGCAGCATCCCCAGAGGCGGATCGCAACGTGCTAATTCACGACCCGCTTTCCGTGCGGGGAATCGAGCGAGAAGGCGGGGATGGGGACTTTGAAGCTGCGTCCTTCGGGGTCGATCATCAGGTATTCGCCGACCATCATTCCGCTCGGCGTGGTCAGCGGGCAGCCCGAGGCGTAGCGGAACGACTCCCCGGGCGAAATCGTCGGTTGCTCGCCGATGACGCCCGGTCCGCGCACCTCCTGTTGCCGGCCGTCCGAGTCGGTGATCCGCCAGTGGCGCTCGATCAGTGTTAAGGGCTTGTCGCCGAGATTGGCGATTTCGATAGAATAGCGCCAGAAATAGCGCGGCTGGTCCGGGTCGGAGCGCTCCGGATCGAAGGTCGGCTCGACGGTGACTTTGACCCGATGCGTGACAGCTTCGTACATGAGTTCGGCATTCTAGCGGCGTGCGGCGCGCCGTCCACTGTTTCTCTTTCCAAGAGGCGGGGCGCGCTGTCGCGGCCGGCCGGATGACGGGCCAGGGCCGTCTCGCCGAGGCCAAAGCGCTGCTAGCCAGCCTCGTCGCCATCGACAGCGTCAGCGACGCCTCCAATCTGGCGATCGTCGACTTCGTCGAGGCCTATCTGCGCTCCCACGGGCTCGAGTCGCGTCGCGCGCCAAATGAAGCCGGCGACAAAGCGGCGATCCTCGTCACGATCGGCCCGCGCGTCGATGGCGGCGTCGTGCTCTCCGGCCATACCGACATCGTCCCGGTCGACGGGCAGCCTTGGTCGAGCGCCCCGTTCCGATTGCGCGAGGCGTCGGGGCAGCTTTACGGGCGCGGCGCCTGCGACATGAAGGGCTTCGACGCCTGCGTGTTGGCGATGGCCCCGGCATTCAGGGACGCCGGCCTCAAACGGCCGGTTCACATTGTCTTGAGTTATGACGAGGAGACCACATGCCTTGGTTCGCGCGACATCATCGCCCGGTTCGGCGTTGACGAGCCGGTCCCCGGCGCCGTCATTGTTGGCGAGCCGACAATGATGGCGGTCGCTGACGCGCACAAGAGCGTGGCGACTTTCCGGACGCTGGTCACAGGGCGCGAAGCCCATTCCGCGCTGCCGGCGCTTGGCGCCAATGCGGTCGCGGTCGCGGCGGACGTGGTGAGCGAGATCGGCCGCCTGGCGCGCGCTTATGAGGAGGGCCCCCTCGACCCGCGCTTCACGCCGCCCTATTCGACCCTTCACGTGGGCATGATCCGGGGCGGAACGGCGCGCAACATCCTGGCGCGAGAATGCATGTTTCATTGGGAGTTTCGCGGCCTGCCGGGCGTTGCGACCGCCTCGGCGATGGCGAAGGTGCAGGCGTTCGTGGATGAGATCGCGACGCCGCGCCTGACCCGCTTCGTCTTAGGCCCGGCGATCGCGACCACGATCGAAGTCGACGTGCCGCCGCTCGCCGCGGAGCCGGGCTCCGCCGCGGAAGCGCTCGCGCTGAGATTGACCCGCTCGAACCGGACGATCGCGGTCTCATTCGCAACCGAGGCCGGACATTTTCAGGCGGCCGGCCTGCCCACCATCGTATGCGGGCCGGGTTCGATCGACCAGGCGCATAAGCCGGACGAATTCGTCGACGAGGCGCAGCTCGCGGCCTGCCTCGAGTTCCTCGAGCGCCTCGCCGAGGACTTGTCGCGCTAGATCCGGCGTCTGAACCTGGACTGCGAATCGAGCTTGACCGCCTCACGGAAAAGATGACGCGATTTGCACTATCTTCGGCCTGTTCGCGCCGCTTGCGCAGGCGCCAAATAACACGCCGTTGACACGGCGCGGGCGATCCGGGCCGGCGACGCGGTTCGGACCGTGAGTCGCGTCTTGTCTTTACCCCTCCAGCATCTTGCGACCACGCGCTCGCGCCTTGAAAGTGCGGGAGCTGACGCGATCGAGCAAGTCGATGATGTCCTTGAGGCTATCTCTCGGGATGCCCTGGGTGATGAACACGATGCGCGTCCGTTGATCGCCGTCAGGCCAGGCGTCGAGCCAGGTCATTGTGTGCAAGAGATGCTGCGCGCCGTAAATCACGGCCGGCCGGCCGGGCTCCTCGGCGATGTTCACGAGTCCTTTGACGCGGAGGAGGCCTGGGCCGAGGTTCCGCGCGATCCCGTCGAGCAGGAACTGCGCCTCCCCGCGCGTGAGAGAATTTTCGCGCGTGAGCACGAAACTTTCGATCCCCCTGCCCTCGAGATGGCTGCGCCCTTCGTGCGTGTGATCGTGCTGGTGATGAGCGTGATCGCAAGCGTCATGATCGCGGGGGGCGTTCTGATAGGCCTGGACATTGAGCCACGGACGGGGATCTGCGCGCGGGTCGGCCGTATCGAAACCCGGGAACGTTAGCAGCCTGGCGACCGCCGCCGGCGACCAGTCGACTTCCGCGATCTCGGCGGATGGGTTGATCCGGCGAAGACCGAGCCGCATGCGCGCAGCGCTGTTCTCTCGGTCGCCGGCGATCATGTCGGATTTCGTGATCCGGATCTGGTCTGAAAGCGCGACCTGCCTGACCGACTCTTCGTGCGCTTCCGACGTTCCCGTCCAGTTGACCGCATCGACGAGGGTCAGAACGCTGGCGACGCGATAGAGCCCGTCCAACGTCGGCTCCGAGAGGAACGCCTGAAGCACCGGGCCGGGCTCGGCGAGGCCAGACGTCTCGATCACCATATTGTCGAAGGCCGGAATCTCACCGGCCTGTCGGGCGTGGTAAAGCGAATTCAGCGTCCCGACCAAATCGCTTCGAACTGTGCAGCAAAGGCACCCATTCTCAAGCACGACCACGGAATCCGAGCTGCGAGCGAAGAGCTGGTGGTCGAGGCCGACCTCACCAAATTCATTGACCACGACCACCGTCTTCGCCAGCTCTGGAGAGCGCAGCGCGGCATTGATGAAAGTCGTTTTTCCGCTGCCGAGAAACCCGGTGACGAGGGTCACTGGAATCCGGCGCTTGGTCGCGGCAGGCGAGCTTTCAATCGGCATCAAGATCCTGTCAGAAGACTTCGCACCCCGGAAGGCCGCAGGAGATCAGCCGGTCCGACGGGAAGTTCGTGATAATCTCGCATCCGTCCTTGGTGACGACAACCTCTTCCTCGATCCTTGCGGCGCCGGAACCGTCATCTGCGCCTTTCCATGTCTCAAGAGCAAACACCATGCCTTCGACGAGCGGCCGGTTCTGACCGCGGAAGCGCTTTGAGAAAATGGGACGCTCCCACAGCGACAATCCGACGCCGTGGCCATATTGCAGCAGGAACGCCTCCGCTTCGTCCCGGTAACCAAATTCCTGAGCGTCGGGCCACACGGACGCAACCTCGTCCGGCGTGACGCCAGGACGGATCATGTCGATCGAGGCGCTGATCCATTTCGACGCCGTCTCGTAGGCGTCGATCTGATGCTTGTTCGGCTCGCCGCAAATGAAAGTGCGATAGTAGCAGGTGCGATAGCCATTGAACGAATGCATGATGTCGAGAAAGATCATGTCGCCAGGCTGGATCATGCGATCGGAGAATGTGTGCGAATGCGGGCGGCCGCGACGTCCCGACACCGAATTCACGCATTCGACGCGTTCGGCGCCCATACGGAACAATCGGTCGTTGGCGATCGCGACGAGTTCATTTTCCTTCGTGCCGGGCCGGATCGCGCGGGCGATGTCGACATAGGTCGCATCGACCATCGACGCGGCCACCCGTAGCAATTCGATCTCGTCCTCGGTCTTGACCTCACGCGCGTCGAGGAGGGCCTGCTGGCCGTCGACGACTTCAATGCCCTCGGCCTCGAGCGCGCGCAGCATTCCGATTTCCATCATGTCGATGCCGAGCGGCTCCCTGTCAATTCCGTAGTGCACCAACGCCTTCTTGATCTGTTTGGCGAAATCCTGCTGCACATGCATCGAGGGCGGTATTGCGCCCAGCATGGTCGTCAAGGGCGCGGCGACATTGTCGGAGACCCAAGGCGAGGAAATGCGCTTGGCCGGCGGCGCCGGGTCCCACAGAAACGGCTTGCCCTCCGCGGGGCAGAGCGCATAGCGGAAGAACTTGTCGCGCGCCCATTCGCCGATATGAGTCGCGGTGACGTAGCGGATATTGTCGAAATTGAAGCAGAGCGCGCCGCCAAGTCCTGCATAGCGTATTGCGGCTTGCGAGCGTTTTAGCCGTTCGACGGAGAGGCGATGATAGTTGACCCCCTGTTCCCAGTCCTTGGCCATCATGCCCCAGGCAGCAGTCGAATGCGGACTGTTGTACTTCACAAGATTCTCCCTTGCACTTTGCAACTCGATGCCGCGCGCCGTCAAAGGTCCGACGAAAATTCCCCAGACCAGTCGCGCGTTTCCAGGATCTGCCTCAAGCGCGAGAGAAACGCCGCCGCATAGGCGCCGTCGAAGGCCCGATGATCGAAGCTTTGGCCAAGCGTTCCGATCATGCGGGCCCCGACGAAGTCGCCTTCAGGTGTGGAAACTACCGTAGGCTTCAGCCGGATCGCGTCGATCGAGAGGATGCAGACCTGCGGCGCGCTAATGATCGGCATGGTGAAGCTTGTCCCGAAAGCGCCATTGTTGCTGATCGAATAGGTAGCGCCGGAAAGGTCGTCGGGGGAGAGTTCGCCCGCCTTCGCCTTGTCTACCTGCCGACGAATCGCCTTCGCGAGGCCGATTAAGGTCAGATCTCCTGCATCGCGCACGAGAGGCACGACGAGGCCGTTGTGATCGAGATCGACTGCGACGCCCAGGTTGATGTCGCGCGAAAGCACGAGGGCGCTGTCATTGAAGCGTGCATTAACCTGCGGGAAGGCGGCGATCGCGATGCACGTCGCGCGCGCGACAAAAGGCAAATAGGTGAGCGAGAAGCCGTGCGCCCTCCGGAAGGGCGCTTTGTGACTCTCTCTCGCGCGGTCGACCGAAGTATAGTCAACTTCGATCGCCTGGAACGCGTGCGGAATTGTGCGCCAGCTCTCAGCGAGGCGCTCGGCGGTCTTTCGCCGTATCGTATTCAATGCAACCACGCTGTCCCCTTGAATGGACCGCGGCGGCCGCGACAGCGGCGCAATTACGGCCTCAGGCACGGCGGGCGAAGCAGGACTTGCCACGATCGCCACGCGCACAGCCGCCCCGTCGATCTTCTTTGCGCCACGTCGCTCGGCGTCGTTGGCGAGCGCTGCCAGGTCCAATCCGTGCTGAGCAATCAGCCGGCGAGCCACTGGCGTCATATGAATGCCGTTCGATGCTCTCGCGGGCCCAAATCTGCCGGCTGGCGTCGTGACCTCCTCAAAGGGCGAGTTCCAGCGACGAGCTCTTGCCGGGGGCGCCCGGGAGGGTCCAGACGCCTTTGGCGTCGCCTCGTCGCTGACGAGCGCAACCACTTCGCCCACCTTCGCGGTCATCCCGGCGCCGACGCGGATTTCGGACAGGCGTCCCGCGACGATCGCCTGCACCTCGATCGTGACTTTGTCCGTCTCGACCTCGAACAGATTGTCGCCTTCTTTGATTTCGTCGCCGGCTGACTTGAACCACGCGAGAATCTTGCCCTCCGCAACGGTCTCGCCGAGCTGCGGCATGATGATCGTCGAAGGCATGGTCTATCCGTTCAGCACGCGACGCACTTTATCGACGATTCGCGCGGCGCTCGGCAGCGCCAAGTCTTCGAGATGATCGGCGGCCGGCAGGGGGATGTGCGGCGTGGTGATGCGGACGATCGGCCCGTCGAGATCCCAGAAGGCTTCATCGGCGACAATGGACGCGATCTCGGCGCCCCAGCCACAGAGCCGCGGATTTTCTTCCACCGTGAACAGCCGACCCGTCCTGGCGACCGAGGCGAGGATCGTCTGAGTGTCCAGCGGCACAAGCGAGCGCACGTCGATCACTTCGGCGTCCACACTGTGTTCCCGCCGCAGGATCTCGGCGGCTTCGAGGGCTCGCGGGACCATCAGCGCGAGAGCCAGGATGGTGCAGTCGCGGCCCGGGCGCAGAGTTTTGGCCGTTCCAAGCGTGTCGACGATCTCGCCGTCCGGCACTTCGCCCTTAAACGCGTAGAGCGCCTTGTGCTCGTGAAGGATTACTGGATCGGGATCGCGCACCGCTGCCGCCATCAGCCCGATGACGTCTACAGGCGATGAAGGCGCGACGACCTTCACGCCCGGAATCATCATCGTCCAGTTCTCGATTGACTGTGAATGCTGGGCGCCGAAACGCACGCCGCCGCCGTTGCCCGTCCGGATGACGAGCGGACAGGACAACTGACCATTCGACATGTATCTGAGCTTCGACATTTCATTTGCGACGTAGTCGAAGCACACGGCAAGGAAGTCAGAGAACATGATTTCGGCGATCGGCCGCAATCCCGTCATCGCGGCGCCGATCGCCGCGCCGAGGATCGCCTGTTCAGAGATTGGCGTATCGCGCACTCGCCGTGGACCAAACTTTTCGTAGAGGCCTACAGTCGTCTTGAACACGCCGCCCGCCTTGCCAACGTCTTCGCCCAGGAAGACGACGCGCTCGTCGCGCTCCATCTCTTGGGCGATGCCGCGCGCAACCGCCTCGCGGTAGGTCAGTTCCGCCACGCCCAGCCTCCGTCCGCGTAGACGTCCGCGGTAAGCAGTTCGACAGGCGCCGGAGGAGAAGCCTTGCACGCCTCGGTCGCGGCATCGACCTTCTGTTTGCTCGCGGCCTCGATCGCGACGATCGTCTCGTGCTTGACGCCGAAGTCTTTCAGGCGTCCGCGATAGATAACGATCGGATCGCGCTTCAGCCATTCCTCAAGTTCGCCCGGCGGCCGGTATTTGGCTGGATCGGCGCGCGAATGGCCGGAATGGCGGTAGGTGAGGCATTCGATAAGCGAGGGACCGTCGCCGCCGCGCGCCTTACCCAGGGCTGCAACCGCAGTGCGATAGACGACGTCGGCGTCGTTGCCGTCAATGATGATCCGTTCGAGGCCATAGGCCGCGGCGCGATCGGCGGCCGGATGTTTCACCGCCGTCACGTCGCCGATTGGCGTATACTCCATATAGAGATTGTTCTCGCAGACGAAGATAACCGGCAGCTTCCATGTCGCCGCGAAATTGAGCGCCTCGTGGAACGCCCCGATATTGGTCGTGCCGTCGCCGAAGAAACAGACCGACACGTCTTTTTCCCCGAGATATTGCGCTCGCCACGCAGCTCCGCAGGCAATTGGCAGGTGGGCCCCCACAATTGCGTAGGATCCGAACACATCGTGCTCGACCGAGGTTAGATGCATGGAGCCGCCCTTGCCGCGCATCAGGCCGATGTCCCGTAGCATCAACTCGCCGAGCATTCCCTCCATCGAGGCGCCGCGAGCGAGCGTGTGCGCGTGGCCGCGATAGGTGCAGAACGACTTGTCGCCCTTGCGCATCGCGACGCCGAAGCCCGCCGCGACGGCCTCCTGCCCGATCGACAAATGGCTGGTGCCCTTGATCATGTTTTGCAGGAAGAGATCGAACGCGCGCTTCTCGCAATCGCGAATTTCCACCTGGAGGCGGAAGAGCTCGAGGCGACGGTCAAGGCCTATGTCGTCGTTCTGCAATTGGTCGCGCGGCGCGGCTGCAGCCTTTAGGGAGGCCATATTGGTCGTTTCCCACCCAACGTCGTTGCCTCAAGAACTTGCCAGAGAACCACGACTCTACGTCCGGGAAAAATCCTCAAAATGGGTATTCCCTCCCTCGTCGTCGGATCGCGCGGGTTGCGCACGCCGCCTGGGCTAAGGGTCGGGCTCAAGCGCCCATCGGCCCGCAATGGATCGCGAATCTCAAGCCGCGTGAACCGACCGGCGTCGACAGTCGTCGCCCGCCGGCCGATATCGGATTTTCGCTCGCCCGCGGAAACAGACGCGGTCACGAGAATTCTCATTTTGGATAAAACCGTTCGGCCGATTCCGAACGGCGGTGCTAGAAATGCCCGCCCGGGGAAGCCTCAACCACAACGGATTCCTCGCCAAATCCAACGGTCTGCGATACGGGGGATACGCCTTGAAAGGGCTGAGCGAGGATCTTCGCTTCCATGACGATCGTCGGCGGCTCGACCGTCGCGTCCTCCGGCATGGCAGGCGACGACCGCCACGGCGCCTCACACATCTTCTCCGTCAAGCTGCCGGCCGATTTAGACGTCTGTCAGCGCGGCTATTGGACACATCCGACGATCACGCCGGCAAGGTCAAGGCGGTCGTCACCGCCGGTTGGGCTTTCCGCCGCCGTCGCGCCGACGCGCGGAAAGCGGGTCATCGCGTGGGCCGCGGCGCTCCAGGCTGAGGGCGAACTGAAAGGGAAGAAAACCATGAAAGCGGTGAGGTTCTACGCCAAGGAGGACGTACGCGTCGAAGACGTTCGCGCGCCGGGCGCGCTCGGGGACAGCCAAGTGCTCATTAAACCTCGCACGTGCGGCATCTGCGGCACGGACCTGCACGAATTCGCGGGCGGCCCGATCGTCACCCCCGCGACTCCGCATAAGTTCACCGGCGCGGTGCTGCCTCAAATTCTTGGCCATGAGTTTTCCGCGGAGGTTATCGACGTTGGCCGCGACGTGAGGCGGGTCGGAAAAGGCGACAGAATTTCGATCCAGCCGCTCGTCATGCCGCTCGACGACTATTACAGCCGTCGGGGACTCAACCATTTGAGCCCAAGCATGGGGTGCATCGGATTGAGTTGGGCCTGGGGCGGCATGGGCGAGTTCGCAGTCATCAACGACTACAACGCCAATTTGATCCCGGATAACGTCACCGACGAGCAGGGCGCGCTCGTCGAACCGGCCGCGGTCGCGCTTTACAGCGTCGATCGGTCCAGGGTGACCGGCGGCAGCACGGTGCTGGTCACTGGGGCCGGGCCGATCGGCGCGCTCGTGACCCTGATCTGCGGCGCGTTCGGGGCTTCGAAGATTTTTGTCAGCGAGCCCAACGCCAATCGCCGCAAACAAATCGACGGTCTTGGCGTGGCCACTGCAACGCTCGATCCCAGATCGGTCAATGTGCTCGAATATATTCGCGCAAATACGGAAGAGGGCGTTGGCGTCGACGCCGCCATCGAATGTTCAGGAATCGAGGCCGCGCTCAACACTTGCGTCGAGGCGGTGCGAAATCATGGCACTGTGGTGCAGACCGGGTTGCATGTGAAGAAAGCCCTCGTCGATCCCGCGCTGTGGGCGTTGAAAGACATCACCATCGAGGCGACCTGGTGTTACGAGGTGACGATGTGGCCGCGCGTCATCCGCATGATTTCGAGCGGAAAGTTGCCCGTTGAAAAGATCGTCACCGGGCGCATCGAGCCGGATGCGATCGTCGAAAAGGGATTCCGCTCGCTGCTCAATCCAAGCGGGCAGGAAATGAAGGTGATGGTGAACATGAGCTGAGGTGGGCGCGGCTTTGGCGCCGCGCATCTCTTCGAAGATTTCGGGAGACGAGCATGGAAATCGTAGCGCTGGTCGTCGGTGCGACAGGCATCGCCGGCCGCGGGGTCTCCCAAGAGCTCCTCCGCGTCGGCGCCCGCCTCCATGGCGTTTCGCGTCACCGGGAAGGGATCGTGCCCGGCGTCGCGCATGTCGCAGCCGACCTGCAGGACCCCGCAAGCGTAGAAAAGGCGGTGAGCGGGCTGAAGCCGAGCCACGTCTACCTGACCGTCTGGTCGCGCCGGCCGACCGAAGAAGAGAACATCAAGGTCAATGCTGGGATAGTCCGCACTGTGCTCGACGCTCTGGCGCCAGCCAGAAGTGTCAGGCATGTCGCCCTGGTCACCGGGCTTAAGCACTACCTTGGACCGTTCGAGGCCTACGCGCAGAGCGGGCTCCTTCCGCCGACCCCGGTCCGAGAGGAGCAACCTCGTCTCAATGTCCCGAACTTCTACTATGACCAGGAAGACGAGGTGTACGCCGCCGCCAGGCGCGATGGATTCACCTGGAGCGTGCACCGTCCGCATACAATCATCGGCAAGGCGATCGGCAATGCAATGAACATGGGCACGACGCTTGCGGCCTATGCTTCAATCTGCAACGAACTCGGCCGGCCGTTCAAGTTCCCGGGCAGCGGCGCGCAGTGGAACGGTCTCACGGACATGACCGACGCGCGCGTGCTCGGCAAGCAGCTCGTGTGGGCGAGCACGACCGATGTCGCAAAGAACGAGGCCTATAATATCGTCAACGGCGACATCTTCCGCTGGAGCTGGCTATGGCCGCGCCTGGCCAAATGGTTCGGCGTTGCCTGGCGGGGTTTCGAAGCGGAGCCCGTTCCGCTGGAGGGCCAGATGACGAACGACGCCAAAATCTGGAAGGAGATGTCGTCGAAATACGGGCTTATCGAACCTGATCTCTGGCGCGTCGCTTCGCCTTGGCACACCGACCTCGATATGGGAAGGCCGCTCGAGGTGATGACGGACATGACCCGAAGCCGCAAGCTCGGCTTTCTCGTTTATCAAAACACCGAGGAGGCCTTTCTCGACCTGTTTGCGACCCTCCGCGCCGAGAACGTCATTCCCTGAACCTCGTCGACGCTGGGGAGCCAAGGCGGGGCGCAACTTCCGCGCGGCAACGGATGCGAGACTGTCCGATGGATGGCGCCGGCAGAGTTTCGGGCTGGACAAGCGGAATTTCGACGCCTAACCGGAGGCGAAGGCCGGAAGGATCTGGAGGATCCGCGGCGAGCCGGCTAAGCGGCAATCGAATGACAGAGCACGAGTTGCTCCGAATTATCGCGTTTCTCGAACGGGTCCGTCAGCCGTTCCAGGAGCTTGTGCCAATCGCCGAGGAAGACGCGACCTGGAACCTTCTTTTGTTCTTGATCAAGAACCACCTTACGGGAACGCCGATCGCGATCTCCACGCTCGCCTCGGTGGCAAAGGCGCCGCATGCGACCGCGATGCGGCGCATCCACGCGCTGATTGAGCGCGGAGACATCCTACAGGAGCCCCTCGGCGAGGGCAGCAAAAGGTTCAAGCTGCGGCCCAGCGAGGCGTTGCTCGAAAGCTTTGTTCAATACGCGCGCAAAATCAAATTCTTGCTCGCTGAGACCTTCGGCCTCCGGTCCAATGTCGACAGCGATGAGGATTTCTACTTTGGGGGGTCATATTTCGCGGCGCAGATCATTCCGCCGCCGCGACTGATCGAGAGCCTGTTCCGCGGCAAGCACGAGATCCAGTTCCTGCTCAACGACGACAACTATTTCCTTTCCATGCGCAATATGTGGGCGGATTTCCGCAATAACATGGCCTCGCGCAAGAACTTTGATTTGCGCAAACTGCCCCGGTTGCACGAGCGCCTCGTTGAAAACGCCGACAAGGCGGTTTCGGAGTACGATATCGTCGCGATCAATGCGCCGTGGCTCGGCGAGGCGGTGAAGAAGAAGCTTGTCATCCCGCTCGACGAGCATATCCGGTCCGCAAGCTTATCCTCGCTCGACTTCCACCCTTCCGTCTGGTCGATGGGGTCATGGCGAGGCCAGCAGTTCGGCATCCCGATCTATTGTACGATAGAATTGCTCGCCGCGCGGTCGGACCTGTTCGAAAAAGACAAGGTCGAATATCCCACGACTTTCGAAAAGACCGTCGCCACCGCCAAACACTTTCATGCGCCCGCCAAGAACCGGTATGGCATCGCTTGGAACGGCGGTCGCGGCATGCCGATCGCCTCGACTTTCATGTTTCTGATGGGCTGCTGCGGCGAGTCCATCCTGCGCATCCCGAAGGCCAGCCTTGGATTGGGTGTCGACGAGGCGCGGGGCGACCAGTTGCGGCCGCAGATCCAGTCCGACGCCGGCCTGCGCGTACTCGATTATCTGCACCGGCTTACCGAGTTCTCGCCGCCCGACATTCTCGAAATGGACTGGGACCGGCGCACGATATCATTCCTTTCCGGAGAAACCGCGCTCGCCTATTGCTGGACGGTGCGCGCCGCCCGATTCGAGAACGACGTCAATTCCGCAGTGAAGCGAAAAGTGCGCTACCTGCCGCAGCCGCGCGGGCCAGGCGGCGCATCCAATAACCCTATTGGCGGCTTCTTGCTCTGCATCCCTTCCAATGCGCGGCCCGAGCGGGTCGCGCTCGCCTTCGAAGCAATCGCCTGGATGACATCGCCGGAGGCGATGAAGGCGAACGTGCAGAATGGCTTTCCCGTCGCGCCCCGTTTCAGCGTCGCCGCGGACCCCGAGGCAGCGGCGACATCGCCAATCGTAAGTGTCGTGGACAGGCTGGCCAAGCGAAACCTGCTCAAGGGTTGGCCCCGCCCGCCGGTGCCCGAGTACCTGTCTCTCGAAGCCATCCTCGGCGAGGAAATCCATAGGGCGCTGCGAAAAGAAACTTCCGACAAGGAAGCGCTCGCGAATGCGCAGACGCAGGCGGACCAGATCATGCGAGCGGCCGGCTACTACTGAGACCCCAACGCCGGCCATCCGTTATTGGGCGGCGGCGCGGCGAGCGGCTTGTCCAATACGAACGGGATTTCGATCGCGATTTGTCCGTTTTGGACAAATCAGTGCGATGCCGCGTGAATTAGTTTGTTAGCTTCTTTCGAACGGTCGAACAGCGCTGAAGCGCGGCTTCGGCAGGCGACGCAGCGGCGATGCTGCGAGGGAGGAGCATCGAGAGAATGCGCGTCGGTCTCTTTTTCAAACCCTCCGCCACGTCTCCGGGGCCCGCCCGTCCGCCCCTTTACCAACGCGCGGGACGGCCCGACCGCTTCAAGCACTTCCAGTTTTCACAATCGTGACGACAAGCGGTCATGAGCAGGCCAGTCGCAATTGCCCTCATCGGCATGGGCTGGTGGGGT
>CAVVNR010000015.1:0-326744 GCA_963749715.1 uncultured Alphaproteobacteria bacterium
CGGCGACGCCCGACCCTCTCGCGTTTTTTTAGCGACCAGGGGAGCGTTCGGCCGGCTACTCGCCAAAAAATCGAAGAGGCGATGGACCGGTTGGGCTATCGGCCGAATTTGTTCGCCGTAAATTTCAACCGTCGGAATCCGAAAACCGTCGGCATCATCGTTCCCTCCTTGCTCGACCCGTTTTATGCGGCCCTTGTGCAGCGGATTGAGTTCCGAGCTTCTGCGGAGGCTATTGGACTGTCATCCAGAGCAGCCAGGGCAACCCGGATCGGGAAGCGGAAGCGGTTGCAACTCTGGTCTCCACCAAGAGCGCGGGCGCGGTTGTGGCTGCCCTCGGCGAGGCTTCGCGCAAGGACCTATATCGGCAGATGGAAAAGGCGATGCCGGTTGTCTTCCTGGACGCGCGGGTGGACGCCGAGGCTGCGTTTGTCGGTACCGACAACCATTCAAGCATGGGCCTGATGGTTGACTATCTCCTCCGCTCGGGCGCGCCGCCAAGCTATTTCGATATGCCAGCGGTGAATCAGAACGCCAGCGAGCGTCGCCAAGGCTATGAAGACTCAATGCTCGAACGCGGGGCCGAGCCGGTGATTTTCGACGTTCCCTTTCTCGATTGGGACTTCGAGCGACTGGCTTTTGAAGAGGCCACTCGGCTCTTCAAGGCCGGCGCGCCGGTAGGCGGAACCATTCTATGCGCCAACGACCGCGTCGCGTTCGGCGTGATGGCGGCCGCCTGTCAGGCGGGGGGTTTCCGTTGGCCGGCTCGCCGGCCTGCGCATTGCAGGGCACGACGATCACCCATTCAGTCAATACGCATGTCCTTCCCTGACGACGGTCGCGCAGGACGTTGATCGACTCGCGACCCTTAGTTTGGAGCGCCTGATGCAGGGAATTGCCGAAGGGGCGAACAAGAACTCTGCCGATCGCCTTGAGGCCCGGCTGATCATGCGCAACTCGGCGTAGCGCTAGGAAGGCGTAGCTGGCAAGATTCTGCGATGTGCGCTTGACGTCAACTCAGCGTCCGGTTCGCGCCAAATAGCGATTCGAATTTTCACGTACTAGACTAAGTTTGCCCTGAAAACTCGCCGGGATTTGCAGCAGACCGACAGCGCGGCGGGCATAGGCGTTGGGCTGGCGAGCGCTCTTGAGGGGACAGGCAGGGCGGGCGATCAAACCCGGGCCGCGGGAGGTTGACATGGCGCGCATCGAGCGGATCGAGTTGCGGTTGATCGACATCCCGCCAAAAGTCAAACGCACCGACGCAATCCAAAGCTTCGTATCGCAGGAAACGCCGATCGTGACGGTGACCGACAGCGATGGCGCGACCGGGACTGGCTACAGCTACACCATAGGCACTGGCGGTTCGTCGGTCATGCGCCTGTTGTCGGACCACCTTGCGCCGAGGCTGATCGGCAAGGACCCCGAACGGGTCGAGGCGATCTGGCGCGAACTCGAGTTTGCGACCCATGCGACCACCATCGGCGCAATCTCCTCGCTCGCCCTCGCGGCGATCGACATCGCGCTCTGGGACCTGCGCGCCAAGAGGCGGCAATTGCCGCTCTGGATCATCGCCGGCGGCGCCGCGGACCGTCGACCGCTCTATACGACCGAGGGAGGCTGGCTGCATATCGACGAGAGCGCGCTGGTCGAAGACGCGCTCGCCGCCCGCGAAAAGGGATTCACCGGCTCGAAGATCAAAATAGGGCGCCCGCATGTCTCAGAGGACTACCAACGGCTGGCTGCCGTGCGCGCGGCGCTCGGACCGTGTTACGAGATCATGACCGACGCCAACCAGGGCTTTGCGCTCGACGAGGCGATCCGGCGCGCCGGCCGCTTCGCGGAACTCGATCTCGCCTGGATTGAGGAGCCACTGCCGGCCGACGACCTCGACGGCCATCGCCGGCTGGCGCGCGCGACAACGACGCCAATCGCAATCGGCGAATCGCTCTATTCGATCCGGCATATCCGCGAATATATGGCCAAGGGCGCCTGCTCGATCGTGCAGGTCGACGCAGCGCGGATCGGCGGCATCACGCCCTGGCTCAAGGTGGCGCACATGGCCGAGGCGTTCGACATGCCCATATGCCCGCACTTCCTGATGGAGCTGCACGTCAGTCTCGCCTGCGCGGTTCCAAATGGAAAATACGTCGAGTACATCCCTCAGCTCGACGGCGTGACGACCTCGTCCCTGCGGATCGAGAACGGCATGGCCTTGGCCCCGATGACGCCGGGCATCGGCGTCGATTTCGACAGTGACACCATAAGGGCGAAGAGTTTTCCGGAGTTCAACCTTGCGTTCGGAAAGGGAGGAGCCGCATGAAGCGCATGGGCATGGTGATCGGCATCAAGCCGGACCGAATCGCCGAATACAAACGAACGCACGCTGCTGTCTGGCCCGAAGTCCTGGCGCAGATTTCCGACAGGAACATCCGCAACTACACCATCTTCCTGCGCGAACCGGAAAATCTGTTGTTCGCGTATTGGGAGTATCATGGCGCGGACTGGGACGCCGACGCCAAGAAAATGGCGGCCGACAAGCGCACCCAGGACTGGTGGGCGATCCATGATCCAATGCAGGAGCCGCTCACAAGTCGCAAGGCGGGCGAATGGTGGGCGACAGCCGAAGAAGTGTTTCATCACGAATGACGCGAACGTCCGACGATCGCTTCGCGAAGGCGCGCCTCGGCAATACTGCGCAATTCTTCATGCGCCAATCCGACTGTTCGTTTCTCGCCCGCCGACCTGGATGAGGAAAGGCGGCCGCAGCGTTTCGGGCAACGAGCCGATACGCCTCAATCGCTCGATATTGGGTTCGAGCGATCGGCGTATGTGAGCCTTGAGCGCCGCCATCGCCGCCCGCTTGTCGCGCGCGAGCAAGCAATCGTAGATCGCGTGATGCTCCGCGAGCATGGTCTCGATTTCGTCGTCCTCCTGAATCAGGGCGAACGTCGTGTGGGTCGCGAAGAGCGGCAGCGCGTTGCGGCGAATGGCGTCGCGCAGCTGCTGGTTGGCGCAGGAGAGCACCACCTCTCCGTGCAAGTCGACCTCGAGCCGCTCGAGCCCGGCAGGAGCATTGTGGTGGTGCTGCGCCTTCTCGACTCGCCTGCGCTTCACTCGGAGCTCTGCCGGCGACAAGCTCTCCATGGCCTGCCCCAGTGCGGCGGGCTCAAGCAGCCAGCGCATTTCGAAATGCTCGCGAAGCCTGTCGACCGTCAGCGGACCCGCGTACCAGCGTTGATTCGTATCCTTTTCGATCAGCCCGGTGCGTTCAAGCCGAGTCAGCACCTCGTGGGCGACTGTCCGGCTGACAACGAAATGCTCGGCGAGCGCGCTCTCGTTGACAAGGAACCGACCGTACGAAAGCAGCTCTGCGACTGCATGTTCCACGAGGGGATAGATGAGCGCCTGGCGGTTCAGCGTCTTGAGGCTGCCTGATATCGTCTCAGGCAAGCGCAGCCCGGCGTCCGCCAGCTCGCGGCGGACGATCGTTCCGGGGTCTGCGTTGGCGGCCAGATAGCCCCTCCCCTCAAACTTTTTGATCAGCCCTTCGTCGCCCAGCCTCCGCAGCGCCGCGGCCGCCGGGATACGGCTCGATTTGAAGGCGCGGGCAACCCCCGCCTCCCCCAGCACCAGACCGGTCGGAAAGCTGCCGTCGAGCAGATGTTCGCGCAAGACGACGTAAATGATTTCATAGAGCGGCCGAGAGTCGGTATGTGAGGGCGCGGCCGGCATCACACGCCAGCTGTGGCGGGCTCGACCGCATGGATAAGGTTCATGACCGCGGCGCTGCCGCTCTCGTACTGATGATCATTCACGACCTCGCCAACAACCCTGAAGTCGTGCAGCACGAGAATTCGATCGGCCAGAGTCACCATCTCGGCCATGTCGGAGGTGATCAACAGCACTGACACGCCGTCGCGCGCGATGCCGGCGATCAACTCATGAATTTCGACCTTCGTCTTGACGTCGATGCCGACCGTCGGCTCGTCGATGATGAGGATATCGGTCTTAGCCGCCAGCCACTTGGCGATCGAGACTTTCTGCTGGTTCCCCCCGGAAAGGGTCGAAACCGTCGCGTCGATCGACGGCGTGCGGATCGCCAGCCGGCCAACGAACGGGCTCGCGGCTTTTGCCTCAACCCCGGGCGGCATGAGGCCGAGGACTCCGGCGATCCGGCGCCAGATGGCAATCGCGATATTGTCCTTGACCGGATAGGCGAGCAGCAAGCCCTCACCCTTGCGGTCTTCGCTCACATAGCCGATGCGATAGGTCTCAAGCGCCTCGTGCATCGAGCGGATGTGCGCCGACTGTCCGCTGACGCGGATCTCGCCTGCAGTAATGCGGCCGTAGCCAAGGATGCTGCGCGCGAGCTCGGTTCGACCCGCGCCCACCAGGCCATAGAGTCCCAGGATTTCACCCTTGTGAAGCCTGAGGTTGACGTCCCGGTGCCCGGATGAGGTCGACACCCCTTCGAGCTCAAGGACGGCTTCGCTTGCGTCGGGGTTGCGCACCCCGATGTCGGCGACACGCTCGTCGCGGCCGATCATCAACGACACCAGCCGGCCCCGGCTGACGCAGGCTATCGGCTCGTCGGCGGCGGCGATCTTTCCGTCGCGCAAAACGGTCACGCGGTCGCAGAGCGAGAGCACTTCCTCGAGTTTGTGACTGACGAAGACAATGGCGACGCCCTGCGCCTTGAGCCGACGCAGAACATCGAAGAGGGCGGCGGCCTCGTGGCCGCTGATCGAGGCGGTCGGTTCGTCGAGCAGCAGGAGCTTGGCCTTGAGCGAAAGCGCCTTCGCGATCTCGACGAGCTGCATTTGCGCGACCGAGAGCGTCGCCACCTCGGCCCGCGTGTCGATGGCGCGGTCGAGCAGATCGAGGTATGCGCGAGCCTGACGTTGCACTTCCGCATAGTCGACCATGCCGTTTTTGGTTGGCAGGTGCTCGAGCACGATATTCTCGCCGACCGAAAAGCGCGGGATGAGGTTGCGCTCCTGATGCACCGCGCCGATTGCGGCGGCGAGCGCGTCACGCGGGGACGCGAACTCGGCCGGCTGACCGTCAAGCAGCAGACGCCCCGAATCAGGCTTGTAGACGCCGGTCACGATCTTAATGAGCGTCGACTTTCCCGCGCCGTTCTCGCCCATCAGCGCGTGGATCTCGCCGGCCCTGACGCTGAATGTCACATCGTCGAGCGCTCGGACGCTCGGGAAGTCCTTGGTGACGTGGTCGATGGAGAGATCCATGCCGCCGCTACCCCAATCGTATTGGGCGCGCGCGCCAGCGGTTGAGGGAGATGGTCGCGACGATCAGGGCGCCAAGCAGGAATTGCACCCAATAAGGATCGACCTTGGCGAGCACCAGCCCATTTTGGATCAGGGCGATCACCAACACGGCAAGGATGGCTCCGGTTATCGAGACGTAGCCGCCCGCGAGAGCCGTGCCGCCGATAATCGGAGCGGCGAAAGAGAGCAACAACCAGTCGCTGCCGATCAGCGGCTGCGCCGAGCCGAGCTGGGCGACGGCAAGAACCGCCCCGATCGCGGCGAGCAACCCGGAAAGGCAATGCGCGAGGACGATGGCGTTGCCAGGCGAAATCCCCGAAAGCGCCGCCGCCTGGCTGTTGCCGCCGACAGCCAGAAGCCGCCGGCCGATCGGCAGGCGGAAAAGAAACAGGGCCAACAGCGGGGAGACGATGAGCGGCGCGATGAGCAGAAAGGGAAGCGCCCCGATCCGGCCGTTGCCGAAGTCCTGCAGAGCGGTCGGCATTTTGTAGAACGGCACGGATTTGGTGAGGCCGAGGTTTATCCCGGTGAAGGCGGAGGCCGTCGCCAGCGTGACAATAAAACCGTTGATGCCAGTGCGGGCGGCCAGAAGACCGTTGACGAGCCCGCCCAGAACGCCGATCCCGATTGCGGCTGGGACGGCGAGCCACAGGGGCGCGCCAAAGACCTCCATCATGCCGCCGAACAAGGATGGCGGTCATGCCGCCGAGCGCGCCGACGGACAGGTTCATTTGCCCAACCGCGAGCGTCACCATCTGCGCGAAGGCGACAATGATGCTGACGCAGACGCTGCGCAGCAGCACATAGAAATTGAATTCCGACAGGAAATTCGGCGAGACGACCGTGAGGATGATCGCGCCGGCCACGATCGCCGCGAGCAGGCCCGCCCAGTCAGCATTGAGGACGCGGCGCAAAGCTCAGCCCCCTTGCATCCGGGAGCGCGGCGCCAATACGCCGCGATAGCGCTGGAGCAATACTGCCGCCAGGAGGAACAGCCCGAGGAACAGGTCGAGCCAGAAATTGCCGATGCCCATCACCAGCAGCCCGCTGCGGATCGTCGTGACCAGAGCCGCCCCCAGCACCGTGCCGCCGACTGAAACGAAGCCGCCGGCCAGCGCGGCCCCGCCGAGCACCGGCCCGAGAAAGGATGGCAGCAGCCAGTCCTGGCCGCCAACCGCCGGCATCGCCGCGCCGACGCGCGCGACCGTCAGAAGTCCGGCGACCCCCGCGAGCACGCCCGAGAGCGCGTGCGCCGCGACGATCCGGCGTCCGACCGGCACGCCCGACATCTCGGCCGCGCGCTGATTGGCGCCGGTGGCGAGCGACTGCCGCCCGATGACCGAGAAGCGGTAGAAGATCATCAGCGCGACGCCAATCGCGACGGCGACCGCCAGCATCGGCGACACCCAGCCGCCGCCGATCCGCATCTGGCCGAAGGCGGCCACCGATCGTGGCAGCGCATTGAGCGGCGTGGCTTTGGTCAGGATCAGCATGGCGCCCGAGAACAGGTTGGCGCTCGCCAGCGTGACGACGAAACTGTTGACGCCGCTCCGGGCGATGGTGAAGCCGTTGAGCCAGCCGAGCGCGCCGCCCAGGACCAGCGCCAGCGCACAGGCGAGCGGAACCGGCAGACCCGCGGCCTGCATCAGATAGCCCCCCATCATGACGACGCAGACGCCGATCGAACCCACAGACAGGTTCATGCCGCCCGTCGCCAGCACCACCATTTGCGAGAAGCCGATCACGATATCGATAGCCAGCGAGCGGCCGAGTACGAATAGATTGAAGCTCGACAGGAACCCCGGGGACTTCGAGGCGAAGAGAGCGCCGAGAAGGACGAGGATGACAGCCAGGCCCGCCTGTTGACCGAGCACAAAGGGCTGGCGGCGAGGCGAATCAAGGACCTGGTCGGTCATGGTTGACGAATTTCCTTGCGGCCGAAGCGACACCCGGCCGAGTGAAGATTCCAGGTGAGTCTTTGATCATGCCTGAATTTGCGCGGTTACGTCGCGCCCGGCGGAAATCGCTGTGAACATCGTTTTGCGGCGACGGCGATCAGGCGCCTGCACAGAGTTACCCGGCGCGCGGCCGCCTCGCGCGCCGTCTCTGCCGGGCGCGCCACCCAGGCCGCTCGTCCGGCGAGAGCGCCTACTTGCAGTCCATGTAGGTGGCCTTGAACTTGCTCTGGATTTCGGTGGTGAGCTTCTTGACGTCCTCCTTGTAGGTGGCCAGCTTGTCGGGCGTCACTTCGAGCACGCCAGAATTGATGAAGTGCGCGGTTTGCGGAGTCTTGATCCAGGGCGCGTCAGCCTTCATCTTGCACTGGCCGCTCGCGATGAGGTCGAGCGCATACGCGCCGATATAGGCCTGCCCATAAGGATTCTGCACGAAGGTCGCCTGGGCGAACCCGTCCTTGACCGCCGCCAGAACGGCGGGGCTGTCGTCGAAAGCGATGTACTTGATGCGCTTGTCGCCTATAGCGCGCAGCGCCTTGGCCGCGACTTCCGAGGTGATGTGCGCAGTCCCGATGATGCCGTCGATCTGATCCTTCTGCGCGGCGAGCAGGGCGTTGATCTTCTGGTCGCCGGCCTCCTCGGCGTCGGTGTCGGCCACCGTCTGGAGCAGCTTCACGGCGCCGTTGGTCTCGTCGACGGCTTTCTGAACCGCCTGCTCGCGCAGTGTGGTGTTGGTGTCGATTAATAGACCGGTCAGGTGGACGAGGTTGCCCTTGCCGCCCATGGCCGAGATCAACGCCTTGGTCATCGTGTAGGTGGTTTTGTAGGGGTCGGTCGCGAAGCAGAACACCGCGTCGGTCGGATCGACGGTGCAGCCGCCGAGCGCGGCGACCGGAATACCGGCGCCCTTGAGTTCGGTGATCGTCGAGTTCACGCCTACCGGGTCGCCAGGGAAGATGCCGAAGCCCTTGAACCCCTGCGAGGCCAGGCTTTCCAGGAGCTCAGTCTGCAGTTCGAGCTTCCAAGCGGTCGGCACTTTGTATTCGACGTCGGCAATCCCGAAGTCTTTCTTGGCGTCAGCCGCCGCCTGCTCCCAGGGAGCGAAATAGGGATGCGGGCCGCCGGGCACGACCGCGATCTTATTGTCCGACGCGAGCGCGGCGCCAACCAGCGACAGCGACAAAGCGGCGAGCGCCGCGCTCTCAACGGCCTTGGAAAGCAGATGCATCGAAGTCCTCCCTCGTACCCGTCGCCTTTGCGCCCGCCGACCGAGCTAGCGTATCGAGCAGGGTCATGCTACACTGATCGCATATCGCATGCAATACCCATAAGAGCGGTTCGGGGAAGCTCGATGAGGATCACCGACATCCGATGCTACGTGGTAGAGGGCGAGCACCCGCCCGTGCCGTTCCGCTGGCGCAAGGGCCTGCCGGGATCGGGCGACGGCACGCCCCTCGACCAGCGGCCAAAGCTGGCCATCCTCCGCGTGGACACCGACGAGGGGATCACCGGCGCGACGAGGATCGCGGACGGTGAGGCGGTCGCGAGTTTGACCCGGCGGCGGCTCAAGAGCTTCATCGGCGACGACGCGCTGCTGACTGAGCGCCTGTGGACCAAGATGTGGGAGATCGATCGAATCGAGGAGACCAACATGGCTCATTTCGGCCTGATCGATCTCCTCGCCTGGGACCTCAAATCGAAGAAGGCGGGCCTGCCCGGCTACAAGCTGATGGGGGGCCACGATCCGAAAATCCCGGCTTACGCCTCGACCGTAACCTGGAACGAGATGGGAGAATATGAGCGGCACATCAAGGAATGCGCCGACGAGGGTTTCGTCGCCTTCAAGCTTCACGCCTGGGGCGACTGGAAGGAGGACGCAAAACTCTGCCGCAATCTTCGCAAGTGGACCGGCGAGAATGCGACCCTGATGTTCGACGGCTCAGCCGGCTGGGACCTGACGACCTCACTCAAATTCGGTCGCGTGCTCGAGGAATGCGGTTTCTACTGGTATGAAGAGCCGATGCGCGAATTCGACCTCACTTCGTACAGCAAGCTGGCGGACAGCCTCGATATCCCCGTTCTCGCGGCCGAAACCTCGGATGGCGCGCACTGGAACGCCGCGACCTGGATCGACATGGCGGCGCTCGACATGGTCCGAACGTCGAGCTTCTACAAAGGCGGTCTCACCGGCGCGCTGAAGATCGCTCACCTCGCCGAGGCGCATGGGATGAAGGCCGAGGTCCACGGCATGGGAGTCGCCAACGCGCATCTCGCGGCGGCGATTCCCAACAACGACTTCTACGAGCAACTGGTGTTTTCGACCGAGCACATCAAGGGGCTCAGAAAGCAGAACGAGCTGCCCATCGTTGACGGCTTCATCACCGCGCCGGAGACGCCTGGGCTCGGTCTCGATATCGACTGGGCCGCACTCGAAAAGACCGCGCTCGCCGTCGTCTGACGTGCAAAGCGCCAGATGGCGCGGGTTCGTGAATTCTTTGCTTTTGTCGGTCGAAAGGCATCCACATCCAACGCACCATACTCGCTTGCGCAATTGCCGCTCCTGAATCTCCAGCTTGCAGGTGCGCGGTCGGGCGCTGACAGCCAGTCGGGCCGGTTTTGTTCAGAAGTGGCGCGCCCGACAGGATCTGAAATCTATGGCCCCTGCCTTCGGAGGGCGAGCGAACCGGATGAGCCCAGGTGATGGTATCCGTGTTGGTATTTCAAATTCCGTAGAGGCCAGCATGTTCGCAGTTTCAACGTCTTACGCAGCCAAAGCGATTCCGCCCCTGGCACCATTACGCTGGGTTTGGCGATCTCGACCACGCGGTGGGTTGATTTGCTGACAGTGCCGCACGCAAAAGGGCTCACTCTCGCGGCCGCCGCCGGTTTCGGGGCGCTCGTCGGACCTTATCAGGGCATGATTTCATCATTGACCGAGTCGGTCGTATCCCGGCTGTAGCTCGCCACATGAGCGTGACCGGCGGATAGTCCGATAGGGCTAGCCTCAGCGCGGTTGATCCGAGATTCAACGTCGCCGTCATCCCAGAGCAAATTCTGCTTCGGGTAGCGACGAACCGGCGAGGGCCTTAGCGTGGAAGCAGAGGCAACGTCACCGCGCTTTCAGCGAGACGGAAACTTTCGTCGTAAAAGTGTCATTGAAATGTCACAGCATGCTTACTGGGCGAACTTATAAACTTTTCGCGCGCGCACGCCGCTAACTGATGGCGCGATGTTGCCGCCGAAATTGATTTCAGCGCTCGAGAGGCAACAATGAAGATCAACAATTTCATCCGCGTCGCGGTGTTCGCCATCTGTGGCGCGACGGCCGTTGTCGCGCAAGCCGCGGACATCTCCGGCGCGGGGGCGACCTTTCCCTACCCGATCTACGCCAAATGGGCCGACATGTATAAGAAGGAGACCGGCCTCGGCCTCAACTATCAGTCGATTGGCTCGGGCGGGGGCATCAAGCAGATCAAGAACAAGACGGTCACCTTCGGCGCCTCGGACATGCCGCTTGAGCCCAAGGACCTAACGGCTTCCGGTCTGGTTCAATTCCCGACCGTGGTCGGCGGCGATGTTCCAGTCGTCAATCTTGACGGTATCGGCCCTGGCGGTCTTGTTCTCGACGGCTCGACGCTAGCCGACATTTTCCTTGGAAAGATCACCAAGTGGGACGATCCGGCGATCAAGAAGCTGAACGCGGACGTCAAGCTTCCATCGAACGCGATCGTCGTCGTGCACCGCTCGGACGGTTCCGGCACGACATTCATCTTCACGGACTATCTGTCCAAGGTGAGCCCCGACTGGAAATCCAACGTCGGCGCCAGCACATCTGTCGAATGGCCGGTCGGCATCGGCGCCAAGGGCAACGAGGGCGTTTCGAACAACGTCGCTCAGACCAAGGGCTCCATCGGTTACGTCGAATACGCCTACGCCCTGCAAAACAAAATGACGACGGTCAAGATGATCAACAAGGACGGCAAAGCTGTAGAAGGCAACTCGGCCTCGTTCCAGGCTGCGGCGGCAAACGCCGACTGGGCGAACTCAGATAACTATTACGTGGTTTTGACGAACGAGCCCGGGGCTGATAGCTGGCCGATCGCCGGCGCGACGTTCATTTTGATGTATAAGCAGCCGCAGGATCCCACCAGCTCGGCCGCGGCTCTCAAGTTCTTCGACTGGGCTTACACCAAGGGCAGTAAGGCCGCCGAAGAACTCGACTATGTGCCGTTGCCGCCCGAGGTCATTGCGCAAATCGAAAAGACTTGGGCGGAAATCAAGGGGCCCGACGGCAAGCCTGTGTTCTCCAAATAATATTCAACGCGGGGATCGACGATGCGATCGCCCGGATCGTTCCGAACCCTAAGGCGGCGTTGCCGCCGCCAGCCGGGATTCGGCGGGAGTCGGAAGGGATGACTGAAATCGCGATGCCGCAAATCGCGGGGGCCGGATCCAGAGCTCAGCTGCGGGAGCGCGCGGTCCAGCGCTTCGCCAGGAGCGATGGTTTTTTTCGCCTGCTGACACAAGGCGCCGCGCTCGCGGTTCTGTTGATCCTTGGCGGTGTGATTGCCTCCCTGATCAAAGGTTCGATCCCTGCGTTTCAATCGTTCGGCTTTGGGTTCTTTACGACACAGATTTGGAATCCGGTCAGCGAGAGGTTTGGCGCGCTCGCGCCAATCTATGGAACCGTCGTCACCTCAGCCATCGCGATGCTGATCGCCGTGCCATTGGGCATCGAAATCGCCGTCTTTCTCACCGAGCTTTGTCCGCCCGCCTTGCGGCGACCGATCGGCATCGCCATCGAGCTACTGGCCGGTATTCCAAGCATCATCTATGGAATCTGGGGCTTGTTCGTTTTCGCCCCGTTTCTCCAGACCTACCTGCAGCCGTTTCTTATTGAGGTTTTCTCGAACGTTCCGGTGCTGAATTCCCTCTTCGCGGGGCCTCCTTACGGCATCGGCATACTAACTGCCTCGCTTATCCTGGCGATCATGGTTGTGCCCTTCGTCGCGTCGATTTCGCGGGACGTGTTCGACACTGTCCCGCCGATGCTGAAGGAATCGGCCTATGGGATCGGCTGCACAACCTGGGAAGTCATCTGGAACGTCGTCATTCCGTACACTCGCGTTGGCGTCTTCGGCGGCGTCTTGCTGGGGCTCGGACGCGCGCTTGGCGAAACGATGGCCGTAACCTTCGTGATTGGCAACGCGCACAAGATCTCCGGGTCGCTGCTAGCGCCGGGAACGACGATTTCCGCCAGCATCGCCAACGAATTCACCGAAGCGGTTGGGGATCTCTACACGTCGTCCTTGATCGCGCTCGGCCTAATCCTCTTCATGATCACCTTCCTCGTGCTCGCGATCGCCCGGGTCATGTTGATGCGCCTTGAAGTCCAGGCTGGCAGATAGGGCAATGTCCTCTTACTCCGCCTCTGCGCGTTACCCGGCCCGGCGTCGCCGAAACGCGATATCGCTGGGCCTCAGCGTCGCGGCTGCCGCCATTGGCCTGATCGGGCTGGTCATGATTCTCGTAGTCCTGTTGTGGAAGGGATTTGCGGGGCTTTCGGTTGCCGTTTTCACCGAAAATACGCCTCCGCCTGGCAGCGCCGGGGGTCTTCTGAACGCGATCGTCGGAAGTTTGATAATGACCGTAATCGGCGTTGCTGTCGGAACCCCGCTCGGCATGCTGGCGGGAACCTATCTGGCGGAATACGGCAAGTATTCGAGGCTCGCCGTCGTGGTCCGCTTCATCAACGACATTTTGCTGAGCGCTCCCTCGATCGTGATCGGTCTCTTCGTCTACGAGGTCATGGTCGCGCCGATGGGCCATTTCTCGGCGCTCGCCGGCGCTATGGCCCTGGCCGTCCTGGTGGTCCCGGTTGTCGTTCGGACGACCGAAGACATGTTGAACCTGGTTCCCAATACACTGCGCGAAGCCGGCTCAGCGTTGGGCATGCCGCGTTCCGTGATCATCCAGCGCATAGGCTATCGCGCTGTCAGAGCCGGTCTGATTACCGGCGTGCTGCTCGCAATCGCGCGAGTGAGCGGCGAGACCGCTCCGCTTTTGTTCACCGCCTTGAACAATCAGTTCTTCAGCTCGAACCTCCTCAAGCCGATGTCAAGCCTGCCGGCCGTGATCTTTCAATTTGCTTTGAGTCCCTACGCGGACTGGCAACAGTTGGCTTGGACGGGTGCGCTGATCATCACGCTGGCCGTCCTGGGGCTCAGCGTCGCCGCGCGCGCCCTCACGGCCACCGCGCATCAAAAATAGTTCGAGAGGTTTTCGACCATGAGAAGCCAGCTCGCCGCGCAGAAACCAGCCAAGCCGTCAAATGCGAACAAGGACAAGGTTACCGTGCGTGAACTCAATTTCTACTATGGCGTGAACCACGCGCTCAAAGAGGTCAACCTGTCCCTGTTTGAGGGTCAGGTCACGGCGTTCATCGGCCCTTCGGGCTGTGGCAAGTCGACGCTGCTCAGGGTGCTCAACCGCATGTACGACCTCTATCCTGGCCAGCGCGCCGAGGGCGAGGTCTTGCTCGAAGGCGAGAACATCCTCTCGCCAGACCTCGATCTCAATCTGCTGCGCTCGCGGATCGGCATGGTGTTCCAGAAGCCGACGCCGTTTCCGATGACGATCTACGAGAACATCGCCTTCGGCGTTCGCCTTTATGAGAAACTGCCGAAGTCCGAGCTCGACGCGCGCGTCGAGTCGTCGCTGCGTCGCGCCGCGCTGTGGACCGAGGTCAAGGACAAATTGAGCGCCAGCGGCCTCAGCCTCTCCGGCGGCCAGCAGCAGCGCCTGTGCATAGCCCGCACGGTCGCGATCAGCCCGGAAGTGATCCTGTTCGACGAGCCGGCGTCCGCTCTCGATCCGATCTCAACGGCGAAGATCGAGGAGCTGATCGACGAATTGTCGGGCGACTATACGATCGCGATCGTCACCCACAACATGCAACAGGCGGCGCGCGTGTCGCACTATACCGCCTTCATGTACTTGGGCGAGATGGTCGAATTCGCGGAGACGAACGCCGTCTTCACCTCGCCGCGCGACAAGCGCACCCAGGATTACGTCACCGGCCGCTTCGGCTAACGGGAGGCAAAGCCGTGGTGGACCAGCATACCGTCAGAGCCTACGACAAGGACCTTGACCTGCTCGAGCGGCGAATCGCCGAGATGGGCGGCATCGCCGAGAAAATGGTGATCGACGCGATGGATGCGCTCGCCGCCGCCGATACGACGCTCGCCCATCTGGTTGTTTCAACCGATCCGCGGCTCGACGTGTTGCAGCGCGAGGTCGAGCAGCAAGCGATCCTGACGATCGCGCGCCGCCAGCCGGTGGCCATCGATTTGCGTGAGATCATCGGCGCCATTCGCGTCGCCGGCGATCTGGAGCGGGTGGGCGATTTGGCCAAGAATATCGCCAAGCGCTCGCTCCAGATTGGCGTCGAATCCCGGGTTTCTCGCGCCATAATCGGCATCCGGCATATGAACGACTTCGCGATGGAGCTGATGAAGGACGTGCTCGACGCCTATGCCCAACGCGACGTCGAGCGGGCGCTCGACGTCTGGGAGCGGGACGCCGATCTTGACGCCCTCGAAGATTCGGTGTTCCGCGATCTCTTGACGCACATGATGGAGGACCCGCGCAACATCACATTCTGCGCGCATCTTCTGTTTTGTTCGAAGAATATCGAGCGGATCGGCGACCACGCGACCAACATCGCCGAGACAGTCTTCTATCTCGTGACCGGTTCGAACCTGCCGACCGACCGGCCGCGCGGCCGGCAGGAAATGGAGATCGAGGCTGACGCCGGAGGACCGTCATGATGAACCAGGCGCGCAAGGACATCGCCCGCCCCGGCGCGTTCTCCGCGCCACGCATACTCATCGTCGAAGACGAGTCCGATCTGGCGTTGCTGTTGAGCTACAATCTCGAGTCGGAAGGCTACGTCGTCGAGAACGTTGCGCGGGGCGACGAGGCCGAGTTGCGCCTGGCCGAAAACGCGCCCGACCTTGTCATCCTGGATTGGATGCTGCCGGGCGTGTCGGGGCTCGAAATCTGCCGTCGGCTGCGAGCGCGTGAAGCCACCCGCACGCTTCCGGTCATCATGGTGACGGCGCGCGGCGAGGAAGCCGAACGGGTGCGCGGCTTGTCGGTCGGCGCGGACGACTATGTCGTTAAGCCGTTCTCCGTGCCCGAGTTGATGGCGCGCGTGAGGGCGTTGCTCAGGCGCAGCCGGCCGGAGCGGATTGCCGAGCGCCTCTATGCCGGGGACCTCGACCTCGATCGGGAAACCCGTCGCGTCCGCCGCGGCGCGCGCGACATCCACCTCGGCCCGACCGAGTTCAGGCTGCTCGAATATCTGCTCGAAAAACCGGGCCGGGTGTTCTCGCGCGCGCAATTGCTCGATGGCGTCTGGGGGCAGGCGGCCGAGATCGACGAACGCACAGTCGACGTGCACGTCGGGCGGCTGCGCAAAGCCCTGTCGCGAGGGCGCGAACGCGATCCGATCCGCACCGTGCGCGGCACCGGCTACGCCTTCGACGAGACCTTCGGCAAGCCTTGAGACGGCGATCGAGAACGCGCTCCCCAGGTTAGTTAGGGACCGGCTTGCCTCGATCCGGCGCCGATCGCGGACGACGAGCTGCCGTCGCAGGCAACAGCGTTCTCTCCTCTGTCTGCCGGCGCTACAGGACCGCGGCTGGAAGCGGCTCATTGCCCAGAATGATGTCGCAGGCCTTCTCAGCCACCATGATCGTCGGCGCGTTGGTGTTGCAGGATGGGACGAAGGGCATGACGGAGGCATCGACCACTCTGAGGCAGTCTATCCCGCGAAGCTTCAGATCGGGAGTGACGACCGCCTGCGGCCCGTTGCCCATGGCGCAAGTTCCTGCCGGGTGATGGTCCGTCTTGCATGATCCGCATGCGTACTCCTCGAGCTCCTCGTCGGAGTTCAGGCTATCGCCGGGCAATCGCTCGGCCAGCACGTAGGGCTTCAGCGCCGGCTGTCGCAGGATTTCGCGCGCGAGCCTGAGCCCCTTCAAAGCGCAAGCGCGATCGTAAGGGTCCGCCCAATAGTTTGGGTCGATCAGCGGGGCGGCTTTGGGATCCGCGCTGGCGAGACGCACCGTCCCGCGCGACCGGGGGCGAAGGAACGCGGAGTTGAGCGTCACGCCGGGGTTTTTCATCTGAGCGACGCCCGCCTCGATTCCCGATCCCAGTCCGAGATGGAACTGGATGTCGGGAGACCGGGCCTCCCTGTCCGCGTACCAAAAGCCGCCGGTCTCAAAGAGCGTGGAGGCGACCGGGCCGGTCTTGAACAATAGGTACTGGATCCCCGCCCAGATGGTGCGATGCGGCTCGGCGACACGATCGTAGGTGTGATCGCCGGTGCATTCCGATATCGCATAGAGGTCGAGATGGTCCTGCATGTTGCTTCCGACGCCGGGAAGGTCGTGGACGGCCGTCACTCCCGCGGCCTTCAGCGCGTCCGCCGGACCGATCCCTGAGAGTTGCAGCAGGCGGGGCGAGCCGATCGCGCCGCAACTGACAATCACTTCGCGATCCGCGCGCAAGGTTTCAGTTCCGCTGTCCGCGCCGATCGTGACGCCGACCGCGCGCCCCTTCTCGATCTCGATCTTCAGCGTTTGCGCGTGCAAACGCACAGTCAGGTTCTTGCGGCTGCTCGCCGGTTTGAGGAACGCGCTCGACGCCGAGGATCGCTGGGCGTTCCTGGTCGAAAGCTGGTAGTGACCGATGCCCGCTTGCGCCGCGCCGTTGAAATCGTCGTTGAACGGGATGCCTGCCTCCTGCGCCGCGCGCAGGAAGGCGAAGCTGATTGGCAATGGATTCACGGGATAAGAGACGCCTAGCGGCCCGCCGTAGCCATGGTATGCGTTGACGAGGCGCTGATTGTCCTCGCTGCGAACGAAATAGGGCAGCACTTCACGATAGCTCCAGCCTTCGCAACCGGCCTCGCTTACCCAAGCGTCGTAGTCCTTGGCGTTGCCGCGCGTATAGAGCTGTGCGTTGATCGATGAGCCGCCGCCGATGACTTTGGCTTGCGTGTACCAGATGACGCGGCCTCTGAGATGTTTTTGCGGGACCGTGCTCCAGCCCCAGCTCGCCACGCCTTTGGTCATCTTGACGAAGCCCGCCGGCATGGCGAAAAGCGGATTCCGGTCCCCCCCACCCGCTTCCAAGAGCAGGACCTTGCTGGATGGATCGGCGCTCAGGCGATTTGCCAGAACGCAGCCAGCGGGACCTCCGCCGACGATTATGTAGTCGTAGGCCATCGTCCCTTTCCTAATTCGGTCGGAGATCATTGTTTGCGATATGGTCCGCGACGCGGAGCGCCTGCGCGGCGATCGTAAGGGATGGATTGACCGCGGCCGATGTCGGCAAAAACGAAGCGTCGACCACGAACAGGTTCGGATGATCCCACGCGCGGCAGAACGGATCGAGGGGCGATGTCGCCGGATCGAGCCCAATGCGAACGGTCCCGCACTGATGCGACGGCGTTCGACGGTCGAAAGCCCGCGAAAGGACAATCGGATAGCCGGCCGACCGTAGGCGTTCCCTGAAAACCTCGACCAGCATCTCGTGGGTGGTCCAATTGCTTCGCTTCCAATCGAGGCGGATCTGTCCGCCATCGACGGTGACGCGGCTCTCCGGATTCGGGAGGTCCTCGCTCATGGCGTACCAGTCGACCGAGCGCCTGCTTACCAGGCCGAGGGCCCATTCCGGCGCCAGGGGGATATTGGCCTTAAGGATAGGCGCGGTCACGCGCCCGAGGAGTTGGATGTTGCCGAGCGGCGGCCCGCCGCGTCCATCATCGAGGTAGAAGTCATTGATCCCGAGCGTCTTCTGATAGACCGAGTCGTTGACGACGCGCGGATCGATCGCCACCACCGCGGAAGCGTTGTGGTTCATGAAATGTCGCCCGACCGTGTCGGAGCGATTTGCAAGGCCGCTTCCTCCAGAACGGAGCAGCAATGCCGCCGAATTGACGGCGCCCGCGGCGAGCACGACGATCTTTGCGGCGAGGGTTTTGCGCTCGCCCGCATGCATGACCTCGACGCCGGCAACTCGCTTGCTATCAGGCTCGATGAGCAACCTCTCGACGCGAGCGCCGGTGCGAAGCTCGACGTTGGGGTACGCCAACGCTTCTTCAACGCCGCAGCTTTCCGCGTCCATCTTGCCGTGCCCGGCGTCAGGAAACGCGTCCCATGGCGTCTTCGCGCGCCGCAGCCATCTGTCGACGTCGACGCCGAGCGGCAGAGGAAACGGGTTCAGGCCGACCCGCCTCAAGCGTTCGCGGGCTTTTGCGATCGCGGGTTCATCCGGCACCGGGCCAAACGGATAGGGCTTCGAATGCCGAGGCTCGGTGCGGTCGAAGCCCAGAGCGCCGCGCACCCGATAGAGCCTTTCGGCGGCCGTGTACCAAGGCTCCAGCTCTTCGTACCTAAACGGCCAGCCGGGCGTTGTTCCGCCACGATGAACGATCGGCTCGAAGTCCTGCGCCCGGAAGCGGATAAGCACCGCTCCGTACAGCTTGGTGTTGCCGCCGACGTAGTAGTAGTTGCCCGGGTTGAACGACCGTCCGGCGCCATCGAGCCAGGATTCCTTGGGCCTGAAGATCCCTTGCCCGAAAATCGCGCGCGCATCGCGGACCGCGTCGCTGTCTACGAGCCGCTCGCCACGCTCCAGAATGACGATCTTCGCTCCCGAAGGCGCCAGTCCGGCAGCGAACGTCGCTCCCCCCATTCCCGACCCGATGACGAGGACGTCAGCTCCCTCTGAGCCTGGCATCAAATCCTCTCTTGGCGTCAGCGAATGAACCCGCACGGGAGCCAGGCATCAGCGCCCCGTTCGCGTGACCTTGATCAGATACGTCGCGTGGTCGACGGATCGAACAGCACCGCCTTGTCGAGGTTGAATGCGAACGCGTGGCTTTCCCCGACGCGCACATCTGCGTCCGCGCGCATTCGCGCGGTCACTTCCTTGCCGGCGATATGGGTGACGACGAAAGTGTCCGAGCCAGCCGGTTCGACGATCTCGACATTGGCGTCGAACGTCGCTACCGACCTCGCATTGCGGTCGACGCTCTCTCGGTCGTTCACCGCCTCCGGCCGAATGCCGAAAATGACTTTACCGCCGTCCGCGAGCTTACTCGGGTCCGCGCCCAACGGCGCGGGGATTACGATCGGCTCGTGGTCCTTGCGTTCGAGCACGACCTTGGGCGCCCCGTTGGCGTGAGCCACGCGGCCCTCGAGCAGGTTCATCGCCGGAGAGCCCATGAAGTCGGCCACGAACAAATTCGCGGGCGTATTGTAAATCTCATTGGGTGTGCCGACTTGCTGAAGCTCGCCGTCTTTCAAGACGGCGATGCGGGTGGCGAGCGTCATCGCCTCGATCTGGTCGTGCGTCACATAGACAATCGTCGCGCCCGTCTGTTGATGAAGCCGCTTGATCTCCACCCGCATGTCGACGCGCAGTTTGGCGTCAAGGTTGGATAGAGGCTCATCAAATAGGAACACGCGGGGTTGACGTACAAGCGCGCGGCCCATGGCGACACGCTGCCGTTGGCCGCCGGAGAGTTGGCTCGGGCGGCGCGACAGCAGGTGCTCGATCTTGAGCGTCTTGGCGACGTCGGCCACCGCCTTGTCGCGCTGCGGCTTCGGGACGCCGCGCATTTCCATGCCAAAGGCGATGTTCTGCGCCACCGACATGTTGGGATAGAGCGCGTAGGACTGGAAGACCATCGCGATGTCGCGCTTCGACGGGTGAAGATCGTTGATCTTGTCGCCCTCGATGCGAATCTCGCCCGAGCTAATCGATTCGAGTCCCGCAATGGTATTGAGCAGCGTCGACTTGCCGCAGCCGGACGGGCCAACCAGCACCAGAAAACCGCCCTTGTCGAGCGTGAGGTCGATACCCTTGAGGATTTCGAGCGCTCCGAAGCGTTTGCGCAAGGCTCTGATCTCGAGGAAGGCCATGGGATCAACCTTTCACCGCGCCAGCCATCAGGCCGCGCACGAAGTACCGGCCGGCGACAATGTAAACGAGGAGAGTAGGAGCGGCGGCGATGATCGCCGCGGCCATGTTCACGTTGTACTCGACAATTCCCGTCGAGGTGTTGACGAGATTGTTGAGCGCGACCGTCATCGGCGACTGGTCGCCTGCGGCGAAGGTCGAGCCGAACAGAAAGTCATTCCAGATATTGGTGAACTGGTAGATCACCGTCACGATGAAAATCGGCGCGGAATTCGGCAGCAGAATGCGGCGGAATATCTGAAAGAAGCTCGCGCCGTCGATCATCGCCGCCTTCACGAGCTCGCTCGGAAACGCCTCGTAATAGTTGCGAAAGAAGAGCGTGGTGAAGCCGAGGCCGTAGATGACATGGACGATGACGAGGTTGACCGTCGGATTGCCGAAGCCAAAAGACATCCCGGTCAAATCAATCAGCTGATTTCCAACGCGGCCAAGCTCGCCCAGAATCACCGCCATTGGAATGATGACCGACTGGAAGGGGATGAAGCAGGCGAACAGCATCATGCCAAAGACGAGCTTGTGCCCGGGGAATCGCCACTTGGTCAGCACGTAGCCGTTCAGCGCGCCGAGCAGGGTCGAGATCAGCACCGCCGGCACGACCATCTTGATTGAGTTCCAGAAGTAGCCTTTGATTCCCGCGGTTTCAGAGACGCCGATGCGCGCTTCGCCCCAAGCCTGCACCCACGGATCGAAGGTCAGACGATGAGGGAGCGAGAACATGTTGCCGCCGGTCACCTCGTCGAGCGGCTTCAGCGACGTCATCACCATGACGACGAGCGGCACGACGTAGATCAGCGCAAAGACAAGGAGCAGCCCATAGATGACGACCCGCGTCGTCGCGGAGTGGCGCGCGGGTTCGCGAACCGGCGCAACGAGGTCGCCGGCGCTCATTGAGGCTTCTCCCGCAATTCGGAATAGAGATAGGGGATCATGATCGCGGCGATGGTCATCAGCATGATGACCGCGCTGGTCGAGCCGACCGCCATCTGGTTGCGGGTGAAGGTGTAGGAATACATGAAGGTCGAGGGCAGTTCGGCCGCCCCTCCCGGATTCTTGCCGGTCACCGAGAGCACGAGATCGTAGGACTTGATCGCCATGTGGGCGAGCACGATGATGGCGGAGAGGAACACCGGGCGCATGATCGGCAAGACGATGCGCCAATAGGTGGCGAAGGCGGAGGCGCCGTCGATCTGCGCTGCTTTCAGGATTTCGCCGTCAATGCCGCGCAGGCCCGCCAGAAACATCGCCATTACGAAGCCCGAGGTCTGCCAGATGCCGGCGATGGCGACGCAATAGATCATCATCCGCGGATTGACGACCCAGTCGAATTTGAAGCTCGCCCAGCCCCAATCGTGCACCGCCTTCTCGAGCCCGATGCCCGGATCGAGAAAGAGCTTCCAGGCGGTGCCGGTCACGATGAATGACAGCGCCAAGGGATAAAGATAGATCGGGCGCAAGATTCCCTCGCCGCGGATCTTCTGGTCAAGCAGAATCGCCAGCGTCAGGCCGAGGATCAGGCAGAATACGACATAGAGCCCGCCGAACAGGCCCATATTGACGATCGCCGTGTACCAGCTCGACGGCGGGTCGGTCTCGAAGGTCCAATTCCAGAGCTTCTGATAGTTCGCGAGGCCGATGAGCTTGGTCGAAGTGAAGCCTTTCGAATTGGTGAATGACAGGAAGAACGTCCAGAGATTGAACCCGTAGACGAAGACCAACACGAGCAGAAAGGATGGCGCGAGCACCAATCTCGGCAGCATGTCCTGGAACCGCCCACGAAGCGACCGGGCCCGCATGCCGGTCGATACCGCGAGTGGCGCAACTGTCGTGGTCATCGTCAGTCCCTGAAGTCCTGGCCCTGCAAGCGAGAGGCCTCCCGCGCCTCGGGCGGGGGAGGCCTTTTGCCTTACTTGGCGTTGTTAAGCGCTTTGTCGAGTTCGGCAACGGCGGCGTCCGAACTCTTGATCTCGCCGTGGAAGAACTTGGTCACGACGTCATGATAAGCGCCCGCGACCGCAGGCGGCTGCGCATAGTTCTGAGCCATTGAGCCGACGAATTTGCCATCGGCGTTCGCCTTCTTCACATCGGCGATGCCCTTCTTGCCGCAGATGTCGAAGGCGGTATCGGGCACATCCATGCGCGCCGGGACGGAACCCTTGACGACGTTGAACGCCGACTGGAAGCTAGGGCTCATCGTCGCGTCGGCGAGCGCAAGCTGCGCCGCCTTGCGGTCCGCCGGAACGTCGAACATCGCGAACATGTCGGTGTTATAGATCACCGAACCGTCGGTGCCGGGGAAGCGATAGCAGAGGAAGTCCTTGCCTGCTTCCTTGTTAGCGGCCTTGAATTCGCCCTTGGCCCAGTCGCCCATCACCTGCACCAGCGCGTCGCCCTTGATCACCATCGCGGTCGCGAGATTCCAGTCGCGGCCGGCGAAGTTCGGGTCGGTGTATGCGCGCAGCTTTGCGAGATTGTCGAACGACTTTTTCATTGTGTCCGATTTCAAGGCGCTCTCGTCGAGGTCGATAAAAGCCTTCTTGTAGAAATCCGGGCCGCCGGTCGACATGACGACCGAATCGAACATCGTCGCTTCCTGCCAGGGCTGGCCCCCGAGCGCGAGCGGAATGACGCCCGCCGCCTTGGCCTTGTCCAGCAGCGCAAGGAAATCATCGAAGGTCTTCGGTTCCGTCCCGCCGATCTTGTCCATCACCGCCTTGTTGATCCACACCCAGTTGACTGAATGGATGTTGACGGGGACGGCGTCCCACTTGCCGTTGGTGGTGGTGAACTTTTGCAAGGCCGTGGGAACAACCTTGGCCCAGTCTTCCTTGGTCGCGAGGGAGGTGATGTCGCCCAGCTTGCCGGCCTCGGCGTAGTCGACCGCAAAATAGCCGAGGATCTGCGAGGCAGTCGGCGGATTGCCGGCCGCGACCATCGCCTTCAGCGCGGTCATGGCGCCTTCGCCGCCGCCGCCCGCGACCGGCACGTCCTTCCAGGCGTAGCCCTCCTTCGCCAGGTCCTGCTTGAGCACGTTCAGCGCGGCCGCTTCGCCGCCCGACGTCCACCAATGCAGCATCTGGACTTCCTTGACGTCGGCCGCGAGGGCCGTCGCCGCCAATCCGATCGCCGAGACAGCCATCGCACTGGCCATCAACGTGGTTTGAAACTTCATTGTCTACCCTTCCTAGGCGTCATTCTCCCACCGGATACGGTCCGGCCCCGTTCCCAGAAGCGATCCACACTTCCGATCCTCAATTCCCCGCGCCGTAGCGCGAGAGCCACCAGCTTGCGCTCGGCCACTATCGACGTGGAACGTCTTTTCCTTGGTATATAGCGTTCATGAAGCTCCGCCTATCGACCGAGAAAGGTCGGCGTCCGTTTTTCCCGAAATGCGGCGACGCCCTCGGCGAGATCCTCAGTCGTCGCGGTCAGCGCGCCAGCCAGTCCTTCAATGGGAGCGTCGCGGTCCTCGCCCTCTGCGAAATTGATCATCGCCTTGATCATCTGCACCGCCACCGGGCCTCGCTTGGCGATGTCCGCGGCGATGGATTCAGCACGTGCGACTCCATCGCCCCTCGCGGTCACCTCGTCGACCAGTCCGAGCGCGAGCCCCTCTTCTGCGGTGAACGTCACGCCAGCCAGAGCCATGCGCCGCACGACCGACGGACCAAATCGACGCACGAGCCGTTGGGTGCCGGACCACCCAGGCGCCATACCCAGCCCCAACTCAGGAAGGCCGAGCTTGATCCCGCTTTCGGCAACGCGGATGTCGGCGACCGCCGCAAGCTCCAAGCCGCCGCCGAGCGCGTGGCCAGTCAGCACCCCGATCAGAGGAACACGCAGACGCGCGAGCGCTTCGAAAGCGCGGTGTCCCGCGCGAGTCCATTCCCGCCACATCTCCAACGGGGCGAGCTCGCCCCAGGCGGCAATATCGCCGCCGGCGCAAAAGCATTTGCCCTCGCCCGAGAGGATGGCGACTCGCACGTCGCGCGAGGCTTCGATCGCGCGGGAGGCCTCGGCGAGCGCGTCGATCATCGCGCGGTCGAGCGCATTCAGCTTGTCGGCGCGCTTCATTGTCAGGCGCGCAAGGGGGCCTTGAAATGTGAGCTCAACGAAAGGGCTCATTGCAGCGGCTCCAGGATCGGCCGGAGCTCGAGATTGATCGGCGCGGGGCGAAACAGCGCCGAATCCATCTTGCGGAGTTGGGGAGCCACCCTCAGCGGGAAGTCGGCCTGAGCAAGAACGTCGCGCTTCAAGTCGACGCCCGGGGCCACCTCGACAACCGTCACCCCTTCTGGCTCCAAGCGAAGGACACAGCGTTCCGTGACATAGAGTATTTCCTGATGCTGAGCGATCGCCCGCGGGCCCGAAAAAGAGATCTGCTCGACCGACTGAACGAGCTTCTTGACCTTGCCCTCCTTCGGAATCATCACCGCGCCGTCGCTGACCTCGAGCTTGGCGCCGGCGGTAAAATAGCCGGAAAAGACAATCTTCCTTGCGCGCGCCGTGATGTCCACGAAGCCGCCCGCTCCCGCCGTGACGTGGGGCCGAACGCCGAGCTTGGACACATTGACGGAGCCTAAGCGATCGATCTGCAGGAACGAGAGCAGCGACATGTCGAAGCCCGCGCCCTGAAAGTATGTGAACTGGTGCGGGGACTGGACGATCGCCTCCGCGTTGGAGGCGCATCCGAACTGGAAATCGAGCAACGGCACGCCCCCGACGGCGCCTTGTTCGATCACCCAGGTCACGGCGCCGTGCTTACCCTCCTCGATCAGGATCCGGGGCACGTTCGCGGAAATGCCGAAACCGATGTTGACCGCATCGCCATCGCGAAGTTCCTGGGCGACCCGCCGTGCGATGACCTTGGCGATATCGAACTTCGGCGTCTCGAACGAGGATAAAGGCCGAAAGATTTCGCCCGAAATAGCAGGTTCATAGGGCGTGTGCGTCGTCTGCAATTGATCCGGCGCGATCACGATGTAGTCGACGAGTATGCCGGGCACGACGACGTCATGGGGGCGCAGCGTACCGGAGGCGGCAAGCCGTTTGACCTGCGCGATCACGACCCCGCCGTTGTTGCGCACCGCCAGAGCTTGATCGAGCGGCCCGAGAATGCCCCCTTCATGCTCATAGGAAAGGTTTCCTCTTTCGTCAGCCGTTGTTGCGCGAATGATCGCTACCTGCGGAGTGATGGTGGGGAAGAACAACCAGTCGTCGCCGGCGAAGGTAACGCGCTCCACGATCGGCTCGCACGCGGCTTTTGCGTTCATGGCGCAGCCTTCGTGGATAGGATCGACGAAGGTCTCCATTCCCACCTTGGTCAGCACGCCCGGACGCTTCGCCGCGGCCTCGCGGTGAATGTCAAACAGGATTCCGGACGGTACATTGTAGGCCGGGATCGCATCGCCGGTAATCATCTTCCAGATTGCTGGCGGCTCGGCCGAAGACGGGCCCGAGGGATAGGAGCCAGCCAAAACGCGGGCGAGACATCCCGGCTTCGCAAGATGGTCGACGCCTCTGACGCCCCACATGTCTCCCGCGGCGATCGGATGAAGGGTCGTCAGGTTCCGCGGATGACCTTCGGCGTCGAACCGTTCTCCGATCGCAGCCAACATGTCGTCGGGACAACCGAGAGCTGAAGACGAGGAAACCGTGACGATTGCGCCATCGGGAATGAGGCGGGCGGCGTCCGAAGCGGATATGACTTTTTGCCTGGTCATGCTGGCCTCAGACGGTCAGATCGATCGCGGTTTCGACGCCGGATCGCGCGGCTTGGAGAGTTGAGATGGCGACGCTCAACGACTTGACTCCATCTTCTCCGGTCGCAGACGGCGCGCCGCGTCCCTGGACCGCTTCCTGGAACAGGCGGATCGAACGGGTGTACAGTTTTTCGTGCTCCAGTTTCAGCGCTTCCTCGCCGGAGGAGGTTCGGAGCAGAACGTCGCCCTTCGGTGCTTGCGTCATGCAATCTCTGCCGATCAACGAGCCCGAGTCTCCATGCACTTCGAACCCGGTGGTCGCATATCTGGTGGTAAAACCGTCGTGAAACTGGGCAAGCAGCCCGCTGGAGAAGCGGATGGCGCCCATGACGCCGTCCTCCAGACCCGCTCGGCCCATACCTCCATGCGACGTCATGGCGATCACCGACGTAGGCTCGTCGTCGAGCACGAAGCGCAGCGTATCCGCGTCATGCACCGTGATGTCCAAGACGACTCCCCCGCCGGCCTCGGGCCGCTCCAGTCGCCACCCCTGCAAATGAGCGGGCAGATAAACAGAGTGGAACACACGGGCGAACAACGGCTTGCCGATTTGTCCGTCCTTGATCGCGGTGCGCATGGCGCGGTGAGTCGCAGCGTTGCGGAGGTGATGGTTCGTGCCAAGGGTCACGCCGCGCTTGCGGCATTCGCCGACCATTGCGCGCGCATCGGCAAGCGTCAGCGCCAAGGGCTTCTCGCAAAGCACGTGTTTTCCAGCGGCGGCCGCCGCAAAGACCTGGTCGCGATGGAGGTCGTTCGTCGTCGAAATGTAGACCGCGTCGATTTCCTTCGCCGTGACGAGGTCCGCGAGGCTCGTCGTCGCGTTCGCGATCCCGTGTTCGCGAGCATACTTGGCGGCTCGATCCGGGTTCGCGCTCATGACAGAAATGACGTCGCCGCCGTTGGCCCGAAATGCGCCAATCATCTGCTCGGCAGCAATCGTGCTGGCTCCGATCAGTCCCCAGCGCAATTTCGTCACGCGTGCGCTCCCATCTGATTCAAGTCCGAAGCGCCGCACGACGCTCGGACAACCAAAGTCGTCGGGCACAGAACTGTTTCCGGTTCAAAGTCGCCGCTGGCGAGTTGACGCATCAAGAGTTGCGCTGCGCGAGAGCCAAGATTACGGCCGTTCACCGCGACACTGGTCAACGCGGGGAGAGTGTATTTGGCCTCTTCAATGTCGTCGAAGCCGATCACCGCGATATCCCTGCCGACCGATACCCCCGCTTCGGTGAACGCGCGAACCAACCCGATCGCGACCACGTCGTTGTAACATAGGGCGGCGGTCGCGGGTTTGCGGAGATTGAGCAACTGCGGAGCCGCCGCAGCGCCACCCGAATAGTTGGTCGTCGTCTCAATGACCAGCGATGCCTCGAACGGAATTTCGGCCTCTTGCAGTGCGAGGAGATAACCGGCAAGACGTTCATCGCGGACGACCATCGACTTTAGTCCGCCAACGAAGGCAATCCGCGTGTGTCCGGCCGCCACGAGGTGAGCGGTCGCCTTGCGGGCGCCCTCCTTGTTTTCCGGCGAGACAATGGACGCTTTGAGTCCGGGAAGTCGACGCATCACCTGTACGACGGGTAGGCCGGCGACAAGGGCCTTCAACTCGCTGGGCGACGAACCGATCGCGGGCGCCAGGACCAGCCCGGCCGCGCCATGCTCGCGCATCGAGCGGATCACTTGCTGTTGGCGGACCGGATTCTCACCTGTGTTGGCGAGAAACGGGATATATGCTCCGCCCTGGCAGGCCTGCTCGATCCCGATCGCCAATTCGACGTAGAAGGGGTTCGACAAATCATTGATGACCATGCCGAGCACGCCTGATTTGGCGCCGCGCAAAGTCGCTGCTCCGCGGTGGTAGATGTAGCCCAGCTCCGTCATCGCGCCCGAGACGCGCTCTCGGGTCGCCTCGGCAACCAGGGGGCTCCCCCCAAGCACCAACGAAACGGTCGACTTCGACACGCCTGCGCGGCGCGCAACGTCGATGATGGTCGCGCGACCTTCGACAGCCTCCGTTTGCCTACCCTCTTCGTCGTTCATCGAGTTCAAGGGCCCGCTATTTGGCACGTTCCAATTCTTCCTCCATGGCGTCAGCCAAAGAAGCGCAGCACTAATGGTCTATTGACGCTACGAATTGGAACGTGCCAAAATTGGTATCCGGTATTGAAACTTCAGTCAACCCCTATCCAGGGAACAACTCTTGAGCCCAACGATCCCGCAGAAAATCCTCGACGGTCTGACCGATGTCGCGATGCCGAAGCTCGCTAACGAAAAGCCGCCGATGGAATTCGTCACTGCGTTCGGCTTCCAGCTGCCCACGCGACGATGCCGCGCCTTGGTGCTTGGGAGCGGCGCGGCCGGACTGAGGGCGGCAGTCGAGTTGAAGCGCCGTGAGATCGATGTCGTGATTGCTTCCCAGAGCGCATTTGGCGGCACGTCAGCCTGCTCGGGATCGGACAAGCAGACGCTGCATACGGCCAACTCTTCGGACCGAGGGGACGACTTTCGCGCGATGTCGGAAAGCCTCGGCGCCGGCGGCGCCATGGACGACGACGCCGCCTATGTCGAAGCCGTAGGCTCGGCGCGCGCGCTGTCGTCGCTGCAATACCTGGGCTTGCCGATACCGCAGGATCCGCTGGGTGGAGTGTTGCGTTATCAAACCGACCACGACGAGGTCGGACGGGCGACGAGTTGCGGCCCGCGGACATCACGCCTGATGATGAAGGTCCTCGCGGAGGAAGCGATCCGGCTGGGTGTTCCCATCATCAACCATACGACTGCGGTGCGCCTTCTCGTCGATTCGCGCGAGCCCCGTCGCGCGGCCGGCGTTCTGGCGATTCGTCCCAAACACCGCGCCGATGACAATCCCCTCGGTCTAACCGCGTTCTTCTGCGACTTCCTGATCATTGCCGGCGGAGGACCGGGAGAGCTCTATCGAGACAGCGTCTACCCTCGGCATTGCTTCGGCTCGTTGGGTCTTGCGCTCGAGGCGGGTCTCGAAGCGGTCAACCTGACAGAGAGTCGAGTTCGGCATCGGGACGTCGCGCGATCACTTTCCCTGGAATCTGTCCGGCACCTATGTGCAGTGCATGCCTTACGTGTATTCGCTCGATTCTCGCGGGCGGGAGCATAATTTTCTCGGCGACTATTACAGAACCACGCGTGAGCTGGCCTCGAATGTTTTCCGCAAAGGATATCAGTGGCCCTTTCACGCGACACGCATGCTCGACTTCGGCTCAAGCCTCTTCGACCTCGCAGTGTTTCGAGAAACTCGCGCGGGGCGAAAGGTGTACATGGATTTCAATCGGAATCCGCTCGCGGTTCCCGGAGACGCCGAATTCGATCTCGAGCGGCTTGATGCGGATGTGCATGCCTACCTCAAAAACTCCGGCGCCCTGCTCGAAAAGCCCTTAGACCGCCTTGGTAAAATGAACCCTTTGTCGATCGCGCTGTACAAGCGCTACAAGTACGACATCACACAGAAACCGTTGGAATTCGCAATCAACAACCAGCATATGAATGGCGGGCTGTCGGTCGACACATGGGGACGAACAAGCCTCGAAGGCTGCTATGCAGTCGGCGAGGCTGCGGGTACGCATGGCGTCACGCGTCCTGGCGGCGCCGCCCTGAACGCCGGCCAGGTCTTCGGCACGCGCTGCGCCGAACACATTGCTTCGCGCCGAGGCGTCGAAGTCGCTCGCTCGTCCGAGCGCGACCTCGTGCACGGCGCGCTCAGCCGAATTCTTGAAATCCTTCGACCAGACAGTTCGATTGCCGTCGGCGCAATCAAGGCCGAGATCCAGGCCAGAATGACCGACCACGCCGGGATCGTCTGCAACGCCGACGGCGTCAAGGAGGCCCTTGCCGCCGCTCAGTCGCTCAACGACTTAATTCGGGAGCGCGGAGTCGCCTCCCACGGAGCGTACGAGGCCGCGAGGGCGCTGCAATGGCGGCAAATGGCGATCGCCTCGGAGGCGGTCCTGGCGGCGCTCGCGTTCTACCTCGATCGCGGAGGCGGGAGTCGCGGCGCGCGCGTTGTATGCGCTCCGCAAGGCGACCGCATCCCGCTCGCTCGGACGCGGCCGCTCAACGAATTCCGGTTTCTTCCTGAGCGCGCCGAAGACCGAACTGTGCAGATCTTGATTCGGCTCGACGGCCAACATTTCACTATTCGGACGCGGGCGGTGCGCGCTCGCGACCGGGAGCGCCGCGCGTTCTTCGAGCGCGATTGGCCCGACTTCCTGACCGGGGCGATCTTCGAAAGCGCGAACTGATCTCTATGGGGCAGCCGCGCGCAGGCGCCCAAGGTCATTTTCGTCATGGCTTCGCCGGTGACGCGTTGAATGGGTGTTGGCGACCGACGCGAATTTCAACCGGGCGACCAACTTCGTCGCCGCAATCGCCCTTGTTTCCGAGCCGAAACGTCTAGGCCATAGATTTTGCTTGCAATGCTTACTAATAAGCGCTTTAGTAAACTTCTGCCGCTCAACTGCCGTTTGGGCGGCAGGCTCGATGGGCTGCCGCCGCGAGATACCGGCAATATAAGGGAGGAAACAAGCATGACTAAGGCTTTGGCATTGGTTGGACTCGTCGCCGCCGGATTATCGGCCGCGGCGACTGTCGACGAAGCGCAAGCACAAGCGAAATCGCTGACCATGTGTTGGGCGGCGTGGGATCCAGCGAACGCGTTGGTCGAGCTTGACAAGGATTTCACTAAGCTCACCGGAATCGAGATGAAGCATGAGTTCGTCCCCTGGACGAGCTACGCGGACCACTTCATCAACCTGCTCAACTCGCGCAGCGCTGAATGCGATCTGATCATCGGCGACAGCCAGTGGATCGGCGGCGCGGCCGAGAACAAGTGGTATGTGAAACTCAACGACTTCTTCGACAAGAACAAGATTTCGATGGACGCGTTCCTGCCCGCGACCGTCGTCGGATATGCCGAATGGCCCAAGAATACGCCGAACTACTGGGGGTTGCCCGCCATGGCCGACGCGGTCGGCTGGACCTATCGAAAGGACTGGTTCGCGAAGCCCGAGCTTCGCGCCGAGTTCAAGGCCAAGTACAATCGCGAACTCGAGCCGCCCAAGACCTGGGACGAGCTGCTTGAAGTGGCCAAGTTCTTCACTGGCAAGGAGATCGACGGCAAGAAGGTCTACGGCTCGTATATCTTCACCGAGCGCGGCTCGGAAGGCATCACGATGGGCGTCACCAACGCGATGTACAACTACGGCTTCGACTACATGGACCCCAACAAGCCCTACCAAATGCAAGGTATCGTCAACTCCGCCGGCGCCGCCAAAGGCATGGACGTCTACAAGGAGCTCTTCAAGTGCTGCCAGCCGCCGGGTCTGACCAACGCATATATGCAGGAGGGCCTTGACGCTTTCAAATCCGGCCAAGTCGCAATGCAGATGAACTGGTACGCGTTCTTCCCTGGCCTCGCCAAGGATCCCAACGTCGGCGGCGACAAGATCGGCTTCTTCAAGAACCCTGCCGGTCCAACCGGCGATTTCACCCAGCTTGGCGGTCAGGGGCTTTCAGTGGTCGCGGCTTCGAAGAATGTCGACGATGCGCTTCTCTACGTGAAGTGGTTCGCCCAGCCTGAGGTTCAGCAGAAGTGGACCGATCTGGGCGGCGCCTCAGCTTCCAAGGCCGTGCTTGAGTCGGACGCCTATAAGAAGAGCGCCGGCTATGCGCCGTCGTTCGTGGAGTCAATGGGGATGGTCAAGGACTTCTGGGCTGAGCCCCTCTACGTCCCGCTCCTCCTCGACATGCAGAACCGGGTCCATGACTATGTGGTCGCGGACAAAGGCACTTCGCAGAAGGCGCTCGACGAGTTGGTCAGGGACTGGATGAAGGTCTTCAAGCAGGAAGGCAAGAATCCTTCCTGACCGCGCAAGGGCTGGTCCGGCTTTTTATCCAAAACCCGTCCCCGGCGTCGCAAAGCGCCGGGGAGAGTTGATCGGTCCATAAGCGGGCGAGGTTATGACGGCGACGAACAATGCAAGAGGCGTAGCAGAAGGAATCGCCTTGAGAACGCCGGCGCCGCTCGCCCGGCGGGTGAGAGGCCTGTCGGACAGGGCCATCGCCTGGCTTTTCATCCTGCCGACGATATTGCTGCTTCTCGCAATCAACATTTTTCCGCTGATCTGGGCGATCCGGTTGTCGTTCACCGGTTTGATGGCCAACCTGCCGACCCAAGCCCAATTCATCGGCATCGACAATTACCTCGACATTCTGACGGATGAGGATCTTTGGGCGAACTTCCAGATCACCGCGCATTTCGTATTTTGGACAATCGCGCTGCAGATCCTGATCGGCCTCGGTCTTGCGTTGCTTATCAACCAGAAATTCCACGGCCATAGCTTTTGGACGACCGTCATCCTGCTGCCGATGATGTTGTCCCCGGCGGTCGTCGGCAACTTCTGGACCCTTCTATTCCAGCCGCAGATCGGGCCGTTCAACTATCTCGTCGCCTTCGTCACCGGCGCTGCGCCGAGTTCGTTCACAATGATCGGAAGCGTCGCCCTCGCGCCGTGGACGATCGTGCTGGTCAACACCTGGCAGTGGACGCCCTACGTGATGCTGATCTGCCTGGCCGGGCTGCGCTCCATTCCTGACTACATCTACGAGGCTGCCGAGGTGGACCGCGCGTCGCCGTTGAGGCAATTCTGGTCGATCACTTTGCCAATGGTCCTCCCCTTCCTCATGCTTGCCGTGCTCTTCCAGGCGATCCAGTCGTTCGTAACGTTCGACCTGGTCAATCTCCTCACTTCCGGCGGACCGGGATCGACGACGGAACTGGTCTCGATCACGCTGAAGCGCGCCGCGTTTGAAAAATGGGAGACCGGCTATGCGTCAGCGCTGGCGGTGATCCTGTTTATCACGATATTCGGCGCGGCAAACATCTACGTGAAGGCGCTCAACAAGGTGAAACAGCAATGAGCGCCGCCCCATCGCGCCGCCCCTTCTCGGAGGCCTCGCCGCTTGTCCGTTGGCTGGCGGGCGCCGTGGTCATCTTCTACGCCATTGTCACAATCCTGCCTCTGGCGTGGATCGGGGCTACGGCCTTCAAGTCTCAAGCGGATGCGATCGCCTATCCGCCCAAAGTCCTCTTCACGCCGACACTCGAAGGATTTGTCGACCTGTTCACGGTGCAGACGCATCAGTCGCACGATTTCATCGACAAGCTTCCGCCGCCTCAGACATGGTACGAGAAGATCGCCCGCAACCGCGACATGGTGATTGCTGGTCCGTCTCGGGTGGTCGAGCGCTTCCTCAATTCGTTGATCATCGGCTTCGGCTCGATGATTCTCGCGACTTTCCTCGGCACGCTGGCCGCCTACGGGTTTTCGCGCTTTCGCGTGCCCATGGCCGACGACCTGCTTTTTTTCATCCTGTCGACGCGGATGATGCCGCCGATCGCGGTCGCGGTCCCAATTTACATGATGTATCGCTGGCTTGGCCTTTACGACACGAGGATCGGCATGATCCTGCTGTACACAGCGGTGAACTTGTCGCTCGCTGTGTGGCTGCTCAAAGGTTTTATCGACGAAATCCCCCGAGAATATGAAGAGGCCGCGCTTGTCGACGGCTACACACGGCTGCAGGCATTCCGAAAAGTGGTGCTGCCGCAGGCAGCGACTGGAATCGCCGCGACCGCGATTTTCTGCCTGATTTTCTCGTGGAACGAATATGCATTCAACCTGCTGCTGACGAGTTCGGACGCGCAAACCATGCCGCCCTTCATCCCCTTCATCATCGGCGAGGGCGGCCAGAACTGGCCTGCGGTCGCAGCCGGAACGACACTTTTTCTGTTGCCGATCCTGATTTTCACGGTCGCGTTGAGAAAGCAATTGTTGCGCGGGATCACGTTCGGAGCGGTGCGCAAATGACTGGGAGCAACGCAACGCCGCGAGGATGGACGAATTGGTTTCGACGCGGCCCTTGGGAGAGCGTTGCGACGACGGCGATCGGCATCGGGATTCTGATGCTGACGCAGCCGTTTTCGCTTGATCTCTATACGTACTCGTTCGTTACGATCCTGGGCGGCACGCTTGGGTTCGTGATCGTCAGCCACTTTCCGCGGTGAGGCGTCGAGATGTCGGAGATCCGTGTCGAGCGGCTGCATAAGGCCTTTCAGGACTTCGTCGCCGTCCAGGACTCGAGCTTCACGGTTGAGGACGGCGGGTTCTTCGTCATGCTCGGGCCATCGGGCTGCGGCAAGACGACGACTTTGCGCATGATCGCCGGCCTCGAGCTGCCGACCGAGGGCAAGATTCTGCTGGAAGGCGAGGACGTCACCTTCCGTCGCGCTGCGGAGCGCGACATCGCCTTCGTTTTCCAGCTTTTCGCCCTCTATCCGCACATGAACGTCGCGCAGAACATCGGGTTTCCACTGAAATGCCAGGGCGTCGCCCGCGATGAGATTCGCAAGCAGGTGACTGAGACCGCGCGGCTGTTGCGCATCGGGCATCTTCTCTCCAGCAAAGTTTCGAAGCTCGCGGGCGGCGACCGGCAGCGCGTTGCCCTTGGCCGCGCAATTGTACGCCGGCCGAAAGCTTTTCTCATGGACGAGCCGCTTGGCGCGCTCGACGCCGAGTTTCGCCGCCTCATGTGCGATGAGTTGCGCGACCTTCACGACCGGATCGGAGCGACCACGGTCTACGTCACCCATGACCAGCTCGAGGCGATGTCGATGGCCGACCAGATCCTCGTGATGAACCGCGGAGTCGTCGAGCAGATCGCCACGCCTCAGGAAATCTACGACCGACCGAATTCCATGTTCGTCGCCGATTTTATCGGGTCGCCGTCGATGAACTTCATACGCTTCGAAGGCAAGCTTCAGCGGGGCGACCGCGCCGTCCGTCTTTACGACGCGAGCATCGCTGTACCCGAGATGCGTGCGGACGGCGTGAGCGGGCCGCTTGCGCTCGGCGTCCGCCCAGAGCATGTCACGCTATCCGATTCCGGCGCCATTCGCGGCCGGGTTTTCGGCGCCGAATATCTCGGCACGACGCAGATCGTCACGATCGACATCGAGCAGGGTCGGATCAAGGCTCGCCTGCCGGCGTCCCTTGCGGTCCGGCTCGGCGAGACGGTTGGGCTCGCATTTCAAACCCAGCGGCTGGTGGTGTTTGACGCAATCAGCGGGCGCGCGACTCGGAGCGCACTTTACGAGGGCGGAGGCCATGGCTGAGATCCTCGTTCGGCATGTGAGCAAGCGCTTCGACGACATCGAGGCGGTACGCGACCTGTCGCTCGACATCGCCGACGGCGAGTTCGTCGCGCTGCTCGGTCCCACCGGGGCGGGCAAGACGACGACGCTGCGCCTTGTCGCCGGCCTCGAGTATCCGGATGACGGCGCCATTTCGATCGACGGGCAGGACGTAACGCGCGAGCCCCCGGCGGCGCGCGACGTCGCATTCGTCTTCCAGCAGTATTCCCTCTATCCGCATCTTACGGTTTACGACAACCTTGCTTTCCCGCTTCGTTCGCCGGCGCGCCGGGCGCCCGAGGCCAAGGTGCGCGAGCGCGTCCACGCGATCGCGGAGCTTCTGCACATCGACAGCAAGCTCGCGAGCCGCGCGACCCGCCTCTCCGGCGGCGAAATGCAGCGCGTCGCCATTGGCCGCGCGCTTGTCCGCGACCCCGCAATCTACCTCATGGACGAGCCGCTTTCCTCGCTCGACGCCAAACTGCGCGCCGAGCTGCGCCTCGAGCTAAAGCGCATCCAGGTCGAGCTTGGCGCCACGATCCTCTATGTCACGCATGACCAGATCGAGGCGATGACGATGGCAAGTCGCATCGGCGTCGTGCGCGAGGGAGGGCTCCTCCAGCTCGGGACGCCGCGCGAAATCTACGAGAATCCGAACGACCTCTATGTCGCCACCCGGCTCGGGATTCCGCAGATCAATCTCCTGCCGGCTGAACTGTTGCCCGAGGCGCCGATGCCGCGTGGCGCCAAGACGATCGGCGTGCGAACGGAGCATCTCTTGATCGCCAAGCCCAATGGCGGCCCGGTAGGGCACGTACGTCGTATCGAGCATCTCGGCGACCAGAACCACGTCTATCTCGACTACAACGGACATCCTCTTGTTACCTTGGCCGATCCGCATCGGCCGCTCGCCGCCGGCCAGGAAGTCGGTTTGGAGCTGCTCGATCCGCTCTATTTCGATGCGTCCGGGCAGCGCATCGCCTTCCCCGACGAGTGAGGCGAGAGCCATGTACCGCGACGCCTCTCTCTTGAAATCGGTATTCGCGGCGGCGATCCGCGGGCGCGGGGCGACGATATGACCCATTTCATGAATGCGCGCGACGCCATCGTGTCCGAAGCGATCGATGGTCTTCTCGCAACGTCGCCGCGGGCGCTGGCGCGCCTCGATGGCTTTCCGAACGTCAAAGTCGTGGTTCGCGCCGACTGGGAGCGATCTAAGGTAGCGGTTATTTCCGGAGGCGGGTCGGGTCACGAGCCGGCGCATGCGGGGTTCGTCGGCCGCGGCAGCCTGACAGCCGCAGTCTGCGGGCGAGATCTTTGCTTCCCCTACCGTCGATGCCGTGTACGCGGCGATTCTGGCGGTGACGGGCCCGGCCGGGTGCCTCTTGATCGTCAAGAACTACTCGGGCGACCGGCTCAATTTCGGCCTCGCCGCCGAGCGGGCTCGCGCGGTTGGACTGAAAATCGAGATGGTCATCGTCGCCGACGACATCGCGCTCGAGAATTTTGCCCAGCCGCGCGGCATCGCTGGGACGCTTTTCGTTCATAAGGTCGCCGGAAGCGCCGCTGAGTCCGGAGCAAATCTCGAGAAAGTCGCCGCCGTCGCCGCCCGTGTCGCGGGCGCGATCAAGAGCCTTGGCATCGCGACGACGACCTGTTCGATCCCCGGTCAGCGAGCCCATGCGCGGCTGGACCCAGGGCAGGCGGAGCTCGGGCTTGGAATTCATGGCGAGCCGGGAGTCGAGAGGATCAATCTCCCCTCGGCAAGCGCCGTCGCGGAATTGATGTCGGAGAGACTTGGCCGGTTCGTCCCGCAGTCGGGCGCGCTCGCTCTTCTGATAAACAATCTCGGCGGAGCGCCCGACCTCGAAATGGCGGTCTTCGCCAAGGCAATGCTGGAAACGCCTCTAGGCCGACGCGCCCAATTGGTCGTGGGGCCGGCGCGCCTGATGACCGCGCTCGATATGAAAGGCGTCTCCATCTCGGTTCTGCCTGTCGATGAAGAGCTGGTCGCTGCACTGACGTCGGAATGCGACGCGCCGGCGTGGCCGTCGGTCCAGACGACACGCAAAGTCGAAATCCTCGCTTTGGTCGCTGAGACCGACCGCCAGGCGGAAATCGCGGCTGATAACCCGCAAGCGCGCGAGATGCTGGAGGCGATGTGCCACGCTTTGTTGGAGCGAGAATCCGAACTCAATGCTCTCGATGCGAGAGTCGGAGACGGCGACACGGGAACCACCTTCGCCACAGCGGCTCGAACGATTTTGGCTGCGCTCGACACTCTCCCGCTCAATGACGCCGCGAAGATGTGCACGGCGCTCGCGGAAAGGTTGTCGGGGTCAATGGGGGGATCGAGCGGCGTCCTGTTGTCCATTCTCGCCGCCGCGACCGGCCGTGCTCTAGGGGCGGGAATGCAATGGCCCTCGGCCTTGCGAGCTGGAGCTGAGCGAATGAAGTTCTACGGAGGCGCAAATCAGGGCGATCGCACCATGCTCGATGCGTTGCTTCCCGCGATCGAAGCTCTGGAGGCGGGGGGGATCTGGTCGCGGCGGCCGACGCGGCGCGCGGAGGCGCTGCCGCCACGGTTGGGATGACGAACGCGCGCGCTGGCCGCTCGAGCTATCTTGCATCCAGGGATCTGGTCGGCGTGGCCGATCCAGGCGCAGTTGCGGTCGCCGCGATCTTTGAGGCCGTGGCTGGGCGCATGCGAACCTCTGAGAAGCTGCCGCCCAGGCAAGGCGTGTCGAGATGATCGCGACGCATGGAAAAACAGCGAGCCGCCTCGATGCGGTGCTGCAGCTTGATGTCGACCGAAAGCGCCGGCTTGTTGCAGCGGTCGCGCATTGCGTCATCGGGCATGTCGACGAGCTGACTGCGCTCAACTCCGCAATCGGAGACGGCGATCACGGCCACAACATGAAACGGGGATTTGAGACAGTGTTGCAGGACCTGGAGGGGCTTTCGAGCATGAGCCTGCCCGATCTCCTCAAGGCCGTCGGCACGAAGCTGGTGATGAAGGTCGGCGGAGCCTCCGGTCCGCTCTACGGTACGTTGCTCTTGGCGTTGGCGAAGGAGCTTCCCCCGGAGCCGTCGCGGATCGAGGCAGCGATGGCTTTCGCCGCGGCGATTCGCGCGGTCAAGGCGCGCGGCAAGAGCGACGTGGGTGAGAAGACAATGCTCGACGTGCTTGTTCCCGCGTACGAAACATTGGCAGCAGGCGGAGATGCCGCCGCCGTCAGGGAGGCTGCGGCCCGGGCGGCCGCTGCGACCGTGCCGATGCGGGCGACGCGCGGCCGCGCCTCGTTTCTTGGCGATCGCTCGATCGGACACATGGATCCTGGCGCGCGCTCATCGTCGCTGATGATCGCAGCGCTTTGCGATGAGCTCGGAGACCACTGATGGCCAATGTCGGCATCGTCATCGTTTCCCATTCGCCCAAGGTCGCCGAAGGCGCCGCCGACATGGTGCGCCAGATGGTGGGAAAGGACGTCCCGCTTGCATGGACCGGGGGCAATCCGGTGGGCGGTCTTGGGACAAGCTTCGAGGCGATCACAGACGCCATCCACCGTGCTTGGTCCGACGCGGGCGTCGCCATACTCGTCGATCTTGGCGGCGCCGAGACCAACAGCGAGATGGCGATCGAGATGTTGCCTGAGGACAAGCGAGGCTGTGTCGTGGTCTGCAATGCTCCGATCGTCGAGGGCGCCGTGATCGCCGCGACCGAGGCCTCAGGCGGCGCGAGCCTCGCCGTGGTCCGGCGCACAGCCGAGGAGTTGTCTGCATGATCTTCGCGGCGCGACGCTTGGCTTTGGCATTGAGAATTCTATTCGGGCGCGCCTTCTCTGGCTCGGCGCGACGCGTCGACGGGATTGAGATCACCGCATGGATGAGATCACCGCGACTGTTTCGGTTCCGCTGACAAACTCGATCGGGCTGCACGCCCGTCCGTCGGTCAAGCTCACCAAGCTTGCCAAGACTTTCAAGGCCCATATCGAGATCGCGCCGACGGCGAACGGGCCCTGGGTCGATGCGAAGAGCATTGTCAAGGTCATGGCGGTAAAGGCCGCCAAGGGATCTGTCCTCTATTTTCGCGCCAAGGGGCATGACACGCGCCCTGCCCTCGCGGCGCTGTGCGAGTTGGTGGCCCTCGATTTCCACGAGGACGAGACGGATCGCCCCGGCGGCAAAGGCGGACGTGCGCATGGTTGAGCTTCGCCTCACGGGCAGGCTTGCGTCCACCGGCTTTGCGGCCGGTCCAGTCGCGCTTCTATCCGGCTTCCCGGCGGGGAGTCGAAGAAGCGGAGAGCCCGAAGTGGAAACGGCGGCGCTTCGAGAGGCGATTACCGCAGCAATCCGGCAGCTTTCGCAGCTTGCGGCGGGCGCAGAGGATGATGGCGCAGCGATCCTCGCTTTCCAGATCGCGATGCTGGAAGATGACGCGCTGGCGGCCTCGGCCTACGCGGCCATCGCCAAAGGAACAAGCGCGGATCGAGCTTGGCGCACGGCGCTCGATGCCGAAATCAATGGCTATGAGTTCGGGCGCTGACGAGCATTTCCGCGCCCGCGCCAGCGATCTGCGCGACATTCGCGACCGCGTGCTCGGCGCCCTCTCGAGCGTGGCGAGCGAGCAGAGCCTGCCTGCGGGCGCAATCGTGCTTGCGGAGGATCTGACGCCCTCGCGCTTTCTCGCGACAGACTGGAGCAATGGCGGCGGCATCGCTCTGACCCGCGGCAGCGCCTCCGGCCATGTCGCGATGCTCGCTCGCTCGCGGGGCGTTCCGATGATCGTCGGCATGGAGCTCGATCTGGAGATCGTTGACGGTCATCGCGAGGCGCTGATCGACGGCGAGTTTGGAACGCTGTGCCTCGACCCGGCGCCTGAAACCCGCGAGGCATTCGCCGCTCGCGCGCTTTCGGCCAAGCGCCGGCACGAAACGGCGGAGTTCTTCCGGACGCGGCCGGCGATGACGCGGGATGGAACGCCGATCGTTGTTCTTGTCAACGTCTCCGATCCAGCCGAGCTCGAGACCCTCGATCCGGCGAGCTGCGACGGCATCGGGCTCGTACGCACCGAGTTTCTTTTCTACGGCAAACGCCGACTGCCCGACGAGGAGAGCCAGTATCGGGTCTACCGGCGGCTCGCAGAGTGGGCGCGCGGCAAACCCGTAACCATCCGCACGCTCGATGCCGGCGCCGACAAGCCAATTCCCAGTCTCACGATCGATGGCGAAACCAACCCGTTTCTGGGCGTGCGTGGTATTCGCCTCTCGCTCGCGAAGCCCGAACTCGTTTCGTGCGCAGCTCAGGGCGATCGCCCGGGCGGCGGTTCATGGCGCCGTTGAGGTGATGTTGCCGATGGTCACCCTGCCTGATGAGCTCGCGGCGGCGGGGCGATACCTCGATCGGGAGGTTGAAGCGCTGACAGCGGAAGGTGTCGCCTGTCGCCGGCCGCCGCTCGGCATCATGGTCGAAGTGCCGGCCGCCGCCATTGCTATCGAGCGGTTCGACGCAGCCTTCTTCTCGATCGGTTCCAACGACCTTACCCAATATGTCATGGCCGCCGCGCGAGACCTTAATGCGGTCGCACCGCTCAACGATCCGGCCAATCCCGCTGTCATGCGACTCATCGCGCAAGTTGCGGCGCACGGGGCGGCGATCGGCAGAAAGGTCAGCCTCTGCGGCGACGCCGGCGGCGAGCCGAAGCTCATCGGAGGTCTGCTGACCGCCGGCCTGAGAGCCTTGTCGGTTTCGCCGGCCGCGCTTGGGCGGACCAAGGAAGCGATCGCGAGCGTAGACCTCAAGGCGAGCGTGCGATGAACGGCGTCCCGGGCCGTGACGACAGAGCTGCCTGCGTCGAGGACTACAAGACGATGCTGCGGAGCATACTCGATCAGCGACCGTCCGGCACCCGACAACGGCTCGCGACCGCGCTCGGCAAGAACCGCAGTTTCGTCACGCAAATTTCCAACCCCGCCTACTCAGTCCCGATTCCGGCGCCCCACCTCGAGATAATCTTCGAAATCTGCCGGTTTTCGCCTGCCGACAAGGCCGCTTTCCTTGACGCTTTCACTCGCGCCCACCCTAATCGGCATATCCATGTCCGCAGCGGGTCGAGCTTGCGCAGCTTGAGACTCGAAGTCGTCGATTTCGGCAATGACCAGCAGAACCGCGAGTTCGACGACCTTGTGCGCGAAATGGCTCGGCGCCTTTCGCGGCTGATGAGACGCGACGATCGAGACAGCCAATGAAAAGCTGAATTTCGGGGAGGACGTTGCGAGGGAGCGATGAAGAAGTTTATCAATTCGCCGCAGACGCTGCTCGATGAAAGCCTCGACGGCTTTGCAGCAGCGCATTCGGATATCGTCATCGTCGGCGAGGAACGGAAATTTATTCGCCGCAGAACCCTGACGGCCGGCAAGGTCGCGCTCATCTCGGGAGGCGGATCCGGGCACGAACCGTTGCATGCGGGTTTTGTCGGCCTTGGCATGCTGGACGCCGCCTGTCCCGGACAGATCTTCACCTCGCCCACGCCCGACCAGATGGTTGCGGCGGTCGATGCTGTCGACCAAGGGCAAGGCGCCATCTTCATCGTCAAGAACTACGAGGGCGATGTCATGAATTTCGAGATGGCGGCGGAAATGACCGAGGGCCGGTGCACAACCATCGTCACTGACGACGACGTAGCGGTCGAGACGTCGACATATTCGACCGGAAGGCGCGGCGTCGCGGGCACGATCATCGTCGAGAAAGTCGTTGGAGCTGCTGCGGAGAAGGGCATGAGCCGTGCGGATCTCCAGGCGCTCGGGCAATCCGTCAACCGTCGGACGCGTTCGATGGGCGTCGCCCTGACGTCCTGCACGGTTCCGGCCGCGGGCAGACCGAACTTTGATCTCGGCGCCGATGAGATGGAAATGGGCGTCGGCATTCATGGCGAGCCCGGGCGCCGCCGGGTAAAGCTCATGAGCGCCGACGCGATCGTCGACGAGATGACGACGGCGATCATGGGTGATCTTGGCAATCCTCGCGCGGGCGAGGCGCTGCTCCTGATCAACGGCTTCGGCGCCACGCCGCTCATCGAACTCTACCTCGTCTACAACGCAGCGCGGCAGCTGCTCGAGAAGCGCGGTCTGCGGATCGCCCGCTCCCTGGTCGGCAGCCTCGTCACCTCGCTCGATATGGCGGGGTGCTCGATCACGGTCAGCCAGCTCGATGCGGCGACGACTGCCCTCTGGGACCATCCTGTTAACACCGCGGCGCTCCGATGGTGAGCGAAGACGAACCGGGTTCGGCGATCCGGAAAAAGCCGAATGCGAATCGGGAGGGACTGGCAATGAATGACCGCTCATCCATAGTGCTTGTTAGACTTCCAAATTGACCTCGAATCTTCCCAAATCCAGCCAAGCCCGGTCAAGCTGGGCCAAAGAAAATCAAAGAAAAAAGCTTGGATTTCCTTGGATTTCCTTCGCCGAATTGGGCCTTTTCAACGAGTTGGCCCGACCCCCCAGGGCAAAAAATCTTTTGCTCTCGCTGCCCTTGGGTTCATGAATTGAGCGCCCTTCTTTGGCGACGTGCAACATAGCAGGCTTTTCTGATTTTCGCAAGTAAACTTCGAAAATCAGAAACGAGAGATGCGCCGCGCTGTTCGCCCCTCATTCCGCGCTAAATCAGGCGCGGTCGTCGATCGCCGCGAGGCGTTCCGCCTCAGCGAGATCGTCCAAGGTATTGGCGTTGAAGAACGGATCGTGCGGTTCGGTCGGCCATTCGACGGTCGCCGATCGGTAGCGGGCGGTCCACCGGTTGATCGTCCGGACGCCTTCGACGACCAAAGCTTCGCGCAGCGCCTCGCGCAAGCCAACGCTCCACAGTCCGATGACATGATGAGTTTGCCCTCGGGAGGCCGCGACAGCGAGCTCGGCCGAATCCGCGATGAGGGCCTGGGCGAGGCGCGCGACCAGATCGCGGGGCAGAAAGGGACAGTCCCCCGGAGCGCTGAGAATTGACCGGGCGTTCGGCCGGTTCGCCGCGACCCAATCGAGCGCGGCGAGGATTCCCGCGAGCGGTCCCGGATGGTCCTTTACCCCGTCGCCGATAACCGGCAGGCCGAACGATGCGAAGCGCCTGGGATCGCCGTTGGCGTTGATGACCAGGCATTCGCATTGCGGCTCGAGCCGGGCGACGACTTGCGCGAGGATCGTTCGGCCGCCGATTTCACGCAGCGGCTTGTCGCCCCCGCCCATCCGGCGCGCCAGGCCGCCCGCCAGCACCACGCCTGGGATGTTGCGATTGTCAGTCGTCACCGTCGCCGCCCTTGCGCGCCTAGCGGGGCGAGCCGACTGAGGCCGGATGCGGCGTTGATCATGGCTGGCTTGACTGCGTGAACGGATGGGCCGCCGGAATATGAGGCGCCGATCGATTCTATCATGCCTGCATCGGCGAAGGGGTTTGGGGTCGCCTCGATGACGACCGGGGAAGGCGATGGCGCACTGTCGGACGATAGGTTCGCCCTTTGGCGGCAAGCCGACGCCGTCGAACCGGGGCAGACAGTGGGTTTTCTGTCCTACGCAAGCCCGAATTGACACCGCGGTCCTTTCGACCGCGTCGCGGTTGACGCTCCGCGGAGCGCCGGCCCATCCTGCGGCATGACCGTCATCAAGCTCGATCTTTCGGGACTGAACTGCCCCCTGCCCGCGCTCAAGACCCGAAAGGCGTTGAAATCGCTCAAGCCCGGAGATCGGCTGGAAGTTCGTTGCACCGATCCGCTGGCGGCGATCGACATTCCCCATCTACCGCGGCAACAGGCGACCGCCTGGAGCTCGTCGAACGCGGCGAGCGGGATATGGTTTTCCTGATCGAGAAGTCCGCTGCGCCGTTGACGTCAAAGCTTGCGCCTATTTGATGATGCGGCTAGTGGTTCAAATCAAACGCTTGGTATCCGACAGGCGACGCCTCAAAAGGGCGGATTCCTTCCCTCCAATGGGGCGTCCAGGAACCGCAAGCCTCTGCCCGGAACCAGACCAATGAGCCAGCAGCGCTGACAGCGACATTGCCTCTCGGCGATCTCCGGCATTTCGGGCGTCGGCGCAGTGGCGCGTCATGAGGCGCGCTCGGTAGGTCGACGACGAAGGCGGGCACATGCCGGATGTAACTCGGAGTTTTGAACGGGGATAACCAGGCGGCTGGACGATGCAACTGGGCCTGTTTCTGGCGGCGGCGGCGGTCGGCTGTGGAGTGATCGTCGGTTTCACGCTCGGCCTCGTGGGTGGTGGCGGTTCGGTTCTGGCGGTGCCGTTGCTGCTCTACGTGGTGGGGATGCCGGACCCGCATCAGGCCATCGGCACCAGCGCGCTCTCGGTCGCGGTCAACGCCTTCGCCAATCTCGTGCCGCACGCGCGCGCGCACCATGTCCGCTGGAGGCCGGCGCTGATCTTCGCCGCCGCCGGTTTGGTTGGCGCCCTGATTGGCTCATCGATCGGAAAGGTTGTGGACGGGCACAAGCTGCTGATCCTGTTCGCGTTGCTGATGCTTTTCATGGCGGCGACGATGTTGCGCGGGCGGAAAGCCGAGGTCCAGGCGGCCCCCACCCGTCAGCGTGAGGATAAACGCCGGCTCAGTGCGATCGGATTTGGGGTCGGTATGCTCGCCGGATTTACGGAATCGGCGGCGGCTTCCTGGTCGCTCCCGCTTTGATCCTCGGGACCGGCATGCCGACGATAGCGGCGGTAGGATCGGCATTGGTCTCGGTCGGGACCTTCGGATTAACAACCGCGGTGAATTATTCCCTCTCCGGTCTCGTCGACTGGCCGGTCGCCCTGCTGTTCATCCTGGGCGGGATCGGCGGCGGAGGGATCGGCGCGCGTCTGGCGAATCAACTCGCGTCGCAACGCAATACCCTGACACGCGTCATGGGGTGCATGCTGGCCGTGGCGGCGGCCTACGTCCTGTACCGGAGCCTGACGTAGTGGTGGCGCGCGGAGTACTGGTTAGCCGTGATTCGCTGGGTCGATCGGCCGGGACTTCGGGCGGTGTCGGCGGCGTTGCGGCGCGGGCGCCCGCAAGATATCGCAATCGATTCGAGCCGACCGCCGGGGGAACCCCGAGGGCGGGCAAATGCCGCGGGAAGGCCGGCTGGCTGCGCTCGAAAGGTATCTTAGAACATAACTACGACCGTATGAGGGAGGACCAAATGAGCGATCTCGGCCAGGACACGATCAATTCGCCATCGCGGCGCGGTTTGTTCGCCCGGGTTGCCGGCGCCGCCGCGATCGGCATCGCGGGACTGACGGCCACGTCCGTGCGCGCGGCGACCGCAGCGGACGGCCCGAACTGGCCGGGGAAATTGGAGGGACAGCATCGCCAGGTAGTCGACGCTTATGACGTCAATGGCGGTTTCCCGCTGGCGTTCGCCTGGACGTTCCTGCTGCCGAATCCGGCGCCGGGCGCGGCGACCGCGGTGGTGGTCTTGCGCCATTCGGCGTTCCCGCTCGCACTGAACCACGCGATGTGGGCGAAATACAAGATCGGCGAGTCGTTTAAGATCGACGATCCGGAGACGAAGGCGCCAGCGGTGAAGAATCCCTTCTTCCAGCCAAAGCCTGGCGTTCTGGCAGCGGATGACTTCGCGATCGACCGGCTGTTGGCGCAAGGCACGATCTTTGGCGGGTGCAACATGGCGCTGGTCTTTCTGAGCGGTATGGTCGCCCACAATGCCGGCGTGAGCGCGGAAGATGCCGCGAAAGAATGGACGGCGAACGTGATACCGGGGATCACGCTCATTCCATCGGGAACTTGGGGCGTGAACCGCGCGCAGGAAGCGGGCTGCACTTATTGCGCGGGAGGCTGACAATGCCTGTCTAGCCGCTGCGGCCTGGATCGGCTTCGAGGCGGAGATCGCTGGCGAGGCGGGCGGGGGCGCGAGCGACCGTCGATTCCGCCCCGGCTTAGAATGCTCTATTCCTGCGGGCGCAGCACGATGCGCCCGGCGACGCCAGCCGCGACCTTGCGGTAGGCTTCCGGCGACTCGCCCAGTCCGAGGGTCGCGGCGATTGGCGCGACGCGATAGTCGCCGGAGACAAATCCGGGCGTGAGCGAATCGAGAATCATGGCCGAGGCGGTCACGTCGCGGCTCAACGTGTCGATGCCGAAGAGCCGGCTTTCGTTGTGGTAGAAATCGATCAGGTCGAAGCTCACTTCGCGCTGGCCGGTCGAAGCGATTTCGATGAGCCTGCCGCCATGGGCGAGACTGTTGACGGCGCTCGCGAACATCACCCCGCCGACCAGATCGAAGACAACATCGGCGCCAAGTCCCCCCGTCGCCACGCGCGCCTCGCTCGGCAGATCGGTCGCGCCGACAATCATCTTCTCGGCGATCGCGCGGATCGGCGCATCGGCCGACGGCGCGCGCCGGTCGACTGCGATCACGCGAGCGCCGCGGCGTCGAGCGATCTCGGCGGCGGCGTTGCCCACGCCGCCGCTCGCGCCAATGAGCAACAGGGTCTCCTTGGCCTTGAGGCCCGCCGCTTCGATGCCGAGCCATGCCGCGACGTAGTTGACGCCGACCGACGCCGCCTGGTCGAAGCTCAGGGCGACCGGCTTCCGGCGCAGGCTCGCCGCCGGCACGGCGATGAACTCAGCATGCGAGCCGTCGCGGGTGAAGCCCGTGTCGCCGCCCGTGCCCCAAACCTCGGCGCCGATCCATTCCGCCGGCCCCGCCTCGACCACGCCGGCGAAATCGCGGCCGGGGATTCGCGGAAGAGCGGTCTGCTTCATGGCGCCGGCGACATTCTTCACATCGCTCGGATTGATCGAAGCCGCCATGACCCGCACCAACGCGGTCTTGTCACCGTGAGCCGGCGCCGGCGCCTCGACCAGCTTGAGAACCGAGGGGTCGCCGAAAGTCTCGAAGCGTATCGCCCGCATGTCTTCTTCTCCCTATCCGGCCGAATGTCGGCGACCTACGTCGATCGCGCTTTCATAAAGCTTCAGCGGACTGCACGCCTTGAGCGGTCGTCGCATGGGGCCAGCGTCAAGGCCGCCAACTGGAATCAGAAGGTCGCCGTGCCCGGGTCGGGGCCGATCCGGCCGCCTGGCGAATCAAGCGCTTCGATGCGCCGCATGTCCTCGTCGTCGAGCCGAAAGTCGAGCGCGCCGATGTTCTCTTTCAGACGCTCGTCGCGCACGGTCTTCGGAATGGCGATGAGGCCGCTTTCGAGGTGCCAGCGGATGACGACCTGCGCCGGCGTTTTCCGATGCTTGTCGGCGATGTCGACGATTGCGGCTTCGCCCAAGAGACCGCCGCGCCCGAGCGGGCTCCAGGATTCCGTTCTGATCCCGCGCCCGTCGTGAAACTCTCGCAAAGCCCCTTGTTGAAACCGTGGGTGAAGTTCAATCTGATTGACCGCGGGCGTGACCCCCGTCTCGGCGATGATCCGCTCGAGATGGTCGCGATTGAAATTCGACACGCCGATCGAGCGGACCCGCCCTTCCTTTTGCACGCGGACGAGCGCCTTCCAGCTTTCGACATAGCGGTTGACCCGCGGACGCGGCCAATGGATCAAATAAAGATCGAGCGTCTCGCGGCGCAACTTCCTCACGCTTTCATCAAAAGCGCGCAGCGTCTCGTCGAACCCGTGATCGGAATTGCCGAGTTTCGTTGTCACGAACACGTCGGCGCGCCCCTGCAAGGCGGCGCCGACGCCGTCCTCGTTGCGATACATCGACGCCGTATCGACGAGGCGATAGCCGTCTCCGACAGCTGTCCTGACGATTCTTTCCGTCGCATCGGGAGGCGTCTGGAAAACTCCAAGTCCGAACTGCGGCATGCTGGCGCCGTCGTTGAGAGCGACAGTCGGTTCGGGGAAGCCGGTCATTGTCTCTTCCTTTTTGATGAAGGCGCGAACGTGTCGACCATGGGGTCAGGTCAAACCTCCGAGCGCGGCTCGCGGTGGAGATTTGGACCGGCTCCTCGCTGGCGACGACCCGTCAAAAGCTTCCAGCGCCATGATCGCCAAAAAACCCACCAGCGTCATATTGGCGAGCGCCACTTGCAGCCAGCCGCCCGTCGACAACATTTCCGGATCGATTGCGCTGTTTTGGATTCTCATCAAGAAATCGTAATGCAACTGGACAATGACCATCAGGAAATAGAAATAGAACTTTGCGGGTCCTTTGATCGTAAGCAGCGGCAGAAAAATATATGTCTCAAACCTGCTGTACTTGAGGTAGTTGGCAAAAAGGAAGAACACGAATTGCACGCTGATGAGCGCGCTAAACATATCAATTTTACGAAACATGAAGATCAGATAGATGGCTATCGATAGCAAGATAATAATAATCGTGTTTGCGCCTGGCGTGTATAGATCGGGCGCAAAGCGCCAAATGCTGAACCAGAAGGGCTGCGCGGTCCCGCGAAACATCCGGTTGTGAAACATGACGAGACTGTCGGGAAAATAGACGAGCAGCAACCCGGCGAGGATGGCGCCCGCTACCGCGAGCGTGACAAGCTCCTGAAATTGCGGCGGACCGGACTGCCGACCCGAGAACCAGACGAGGGCGACGATCGGCAACAGCAGGACGCCAAAAACAGTGACGCCGGCAAAAATCGCCGCCCAAATAACGAACAGGGTCAGGTTTCTCTTCGACAGCCACACCAATAACAGCGGACCGGTCGCATAAAGCATTTTGTCTTCGCCCGGCACGGTGGAGAGAAGCAACCAAGCCGGAGAGATGCACAATATGAATAGGGTGCAGAGGCGCCGCACCGGCGGGATCGCCAAGTCGTCCATGAGCGAGATCGCCAACAGGACGTTGGTTGCCGCCAGCATAAGCTGAAACAGATGATAGAAATGCGGGATCCAGCGATCCTCGACGTAGAAAAGGATTCTGTACTCCAGCAGGCCGGCAGGCGCAAAATCCAGGTAGCTAGGATTGAATTTCGCTATGGCGGGATCGAGATGGAATACGTCGACGCCCGCGTTGGCCTGTTCGGCAAAGTACTTGTAGAGTTGATAGTTGAACGCGGCCGCCGGATGAGTGAAGACGAAAACGCCATAAGCCAGGAACGTGCAAAGCCCGATAGCGACCATCAGGCGATTTGACGATAGGAGCTTTCCGACGAGGCTCATCCATGGTCCTGCAAATGATATCGCTGCCGGATCGCGACTTCAGAGTTTGAGCCGCTTGAAGATCGGCTCAGGAATCGATCCGATGACGGTCATGACAATTCGCCAGACCGGCTTGACGTAGATGACGTCGCGCGGCCGGACTGCTGCCGCCCGATAGATCGCCTCCGCCACTTCATCCGCTTCGGCCGTCAGGGGAGCTGGCAGTTTCATGCCGGCGGTCATTTTGGTTCGCACGAAGCCAGGTTTCACGGTGATCACGCGGACGCCTGTCTTGCCGAAACGATTTCTGAGGCCGGACAGAAACGCCGTGAACCCCGCCTTGGACGCGCCATAGACATAATTCGAGCCGCGGCCACGATCGCCCGCCACCGAGCTGACGCCGACAAGAACGCCCTCGCCCCGGGCGGCGAAGCGCTCCGCGAAGAGGCCGAGGAGCAAGGCCGGCCCCTCGAAATTGGAGCGAACGACCAAACTCGCATGCGCGAGATCGGCCTCGGCTCTTGGCTGCTCGCCGAGAAGCCCGATGACACAGACGACCGCGTCAGGCAAAGCCTTAAGCGAGGAGACGAAGTTCTCGAATGCGCCGCTCTCCAGGACGTCGAGCGGATGGGTCGTAAGGGTCGCGCCGGTTCGCGTGGCAACGTCGTCGGCCTCGCGCCGAAGGGCCTCCGGATCGCGGCCGGCGAGGCCAACTCGCCATCCGGCGGCTGCGAACCGCCGCGCGGTCGCGCGGCCAATGTCGGATGAGCCGCCGAGAATGACAACGAATTTTTCATTTCCCACGTGTCGGCCTTCAAATTCCAAGGCGCTTCGACAGTCTCGAGTTGATGCGGCGATCGGCGCCGATCATCCGCCTGATCCTGCGAAACTCATCGAGATTGGGATATCCCGCCGCGAAAGTCTCAGGCGACTGTCGCGCGTCCTTGGCAAGGTAGATCCGACCGCCGGCGGCGACGACGATTTTGTCGATCTCGTCAAGAAAACCAAATACGCCCTCGTCCATTGCAACGTCGAGCGCCAAAGTAAAACCGGGGCTCGGAAACGACAACAGGCCCCGACCGGCAGGACCGAGCTTCTTCAAGACGGCAAGAAAGGACGCGTTTCCGCGGCGGGCAAACCGGCTCAGCATTTCGCCGATCGCCAATTCGGCATGCTCCGCGCCGATCACGCTCTGATGCTGGAGAAAGCCGCGGCGCCCGTAGATCCAATTCCAGTTCAAGACGCTGTCGAGCGGAAAAAAGAAGGGTTCGATGCGGTTGAGGAACGGCGCGCCCGCGGTCGCGCCGCCGCGGCGAAAATAAAGCTCATTGAAGGCGGCGACGCTCCAACGATTCAAGGTGAAGCGCGGCAGGTCGATCGGCACGCTGAACTCAGGCCCGGCCTCGTCGCCGCCTTGCCTTCGGCTGCGCCCCCAAGCGCTTCGACCTCGGACTTCGAGGCGTGCCGGCCGAGGTAGATCAGCGAGCGCCCGAGTGAGGCGCCGCCGGCGAGACAGTCGATCCAGGCCGCCGAGTAGGGAGCCTCGCCGCGTTCGGTCAGAACGGCCATGGATTGCTCGAGATTGCGCGCGACGATCGTCTCCTGCCTGATCCACGCAGTCTCGACCGGCAAGAGCTTGAACGAGGCCGCGAGAATGGTCCCGGTCAGGCCCATTCCGCCGATTGTTGCGGTGAAGAGATCGGCATTTTGCCGCGGCGAACATGTCCGGATTTCGCCATTCGGCAGCGCCACGTCGAAAGCTTCGACATGATCCCCGAACCCGCCGGCGCAGTGGTGGTTCTTGCCATGGACGTCGGCGGCGATCATGCCGCCGACGGTGACGAACTTCGTTCCGGGAACGACAGGCGGGAAGAACCCTCGCGGCAGGAATGCGGCGATGATGTCGCCGAGCAGCGCGCCGGCTTCCACGGTCAGCCGCGCCGCAGCCTCATCGAAACGGACAAAGCGGTCGAGGCCGCAGACGCAAATGCTGTTCGCCGCGCCGATGGCGGCGTCGCCATAGGCCCTGCCATTGCCGCGGGCGATGGAGCCCTCGAGCTCGTTCTGCAGGCGCGCAACCTCGCGCGCGGTTGTCGGCCGGAACACCTGGCTCTCGTAGCTTGGATACCGGCCCCAGCCCGTCAGCTCCATGACCGCGCCTTCCAGTCCGGCGCCGAGCGCTTAAAGGCGCCCTGGTTGAAGGTGAAAGCGCGATCGAGCCGGTACTTGAGGAAATTGCCGATCGCAAGGCCGATCACGGCGCCGGCGTATTTGGCGAAATTCGTGCCCCACGCCGCCAGAAACCCGATCTCGAACGCCCAGAAGACGAGGGTCATGGCGACGCTGAACGCGCCGTAGAGGAAAATCTTGCGCGCCTCCCTGCCGGGGCCGTGATAGCCGTCGAAAAAAATCCAATGCTTGTCGAGCAGATACTTGGCGGCGAAGCCCACTCCTGTTCCGGTCAGAATGGAGAGCGCCAGCGGCTGAATAGGCGAAACGGCGAAGACGACGGCTTGGGCGCTGAGATTCATAGTCCCGGCGACGACGGCGAAAAGGATGTAGCGCGCCGCGAGATGGGTCGACGCCAGCTCACCCAAAGCTTGTCTGGGAAGCGTCATCGCGCGCTCAGATCGCCGCCAGCACGATGGCGGCGATCAACGCGCCGGAAATCATGCTGACCCGATCCTTCAGGGCGAAAACGATCGGATCGTCGTGCACCAGCCGACGATGGGCCATCATGAGAATCCGGCCGATCCAATAGAGCAGAATCGGGCAGATGAGCCAGAGGAGCTTAGGATGACGATAGAGCGGGTGAACGGCTTCGGACGAAACGTATAGCGCGAAAACCGTGACGGCGTTAAATCCGGACGCCGCGGCAAGAGCCGCGACGATCGGCATGTCGTTCAGTTTGTAGTTGCGATTGGAAGGATCGGAGAGATCTCGGTCCAGGCGGGTCGCAAGCTCGATATAGCGTTTGACCAGCGCCAGGCAGGCGAAAATGAACATCGAAAAGGCGATGAGCCACTCCGAGATTGGAACGCCGATCGCAGCCGCCCCGCCGATGACGCGCAAAGAATAGAGCGTCGCCAGCGTGACGATGTCGAGCATCATCTTGGTCTTGAGCCAAAATGTATAGGCGTTGGTCAGCACGAAATAGACCGCAAGAACGCCGAGAAAAGCCCAAGAAACCCCAGCGGCGATCGCCATCGAGACCAGAAACAGGACCGCCATGACGACGACGGCGTCCGCGATCGGGATCGCGCCCGCGGCCAACGGGCGATTTCTCTTCGTCGGATGATCGCGGTCGGCGGGCAGATCGACGAGGTCATTCAGAATGTAGACGCTCGAAGCGCACAGGGAAAAGGCGATCGCCGCCAAGAACGCGTGGGAGAGCGAGAGCGGATCGAGCTTGTGCGCGGTCAGCATCGGCAGGAACACGAGCGCATTCTTCGCGTATTGATGCACGCGGATCTGCTTGAGCCATTCTCCCAGACCCGCCTTCGGGGAATCGAGAAGCTCAACGCCCAACGCCGCGAGCCGGCCGTTCAGTTTTGGCGACGTCCGGATCCCCGTGCGACGCGCCGCCGCCGCCCACACCGGCAGGTCGGCCTTGTCGTTGCCGACGTAGTCGAACCCGCCTTCGCCGAAGGCCTCGACGAGCCGGGCGGCCTTGACATCGGCGGACAGGTTGTTGCTGGCGTCGGAGGCGAACCAACCGTCGAACAGGCCGAGTTGCGCCGCGACCGCGGAGACGAATTTTTCGTTGCTGGCGGAGGCGATGAAGACTGGGCGCCCGGCGGCGCGCGCCTTCTCGATAAGGCCGAGCACCGCTTCGTCATAGGGCAAGGCGCCGACATCGAGGTCGACCCGCCGGGCAAGGACGTGCTTGAAATGCGCCTTGCCTGACGGCAGCGCCGCCAGCAGGCCGAATAGCGAGGCGGGATTACGCCCGATCCGTCCGAACAGGGATTCGAACAGCAGGTCCGACTTCACCAGCGTTCCGTCGAGGTCGACGACCAGCGGACGTTTATCCTCTTGCTCTGTTTTCAATCGGGCAAAGCTACCGGCGCCGGCCAACTTGACCCTCCTCACCATAATAGGGTTGCAGGGGAAGACCCCGGAATGAAAGGTCGTCCCATTGCCCGCGCGAACCACAGGCGCCGCATCGGCAAGGCGAAATGGCGCGGTCTTCGCTCGGCAGCGCACCATGCGCACGAATTCCTGACGTTCTCCTATCATACCGCACTGCGGCACGAAAGATTGACCTATGGCGGGCGGAGGGTGACCAAAACCCGACGCGGCGCCATATATGAGACGCCCTACCCTGTCGGCATCCCGACGGAGACAATCACCGTGCTGCGACATTCCGAATCCGGTTCGAGTTTGGCGGCGCAACCCGGCGACCGCTCGGTCGCTCCCGCAATGGGCTCAGTCGTCGAGACGCTGTTTCACTCCGCGGTCGCAAGCTGGTTCGCCGATGGCTTCGCCGCGCCGACGCCTGCCCAGGTCGAAGCTTGGCCCGCGATCAAGGCTGGCCGCCACACCCTCATCGCCGCGCCGACCGGATCGGGCAAGACGCTCGCGGCCTTTCTGGCGGCGATCGACGACCTGGTGCGCCAGGGCCTGGAGGGCGAGCTCGCCGACGCGACCCAGGTCGTCTACGTTTCCCCGCTCAAGGCGCTCTCGAACGACATCCATCGCAATCTCGAAGCTCCGTTGGCCGGCATCCGCGAACGGCTGCGCCGGAGCGGACTTGCGGACGTCGAAATCCGCACCTGGGTCAGAACCGGCGACACCCCGCCCGCGGAACGCGAGCGAATGCGTCGCCGCCCGCCGCATATTTTGGTGACGACGCCAGAGTCGCTCTACGTTCTACTCGGCTCGGAATCCGGGCGCGGCATGCTGGCGACCGCCCGGTCGGTGATCGTCGACGAAATTCACGCCGTCGCGCCAAACAAGCGCGGCGCCCACCTTGCGCTGTCCTTGGAGAGGCTGGCGGCGCTTTGCGGCGATCGGCTGCAGCGCATCGGCCTGTCCGCGACGCAAAAGCCGATCGACGTTGTTGCGCATTTCCTTACGGGCGCCGCCGCGGACGGCGCGCCGGCCGCGGACGTTGCGACCATCGACGCCGGCCATCAGCGCCCGCGCGATCTGAGCATCGAAATGCCGGCTTCTCCGCTCGAAACGGTGATGTCGAGCGAGGTCTGGACGCAAATCTACGCCCGCCTGGCCAACCTGATCGAGGAGCACCGCACGACCCTGGTGTTCGTCAACACCCGGCGCATGGCCGAACGCGTCGCCCGCGAGCTCACCGACCGCCTCGGCGAGCGCGACGTCACCACCCATCACGGCAGCATGGCTAAGGAGCTCAGGCTCTCCGCCGAGCAGCGGCTGAAGGGCGGAGAACTGAAGGCCTTGGTGGCGACCGCCTCCCTCGAGCTTGGGATCGACATCGGCGATGTCGATCTCGTCTGCCAGCTCGGCTCGCCGCGTTCGATTGCGACCTTTTTGCAGCGGGTCGGGCGGTCCGGACACGCCATCGGCGGCACGCCCAAGGGACGGCTGTTTCCACTCTCGCGCGATGATCTGGTCGAGTGCGCAGCTCTCATCGATAGCGTTCGCCGCGGAGAGCTTGACCGTCTCGCGAATTCCCGACCGGCCGCTCGACGTGCTCGCGCAGCAGATCGCCGCCGAAGTCGCGGCGCAGGATTGGCCGGAATCCTTCCTCTTCGATCGGCTGCGGCGCGCGTGGCCTTTCCGCTCGCTCGCGCGGACGGACTTCGACGCCGTCGTCCGCATGCTGGCCGAGGGCTTCGCCACGCGCCGGGGCCGTCGCGGGGCGCTCATCCACCGCGACGCGGTCAATCGCGTCCTGCGCGGTCGGCGCGGCGCGCGAACGACGGCGCTGACCTCCGGGGGCACGATTCCCGACAATGCGGACTACCGGGTGCTGCTGGAGCCGGAGAACCTCGTCATCGGCTCCGTCAATGAGGATTTCGCCATCGAGAGCATGGCCGGCGACATCTTTCAGCTCGGCAACGCCTCCTATCGCATTCAGCGGGTCGAGCGCGGGACCGTCCGGGTCGAGGACGCGAAGGGGCAGCCGCCGACAATTCCGTTCTGGCTCGGCGAGGCGCCGGGTCGGACAGATGAGCTTTCCATGTCCGTGTCGCGTCTGCGCGCCGAAGTCGCGGCGCGACTCGGCTCCGACACGTCGGGGACCTCCGCGCGGCGTTGGCTGGCCGAGGTCGTGGGCGCCGGCGCGGTCGCCGCCGAGCAGCTCGTCGACTACCTTGCCGCGGCCGCGGCCGCCTTCGGCTGCCTGCCGACACAGGACGCGATCGTCTTCGAGCGCTTCTTCGATGAAGCGGGCGGCATGCAGCTCGTCATCCACGCGCCGTTCGGCAGCCGCGTCAATCGAGCCTGGGGCCTGGCGCTACGCAAGCGCTTCTGCCGCAAATTCAACTTCGAGCTGCAGGCGGCGGCGACGGAAGACAATATCGTGCTGTCACTGACGTCCGCTCACAGTTTCGAGCTCGGCGACGCCGCGCGTTACCTCCATTCGAACAGCGTGCGCCCGGTGCTCATCCAAGCCATGCTCGATGCGCCGATGTTTACAACTCGGTGGCGCTGGGTCGCCGGGGTGGCGCTGGCGCTACCGCGATTTCGCGCGGGGAAAAAGGTTCCGCCGCAATTCCTGCGAATGCAGGCTGAGGACCTGATCGCGGCCGTCTTTCCCGACCAGATCGCTTGCGCCGAGAATCTGGTGGGCGAACGCGAGGTCCCCGACCATCCCCTCACCAATCAGGCGATCAGCGACTGCCTGCACGAGGCGATGGACATCGACGGACTGGAGCGGCTTCTCGCTCGCCTCGAAGCGGGCGAGATCCGCGTCGTCGCGTGCGATCTGACCGAGCCTTCGCCCCTCGCAATGCAGGCGCTGTCGGCCAAGCCCTACGCCTTCCTCGACGACGCGCCGCTGGAAGAGCGGCGAACTCAGGCCGTCATGACCAGACGCTGGCATGATCCGCAGAGCGCCTCCGACCTTGGCCGGCTGGATCCGGAGGCAATCGCCAAGGTCCAATCCGAGGCCTGGCCCGATCCCATCAACGCCGAGGAGCTGCATGACGCCCTGCTATGGCTGGGCGCGCTCACCGAAGCCGAGGCTCGTGCCGCGCCCGCGTGGAGCGAGTGGCTCGACGCATTGGCGCGGGAGAGGCGCGTCGCCCTTTTGAAGGCGCCGCAGGCAAGACTCTGGATTCCTGCCGAGCGGCTGAATCAATTCAGCGCCCTGTGGCCGAGTCGCAACTCGAGCCAGAAATCGCGCCACCCGCCGATGAGGCCGGACGGACCTGGTCGCGCGATGAAGCGCTCATCGAGATCCTGCGCGGCAGGCTCGAGGGGCTCGGGCCGGTCACGCCAACTGCGCTGACGGCGCCGCTCGGACTTGAGCCCGGAGCGGCGACCGCGGCGTTGACGGCGCTGGAAAGCGAAGGCGGGATTCTCAAAGGCCGCTTCGTCCCCGGCGTCAACGACGAGCAATGGTGCGACCGCCGCCTGCTCGCGCGCATCCACCACGCCACCGTTCGACGGCTGCGGTCGGAAATCGATCCAGTAGCCGCGCGCGACTTTCTCCGCTTCCTGTTCGCCTGGCAGCATGTATCGGAGGAGACGCGGCTCGAGGGGCCCGATGCGCTCCCCGTGGTCCTGGGCGGGCTCGAGGGCTTCGAGGCGCCGGCCAAAGCTTGGGAGACCGAGATCCTGCCGGCGCGCCTCACGGGCTACCAGGCGTCGTGGCTGGACGCTCAATGCCTGGCCGGGCGGACGGCCTGGGCGCGATTGACCCCGCCCGCGGCTGCTAGCAGCAGTGGGCGCGCGCGCCAGGCGACGCCGGTGGGCGCAACGCCGATCGCTCTCATCGAGCGTCGCCGCGCGCCGCTCTGGATGGCGCTTGCGCCGCTGAGCGACGCGGCGCCCCTGAGCGGGCGCGCCGAGGCCGTGCTCGACTGCCTCCGCGCCCGTGGCGCGATGTTCTTTGACGAACTGGCGGATTGCGCGCGGCTGCTGCGGCCTCAACTCGAAGAAGCGCTCGGCGAACTGGTCGCGCTCGGCCTTGCGTCTTCCGACAGTTTCGGCGGCTTGAGGGCTCTGCTCGTGCCGTCCGGCCAGCGCAAGCCGCCCCCCGGCGCGAAGCGGCGCGGACGCGTGCTCGCCTTCGACATCGAGAGCGGGGGCCGCTGGTCGATGATCGGTCGCGCGCGAGAGAGCGGCGCCGACGGGTCCCGCGCTGAGGCGATCGAATATGCGGCGCGGGCGCTGCTCAGACGCTATGGCGTCGTCTTCTGGCGGCTCTTGGCGCAGGAGCCGGGATGGCTGCCGCCATGGCGCGATCTGCTCAGGGTCTACCGCCGGCTCGAGGCCCGGGGGGAAATTCGCGGCGGCCGCTTTGTCGCCGGTTTCTCCGGCGAGCAGTTCGCGCTGCCGGATGCGGTTGGCCTCATGCGCGAAATGCGGCGAAAGCCTGCCTCCGGTCAGTGGGTGTCGCTGTCCGGCGCCGACCCTCTCAATCTGATCGGCATCCTGACCCCAGGCCAAAGGCTTTCGGCGCTGACCGCGAACCGAGTGTTGTACCGCGACGGCCTGCCGGTGGCCGCGCTGACGGGCGGCAAGGCGCAGTTCCTGACGGACCTCGAGAGCGCCGACCAATGGGAGGCCGAGAAACGGCTGGTCCGATCGGCGGCCCGCGGCATGCTCGCCGACCTCGTTTGAGTTCGGCTCTCGGCAAACGACCGCCAGCCGGCGCGTCTGGGTCTCGATACCCGCGCCCGTCCCCTACCGGCCGGCGCCAACGGGGCGAGCGCTATCGGCTTCCTGCCGCCTGTGTCTACGCAAGATCATTTCTCGGGGCGTCCATCCCGTAGGCAACGCAAAAAATAGTTTAGCCATTTTGCCCCGGTCTGATCGCAATTCTGCACCAATGTGACTGCCCCGAGGATTGGGATCGAAGGGCCCCTTCTGGGAGGGAAGCGGTGCGAAGAAGCATCAGGAACACGACTGCTCAGACGGCGTCAGCGGGTCTAGCCAACTATCGTCGGGGGACCTTCTACGCCGTGGCGACTGCGTTGCTCCTGGCCCTCCAGCCGCCCTTTTCCGCTCCCGCGGCGCGGAATCTCACTTCGATGGACTTTATCGGCTTCACCCAGTGCGCATTGCTGTTTTCCGTCCCGCTGCTGATCGCGCGAGGGGACACGCGCCGTGACTTCGCGGCGATCTTGCTGGACGTCCGAAATCTGCCCAAGCTGGCCGCCGTTTTCCTGGTCGGCGCGGCAGGGTTGATTTTATACGACATTGGCCTCAGCAGCGCTCACCCGATCATAACCGCCGCAATATTGAACTTGACTCCGTTCTGGGCGGCTTTGGTTGCGTTCGTCATCTCGAAAAGATCGGTCGCGGTCCCTCGGGCCGTATTCATCGGCTGCTTCCTCATCGCGTTTTGCGGGGCGATGACGATTGCCTGGAGCCAGATCAACGCCGACGGCAAAATTCTGGCGAACGCCGTGATCGAAAATGCGATTCACAGCAAATGGATCTACGCGCTTCCGGCCCCGATGTTTTTCGCCTTGAATGGAACCCTCGTCTTCAAATGGTTTTCGGACTTCGACGAATTGGCCGCCATCGCAGCCAATTTCGTGGTGTCGTCGTTCATTTTGATTCCGGTCGCCGTCGCGAAATCGAACTTTGGCGCTCAGCTAAGCGAACAGTCGACACTCGCCATTTTGCTGTTGCTTTTTGGTACTCTCGCGTCCTCCGCCGCCGGCCGGGTCTTCTATCAAACTGCCCTGACCGCGACGAAAAACGACAACGGTTACGTAACGATGTTTTTCTTGCTTACTCCGGTCCTGACTCCGCTGATCTCCCTCCCCCTGTCGCGATGGATACCGGATTTGCAGTTCATCGCCCAGCCGCTGTTTTTCATCGGGATGGCGCTGGTGATGGCCGCGCTTTTTATGTTTTCGCTGACAACCTGGCGGAGCGCGGAGGAGCGTCGCGCGGTATGTGATATCAGCCCGAAGCGGGGCCCCGCGCTGGAATTGCCTGCGAAGTAGGCCGGGTTGCGCAGCCGGCAGCCGAGCGATCCTCCAGTTGAGCGCGTTAGCCCGCCGGACGCGGCGGGCTCCGCCCAGATGCTACGCGCTCTAATTCCTCACGCGGACATGCAGAGAACTCGTTCTGCCGCGGATCGGGACGGTCAGGAACGTGTAGGCCTCGGGGCCAATGTCCGCCGCCGGAAGCGTTGTGCTCGCAGCCTTGAAAAGATCCTCACTGACGGCAATGCGGCAATGTTGCTGTTTCGCCACCTCGAGCAGCCGGCTCGCCACGTTGACAGTGTCGCCCGTGGCGGTGATCTGTTGATGGGTTGGCGAACCGAGCCGCGACAGAATAGCCGGGCCGAAATGGGCGCCGATGCGAAAGTCGAGGCGATCTTTCGCCGCAGGGGGGAGAGTAGCCAGCCAGGCCCCAACCGAATCGTAGAGGCATTTGACCGTGATCAACGCTCGCGCAGCGTCGTCGGCCTCAGGCTTCGGCAGTCCGAAGACCGCCAGGACCCCATCGCCCATGTAGTTCACGACGATGCCCCTGCGAGCCGTCACCTCGCCGTCGACCAGGGTCTGCATGGCGCTGAGCAGATCGCGCGACCACTCGGGTCCCATCGCCTCCGCGACCCCGGTGGACCCAGAAAGGTCCAGGAATATCACCGCGACATCCTGCCGGACCGGCTTGTCGAGAAATTGCGGGTCACGGAGAATGTGATCGAGCAGGAGCGGGGACTGAAACTTGGCCAGCATCGCCTTGTCTGCCGCGCTCCGCTTTCCCGCATGGCGCTCGACGAGGAACCGAGCGCCGGTATAGCCGAGCACCAGCGGGACGCTCGTCGCCAGAGGCAAGGCGACGCTGAGCCAATAGCCGTTGATAAACGCCAGATAGACCCCGACCGCCCACAGAACAAAGACCAAGGCAGCGATGGCGAAGCCGGCCGCCGCTCGGCGCATCGCCATCAAGCCAATCATCGCCACGGGCAGCCCTGCCGCCATGCCCGCGTCGATGCGGCGTGTCGACGGAGTCCTGGCCAATGCCTCACCGGTCAAAAGGTTGCTGACCGCGGTGGCGAAGATTTCGACCCCCGGCGCGACCCGGTCGAACGGCGTGGCGAATGTGTCGCCGGCGCCCGCCGCGGTCATCCCCACGAGGACGACTTGGTCGCGCAGAGCCTCGGCCTTGAGGCCTCCGCGAAGAAGATTCGCGGCGCTGTACCGAATGAAGCTCCCGGCCGGTCCGTAGTAACGAATTGGCAGATGATAGCCCAAGTCCATTTTTGCTGTTCGGCCGCCGAGTTCGATCGTATCGAGGCCGATGGCCGGCGCGGCTCCGACCGCGGCGGACGAGGCGGCAAGCGCAAAGGACGGAGCCACGCCCTCAGGTATTTCGAAGATCATCGGAACGTATCTCGGGATTCCGCTCGAGTTCGTCGACACGTTCGCGAGCCCTGTCAGGGTGGCGTCCCGGATCGCGTCGGTTGGCCAAAGAACCTCGGAGGGCCTCGGCGCCAACGCCAATTCGCCAGACCGGCCGTCTGGGCGCTCGCCCTCGCCAAAGATTCCGATCGAGGCGACGACGCTGGCCGTCGATTTGAGAGCGGCCGCGAGTTCCGCGTCCGCTTGCGCGCCCCTGGAATTTGGGAAGGCGAAGTCTAGCGCAACTGCTCGCGGTCGAGCCTCCGCGACCGTCCGGACGATCCGGGCCAGCATCTGCCGTGACACGGCGTGGCCTTCTGCTTCGTCCAAAGTCTGGTCATCGATCGCAACGATCACCACGCCTGGAGGCGCTGGACGCGCGCCCGCAAGGAGAAATCGCCAGTCGAGGGTCAGATTTTCAATGCGATCAAGACCGGACGCGGCCCCCCTCATCTGATTGACGCCAAGCCAGGCGCCGGAAACGAGGCCGGCCGCAACAAAGACCCCGGTCACCAGCAAAGAAGCTGTCGCGCCTTCAATTCGCATCTACTCCCCGAAGCGGGAGAGAAGCGCGCGAACCCTTGCTTGTCCCCATTGCTTCTGCGTCATCGATGTGTCGCCTGGCGAGATATCGACGCCCTGCCCCTCTGTGAGCAGCACGTACTCGTTCAGACGGCGGTTCGTGACGGCGACCGCGCCCTCAAGCACGAGCGCAGAGGTTCGCGCAGGGGTGACGTCCATCGCCCATTTGGTGCCTCGAACCGCCGCGATGGCGAGCGGAGTCAGAATTTGAAACTTGTCCTGCTGACTGTTCGGATGAAATTCGATCAACAAAGCCCCGTCATTGAGTTGAATCGCAGCGGGGACCTGCTGACTCTTCTTGTAGAGTACGCGGTACTGGGCGCCAGCGGCCGGACGCACGGTCAGTTCCTGCCCGCACTGCAGGACCTTCAGGGACGGGTCGTGTTCATTCGGGACCAGCGCGCATGCGCCCCCCGCAAATGCAAATCTTGATCCGGCCAAAACCGAACCGATAATAACCATTGCGACAAGGGTCATGGCGGACATCGCGCGCCAGCGCGGTAGGTCGCGCTTCAGCATTCGGTCCTCCGGGCATCTTCTCTGCCGGCTGTATCCGCGACGGGACTTCACCGCACACGCCTCGACTCGGCGCCAGCCCCCGAGCGAACCGAACTCTAGCCCAGATGCCGCCGCCAGTCGACGCTCTCATGCGACACCGATTGGTCAGAAGTGGGCGGGCGCCGAATTTCCAAACCCGAGACCCTCCCGCTCCGACCCCGCTCCACCCCGCTCCAACCCCGCTCCGACCTTCGATTGACCCGGGGCGTCCGGTTTGCTAGCGAGGGCTCCGATAACGAAATGTCACGTGGATCGGCATAATTCGGCTGGAATGCTTCGAATGGCCGCAATGGTGAGGGGGGCGCATCCGTGGTGATCGCACGTCGCGGTGGCGCGCTGGCGCTGGTGGGTCTCATAGCCGCTTTCATCGCCGGATGCGCCGAGACGCCGCCGCCTGCGCCTGCAATCGTCGGCCCCGCCATCAGCCCGGACCAGCTCGTCGGCAAGTGGGGCTTCGCCGCCTATCATAAGGACGCGGATCGGGCGCGGACGATCAAAGAGGCGGCCGCGCAGTGCAACAGGCCTTACGTGATCGACAAAGGGCCGAACGGCGGGCTAATGATGAACCTCGCCGACCAGAAGGAATTGTCGGAATTGGTCTTGAAGCCCGGGCCGAGCGGCCAGACCTACCTCGGGTCGCCCGGCGACGCAGGCACGGCCGACGACCGCATCGTCAGCAATGTCGACGCCAACTCCTTCACCACCGTCTGGGTTGATCCCGACAACGCAAGTCGTTATGGCACGTCGGTTTACGAGCGCTGCGGAAAGCGCTCAGCATAGGTCGATGCCGGAATCATTCATCAATATGCAATCGGTGGAGCGCGCATGACGGTTCGAGCGGGTCAATTTGTGTTGGCTGGATTTTGCGCGGCGCTCGCCGTTCTGGCCGGCGCGGGCGCGGGAGCGCAGACGGCGGTTCCGGGCCAGGACGAGATGAATGTCGTCGACCAACCCGGCTATCAGCCGTCGCCCGACGAAGAGCAACTCACTGGCGCCTTCGAGAAGCAGGAGGTGTTCTTCCGCGGCAACGAGGCGCCAGGCACGATCATCATCGACACCAAAGAGCGCTTCCTTTACCTGCTGCAGGGCAACAACCGGGCGCTTCGCTACGGCATCGGCGTCGGCCGCGAGGGCTTCCAATGGTCGGGCCTGCAGAAGATCTCGCGCAAGCAGGAATGGCCGGACTGGCGCCCGCCGCCGGAAATGATCGAACGCCAGCCGTATTTGCCGCGCTTCATGGCCGGGGGTCCGGGCAATCCGCTGGGCGCTCGCGCAATGTATCTCGGCGCGACCGTCTATCGAATTCACGGCACCAATCAGCCGCAGACGATCGGACACGCAGTGTCTTCAGGTTGCTTCCGGCTGGTGAACGAGGACGTGATCGATCTCTATAACCAGGTGCCGGTCGGCACCAAGGTGATCATCAAGCAGGCCGTCGCGCTTTAGCCCTTGCGCCGGCGGAGCCCTGAAAAAGAAGCGAGATTGCTCATGCGCAAGACGATTCCGCTCATCGCGCTCGCGGCCGCCGTGGCGTTCGGCTCCTCGGCCCAAGCCCAAACGCTCAAGACCGTGCAGGACCGCGGCTCGCTCATCTGCGGCGTCAACCAGGGGCTCGAGGGCTTCGCAATTAAGGACGACAAGGGTCAATGGTCGGGTTTTGACGTCGATTTCTGCCGAGCGCTGGCGGCGGTGATCTTCAATGACCCATCGAAAGTGCAATACGTGCCGCTCTCGGCAGAGCAGCGGTTCGACGCGCTTAAGAACAAGCAGATCGATGTGCTGTCGCGCAATTCGACCTGGACGATGGGCCGCGAAGGCGATTATGGCGTCATGTTCACGGGAACCACCTACTACGACGGCCAGGCATTTCTCGTTCCCAAGAGCCGCAACCTTCAATCGGCGCTTGAGCTAGACGGCAGCAAGGTCTGTGTCCAGCCGGGCACAACGACGGAGCCGAACTTCACCGACTTTTTCGAAGCCAACCACATGAAATACGAGATCGTCCACGAGGCAAGCGTCGCTGACATGATCGCGGCCTACCAGGGCGGACAATGCAACGTGATGACGACCGACGAATTTGGGCTGTTTGCGATGCGCCTGCAGCTCGCAAAGCCGGGCGATCACATGATCCTGCCGGACGTCATCTCGAAGGAGCCGCTTGGTCCGGTCGTGAGGCAAGACGACATACAGTGGTTCAATGTCGTCAAGTGGGTCAATTTCGCCATGATCAACGCCGAGGAGCTTGGCGTCAGCTCGAAAACCCTCGACGATGCGCTGAAGTCGGAGAAGCCCTCGGTCAAGCGGCTGGTCGGGACGGAGGGGGACTTCGGCAAACCGCTTGGCCTCAGTCAGGACTGGGCGGTCCGCGCTATACGGGCTGTCGGCAACTACGCCGAAGTGTTCGATCGCAACGTCGGCGCCAATTCCAAACTCGGGATTCCCCGCGGCTTGAACGAGCTCTGGGATAACGGCGGCATTCAATACGCCCCGCCGATCCGCTAAGGCGCAAAGCCGGAGCGCCTTCGCCTACTCCACTCGAGTTGCCGCGGCTCAATCCGGCACGTAGGTCCGGCCCTCATAGTGCCCTGCCGGTTTCGTCTGAGCTGGCGCGTCGGCGGGTTTGGACCTGTCCGGCGGCGGCCTCGCGGCAGGCTTTGGCGCAGCGTAATTTTCCTGCGGCGGCGGGACGACGAACACCGGCGGATAGATAAACTGGCCGCGGGCGGGAAACGGCGCGCCGACGGCGAGGACCGCCAACCCTGCGGCGAACAGAACGGCGTTGGTGTTCATGGCCGCGTTCCTTGTCCGCGATCTGCTTGCGGCGGGCCGGATGCTTAGAAGCGCGAACCGGCCCGGAGCAACCCCGGCCGAAACCGTCGAACCGAATTCACCTATTCGCGCCGCCCCGTTACGCGCGCAAAAGCTCTGTTCCCGCGTTATCGAACCGTCGCTTCGTGGTCAATCAACCTTCTTTCCGGAACTCCGGAAGGTTCCTACCATATCCCGCGCTCAGACGCATTCGCAAACGATCGTGGCAAAGGCGCGATCACTCGAAATGCGCATTCGCTATGTGGACTTTTCGCGTGGAGGCTCGATCAGCCAAGCTATCAGCATGACAGGCGACTCGGTTAACATCATCGCCACCACTCGGGTCGACGGCCTCCAACGCGGGCGCGCTCGCTTCCCTACAAGAACCAGCGCCGTCCCGGGCGTCAACAGGGATTCACCTACTTGTTGCCCGCCTCGGCTTTCGCCATTGCGTCCTTGCAACCGTCGCTGACCTCGGCCGTGTGCGACTTCATGCAGTCCGCGATTGCCCCCTTGGCCGGCTTAGTGTCGGCGCAGAACTGCTTGACGTCGGCCTTGCAGGCTCTGGCCACCGCGGCCGCGCGAACGATCGCCACCTGACAGTCGGCGGACAGGTCGGAGAAATGCGCCTTCACGCAGTCCTTGAGCTTGCCACCGCCAGGCTTCACGTCAGCGCATTGCACCTTGATATCCGCCGCGCAGGCCTTCGCCAAGGGCGAGGCCGGGAACGCCGAATGCGTCGTCAGCAGCGCCGCGACAAACGCGGCGATCAAGGTAAGCGTCTTCATCCTGGATGTCCTCCCAAAGCGAGCGCTCGCGCGCGCTCAGCAACACGAGCGACGCTGCGTGCTTCTAATTGAGGTTCCGTTCACGCGCGAGCCCAATTTGCGACGGAAGCGGGCGCCTCGCTTCTGCGGGGGCTAAAACAAGACGCGCGGGCGCCCCGTCGCGCCAAGTCTCACGCAGACGCCGGCTCTGCGCCCGCCAGAACCATGAGCGTCGACGTCCCGTGCGCCATGAGACGGCCGCGCGCGTCGACGATCCGCGCCTCGCAGGAGATGATGCGCCGGCCGCGCCCGACCGCACGCCCTTCGGCGCGGACGCGGCCCGTGTCCTTGGTGATCGCGCGGGAGAAGTTGGCCTTGGTCTCGATCGTCGTATAGCTTGAGCCGGCGGGCAAAAGCGTCTGCCCGGCGCAGCCGGTCGCGCTGTCGATCAAGGTCAGCGCCCAGCCGCCGTGGACGACACCGAGCGGGTTTAGAATGTGCTCGCCGGCGTCGCCCTCGAACACGGCGAAGCCATCGCCGACCTCTGTGAGCCAAAACGTCAGGGTTCTCGCGATCGGAGGCGCGGGCAGTCGGCCGTCAATGATCGCTTCGAGGAACTCCCGGCCCGACATCAGCCTCGCCTCGGCTGGATCGGCGACGCCGAAAACGCGGGACGCGGTCGTCAGCATCGCTTTTCTCCTATGCATGCAGATACAAATGATGCATATGCATACATCGATGCCGAAGCCGACGCAAGCCTCACGCAAGACCCTGATCGCCGACGCGCGGGCGGCGGTCGACGGCTGCGCCGGCTGGAACGCAAGGCTCGCGGCGCGCCGCATCACCGGCTTCCTCAACCGGAGGATGCAGGGTTCGGGCCCGAGCCTCGCCCAGTTCGGGCTGATGGCTCAGATCGCCTCGGCGCACGACGATACGCTCGGCGCGCTCGCCCAGCGCACCGGGCTCGACCAGTCGACGCTGTCGCGCAACCTGCAAGTGCTCGAGAGTTCAGGCTTGGTCGAGATCGCCGCCGGCGACAAGGACGCGCGCCGCCGCGCCGTGTGGCTGACCGAAAAGGGAGCGCTGAGCCTCGAGGCCGGACTCGCCGACTGGCGCCGCGCCCATGGCGAACTCGCCCGGCTGATCGACCCGGAGGCTGCCCGGCGCCTGGCGCTTGCGGCGGCGGCGCTGGAGGAACTCTAGCTCGTCGCCATGTCCTCCATCGTGAAAACCAGATCAGGAGCATCCGAGACAGACCGGATTTCTGGCCTTTCTGGGCGTTAAGCCCGATCTGCAACTGGCGCCTTACGAGCCTTGTTCTGTGGCGCGAGGCGGCGGTCAAGTCGGGGTCATTATTCAGCCCATTTCAGGTGTTCCGCCATGGTCGCGAAGGCACACCGATACGCTCCGGCGCGCAAGAAACCCCTCCCGGCCGCGATTTAAAAAATTTAATTTAGGTCGTGTGTTAGAGTTTCTACTTGTCTTCAGGGCTGCCGCGCCCAATGTTCCAGCCGAAATTGTTACGCAATGGCTGGAGGCAACGTCCTCGCGAAATTGATGGGGAGCTTAGAATGAGGTTCTCTCTCATAGGCCGGATCGCGTTTGCGACCGCGCTCATGGGTTCGCTCGCCGCTCCTGTTGCGGTGCGCGCCCAAGACGACATTCCGGTCATGACGCTGCGGGCCGCCCTGCAGCTCCCCCCAGGCCAGCTGCCTAAGGTCTTCAGAAGCCCGAACCCCTATCAGGGCTACCCTTACAATATTCATCGGACCGATGGCCTGAGCCGCAATCCCGACGATTGCGTCAGGTGGGGCTGCATCGACCACAGGTGACGGCGCTAGTCGCGACGGTCAGAATTTCACGCGCAGACCGGCGGTCGGGGCGATGTTTTGAGTCGCCAGGTATCCGTTCGCGAGACCTTCGTAGACGTTCGAGAACATCACGCCAGCGTAGAGATCGACGCGCTTGAGCGGTCGATAATCGATCATGAAGGAAACGGCGTCTTGCGTGCCTGCGCAAGCGCTATTGTTGGTCCGAATAACGTGGAGAGCATTCCCGTTTGACTGGACAAACGCGGTGGGGACGGCGGCGCACGGCGTCGTCGAGGAGTTGTAGTTGTTCTGGACTTCGTAATAAAAGGCGCCGACCACGTCGAGCTGGGAATTGACGGCATATTTGGCCCCGACGAAGGGCACGTTGACGACCCTCATGTCGTTGTAAGCGGTATAATTGGTCCATGCCGTCGGAAAGAGCTTCGCGATTGTCTTGTTGGCCGTGACGATGGTTGCAGGGACGCTATAGCCGCCAAGAGTCCTGAAGCCGTTCAAAAAGTCGTCGCTGGGGTTCGCCTGCTGCCACCACAGCCAGCCGCCCGAGAGCGTCCAGGGACCTGCTCTGTATTTGGCCAGCAGCATACTGCCGCTGTTGTTCGACAGCGTCGCTTTCAGATCATCGGGACCGTAGAACATCGGAATGCCGGACGTGCAGCCGGTCTGGGCCTTAAAGGCGCCCTTCGTTATCGTGGCGCAGGTTCCGGTGAAGTTGCTGAGGCTGACCGCGTTCTCAGCGTAGCTGCCGATGCCGTCGATGGACAAAACGCCCTCGAACGGGGTGCCCGTAAACAGGTTGAAGTCGGCGCCGATATCGCCCTGATAGAGGCCGGTCATGCCGTTGCCCTGGTCGTAGCCGCCCCACTGCACCAAGCCGGCCCCGCGGAAATTCATGAAATTCACGCGATACTTCACTCCGGTGTTGGCGCGGTTGGTTTCAGTATCGCCGAAGCCCGCGTAGGAGCCGGAATAACCGAGCGCAGAGAACGCGTAGGAACCGCCCATCGGATCGTAGGAGATGACGCCATCCAGCGTCAGCGACGTCACACGGCCGACGGTGAGCGTGCCGTAGATCGGATTGCTGAGGCCGAGATATCCTACCGAGTTGTCAAATTGGCCCGCGCGGCTAGAATCGGCGTTTGCGCTCTGGAGGACGAGCGGCAGTCCGTTATTCTGCACGAGCGAGCGCGGACCGTTGACGATATCGCCAGTATAAGGGTTGAACCCGGCTTCCAACGCGCCGACCAGCGACCAGCCCGGGAACCAAGGAATCGGCTCGTGGATATTGATTCCGACGATCGATTGGCTGATCCCGTTGGGTGTCCATAGCCATTTGGGGCCATAGCTCTGCTTGCCGATGAAGCTGTAAACGGAGTTGGCGTACGGCCCGCTGGCAGGCGCGCCGTTGGAGCTGTAGCCGAGGCCGACGTCGACGGTCGCATAGACCGTTATGCCCGCGTAGCTGAGCGGGCACTCTGAAGGGCTTGAATTGAAGTAGGTCCAGAGGCTCGAAAAGCAGTTCGCCGGTGGAGGCGTTGCCGCCGGCTTCGCGGTCGGAACATCCGCCGCATGAGCGAACCCGCCGACGCCGATCGCTGTCGCGAGCGCGATGCCAAATTTCTTCATAAGCCAGCCCCCGCCCCTTTAGCTTATTGAGTCTATCGTCTCACTGTACTATTTGCTTGTCAATGCCGCAGCCTGCCGAGCGGGGGGTCGTCGATAGGTGAGCCGCCCTAGATTTTCGCGGTGGCTGTCGCCCCGACTTTCGTCGTTGGAATCCGCGCCTCAGTCGCAAAAGGCCTGATTTCGCGGCAATCCTAAAACGGATTTTATAATCTGACTGCGCCTGCTCTACTCCGAATTTAAGGCCGGCGTGCAGTCATAGGTGATGGTCCGTTCCCGACTTCCCGCTCCACAAGCTGTGTTCGCGCAGCACGCGTAGCCAGTTCGAATGATCGTGCCAGATTCGCCTCAGCGCAACCTGCAGTTGCTCGAGGCCCGAGGCCCTGTCAAGATCGCCGCCAGCGACAAGCACGCGCGCCGCCGCGCCCTGTGGCTGATGGAAAGGGGCGCATGAGCCTCGAGGCGCCCGGGCCGGCCGGCGCGGGCGCCTCCGCGATCGCGGCCCAAGCGCTGGGAGGCCCCCTACCCTCGCGCTTTCCAGAAGTCGGCTTGCAACTGCGCCGCCTCCTCCTCGAGCATCGGCCCGACGACTTCGGTCGCCCGCTGGCCTGCGGCGAACACGATGTCGCAAGGCAGGTCGAGGGTCGGATTTTCCTCGTGGGCTCCGGTCTGGGCTTTGAGCGCCTTCTCGGTCTGGCCGTACACCACACGGCCGATCCCCGCCCAGTAAATCGCGCCGGCGCACATCGCGCACGGTTCGGCCGATGTGTAGAGCGTGCAGCGCGCGAGGAACTTGAGATCGTAAGCCCGTCCCGCGCGCGAAGCGAGCAGGCGCTCGGCATGAGCGGTGCGATCGCCACCCTCGCTCGTATAGCCGTTGCCCTGCTCCATCAGGAGCCTGCCCTCGCCGTCAGCGAGGACCGAGCCGAACGGATGATCGCCGCCGACGCGCGACCGCTTGGCGACCTCAAACGCCTGTCGCAACAGCGTCTCGTCATAGGGGCGAAGAGATGCGGCGGTCATTTCGGGGCTCCATTTGCGGATGTGGAGGGGTAGCACGAAAGCGCAACGCAGTACCCCGCCGGCGCCGCCTGATTCGCGGCGCCGATGCCTTCGGCGCGGGCGACACGATTTAACATTGTCCCCGCTCTCGCGCCCCACGTTGCGCCATACAGACCCTGGCCGCCAATTCATTTGACAGTTCAGCGGCCCTCGGTAGGGTTGCCTAAAATCGCGGCGTCCGGCGATAGACGACGCGGCGGAAACTCGCTGGTCCTGGGACCCGCCGTGCTCGCGACGACATAAGCGTCGGCGTGATTTTTGCGTGGCGCGGACGATCAGGGGCGGCCCGACGGGCTTTGGGAGCGAGGGTATGTCGAGGTGAATGTCGAAGCCCCCCTGCGGCTCAAGCTCACCGGCGTCAGCAAGTCATTTCCCGGCGTGCGCGCCAACGACAACGTAAACCTCAGCGTCAAGCCCGGCGAGATCCACGCGCTGCTTGGCGAGAACGGCGCCGGAAAATCGACCCTCGTCAAGATGATCTACGGCATCCTCGCGCCCGATGACGGAGAGATCATCTTCGACGGCTCGGCCGCCCGGATCACGAATCCGCGCGCGGCGCGCCGGCTCGGCATCGGCATGGTGTTCCAGCACTTCTCGCTGTTCGAGGCGATGACGGTTCTTGAAAACATCGCCCTCGGCCTCGACTCGCATCTCTCTTCGCGCGAGCTTTTGGCCGAGTTCAATCGAGTGCTCGACGCCTACCACCTCAAGCTCGATCCGCGCCGAATCGTCTCGACCCTCAGCGTCGGCGAGCGCCAACGCATCGAGATCGTGCGCGCGCTGCTCTTGAACCCAAGGCTGCTCATCATGGACGAGCCGACCTCGGTGCTGACGCCCCAAGAGGTCGAGCAATTGTTCGAGACCTTGAGAAAGCTCGCCGCGAGCGGCTGCTCGATCCTCTACATCTCGCACAAGCTGCAAGAGATCGTCGCGCTCTGCGACACCGCGACCATCCTGCGCGGCGGCAAGGTGGTCGCCCACTGCGATCCGAAGCGCGAGACATCGCGCTCGATGGCCGAGATGATGATCGGCGCCAACCTCAAGGAAATCGCCAAGCCCGCCACTCGCGGCTTCGGCGCGACGAAGCTTGCGGCGCGGGGCTTGAGTCTGACGAAGCCGAGCGAATTCGGCGTCGCGCTGCAGAATGTCGCGCTTGAAGTGAGGGCGGGCGAGATCTTCGGCGTCGCCGGCGTCGCCGGCAACGGGCAGAACGAGCTCTTGAGCGCGATGAGCGGCGAGACTCTCGCCCCGAGGGCCGAAGCGATCACCCTGGCCGGCGCCGAGGTCGGCCGGCTGGGCGTCACTGACCGGCGCAACCTCGGCTTGTGCGCGGTGCCGGAGGAACGCAACGGACACGCAGCGGTCGGGGAGTTCTCGCTCACCGACAACGCGTCGCTGACCGGCCGCGACCGGATGGAGATGGTGCGCTTCGGCCTCATCGACCCGGCCAAGGCGACGAACTACGCCAGCGAAGTGATCGGCGCCTATACCGTGAAGGCGACCGGCCCGCGTGCGCTCGCCGGCTCGCTCTCCGGCGGCAACCTGCAGAAATTCATCATGGGGCGCGAGATCCTGCAGGACCCGGAGGCGCTGGTCGTCTGCCAGCCGACCTGGGGGGTCGACGCGGGCGCGGCGGCCGCCATCCACCAGGCGATCGTCAATCTCGCCGCTCGCGGCTCGGCGGTCATGGTCATCTCGCAGGACCTCGACGAGCTCCTGACCCTTTGCGACACGATCGCGGTCATTAATCTTGGCCGCCTGTCGCCACCGATGAAGGTCGGCCAAGTGTCGATCGAGGAGATCGGCCTGCTCATGGGAGGCGTGCACGGCGATCCGGCGGCGACGGTCGAAATGACAGAGGCCCTGCATGCGCATCCGGCTTGAAAAGCGGCTGACGCCAAGCCGTTTCATGCAGGTGGCGACGCCGGTCGCGTCGGTGCTGCTCACGATGCTGCTCGGCGCGATCATCTTCCAACTGATCGGCTTCGACGGGCCGCGCGCAATTTACGAGACCTTCATCACCCCGATCGTCGCTTCGTACAAGTGGCAGGATGTCCTGACCAAGGCCGCGCCGCTCATCATCATCGCGCTCGGGCTCTCGCTCGGCAATCAGGCGAAGATCTGGAACATCGGCGCCGAGGGCCAGTACATCATCGGCGCGTTGGCCGGCGCGGGCGTCGCCTTTGTCCTGCCCAATGCTGAAGGCTTCTGGATCATCCCCCTGATGATCGCGGCCGGAGTTCTCGGCGGGATGGCCTGGGCGGCGATTCCGGCATTCCTCAAAACGCGCTACCGCGTCTCCGAGGTGCTCTCAACGCTCATGCTGGTCTATGTCGCTCTGCAAGTGCTCAACTATTTGGTCGCCGGCCCGTGGAAGGACCCGAACGGCCATAACTTTCCCCAGACGCCGCCGTTCACGCCGGCTGAGCTTCTGCCGCACGTCATTCCGGGCACGGCGATCCCGCCGGGCTTCGTCGTAGCGATTCTGCTGACGCTCGTCTTCTGGCTTTTGACGGCGCGCTCGGTGTACGGCTTTTCCGTGCGCACGGTCGGCGCGGCGCCGAACGCGGCGCGCTATGGCGGCTTCGATGCTTCACGGACCGTGTACTCGACGCTCCTGATCAGCGGCGGCATGGCCGGGCTTGCCGGAATTCTGGAGGCATCGAGCCAGCTCGGACAAATCAACCTTGGCTTTCCCTCCGGCTACGGCTTCACCGCGATCATCGTCTCGTTCCTCGGCCGCCTGAACCCGATAGGCGTCTTCCTCGCCGGACTGATTCTCGCCGTCACCTATGTCGGCGGACAGGTGGCGCAGACGGTGGTGCATGTGCCGAACGCAACCGCCGGCATCTTCCAGGCGACGATGCTGTTCTTTATTCTCGCAAGCGACATTCTGGTCCGATACCGCCTGCGCGTCATTCGCGAGGCGCCGCGCGCGGCTCCAGCCGAGGCGGTGGCGTAGATGCTCACCTTCATCATCGACGCCCTCATCACCGTGGTCGGAGTGACGACGCCGATTTTGCTCGCGGCAACCGGCGAGCTCGTGGTCGAAAAGAGCGGCGTGCTGAACCTCGGCATCGAAGGCATGATGTTGATTGGCGCGGTGACCGGCTTCGCCGTCACTTTCAACTACGGTCCCGATCTCGGGGACATGGCGCCCTGGTTTGGCGTGCTCGCGGCGGCGCTCGGGGGCGCAGCCTCCTCGATGCTGTTCGCCGTTCTGGTGCTGACGCTCGGCTCCAATCAGGTGGCGACGGGCCTTGCGCTCGCGATTTTCGGTATCGGCCTCTCTTCGCTGATCGGCGCGGGCTATGTCGGCATGATCGTGCCGTCGTTCGATTCCGTCTTTCCGGATTGGCTCGCCGGCGATCCGATCGGACGGGTTGTGTTCGGTTATAGCCCGCTCGTCTATTTCGCCCTCATCGTGGTCTTCGCCGTCGGCTGGTTCCTGAACCGCACGCGCGCCGGACTGATTTTGCGCGCCGTCGGCGAAAACGACCTTTCCGCCCATTCGATCGGCTATCCGGTCATCGCCATCCGTTACGCTGCGATCGCCTTCGGCGGCGCGCTGGCCGGAATCGGCGGCGCCTATTTCTCGATGGTGATCACGCCGATGTGGGCCGAGCAAATGACGGCGGGGCGCGGCTGGATCGCGCTCGCGCTGGTGGTGTTCTCCGGCTGGCGCGCCGGGCGGCTCCTGGCGGGGGCTTACTTTTTCGGGGTCCTGATGACGCTTGAGCTTTACGCCAAGGCCTCCGGCTTCTCATTCCTGCCGTCGCAGTTCTGGGCGGCGATGCCCTACATCGCAGCCGTCCTCGCGCTTGCTGTCATGTCGGCGCGCGACGTCGCCGGAACTGAAGCGCCGGCTTGCCTCGGGCGGCCATTCCTGCCCAACAGCTGAGCGCGGACAAATTCAACGAGGGAGAAGACAATGCGCACGATTACCCGACGAAATCTCATGAAGACCGCCGCCGCGGGGCTGGCGCTGCCCGCATTGGGTCGCAGCGCTTTTGCTGCGGAGCCGCTCAAGGTCGGCTTCGTCTATCTCGGCGCGATCGGTGACTACGGCTGGACCTGGTCGCACGAACAGGGCCGCAAGGCGCTGGTCGACGCGCTCAAAGGACAGGTCGTCGCGGACTACGTCGAAAACGTGAAAGAGGACGCAAGCGCTGTTCCAGTGATGAAGGACCTCGCTCAGCAGGGCCACAAGCTCATCTTCACCACCTCGTACGGCTACATGGACCAGACGATCGAGGCCGCGAAACAGTTCCCGGACGTCAAATGGGAGCATTGCACCGGCTACAAGCGCGCCGACAATGTCGGAACCTACAACTCCCGTTTCTATCAGGGCCGAGCAGTGATCGGCACGATCGCCGGGATGATGTCGAAGACCGGAACGATCGGGTTTGTCGGATCGTTCAAAATCCCCGAAGTGGTGATGGGTGTGAACGCTTTCACCCTTGCGGCGCAGGCCATCAATCCGAAGATCACCACTAAGCTCGTGATGATCGACACATGGTTCGATCCAGCCAAGGAAGCGGCAGCGGCCGAGACGCTCGCCAATCTCGGCTGCGACGTAATCGCCCAGCACGTCGACTCTCCTGCCGTGTTGCAAGTCTGCGAGAAGCGCAAGATTTATGGGTTCGGCTACGGCGCGGACATGTCGCGCTTCGCGCCACACGCGCATCTGACGGCGAGCTTGGACCTCTGGGGCCCCTACTACATTGAGCGCGCCAAGGCGATGCTCGACGGCTCGTGGAAATCGGACGACGTCTGGTGGGGCATGAAGGAGGGACTCCTAGGTATGGCTCCTTACAACAAGGCCGTGCCAGATAACGTCCGCGCCGCGGCCGACAAAATCATCGCCGGCACGAAGGATGGGTCCTATGAGGTCTTCACCGGCCCGATCTCGGACCAGAGCGGCAAGGAACGCGTCGCTAAGGGCCAGCGCATGGAGGACAAAGACCTTCTGGTGATGGACTGGTACGTCAAGGGCGTACAGAGCTGAGGCCGGGCGCAAGCCCTTGCCCGCCCCTCTCCCGCGAACGGGAGAGGGGACGCGCGCACCCTTCTCCCGCAGGCGGAGAAGGGGACGCGCGAAGCGCGGCCGGATGAGGGGTTAGGCCGCCAGCTCGTGCACTTTAGCCTCCGGGCACACCGCCTGCGCAATCTCGGCCAGGTGCCGGTGGTGGGTGAAGTAGATGACCTGGCCGACGCGTCCCATTTCGGCGAACAGGCGAAGCGCCTCCTCGGCGCGAAAATGGTCGAACGTCTCCATGATGTCGTCGGCGATGAACGGCGCGGGCGTCCGGGTTTTTGCGAGCTCGTGATAGCCGGCGACGCGGAGCGCGAGATAGAGCTGGAACCGCGCGCCTTTCGACAATTGCTCCGCCTCCTTCGAACCTCCGTCGGCCCCGAGCGCGATCAGCGTCTCGCCCACGCCGTTCGGCGTGGTCGCAAGCCCGCGATAAGCGCCGCGGCTGATGAGACGGAATGCCTGCGAGGCGCGCTCCATCATCGCGCCGCGATGCCGGTCGCGATAGAGCCTGAGCGCCTCGTCCGCCGCCGCGACTCCGGCGCGCAAGGTCAGATAGCGCCGCGCGCCATCCTTGACCTCTTCGAGGATTGTGCGCCGCTTTTCCTCGAGCCGGGCGACCGCGTCGTCGCCGCCGACCGCCTCGAGCCGCCTGTCCGCCTCGCGAAGGAAGCTGTGCGCCTCGGCGTGGGCCTGAACGTCATGCGGCGCCCGGATCCTGAGCTCAGCGACCTCGGCTGCGAGCGCCGCGGCATCGACGCGCTCGAGGACCGCGCGCGCTTCTTCTAGCGAGCCGGCGACATTGGCCGCGATGACGGCCGCCCGCGCACGCGCGACCTCCGCCTTAAGCGTGTCGCGGCGCCGGCAGTCCTCGAGCCTGGCGGCGACATCCGCCAGCGCCTCAACGGCGAAGAAGCGCGTCATCGCCGAAGCCTGGCGCGCGTTGACTTCGAGCGTCCCGGCGGTCGCGGCCAGCCGCTCGCGCGCGTCCTTCAGGGCCTCGTCCTTCTCTGCGGCTCGACGCGCGTTCTCGCGCGCCCGGGCGACGCGCTCCTCGACGGCGTTGGCGCATAGGCCGACGTCGTCGGGCGCGCCGTCGAGATCGAGCGCCGCGGCGGCCGCGACGACTTCGTCGGCGAACAGCCGCTTGTCGCGCGCCATCTTGGCGATACGGTCGTCGAGGTCGGCGCATTCCTTCAGCGTCGCACGCAGCTCGTCGAGCGCCTTGAGCGACTGCTTGACCGCGCCCAGCGCCGGCTCGCATCCGGCTTCGCTAAGCCATGTCCCGGCGCAGGTCTCGCGCCACATGCGGCGCCAGTTCGCATCGCCGTCCTGCGCGGTCTTGAGCTTCGCCTCGGCGCGAGCCGCCTCCGCGCCGCGCTCCTCCGCTTTCTGACGCAGCGCTACGAGCTTCGCCTCGTCGCCAATCGCGGTTTCCGCGGCTTCGATCAGCGCCTCGAGGGGGCGGCGCTCCTCATAGGCGACGCCGGCGGCCAGCAGGGCGGCGCCCAGACGCTCGCGAGCGCGCGCGCCGTCGTCCTTGGCCCGGCGCGCGGCGTCGTCCGCCTGACGCAACGCCTCGGCGAGCGTCAGCGCCTCATCGCGCTTCATTCGCCAGGCGTCGATGAAAGCGAGCGGATCGCGTGCTGGCGGCGGCGGGGCTGGCGAAAGCGCGGCGATATCGCGATCGAGCGTAGCGATCGACTTTTCCGCCGCTTCGAGGTCCGCTTGTGCGCGCGCGAGTTCCGCCTCGACGCCTGCGATCTTGATCGCGCGCTCGCGCAAGGCGGCGAGTTCGCGCGCGCCAGCCAGTCTCGCTGCGCCCGCTGCATCGTCGCGCCGCATCGCCGCTTCGAATAGGTCGGCGCTCGTCTGGTCGAGGGCCGCGCGATGCGCCGACCACGCCGCCTCGCGGCTGGAGCGGATTCCCGAGGCGGCTTCGTCGCCGAGGAGATCGGGCGCGTGCGCAGCAGCCGCCGCCTCCGCCTTCAGCCGCTCGGCCTCGCCGCTCTTGGCGAGCACGAGGTCGAGAACCTGCTGCCGCACCGCCGTCGTGCGAGACATTCGGCGGCGCAATTCCGCGGTCTCCGCTTCGCCCGGAACGGCAAGGCTCGCGAGCTCCTCCACGTTCCCGCACCACGGCTGAAGCGCCGCGAATGCCTCTTTGAGCTTGCGGGTCCGCTTGTCGATCTCGTCGCGCGCGGCGCAGAGGCGCACGGCCGAATCGTCGCGCCGCGCCTCGATCAGCCGTGTCTTCAGCGACGCCAGCGCGGCGCCGCCGCGCTCGTCGGCGGACAGCGGCAGCTCCCGCAGCGCCTGTGCATGGGCGCTTCGCGCCGTCTCCACCGCTTCGCCCGCTGCTTCGAGCTTCGACAGCACGCCCGAGCGAGCGTCGATCAGCTCGCCGAGCGCACCCACGATCCGCACCGGGAGCGGAAGCTTGCGCGGATCGGCCTCACCCTCGCGGCCCAGGCGGCGCAGGATGTTTTCGACCGTATCGCGTTTGGCGGCGAGTTCGCCCCGCCGCACGGGGATGTCGGCGGCGCTGTCGAAGCGGCTGCGCAGCTCCCGCCAGTTGTCGACGCGATCGGCGGCCTTGAGCGCCGCTTGATCCACGCCGATCCGCTCCAGATCGTCCTCAAGCGTTTTGATCGCGCTCTCGGCGCCTTCCCTCTGCGCAGTAAGCCTGATCGCCTCGGCCTCGAGCCGCGCGATCTCCTCGCGCCATCCGTCGGGCGGCGTCGGCAGAGCTTCGAGCGGCAAGACATGCCTTTCCGCCTCGTTCAGCGCCGCGAGGTGAGGCAGCGCGCTCAGCAGCCGCTGGATTTCCTCTTCCCGCACCCGCCGCCCGCCGAGAGCCTTGACCGCGCCGTCATAACGCTCTTTCGCCTCGTCGCGCTGTCGGGTCAGCTCGGCGTAGGCCGAGGCGAGCGTGTCGGCCTCATCACGCGCACACTTGAGGTCGTCGAGCGCGTGCTTCAATCGCGCGAGCTCGGTCGTCGAAGCGCGCGGCCGGTAGAATTCGTCCGCCTTCCTGCGCAGGGCGTCGAGCCGGCCGCTGATTTCGGCCAGCCCGGCGCTGGCCGAGAACAGAAGCTCGCCGAGGTCGCCGCGGCTCGCGAGGATCGCTTCGCCTCCCTTCTCCAGGCTGTCGTCGTCGAGTGAGAACATCAGATGGAAGGCTTCGCGGTCGACCCCAGCGAGCTCGGTCTTCAAGAGACTTTCGTCGACCGGCCGGTCGCGCGCATCGACGAGGCTGTTCTTGTCGCGCTTGATCCGCGCGACTTCGTAGGTCTGGCCGCCGAGCTCGAGCCGCGCACCGATTTTCATGGTCGCGTAGGCATGCCAGTTGGGGACGTTCGCGCGTCCTTTCGCGGCGCCGTAGGCCGATTGCTTGTCGATGCCGAACAGGAGATCGAGAATCGCCGCCGCGGCCGTCGACTTGCCCGATTCGTTGAGGCCGTAGACGATGTGGAAGTCCGAACCGCCGGACGGCGCCGCGCCGAAGTCGAGCGCGTGATCGCTGAATTTACCGTAGCGGGTGAGGTCGAGCCGCGCAATCCTCACGCGGCGAGGTCCCGATCCGCGGCGCGCAGATGCGCCAGCACTTCGTCGGCGCCTTCGCTAGCGATTCCGCGCAGAATATCGCCGAATTCCTGGGCGTCGCGACCGAGCAGGTCGTCGCGCGAGCTATGCGGCAGATGCCTGCTCAATTCGTCAGCAAACTCTTGCAGCGCATCCTGGAACGCTTTGGACTGCGCGACCTCGGTCTCCATCAACGCGCGAAGCTCGGCGATCGGATCGCTCGGTTGCCCGCTCTGGCTTGCGCGCGGCGTCGCGCAATGGAGTTCGACCCTGTCGATCCAGGTCCCGCCAAGCCCTGCCGCGATGGCTCGCGCATCCTCGTCGAGCTTGTCGGCGTCCGAGCGCAGCCGCCAGGCGAGCGGCGTCGCGCCGGCGAGCGCGAGCCGCGCGACCAGATGCTCGCTCGCCGCCGCGGCGCGCGCGGCTTCGAGTCTCTTTTCGATCCGCGCGAGCCCCTCCCGCCAATCCTCGACGCCGGCAAAATCGACGCGGATGCGCTCGAATTCCGCGACGCTCGTCAATCGCTCTTCAATCTTGATCTTGCGGTCATCGCCGATGGTCACAAGCGTCGCCGACTTCGGCCCCGCCTCGTTGATGTCGCGACCCTGCGGGTTTCCCGGCATCACGATAGTCGCTCGGCCCACATCGACGAAGCGCTGATGAATGTGGCCGAGCGCCCAATAGTCGAAGTCGGTCGCATGCAACTCGGCGGGCGCGCAGGGCGCATAGAGGTCGTGCGGCGACGAACCGCCGAGGCTGGTGTGAAGCATGCCGACGTTGACGCTTCCCGGGACCGGAGGGCGGAACTTCGGCAAGAGGCTCTCGGGCGCGTGCTTCTGAGCGAAGCTGACGCCATGCACCGCGACCTCGAGCGCGCCGCGGCTCAGCGTCGCCGCTTCCGCGCGGCCGGTGAAGACCTTGACCGATTCCGGCAAGGTCAGCTCCTTGGTGATGCGGGATTCGGCGTCGTGATTGCCGCGAATGACGAAGGTTGCGACGCCCGCCTGATCGAGCCGGCGCAGTTGCTCGGCGAGGAACCGCGCCGTCTTCATCGACGTCTGTTCGCCGTCGTAGAGGTCGCCGGCGATGAGGAGCGCGTCGACCTGTTCCGACAGACAAAGATCGATGACCGCGACAAAGGCCTTGCGCGTCGCCCCGCCGATCAATTCGGCGAGCACGGAGTCGCGCAGCGCCAGCGTCGCGAGCGGTGAATCGAGGTGGACGTCGGCCGTGTGGATGAAGCGGAACGGCATGGCTCGGGTTTCATCGGGGAGCGCGAATCGGCTCGCGCCTTGCAAAGAATCGCCATAGCCGCGGGCGCCACGGCTGTCACGCTCGCGATGCGCCTGCACAGTGGACAATCGGTCTTGCGGGCCGTCCCAACCTCGACCTTGTCGGCCGCCGCCCGATCGGGCATAGGAACCGCGGTTCGGGCATGCGCCGCTCAAGAGAGGGCGCGGGCGCCGTCCGTCAGCGACAGCGCGCGAGCCGCCGCGGTTTCCGGCCGTCTCTCGAACGAGGAGCGATGACGATCAAGATGCGGCCGTTCTCGCTCGCGGGACGGCAAAACGCCGCGACCCCCGATAGCGTCGAACGCCCGGCCCGTCTGTGGCTAAGCGAAAGCCTGCACACGTTCTGGCGCAAGGCGGTCAGGATGCCGTGGCGAAACGCGCGCCGCTCGATGCGGCGGGCGATGGCCGCCGGTTCGCGCGCCGGAATAGAGGTCTCGCTCGACACGACCACCCAACTGGCGCTCGTTCCCTTCGCCGGCCGTTTCCCGCCGCCGCTCGCGCAGTGCGAGGTGGTCGCGCCTCGTCAATATCAAACCCGACTGCATCCGCTCAGCGTGAACTCGACCAAGGGCGAATGGGTCCATTACGTCGATCATGCCGTTCAGGCGCCGGCGATGATGCTTGAGCATCTCGTCGATCAATACTGGTTTCCAGCCTTTGGCCTGCTCATCTCGCAACGGGGGCAGGTCTGGCGCCACTCGTTCCTGGGGCCGTTTCAGGACGGCTTCCTGTCGTCGATCAAGGCGATCGTCGACCGGCCGCTGCCCGACGGAAGCAAGGAGCACCTGCTCTTTCGGGATCGGCTGCGGCGCATTCCCAGGATTGAGGGGGAGTATCTGCTGCTCGCCGGCTCGGATCAGCCCAACTACGGCCATTACCTGCATGACGTCGTTCCGCTGATTCACCTGGGCGCTAAAATGGGCATGCCCATGCTGACCTGGAAGCTGAGGCCCTGGCAGCGCGGGGTGATCGCTCGGCTCAACGTCCCTAAAGGGCTGATCCGGGAGATCGAACCGCGGCCGGTGTTTCTCGAACATGCGATCACCAGCAATCGGCACTGTGGCGTGGCCTCGCAGAACGCGCACCCGCAGATGAGGGAGGTCTTTTCCTTCATCCTGTCGAACGTCGAGAAGCATGCGCCGGCCGCCGAGCGGCCGCGACGGCTCCTGGTCTGCCGCGGCATCCGCGACAGCCGGAACATCAGGAACAGGAAGGCGGTCATAGAGGCGCTGGCGCCGCTCGGCTTTGTGGCAATTCAGCCGGAAAAATTGCCGTTCGACGAACAGGCTATGCTGTTTTCGAACGCCGAGTTCATCGTCAGCGAATTCGGTTCGGGCATGGTGAACGCGATTTTTTCCCGCCCGGGCACGAAGCTGGTCGAAATCATCGCCGAGGGCCAGTTCGACCCGTGGTCCGCGCATTTCGGAGCGATGAACCGGTTCAGCCATGTGGTCCTGTTCCAGCATCAGTCGCAAGAAGCTCTGCTGAAGGACCCGAGGCATCAGAAGGACTCGGAATTCTCCTACCAGGCGGACGTGCCGCGCCTGGTCGAGACGGTCGCGGCTTTGATGAAAGAGTAGCGGCGCGAACGTAAGTTCGCGCTTGCCCCAGAAGGGAACAAGCGCGCGGGCGCCAGAGAGAACGCTTTGATTTCCTTGGATCCTCTTGGCCGAAACGAGCCTTATCATGGGGTTGCCGCGGACTTTCCCAAAAAAAAGTCTTTCGTCCGGCCTCGCCGCGCGCCGCCGCCCGGGCCTCAGCCATGGCCAAGGCAAATCCATTGTCGTCAGCACTGATCATCAGAAACACATAGCACAGCTTTCCGATTTTCGCAAAGGAAATGTTTCTCTGCCGATGGACGGAGCCTCGGAAACGCCGATACGGCGCAAAAGTTCCGGTTCGTCGCAATCTTCGGCTGGGCTCCCGCCCCGTTCATTTTTCCGGAGCAGCCTGTGACAAGCCTACCCGCGAGCCAGGGCGCGGAGGCTCGTCGGTGAAAATATCAGCGACGACGCCGAGGGCTCTGCTCACTCGCTGCATTTCTCGCGGCTCTCGTCGAGCGAGGCGCTCTCGAACTGTTGGCCTCTGGCGACACTAAGCCGCCGCCGCCACTTGCCCAACTCGCGGCCTGAGCCGACTTTACGTCAGGGTGAGCTCGCCCCTTGACTTAGTTCAAAGCAGGAACCTCATGGAAAGATGACCCCTAATGGGGTTACCCGGGCCTGTACTCGCTCGATCCACGCGGTATCAGTGGCGTAGGCTACCCGCTTATTAATAGCGCCGTCGTATCCACCAAAGAAATAGACCCCTTCGTCGCCGGCGAAATGGTGATGCCTTTGCTGTTCGAACCGCCGTATAGGGATAATTTCCGTTGGAAGGAAATCGTGCGAGTTTGTGAAAAGAATATTCGCCTAAACGGCTGCGGACAAAATACCAGGCGTCCCCTTGGACCAAAGCACACTGTCGGGCAATGTATACCATGAAAAACCGGGCGGAATTGTCGATATATTTCTTCTTTTAATGCCAGAGTCAATCCGACAATGTAACTCGAGCCAGCAGGCTCAAAAGCGTTATATGCCGCTATGCCATTCCCAACTACTCCAGTCTTAAAGTTCCATAACCTCGGCAACGTTTCCTCTATTTTATACTCAACGGTCTCGTTGCTTCCATTCGGTTTCGTTGCATCAACCCGAACTACCCGATCTTATCACCCGCGGTGGTCACGATCAGCACATTTGCCGGGCTGCCCCACCGCTTTGATTTGGCACACAGGTCAACGCGCGGTAGCCGGACACACTGCTAGCCGAATTAGCCAGAGTTTTCTTGGTTCACCATTGTCCATGTTGGGCTTGGGCCGTCGTTGCGTCGATAGATCCGAAAGCCCATGGTGACGTACTCGACACCGTTGCACTCAGCCATAGCCAGGGGGCGCAAGAGCAGTCTCGGCGGTCCATTCGCGGGGATGCTACCGATGAGAAACTCCGGGTTTGCAGTATTCCAGGTGATCGTGCCGTCGGTGTACGTGCCGGAGACGATGCCGACATTGCTATCCGATGCAAATAGCATCCCGACACCCGTAACGCTATCCGACGTGATAACCCATCGAGCGGACTTCAACGCATTCTACGGCGCGGCCCGTTCAGAAGTTCTCTGCCCCGACCAACTCCCGTCTGCATCATCACGCCCGAAAAACCCAAGCGCTGTCTGTGTCTATTGCTTTAACTCCAGCCAATAATATCTTAAATATTTATGGTTCTACCCCGCCCGTCCCTCGTAATAGTAAATTCTTTCACTACACTGGCGATTCAACTCCCGCCGGAAATTGAAATTCTTGTTTCCATTGACCTTTAAAATCATCGAGCCTCCAAATTTGGGCAGTTTGCGGCGCTGGCGGCCCTCCGGCGCGTGGGGCATAGAGCCAATAGCCATTACTTGCAAAAAGGTGTTGACAGGGTGGCACCGCACAGCCGGAACTATCCGCGTGCGAATTCAAGCGAGCGTATCTCCCGTTCCTCCGACAAAATGACCGTTAAGATCAATGTAGCCGGCATTATAAGACTGAAAGAAGGGGTTCGTCCCTCCTGCCTCTGCTGCACAATTGAACAGAGAAAGACCTAAAATACTAAGGTAAACCAAGTTGATACGCACAGGCAGTCTCCCCGCGCCAGCATAATTTCCTGTAGTTTGCGCGCGCCATCGGCCTTGCATATGGCAACAACATATATTTGAGAGCATCGCAAGGTCAATACACCCGGGCAGATGAACCCTGATTGAACCAACCGTGGCCACGGAGCGGGCGCAAGCCCCCGGACGATTCGGGGTTGACGAGGGCTGAAAAATCAGTTTACCGTCGTGAGGATAGGGCTAAAAATCATGAAATATTCGAGAAACTTGTCCGTCAGGATCGTAGCTCTGCTGGCGTCAATGTCAGCTTCCGCGTCGGCGAACGCTCAAGTTACTCCGTATCTTATTTCCAATCCGCTCGATCGCCTCTTTCTGACCGATGATAACGCGATGCCTTTCAATGAGGCTTTGTCGTTCAATAGCCAAACGGAGGTAGCGAACTTCTTCGGCACGTCAAGCGAAGAAGCGGCGCTCGCGAGTAAATATTTCGCCGGCTACACCGGCACGTCCGCTCACATGATTTTCTCGCGGTTCCCATACGGCGGCGGCAGGGCGCGACTGTACGGGGGGAACATAGACAAGCTCAGGCTTCCAAAATTGCAAGCGATCAACGGTTTACTAACTGTGAACTCCGATGGCTTCAAATTCTCGGCCAATATCGACCTTGCCGGCGTATCGGGCTTCGGGGCTGCCGCGGTCAAAATACAGAAAGCTCTCAACGCCCATGTGCCGGTCGCGGCCGTCACGACCGGGAGTCGATCGCTCCCGCGTCAGTGTCGTTCACAGGGTCCATCGATCAGGCTATCTTGACTGTCGCGAACGTAGCGTCAGGCAGTATAGAGCGAGGATCCTATATTTCGGGCGCCGGCATTCCTTCTGGCATCCAAATCGAAACTCAACTGTCCGGGACCCCTAACGGCGCCGGCACATACGCTATTCGAAATCCGCACGGCAACCAAACCACTTCGCTCCAGAGTATGACGGACTCCTATGGAGTTCTAACTGTGGGCTCCGTGGGCTCTGGGACTGTCGCGGTTGGGCAGCAGATTACCGGCGCCGGCGTCGTTCCGGAAACAGCAATCCAAGCCAACTTGGGCGGCAGCGGGGCGGGAAGCACCTGGGTCGTTAGCTCGGCCCAAACCGTGCCGATCGAGAACATTACAGCGAAGGCGCCTCGCCTCGTCGTCAACTACGACCACGTCATAGGCGCCACGGCAAATTCGAAATCGTTCTGGATCAGCAATGGGGAACGAATGACGTCCTCGGTTCGACAATACGTTACGCGGGAGGGGGAGGAGGAGCGGCCAATACTCTGGGCCTCACCCAAAAGAGGGGGGCATATAACTCAACGCCGGGGCAGGTTGTGACGTCGACGCCGGCATGGATGAACAATATCACCCAGACTCAAAGCTCAGCCTTTTCGTCGTTTCAGAGTGTAAGTAAACTTGCGGCCACAACGCAAAATGATCTGCGGGCATGGGCGCAGTCGTCAAACGGCACCTATACATATCTGAACAACTCTCTCTCTACTACACCGCCGATCGTGAAGCAATTCTCGCTTAATCGCCTCTTTTTGGATACGTCCAACAAGACGCCGCTTGGCGAGGTCGTGTCGTTCACTAACGCAACGGAGGTAGCCAACTACTACGGTGCGACGAGCCACGAAGCACAGCTGGCGAACGAATTTTTCCAAGGATATACGGGCTCTTCGGCCACCATGCTGTTTACGCTCTATCCGGCCCTGCCTTGGAGAGCGAACCTTTACGGCTCAAACGTCAGCGCTCTGACGATCCCACAACTGAAAGCGATCAACGGCCCGTTATCGATAACGTCTGACGGTTTGACTTACACGGGGTCGATAAATCTTTCGGGCGCTACAAGTTTCTCGGCTGCCGCAAAGGATATAGCGGCAGCCCTCAATGTGACCAAGCCAACCGCGGCGGTTGCAACGGGGAGCTCGATCGCGTCGGTATCCGCGAATTTCTCCGGTCTGTTAAAGACGCAGTTTTAACTGTGAACTCTTTGTCTCCTGGCCAAAGTATAGAAGCTGGTTCTTACATTACAGGACCAGGCATTCCTGCAGGGACACAAATTACGAGCCAGATCAGTGGGACGCCCAACGGTGTCGGGACATACGGCCTATTCCAGCGCGAAGGGACAATATCAACGCAAAATCTTACCGATAATTATGGCGTGCTGACCGTAGGCTCGGCTAGCTCTGGAAACGTCGCGGCTGGCGAACTGGTTGTGGGGAAGAATGTTGCTGCTGGGACACAAATCGCGGAGCAATTGAGCGGCAACACCTGGGTCGTCAACAATGCCCAGACCGTGACAAGCGAAAACCTGACGATGAAGGGAGCTTCCCTCAATGTCACCTACGAGCCTGTTAGCGGAGTTAACGGGGCGAACTCCGGCTCGTTCTGGGTGAGCGGAAATTTCTCTGGATCTGCGATAGCTTCGTCAACGTTGACATACGCCACATCTGCAACAGGAACAGCGGCTGAGCAGCTGGGCCTAGCGCAGGGCGAGGCCTACCTTGCTTCCACCGGAGAGTTGTCGACGTCGGCGTCAGATTGGATGACGAATTTCGTCGATACCGAGGCTAATGAATTTTCGTCCTTTCAGACGACCTACAGCCCCGTAGGTGCGACCCCGCCCGGGTTGCAGGCCGCAATGGAGGCATGGGCTCAGTCGACGGGCGGCCAGTTTGACTACCTCCAAGGTTACTCAGCAACAACGCCGCCGATCAATGGTTCGCCCAGCGCAGATCAACTCTTCGCGGAAGCAGTGCCGGAGCCGTCAACCTGGGCGATGATGCTTCTCGGTTTTGCGGGTCTCGGCTTTGTCGGATATCGACGGGGAGGACAACTGCGGCAGTAGGCGTTGCAGATTGATCCGCCGCCGCGCATCGTCATTGAGGAACCCCCCTGTAGATCCAATCGGTGTTGTGCGCCGGGTCGCGTGCGCGTCGTATCCTCCCGAATAGATCGTTCCCGCAGGGTCCCCACTGAACTGGGTAACGGCCATCGCCCGGGTCGATAAGAGCGGCGGCGCGGGCGTGATGCTCGGGTCGACAATGGTATGAAAGTCGTACGCCCCATTGCAATGCCGCACAAGGAATGATGCGGTGGGATAATAAGTTTCATAGGCGTTTGCATAGCTTTCCGCGAGGATCCTTAGACCAATGAGAAGTTCGGGACAGCTCGTCACGGATTGAGGGTAGACGGTCATATTGTTGTAAGCAGCAATACCGTAGCCAACCCAGGTCCCCAACTGTGATCGAGAGAAAGTTAGAAGTATAAAGTTCAATGGCTGGTTGAGATCCGTCGAGAGGAATATCGTAGATGTCAATGGAGTCGCTTTCCAACGCCGCAATCAGCATGGAGCCGGAGCCATTTAGCTTGGGTACGCAGGTGAGGCCTCGAAAACCGCTACTTATGGACGGGAGAGCGGGGCCAGAATACTGGTAGAATGGCTGCCAGCTTGGGTTTGCCCCATCCGTTCGCACGGCGATGACGTCATAGGCTGACGCATAGAGCTTCCCTCCACAGGCGGCGAAGCTCATCACCCGGTGACTGTTTGCAGCCTTGGAGGCGCTCGATGTCAAGCTGGCGCTACCCGCTTCGGCGGTTGCGCCCCACTGAATCGCGTTGCTTGATGAATTGAACGCGCCCGAGAAGATGCCGTAGGGGTCGCTGCCGGCAAAAGCCATCTCCACGTGGGTCACCGAATCCGTGTAGGATCCGAAGGAACGCACTTGGCCGTTATGGTTCGGCCGCGGCTCAAGAAAGATTGTCCGTCCAGGTCCCCTGCGCTCCGACAGAACCAGTCGTGACGGTTTTCTCCCATACTTCCAGTCCCGCGCCAAGACTCCATACACCGGCCATGAGGACGTCGACGGGCGTGATCGGATTCTTGCCGGCGTCGTGATCGAAATGCGCCGTCCCGAGAATGGAGATCGCTTGGTAATTCTTCTCGGTGGGCTGGCTGGGCAGCGGCTGATTGAAATCCTGGTCTTCGACCCAGCTGCTCGTTGGAGAATCGAGCCGCAGAACTTGCGCGCCGGGGGTCAGTGGATTCTCGAACTGAGGATCTTCCCAGTCGCCGATTCCCGCATACAAGCTGCCGTCCATGAAGACGAGGGCGCGCGTCTCCGTGCCTCCGAACGGAACGATCGCCGGATTGCTGAAAGTGACCGGGAGCGACTGCTTCCAGGAGATGGTGGGCAATGGGTTGACGACCACCGACGCCGATCGAGTGGTCGATCCGCCCGCGCCCGTACAGGTGATGCTGTAATTCACGCTTGTAGCGGGCGAAACGTTGACAGATCCCGAGGCGCCGGATGGGGAGAAGCCAACTCCGCTGCAGGACGTGGCGTTGGTCGATGACCATGAAAGAGTCGACGACGCGCCGAGGGCGACGGCAGGCGGGTTCGCGCCGAACGTGAGCGTCGGCGCCGTAGGGGAGGCGGCCGCGACGCTGGCTTGAGTCGTCCACCCGGTGAGGTCGTCATTGAAGGCGACCTGCCACCATGTGTACGTGCTACTCACCGGACCTCCAATGATCACGCCCTGGTTGCCGGGCGCCTCGGAGCCGATAGCTGACGTTCCCGTCATTGGCGTTGGGAAAACGTAGATTGTGCCGATCGCCTGGACTGTCGTGCCGATCGCGACCGTCGCCGGCGCAGTGACCGTCACCGTGGCCGATTGACTCGCTGATCCGCCCGCGCCGGTGCAGGTGATGCCGTAGGTGGTGGTAAGACCGGGCGACACAGCCTGGGATCCCGAGGAGCCAGACGGCGAGAAGCCCTTTCCGGTTCCGCTGCATGTGCTGGCGTTGGCGCTCGTCCAGCTCAGCGTCGATGATTGACCCCCGACTATCGAAGTTGGCGATGCGGAGAGGGTCACGGTCGGCGCCGCCTGGCTGGCTTGCATGAGGTCATCTTGAGGAGCCCAGGTCGCGGGCCCGCTCTTGCTGGAGAGCTCCCACCAGGTCGATCCCTCGGCGCTTGCCGGACCGCCGACGATCGCGCCTTTCGAGCCGGGCGCCGCGACGCCGGTTATCGGCGCGGTCATCGACGGCGAGTTACGCATGGCGACCGAGCCGGTCGTTTGAACCGCCATGCCAACAGCCAGTTTCGGCGCGGGAGTGACCGCCACAGTCACCGATTGGTCGACGGAGCCGCCGTTCCCGGTGCAGGTGATGGCGTAGGTGGTGGTTGCGGTCGGCGAGACAGTCGCAGACCCTGAGGCGCCTGAGCCTGAGAAGCCCGCTCCGCTACAGGTTCGAGCGTTCGTGCTGCTCCACACGAGCGTCGCGGACCGGCCGCTGGGAATTGAGCGGGCGAAGGCGGAGAGGGTCGCGGTCGGCGCAGGGGCCGTCGCCGCTTGCGCCACGGCGATCGCAGGGGGATTGGTCGGCTGCGGGAGCGCCGCAACGCTCGTAGGCGGGACGAATCGCCGGATGTCCTGCTCCAGCGCTGTGGATAGCGGGGAGAGATTAGGGGTCAGTATAGCGTTTGATGGGATGCCGGAACTCGAAGCTGTCCCAGAAACCACCAGTGGAACAAAGAGGAAGCCAATCCGAATTGTCGTCAGCAACTTAATTCGAAACATGTGCTTGCCGTTAGTGGAGCCAGAAGCGATGGACAGCGTCCTGGACACCGTCCAGAATTGCATCGTCCTTGCCATTTGAGGCTAGATGGTGGCGATGAACGCCCTGCTAACACCGTACCAACACATGTGTTCACTAACACATATGTTGAGCATACTTGGGGGATGTCCTCTTACGATGCCCGCTCGCGCGCGTTAAACCAGCGTCGCCGGGCGTAATTCTCCGTCTCGGCAATGATGTCTTGTTTTCAGACAATTGCATGCGGCGACGAGAGGATGACCGCCGCCGCCGGGAGCGCTTGGGGGCGGCCTACTCGCGCGCCAGTCGCGCCGAAACCGGCGCTCGCGCCGGAGGCTCTTCGGCGAAGCGTTGGCGATAAACGCCGAGGTTCTCGCTCACTCGCTGCACATAGTCGCGCGTCTCGTCGAACGGGATGCGCTCGATCCAGTCGACGAGATCGGCCGTTCCGTCGCGCGGATCGCCGTGCGCGGCGATCCATTGCGTGACCCGGTGGGGACCGGCGTTGTAGGCGGCGAAGGCGAGTTCGCGCGATCCCCCTTCGTCCTCGATCAATTGGCCGAGGAGCGCCGCGCCGAGCTCGGTGTTGAACGCCGGATCGACGATCAGGCGGGCGTAGTCGAACTCGACGCCAGCCTGCCGCGCAGTCAGCGCCGCGGTCGAGGGCAGCATCTGCATCAGGCCCTTCGCGCCCGCCCAGGACGACGACCGCCATATGAACTCGCTTTCCTGCCGCGCGACCGCATAGACAGTGGCCAGATCGGCGGAATGCGCGAGCGGCACAAAAGCCGGAATGCCCGCCGCCGGAAACGCCATGGCGTCAAACGGGTAGCCTCGCATCAGGGCGAGTTTGGCGAATTGCACCTGAGTCCCCGCGTCGCCGAAACGCTCGACGACCTCGGCCAGCGCGACAATTCGCGATTCGTCCCGCCATCCGCGTGCGGCGTCGAAGGCGAGCGAGGTCGCAAGGCCGTCGAGCCCATCGGCATAGAGCGCCGCGATCGCGCCGACGGCTTCGTCGCGGCGATCGCCCTCGGCCGCCGTTTTCGGCGCATGCAACGCAAGGCGGGTCTGGCCGAGGCGTTCAGCCGCCAGCTGGCCGTAATAGGCGATCGGTTCGCTCGCGGCGCGCTGGTAAAAGCCCTTGGCGGCCTCGGCGCCGCCCATCGCCTCCGCCGCTCTGCCCTGCCAATAAGCAGCGCGGGCGATCGACAGAGGACCGTCGGCGGCAACGGCCGCGAGCGCAAACCGCTCCGCCGCCGAGGGCGCGTCGTTGAGGAAGCGCAGGGCGATCCAGCCGGCGTGAAAGAGGGCGTCGACCTCCGCCTCGGACGTCTCGGGCCGGACGGTCTTGTCGCACACTTCGAAAGCCAGCCGCGGCTCGCCGAGATCGAGGAGCGAAAGGGCGACCATCTTGCGCTCGCTCCACCAGCGATCGGGACTGATCAGGGCGCCGCGATCTGGCGGCGCGAGGGTCAAGAGCGTCGCGGCCTCATAAAGGCGCCCGGCGCGGCGCGCGTACTGGACCCTGGAGAACAAGAGGCCAAGATCGCTGCGCAACGCCGCCGGAACCGCCTTCAGCAGCGCGGCGCTCGTCGGCGCGCGGGCCGTCTCGATGCGCGCCTCCTCCAGCGCCAGAACGTCGGGCCCGGCGAGAGCGGCGGCACGCGTCGCGGCGCCAAAATAGCCAGCGTAAATCAGGCGGTCGGCGCGATGCTTGTGGTCGTCTTTGGTGAGCGAACCGCCGAAGTCGCGGACGATGACGCTTTCGGTCTGGGTGTCGAAATTGCCGTCGCGCCACAACGCGCGGATGATTCGCGCCGCCTCGCCGTCGCGCCCCATTGCTCTGGCCGCGCGCGCCGCGGCGATCTTTCCCGCGCTCGATTGCGGCGGGCGGTCGGCGAAGAATTGGGCGACCTTCGCCGGCGCCTCGGGATGGGCGGCAAGCTCGGCTTCCTGCCGGTCGCGAATCCAGCTACGGCCCGGCCAGGCAGGATGCGCCTCGAGAAAGACGGCGAGCGAGGCGAACGACGGGTGCGCATCCGCGCGCAAGGACGCCCACTCCAGCGCCGTTTGCTCGGCCGGATCGGTCGCCGCCTTGGCGAGCCCCGCCAGCCCCGCGGCGTCGCCCCTATTGTACAGGACCGCGGCCGCAGAACTGGGCGGAGGCGGCGGCAAGGGCGAGGCGGGCGCGGGGGCCGCCGCGGGCGCGGACGGCGCAATCGCGGCGAGGGCGCCGACCGCGGGCGCCGCGCCTGGGAGGTCTGCATAGGCGAATTGGGCGGCGAGGTCCGAGTCGCCCCAGGCGGCCTCGGGCGTCGGCGCCGGGACGGCCACGGGTTCCGCGCCGACGGGATCCGATCCCACGCCGCCCACCCGCGGCGCCGGAGAGGTGGGGATGTCCGCATAGGCGAATTGAGCCGCGGGGTTTGCGTCGCTCGCAGCGAGCGGAGGCGAGGGGTCGCGGGCGAGCGCGGCGCTCGCTGATCGATCCGGATCTTCGATCCGTTTCCCCGCAGCGGTCGGGCGTGGGGCGAGTGCAAACCGCGCGTCTCGGCTGGCGCTGGGAGCGAGCCGCGACGAGTCTAACGGCATGCCGGCGGGGCCGCCGGCGTTCCGATCGAGACCCGCAAGCTCGGCGGGCGGGCGCCCTCCACCGGGGGCGAGCGCAGTCAGGCAAGCGGCGCCGCAAAAGGCGAAAAGCAGGCGCGGACGGAGAATTGTCATGAGCCCAAACCTCTCGGACGAGGATGGACCGATTTTGCTGACCAAGACGTAAACTCAGGCCTTGGGCGCCTTGCCTCTTTCGCGTGGGGCGCGGCGGGGCTATGTGTCCGCACGCGGCACGGAGCCATGGATCGCATGGGCGCGGAGCCAACTGGGCGCGGACAATGGAAAAGCGGGCGAAGTTTCACGGATCGATGCCGGCGCTGGTCACCCCGTTCAAGGACGGCAAGATCGACGAGCCGGCCTACCGCGCATTGATCGATTGGCAAATCGGCTCGGGCTCGCACGGGCTGGTGCCGGTCGGGACGACCGGCGAGAGCCCGACGCTCACGCACGAGGAGCACCGCCGCGCCGTCGACATCTGCATCGACGAGGCGCGCGGCCGGGTTCCGGTGATCGCCGGCGCGGGCTCGAACAACACGGCGGAGGCGATCGAACTCGCCCTCCACGCCGAGCAAAGCGGGGCGGACGCCGTTCTTGTCGTCACGCCGTATTACAACAAGCCGACCCAGGAAGGCCTCTACCAGCACTTCAAGGCCGTCAACGACGCGGTCGGAATTCCGATCATCATCTACAACATTCCTCCGCGAAGCGTGGTCGATATGTCGGTCGACACGATGAAGCGGTTGTCCGAGCTTGCAAACATTGTCGGCGTCAAGGACGCGACGGGCGACGTAGGGCGCGTTTCGCGTCAGCGACACGCGATGGGGCCGCAGTTTATCCAACTTTCTGGCGAAGACATGACGGCGCTCGCGGTGATCGCCGCGGGCGGGCATGGCTGCATTTCGGTGACGGCGAATATTGCGCCTGGCCCGTGTGCGGAGTTGATGGAGGCGACGTTCAAGGGCGACTGGGGCCATGCGCTGAAGATCCAGGACCGCCTGACGCCGCTGCACGCGGCGATCTTCGCCGAACCCGGCGTCAACGGCGCCAAATACGCGCTGAGCCTGCTCGGCCGGATTCGCGCCGACACGCGATTGCCTCTCATTCCGGTCGGTCCGGCGACCGAGGCGCTGATCCGCCGGGCCATGGTGCACGCGGGCCTTCTGAACGCGTAGGCGCTAACGGCAGAACCATGGCCGAAAAGGAAAAGCCGAACTACAAGGTCGTGGCCGACAACCGGCGCGCCCGCTTCGATTATGAAATCGGCGAGACGTTCGAGGCTGGCCTGATGCTGACCGGTCCCGAGGTCAAGTCGCTGCGCGGCGGCAAGGCGACGGTGGCCGAGAGCTACGCCGCCGTCGACCGCAACGGCGAAGTCATGCTCTACAACGCCAACATCCCGGAATACCTTCAGGCCAACCGCTTCAACCACGAGCCCAAGCGCCCGCGCAAACTTCTGTTGCACGCCAAGGAGATCGCCAGGCTCGCCAAGGGCGTGGAGCGCGAAGGCATGACGATCGTGCCATTGCGCATCTATTTCAACGCCAAGGGCAGAGCCAAGATCGCCATCGCGCTCGGGCGCGGCAAGAAGCTGCACGACAAACGGGAGAGCGAGAAGGCGCGCGACTGGAACCGCGACAAATCCAGATTGATGCGCGAGCGAGGATAGGGCCGGGAAAAGCTCTCTCGGATCGGTCGGTGCGCTCGTCCAGAACCCGCCCGCGCCGCCGTCAGCCCGCCTTCGGCGGGGAGCCGTCTGGCGGCGCGACCTGGGCTCCATCCGGTTGCGGGGGCGACGATGGCGCGGACCGGGCCGTCTTCGCCATCTGATCGATCCAGGCGGCGTGCTCGCTCTCCATCAAATCCTCGGCCGAAGCGACCAGGGCCTGCAGCGCGACGGCGCCCACTTCGAAGCGCTCCTTCATCCGCTCAAGATTGGCCTTCATCGCCGCGTAGCTCGCGGCGAGGTACTTCTGCCGCTCGGCGAGGCCGTAGGCGCTGACCGAGGCGCCGACCGTCGTCAGCATGCTCGTCCACACCGCGAACCGCGCCCCGTAGACAGCCGCCCCGGCTGAGACCGTTGCGATGAGCGCGCCCGCGACGAAGCTCCAAAGCTGAAGCCGCCGATAGGATTGCTCGTTCTCCTCCTGACCTTTCCTATAGTAGTCGATCTGGCCGTCGATGCGTTTCGAAAGATACCATTGCTCGGCCATCGGGCGCGATGGGCGGCGATCATCGCCGGCCGGCCCGACCGGATCGTCCCCGGGCGTGAGCGAATCGCCGGCAGCCCTTGCGGCGATCGCCTTGCGGCGCTCGATGAATGCGTTCGCCGCCTCGGCTTCCGAGGCCTTGTCGGGAGCGTAGTCGGCGACGCCGGCAGCGAAGCGGAAGCACTCCGCCTTGATCGCCTCTGCGGTCGCCCGGGCGCGCAGCCAACCCAATTCCGCGCCGACCGCCAGCGCCTGGCGTCCGACATAGAGCGACAGGGCCGACGCGACCGCGGCCAGGCAGACGAGCGCGCGAACGAACTGGTCATTCGACAGCCAGGCCGGAAGCCAGTTTGTCGGATTGGCGGCAAAGAAGCCCGAGGCTGCGCCCAATACGGCGGTCGCAACGAGCGCGGCCATCGCCCAGAAATTCCAGGTGTCGGACGAGGCCTGCAAAGATCGCGCCCGCTTCGCCCAGCCGCGGTATTCGTTCCACGCCTGCTCGATCATCGGATCGTCCGGCCTTCGATGTCATCCGGCCTGCGCCGGCCGCCGACGCAATTCTACCGCTTTCCTCCGTTCGCGTCAGGCCCTTGGCGTCATGCCGCCGCCTTGAGCGCCTGGTCCAGATCGGCGAGGATGTCGTCGATGTGCTCGATGCCGATCGAGAGCCGAACGTAATTGTCGGTCACGCCGGTCGCGAGCTGCTCTTCGGCCGTGAGCTGCGAGTGGGTTGTGGTCGCCGGATGGATGGCGAGCGAGCGTGCGTCGCCGATGTTGGCGACGTGATAGAGGAGCTTCAAGGCGTCGATGAACTTGCGCCCCGCCTCCTTGCCGCCCTTGATCTCGAAGCCGACCAGGCCGCCGAGGCCGCCGCGCAGATATTTCTCCGCCCGCCGCTTGGCTTCGCCCTTCTGATGCGAGGGATGGATCACATGCGTCACCTCTGGCCGCTTGGCGAGCCAGGCCGCGACGGCGGAGGTGTTGGCGCAGTGGCGCTCCATGCGCAAAGGCAGCGTCTCGATCCCCTAAATCGTGAGGAAGGCGTTGAACGGCGACATGCAGGAGCCGAGGTCGCGCAACAGGGTCGTGCGCACCTTGAGAACGTAGGCGACCGGCCCGAGCGGCTTCGCCGCTTCGCTCCAGATTGCGCCGTGGTAGCTCGGATCGGGGGTGTTCAGCGCGGGCTGGCGGTCCTTGTGCTCTTCCCACGGAAAGTTGCCGCCGTCGACGATGAGCCCGCCGATCGAGTTGCCGTGGCCGCCGAGATATTTGGTCGACGAATAGACGACGATGGCCGCGCCGTGTTCGAACGGCCTAGTCAGGATCGGCGCGGCGGTGTTGTCCATGATCAGCGGAACCCCGAGCGGACGCCCGATCGCCGCCACTTCCGCGATCGGGAAGGCGATCAGCTTCGGGTTGGGCAGCGTCTCGGCATAGTAGGCCCGCGTGCGCGCGTCGGTCGCCCTGCGAAAATTCTCCGGGTCGACAGGATCGACGAAGCGGACCTCGATCCCCTGATCCTTCATCGTGTTGGCGAACAGGTTCCAGGTGCCGCCGTAGAGGTCGGTCGACGAGACGACGTTGTCGCCCGCCCGCGCCAGGTTCTGGATCGCAAAGGCCGACGCCGCCTGGCCGCTTGAGAGCGCGAGCGCCGCGACGCCGCCTTCGAGCGCGGCGATGCGCTTCTCGAGCACGTCGTTGGTCGGATTCATGATCCGCGTATAGATGTTGCCGAGCTCCTTGAGCGCGAACAGATTGGCGGCGTGCTCGGCGCTTTGGAACTGATACGAGGTGGTCTGGTAGATCGGAACCGCGACGGCGCCGGTCGCGGGATCCGCGCGCCAGCCGGCGTGAAGGGCCAGGGTTTCGACTTTGTGAGACATGGGATTTCCTCTCCGCTCTGCGCCCGGCGCAGCCTTTATACTGAATCAGTCAGTTGCTGTCTTTTTATCATGGTCTGCTTTTGTGGTTTTTAGCCACGTTAGTCTGCCCGCCCCTTACGCGCAAGGCCGCCGAGCCCGAGCGGCTATTTGTCGATGAACTCGATCGTCTGCTCGAGCGCGGCGGGCGTAACCTTGAACAGGCCGGTGTAGGGCTCGCCGAATTCGAGGATGAGAAAGATCGCGAAGGCGATCGACAACGCCCCGAAAGTGAGCGCGGCGAGAACGAGGCTGTTCGAGTTCGGCGTAGAGGCCGATGGCGAAAAACAGCGAGGCCGTCCAAAAGACCAGAATTGCAATGAGGAACCAGGACACCGGCCCGGCCGCAATCTGCAGGGACATGAGGAGGCGCGATTGTTCGACCATGCTCGAATATTGCTGCGCGGTCGCGAGCGCAGCCTTCTGCGCGTCGGTCGCGGGCTTGAGCGTTGCGAGGAAATCGGTGATCCCCTGCGCGTTGGCGAGCGGCGGCCCGACGGTCAGCAACGCGGGATCGATATTCCCGCCTTGCCAAATCGCCTCATAGGCCTTCTCGATTCCGTCCTTGAGCTTGTCGCGCAGCGGCTTGGTCTCGGGGCCATACTGAGCAAGCGCCTGATCAAGCCGGAGAACCTGGGCGGAGAAGTTCTCGAGATTCGTCCTCTGGCCCGAGAAATAAGCGAAGCTGACGCCGATGAGCGTGCCTAGAACCAGCGCCAGAAGCAGGGTGAGCAGCCCCGAGATCTGGCCAACCACCCCCTTCGTCTCGCCAGTCTTATGTGCCGCTGCGAGGTGCTGCTGCAACGCCAGCCCGGCGTAGCTCGCAACCATGAACAACACGAAAAAAAGTGCGCAGATAAGAAGAATGCTCATTCTTGTTGCCCCGCAGCGATGTCTCCCCCGGGCGCCCTACCCGACCCGTTGCGGAAATTCAAGCGAGACCGCCCGTTCACGCTGCGATCTCGTGCTCCAGCGCCTGGACGATCGCCGTGAACGCCTTGGCCGCGGGCGAGAAGTCCGGCCGCGTTTGGCGATAAAGCCGCGATTGAGACAGCGCCAAGGCGCCTCGACCGGCAGCGCCACGAGGAAAGCCGTCGTTCAGTCCGGGCTCGATCTCGATCATCGTGCTCGATAGCGTCAAGCGCGCGTCCTGCTCCCCGCCGCTCGTGCTATGAAGGGCGGCCAATACCGCCGAGGAAGCCAAAATGAAAAACCGCCAGTGGCTGCTCGCGCGCCGTCCAGAGGGCGCGCTCAGGGATAGCGACTTCACCTTCGTCGAAGCCGAAGCGGCCGCGCCCGGCGAGGGCGAGGCGCTCATCCGGAATCTGGTGTTGTCGTGCGACCCGACCCAGCGCGCCTGGATCGCCGGCGACACCTATCTGCCGGCGGTCAAAATCGGCGAGGTCGTCCGCTCGTTCGGCGCGGGCCGGATCGAGAAGTCGAGCAGCGAGGGCTTCAAGGTCGGCGACATCGTCGTCGGCCTGGTGGGCTGGCAGGATTACGTCGCGATGAAGCCAGGCGGCCTGAACAAACTGCCGCCTGGCGCGCCGATCGAACTCGCGATGGGCGTCCTCGGCATGATAGGAATGACCGCTTATTTCGGCCTTCTGGACGTTGGCCGTCCCGTCGCGGGCGAGACTGTCGTCGTCTCGGGCGCCGCCGGCGCGACGGGCTCGCTCGTCAGCCAGATCGCCAAGATCAAAGGCTGCCGGGCGATCGGCGTCGCCGGCGGGGCGGAGAAATGCCGCTGGCTCACCCATGACCTCGGGCTCGACGCGGCGATCGACTACAAGTCGGAGAACGTCAAGGCGCGGCTCAAGGAGCTTTGCCCGAAAGGCATAGACATTTTCTTCGACAATGTCGGGGGCGACATTCTCGACGCGGCGCTCGGGCGGCTTGCGATGCGGGGGCGGGTCGTTCTCTGCGGCGGGATCTCCACCTACGACGCCGCCGAGCCGCCGCCTGGACCGAGGAGCTACTTGAACCTCGTCTCGAGGCGCGGGCGGATGGAGGGCTTCCTCGTCACCGACTACATGCCTCGCGCGGCCGAGGCGATCGACGCGCTCTCGGGCTGGGTCAAGGAGGGCAAGATCAAATACCGGGTCGACGTGCAGCACGGCCTCGAGAATGCGCCGGCGACGCTGAGGCGGCTGTTCGAGGGCAAGAACGAGGGCAAGCAGCTTCTGCGCGTCGCAGAGTGAAGACGGCTGCGGATGCCCGCGAACGCCTGCGATTTTTGGGGACGATCATGGAGCTTGACCGGCGCGAATTCGCCGCCCTCTTGGTTGGAGCCGCCACGAGCATCGGCATCGTGGGACCGGCGAGCGCGAGGCTATCGCGAAACTTTCGATGGACGATCTCCTCAAGATCGTCGGCGTGACGCCGACCGGCATCGACGTCGAGACGTACCGCGACGAGGTCGCGAAATGGATCGAAGACGCGCGCGACTCGCGCTGGAAGCGGCCTTACACCGAACTCGTCTATCAGCCGCAGATCGAGCTCCTCGACTATCTGCGCAACGTCGGCTACCGCACCTGTATCGTCACCGGCGGCGGCCAGGACTTTGTGCGCGTCTAATCGGAGCAGGTCTACTGAATTCCGCCCGAGCAGGTCATCGGTTCCGCCGGCGCCGTCAGCTATCAATACGGCGCGAAGGGTCCCGTCCTCATCAGGGAACCGAAGCTCCTGTTCAACGACGACACCGGCAAGCCCGAAGGAATCCATCTGATGATCGGCCGCCGGCCTTGTTTTGCCTTCGGCAATTCGAGCGGCGACCGCAAATGCTTGAATACACAAAAGCCGGCGCGCGGCTCGCGATGATCGTCCTGCACGAGGACGGCACGCGCGCATACGCCTACGGGCCGGCGCAGGGCCTTCCCGAAACCAAAGTCGGCCGCTTCCCGCCGGAGCTTTACAAGGAGGCGACCAGGGACGGTTGGATCGTCGTCAGCATGAAAAACGACTGGAAGCGCATCTTCGCGTTCGATTAGCGCAAACCTTTGAACCGCTTTCGACCCCGGCGGACCTGCAATTGCGCTGGGCCTTCTTAAGCCCCCGCAATGGGTTCGTCGACCGGCAACGCGCGCTCCCGAAGCGACTCGTAGATGGGCGGGTCTTTCAGCAGGGTCGCCGCCAGCATTGCCATCGAGCAGGCGCATAACATCGGCAGCAGCATCGAGACACTCCCCGTCATCTCAGTGGCCAGCACGATGCCGGTGATAGGGGCCCGCACGACGCCCGTGAAGAAGGCGGCTATTCCTACGACCGCAAACCCCTCAGGCTGAACATTTAGATAAGGGGCCAGCGCCCGGCACACCGCTCCGCACAGGAAGCCGAATTGCGCCCCCAACACCAGCATGGGGGCGAACAGTCCACCCGGAGTTCCCGCAGCGTAGGACACAGCGCCGAGCGCAAATCGGATCAGGAAGGCGGCGGGAATGGCGGCCACCGGGACGCTGCCTGTCAGCACACTCTGGGTGATCGCGTCTCCGCCCCCGATCAGGCTGGGCGCGAACCAGCCTAGGACGCCGACGGCAGCGCCGGCCAACCCGGCGCGCAGATCGACGTGCGCAAAGATCAGCCGACGCGCGGCCGCGCGCGTTGCAAGCAGCAACCGATTGTAGGCGACAGCCAAAAGACCAGCGAAGGCTCCGAACACGAAATAGAGCGGTCTCGTTTCAGCGTCGCCGTAGCCGAGCCCACCAACGTAGAAGTCCGGCGTGTCGCCGAGCAAAAGGCGCGCCACCCCGATGGCGGTGGCGGACGCGCCGAGGGCGGCGATGGCGATACGGCGTTCGAATCGCTGCACCAGTTCCTCGAGGACGAAGACGGCGCCGGCGATCGGCGCGTTGAAGGCGGCGCCGAGGCCCGCGCCGGCTCCGGCCGCAATCAACACCCGGCAATCCGGCCAGTTTCTGCCGAACACCTTTCCGACGAGATGAGCTAGACTCGCGCCCATCTGAACGGTAGGGCCCTCGCGACCGAGCGCGAGTCCCGCGCCGATTGCGAGCAACCCGCCAGCGAACTTGACCGGGATCAAGCGAAACGGGATCGGCGGAAGCTCCCCGCGCAGGACAGCTTCGACATGCGGGATGCCGCTTCCCGCCGCGTGGGGCGAGTACCGGCGAACCAGCCAACCTGCAATCGCGGTCGCGCCTGCGCAAACCGCGAGAACGAGAAGGAAGCCGACGGCCTCCTGGCCATGAGCCCATCCGATCAGGCCGTTGCGAAGCCGATCCGCCTGCTCGAGCGATAGGCGGAAGATAGCTCCGACAAGCCCGGCAACGGCGCCGGCGACGAGCGCGAGCAGCGCGAGCGCTAACGGATTTCCCTCGTCATGGGCCTCGCCGTCTGTCATTGCCTCCCGGACTCGCCTTCCAGGCTGAGGATCTACGATCTTGGCCGTCCGAACTTGAACGGTCCAGAGGTTTGACGGCGCCCCGGCCGATCGTGCAGACCGCCCCGCAAACGGCTCCACGGTCAGGCGCTCCGCGTCACCAGCGGATCAGCGCCGCTCCCCAGGTGAAGCCGCCGCCCATCGCTTCGATCATCACCAGATCGCCGGGCTTGATGCGGCCGTCGCTGACGCCGGCGTCGAGCGCGAGCGGGATCGAGGCGGCGGAGGTGTTGCCGTGCTGGTCGACGGTGACGATCACCTTGTCGTGCGCAATGCCGAGCTTGTCGGCGGTCGCGTCGATGATCCGCCGGTTGGCCTGGTGCGGCACGAACCAGTCGATCTCGTCCGCCCTCACGCCCGCGTCGGCGAAGCAACCCTGGATCACGTCAGTCACCATGCCGACGGCGTGACGGAACACTTCCTTGCCCTCCATCCGCAAGTGTCCGACCGTCTGGGTGGTCGAGGGTCCGCCGTCGACATAGAGCTTCGAGCGGTGCCGCCCGTCGGCGCGCAGCCGCGAGGCGATCACGCCGGGCGAGGCGAGGCGGCCGTCGCTGTCGCGGGCTTCGAGCACGATCGCCCCCGCCCCGTCGCCGAACAAGACGCAAGTCGTGCGGTCGCTCCAGTCGAGGATACGCGAGAAGGTCTCGGCGCCGATCACCAGCGCTCGCTTGTTCGAGCCGGAGCGCAGGAACTTGTCGGCCGTGGCGACGGCGTAGACGAAGCCGGTGCAGACCGCCTGCAGATCGAACGCGGCGCCCTCGACGATTCCGAGATGCGCCTGGACCTGGCTGGCGACGGAGGGAAAGGTGTGGTCGGGGGTCGAGGTCGCAAGGACGATGAGGTCGATATCGGCGGGTTTAAGGCCCCCGTTGCTGAGCGCCGCCCGCGCCGCCTTGGTTGCGAGCGTCGAGGTGGTTTCGCCGGCGCCGGCCACGTAGCGCTGGCGGATGCCGGTGCGCTGGACGATCCATTCGTCCGACGTATCGACCTTCGCCGCGAGCTCGACGTTCTTTACGACCCGCGCCGGCAGCGCCGCGCCGACGCCCCTAACGCACGAGCGGATCGAGGCGGGGGCCGCGCCGCGGCTGAGGTCCGGATCGGGACGGCGCGAGCGGCGGGCTTGAAGCGGAGGCGATGCAAGGTTCATGAGCGGAGCAGGTTCCTGTCAGGATCGGGCGGCGCGCGTTTGAACGGGCGCGGGTCGGAAGCCGTTGGCCTGGGCGACCATTTCGCGAATCTTGCCGAGCAATTCCTGACGCACCATGTCATAACCCAATTCCACCGCGCCGGCGTAGCTCTCCGCGTCCGCGCCGCCATGGGCCTTGATGACGACGCCGTCAAGTCCCAGAAACACGCCGCCGCTGACGCGCGGCCCCATCTTGGCGCGCAGCGCCGCGAGCGCCTTGCGCGCAAACATGAAGCCGATGCGCGACATCAGGTTGTGGTTCCTGGCGTCGCGGATATATTGGCCGAGCTGCCTCGCGGTGCCCTCGGCGGTCTTGAGCGCGATGTTGCCGGTGAAGCCTTCGGTGACGAAAACGTCGACCGCGCCCCTGCCGAGGTCGTCGCCTTCGACGAAGCCCTGGTAGCGCATGTTGGGCAGGTTGGCCTCGCGCAGGATCCGGCCCGCCGCGCGCACTTCCTCGACGCCCTTGATCTCCTCGACGCCGACATTGAGGAGACCGACCGTCGGGCAGTCGATGTCGAGCACGATTCGCGCCATCGCCGCGCCCATGACCGCGAGGTCGGCGAGCTGCTGGGCGTCGGCGCCGATGCTCGCCCCGACGTCGAGCACGATCAATTCGCCGCGCAAGGTCGGCCACATCGCCGCGATCGCCGGCCGCTCGATCGGCGACATCGTGTGCAGGCAGAACTTGGCCATCGCCATCAGGGCCCCGGTGTTTCCGGCGGAGACGGCGCAATCGGCGGCGCCCGATTTCACCGCTTCGATCGTCTGCCACATTGACGACACGCGCCGCCCGGCGCGCAAAGCCTGGCTCGGCTTGTCGCTCATTTTGACCGCGACGTCGGTATGAAAAATCCGCGACTTGGCGGCGAGCTTGGCGCGACGCTCGAGAAGCGGGCCGATCGCCCGCTCCTCGCCGTAGAACAGAAACTGCAAGTCCGGCCGGCGTTCGAGCGCGACCGCCGCGGCAGGCACGACCACGGTCGGCCCATGATCGCCGCCCATCGCGTCCAGCGCTATGCGAATGTCGCTCGCCATTCCTTGGTCCGACCGCCCCGGGCGCGTTTGCGCGGGCGGCGCCCGGCGCGCGCGACAATAGCGGCTTCGCCGCGCAAGGCAACGCCGGAGAGGCGCACGGGGCGCGCTTGCGACCGCAGAAAGCGCCCTTTTCCTCCGACGATGCGCGTGCCAAGATAAGGGCGCGACGCGGCCGCCCCTTTGTCCTCATGTCCGATCGACTGCAATGCGCGCTCAGCGCCATCGACGCCGCGAACGCCCGCGACCCCAACCTCGAGGCGGGCGAGCCGGCCGAGCTCGTCTACGGCCGGCGGATGAGCGAGACGCTCACCCAATTCGCGCCTGACGCCTCCGAAGCCTTGCGGATCGCCGTGCGAGGGCAGCATCTCGAGCGCTGGCTCACACCCCGCAGCGCCTATCCCGACGGCAAGAGCGGGTATATCGCATGGCGCAATGCGGCCAAGCGGCGCCACGCCGAGCGCGTGGCTGAGATCATGGAGAGTTGCGGCTACGACGAGGGGAAAATCGCCCGCGTCGGCGCGCTCGTGCGCAAGGAGCAATTGCGCGCCGACGCTGAGGCGCAGACCCTGGAGGACGTGGCCTGCCTGGTGTTCCTGCGCTACTACGCGGCGAATTTCGCCGCCAAGCATCCAGACGATAAAGCGCTCGACATCCTGATCAAGACGCAACGCAAGATGTCGCCTCGCGCCCGCGCCGCTGCGCCCGGTTTGGGCCTGCCGCCGCCAGTCCTCACACTCTATCAGCGGGCCTCGAAGGCGCTCGAGCGCGATCGCCGCGGCGGGCGGGACGATTGAAGAGCCGAATCTGCAGGCCGCCTCGCCGCCCTCAGGCGTAAGGCGCCCGAGACAACAACAACCCACCCCGAATCCCCATTCAGGATTCGGGCTCATAGCCTAAAGCGTTCCGGCCAGGTCGGCTTCGGTCAGCCGGTCAGGCGGCGGCCTGTTTGCCCATCAAAGCGACGGCGATCTTCTGCGAAATGTATCCGAGCACCGCGCCGATGATCAGGGAGATCACGCCGACTACGAAAGGATTCTCGAGCGTAGCCGAGGTGACCGCGCCAAGCTTGTTGCCGGTCAAGGCGAGACCGGCGACGGCGGCGTATCCGAGCACGCTTGCCGGAATGTCGCTTACCATCGGCGCCTTGGCCGCGTAGACGAGAATGAAAACCGTGATCAAGACGCAGATGCCAGCCCAAAGCGGAACGCCGAGCGCGCCGCCGAGCGGAATTTGAGTGACGAGGAGGAGCGCGATCAAGGCCATGATGGCGCCGAATATATTGTTGGTTAGCGCCTTGGTCAGTCCGGCTTCCTTGCCGCCACAGTGATAGAAGGTCGCCCAGGCGATGAACGCAACCCAGATTTGTATGCCCATCCCGAACGACAGGAGGACAAACGTTGCGATGCCTCCGAGCACGCCGATGCTGACCGCCAATGCAGTAATGAGATCCATGGCTTCCTCCCGATGTCGGCCCGCGTTTCTCGTTTCCCCAAATCGCGCGCGCCTGCTCCCAGCTGCGGCGCCTTGCCGCAGAACTCGGGCAATCAAGGTTATTCTGTGGCTAAATCTTGCGCAACGGTGATCTGACACCTTTGAACAGAATCATTTGCGCCGCATTTTTCGTTCACGGATGGCGCCGGCGGCCGCGCAATGAGGCAAAGGGCGAAGACGTGTCGGGCGCCCGCGCCGGCGGCTCGAAGATAACGTCGGGCTTGCGCGGATAAGGGTCGAGGCCGAGGGCGAAGAACTCCGCGGTGAGCGCGCCGAGGTCGATCTTTCCGTCGATGACGGGATCGGGATCATCTTCGTCGGCGAGCGAAAAGTTCAGCGTCTCGCGCGCGGCGCGGCGGTCCAACTCATCCTCCGCCTGCGGCGCAAACCGCACATCGACGGCCTCATCGACGGTCGCGGCGAACGGCTCGAGCGACACGACGCAAACCTGGGTGAGTTCGCCATGGACCGCGCCGGTCACACGCGCTCCGCCCCGTCCGGCGGGCTCGAGGCGCAAGGTCGCCGTCAAGGCGGCGATGGCCGGAAGCTTATAGAGCGACGCCAGCGCCTCCCTCTCGGCGGGGCTCGCTTCGATGGACACGGTCTGTCCTTCCCGCGGGAGAGCGTCAACTCGCGCGACGCGAGTGAATGGCCCAGCCTCAGTCATCACGGTCTCCCGCCGCGATCGAGCCTGGGGGGAAGCGAAATAGGCCGTTCGCGAACGCCTCAATTGGAATCGCCGCGAGCGCGGCGTCAAGCGAGGCGGAATAGAAGGCGAGCGCGCCCGCCTTCGGCGCGCCGTCATGATCTGCTGCGCCGTAGACGTTTCGCGCCAGCGCCGCGGCGAGGCGGGCGGTCGCCCCTTCGTCGAGCGCGGCGGCGTAGGCGGCGTTGCGGCCGTAGAAGGCCCCGCCCATCGCCTTGAGGCGCTTCGCCACCGCGATATCCGACAAGCCCATTTCGCGCAGCGTGTCATCGAAATGGAGGAACACGCTATTGACGAGATCCTGCGCCATGGCGTCGCCAAGGCCGCCGAGCCGCCCCAAGCGACGCAGGACGAGCCCGGCGTGCAGCGTCAATAGCTCGAAACGGCCGTCGACCCGATCGGGGGCCCCGAGCGCCTGATAGAGCGCCGGGCGGCGGGCGGCGGCCACGATCTCGCCAAGAATCTGCTCGATGACGGCTCTGCTGGCGCGCCGCGCACGCCATTGGGCGAAGATCATGGCCGATCCAATCGTGGGCCGGCGAGCTCGATGCTCACGGGACTCCCGCCTTGCTTTGGCGAGGGGGCATGAGTTAGGCATCCCCTTCCGGTCTGGCAAGCCGAAAGGCTGGTCGTAAGGAGAGGCTGAATGCAAACGCCGCCCAAGGTCCATCGTTGCGCTTTGCTGGGATTGGCCGTTTGCGCCGCGCTGGCGCTCGGCGGCTGCCTTGGCTACGACGGCGACTTCGCTCGCGGCTATCAGGTCGACGCGGATACGCTGGCGCAGGTCAAGGTCGGCGCGACGACCAAGCCCGAAGCCCTCGCCCTGCTCGGCACCCCCTCGACCACTTCGACCGTCGGCGGCGACGCCTGGTACTATATCGGGCAGAAGATGAAGCACACGCTCCAGTTCATGCCGATCCAGATGTCCGACCAGCATGTGCTGGCGGTCTATTTCAACAAGGACGGCAAGGTCGACCGGATCGCCAATTACGGGATGCAGGACGGCAAGGTGTTCGACTTCGTCAGCCGCACCACGCCGACCGGCGGGCAAGAGCCCGACTTCCTCAGGAACGTGATGGGCGGGCTGTTCAGGTTTAGCTGAGCGGGGCGAAGCTCGAACCGTGATCGCCGGTTGCGAGCGCTGTCATTTTGGCGCGATCGCCTCAACGCTCACCGCGCGAGGATCGCCAGCAGCAAGAGCGCGACGATATTGGTGATCTTGATCGCCGGGTTGACGGCCGGGCCCGCGGTGTCCTTGTAGGGGTCGCCGACGGTGTCGCCGGTGACGGCGGCCTTGTGCGCCTCCGAGCCCTTGACCCATTTGACGCCGTCCTTGTCGATGAAGCCGTCCTCAAAGCTCTTCTTGGCGTTGTCCCAGGCGCCGCCGCCCGAGGTCATCGAGATGGCGACGAACAGCCCGTTGACGATGACGCCGAGCAACGACGCGCCGAGCGCGGCGAACGCCGACGCCTTGGAGCCCGAAATCCACAGCGCGCCGAAATAGACGACGAACGGCGCCAGCACCGGCAAGAGCGAGGGCACGATCATCTCCCGGATCGCCGCCTTGGTCAAAAGGTCGACCGCGCGCCCGTAGTCGGGACGCTGCGTGCCGTTCATAATGCCGGGCATTTCCTTGAACTGGCGGCGCACCTCGAGCACGACCGATCCGGCGGCGCGGCCGACCGCGGTCATCGCGATGCCGGCGAAGAGATAGGGGATGAGGCCGCCGAAGATGAGGCCGGCGACGACATAGGGGCTGGAGAGGCTGAAATCGAGCGTGCCGACGTCCTGGAAATAGGCTGCCCCGGTTTCCTTGAAGTGCCGAATGTCGTTGGTGTAGGCGGCGAACAGCACCAGCGCGCCCAAGCCCGCCGAACCGATCGCGTAGCCCTTGGTGATCGCCTTGGTGGTGTTGCCGACCGCATCGAGCGCGTCGGTCGATTGCCGCACTTCCTTGGGCAAGCCGGCCATTTCGGCGATGCCGCCGGCGTTGTCGGTGACCGGCCCGAAGGCGTCGAGCGCGACGATCATGCCCGCGAGGCCAAGCATCGTCGTGACAGCGATCGCGGTGCCATAGAGGCCGGCGAGCTGGAAGGTGGAGATGATGCCCGCGACGATGACCAGCGCCGGCAGCGCCGTCGAATTCGAGCGACACCGCGAGACCCTGGATCACGTTGGTGCCATGGCCGGTGACGGAAGCCTGCGCGATCGAAACCACCGGGCGCTTGCCGGTGCCGGTGTAATATTCGGTGATGACGACGATGAGGCCGGTAACCACGAGGCCGACGAGGCCGCATACGAACAGGTTGGCGCCGGTGACAGCTTTGTCGGCGACGGCGCCGATCTCGCCCCAACCGACGACGAACTGGGTGGCGATTGCAAGGCCGATGGCCGAGAGCACGCCGGTGGCGATCAACCCTTTGTAAAGCGCGCCCATGATTGAGCCGTTGGCGCCGAGCCTGACGAAAAACGTGCCGACGATCGAGGTCACGATGCAGGCGGCGCAGATCGCCAGCGGATACATCATGGTCGACAGCAGCGCCGGCGTGCGGTCGAAGAAGATCGAGGCGAGCACCATCGTCGCCACCACCGTCACCGCGTAAGTTTCGAACAGGTCAGCCGCCATGCCGGCGCAGTCGCCGACATTGTCGCCGACATTGTCGGCGATGGTCGCCGGATTACGCGGATCGTCCTCGGGAATGCCGGCTTCGACCTTGCCGACGAGATCGGCGCCGACGTCGGCGCCCTTGGTGAAAATGCCGCCGCCCAGACGGGCGAAGATCGAGATCAGCGAGGCGCCGAAGCCGAGCGCGACCAGGGCGTCGATCGTGGTTCGATCCGAGGGCGCATGTCCGAGAGGGCCGGTCAGAACGCCGAAATAGCCGGCAACGCCGAGAAGCGCGAGACCGGCCACCAGGAGGCCGGTCACCGCGCCCGAGCGGAAGGCGATGTCGAGGCCGCCGGCGAGCGATTTGGTCGCCGCCTGCGCCGTGCGGACATTAGCCCGCACCGAGACGTTCATGCCGATGAAACCGGCCGCGCCGGAAAGGATGGCGCCGATCGCAAACCCGATCGCGACCGTCCACGACAGCAGCAGACCAAGCCCGATGAAGACGACAATTCCGACGCCGGCGATGGTCATATATTGGCGCCGAAGATAGGCTTGCGCCCCCTCCCGCACCGCAGCGGAAATCTCCTGCATCCGCTGCGAGCCGGCGTCCGCCGACATGAGGCTCGAGATCGTATAGACGCCGTAGACGATCGAGAGGAGCCCACAGACGACAATCAAGCCCAAAAGCATTGCAGATAGCCCTGTTGATAGGCCGCCGGCGGTCCCGCGGCTCGTTTCTGGGCGCCTCTTGCCAGAAACCGCGCCCTACCGCAACGCGGCGCGGGGCGTTTCCGCCGGGTTTTGCGACCAAAGTCGGGCTGCGGCCGACCGCCGCGGCATGAAGGCATAGGCTCACTCCCTTCCCTCGTCGCGCCGCCAGATCGCTTCCCCGATGCGCAGCGACTGAACTTGGAGCTCGCCTTTTCCCTCGAACAGATCGTCGCGCGCGGCGATGCGGCCGTTTTCCTGCTCGACGCCGATGAGCGCAAAGGCCGCCGACAGCATGCGCGCGGCCGCGCCCGTGTACCATGACCAGCCGCCCCGCCCGCCGTGGCCCCAGCCTTCGTAGATGTCCGCCGGCTGCTGGATCGGAATCAGGCCATAGGTGGCGATGCTGTCAGGGTCGGTCTTCTTCATCGGCGAGATTTTTTCGAATATTTCGAAGGCGCGGGCGCTGAGGCGGGCAGCCGCTTCGCTATCGCCCCTGGCGCGGGCGGAGAGGGCCAAACGCATGAAGCCGTCGACGATCCAGGTCGCGCCGTGGCTGTACTGGCCGCCGTTCTCGCGAACGCCCGGCGGATAATCGGCGATGCGGCCGGGATAGGGCTGCGAATGTTCGTAGAACGGGGTCTCGAGCAGCAGCACCCGGTTCGGCCGCTCGATTCCCGTGAGCCCGCCCTCGATCGCGGCAAGCGCGCGTGCGTCGTCGCAGGCGCCGGAATAGGCGGCCCAGCCGGTCGTCATGGCGTTGCGCAGATCGACCTCGCGTCCGTCGTCGGCGAAATCGAGCAGGTAGTGGTCGCCGCGCCAGCCGGCCTCGAGCGCCTGGCGCTGCGCGGCGAGCGCCGCCTCGCAGCGGGCGGCGAATGTCTCGTCCCCTTTCATGCGCGCAAGCGACACGAAGCCGTCGAGCACATTGAAGAGAAAGAAGCCCATCCAGACGCTGGTCCCGATGTCGCCGCGGCCCAAGGCGTCAATGCCGTCGTTCCAGTCGCCGGCGCGCAGGAGCGGCAAGCCGTTCGCACCCAAATGCTCGAGGGTGAAAACGATCGCGAGACGCGCATGCTCATAGACGGTCGCGCTTTCGCGCGAGCCGCGCGGAACGACGATCCAGGTGTCCTCGTTCGCCGGGACGGCTTCGCCTTCGAGGAAGGGCGTCGTCTCGTCGAGCACGGTCCGGTCGCCGCTTTGCCGCACATAGCGGGCGAGCACGTAGGGCAGCCACAGGTGCGGATCGGCCGCCTTGGTGCGCTGGCCGAGACCCGTGCCGCCGCCGGGAGCGCGGTGCCACCATTTGAGCACGTCGCCCTCGCGAAACTGCTGGCTCGCGTGCAGCACGATCTGCGCCCGGGTCAGCCGCGGTTCGAGGAGGGTCAGCGGCAGCACGTCCTGCAACTGGTCGCGATAGCCGGTCGCGCCGCCAAGCTGGTTCGGTCCCAAGCGCCCGAACAGCCGCGAGGCATAGAGCTGATAGGGTAGCCACGTATTGACAAGCCGGTCGAAGTCCGGCCGGTTGGTGCGGACCTCGACTTTCCCGAGCCGCTCGGCCCAGGAGGCGCGGGTCGCGGCGAGCTCGCTCTCGGCGCTGGCGACGCCGACGCGCGCGGCGGCGGCGAGCGCTTCAATCCGGCTCGGCGCCTGGCCGAAGGCGATCGCGATCCTGGTTTCGCCGCCTGGAGGGAGCGTGAGCTCGCCGCAGAAGGCGGCGACGCGCCGTCCGTCGTCCGTCGCGGAACCGTCGCTCGCGCCGGTCTCGACCATCGCGGGCGTCAGGATGTTCCGCCCCGGCCCACCGAAGAACCGCGCGCGGATGGTCTCGGTCGCCGGCTGAAGCAGCGTCGTCGCGGCGAAACCGAAGCCGCGCTCGAAATCGTTGTGGGGGTTCTGGAATATAAGCGTCGAGCCAACGGCTTCGTCGCGAATCTTGTCCACGCTCGCATTCGGGCTATCCTCGAGCGCGAGATCGAAGAAAGGCGCGATGCGCAGGCGCTTCGGAGTCGTCCCGCGATTGCGCAGGGTCAAGAGGCGCATGTCGCCTGGATAGTCGGGCGGAACGAAAACGACATGGTCCATCGTCAGATCGCCGCGCGCCGTGACGAAGGTCGCCACCCCCGGCTCATACGTCGCCTCATAGGTCGCGTCCTCATGCTGGAACGGCGCGAAGCTGGGCGCGAAGGTCTCGCCGGTGTCGAGGTCGCGGAGGTAAATAATCTGCCCCGGCTGCACGGCGGTCACACTGTCGAAGCGGAAAGCGGTGAGCCCGTTCTGGCGGGCATTGCCGAAGGCGGAGAAAATCTCGCCGTCGTTGGAAACCATCGTCGCCATGCCGGATTCGTTCGCCATCACATGCGCCCACGGGCGGGGCGTGCGATGGGTGAGGCTGAGCGTCTTGCCGTCCGCCGAGAACGCGAACGGCCAGCGCGAATGCAGCGCTGGCGACGGCTCGACGGCGCGCGTTTCGTAGAGGCGCCTTTGCAGCTCCGGCTCGGGCAAAGGCGCGAGGCCGAGGCGCCTCGCGATCAATTCGCTCGCCCACACCGCGTTGTCGGCGCGGCCGACGATGAACTCCGCCTCAGCCACCGCGCCGGGGGCCAACGTCGCCTGAAGCGAGAAGCTCGCCGCGGGATCGAAGGGCCAGACCTTGCCTTCGTCGTCGAGCTTGCGCCAGCGCCAGGGCTCGCAACCAGTAGGCCTTGAAAGCGAGCCTTCGCCGATGAAGCGGATGCGGGAATCCTCATAGCCGACAAGCTTCGTCCCTGCCCCCGGCTTGACGGCGAAGAACGCCGTTTCGCCGCGATCGGCGCGCGCCGATCGCAACAGCCGGTTGCGGGCCAGAATGGCGTTGAGCGCGCGCACGAACATGGTCTCGACATGCATGCCGGCGAAATCGAGGTCGCGCGCGTAAGCTCCAGTCTCGGCGGCGGCGATCTCGCAGAAGCTCGTCAGTCTGAGCCGCCTCGCCCGACCCGATCTGTTCTCGAGCCGGATTCGCCAGCTCAGGACCGCGGCGCGCGAATCGGGCGCGACCTCCATCCGCGCCTCGATCCCGTTCAGCGCGTTGACGATCGCAAGGCGATTGAAGCCCTGCTCTTCGCTCCGATAGTCGCCCGCGCGCCGCGCCGGCTCCCAGCCAATCGACCATGGCGCCTCGCCCTCCTCGCTGACGTAGAAAAAATGGCCGCGCGCCTGCAGCGGATCGAGCGGGCGGCGGAAGAGATCGATCGGGCCGCCGCCGCGTTCGGCGCCCATGACGAAGGCCGCGCCGCGCCCGTCGCGCTGAACTTCGACCCCGACCGCGCCGTTGTTGAAGAGGAAGCGATCGGGGCGCCGCGCGAGGTCGACCGGCGCGCCCTCGAGCCAGGGCGCCGGCGGCCCCGACTTGGCGCGCTCCTTCGCCACCGCCGCGGCGCCGGCCGCCGCCATCGCGGCGATCGCCGCGGCATAGGCGAAGCCGAGCGTCTTGACCGCGTCCGGCATCGGAGCCGCGCCGCGGGCAAGGGTTTCCGCCCCCGTCCAGGCCTTGTCCCACTCAGGCGCCACGAGGGATGTAGAACGGAATAAGCAGCGGCGCCCAGGTGCCGAAGCGGCGGATGCCGTCCGGAATGGCGCGGGTGCGTCCGTGGTGGCCGATGAACCGCGCGGCCGCTTCATCGGCGCGGTCGCCGCCGAGAAAGGAGAGATTGACCAGGGTCGCGACCCTGAGCCCCATGTGGTCGAACCAGATGAGGACGCGGAGCCAGTCGTAGGCGAGCAGACCGAGAAAAAGCGTCAGGCTAAATTGCCGGAAGTCGGCGGGGCTCTGAGTCGCGCCGGTCGCCACGGCGACGCTCGACCGGATTGCGCCGTCCTGATTGTACCAGGTCGGGTCCGGCGATTGGCGCAGGAACGAGTTGATGATCGGCGCCATCCACAGGCCCCAACGCAGCACGCGCACGCCCTGCTCGACCAGGCCCTCGACGCCGCTCGGGCTGACCAGGGTCTTGATCGGCCGCAGGCTTCTTTGCAGGCCCGCGTCAAGCAGCACGTAGTTGATCGAGAACAAGGGCGCGGCAAGCGACCAGTTGATGACGCCAGCCACCAATTCCGCCCAAAACAACCTCACTCCGCCGGCGACCTCGCCGAGGTTGATCATCCCGTATTTGTTGAAGATCGGATAGGTGGTGAAGTCGCCGAGCGCGCGCCCGTCAAGGCGGTAATTGACGTCGGCGTAGGCCCAGAATTTGGCGATCACGACCTGGAGCTGTGCGGCGTCGAAATACCAGCCGAGCGCGCCCGCGACCAGGCCGCCGAGCAGGAGGCCGAGCGCATAGAGGCGACAGCTTTGCAGCTTCCGCCGGTCGCCCTTCACTACGCTCCAGGCGTCGAAAGCCAAATCGACGCCGCCGTAGCAGAGCGCCCCGGCCGCGGACATCGCCAAAAAACGCACGCCGCCCCCATAAGCGGCAAGATCGGTGCGATAGGCGAGCGCGAGGCCAAGACCCGCGACGATCCCGCGAGCTGGACCCCGAGGATCGCGATAGGCGGCCTTGAGCCGACCGAGGAACGGCGCCGTCCCGTCGGCGCTGCCCATGATCGTCTGGGCGAGCGGAAAGGCGAGCGCGCCGCCGATCGGACCGATCAGGAGCGCGATGCGATCGAGGATCGTCGCCGCGCCGGGCGCGCGCAGCACAAGAGCCGCGCTGAGGATGAAGCCCATGAACAGCGCGCCGTAGATCGCGCCCTTGACGAAGCCGGTTCGCCAATGCTCCCAGACTGCCTCGATGTGTGGCGGGCGGCCGCCCAGCCAATCGAGGACAATGCCGGTCAGAAGGTAGACGATCGCCCACAAGCCGGCCTGGGCGAGCGCGGCGCAAAAGCTGGAGAAAAAAATCGCGAGGAACGGCTGAGCGACCATCTGCGCCGCATTGGCGACGAGCGGGGTCGCGGCGGCGAGCGCGCCGCTCAGGGCGAAGAGCCCATGCGTGCGCGCCGAGCGAGGAATCCGGTCGACGCTGATCAGGTTGATCATCGTCAGCATCGCTTCGCCGACGAACCACAGGGCAAGCGCGCGGCCGATCGCGACCTGGGCGGGAAACGGCAGGTCGGCGTGCGCCGTCGCCATGGCGCCGAGCTCGGCCATGTGCCAGTCGGCGCCGACGTTGAGGAGGAGGTTGAACAGGAAAGGGACCGCGATCAGGCTCGCCGCCTCGATGAGCCGCAACCCGCGAAAGCCGGCGATGAGGCCCATGATCGACCCGCCGGCATAAACGATCAGCGCAATCGTCGCCCCGGGGGAATTGAAGCGCCCGACATCGGCCCAGGGTCCGGGCAGTTGCCAGAACCCGATCGAATCATTGCGCTGCAAGGCGAAGATCGCGAAGGCCGCGGCGTCAATTGCGATCAGGGCGGCGGAATACGGGCGCTCCGCCCGCGCCCGGCGCAGCAGCGCGAGCCCCGCCGCGCCAGCCAGAGCGGCGACGATCGGCTGGCGCGCCACGATCGCGCCGTAGAATCCGAGTGCGAGCAACGCCGTGCCGGCCGCGACAAGAAAAGCCGGGGCGGCGGGCCGGCGCGTGAAAGGGCGCGCAAGAGGGGACGTCATCTCCATGCCTTGCGCGCTCTCCACTCCCGCTTGAGCCCATTCCTCGCGGATTGCTCACTGAGTCGCAAGCTCGCGCCGAAGACGCTTGCCGGCCGCCCCATAGCCGCGCAATATGGCGGCTATGCGCCTCTTTGACCCCACCGGGATTTGGCGCCGTCGCTCGCCTGGTGGCGTCGTCAGGACGAAGCTCATGGCTGTCAAACGATGGTTCGCTTGCGCGCTCGCGGCCGCGGTCCTCGGCGCGGCCGCCGGACAGGCGGCCGAACTGCCTTCTCAGACCAAGAAGCCGACGAAAGCCGAACCCGCGAAGAAATGCGACATCGCCGGCAATCCCGGCGTATTGGCCGCGAATGGCGTCTGCGTGCGGTTCAGCGGCTATGTCTCGTCGCAATTCAGCGCCGGGCAATTGCACGAGCAGTACAAATAGGCTCGCGGGGGAACGGGCTTTGGGTCTAGACACGGCCTATGAACAGAAAAGCCCAACCGGCCTTCGCCCACCTCGGGCGCCCGTCGCGGATTCCCGCGGCGCCGGACGCGAAGACGCTTGATCGGGCGCCGAACCCACAAGCCGACGCCGATTATATCGCCCGATTCACCGCGCCCGAGTTCACCTCGATCTGCCCGGTAACGGGGCAACCCGACTTCGCCCTTCTGGTCATCGATTACGCGCCCGACAAATGGCTGGTCGAATCGAAGTCGCTGAAGCTCTACCTCGCGAGCTTCCGCAATCACGGCGCATTCCACGAGGATTGCACCGTGCGGATCGGCAAGGACCTTTTCAACCTGCTCAAGCCGCGCTGGCTACGAATCGGGGGCTACTGGTTCCCGCGCGGCGGTATGCCGATCGACGTGTTCTGGCAGAGCGGCAAGCTGCCCAAAGGCGTCTGGCTGCCCGATCAGGGCGTTGCGCCCTATCGCGGGCGAGGCTGAACGGACTCGACCGGGCGAGAACCGCGGCCGCGCCGCTAGGCCGCCCGGTGCGCGCCGGGCTTTGGACGCAAAAGCTTGCGCGCGGCGCGGCGCGGCCTGTCGAGCGCCGGGGCAAGCCTCGCCAACGCATAGACCCGCGCGCGCAAGTCATCGGCGAGCGCTTGCCGGTTTCGGATCGCGGCGATCGAGGCGAACTGGACGGGCGCCCCGATCACGACCGGGAGACTGGCGCCGATGCGCGTCTTGACTTCATGGAAGATGAGCGAGAGCCGGAGCGTCGCGCTGAAGTGACTGGCGATCTGGAACAGCCGGCTGTTCTGGCCGCCGAACCAGATCGGAACGACCGTCGCCTGCGAGCGCTGCAGGAGCTGCGACACGAACGGTTGCCAGCGCCCGTCGACTGCGGGCTCGAGGCCGAGCTTGTCGGGCGTGGTCGAGATTGCGCCGGCCGGAAACACCACCACCGCCCCGCCGCGCTCGAGTTGCGCGTGCGCCGCGGCCCGCGATGCGAGGTTGGTGCGCTCGGCCTCCTTGGCGCCGGAGAAGTCGACCGGCAGGATGAACCGCGCCGCCTCCGGCGCGCGGGTCAGCACGATATGGGTCAGAACGACGAAATCGCTTCTGACCTTGCTCGCGAGCCACGCCATCACGATGCCGTCGAGCACGCCGTAAGGGTGGTTGGCGACGAACACGACCGGGCCGGTCTTGGGAATCGCGGCGAGCGCATCGACGTCGTAGCGGACGTCGAGCTCGAGCGACCGCACCGCGGCCTGCCAGAAGGTCTCGTCGGCCCGCGGAAAGCGCTGGTTCTGCACATACATCCGCTTGAGCCTCGGCTGGCCGGTGGCTCTTTCGACCAGCCGAATCAGCCCGCGCTTCAGCGGCGGATCGCTCTCGGTTGCGTAGCTGAAGAGATATTTGTCCATTGGACTCGTCTTCGCGGCCGGTCGTTCCCGATATCCCGCCCACGCGACCGTCATATGACAGGGCGAGGGGCGCAAAGCTCAGCGCTTGGCGAGCCGATCGAAGTCCTGCAGTTCGGCGATGAGCGATTCGAAGTCTTTCAACGGCACCATATTGGGGCCGTCGGACGGCGCGCGGTCGGGGTCCTGATGGGTCTCGATGAAGATGCCGGCGACGCCGACCGCAACCGCCGCCCGCGCCAGCACTGGAACGAACGCCCGCTCTCCGCCCGAGGCTTCCCCTTGCCCGCCCGGCTGCTGAACCGAATGGGTGGCGTCGAAGATGACCGGTGCGCCGGTCTCGCGCGCAAGGATCGGCAAGGCGCGCATGTCGGAGACGAGCGTGTTGTAACCGAAGCTCGCGCCGCGCTCGGTCACCAGGATGTCGCTGGCCCCGGCCGCGTCGAGCTTGGCGACCACGTTCTTCATGTCCCAGGGCGCGAGAAACTGGCCCTTCTTGACGTTGACCGGCCGCCCGGTCTGCGCCGCCGCGACCAGGAGGTCCGTCTGGCGGCACAGGAAGGCTGGAATCTGCAGCGCGTCGACCGCTTCCGCGACCGGCGCGCATTGGGCGCTCTCGTGCACGTCGGTGATCACGGCGAGGCCAAGCGTCTCGCGGATTTCGGCGAAGATCGGCAGCGCGGCCTTCAGCCCGACCCCGCGCTTGGCCGAGCCCGAGGTCCGATTGGCCTTGTCGAAGGACGATTTGAACACGAGCCCGATCGCGCGCCGCTCAGCGATCGCCTTGAGCGCCCCGGCCATTTCGAGCGCGTGGCTGCGGCTTTCGAGCTGGCATGGACCGGCGATCAGCGTCAGAGGCAGCTTTGGGCCGAAGCGCGCCGCGAGCGGCCCTCGGCCGACCTGAACGATGGCGTTGTTGCGCAAAGAAAAATCCCGCTTGGCGTCGCTTTGTCGACGCGGTCGCTAACCGCTGCGCCGCACTCAGCGAGCGCGGCTACGACGACCTCATGAGCCTAAGGCTCGGCGTTCTCGCTCGCCGCAAAGTCGATCTCGACCCTTGCGCCGCTCGGATCGAAGAAGAAGAGCTGCCACACGCCCGCGGCATGGCCGGTCGAAGGCAGCCGGACCAGATTGTGTTTAACCCCGCGCGCCTTCAGCTTCTCGAGATAGGAGGGCGCGTCCGTGCCCCAGAAGGCGATGTGGTCGAGCACCCCGCCGCCCTCGGGAATGGTCGACTTCTCCACGACATGCAGCACGGCCTTGCCGCCGTTATAGAGCCAGGCGCCGGGGAACGCGAAGTCCGGCCGCGGCCCGGGCGTCAATCCGAGGACGTCGTGGTAAAAGGCGACGGTCTCCTGAGTGTTGGTGGTGAGGATGGTGAAATGGTCCATCCGATCGATCGGCACAGGTCTCTCCTCCCTTTTGCCCGGAAACGGACGAGCGAAGCTTGCTCCAGACTCGGCGTCTCGCGCGGCCCCGTCAAGTCGATATTGGCCAAGAGCCGGAATTTGACAGCGCCCATGCGCCCGGCGCAGGCTTTCGTTCATGGACAAGCGCGAGGACGGGGAGCTCGGCATCTTGGCGCGCCGCAGGATCGAGGCGGCGATCATCGCCCCGATCTACGATGAAATGCGCCAGGCGATCGGCGAGGACAAGGCGCGCGACATCCTGCGCCGCGCCATTCGCCGCGCGGCGATCGAGGCCGGCGCCGAGATGGCGTCGCGCGCGCCGGGCGAAGCGGACCTCGAAAGCTTCAAGGCGATCCTGCCCTTGTGGACCAAGGACGACGCGCTGACGATCGAGGTCGTCGTCGACGCCCCCGGCGTGCTCGATTTCAACGTCAGGCGCTGCCGCTACGCCGAAACGTATCGCGCGATGGGCCTCGGCGAGATCGGCGAGATCCTCTCCTGCAATCGCGACGGCGCTTTCTGCGAGGGCTATGATCCGCGCATCAGGTTGACCCGGACGCAGACGATCATGGGCGGCGCGAGCCATTGCGACTTCCGCTATCGCGCTGGTCCGCCGGGACAGACATAGACCCGCATGCGGCGGCCCCGCGTCCGGTCCGGCGCGAGATCGACGGCGCGATGGGGAACAAGCGTTGCATGTCCGCACTGTCGCCAGTCGCGCCAGCCAGGAGGGAACGATGCGCCCACGTTTGTTCCTGATCGCATTCCTGCCGGCGCTGACCGTCTTGCCGACTGCGCTTTCGGCCCAGCCGCGCCTGATCGAATACAATGCCGATCGCTTCATCGAAGTCGCCGGCGAGGGCGCCGTCAGCGCCGCTCCCGACTTCGCCCAGGTGACGCTCGGCGTGACGACCGCGGGAAAAGACGCGGGCGAGGCGATGGCGGCCAATGCGAGAGCCGCGGGCGCCCTCATCGCGCTCGTCAAGTCCGAGGGCGTCGCGCCCGCGGACATACGGACCTCGGCCGTGTCGATTTCGCCGGTCTTCTCGCAGCAGCCGCCCAATCAAGCCGGCGTCCCGGCGATCACCGGCTATAGGGTGAGCAACAACGTGACCGTCATTGTTCGCGACCTTCCGCGCCTCGGCGCGCTTATCGACAAGTCAGTCGCCGCGGGGGCCAACGAGATTTACGGCATTGCCTATGGCGAGAACGATCCGAACGCGCTTCTGGACAAGGCGCGTCCCCTCGCCGTCGCCGACGCGCGGCGAAAGGCCGAAATCTACGCCAGCGCCGGGGGCGCCAAGATCGGCCGGCTGATGGAGCTGTCCGAGGAGCCAGGCGTTCAGCCGCCGGTCGCTTTCGCCGCGCGCGCCTATGTCCGTGGCGGGGCCGCCGCGACGCCGATCGAGGCGGGCGAGGACAAGCTCAGGGTCACGATCACGGCGCGGTTCGAACTGATCCAGTGAACGCGCTCCTTTCCTTCATTTGACGCAGCAAGGCTTCGACGAGGTTCCCATGTGCCGCAACATCCGCCCTCTCTTCAACTTCGAGCCGCCGGCAAGCGAAGCGGAAATCCGGGCGTCCGCGCTCCAGTTCGTGCGCAAGGTGAGCGGCTTCGCCAAGCCGTCGCACGGCAACGCGGAGGCGTTCGAGCGCGCGGTCGACGAGGTCGCCGAGGCCGCGCGCAAGCTCGTATTTTCCCTGCACAGCGCCGCCCCGCCGCGCGACCGGGAAACCGAGGCCCGCAAGGCGCGTGAACGATCGCGGCTTCGCTTCGGTTAGCGCGCGAGCTCACTCGCCTGAATAGGCGCTGACCTCGGGCGGCCGCCAGCCTTGCAGCGCCCCCTCGCGCGGGCGGAAGATCTCGACCTTCAAGGGATGGCAGCGCGCCGCGTCGCTCGAATGGGTCTCGCCGCAATCGCCGCCCGGGCACGCCGACAGCGCCCCAATGAGATCGATCTCGGCGAAGAATTCGATGAAATCGCCCGGACGCACCGGGCTCGCCTTCATGAAATAACGGTGCGACCCACGTTCGAAGCCGGTGCACATGAAGACGTTCAGAACATCGTGGACATGGCGCTCCGCCTCGCGATGCGAGACCTTCATCCGCCCGGCGAGCGCGCGCGTCAGGTTCGAATGGCAGCAATGATGATAGTCGCCGCCGGTGAGGAGGCGGTTGGTGTAGGGGTCGCAGCGGGTGCCGATCACGTCGTGAACGCCGGCGCCGTCGGCGTCGAAACCGTACCAGTCGAGCGTGTCGCGGGTGATGGTGGCCATCGGCCGCAAGTATGGCAGCGCGCTCCACAGCCGCGCGCCCGCGCTCACATGCGTCGCATTGAGCGCCCGCGTCTTGCCGCTGAAGAAGCGCTCGGCGAGATTGGCCGCGTTCCACAGGTTGAGGTCGCCGACCTGCGGCCCCTCGATGCTGACGATGCGGAAGAAATGCCCGGCGGGAACGTCGAACGCGCGGCCCTCGCGCGGCGGCACGATCGTCTCGCCGATCTTCGCCATGCCCGCTCGCGCATTGTCGTAGAACGCGGCGTCATAGGCCGGCAGGCGGTCGAGGGCATAGACGACAATGGGCTTGGCGGCGCGCCGCGCGGCGGCGTCAGGGGGAGGCGTGTTCGGCATGGCGGTGAGAGTAGTCCAAGGGCGGAGGGCCGGCAAAGCCTGGTCTCGCCCTATGGATGCTTCTCGTCGCGGGCGAGGGGTATGCTACGCGTCTTCGCCGGAGACGGGCGCGATCCACGGGGGGGAGAGAGCCAAAGGGCGATCCGGCGGCGCAGCCGCGGATTCCGGCGCAGTCCGAGTCCGGAGAAATGGTATGCGTGGCGAACAGCGGGTCATCGAGTACCTCAATAAGGCGCTGCGGCACGAGCTCGCGGCGGTCAACCAATATTGGCTCCACTACCGCATTCTCGACAATTGGGGCTACAGGGACTTCGCCAAGACGTGGCGAGAAGAGTTGATCGAGGAAATGCGTCACGCCGACATGCTTGTGGGCGCGAATCCTGTTCCTCGACGGCCAACCCAACATGCAGTCGCTCGACCAGCTCAGGATTGGCAGAAGCGTCAAGGAGATCCTCGAGTGCGATCTCGCTGCGGAGATGAGCGCCCGCGAGCTTTATCTCGAGGCCGCCCGCAGTTGCGACGAGGTCAACGACCGCGTCTCGATGAACCTGTTCGAGACGCTGACCGCGGACGAGGAAAAGCACATCGATTTTCTCGAAGCGCAGCTGACGCTGGTCGAGCAGCTCGGCGTTCAGCTCTACGCCCAAAAACACGTCGGCAAGCTCGAGGGGGATTGAGCGTGTGATATTCGCGCGATGGAGGTCTCGCTCCGCGCAAGCGCGCCTCGCAAGCGCGCCTCGTCTGCGCCGAAGCGTTATGTTAGGTTGGCGATCCACTTCGGCCGGAGACGTCGTATCGGCTGAGGGCGGCGGGCCAATCTTAAGGGGAAGGAGACTGTCATGCGGACATTCATCATCGGCGCCGCGCTGTTCGCTGCCGCGCATATGGCGGCGACCATCGCGCCCAAGGCGGAAGTGATCCACTACAAGGCGACGCTCGCGGGCGCGGCGGAGACGCCGCCAACCGATTCCAAAGGCGCGGGCACGGTCGCCGCCACCTTCAACACCGAACTCGAAGAAGCTCGAATGGACGGTCGATTATTCCGGCCTGACGGGCCCGGCGATCGCCGCTCATTTCCATGGGCCGGCGCCCGTCGGCAAGCCGGCCCCGGTCGAAGTGCCGCTGCAAGCCCCGCTCGACAGCCCGATGAAGGGCTCGGCGACGCTGACCGACGCTCAGGCCAAGGACCTCGCGGACGGCATGATGTATTTCAACATCCACACCGCCGCCAACAAGCCGGGCGAAATCCGCGGGCAGATGGAAAAGGGGATGTGACGTAAGGCCACATCCCGGCGCGCGCCGCGGCGGCGGCGCGTCCTCAAAAAGAATAGAGCGAACGAGGGAACGCCATGCCAGCCACAATTGGCCCCGGTTCGACCGGGGACGACGTCAAGCGCCTGCAGCGCGTGCTCGCCCGGCAATTGCTGTGGAACCCGTTCGGGCCGATCACTGGCGTGTTCGACGCCAGTCTCGAGACCAGCGTCAAGAGTTTTCAGGCCGCGAACGGCCTCACTGTCGATGGCATCGTCGGGCCAGCGACCTGGGCGAAGCTGCCCGCCTATCGCGAGGCCTCGCCGACTTTGGCGAGCGGACGGACCGGCCCCGCCGTGGCCTGGCTCCAGCAGGCGCTGGCCGGCAAGGACGTGGCTGTCAACTTCACCCCCTACCCCGGCGCGATTGACGGCCAGTTCGGCCCCATGACCGAGGCCGCGGTGCGCGCCCTGCAGACCTGGGCCGCGGTCCCCGTCACCGGGGTCGTCGACGACGCCAGCTGGTTCGTATGGATGACGCCCGGCACGGCGCAGCAGTTGACGCTCGAAAACGCCTGCGGGCTCTTGAACAAGCTTTGACGGCGCCGCGGTCGTCGGAGCGCTGCGCGCTCTCGCCTCAAGCCGACGTCCGGATTTCCGGATCGCCGCCGATCAGGCGGGCGAACTGGCGCATGCGCGATTGCAGCCGCTCGCTGCTGAGCGGCGCGAGATCGGCCGGCAGGGTGAGGATCACCCTGCCCTTTTCGCAGATCATCGGCGCGCGCGGCAGCACTCCGGGCATCGCCGCCGAAATGTTGTAGGCGACCCGCATCGCCGCGCCGAGGATTCGCGCCCGATCGAGCTGGCGCGCCGTCACCAGCGCGCGCGACTGGGTTGAGACCATGTCTTCGCTCGACATATGCCGATAGGACGCCGCCAGCGCCAGAAAGGCCCGCGAGGGATGGTCGACGCCGATGAAGGCCGCGTTCGCCACCAGATCGTAGGCCTGGGCGCCGCGATAGTCGGGGTGAGCGCGCCAGGCGATATCCGACAGGAGACAGGCGGCGTGACGGAGGCGCCGGTCCTGCTCGTCCTCCTCGAGATGGGTTGAAGCGATCAAGCGCCCTGTCCAGGCGAAAAGCTCGTCGCCATGCTCCGGCGCCCGCGAGCGCAGCCGGTTGAATTGGCGCGCCGAGACGATGAGCGGATCCTCCGCCTGCTCCTCCGGCGACAGCCGCGAGTAGATGAGCCCCTCGCGGACGCCGAGCGCGGAAATGACGATCTCCCTCGGATTGGCCTGGCGGATGATCTCTTCGAGCACCGCGGCGCCGTAGGCCAGGAGCGGCCTACGGGCCGACGACACCGTCTCGATCGACAGGAGCGCGTCCGCTTCGATCCGTTCGACCAGCCTGGCGAATTCGAGCGCGTCGCGTGTCGGGATCACGTAATTGTGCATCACGTTCATCGGATATTGGCGCTGGCGCATATGCAGGCGGGCCAGAGCCCGCCAGGTGCCGCCGACCGCATAGAAGGTTCGTCCCGCCAGTCCCTGCAGCGCCTTCACCGGCGCGAGCGTGTCGCGGACGATCCTGGCGGCCTTTTTCGGCGAGCGCTCTGAAAGGTCCATCAGCGACAGGCCCCCGAGCGGCAGCGTCATCCCCCGCGCGCTTTGGCCGTCCTTGACGTCGGTCAATTCGAGCGAGCCGCCGCCGAGGTCGCCGACGACGCCGTCGGCGTTGTGGATCGAGCTCACCACCCCAAGCGCCGAAAGCCTCGCTTCCCGCTGACCGCTCAAGAGCTCAATTTTGCAGCCGATCGCGCGCTCGGCGCGATCGAGGAATTGCGGCCCGTTCGCGGCGTCGCGCACGGCCGCCGTCGCCACGCCCCAGACCTCGCGAATCCGCATCGTGTCGCAGAGAACGCGAAAGCGCTCGAGCGCGGCCAGCGCCTTGGCGATGCCGTCCTCCGGCAGGAGCCCGCTCATCGCCACCCCTCGCCCGAGACCGCACAGGGCCTTTTCATTGAAGGTCGGGGTCGGCGCGCGCGACTGCGACTCATACGAGACCAGGCGCACTGAATTCGAGCCGATGTCGACGATCGCCAACGGCTCGCCCGGCAATCGTCCGCGAGCTTTGTTGTCGGGCATCGATGCTCCTGCCGGGCGTCCCGTGTCGAGGGACACGGGCGTCTATCAGGCTCGCCTTCGCAGCGCCATCGGAAAGGAGTCCATCAACGCTTTGCCGCGTCCCGACAGGCTCGGATTGGTCATGAAATACTTATGCGCGTTGAACGGCTCTTCCCCTTCGACGGGCGCGATTTTCTCGCTCGAGCCGTCCGGCAAGATGCGAAAGCTCTGCTGGTTGTCCATCAGGTTGGCTTGCATGATCTGCTCGAGCACTTGCTCGTGAACCGTGGGATTGAGCAGCGGAACGAGCGCCTCGACGCGTCGATCGAGGTTGCGCGGCATGAGGTCGGCCGACGAGATGAACGCCCGCGCTTTCGGATGGGGCAGCCCATGGCCGGCGCCGAACGCGTAAACGCGCTCATGTTCAAGAAACCGGCCGACAAGCGACTTCACCCGGATATTGTCCGAGAGCCCGGGCACGCCCGGCCGCAGACAGCAGATGCCGCGGATCACGATGTCGATCTGCACCCCGGCGCGGCTCGCGGCGTAGAGCGCATCGATGATCTGCGGATCGACCAGGGCGTTGCATTTTATCCAGATCTGCGCCGGCCGGCCGAGCCTGGCGTAGTCGACCTCATCGGCGATATTGCGCAGGAGCGTCTTCTTGAGCGTGATCGGCGAAATCGCCATCTGCTCGAGACCGTCCGGCTCGGCATAGCCGGTGATGAAATTGAAAATGCGCGCGACGTCCCGTCCGACCGCCGCCTCGGCGGTGAACAGGGAAATGTCGGCATAGATCCGGGCGGTGACTGGGTGATAGTTGCCGGTGCCGAGGTGGCAGTAGTTGACCAGCGCGCCGGCTTCGCGCCTGACCACCATCGAGAGCTTGGCGTGGGTCTTGAGCTCGATGAACCCGTAGACCACCTGCGCGCCCGCCCGCTCGAGATCGCGAGCCCAGCGGATGTTAGCCTCCTCGTCGAAGCGCGCCTTGAGCTCCACCAGCGCGGTGACCGACTTTCCGGCCTCCGCCGCTTCGATGAGCGCTCTCACGATCGGGCTGTCGGCCGAGGTGCGGTAAAGCGTCTGCTTGATGGCGACGACGTTCGGATCGTGCGCCGCCTGATTGAGGAATTGCACGACCACGTCGAACGATTCGTAGGGGTGATGGACGACGAGGTCCTTCTGCCGGATGGCGGCGAAACAATCGCCGCCGAGCTCCTTCACCCGCTCGGGAAATCGCGGGTTGTAAGTGGGAAACTTAAGGTCGGGGCGGTCGATCGCCACCAGTTGCGACAAATCGTTGAGCGCCAGCATGCCCTCGACCAGCACGATTCCCGACGAGACGACATCGACGTCGCCGGCGACGAACGCGCGCAGCGATTCGGGCGTGCTCGCTTCGATCTCGAGCCGGATGACCGAGCCGCGCCGGCGCCGCTTGAGCGCGCTCTCGTAGAGGCGAACGAGGTCCTCCGCCTCTTCCTCGACTTCGATGTCGCTGTCGCGGATGACGCGAAAGGCGCCCTCGCCCAACACTTCATGGCCCGGAAACAACAGGCCGATGAACGCCACGATCAGCCGGTCCAGCATGACGAAGCGCGCGGCCCCGCCAAGCGGTCCGTCGGGCAGCCTGATGAAGCGCTCGACGCTTCCGGGGATGCGGACCAGCGCGCTCATCGTCTTGCCGTCGCGCGGATTGAAGAGCTCGAGCGCCAGCGTGAACCCGAGGTTGGGAATGAATGGGAACGGATGCGCCGGATCGACCGCAAGCGGCGTCAGGATCGGGAACACATGCGAGAGGAAATAGTCCTGAAGCCATTCCCGTTCGCGACGGGTGAGGTCGGCGACCTCGAGGATCACCACGCCGTTCGAGGCGAGTTCGGAGCGCAGCATCTTCCAGCGCGACTGCTGGGAAGCGACCAACGCGGCGACGCGCTCGCTGATGCGTTCGAGCTGATCCGCCGGGGTGCGCCCATCGTCGGAAATCTCCGCCACCCCCGAGAGCACCTGGCCGACCAGTCCGGCGACCCGGACCATGAAGAACTCATCGAGATTGGCGGCCGAGATCGACAGGAACCGCAGCCGCTCCAGCAACGGATGGTTCGGGTTGGTCGCCTCGTCCAGCACCCGCCGGTTGAACTCGAGCCACGACAATTCGCGGTTGATGAACCGCTCGGGCGACGACAACAACGGCGGCGGGTCGTCGTTCGTCGCAACCGGGGTCGGCGCAAAGCTCTTCTCGCTCGTCGCTAGCGCGCGGGCCACGCAAAACTCCTTTTGGCTCGCCGCCATATTGCGGCAATTGCCCTGTCCCGCCAAGTTCGGCTTGAGCTCTTGCTTTACAATCAATGCGCCGGGGCCTTGGATCGTTGGGGCAGAAGCCCTCGCCCGGTCAGAGTAGATGCGGTGGCCGCTTGATCCCGGCTTTGCGCCATGGTCCTGAAGTTGGGGTCAGGAGGGCCGCTCGTGCGCCAGCCTTTGCCGCAGCCGTTCCGCTTTCCGACCTGCGCCAACGCTTGGCGCGCGTTCGCTGGCGGGACGAGCCGCCGGGGCGCCCCTGGTCGACCGGCGCAAGCGTCGCCTACATGCGGGACTTCGTCGCCTACTGGCGCGACGGATTCGACTGGCGCGCCCAGGAGGCGGCGCTCAACGCCTTTGCGCAGTTCAAGGCGCCGCTTGGCGCCATCGACCTTCACTTCATTCACGAGGAGGGGAAAGCCCGAACCCGATGCCGCTTCTCCTGTCGCACGGCTTCTATTGCAACGAGGGCAAATCCAGTGACCCTATGAATTCGCGTAAATAAGACGATCTTCCGTTAACAGTGCTTACACAATCTTGTCAGTTGGAAAGCAAATCCAGTGACCTTGTGATTTGCGTAAATAAGATGCTCTTGCGTTAACAGCACTCACACCTTCCTAAGGTACCATCCGATGCTTGCGGAGCTCCTGAGGAAGTCATAGAACTCTATGGTCCAACGATCCGCGAATGTGGCGAGTGAGGCAAAAGTACGGTCCGATACCTTGGTCAGGCGCCGACTGCCCCAACTTGGCCGGTCACACGGGAGGATCATTCGATGACCACCACCTTCGGCGTTGCAAGCGCCGGCTCGACCTTCGTTTTCCAAAGCCAAGGCGAAGAGATTTCGGACATATGTCCGCCCTACACCGGCGCGGCCGCGCCGCAATTGCAGGGCTTCTCGCTGACGGCCGGCGACGCGCTCGACATAAGCACCATCCTTCAGGTGGCGAACGTGTCGATCACGACCGCCGAGCTCGGCGACTATTTCACCACCACGATAAGCAATGGCTCGACGCTGCTGTGGTTCAACCCGGCAGGATCGGGCGCAACTCCGGGCAATGGCGCGATCGTGGTCGCGGCGCTCGAGAACACCCAACTCTCCATGAGCCAGCTTCTGGCCGCCAACGCCCTCACCATCCGTGCGCCCGTTACGACGACCACGGTTGTGCCCCTCATGCAGATGGGCTGCACCAACAACGTCATCACCTACCGGCTCGAAGGGCATCAGACGGTGTGCCTTCAGAGCCCATCGCACGGGGTGCAACAGCTCGCCGGCTTCAACGCCGCGGTTGGCGACGTGATCGGCCTCGACAACATCCTCGAAGACACTCCCGTGCCCTACGATCTCGCCGGGGTCGGCGCCTATATCACCAGCTCGGTCTCGGCCGCCGGCACAACCCTGTACTTCGATCCGACCGGCCAGGGCCTGCAAGGCTCGGCGTTTGCCGTGCTGCAGGGCGTCGACACCACCGTGGCGCAGCTGGTCGCTGACGGCGGCATGGGATACGGGCCCGACCCGCTTGGGACGCCTCCGAACTTTTTCGCGCACGGCGTCAAGGCCTCGATCCTTTGGCAAAACACAAACGGCGACGTCGAACTCTGGCTTCCGAATTCTGGCTCAGAGACTTTCACCGGCGAGGACATCGGCGCAGTCAACCCGAGCTGGCAGATTGCCGGAACGGGAGACTTCAGCGGGAACGGTGAAAGCAGCATTCTGTGGCGCAACACCAATGGTGACACTGTGCTGTGGAATCCCAGCCGCGGGGGCGGCTTCGTCAGCGAGGATCTCGGCGTCGTCGGCAACAGCTGGCAAATCGCCGGAACTGGCAATTTCACCGGGACCGGCGAGGACAGCATTCTATGGCGCAACACCGATGGCGATACGGAGGTCTGGAATCCCAACGGCTCGGGCGGCTTCGTCGGCCAGGATCTCGGCGTCGTCAACAACAGCTGGCAGATCGCCGGAACTGGCGATTTCACCGGAACCGGTGAAGACAGCATTTTGTGGCGCAACACCGATGGCGATACGGCGCTCTGGAATCCCAACGGCTCGGGCGGCTTCGTCTGCCAGGATCTCGGCGTCGTCGGCAACAGCTGGCAGATCGCCGGAACTGGCGATTTCACCGGGACCGGTGAAGACAGCATCCTGTGGCGCAACACCAATGGCGATACGGAGCTCTGGAATCCCAACGGCTCGAGCGGCTTCGTCGGCCAGGATCTCGGCGTCGTCGGCCCCAGCTGGCAGATTGTCGGGACTGGCAATTACAGCGGCATTGGCCAATCCGGCATATTGTGGCGCAACACCGATGGCGACACGGACCTGTGGAACGCAAACGGGCGGGGCCGGTTCAGCTACGAGGACCTGGGCGCCGTCAGCACGAGCTGGTCCGTGCAGAAAATTTTCGCTTGACGCTTCGATAAACAGGTCAGTAGCTCGTCTACCGTGCTCATTTAGCCAAAAGTGGGCGGGAGGCGGTCAAATACCCAGACGTTTCGCCGGCGCGATATGCCTTCTCGCGCTTTGCGGCTGCAACAGCGCGCCCGAAAATCCGGTTGATGCGGCGATCGTCAGTCCCCCAAACCCGACGGCAATCCCACCACCTCGCGTCGCGCACGAGGGCTCGCGCATTGGGGCTGGATTCTTTCCAGTTGCGCCAGGATCGGCGACGGCGCTCAAAATCGACTCCGACCGTGGCCTAGTCGTCAGCACCGTAGTCGCAGGCGGAACTGCCGCGAAGGCGGGAATAATGAAGGGCGATGTATTGCTTTCCGTCGACGGTACGCCGGTCAATTCTTTGGCTGACCTAACTGCCGCCGTGAATGCCGCCGCGCCCGACCATAGCGCGAAGTTCGAGATGTCTCGAGACGGAGTTGCGCGCGACGTCATAATTCCTCTGTGAATTCAAGCGAAGTTCCAGGAACTCACGGGCTTAAATCGTTAAATTGCGCGGGGCCGTTCGACTTAGGCAGCGCGCTATTTCGTAAGCTACAGCGGTCGCTGCCCGACGCTGCGCTTTGCAGACAGGAGCCGTCTCAGGAACGAAGGGAGTCCGTGCAATAACCGCCGTTCCGTTGCGAGCCGAAAATAGCCCTCGTCGCGCGAAGCAAGCATTTATTGGAGGCATGGGCAGGCGTTCGCGCCGGGTGGCAGGCGCGCGCGCTGCGCGATAGGTCGCGGCACAGTAAATCTACGCCACCGCTACTCCGCGCTGTGCTCATCGCCCTCGCCCGCGCGCAGACGCCGCATCTCCTTGGCAAAGAGCCCACGCTCAGGCACCAGCATCCGTCCAAGCGTGATGAAATTGTGTTTCTGGGTATCATTAAGGCTCGCATACAATGGCTCGGCCGCCCCGACGATCTTCTCAATGCTTGCTTTGCCCTGCGCGATGCGCTCCGCCTTCGCATTCAAGCGATCCATCGGGGACAAGTCATTGCCTTGCTCCTTTTTCAGGGCGACCAGGCGCGCCTGCTCGGCGTCTTTGACTGCGGATTCAAACGGGGCCCAGTTCTTGTCTTGGTCAGCGGTCAGCCGAAGACTGGACTTCATGCCCTTGAGCTGGGCGTCGATGGCGGCCTCCGCCCAATGCTGCACAAGTTCCTCGTGCGTAGGCTTCTGATCGCTCTGCGCGGCTGCGTTGAGGGCGAAACCGGAGGCCGAGACTGCTGCGGCGGTTGCGGCAGCAAGCATCCTAAGGAGAGCGCGTTTCATGGCGACGCCTCTGACGTTTGTCGGCCAGTCTATCGGGTCCGGACTGAATGGACACCCCTTGAGGCCGAGAGGTTGCTCTTTCTCAGTCCAGCGCAGGCGCCGCCGTAGGGGTGGAACAGCGCGCCCATCAACAGGCTGGCCGATCCCGGAGGGCGCGCGGATCGAGACGCCGGCCGGCTACGCCGAGTTCCCCAAAAAGATTCTGCGCCCGCCGCGCTCGGTCGCCGAGCGGACCTACGCCAACATCCAGCGCTGGACGGCAATGGAAAAAGGCGGCCACTTCGTCGCCCTGGAGCAGCCCGAGGCCCTTGCGCGGGAAATACGAGCCTTCTTCAGGCCGCTGCGGTAGCGGCTCAAAACGCTTGGGCCCGACAGGCGATGTCTTTGAAGGGCGCGAAGCGGTCCCACGGGCACGCATCGTCCCGCGACGCCACGGTCGACCCGGGGGAGCAGCGTTTGGCGGGCCCCGAACGTCGCGCCGTGCCTGGCGCGAGACAATGTTTCGTCGCAATCAGGCGAACTCGTCCTGATCGAGCCCGCGAAGGCGCGCTCTACGCTAATCCGATGGTCGTGATCTTCCCCGGGGTGATTCTGAAGTCGCTCTGCGTATAGTCGCCGACGAACTCGAAGCCGTGTGTGGTCGCGCCGCGGGCGAGGGTCAGCGTGGTCATGCCGGAGACCTCCGAGATGGCGGAAAACGCCCATGAGCCGTTGAGCTCGACCGTATCGCCGGACCCGAAGTCGGAAATCTCGCCATAGAAGCTCGTAGGCGCCAGGAGATGGAGCGTGCCGCCGCCGGTGAAGCCGATATCCTGATCGCCTAGCGTTGCGGCGCTCGACACTCCCGCGCCGAATTCCAGCGTGGCAGCGCCCGAGATTGTATCCGATCCCGTCCCGGATATCCCCCCCTCGAAATCGAGGGTTCCCGAGGTGACTTCGATCGTTCCCGTATTGGTGACTGCCGGCGCGATCACGCTCGTTCCCGTCCCGCCCGTCTTCTCGATGAGGCCGGCGTTGTCGATATACGAGGCCGTCGAACTGCCGCGATTGATCCCGCTGTCGTTGGCGATGTCGTAAGTCCCGGTTGACGTATTGTCGAGGAAGGCCTCGTCGCCGCTGGCGTCGCCGATCGTCGCCGACCTGCCGCTCTCGGTCACCACATTGGTGTTCTCCCACTCCACGGTCCCGCCGATCGTGAGGCCGGAGAGCGTCGTCGCCCCCTCGGTTTCGAGCAAGTCCGAGCCGTCCACCGTCCCGCCTGCGAAGCTTGCGGCGCCGCTCAACAGGAGATTGCCTCCCGACAGGACGAACGTGTCGCTTGCGCCCTCGCTGAACGACCCCGCGTAGGTCAGGTTCTCGTCGAGCGTGAGTGTGGACGAGCCCGTAAGCGCGAAAGCGGGCGCGTTCACGCCGACGTTGCCGCTCAGCGTCGCGACGCCGCTGGTGATCGTGATTGAGGTCACATGCGAATTGGCGTTGAGGGTCGGGAACCCCGCCACGACATTCGCCGCAGTGCCGGAAATCTCGAAGCCGCCGGGGATCTGGTCGTAGAGGGAGGGAGCGTCCTCGTAGTCCGCCACTGTCGCCGGGTCTGGAAGCGAGACGATGTCCGTGCCGCCGGTGACCGTTTGCGTCAGGAAATAGAGTCCCGAATTGTTCCCCGACAGTTGCAGCGTGTCGACGACCGTTCCGTTCTCGGTGACGATGAGCTGATCCGACGCATTGACGCTCGCCCCGTTCGCGGTGACCCCGATGAGGGCGATCGTGTCGTCGAGGCCGAGGCCGTCAATCGACCCTGACAAATTGCCGATATGATCGAGCGTGAGCGTCGCGCCCTTGCCGTTGAACGTCACCGAGTTCGTTGTCGCCGTCGCGCCGGCGAGGACGAGCGTCGCGCCAACGTCGACTTGCAGTCCGCCCGTTGTTCCCTTGACGGCGTTGGTCAGGGTCAAGGTTTTGCCTGAGACCGAAGCCTCGACCAGGCCTGAATTCGTGAACCGCGTCGCATCTACCGTGCCGAAGCCATAGAGGGTGCTTCCCTTGCCGTCCGTCAGCGACGACCCGAGCCCGGTAACCGCAAACCTGCCGCCACCGAGCTGAATAATTCCGTCGTTCGTGAATACGGCCGCAGTGGCGAAGCTCCGATGCGCCAGAAGATGCAGCTGGCCGTTCGCGCCGATCGTTCGCAACGTGAAGTCGAGGGTGTCGAAGGCGCTCGTGGAGGTGTTGTAGTCCTCGATTGTCGACTTGGCGCCGCTCAAAATGATGTCGGCGTCGTCGGTGATGACGGGCGAATTGTTGGGAAGCTGCAGGGTCGAGCCGGCGCCGACGTCGTAGGTTCCCCCGGTTAGCGTCCCGTCCGACAGGTTGGTCAGACCCCCGGCGCTTAGGTTGATGTAACCGCCATCGGCAGCCGCGAGCGCGCCGCTGTTGGTGAAGTTCGTGGTGTCGACCCCGAAAGTTCCGCCCTGGACGTTGATCGTAGAGGCGGAGAACGTAGCGTTGGCGCTGACGGTCGTCGTCCCGCCCGTCTGAGTGAAGGTGCCGCCGTCGGTTACATCGAAGACCGAATAGGCGCCGATGTTCAGGGTGCCGGCGTTGCTGACCGAACCATCCACTGTGATGGTCGCCGCAAAGCTCGACGAACCATTCACCGCGAAAGTGTCGCCGCTGCCGTTGGTGAGCCCGCCCAGCGTCGCCGTCGTCGATGCTCCGGCATAGCCATTGCCGATCTGCACCGTGCCGCTGTTGTTCAGCGTACCCGTAATCGTCAGGCTGCCGCCGCCCTCGCCAACCCCAAACCCCTCATTGTCGACGTCGAGTGTTCCGGTGTTGGTGAAACCGCCGTCGACGGTGAGCGCCGTATCGAAGTGAATTCCGAACGTCCCGCTGTTGTTGAACGCTCCATTGAGCGTCAGCGGTGCGACATAGGTCAGTTCAAAACTGCCCGCGTTGCTTGTGAACCCGGTGCCGGTGAAAGCCAGCGTCGCCGCAAAGCTCGACGAACCATTCACCGCGAAAGTGTCGCCGCTGCCGTTGGTGAGCCCGCCCAGCGTCGCCGTCGTCGATGCTCCGGCATAGCCATTGCCGATCTGCACCGTGCCGCTGTTGTTCAGCGTACCCGTAATCGTCAGGCTGCCGCCGCCCTCGCCAACCCCAAACCCCTCATTGTCGACGTCGAGTGTTCCGGTGTTGGTGAAACCGCCGTCGACGGTGAGCGCCGTATCGAAGCGAATTCCGAACGTCCCGCTGTTGTTGAACGCTCCATTGAGCGTCAGCGGTGTCGACATAGGTCAGTTCAAAACTGCCCGCGTTGCTTGTGAACCCGGTGCCGGTGAAAGCCAGCGTCGCCGCAAAGCTCGACGAACCATTCACCGCGAAAGTGTCGCCGCTGCCGTTGGTGAGCCCGCCCAGCGTCGCCGTCGTCGATGCTCCGGCATAGCCATTGCCGATCTGCACCGTGCCGCTGTTGTTCAGCGTACCCGTAATCGTCAGGCTGCCGCCGCCCTCGCCAACCCCAAACCCCTGATTGTCGACGTCGAGTGTTCCGGTGTTGGTGAAACCGCCGTCGACGGTGAGCGCCGTATCGAAGTGAATTCCGAACGTCCCGCTGTTGTTGAACGCTCCATTGAGCGTCAGCGGTGCGACATAGGTCAGTTCAAAACTGCCCGCGTTGCTTGTGAACCCGGTGCCGGTGAAAGCCAGCGTCGCCGCAAAGCTCGACGAACCATTCACCGCGAAAGTGTCGCCGCTGCCGTTGGTGAGCCCGCCCAGCGTCGCCGTCGTCGATGCTCCGGCATAGCCATTGCCGATCTGCACCGTGCCGCTGTTGTTCAGCGTACCCGTAATCGTCAGGCTGCCGCCGCCCTCGCCAACCCCAAACCCCTCATTGTCGACGTCGAGTGTTCCGGTGTTGGTGAAACCGCCGTCGACGGTGAGCGCCGTATCGAAGTGAATTCCGAACGTCCCGCTGTTGTTGAACGCTCCATTGAGCGTCAGCGGTGCGACATAGGTCAGTTCAAAACTGCCCGCGTTGCTTGTGAACCCGGTGCCGGTGAAAGCCAGCGTCGCCGCAAAGCTCGACGAACCATTCACCGCGAAAGTGTCGCCGCTGCCGTTGGTGAGCCCGCCCAGCGTCGCCGTCGTCGATGCTCCGGCATAGCCATTGCCGATCTGCACCGTGCCGCTGTTGTTCAGCGTACCCGTAATCGTCAGGCTGCCGCCGCCCTCGCCAACCCCAAACCCCTCATTGTCGACGTCGAGTGTTCCGGTGTTGGTGAAACCGCCGTCGACGGTGAGCGCCGTATCGAAGTGAATTCCGAACGTCCCGCTGTTGTTGAACGCTCCATTGAGCGTCAGCGGTGCGACATAGGTCAGTTCAAAACTGCCCGCGTTGCTTGTGAACCCGGTGCCGGTGAAAGCCAGCGTCGCCGCAAAGCTCGACGAACCATTCACCGCGAAAGTGTCGCCGCTGCCGTTGGTGAGCCCGCCCAGCGTCGCCGTCGTCGATGCTCCGGCATAGCCATTGCCGATCTGCACCGTGCCGCTGTTGTTCAGCGTACCCGTAATCGTCAGGCTGCCGCCGCCCTCGCCAACCCCAAACCCCTCATTGTCGACGTCGAGTGTTCCGGTGTTGGTGAAACCGCCGTCGACGGTGAGCGCCGTATCGAAGTGAATTCCGAACGTCCCGCTGTTGTTGAACGCTCCATTGAGCGTCAGCGGTGCGACATAGGTCAGTTCAAAACTGCCCGCGTTGCTTGTGAACCCGGTGCCGGTGAAAGCCAGCGTCGCCGCAAAGCTCGACGAACCATTCACCGCGAAAGTGTCGCCGCTGCCGTTGGTGAGCCCGCCCAGCGTCGCCGTCGTCGATGCTCCGGCATAGCCATTGCCGATCTGCACCGTGCCGCTGTTGTTCAGCGTACCCGTAATCGTCAGGCTGCCGCCGCCCTCGCCAACCCCAAACCCCTCATTGTCGACGTCGAGTGTTCCGGTGTTGGTGAAACCGCCGTCGACGGTGACCGACGCGTTGCTGTGCAACCCGAACGTCCCGGCGTTGGTGAAGGCGCTAGCGGAGGTGCTGGTCACCGTCAGCGACGTTTGCGCGGACGAACTCCCGTCCACCGCGAGCGTGGCGGTCGGGTCAGTGATCGACACCGAATTAACCGTGAAATTCTCGCCCGCGCTGATTGTGACCGCGTAGGTGGCGGGCTGGGGGGAGGACGGGGTAGGGAGTTTTACTTCCGTGTTGGAGTTATCGGGAACAACACCAGTGTTCCAGTCCTGCGGGGTATTCCAGTCCGCCGAGCCGTCGATCCAGACCGCCTTCGTCACCTTAGCCATTATTTCCTCCCTCCAAATACCGGTCCCTCACAATCTCCCGTTGGAGGTGATCCAGCCGAATTTCACTCCCGAAGTCTTTCTGAACGTGTCGATTTCGATCAATTTAGAGGCGCATAGCGCGACCCGACGATTGCTTCGCTTCAACTCGTCTTGCCTGCTTCCTCCAACGTAGTCCTTGGCAGGTGCGCCGGCCTGAATTTCGCGCTGGCCCTCGCTGGCCTCAGTTCGACGCTCACGGGATTTGGGACATGATCCAGCGTCGCCCCAGTCGAGGCGTCCGTCGCCAATCCAACGATGCCTCCAACTATGAGGTTTCCCGCCATGGCCGCTTGGCCCGCACCAGAAGCTTGAGTCTTCACTTGAACGACTTGGGAAATGAATTCAGGCTTTTCAAAACGAACGCCGAATTCGTCTTTTCGTCCTACCGTAATCGTGCAGGGAGTTGTGCAACTTTGCCCAGTCGACGCCGTCGCGATAGCGCCATTCGGCGCGGAGCGTATTTGAACTTGGTCGTTCGTTCCTCGCGTTACGGTGGCGCAACCGCCAAGAATGAGCAGAGTCGCGAATGCCCCGACGCCCTTCAACATACTTATCCTCCCCGCTTCACTCCGCCAGATTGTCAGCGTTTTCTCATCCGCCCAGAACCACAGACGAAGCGCTTCATTGCGCCGCAGCGCTTCATTGCACCCTGTGAGAGTTGTCCTCGACGAATCCCGTCCAGTCGGTCGAGTCGTTCCAATCGCCTTGAGGCCCTTCCAAGTGAAAGTGGCCATCTTGCCCTCCCTCTCGCTCGCGCCCGCGCTCTCGCCGCCGGCCGCTCAAGAACGCTTGGCCTCCCCTATCCGGCGCTGGCGGATCGGCACCCCCTGAAGGGCCGTCGTCCGGCTGCCACGGCGAACGAGCCTCAAGCAGCCAATCGCTGATTTCGGGAGGGATTCGATCTCCCGGCGACCCCGTGCAGCCGGACGGTTGGCCCCTTCGAGATCACAGCACAAATCGCGCGCTCACGGTGTCATCTGCGCAGATGACATAACCCTAAAAACTTTTTTAGGGGTTCGGGGTCGTGTCGAAGCCGTGCCGGGCGCGGAGAGCGAGAAGTCCGGCCCGGTTGTGGAGATCGAGCCCGTCGTAGACGCGGCGGACGTGCGTGTGCAGGGTCGGCGCCCCGAGGCCGAGCTTGTGCGCCGCCTCCCTTTCCGTCGCGCGCGCCGCCAGCGCGGCGATAGCCTCAGACCGACGCTGCGTCAGGCCCAGCCGGGCGCGCAGTCGCGCCGGCGTCGGCCGGTCACGTCGCCCACTCGGGTCGATTAACCTCACAGTCATGGCGCCGGCGCCGGTCGCGCCGAAGCCGTAGGCGCAAGCGAGCAATTGGACAATCAAACCCTTCGGCCCCGGCCCCGCGAGGCGAAGCTCACCGGGGTGAGATCCGCCCGCGCGCGAATTGGTTGCCGACCACACCACAATCTCGAAGCATTTTGTTTGCGGAAAATTAGAATCCGTGATAATGTGTTTCCTGATTCCCGAGAGCGCCCCGTCATTCCAGCGGCGCGGGGGAAAGGGGGCGACAAGAATTTTTTTGGGCTGGGGGTCGGCGCAGCCCCCTGAAAACGCTCGAATCAACGAAGGGAATCCAAGGAAATCGGGGCCATTAGTTTTGCTGGATTTGGATTCGCGCCGGTCGGAACGGCTCCGGGCGCGTCCCGACAAGGAATTCCAAATTCGAACGCCGAGCCTATCCCCGACCCTCCGGTTTCATGTGAAACGCCGCGCGAAGTCATCCGTCCTGGGTCTCGCGAGCGGCGGCGCTGAGCGCGCGGGCGACCGCGTTCAAGGCCTCGGGATAGATCCGGTGCTCCTCTTTCAGGACGCGCGCGGCGAGCGTCTCGGCGTCGTCGCCGGGCAGGACCGCAACCCGCGCTTGGGCGATGATCGGTCCGGCGTCGAGCTCAGGCGTCACCAAGTGAACCGTGCAGCCATGCTCGGCGAGCCCCTGGCGAAGCGCGCGCTCGTGGGTGTCGAGCCCGCGCAGGTTTGGCAGCAGCGAGGGGTGAATGTTGAGGAGGCGTCCCTTCCAGCGCTCGACGAACGGCGCGCTCAACACCCGCATGAAACCCGCGAGGCAGACGATCTCGGCGCGGGCGGAGCGAAGCCGCGCCTCGAGCGCCGCCTCGAACGCCGCCTTCCCGGGATAGGCGCGAAAGTCGATCGCCTCGGCGGCGATTCCCGCCTCGCGCGCGCTCGCAAGGCCCGGCGCGGCCGGCTGGTCCGACAGGACGAGGGCGATCTCGGCCGCAAAGTCCGGCGCGCGCGCCGCCTCGACCAGCGCGCTCATGTTGGAGCCGCGGCCCGAGATGAGAACGACCGTTCGCGCCCGAACGCTCACAGCTTGAGCTTGCCGCGGGTGACGAGCCGCCGGCCCGCGGCAGGGGCCAGTTCGCCGATCAGGACCGGCGACAGACCCGCGCCGGCGAGGGCGTCGCGCGCTTCCGGCTCGAGTTCGGCGGAAACGAACGCCGCGATCCCGAAGCCGCAATTGAAGGTCCGCACCATCTCCGCTTGGTCGAGATCGCCGGTCGCCGCGAGCCACGAAAAGACCGGGGGCGGCGTGAAGGCGTCGAGATCGAGCAAGACGGCGAGGCTTTCATCGAGCACGCGCGGCAGATTGTCCGGATAGCCGCCCCCGGTGATGTGGGCGAGGGCGTACACGCCTCGCGTCCGCGCCAGCGCCTGAAGCAGCGGCCGAACGTAGAGCCGCGTCGGCGTCAGCAGCGCCGCGCCGAGCGAGCGCGACCGATCGAAAGGCGCCGGAGCGTCCCAGCTGAGCCCGGATCGCGCGACGACGCGCCGCACCAGCGAAAATCCATTGGAATGGACGCCCGACGAAGGCAGACCATAGACAAGATCCCCCGCTCTCAGTCCCGGGCGGGGCAGCAATGTTCCACGCTCGGCCGCGCCGACGGCGAACCCGGCGATGTCGAGATCGCCCGAAGCGTAAACGCCGGGCATTTCCGCGGTCTCTCCGCCGATCAAGGCGCAGCCGGACTGGGCGCAACCCTCCGCGACGCCCCGGACGACGGCCGAGACGACGTCCTCGTCAAGCTTGCCGGACGCGAAATAGTCGAGGAAGAACAGTGGTTCAGCGCCTTGAACGACGATGTCGTTGACGCACATCGCCACGAGGTCGATGCCGATCGTGTCGTAGATCCCGCTCTCGACGGCGATCTTCACCTTCGTGCCGACGCCGTCGTTCGCCGCGACCAGGATCGGGTCGACGAAGCCGGCCGCGCGAAGATCGAACAATCCGCCGAAGCCGCCAAGCTCCGCGTTGGCTCCAGGGCGGCGCGTGGCGCGAGCCAGGGGCCGTATTCGATCGACAATCCGGTTGCCGGTATCGATGTCGACCCCCAATTCGGCGTAAGTGAGAGGCTTGCAGCTTTCAGACATCGAGGCTCCGGCTGGGTTCGGACGATGTCCGGGGTAATTGTCCCCCGCGAAGCACGCAAGGCCCGTTAGCCGGCGTTGGTTTTCCAGCCAACGACAATCCGTGTTATTCACTACCCCGGTCATCCGCGCGAGCGGCGACGTCGAGCGAGGGGGGATGCGCGGGCGGTGACGCCGGGGGCGTCGGTACTTGATGAATATTGGCCAAGTTCTCAACAACTTACCCAATCTGATCACGCTGGCGCGAATGCTGATGACGCCTTTGGCGGTAATGATGATAATTTCGCAGCAATTCCTCCCCGCTTTTTTGATTTTCATCTTCGCCGGCGTTTCGGATGCGATCGACGGTTTCATCGCCAGGAATTTTGATCTGCGCACGGAGTTGGGCGCCTATCTTGATCCGCTGGCGGATAAGGCGCTCCTGATTTCAATCTACGTTTCGCTCGCTATCTATGCCGGGTTGCCGGCTTGGATCGCGGTCACCGTCGTATCGCGGGACGTCATGATTCTGTTTGCCGTTCTGGTCTCCTGGCTGCTCGAAAAACCGGTCGAAATTCGCCCGGTCTGGGTATCGAAGTTCAATACGGTCGCGCAGATCGCGCTTGCCGGGGTCGCGCTTGGGGTTCGTGGCTACGGCCTCGACCCTCAACCCCTGCAGACCTACCTTGAATGGGCGGTCGCCGGGACAACCTTGGCCTCGGGCGGCGTCTATATCGCCCAGTGGCTGGACCATATGAGTCGCTAGGCCGCAGCCATGCTCGAGCGCCTCGCAGCCGTTACCGTTCTTGTCCCCGCCTATGATGACGGCCTTGCTTTCTTCCGCGACGTCCTCGGTTTTGCGGTTCTCGAGGACACCCCGCTTGGCGAAAACAAACGCTGGATCGTGGTCGCCCCGTCGCAAGGCTCAGGGGCGGCGGTGGTGCTTGCGGCTCCGAGCGATGAGCGGCAGAGCGCCCGCCTTGGCGACCAGACGGGGGGACGGGTCGGCTTTTTCCTTCACACCACCGACTTCTGGAGCGACTACGAATCGATGCGCGCGCGCGGCGTCAGATTCCTTGAAACGCCGCGCCGCGAGCCTTACGGGCTGGTTGCTGTGTTCCTCGATCCTTGGGGCGGCAAATGGGACCTGCTGCAACCGGCCGATAAGCCCGGCGAGATCCGATGAGCTCCGCCCGGTGAGCCTTGAGCGCCAAATTCTGTTTTGGGCGGCCGTGGTCGCGGCGGTGTGGTACGTCCTTTATTTGCTTGGGTCGACGATAACGCCTTTCGCGGCCGGCATCATGCTCGGCTACCTTCTCGACCCTGTCGCGCTCAAACTTCAAAGGCTCGGACTTAACCGCCTCGGCGCATCGCTACTCATTCTGATCACGTTCGCCCTGAGCATGACGGTTGTGCTCATTCTCGTCGTTCCGATCTTAGGCAATCAATTCGTTGCCTTTTCCCAGCGCCTGCCGGACTATGCGGTGCGCCTGCAGGCGCATGCTGTGGAGGAGGGCAATGCCCTTATTGCGAAGTATGGAGCCGGGTGGCTAGGCACCCTTGGCCTCAACCAGCAGCTGTCGAGCGGACAAATTCAGAGCTCCGTCAGCGATTTTGTCACCCAGGGTGCGCAATGGCTTCTCAACGCCCTCAAGTCGCTCGTCTCCGGCGGGGCCGCGGTATTCAGCTTCCTGTCATTGATGATCATCACGCCTGTCGTCGCCTTCTATATTCTCATCGACTGGCACAGAATGATCTCGGAACTCGACAGCTGGCTTCCGCTCGATTACCGCGACAATCTGCGAAAAATCGCTCGAGAGATAGATCACGCTTTGGCTGGCTTCATCCGCGGCCAGTCAATCGTCTGCTTGTTCCTGGGGCTCTGGTACGGCCTCGGATTGACCCTGATTGGCCTCGATTTTGGATTCGTGATCGGCGTGCTGGCCGGCTTCTTGAGTTTCGTACCGTATGTGGGATCGCTGACTGCATTGGTGCTCTCCCTAGGAGTAGCGCTTGTTCAAGGCTGGCCAAGTCTCGAGCTTTTCTTCATGGCGCTCGCCGTTGTCGGGGTCGGTCAATTCTTCGAGGGCAACGTGTTGTCGCCGAAGCTCGTCGGCAAATCCGTCGGACTTCACCCGGTCTGGCTTATGTTTTCGCTGCTGGCGTTCGGGCAATTGTTCGGATTTCTCGGGCTGCTGATCGCTGTTCCGACGGCCGCGGCGATCGGCGTCGTTGCCCGCCATCTCATCGCTGTCTACCTGAAGAGCCAATTTTATCGAGGCCGCTCGGCGCCGGAGCGCCAATGATTTCTCCGCCTCGCCAAATGGCATTTCGCTGGCCGCACTCGCCAAGCTTCGCGCGCGAAGATTTTCTCCCGGCGCCGTCCAACCGAGAGGCTCTGAGCGCGATCGAACTTTGGCCGCGTTGGGCGGGTCGAATGTTGGCGCTTGTCGGACCGGAAGGTGCTGGAAAAAGCCACCTCGGAGCAATCTGGGCAGCCGCGTCAGGCGCTATTACGCTCCGCGGAGAGGCGGTCAACGAACAGAGCGTCGAGGAATGCAGGCAAGCGCGCGCTGTGCTGTTCGAAGACGCCGACCGGGCCACGCAAGCTGAGGCGTTCTTCTTTCACATTGTGAACACGGCTCTCCAAAACGATCTATGGCTGCTGCTGACCTGCCGAACGGCGCCGGACGCCTGGGGGCTCAAGACGCCCGACCTCCTGTCGCGACTCCGGCTCGCGCCGATGGTGAGGATTGCTTCGCCGGATATCGAATTGACCGAGGCGGTTCTCTTCAAGCTGTTCAGCGATCGCCAACTTCAGGTCGAGCCGCATGTGATCGGCTACATAGCTCTGAGGATCGAGCGCTCGCTTGGAGCCGCGCGAGAAATTGTCGCCGCGCTCGACAATGAAGGATTGACGCTAGGCCGGCGAGTGACCCGCGCCATGGCGAGCGGGGCGCTGCGCGACATGGCCGCGAAGAGCGAAGCGCCTTAGCCGGGCCACAAATCTATGCTTACAATTCATTAATAGACGCCATGCGCGTGGGAGATGCGTGGCCTTCAACGAGAGAACTTGCAGCAGAATCCGGAGGAGACGATGCGGAAGTCCCTCTTTCTAGTGCTCATCGGAATCGGAAGCGGCGTCAGCTATGCGGCCGGTGTGACCGAGGTCGCCACAGGCGTCGGCATGGACGAGCCCTCCACCTGGCGTTGGCGAGTGACCTCAATTTTAGCGCAACAGAGCGATACCGCCCTTCGCGGCGCGGAGACGATAGGCATTCTAGACGCAGACGCGTTCAACCAACGCTACGAGCGCTATACGCCGTGGGGACTGCCGCGGGCGCGGGGCGATTCGCGCGATTAGAAGCATTGACCGAATTTTAACCTCCGCTCGTCGAAATTAGGAATCATTGGAGCAATCGATTCCCGAGTTTGGGGGCTGCCATGAACGAGCTCATCCGCTTCCGACCGGCGAAGCGGCTCCGTTGTTCGGCTCCCGATGACCGCGGCGCGCAGATCCTGTTTTTCACCGGCGTGCGCTATCAGCGGATGGCCGAGGATGCATGCTCGCCCCCGCCGCCGGTGTCATGCCTGGTCAAGCGACAGGGCGAAGCCGGCGGCGCCGCCGGCGGCCGCACCCGCCGACGCTAATTAGGCTTTCGGGCGCTCAGCGAGGCGGGTCGAGGGCCTCGATGTTTTGTGCTCGCGCCCATATGCGGTCGAAATTGGCCTCGAACGCGTCGACGACCGCTTGATCGGCGATCAGGATAAGGTCGTTGTCCTGGCTAGCGAGCCCGGAGCGGGAGAAATTGCCGGAACCCGTGCGCAACACCTCGCCATCGACGGCGTATGCCTTTAAATGCATCAGAACGCCTTCCCCCTTGACCCGCGCGAGGACACTGGGATGGGCGAGCAGCGCCTCGACGAGCCCTCCTCGAATCGGTCCGTGCTCGGCGAATTGAGACTTGTCGAGATAGAGCCGGATGACGACGTCGCGTTCGGCAGCGTCAGTCAACGCCTCGATGATTTGCGGGTCGGAGAGGACATAGGCCGCCATGTCGATGGACAGTTCGGCGCGGCCAATCTCCTGAACGTCGACCGCCTCAAGATTCTCTCGCGGAGCATAATGAATCTCGACTCGGGAGCCGTTCTGGGCCCACGTCGCGATCGGCAAGATCAAGCCCGCGATGCAGACCGTGAGGTAGAAGCGCGTCGCCATTAGCCGTGCTAAGGATGTTACTTAACACAACTTATAGTTGCTATTGGTTGCAAGAGCAAGGGGCGGATATTGCCATTTGCACGCGACTTAGCGAATGATGCTGGTCCTTGGAGGGCCGATGAACGCGGTCAGCGAAGTCACGAGACATCCGTCAGTCTGTCCGCATGATTGCCCTTCGGTCTGCGCTCTGGACGTCGAAGTGATCGGCGGGAGACGTATTGGCCGCATCCACGGCGCGCGCGATCAGACATACACGTCTGGCGTAATCTGCGCCAAGGTCGCGCGTTATTGGGAGCGAATTCACCATCCGGATCGGCTGACTGAGCCGTTGCGCCGGGTCGGCCCGAAGGGAAGCGGGCAATTTTCGCCGATGAGTTGGGGCGACGCGCTCGACCGGGTCGCCGAAAATTTCCTGTCGGTCGAGCGGGAATTCGGGACCGAAGGCATCTGGCCGTACTACTACGCCGGCACGATGGGTCTTGTGATGCGCGATGGAATCGAACGCCTCACGCACGCCAAACGCTATTCCCGCTTCCACGGGACGATCTGCGTAGGCGTCGCCTGGCCCGGATATGTGGCGGGCACGGGCCGGCTCACGGGCGTCGATCCGCGGGAAATGGCGAAATCGGATTGCGTCGTGATCTGGGGCACCAACGCGGTCGCCACTCAAGTCAACGTCATGTCCCACGCGATTCGCGCCCGAAAAGAACGCGGCGCCAAGATTGTCGCGATAGACATCTATGAAACGGAGACGATGCGCCAGGCCGATCTCGCCTTGCGCGTGAGGCCGGGGACGGACGGGGCCCTGGCCTGCGCGGTGATGCACGTTTTGTTTCGCGATCGCTTGGCCGACTGGGACTATCTTGAGCGATATACCGACGCGCCCCACGAGCTCGAGGCCCATTTGCGCAGCCGGAGTCCCGCTTGGGCGAGTGCGATCACGAGCGTCGACGCGGCCCAAATCGAGGAATTCGCCGCGCTGGTTGGACGGTCGAAGCGAACCTTCTTGCGCCTTGGCTACGGCTTTTCGCGCCAGCGCAATGGCGCGGCGAACATGCACGCGGCTCTCTGCATTCCGGCCGTCACCGGCGCCTGGGCGCATGAGGGAGGGGGCGCCTTCCATAGCAATAGCGGGGTGTACAAGCTTCGAAAGACGATGATCGAAGGCCTGGACGTCCGCGACTTCGAATATTCGTCGCCTGGACCAGTCGCGCGTTGGCGCAATACTTACCGGCGACGCCGAAGCGCTGAAGGGGGGAGCTCCTGTGCGCGCGATGCTGATCCAGAACACCAATCCGCTGGCAGTCGCTCCGCATCAGGAGAAGGTCCGCCGCGGATTTTCGCGCGATGACCTATTCACGTGCGTTCACGAGCAGTTCATGACCGACACCGCCCGCCACGCCGATATTGTCCTGCCAGCGACCATGTTCCTGGAGCACGACGACATCTATACCGCCGGAGGCCACCAGCATCTTCAGTTCGCGCCGAAAGTGATCGACCCGCCAGAGGGCTGCCGCACGAAATCATGAGGTGATCGCAGCGCTCGCTCGGCGGGTCGGCGCCAAACATCCTGCGTTTTCAATGTCGCCAAGGGAGATCATCGATTGGACGCTGCGCGAGTCCGGCTATGGCGATCTTGCAACGCTCGAGGCCGAGCGCTGGCTCGACCTCCAGCCGGCTTTCGAAGAGGGGCACTTCCTCAATGGTTTTGGCTTTTCCGACGGAAAATTTCGGTTCAAGGCGGATTGGATGGACGCGCCTGTCGCCAATGACGGGTTGCACGGCCCCTGGCGCGAGATGCCGAATCTACCCGACCACTGGCCGATAAATGAGGATGCGAACGAAGATCACCCATTCAAGCTCGCGACCTCGCCCGCCCGAAATTTCTTGAATTCGAGCTTCACGGAGACCCCAACCTCGCGTTCGCGCGAACTGCGACCCGAGGTGCTGATGAACCCGTCGGACGCAACCCGGCTCGAGCTCGCGCAGGGCGACGTCGTTCAACTCGGCAATGAGCGCGGACGAACGCGCTTGCATGTACGGATATTTGGAGGCGTAGAGTCCGGGAGTCCTCGTCAGCGAAGGCGTTTGGCCTCCCTCGGCCTTTCTCGACGGATGGGGAATCAACGTGCTGGTCGGCGACGACAGCGTCGCTCCGCACGGGGGCGTGGCGTTTCATGACGTAAGCGTTTGGGCGCGCCGGGCATGAATGGCGGCGTGTTATCGCACTTTCTTTGCCGGAGTTGGCGCGATATACGAAAACAAGATTGTTGACGAGCAGATCCCTTTCCCCCGCGAGCGAAACAGAATGAAGAAGCCGTCCGGCCCGCGAACCGACGGGTTTGCGCAATGCCTCGTTGACGTCGTTGCGATCGACCAACTCGCAAAGATCGTGGCGCAGTACGATCTCAACGAGATTGAAATCAGCCTCGGAGATTTGCGGGTGCGTCTGGCGCGTCATCGACCGCAATCGGCTCAGGCGATTGTAGCCGCGGTCGCCGAAGGGGCGGCTGTTACGGCCAACCCCGCGCACGGGCCCGTCGACCCTTCGGCCGCGCCTGAACCGCCGCCCGTGGATCTCGCGGGCGCGGTGAAATCGCCGATGGTCGGCACGGCCTATTTGCGGTCGAGTCCAGAAGCCAAGCCGTTCGTGGAGGTTGGATCGGTGGTCAAGATTGGAGACAAGCTGCTGCTGGTCGAAGCCATGAAGACGTTCAATGACATCGTTGCGCCGCGCGCCGGCAAGGTCGTCGGGATTCTCGTCGTTGAAGGCGCGCCAGTCGAATACGACCAGCCGTTGATGATCATTGAATGACTGCGATGCAGAATCACGCCACGCGCATTGCAGGCGATCGGGGAACTCGCCTCGATGTTCGATAAGATCTTGATCGCCAACCGGGGGGAAATCGCGCTCCGAGTGATGCGGGCAGCCAAGGAGCTCGGCATCGCGACTGTCGCCGTCTATTCAAGTGCCGACAGAGACGCGATGCACGTGAAGCTTGCCGAAGAGAGCGTGTGCATCGGTCCGCCGCCTGCGCGCGACAGCTACCTCAACATCCCCGCAATCGTCGCGGCATGCGAGATCACCGGCGCGGACGCCGTTCATCCAGGCTACGGGTTTCTGGCCGAAAACGCGCGCTTCGCGGATATTCTAGAAGAGCACGAGATCACTTTCATCGGCCCAAAGGCGGAACATATCCGCATGATGGGCGATAAGATCGAGGCCAAGCGCACCGCGGCGCGTCTCGGAATCCCATGCGTTTCAGGTTCGCAAGGCAGCGTACGGGACGAAGGAGAAGCGCGACGGATCGCAGCGGACATTGGTTACCCTGTCATCGTCAAGGCTGCGGCAGGCGGGGGCGGGCGCGGCATGAAGGTCGCGCGCGGACCCGATGATCTGGCCGACGCGATCGGCGCCGCCAGGATCGAAGCCAAGACCGCCTTTGGCGACGACACCGTTTATCTCGAGAAATATCTCGCCAAGCCGCGTCACATCGAGGTTCAGGTGCTCGGCGACGCCCAGGGCCGCGCCATTCACCTCGGCGAGCGCGATTGCTCCATCCAGCGTCGCCACCAGAAATTGTGGGAGGAAGGTCCCTCCCCTGCCCTGAACCCCGAACAGCGGGGGGGCATCGGTGGGATCGTCGCCAAGGCGATGGCTGAATTGGGGTATGTCGGCGCCGGGACGATCGAGTTCCTCTATGAAGACGGAAAGTTCTTCTTCATCGAGATGAATACGCGCGTGCAAGTCGAGCATCCGGTCACGGAAATGATCACCGGAATCGACATCATCAATGAGCAAATCAAGATCGCGGCGGGCTCCCCCCTTTCCATTGCGCAGGATGACGTTCAATTCCTTGGCGCCGCGATCGAATGCCGGATCAACGCGGAACACGCTCGCACATTCGTTCCTTCGCCGGGTCGAATCGCCTACTTTCATCCGCCCGGCGGGCTCGGAATTCGCGTCAATTCGTCGGCCTATCAGGGTTACGTGATTCCCCCTTACTACAATTCGTTGGTCGGCAAGCTGATCGTACACGGACGAACCCGGACCGAGGCGCTGATGCGGCTGCGGCGCGCCCTCGACGAATTCATCGTCGACGGCATCGAGACGACGCTGCCGCTCTTCCGCACCCTGGTTCGAAACCCGGACGTGCAGAACGGCCAATATGACATTCATTGGCTCGAGGATTTCCTGAAGACCCAGGCCGAGGCGCCCGATCCTGCAGAGCGGGGGTAGATCGAGGGACTTCGGGCGGGAGAGGTTCGCCCATCTCAGCTCAAGCGCTGCAGAGCCGCGCGCGCCTGACTATTGCTGGGATCGACCTGGACTGCGCGCTGGTAGGATTCGACCGCCTTCGCATGATTGTTCAATTTCTCGTAGCAGAATCCCAGCCCTGCCCAGGCCTCCGAGTTGTTCGCGTCGACGTTGAGCGCGGCGTTGAAATCCTCGATCGCCGCGTCGTACTTGCCAGTGGCCATCAAACTCTGACCGCGGGCCTGGTATGGCGCGCCTGCGAACGGATCGCGATCGATCGCATTGTTGAAATCGGTGATCGCCTGGACGTTGTCGCCCTGGCGCTGATAGATCAGCCCGCGCGCGTGGTAGGCCTGCGCGCCCTCCGGATCGAGTTTGATCGCCTGGTTGAGGTCGGCGAGCGCAGCGCCGAAATCGTTTCCCGAGCGGAGAAGGTTACCCCGCCCTAGATACGCGGCGGCGTCATTGGGATTGACGACGATCGCCTGATTGAAGTCTTGCAGCGCCAGATTGTCTTTCTTGATCTGGCGGTACGCCAAAGCCCGATTGGTGTAGGCGCCGGCGAAGCTCGGATCGAGCTCAATCGCGTGGCTGAAGTCGTCGATCGCGTTGGAGTAACGTCCAAGCTTGGCGTAGACGACACCACGCGTATTGTAAGCGACGGCGTCGCGCGGATTGCGCCCGATGACTTCGGTGAGGGACGCGATGTTGCCGGCGTTGGAAGCTTGAGCCGCCGTATCCGCGTCGACCTCGGCCACGTGGGTCGTCGGATTGAAGCCGCCGATCGTCTCGCTGCATGCGGCGAGCATCAGCGCGGCCGCCGCTAGCCAAAGGGCCTTCAGCCCCGAGCTTCCCGTCATCGCGCGGCGATCTGCGCCGGCGCGAGCGGCGACGCGCGGCAAGCGGCCCGATCGATAACTGGCGCCATATCCAAACCCCCGCCGTTCGGGCGCGCTCGCCGCCGACGTCCGGCGCTAGACGCTGAGATCTTGCGAAGCGCCGTCGCCGCCGGACGAAAGTTCGGCGCGGATCAGCCGGCCGTACGCGGCGCCCCGGGGACGGGCTTCGGCTTCATCGGAAGCAGACCCTCCCGCTGCAACTTCTTGCGCGCAAGCTTGCGCGCGCGCCGGACAGCCTCGGCTTTCTCGCGCGCCCTCTTTTCGGACGGCTTCTCGTAATGTCCGCGAAGCTTCATCTCGCGGAAAATACCCTCACGTTGCATTTTCTTCTTCAGGGCCTTGAGGGCCTGATCGACATTGTTGTCGCGAACGAGTACCTGCACGGGCTATCCTGTGTGTCGAGGCCGAGCCTCGTAAGAAGTGAAGATTGGTGCGACCCGCAATCGCGCTCGCTCGATGGGGAGCGAACGCCGCAGCGTTGGCGCGGGCTTTACCAGAGCGACCATTTCTTGTCCATACCGCCGCGCCAACGACGATCCGGTTCCCTTGGCGGGTTGGTCGTGGCATAAAACAGGCGTATCGGGAACTTGCGCGATGAACAGATTTGAGCGGCGTCCGGTCGACGCAGGCGAAGCGAAAGTTGAATATATCGACGGCGACTATCGCATCCTGCGTCCGGGGGCCTTCGTGCGCTGCGCCGTCACCGGTCAGCCGATCCCTCTCGACGAACTGCGCTATTGGAGCGTCGATCGGCAGGAGGCTTATTCCAGTCCGGCCGCATCGATGAAGCGAGAGTGCGAACGCGGCTAGCGCGCGCCTACGGCCGATAGTTATTGGCGATTGCTGCGGCCCGCACGGCTTTTGCGCCCTCGTGACCGGGAAAACCAAGAAAAATGCAAGAAATTTCTTTGGATTTCCTTGGATTGGGTTCGCCGGAATGAGCCTTTTCAAAGCACTGCGGCGACCCCCAGGGCGAAAAATTTTATTCCTTTGTCTCAAGCCATATACACAGGTCGCCAAAGGCATAAATCGGCCGCTCCGCGCCCATGCGGCGCGGATCGAGGGTCGGGCGGCCGGTCGTCGTTGGATCATGGTGAGCGAGACACTAGCGCCAATTCCGATAATCGGAAAGAAAATGCTCGAAAATTCGTAGCGCCCTGCGAGCCCGCCCGCTTCGACGCCTCACCGGATCGGCGGGGCGTATTGGATGCCGCCGGCGTTCCACAACTGGTTCAGGCCGCGCGGGATGGCGAGCGGGGTTTTCGAGCCCAGGTTGCGCTCGAACACTTCGCCGTAGTTGCCGACATAGCGGACGACGTTCGCCGCCCAATCGTTGCTGAGCCCGATCTCGCCGCCGAAGTCTCCGCTGGTGCCGACCAGGCGCATCACTTCGGGCTTCTGCGATTTCAGCGCCTGATTGATGGTTTTCGAACTGACCCCGAGCTCCTCGGCGTTGACCATGGCGAAATAGACCCATTTCACCACGCTGATCCATTGCAGGTCGTTGTCGCGCACCACCGGGCCCAAGGGCTCCTTCGAGATGACGTCGGGGAGAATGACATGGTCGCGCGGATTGGAGAGGCGCAGCCGCAGCGCATAGAGCTGCGAGAGATCGCTGGTCAGGACCGAGCACAGACCGGCGTCGTAATTCTTGACCAACTGATCGATCGACGAGGAGACGACCTCCTGGAGGGTCATGCCGTTGCTGGTGAAGAAATCAGCGAGATTGTCGATCGTGGTGGTGCCGCCCTGCACGCACACCTTCGCGCCGTCGAGCTGGAGCGCTGAATTGATCCGCATCGCGCGCGGGGCCATGAACCCCTGCCCGTCGTAATAGGTGACGCCGACGAAGGTCAGGCCGAAATCGGCTTCGCGCCCCATTGTCCAGGTCGAGTTGCGCGACAGGACGTCGATCTTGCCGTCTCGCAGCGCCTGAAACCGGGCGTCCGCCGAAAGCGGCACGAGCTTCACCTTGTTGGCGTCGCCAAAGATGGCGGCGGCGATCGCCCGGCAGAAATCGACGTCGAACCCCGTCCAGATCCCCCGGTTGTCGACGAACGAGAATCCCGGCAATCCCTCATTGACCCCGCAGATCAACGCCCCGCGCGACTTGACCTGGTCCAGGGTCGGGGAGGACGCGCATGCGGAGCCGACAGCCGCCACAGTCGCGATCGCCATCGAAAAGGCCCATCGAAGAGCCGTTCGACCGAATCTGACAATTCCGCTCGCTCGGCCCATGGTGAGGTTCGCCGTTTATCGCCTCAGAAGATGGTAGCTTAGCTGGAAGCACGAGAAACTGTCAGGGGGTCGATCCAAGGTCTGGGCCGCCGCCTTGCGCGGCTATAGCCGACGACATCGGCAACCAGGATCGCCGCAAGTTTCCGGATCTCGGTCACCCTTCCGGAACCCCGGCCTTGCGCATGTCCTGAATGATCCGTTCGCGCCCCTTCAGGAAAGCCGGATTGTCGCTTTGGGCGGCGTCCCGATAGCGCCGCACGGTGAAATTAGGATCGAGGGCAAGCCCGGCTTTGACTTCGCTCTTCGCTTCGTCGAGCCGGCCAAGCTCCACCAGAATAGCGGCACAATAGGTGGAACGCGTGGGGTAATTCCGGTTCAGTTCGATCGAGCGGTGACACAGATTGAGCGCGTCCTCGTAAGCGCCAAGATACAGCTTGGCCTCGGCCATCCACCCCACCCAAAAATAAGCATCAGTGTCGCGCGGACTGACACGTAGCGCTTCGAGTTCGTGGCTCTCGGTTTCCTCGGGATGACCGTCGTAAAGCTTGGCGAGACCAATCAGCGCGTGGGCGGAAGCCAAGTTCGGATTCAACGTCAGCGCTCTATTCAGTTCATCAATGGCCTGGGCCTGACGGTTGGTTTGGTTCAAGATCCTGCCCATCAGGAAATGCGCCCCGGCATTGTTCGGTGACTGTGACAGCACCCGATTCAGCTGCGCCTCAATTGAGTGAAGGCGTTCGAACCTGTCGTCGACGGAATAGCCTACGGCGATCTGAAAATCAGCCATCGCCTTGCCGAGCGCCGCGTCGAGATTGTCAGGATCGAGCGCCAAAGCGCGCTCGAAGAAGTCGCGCGCGCGGGCGAGATCGTCGGGATTTCGGCCTTTGTTGTACCACGCCATTCCCTGAAGATAGAGGTCCATCGAATCGGGCGCGGGCGCCCGTTCCGCGCGGCGCGCCTCGTGGGTGATCAACTCGATCCCCAATTGGCTGGCCAGACTGGCGACGATCTCGTCCTGCATGGCAAAGAGGTTGGACAGGGGCCTATCGAAGCGCTCGGCCCACAGATGCCCGCCGGTCGTGGCGTCGATGAGCTGGGCGTTGACGCGAACTTGGTTCTGATCGCGCTGCACCGAACCTTCCAGCACGTAGCGAACGCCAAGCTCCTTGCCAATCTCTCTCGCGTCGGCGTTTTTGCCCTTGAAAGTGAAGGCGGTGTTGCGCGCGATGACGAAGGCGCCGCTGAGGCGGGAAAGGTCGGTGGTGAGATTCTCGGTAATGCCGTCGGCAAAGTAATCCTGGCTGGCGTCGCCGGAGAGGTTGGCGAAAGGCAGCACGACAATCGAGAGATGCGCGGCGTCTGTTGTTTTCGCGCCGCGCCCTGCGAGCAGATACCAGCCGCCGGCGGCCGCCAAAATGAGAAGGGCGGCGAGCGCGGCGGCGAGCGTGGCGTAACTCGAGCGGTTCTTGGCCGCCGTCGGCTGCGCCTGATCGCCCGGCGACGTCGGGGACGCGGGCTTTGGCTCAGCGGGCGCCCCGACCTCCAGCGCATAGACGCGCACCGGCTCGGCGATGTTCTTGAGGTTCGTTGCCCCGAGATCGCTCACTTTCAGGTCGAGCCGCGCCTTGACCTGGCGATAGGCGTCCTCTGAAAGAAAGATGGAGCCGGGCTTGGCGATCCCCTCGAGGCGCGCGGCGATATTCACGCCGTCGCCCATGAGATCGCCGTCGCTCTCCTCGACGACATCTCCCAAGTGAATACCAACGCGAAATTCGATGCGGCGCTCGGCCGGCAGCCCTGCGTTGCGCTCGATCAGGCCGTTCTGCACTTCGATCGCGCAGCGCACCGCGTCGACCACGCTGCGGAACTCGACAATGCCGCCGTCGCCGGTTCGCTTGACAACACGCCCGTGATGAATTGCGATGGTCGGATCAATCAGATCGCTTCGAAGCGCCCGGAGCCGCGCCAGCGTGCGATCTTCATCCGCCCCGGCGAGCCGGCTGTAGCCGACCACATCCGAGACGAGGATCGCTGCCAATTTCCGGGTCTCGCTCACGGCGCGCCCCTCGACCAAAGGGCAATCTAGCACACCGGGACCGCCATGGCAGACGCGACGTTGTGTGGCCAGCCGCTCGCCGAAAGGCCGGACGAACCCGTCGCAATCGGATTGCGCCGCTCTTCACCGCCATGTACGCACGCGTCGCGATCGGATTGCGAATTCCGGGGCCGTCCGATCGGGGAGCGGCGCCATGATTGAGTGGTTCGATGATCTCGTTCTCGGCATGCGCTTCAAGAGCGGGGAAAAGCGGGTCCGGCGCGAAGACATCAAGCGGTTCGCCTCGGAATTCGATCCCCAGCCCTACCATCTCGACGAGGAGGCCGCGAAGACTTCGGTGTTCGGGGGCCTCGCCGCCTCGGGCTGGCACACGGCGGCGATGGCGATGCGGCTCGCGGTCGAAACGCGGCCGTTCGGGCCGCACCCCCTGCTCGGGCTCGGGGTCGACGAACTCAGATGGCTCGCGCCGGTGCGCCCGGACGATGTTATCCACCTCGAAGGCGAGGTCATCGAGCTCACGCCGTCGCGCTCGAAGCCGCAAGGGATCGCCCGGGTCAAATGGACGGCGTTCAATCAGCGCGGCGAGCCGGTCTACACGTTCACGCCGATGGCGATCGTGCCGCGCCGCCCCGCGTAATGGAGCCTGGCGACGAAACCCTCGCCTTGGCCCTCATCGTAACCTTCTCTCCGCTTGCGACCGCTTGCGGGGAGAAGGGATATGGCGCGCTCCTCATCAGACGAACTTGATCAGCGTGCCCGTGCCACTGTCCGGATTGGGCTGGAAGTCGCCGGTCGTGTAGCTTCCGCTCATGAGAATGTTGGCGGTGAGCGAACCGTAGGTGAGGGTCAGCGTTCCGCCGGTCTCCTGCGCGTTCGGGTTGAAAACAATCGAGGTGCTGCCGTGTTTGAAATTCTGCGCGTCGATCGCGTCGCCCGTGCCGAACCCGGTGAGTGTGCCGCCGAACTCGTTGGCGAACGAGAGGCCGAGCGTGTCCGCCCCGGAGAACGCGACCGTTTGTCCACTCGACACGCTCGAATCGAGCTGCAGCGTCGAACTGGAGTTAAGGTTGAAAGTCCCCGTCCCCGACGCCGCCCCCGCCAGGGTCTCGGCGTCGTCGGTCACTTGGAACGTGCCGTTGTTTGTCGTCGACCCGGCGACTGACAGCGTCGCGTCCGCAGTGCCGTTTCCGGTGAGGTCAACGTCGCCGTCGTTGACCAGCGCCCCAGACAGCGCGAGCGTCGAATTGCCTCCCGTGCCGTTGGACGAAATGCTCAATAAGCCACTTGACCCAACCGTTAGGTTTGTCGTCGCCGCCGCGGCCCCTTCGTGAAGACTCCAATCGCCGTCATCCGTGGTTATCTTGAGCGCGCTGTCCGTTCCGAGCGACGCCGCGTCCTCGACGAACGCTTGATCGCCGTAGAGATTGAACTCGCCGCCCGAACTCGATGGTGGTCAGCGCGCCGCTCGCGAACTCGATCGCGCTGTCGCCCTGGAGCGTCACGATGCCGTCGAGTTGGCCGGCGGCCGCGCCAAGGTCTGCGGCGCTTGTGACATGGAGCAACGCTTGATAGGGGCTCGTGCCCTGCAGGACGAGCTGGCCGCCGGCATTGTCGACCGCGGTGGTGGTGACGGACGAATTCGCGGTGAGATCGCCATTGAGCGCGCCGATATAAATCCGCCCCTCGTTGGTGATCTTCCTGCCGATCGAGAGCGTCGAGCCGCCGTCCCCATAGTCATCGTCCAGCGATAGCAACCCGTTGTTCGTCAGCGCCCCGGTCGTCTTCAGCGAGGCGCCGTTCTCGAGATCGAGCTCGCCCGAGGTCCCGATGCTGGTAATCCCCTTCAAGGCGCTGTTCTGGGCCCCGCCCGCGTCATCGACGCCGGCGGACGGGCCGAACATCGACAAATCGCCGTCGATCGTCGTGATCTCGCCCGAGCCGAAAGTGACGAGCGCGTCTCCCGAGAGGCTGACGCCGCCTTCGAGCACGCCCGCGGTGGCGCTGAACGAGGCTTTGCCGCTGATCGTCAGCGCCGCCGGGTAGCTGGCGCCGTAGATGTCGAGCGTTCCGTCGAGGTTGTTGATGCTGGCGGCGCTGAGGCTGGTCGATGCCGTCAGCGAACCCACGGTCGGTCCGAGCGAGATCGTCCCGCGATTGGTCAGCGCGCCATCCACGTTGAGCTCGCTCCCGCCGTCGTTTGAATAGGGGTCGAGCGAGACGTAGCCACCCGATGCTACCGTGAGCGCCCCGGTGCTGACCGGGGCCGAGCTGAACAGTTCGAGGCCGCCGTCAATGGTTTTCAGCCCCGAAAGGGCGGAATTTGCGCTGCCGCCGGCGTCGTCGACGACCGCTTCGTCTCCAGTCAGCGACAATTGCGATTGGGCGGCGATCGTCGTGATCGAGCCGCTGCCGAATTCAAGCTCCGCATCGCCGCTGAGCGAAACCGTGCCGTCGAGATATCCCGCTTTCGTTCCGAGCGAGGCGGGCCCGTTGACGTCAACCTCCGCCAGCACGGACGGGCCGCCCCAAAGCGCCAACGTGCCGCCTGTGTTATTGATGCTCGCGGCGGTCAGCGTGTCGGGAGCGTCGAGGGTGAAACCCGGAGCGTTCGGACCAGTGCCTACCGAAACCGTGCCCGCGTTGGTCAGCGCGCCGTCGATGGTGAGGCTCGAGCCTCCGTCCGGCTCAGGCCCCGGAGGATCCAAAGTGAGCAGGCCGGTCCTCGTGACATCGACCGTGCCGGTAACCGTGCTGAGCCCCGCGTCGACGAAGACGATCGCCGACGAATTGGTGATCGACGCAACCGTGAACGGCGCTTCGACGACCGGAGCGCCTTCGGCGACGATGACATCGGAGGTCGATCTCGGCGCGCGGTTCGTGCTCCAATCCGAGGCCGTGGTCCAAGGGTCGCTGTTGTCGTTTGGGTCGATCCATCTGTCAGTCGCCATTCGATGTGCTCCAAGCTGGCGCGACGCCACGCCACGCGCTTCCTCTTCATCACTACTAAACAATATTGTTGTTCCGGGCGCAATGCGCGCTTCTTCGATTTAGGAATAACAAAGTTCACGGGCGCCGCCCGATCATCGGCTCCCGCGCGAAGCGATCGCCTTCGGGGTCGCGTTAAGATTCCGCTTGCAACTGCCGCCTAGTTAGTTCATATGTGAACCTTCTTGCGGCGCCTCGACGCCGCGGGCCGCCGCTATGGCGGCTTCTCGCGTTTCCCTCGGAGAGATCGATGCCGACATACAAGGCGCCGGTGGGCGACTCCGTTTTCCTGCTGAAAGACGTTTTCAATTACGCGAACTACGCCAACGCGCCCGGCTTTTCGGAGGCGCCCATCGACATCGTCGAGGCGGTCCTCAGCGAAGGCGCGAAGTTCGTCGAGGAGGTCGTGCAGCCGCTAAACCGTGTCGGCGACATCGAAGGCTGCAAGCGGCACGACGACGGCAGCGTGACCACCCCCAAGGGCTTCAAGCAGGCCTATAAGGCGCTGGTCGACGGCGGGTGGGTGGGGCTCGCCGGCGATCCGGCCTTCGGCGGCCAGGGCCTGCCGCCGTTCCTGGCGGTGCTGTTCAGCGAATACGCCTATGGCGCCAATATCGCGTTCTCCATGTACCCGGGCCTCACCAATGGCGCGGTCGCGGCGCTGACGGTCCATGGCGACGACGATCTCAAGTCGCGCTATCTGCCGAAGATGACCACCGGCGAGTGGACAGGCACGATGTGCCTGACCGAGCCGCATTGCGGCACCGATCTCGGGCTCATCAAGACGCGGGCGGTCCCCCAGGCCGACGGCTCCCATTCCATCACCGGCCAGAAGATCTTCATCTCCGCCGGCGAGCATGACCTCGCCGACAACATCGTTCATCTGGTGCTGGCGCGAATTGAGGGCGCGCCGGCCGGGGTCAAGGGAATCTCGCTCTTCCTTGTGCCGAAATTTTTGGCCCGCGATGACGGGGGCGTCGGCGAGCGCAATGGCGTCATGTGCGGCTCGATCGAGCACAAGATGGGCATTCACGCCAACACGACGGCGGTGCTCAATTTCGACGGCGCGAAAGGCTGGCTGGTCGGCGAGCAGCATCGCGGCCTGCCGGCGATGTTCGTGATGATGAACGGCGCGCGGCTCGGCGTCGCCGTCCAGGGCCTCGGCGTTTCCGAGGTCGCCTATCAGAACGCCGCTGCCTACGCCAAGGAGCGCCGGCAGGGCCGCTCGCTCAAGGGCCCCGCCGAACCGGACAAACCGGCCGACCTCCTCCTGGTCCATCCCGACGTCCGCCGCATGCTGATGGAAATTCGCGCCTTCAATGAAGGAGCGCGAGCGCTTCTGGTCTGGATCGCGCTCACCCAGGACGAGGCCCGCCATGCTCCGGACGAGAAGGCGAGGCAAGTGGCTGACGACCGGCTCGGCCTGATGACCCCCGTTCTCAAGGGCGTGTTCACCGATTGCGGCTTCGCCAACGCGGTCAAGGCGCAACAGGTGCTCGGCGGCCACGGCTATATCGCCGAATGGGGCATGGAGCAGTTCGTGCGCGACGCGCGCATCGCCATGATCTACGAGGGCGCGAACGGCGTGCAGGCGCTCGACCTCGTGGCCCGCAAGCTGCCGAAGGACGGCGGGCGCGCATTGATGGCGTTCCTGGGCGAGGTGTCCCAGTTTCTCGCGGCGGAAAAGAGCGACCCCGCGCTCGCTCCCTATCTCGGCGGCTTGCAGGCGTCGCTGGGTCATCTACAACAGGCGAGCCTGTGGCTGTCGCGCAACGGCCTCGCCGATCCGAACAACGCAGGCGCTGCGTCGACCGACTATATGCATCTCTTCGGTTTGACCGCGCTCGGCTACATGTGGGCGCGCATCGTCAAGGCGGTCTTGGCTCGACAGGCCAAGGGCGAGAGCAATCCCGCCCTTGACGCCAAATTGATCCTCGCCAAGTTCTTCAACGAGCGTATGCTGCCGGAAACGGCGTCGCATCTGGCGCGGCTCAGCGCCGGCGCCTCGACCTTGATGGCGCTGCCCGCGGAAGCGTTCTGACGACGCTGGCGTTTCGTTCAGGGAGGTCTCGGGCGATGGCGATCGAAGGAGCGGCCGGCTTGGCGGGAGGCTGCCAGTGCGGCGCGGTTCGCTATCGGCTCATGGCTGAGCCGACGGGGGTGAACATTTGCCACTGCCGGATGTGCCAGAAGGCGGGCGGCTCGCCGTTCATGGCGTTCGGGGGGGTGCGGATGGCGGAATTCGTCGTCACCCACGGCGCAATCTCGACCTTTCTGAGTTCGGACATCGCCGAACGCGGTTTCTGCGCAAAATGCGGGACGCCTCTTACCTACAGAGGCGTCGGGGGCGACCGCGTGAGCGTGACGCTTGGAAGTCTCGACGATCCGAACGCGGCGGAGCCGACGGGGCAGCTCGGAGTCGAATCGAAGGTGCGCTGGCTTGCGCGCTCGCTAAGCGCTCCGGAGACTCGCACCGAGCAATGGCTCGCACGAAAGAAGATCGCCGCCGTCCACAATCGCCAGCACCCCGATAGCGAAACCTGAACGCCGGGCGCCAAGCGCGCGGCAGGAGAACCCCAATGGTTGACGCCTTCATCTACGATCATGTGCGAACGCCGCGCGGGCGCGGCAAGCCGGACGGCTCGCTGCATACCGCCTCGACGCTCCACCTGGCGGCGACGGCGCTGAAGGCGATCAAGGACCGCAACCATCTCGATCCGGTTGAGGTCGACGACGTGGTCATGGGCTGCGTCGATCCGGTCGGCGAAGCGGGCGGCGACATTGCCCGGATGGGCGCGCTCGCCGCGGGCTACGGCGAGACGGTGCCGGGGGTGCAGATCAACCGCTTCTGCGCGTCGGGCCTCGATTCGGTCAATTTCGCCGCCTCCCAGGTCATGAGCGGCCAGCACGACATGACGATCGGCGGCGGCGTCGAATCGATGAGCCGGGTCGGCATCGGCGCGTCCGGCGGCGCTTGGCCGGTCGATCCCTCGCTGGCAATTCCCGCCTATTTCATGCCGCAGGGCGTATCGGCGGACCTGATCGCCACCAAGTACGGCTTCTCGCGCGACGACGTCGACGCTTACGCGGTCGAATCGCAGAAGCGGGCGGCCGCGGCGTGGAAGGACGGCCGGTTCAAGAACTCGATCGCGCCGGTTCTCGACGTCAACGGCCTGCCGCTGCTCGACCACGACGAGCACATGCGGCCCAATACGGACATGCAGTCGCTGGCTTCGCTCAAGCCTTCGTTCGTCGTTCCGGGCGAGCAAGGCGGCTTCGACGCGGTCGCCATTCAGGCCCACCCGGAGGTCGAACGCATCGTCCATGTCCATCACGCCGGCAATTCGTCCGGCATCGTCGACGGCGCCGCCGCGGTGCTTCTGGGCTCGCGCGAGGCCGGGGCCAAGGCCGGCCTCAAGCCTCGGGGGCGGGTGCGCGCATTCGCCAACATAGGATCGGAGCCGGCGATCATGCTGACCGGCCCGATCGATGTGACGAAGAAGGTGCTGGCCCGCTCCGGCATGAAGATGAGCGACATCGACCTTTTCGAGGTCAACGAGGCCTTCGCCGCGGTTGTGCTGCGCTTCCTTCAGGCGTTCGATGTCGATGCGAACAAGGTCAACGTCAACGGCGGCGCGATCGCCATGGGCCATCCGCTCGGCGCGACCGGCGCAATGATCCTCGGCGCCGCGCTCGACGAACTCGAGCGCACCGGCAAGAGCACCGCGCTCATTACGCTGTGCATAGGCGGCGGCATGGGCACCGCCACGATCATCGAACGCGTCTGACCGTCATCAGCGGAGATCCCTGACCATGAACCTCGTCAATTTCCGTGTTGAAACCGACGCCGAGGGCATCGCCCTCGTGACCTGGGACATGCCGGGCCGGTCGATGAACGTGATTACCGCGGAAGTGGTCGCCGAGATGGCGGCGATCGTCGATTCCATCGCCAATGACGCCGCGATCAAAGGCGCTGTCTTCACGTCGGGCAAGGACGGGTTCTCCGGCGGCGCCGACCTCACCATGCTGAAATCGTCGGGCGACGAATATGCGCGCCTCATCAAGGCGCAGGGCAAAGAGGCGGCGATGCGCTTCTTCGTCGACCGGACGAAACAAGCCTCGCTGATCTACCGGCGGCTGGAAACCTGCGGCAAGCCGATCGCGGCGGCGATCAATGGGGTCTGCATGGGCGGCGCCTTCGAACTCGCTCTCGCCTGCCACTACCGGATTGTCGCGGACGCCGACAAGGCGCGCCTCGGACTGCCGGAGATCAAGGTCGGGCTTTTTCCCGGCGGCGGGGGAACCCAGCGCGTCGCGCGGCTGATGTCGACGCCGGAGGCGCTCCAGATGCTGCTCAAGGGCGACCACATCCGCCCCGCGGCGGCGAAGAAGATGGGCCTCGTCCACGATGTGGCCCCGGCCGATCGGATCGTTGCGCTCGCCAAGGCGTGGGTCAAGGCCAACCCGAACGCCAAGGCGCCGTGGGACGACCCGAAGTTCAAGCCGCCGTCGGGCAAGGTCTTCTCGCCCGCGGGCATGATGATCTGGCCGCCGGCCAACGCCATCTATCGCCGCGAGACTTATGACAATTATCCGGCGGCGAAAGCGGTCCTGACCTCGGTGTTCGAAGGCCTTCAATTGCCGATGGATCTGGCGCTCATGGTCGAGAGCAGGCATTTCGCCAACATCCTCCTCAGCAAGGAGGCCGCGGCGATGATCCGCTCGCTGTTCCTGTCGATGGGCGAGCTCAACAAGGGCGCGCGCCGTCCGGCCAACATCCCGCCGACCAACTTGCGCAAGATCGGCGTGCTCGGCGCCGGGCTCATGGGCGCGGGAATCGCCTATGTCTCGGCCAGCGCCGGGCTCGAGGTCGTCCTCATCGACCGCGATCAGGAGGCGGCCGACAAGGGCAAAGCCTATTCGGAGAAGATCATCAGCTCCCAGATCGCCAAGGGGCGGGCCAAGACCGCCGACAAGGACGCGCTGCTCGCCCGCATCGACGCGACCGCCGACTACGCGGCGCTCAAGGGCTCTGACCTCATCATCGAGGCGGTGTTCGAGGATCGCGCGGTCAAGGCCGAGGCGACCAGGAAGGCGCAGGCCGTCGTCGGGCCGGACGTCGTCTTCGCCAGCAACACGTCGACCCTGCCGATCTCCTCGCTCGCCGCGACATCGCTGAGCGCCGAGCATTTCATCGGCGTGCATTTCTTCTCGCCGGTCGAGAAGATGATGCTGACCGAGATCATCATGGGGGAAAAGACGGGGACGAAGGCGCTGGCGACGGCGATGGACTATGTGCGCGCGATCAGGAAGACGCCGATCGTCGTCAACGACTGCCGCGGCTTCTATGTCAACCGCTGCGTCGGCGCCTATATGGTCGAAGCCCACGCGATGGTGATCGAGGGCGTGCCGCCGCCGATGATCGAGAACGCCGCCAAAATGGCGGGAATGCCGGTCGGGCCGCTCGCGCTCAACGATGAAGTCGGCGTCGATCTGTCGTGGAAGATCCTTCAGGCGGCCAAGAAGGATCTCGGCGCGAACGCCGTCGATCCCGCGCAGGAGAAACTCATCGAAGCCATGGTCGTCGGGCATGGCCGGCTGGGCCGAAAGAACGGCAAGGGCTTCTACGACTACCCGGCGAACGGACCGAAGAGCCTGTGGCCGGGGCTGGCGTCGATCGCCGGCAAGCGGCTCGACCCCGACACGGTCAGCGTCAAGGACCTCAAGGACCGCTACCTGTTCACGGTGGCGATCGAGGCGGCGCGCTGCCTCGCTGAAGGCATCGTCACCGATCCGCGCGAAGCCGACGTCGGTTCGATCCTCGGCTTCGGCTACGCCCCCTATTCGGGCGGCGCGATCTCGTTCATCGACGGGCTGGGGCTCAAGGCCTTCGTCGCCCGGGCCAAGGCGCTGGCAACGAAGCATGGGCCCCAATTCGAGCCCGGCGACACGTTGACCGCGATGGCCGAGCGTTGCGAGACATTCTACGGAACCTACGGCGAGAAGGAGAAGGCGGCCTGAGGCAATCGCCCTAACGGCGCGCGGGTCGGGCGAAGCGTCCCGCTAGCACTCAGCAATGTTGCTGCTAACAAATTGATTTGGCACGGCTTTTGCGGAACGAAGATTGCCAGAAAGCGTTGGGGATGACACCATCGCTCCGGGAATCAGGAGAAACCGCATGCCAAGCGCCGACTTCCGCCGCCAACTCGAAGGGTATGGCCTGACAACCGCAAACATCCTCTACCGCTTGCCCGACCATCCGGCAATCCTGCAAAATTACATCTGGCAGCAACACGACCTCCATCCCCATTTCCCTGAACTCAGAAAATTCCTGGACTTCTGGTCGCGCGAGCTCGAGGGCCTGCTGCACTCGGTGACGGTCGCGCACGCGCGCCTGATCAGGCCGGCGGAAATCAGGGCGGTCGGCGCGGAGTTCCGGCTGAACTAGATGATCATGTGAAAATATAAGTTGGATCGAAGCCTGCGGGGCGATGGCGAGCGGCCAGTTCCGTATAGAGAGGCGGCTCGGCGAAACTTGTCCTGAGCAGCGGTCGCGGTTCAGTCGACGTCACACCGGTACACGATCACATCGGAATGCGCGCCAATGCGTTTGACCGACGAAAAACGACGTGTGTTGGCGAGCGTCTCGAACAACGGCTCGTGGAAGAAAAGCATGTGATTCCCGGCGATGTGGTCTAGCGCCTCATCATACCCAGAGACGATCAATGTTTTCCTCGTCTTCTCAGCCAGATATTGGATCAGATCGAGATAGGCTTCACGGGTCTCCTGATGGATGGCGACTTCCAAGCACAGAACGAATTCGCTTCGTGGCGCATCAGGGGCGGGGGCTTCCAGGAAGGTCCAGTCAGGGCGGGCGCGCGAGGCGATCGCAATGCTCTCAGTCGAGCTGTCGATCCCGACGTAACCATCGACGTGAAGCGCCCGCATCACCTCGAGATCGCCACAGCCGACGTCGAGCACAGATTGCGCCCTTTCAACTCCTTGCGCACGCAGGAGAGAGCGTTTGTACTCAAGGTTTTCGCCGCGCGAACCGATACCCGAGCCGCGCTCAAGGAAGTGGGCGTAACGAAAGTCCCAAAATAGGCTGTTGTTGAAATGCACGTCAATTTGCGCGTTGGCCGCCTTTATCGCCGAAGCTTCATAGGGTTTGAGAGGAAATGGAGTCCGCAACTTTCCCACTACATCGATCGTGCTATTGTGATAATGTAACAATGCAATGGGAAACTTGTCATCGCAATATCTATGTGCTCCTTCGAAGTGTAAATAGTAATTTGTGTTAGATGACGCAAGAGTAAAAGGGATATTTGTTTCGTGCAGAGCGAGGCAAAAAGCAACTTGATCAACGTGACTTTGCTTATCAGCTTTTTTCAGTAGTTCTATATCATGTAGAAGGCGGAGCGCGTGCCGTTTCCATGCTTCAAACAGAGGCTCAGCGTGTTTTGCTGGCAATGAATACATCCCGCCATTACAATTGCCGAGATATGTGATCGCGTCGCTAGTGTCGACGGATGTGGTGGGAGGCCGGGTGGCAAAACCTGCTCGAAGAAAAACTTCGTCTAAAATTCCAAGCGGAGGGTTGTCGAGGTCAACCACTTTCCCGCTGACCACGTCAGTCGGAAGCTGTTCTAGTAAATTAGCAATGCAAATGGTGTCTGTATCAAGAAAAACGAAATGATCAGCTGAGACATCCCGCATATTCTCCCATTGGGCGATCTTGTTGCAATAGCGCCCATCGCCAAAGCGCTTAAGATGGTGGACGCCGCAGCCGAGTTGGCGGAATACCTCAATCGTGTCGGCTGTCGTCTCCAATGTAAAATGAACATGAATGTCAGACATCGGAACACGGCAGTGAAGCGCCAAAGAATGAGCGAGGTGCCATGCTTCGTAGGCGAAGATTGGCGCCCGGTCGACAACGAACGAAAAGGCGAATCGCATATTGTCCAGTCTATTGCGTTGAATTTCGACCGTGACGCAAATAACATATATGCGCACCCAGGGTCAGAGAAATTCGCGCGGTGCGGCCTGCTCCCGTTCTCGGAACCGACCTTCCGCGCCTCGGCCGACGCCCGCCCGTGTTGCGTGGCAAGCTTATGTCGGGCTCGCGCGGCGCGCGCCCTTCCAAGACGATCGCTTTTGGCTCTGCAACGGAACGCTGAGATCGGCCCCGCGAAACGGGGGTAAGCACGAAAAAGCGGTCTTTGGGTGAAAGCGTGGCCTGCGCGCCAGACCCGTCGTTCCGAGCGGCGACGCCTCGGTCACGTCGCCAATTGAAGGGGCGGCTCCGGGCCTGCTTTGCCTCCATCTCAAGCGAAGGTTTTTTGCACAGTCCAGTTGGTGTTCACCGGGCCCAGATCGTGATAGGTGAAGCCGCCCGAGCTATTGGAATTCCAGAGATCGACATCGCCGGTCGACGAGTTCCGCCAGAGAATCCCCGATTGGCCGTTTCCGCCGTAATCGCCAGTCCCGACGACCTGCCAGCTGGTGTTGACCGGGGCCAAGCTATCGTAGGTGAAGCCCCCCGAGCCGTTCGGGTTCCAGAGCTCCACACCTCCGGTGGACGAGTTGTGCCATAAAATACCGTCTTCGCCATTCCCAGTGAAATCTCCGGTTCCGGCGATCTGCCAGCTGGGATTGACGGCGGCCAAGGCTTCGTAGGTGAAGCCCCCCGAGCCATTCGGATTCCAGAGCTCGACACCTCCGGTCGTTGGATTGCGCCAGAGGATGCCGTCTTCGCCATTCCCAGCGAAATCTCCGGTTCCCGCGACCTGCCAATTCGTGCTGACAGGGCTGAGGCTTTCGTAGGTGAAGCCCCCTGCGCCATTCGAGTTCCAAAGCTCGACGCCTCCGGTGGAGGCGTTGCGCCACAGGATGCCGTTTGCGCCAGCCCCGTTGAAATCGCCGGTCCCTGCAATCTGCCAGCTAGGATTGACATTGGCCAAGGCTGCGTAGGTGAAGCCCCCCGAGCCATTCGAGCTCCAAAGCTCGACGCCTCCAGTGGACGGGTTGCGCCAAAGGATGTCGAGTCCCCCGGTCCCGCTGAAGTCGCCGGTCCCGGCCATCTGCCAGCTGGGATTGACGGCGGCCAAGGCTTCGTAGGTGAAGCCCCCTAAGCCATTCGAGCTCCAAAGCTCTACACCTCCAGTGGACGGGTTGCGCCACAGAATGTTTGGCGGCTCCTGAAAACCCACGACCAGCCCGCCCCCTTCCCCGCTAACGCTGAATTGCGAGGACTGATAGCCTCCTTCGACATTGAACGACGCAATCTCAGTCCCGCTGGAATTGTCGACCGCGACGATGCCGCCTCCCGAACCGTTGCTTGCGAACACCGCGTGGTCGCCCGGCGCATAGGCCACGCCGTTGAAAGCAACGGAATCGCCCGGTGCGAATCCGCCGATCGTCCCCCCAAAGTTCTGGACGTTCAATTGCGTGTAGCCGCCGGCGGAAGTCAACTCGACGATCGATTGGTAATTGTTATTGATATTGATATTGGTAAAGCCGATGAGGGTGGTCGTCCCCGTCAGGTTCGCTGCGATCAGATTGGTGCTGTCATAAGTCGACGCGACGAGCTGATGCTGAGAGCCGAATGAAAGCGCGACCTCGTCCGAGTCTTGGTTGATCTGGAAATTATCCTGACCTCCGCCGCCGTTGATCGTATAGCTTCCCGGCCCATCGATGAAGGTATCGTCGAACGGCGTGCCGACATATTCGCCGCCGTTGTTCAGCGTGACATAATCGCCCGTCGGCGAGGTGTCGTAGATGAGGCCCTCGAGCTCCGTGCCGCCATTGGGATCAGAGACCGTGTAATCCAGTTCAACGCGATAATCGTTGTTGTTCGAGCTATAAATCGAGTGGAGCCGATCAAAGGAGGTGATGCCTGGGGCGATGAGATCGGAGCCGATCTGCTTCCCGTAATTGTTGAGCAGCTCCAGATGAACCTGATTGTCGTCGCTGTAGGCAAGGACCGTGTAATCAGTATTGCCGTCGTTCGGATCGGTGACGGAAGCGATCGCATACTGATCGGTCGTTGCGCTGCTGAGGTCAAAGGTGTTGACCGGCGTCGTCGAACTGCCGAGAAACTCCTGGATGACTTGCTGGGAGTTTTGGAATCCTTCGACGAACCGCAGTTTGGTCCCGTCGGATAACAGGTTGCTGCTCTCGCTCGAAACGCTTGTGAACCCTGGCGTCAAAAGGAAGGCGCTCGGGCTACTAACAAATTGACCGGTGGCGGGATTGAAGTTCTGGTAGTATAGCCCGGCTCCGGAAGCGCCAGTACTGGAATAATAGCTAAAGTTGAACAGGCCGAGACTGCTGTTGTACCCGACACCCCACCATGTTCCGTCCGCGAGCGTCGCCGCGAGAAATGGCGCCGCCGTCGATGCCACGCCGGCAGTGGAAAAGCCCTGCAGATAGACGTTCTCAGTCGTCGCGGTAGCCAAAGTGGAATAGCCGAGCAACCCCTCGGTTGCAGCGGAGTTCCCCGTATAGTTGTCGGCGGTAGTCCAGGAAAGCGGCTGAGACACTGCCGCGACCAGCTGAGTGGGAGAGCCGGTCTCCACCGTGCTGGGCCCCGTGCTCGGGGCGCCGACGTAGGTTGTGGTGATCGGCTGGAATTCGACGGCGTAGTCGCCCGCGGTGGCTGACGCCTGCCAGTAGATCAGGTCGATCGTACCGGTGGCGCCGTTGTTCGAAACAAACATCGAGCCGGCGAGGTTGCCGACGTCTGACGGACCCGTGCTGAACGGATCGACCAAGTTGGTCGTCGCCACTGCAAGCAACGGCTGCTCGGTTCCGATCCAGTCCTGGGTGGTGAGGACAATGCTGTAGTTCGCCGGGTGGCCCGCGACATAGGTGCTCGCCGGCGTTTCGGTGTCGATCCAGATCGGCTGGCCGCCGTCCTGGCCATTGGAAAGACCCCAGTCGGACCCGTTGACCGGGCCGGACGAGGTGGTGAAGAAGTTAGAGAGGGGCGATCCCCATTGGTTAAACGGCGGTGGCGAGGCGAACGTATAAACGATGTCCGTGCCCGTTCCGCCGGCGTCCGGCTTCAGCGTTAGCAGGCCGGAGAGGCTATAATAGGTCCCGACATTGAAGTTATAGGTTTGCGCGCCCTCGGTGATCTTCAGGTCGTTCGGCCCGCCGTTTGACCCGTAGGTGAAGCTGTAATTCGAATCGGAGGCATCATAGGGCACGTCGGTCAGGTCGATCGTGTCGCCCGGCATGAAATTGTAGATCGGGACGGTGGATTGAAATCCCGGGGCGTCGCCGATCGCGATCGTGCCGTACCAACCGTAAAAATTGACCGACCCTGTTCCCGTCAGGGTGACGGCGCCGTTGAGGGCCAGGGTCTCCTGCGCGCCAACCGTGAGGCTGCCCGCGCCAGCGACCGAGCCATTGATCGTCAGCGCGCCATTGCCGTCGAAGGCCCCGCCATCCAGGGCATTGATCGAGCCATTGTTGATGATGTTCCCGTTGAACGTTCCAATGCCGCCGAAGAAATTGTTAGGGTCGATTGTCAAATAGCCTGCCTGGGCCCCGCCGACGGTTCCGGCCTCCGCGATGCTCGTGCTGTCGACGGACATCGAGCCTTGAGCCAGATAGAAGCCGCCGGATGGATCCGTCTGTTGAACTTCGCCCCCGTCGGCGATCGAAAGTTCTCCGTTGAGGCCCACGCCGAGCCCGTCGCCAGCGTTGCTGGTCCAAAGGGACCCGGCGCCGGTAACGGTGACCGATCCCTGGCCTGCGCCGAAACCGATATTGTCGAAGTTGGTGTTCGAACTGGAAGAGCCGGCCTCGGTGGTCAGGGTTCCGCCGCCGCTGATCGTCAACTGGCCGCTATCGGCGCCGCCGACGCTGAGGGCATGCGACAAGGTCCAAGATGACTCTGCTCCGATTGAGACGCCGCCCGCCGCGCTGGCGCCGATGGCGGTTGTGTTGGTGACATCCGTGTTCAGCGAACCGGAGACCGTCATGCCGGCGTTGATATTGAGGAAGTCGGCGGAGCCGCTGCCCGATACGGTGGCTGTGTTGTCGATCTCGGCGTCGTCCGAAGGGCCGGGCGGCGCGCTCGCCGGAGTGGAACTCCCCTGAACAGCGGTCCAGGACGATGCTGCCCCGAACGGATCGTTGGCGTCCGTGGTGTCGAGCCAATAGAGCGTGGTCATGCTAAACCCTCCCAGCTTTATCGCGAAGCGCCCCCAATCTTCGCGCATTAACCGGTCAATCTCGGACCCCATTATCGACTTGTCAATGTCAATTCGGTGGATAGCGGGGCGATGCGCCCGCACAAATTTTCTCACCTGGGCGCCATTCCGTTCGGCGCCCATGGAGATCGGAAATCACTCTCCAGCGGATCCGGATTCAGACGCCGCGGGTCGACGACGCACCGGGCGGGCGGCGACGCCAGGGCACGTCATTCGGAGCTTGTCGCAATTGAACCGGCGGCTCAGCGGAGCCTCCTTTGCGTCCCTCTCCGGACAGCGACGTTAGTGACATCCGTTGCTTCACCATTCCGGTTGGCTGAACGGCGCACCGTCGAGGATAAGAAGACAATTCACGGCGTCGCTGGCGCCGCGGCCGCATAGGCCAGATCGGCGGCGCGGGCGAACCGCTGGTGGTCATCCGGGATGGCGAGCAGATCGAAGAACGCTCCGCCTTCTTCCAGTGAATCCAGCGCGCGCAAGATGAAGCTGTCATGGCCGGAGTTTCGTTCGCCGACATTGCGAAAAAACCGATAACGGTGGCTGCGCAGCAGCGCTTCCACTTCTGCAAGCGTGGCGCCATGACGAGCCAGATGATCGGCGGAGACCTCAAGGTAGAGCAACGGGCGCTGCGCCAGCAGCTCCTGGGCGGTGCGTAGAGCGGCGAGCTCCATGCCCTCGATGTCAATTTTGATTACGTCCACCCGACCGCCCCCCTGAGAGGCATGAAGCTGGTCGAGGCCGAGGGTCGGCGAGCCCTCATTGATCCCAGGATCTGACTCGAACCACGTCGCGCCCGTGTTCCCTGCCACCATCTGCGCTCCATACTTTCCGGCGGCAGCAATGACGGCGTTCATGGCAATCGTTGAGCCGCTCGGGGAAAGCAGCCCACGGGACGCCAAGTTGCGCAACAACAGACCGTAATTATCAACGTCGGCCTCGACGGCGACAAGCCGCCCCGATGCGCCGACTGCCGCCGCCAGCGGTACGGCGAAGGTGCCGATATGCGCGCCAATGTCGTAAACCACGTCGCCGGCCTCGACGAAGGCAAGCAAGAGGGCCAGCTCGTTGCGAGTGTGCGCGCCGAAGCCCAAGAGTTGCCCGTTGATGAGATCGTCGGCAAAGCACCCGAAAGGACCGAAAATTGTACGCGCGGCCACGACGGTCATGTCCGCCGGATCGGCCAGAGCGCCCAGCTGCGGCAGTTCCGCGAACTGCAGGTCTGGAACCCCGCGATGCAAGACCGAGTTCACCAGCTCTCGGCGGGACGCCACGAAGATCGCGCGGTGGCGGCCGGGCGGAGGTTCGCGGCTACGCCAGTCCAGGTGAAACTGCGGGTGCGCCGGCTGGGTCAGCGGCATGTAAACATACGCAAACAGCTCGGCGAGCCTAGCATACACCCAGCGTCGCGAGGGCAGGCAAGCTGTTCCGGAGACAGCGTTGGTAGGGTGCGCTCCGTCTTCCTCTTCCAGCTCCAGCCTTTCGTCCGCGGCGTATGAGACGCGGGTTTCCAGGACCATGAGGTCGGTGCAACTCGCCGCCATCTCTCGCAAGGCGTCGAGCGGCCGGTCGAGATGGTAGAGCACGCCATAGCAGAACAACACCGAATGAGGCGGCACTTCTCCATGCACGGACAGGCGCCAGGCGTCCCCGGGAAGGATCCGCAGACGTTCCGTTGGCGATGTTCCGGGCTCGCCGTATTGAGCGGCGAAGTATGCCCGGTTATCCGCCCGCGGCTCGATCGCGGTGACTTGGCAGCCACGGTCCAGAAAGAACGAAGTCAGGTCGCCAACGCCGGCGCCAACTTCCATTACGTCTCGACCAGCGATGGGGAGCGCCAATCCCGCAAGATGTTCAAGTCGTCGCGCGTTCATTCGCAGATACGCAGGAACCCTGAAAGCGTTCTCAGGCGTTATCACGTTAAATACACCTTGGCGTTATTAGCAAGGAAGGTTAAATCAGCGCTTGATCTAGCGAGCGTTGTTCGAAGATCCATCCTTCCGGACCCAGGCTGCCAATGCGAGCAACGCCCAGGATTTGCTTATTCATTTTTGCGCCAGCCTGTCAATCGGCGGCAAAAACTGACCCGGGGTCAGTCGTCTGACACAGAACACCAGCCGACGGCGCGTCCGGAGAGGCTTGAACTCCCGACCCTGAGGTTTTCAGCCTCCCCGGAAACTTCGCGATTAGCTGATTAGCACGTGCGACTGTCCCGACGCCCCGCCGGCGAGCGTCACGCGACTCTGCACAAAGGCGGCATTGTCGCCCGAGGGCAAGCCCAGCAACAGCAAGCCATGCGCGGGGTCTCCACTGCTGAATATCGAGACGGCCGGCGCTCCACCCACCATAGTCTCGTGGAACTGGAGCGCAGTGTTCGGGGTACCGCGCAGGGCTATATTCAATTGGTCCTGACCAAAGACGAAGTTGGTCAGCGTCTCGACCCCGCTGGAAGGGGCCAGGCCATATTCGACTATCTCGTGAGCGCTGGAATTTAGGGTTATCGCGTCGGGCGTGCCATTGATGGTGGTGTTCGCGCCATTCATGCCACTCGCGCTGGCTGAGTTGGCGCCAAGGTCGACGGTCGCGTTCTGCGTCTGGCCACTGAGGTTAAGCGTGCCGTTCGGGGCTGTTGTCGTCTTCAAAATTGCCGACAGACTGAGGGCCCCGTTCAGGTTCTCACCGAAAACGGGGTTGAGGTCTTCCAGAGTGAAGTTTTGACCTGACACCACTCCAATGGCGGAACTGGTATAGTCGCCATTGCTGTCGGTGTTCCACACGGTATACTGATCCGTAGGCTGACCCCCGGCCAGCAGGCTCCAGGCGACTTCGTAGCCTCCGGTCGTCGGGTTCTCTACCGCGCCGATCGGCGTCCAGCTCCCGAGTTGGCCGGCAACGACCGCGCTGCCATCGAGCTCAAGCAGCGGCCCCCCTCCCGAGGGGTTCAGTTCATAGAGGCCCCCAACCGCATCCAGTTGGCCGTTATTTGTGCCGTTGATCGTAATCGGGGTCGCCGTCGCCGACGCGGAGGCGCCGCCGCTGAAAGTCCCGTCGCCAAAAGCGGCTTCCACCCCCTCAAGCTCCAGACTGTTGCCCGCCAAAACCCCCGTGGCGTTGCCGGTGTAGTCGCCGTTGCTGTCGGTGTTCCAAACCACATACTGATTCGCGCCGTTGCCAAAGGCGACTTCGTACCCATCTCCCGTCTGAAGCACCCCGACCGGCGTCCAACCGGCCGCCCCGAACTGGCCCTTGGTGACCGCGCTGCCATTGAGCTCGAGCAGCGGTCCTCCGTTCCCCCCGTTTGGGTTCAGTTCGTACGCGTCGCCATTCTGCGAAACGCCGCCAACCTCAAGCTCGGCCAAGGTTGTTACGGTGTTGGACACAATTGGGGTCGCCGATGCCGGCGCAGAGGCGCCGCCGCTGAAAGTCCCGTCCCCGAAGGCGGCTTCCACTCCCTCAAGCTCCAGGCTGTTGCCCGCCAAAACCCCCGCGGCGTTACTGGTGTAATCGCCGTTGCTGTCGGTGTTCCAGACCACATACTGGTTCGCGCCGTTGCCAAAGGCGACTTCGTACCCATTTCCCGTCTGAAGCGCCCCGACCGGTGTCCAGCCAGCCGCTCCGAACTGGCCCTTGGTGACCGCGCTGCCATTGAGCTCGAGCAGCGGTCCTCCGTTCCCCCCGTGGGGGTTCAGCTCGTACGCGTCGCCATTCTGCGAAACGCCGCCAACTTCAAGCTCAGCCAAGGTTGTTGCGGTGTTGGACACAATTGGGGTCGCCGATGCCGGCGCAGAGGCGCCGCCGCTGAAAGTCCCGTCGCCGAAGGCGGCTTCCACCCCCTCAAGCTCCAGACTGTTGCCCGCCAAAACCCCCGTGGCGTTGCTGGTGTAGTCGCCGTTGCTGTCAGTGTTCCAGACCACATACTGGTTCGCGCCGTTGCTAAAGGCGACTTCGTACCCATTTCCCGTCTGCAGCGCCCCGACCGGTGTCCAGCTGCCGAATTGGCCGGCAACGACCACGCTGCCGTTGAGCTGAAGAAACGGAGCAGTCCCCCCGGTCAGCTCGAACTGGTTCGCAACCGCATCGAGCATGCCGTTGCCCCCGATCGGAATCGCGGTCGTGGTCGGCCCGGTCGTCCCATCTCCGTTCAGGTCCTCATTGAAGGTCAGTTCGAGCTCTTCCAGCTGATAGCTCGTGCTGGACAAAATCCCGGTGGCGTTGCCGGTGTAGTCGCCGTTGCTGTCAGTGTTCCAGACCACATACTGGGTCTGGCCGGGCTGACCGGGGACGAGCCCCGCAGGCTCGCCAAAGGCAACTTCGTAGCCGGTCGCGGTCTGGATTGCTCCGACCGGCCTCCAGCCGTGCAACCCGAACTGGAACTGGGTGACGGCGCTGCCGTTGAGCTCGAGCAGCGGCCCGGTCGTCGCGCCAGTGGGGATCAATTCGAACAGGTTCCCAACCCCGGCCAGCTGGCCGTTGGTCCCAAAGCCGCTCGTGGTCGGCGTCGTCGCTGGCCCGGCGCCCGTGAAGGTCTCGCCGAAGGCGCCCTCAACCGCCTCAATCGTAGCACTATCGGCTGGCGCCGGGCCCGTGACTTCGCTGGTGTAGTCTCCGCTGCTGTTGACGTTCCAGACCACAAACTGGGTCCCGCCCGCGTTGCTGAAGGCGACTTCGTACCCGTCTCCCGTCTGCAGCGCTCCGACCGGCGTCCAGCCGGTCAGCCGAGTTGGGTGCGGCAACGACCGCGCTGCCGTTGAGCTCAAGCAGCGGCCCGGTCGTCGCCCCAGTGGGGATCAATTCGAACAGGTTCCCAACCGCCGCCAGCTGGCCGTTGGCTCCAAAGCCGCTGGTGCTCGGCGTCGCCGCCGGCCCGGCGCCCGTGAGGGTCTCGCCGAAGGCGCCCTCAACCGCCTCAATCGTAGGACTGCCGGCCGACACCACGCCCGTGGCTTCGCTGGTATAATCGCCGTTGCTGTTGACGTTCCAGATCACAAACTGGGTTCCGCTCGCGCCTATCTCGCTCCAGGCGACCTCGTACCCATCTCCCGCTTGCACAGCCCCAATCGGCGTCCAGCCGCCCAACTGGCCCTTGGTGACGATGACGCCGTTGAGCTCAAGCAGCGGTCCCGTCCCCGGGTTCAGCTCGTACGCGTCGCCATTCTGCGAAACGGCGCCAACCTCAAGTTCGGCCAGTTGGCCGTTGGTCCCAAAGCCGCTCGTGCTCGGCGTTGCCGCTGGCCCGCCGCCGGGGAATTTGTGATTGGCGCCGAGTTCGCCGAAGTTGGCTTCCACTCCCTCAAGCTCCGGGCTCGTGCTCGACAAAACCCCTGTGGCGCTGCCCGTGAAGGCGCCGTTGCTGTTGATATTCCAGACCACATACGTCCCGGCCGTCGACTCCCAGGCCACTTCGTACCCATTTCCGGTCTGTATCGCCCCGACTGGCGCCCAGCCGGCCGGAAACTGGTTTACCAGGACCGGGCTGCCGTTGAGCGTCAGATACGCCACGACGCTGCCGCTGATGTTCTCCACCAAATACGCAGAGCTGTTCTGGTTCCCGAGCGACGCCAGCGTCGTGGCGCCGTTGGTCGCTATGGCGATCGTATGAGCGGCTATTACCGCCGTTGTATTGTTGGAAGCCGTGTTTCCTGCCGAATTCTACGACCTTAATGGCGAAGGTGGTCCTGATGGCCTGATCCGCAACGGTCGGCGTGAAGACCAGACCGTCCAGGGCGGCTGTGACCTCGGAGGTCGTTCCGGTCACCGTGTAGACCCCGGTGGCGGAATCGTAACTGCCGTTCTGCAGGTTCGAGAGCGCGCCGTGCCCAGACGCGGACAGGGTGACCGTAACCGTTTCCGTCTGCCCGGGGTTGGAATCAGCCACAACCACTTCGCTGAATGGCGACAGGCTCGAGGTGTTGATCGTAAATTGATTCGTTTCCGTCCCAGTGATCGTTATCGTTGTGGGCTTCATCGAAACTCTTTCCTGGTTTGGCACGTTGGGCGCGCCATTCTACCGCTGACGTATCGGAAAACAAGCAACCTCAGGCGGGGCGTCGTGGTTCCGTCACCCCACCGGGTCTGGTGTGTTCTGGGTGACGTCAAGAATGCTTGAGCGTCGCCGTCACGTCGCGCGCCATGCGATTTATCCCAACCGCGCGAAAGCGCTGCCGAGGCGTTCGGTCGGCGCGGCATAGGCGACGATGCCGAAGCCGAAGCTTTCCTCGCGAAGGGCGTTCGCGACCCGCCCCCGACTGACCGAGGACGAGGACCCAGGGCGAACGCTTTCGCGAAAGCGTTCGCCCTGGGTCCATGAGGGACCGAAGATTGAAGGAGCACGGCTCCGCTGAGCCTGCATTGCCTCCATCTCAGGCGAAGTGTTTTTGCACAGTCCAGTTGGTGTTCACCACGCCCAGATCGTGATAGGTGAAGCCGCCCGAGCCGTTAGGATTCCACAACTCGGTCTCACCATTGGTGTTGCGCCAGAGAATCCCGGATTGGCCGTTCCCTGTGAAATCGTTTGTCCCAACGATCTGCCAGCTGTTGTTGACGACCCCTAAATTCTCAAAGTTGAAGCCGCCCGAGCCGTTCGGATCCCAGAGCTCCACCCCGCCAGTCGACGAGTTGCGCCACAAAATACCGTCTTCGCCATTCCCCGTGAAATCTCCAGTTCCGGCGATCTGCCAGTTGGGATTGACGGCGTTCAAGGCTTCGTAGTTGAAGCCCCCCGAGCCATTCGAGTTCCAAAGCTCGACGCCTCCGGTGGACGCGTTGCGCCACAGGATGCCGTCTTCGCCGTTCCCTGTGAAATCTCCAGTTCCGGCGATCTGCCAGTTGGGATTGACGGCGTTCAAGGCGTCGTAGTTGAAGCCCCCCGAGCCATTCGAGTTCCAAAGCTCGACGCCTCCGGTGGACGCGTTGCGCCACAGGATGCCTTCTGCGCCAGCCCCGTTGAAATCGCCGGTCCCGGCGATCTGCCAGTTGCTGTTGACGGAGCCCAGGTTATCGTAAGTGAAGCCCCCCGCGCCATTCGAGTTCCAAAGTTCGACATCTCCGTTGGTGCTGTTGCGCCACAGGATGCCGTTTTCGCCAGTCCCAGTGAAATCTCCGGTTCCTTCGATCTGCCAGCTGGTTTGGACGGCGGGCAAGGCTTCGTAGGTGAAGCCCCCTGCGCCATTGGAGGTCCAGAGCTCAACCCCCCCGTTCGTGTTGCGCCAAAGGATTTCGGGCTCCTCAAATTTCACGACTGAGGCCAAGTCGGAGGGCGAAAACCCCGTCGTCGAGGCTCCGGAGATGCCCGTCAACTCTTGCGTGCCAGCGGCCGTGCCGTTCGTTTCCCACAACCCAAGGTTGCCGCTCGAGTCGAAGCCACTGAACAACAACTCGTTTCCGTATACGGTGAGGTTGGTCGGGTCCAGACCGGTTCCCGTCGTCAGCGCTCCCGAGATGCCAGTCAGCTCGGTCGTGCCGGCGGCCGTGCCGTTGGTCACCCACAACCCAATTTGGTTGCTCGAGTCGTAGCCGGCGAACAGCATTTCACCATTGAAAACTGTCAAGTCGGGACTGTCGGCGGGATTTGGGAACGAGAAAATGCCCGAGGCATTCGCGCCAGAGATGCCGGTCAGCTCGGTCGTGCCGGCGGCCGTGCCGTTGGTCACCCACAACCCATACTGGTCGAACACATCGAAGCCGTCGAAATACACCTTGCCGTTGAAGACAGTGAGGTCAGTCGGGAATAGTCCCGTTCCGCCAGTCGCCGCTCCGAGGATGCCGGTCAGTTCCTTTGTCCCGAGGGCCGTGCCGTCGGTCACCCACAATCCGTACAGATGATTCAGGCTCGAAGTCCTGGCCCTGGAACAGCACTTCGCCGCCGTAGACCGTCATGTCACTGGGCTTGATGCCCGAGGCATTCGCTCCGCCGATGCCAGTCAGTTCGGTTGTCCCAGCGGCCGTGCCGTTGGTCTCCCACAACCCGGTATTGCCGCTCGAATCGATGCCGGCGAACAGCACCTCCCCCTTGAAGGTCGTCAAGTCTGTCGGCGTGATCCCTCCGTTGGCCGCTGTCTGTGCGCCGGAGATGCCCGTCAACTCCGTCGTGCCTGCGGCCGTGCCAGTCGTCGTCCACAACCCGATATTGCCGCTTAAGTCGTTGCCAACAAACAGCACCGCACCGCCGTAGATCGTCATGAACGAGGGGTCTATCCCGGCCGGCAATGCTCCCGAGATGCCCGTCAACTCTTGCGTTCCGGCGACCGTGCCGTTCGTTTTCCACAGCCCGAAAATGCCGCTCGAATCCGTGCCTTCGAACAGCGCCTCGCCATTGTAGGTCGTCAGATCGGTAGGGCTTATCCCCGAGGCGGAGGCCCCTGAGATGCCGGTGAGTTCAAACGTGCCGCCCGCCGTGCCGTTCGTCTCCCAAAGGCCCTGCTGGAAAGCTGTGTCTACGCCACTGAAAAGAACAACGTCCGGAAGCATACCGTCTCCCTATATCGAGTGTATTTCGTTACGCCAGCGAGTCTGCAGCAGTCGCCCAGCGCCCAACATCGGCTTGCCAGGACCCATGCTCATCTTAACGATACAAACCAAGGCCGACCTTCCTGCCATAACGGACGCGAAGAGGTTTGCCAAGCACAATTTATCTCGAAAATATTGTTTTTTTGTGTTCGCCCTAAGTTCCGTCGCGGTCAATTCGCCGGGATACAACGCGAGCTACATTCTCGGAAGCGCCGCTCCGTTGACAGTCCGGGATTCAATCATGGTCGTCACGACGATCGTTCGAAGGAGCAACGTTAACAGAGCTTGAGCGCATCGGCGGTTACGGGTGATTCAGCGACGACAAGCCGCGCCGATACCGGCCGCGAGGCAAGAGCGCCCGGCCGGTCTTCTACCGTTCTCTGGCCGCTTCCGACGCGATCCTGGCGAGCGGAGAGAGCAGGTAGTCGATGACCCGACGGGAGTCGGTTCGAATTTCGACGGCGACGGTCATGCCGGGCGTGAGTGGGACGGTCGCGTCGTCAACTTTCATCGCGGATTGATCGAGCGACACCGTGACGGGAAAAACAAAGCTCTCGGGCTGACCGGGGGCGGTGGGAGCCTCGGGCGCCACATTGGCCGCCGCAGTGGCGTTGGCGAGGGCGCGTTTGGCGTCCTGCTCAGCGATGGCCGCGGAGGCGATCTTGACGACCTTGCCGTGCAGCACGCCGAAACGGGTGAACGGGAAGGCGTCGACTTTGATCACTGCTTCCTGGCCAAGCTTGACGAAGCCGGCATCGAGGTTGGCCACCAGCGCTTCGACCTGAAGCTTGCCCCCGTTCGGCGTGAGCACGATGAGCTGCTGTCCCGTGGTGACGACCTGGCCAACCGTCGTGACCGCCATCTGCTGAACGACGCCGTCCGTCGGCGCGCGGAGCTTCGTGCGCGCAAGGCGCGCCGCGGCCTTGGCGAGCGCCTGCCGCGCTTCGTCCACCTTGCGCGAGGCGTCGGCCAGCTTGTTCTCGTTGTCGGCGATAAATTGGGAGACGGTTTTGGCTTTCTCGCTCTGCACTTCCTTGAGCGCGGCGTCGGTCTCGATCAGCTGACCCTGGTCGGAGGCGAGCGCCGCCTCGGACTTTTCCAGCTCCTCCTTGGCGTCGTAGAGATTGATCTTGGTCCCGACGTTGAGGTCGATGGCCTGCTGCCGCGTCGAGACACGCTGATTCAAAGTGTCCATCAGCTTGTTCTGGAAGGCGATGCTCATGTCGAGGCGCTTTCGCGTCGCGAGCTTCTGCGCCATTTGTTTATCGAGCGATACAAGCGCGTCGGAGAGCTGATTGAGATCCGCCCGCAGCACCGCCTCTTCGCGCAGTCGGAAGGGTTCGGGCAAAGCCTCGTCCCAGGCGACATTCAGCTTCGTCTGGCCGGCCAGAGCCTCGATCGATCCAAAGTCGGCGGCCTGCGTCGCGTCGTCCTTGCCGCGCTCGTCGAATTTGTCCTTCGGGCTCTGGGCCTCAGACTCGATGGCTCGAATGGCGTCGATCGCGTAGTGGCGGCGCGCGATCTCGGCGAGTCCCGCGCTAAGCGCATCCTGGGCGCTGACCGCGTCCGCGTTGGCTTCCGCCGGGTCCAGTTCCAGAAGCAGGTCTCCCTCCTTGACGGCCTGGCCCGACTCGACATGGATCGCGGCGATCTTGCCGGGATCGAGCGGCTCGATCACCTTGGCGTAGCCAATCGTCTCGATCTTGCCCGGCGCCGTCGCATGGACGTCGAGTTCGACCGAAATACGACCACGTCAGCGCGGCCAGCGCGAAGACGCAAATCGTCGCCATCAGCGCGATCGGCGCCGGAGGGGGCGGCGTCTCGAGGATTTCGAGGGCGGCCGGCAGGAACTCCCGGTCGCGTCCGGCGACCGCATGCGGAGTGCGCGGCGAGGGGCGAGGCTGAGGCGGCGGCGCCTCCGGCGGCGCGGCGCGTTCGTTCATGCCGGCGCCCTCGCCTGATCTGTCTGCAGCGCCCAGAGGCGGGCGTAGAGCCCGTCCTTGCGGGCGAGCAAATCTTCGTGTCCGCCGACTTCGACGATCTCACCCTTTTGCATGCCCACGATCCGGGTGCAAGGGCGAACCGCCGCCAGCCGATGGGCAATTACGATGACGGTGCGACCCCGCACGATCGAGCGCATGTTGTCTTGAATGATCCGTTCGCTCTCGTAGTCGAGAGCCGAGGTCGCCTCATCGAGGATCAGAATGCGGGGGTTGACCACCAGCGCCCTGGCGATGGCGATGCGCTGTCGTTGGCCGCCCGAAAGATTGGCGCCGCGCTCCTCGATCATCGTGTCGTACCCTTGCGGCAGCTGAGCGATGAACTCGTCCGCGCCGGCGAGTTTGGCCGCCTGCATCACCATCACGCGCGGCATGGCGGGATCGCCGAGCGCGATGTTCTCGTGGATCGTCCGGTTGAAGAGAACATTCTCTTGCAGCACGACGCCGATCTGGCGGCGCAGCCAGCCGGGATCGAGCTGAGCGACGTCGACGCCATCGATCATCACCTGCCCGGATTGCGGGCTGTAGAGGCGCTGGATGAGCTTGGTCAGCGTGGATTTGCCCGAGCCCGAGGGGCCGACGACACCGATCACCTCGCCAGGCTCGATCGACAGGGAAACGTTCCGGAGCGCGTCGGCCGCATCGGGCCGGTAGCGCATTGTTACGTTGCGAAATGCGATCGCGCCGCGCGGCGGCGGCAAGGTCAAAAGGTTCTGCGGCACGGCCTCCGTTGGGGCGTTGAGGATGTCGCCGAGACGGGCAACGGAGACCTGCACCTGCTGGAAGTCCTGCCACAATTGCGACAGCCGCAGGATTGGTTGCACCACTTGGCTCGCGATCATATTGAAGGCGATCAGCTCGCCGACCGTCATCGCCCCTTCAATCACCGATTGTGCGCCGATGAACAGGATCAGCGCGGTGGTCACCTTGCTGGTGTATTGGATGAGGTTCTGCCCCACGGCGCCGGTTATGCTGGCGTCGAACGAAGTGCGAACGTAAGCCGCCAGCCGTTCCTCCCACTGCGCCTGCATCATCGGCTCGACGCTCGCCGCCTTGAGCGTCGGCGCGCCGACGATCAACTCGACCAGAAACTGCTGCGAGCGGGCGCCGCGATTGAATTTCTCGTTGATTTGTTCGCGCAGCACCGGCCGAATGAGGCTGGCGATGACGATGTAGACGGGTATCGTGGCAAGGACGACCAGGGTGAGCTTCACAGAATAGATGAACATCACCACGAAGAACACCAGCGTAAAAACCAGATCGAGCAGGGCGGTCAGACCCTGCCCGGTCAGAAAGCCCCGGATCGTCTCCAATTCCCGCATGCGGGCGACCGTCTGTCCCGCCGCGCGGGTCTCGAAATAGGCGAGCGGGAGGCGAAAGAGATGATGGAACAGGCGCCGGCCGAGCTCCACATCGATCCGGTTGGTGGTGTGGCTCAGCGTGTAGGCGCGCAAAAATTGCAGGATGGTCTCGAACCCGCCGAGAGTCACCATGCCGATGACCAGCACGACGAGCGTCGACATGCCCTTGTGGACCAGCACCTTGTCGACGATCAACTGGAAAAAGATCGGCGCCGCCAACGCGAAGAGCTGGACGAAGAGCGAGGCGACCAGCACATGTGCGAGTGGCCGGCGGTAACGCAGGATCGATGGCCAGAACCAGCGAAAGCCGAAGGTGTTGGGATCGACGCCCGCCCCGCCCAGCCGCCGCGTGACGAGCACCAGTTCGCCCGAAGATAGAGCCTCGGCGTCTTCAAGCGACATCTCCTTGGCGATGCGGCCGACCGGATCGAGGAACCGCACGAGCCCCTTCGCTGAACCGACGCCAAGGACGGCAAAACCCCCCTCCCTCAAGCCCAGGATCGCCGGAAAGGGAATGGCGCCCAGCCGCTTGGCGGTCACGCCATGAAGGACGCGCGATTTCAATTGCAGGATGTTCGCGCAACGAACCAGGTCTTCCGCGCCCGCCACGCGCCCTGTCAAGGCGAGCTGATGGCTCAACTGCGCCGGGTCGGCGGCGATGCGATAATAGCCGGCGATCAATGAAAGACCGGCAAGCCCAGAATCTGCAGCTTGCGCCGGTTGAATGTTGCCCATCCTCCAGTTTGCTCCAAAAATTGACTGTCAATTGTAATCTGATTGGATTGCAGTTGGCAATCAGAGAAATGCCGACCCAGACGATCCACTACCGTAACCCGACAGAGGATGGATGGCTAGATCAGCTTGCCGCATCGAGCCTGAACATAAGATGAAACCCTCGTTTCCGGACCTAAATCGTAGGGAATCCGACGCGCGTGCGGTTCATCTTGGCGTCCCGGTCCAGCCGGGTTGATGCTGTCCACGTTTTCGAGTAGAGCCCCGCGATGCAGCAAAGCGGCGCCAACGCGCCGCTGTCGGCGTGCGGCGGACGAGAGCAACTCAATTTTGAGAACAAGGGTTAAGTTTTCTGACGCGAGAGGAAGAAAATCTCTCTTGCCAACCAGCCTGACTTAAACAGACTGCAGCAAGCCGGGATCAGGAATAAGCGATGAAAGCGGTAATACTTGCCGGCGGCTTAGGGACTCGCTTCGCGGAAGAGACTGACGTCAAGCCAAAGCCGATGATCGAAGTCGGTGGAAAGCCTATAATTTGGCATGTCATGAAGATTTACTCGGCTCAAGGCATTGATAATTTCGTCATCTGCCTCGGCTACAAGGGATATATTATCAAGGAATATTTTCAGAATTACTTTCTGCATATGTCTAACGTAACGTTTGACCTGAAGCACAACAGCATGGAGGTGCATGACGCAGCTGCGGAACCGTGGCGCGTGACGCTGGTCGACACCGGCGAACATACGATGATCGGCGGGCGGATCAAGCAAATCCTGCCGTACCTCGGCGAGGATAAGGAATTCTGTCTGACCTACGGAGATGGAGTTGGCGACATCGACGTCCGAGCCGGCATCGATCTGCACCGCAAGGAAGGGCGGCTCGCCACAGTGACCGCGACCCAGCCGCCCGGCCGCTTCGGAGCGATCAACTATAAGGGCAACCGGGTGACGGGTTTCCAGGAAAAGCCGATGGGCGACGGCGGCTGGATCAATGGCGGCTTTTTCGTCCTGTCGCCGGAGGTTGGGCGCTATATTAAGGATGACGCCACCGTCTGGGAACAGGAGCCGATGCAGAGGCTCGCGGCGGAAGACCAGCTCAGCGTCTATTTCCATCATGGCTTCTGGCAACCGATGGATACATTGCGAGAAAAACGACACCTGGAGGATTTATGGGCCTCCGGCAAAGCGCCATGGAAAACGTGGTGAAGGGAGACCGGGCGAGAATGCGGATATTGATTACCGGCAACATGGGTTATGTCGGGCCGGTCCTCACGCGATTCCTGCGCAGAACTCTGACAGACCTCGAATTGATCGGCTTTGACTCCGCCTTTTTTGGCCACAGCCTGACCGGCGCTGGACTCCTGCCCGAGGCTCTGCTCAACCAACAGGCGTTCGGCGACATCCGGGAATTTCCTGCCGAATTGCTCGACGGGGTCGACGCCGTGGTGCATCTTTCCGCGGTTTCGAACGACCCTATGGGCAACAAGTTCGAGGCCGTCACCGGCGAAATCAATCGCGACGCCAGCGTGCGGATCGCGCGATTGGCGGCGGAGCGCGGGGTCAAGAATTTCGTTTTTGCCTCGAGCTGCAGCATGTACGGCTATGCCGAGGGCGGCGCGCGCAAGGAAAGCGACCCTACCAACCCGCTGACGGCCTACGCGCGCTCGAAAATCGGCTCGGAGCAGGCCTTTGCCCAACTTGGCCTCGACGGCATGGCGGTCACTTCGCTCAGGTTCGCGACCGCTTGCGGGATGTCCGATCGGCTGCGGCTCGACCTCGTGCTCAACGACTTTGTCGCCTGCGCCCTGGCCTCGGGCGAGATCACGGTTCTCAGCGACGGAACGCCGTGGCGCCCGCTGATCGACGTGGAAGACATGGCGCGGGCGATTTCGTGGGCGATTGTCCGCAAGCCGGAGAACGGCGGCAAGTTTCTTGCCGTGAACGCCGGCCGCGACGAGAGCAATTATCAGGTGAGGGAGTTGGCCGAGGCGGTCGCCCGCCAGGCGCCGGGCACGACGGTTTCGATCAACACCAAGGCGCCGCCGGACAAGCGCTCCTACAAGGTGGACTTCGGCTTGTTCCGCGCCCTCGCCCCTGACTTTCTCCCGCAGGTGTCGCTCGACCAGTCGATCGCGCGTCTGCGCGACGGGCTGACGGCCATGGGCTTCGCCGACAAGGATTTCCGCAACTCGCCCTATATGCGGCTCAAGACTCTCGAGCGCCACATGGCCGCGGGCCGGCTCGGAGCGGATCTGCGCTGGCTTCCCCGCTCTCTCGCCTGAGGATTTGGAGCGATGCAATTTCGCCAGACGCCGCTCGAGGGCGCGTATCTGATCGAACTCGACAAGCGGGGCGACGACCGCGGCTTTTTCGCGAGGTTCTTCTGCGAGAACGAGTTCGGCGCGGCGGGCCTCGAGACCCGCTTCGTGCAGATCAACAATTCTCTGACCGCGAACAAGGGAACCTTGCGCGGCCTGCACTATCAGCTGCCCCCTGCGGCCGAAGTGAAAGTGGTCCGGGCGATCAAGGGCGCGCTTTGGGACGTCATCGTCGATTTGCGCGCCGGCTCGCCGACTTATCTCAAATGGTTCGGCGCGGAGCTGAACGAGAACAACCGCCTGATGATGTATGTTCCGCGCGGCTTCGGGCACGGGTTCGTCACCCTTTCCGATCGCGTCGAGGCGCTTTACCTCGACAGCGCCTTCTACTCCCCAGAGGCGGAGCGCGGGTTGCGCTGGAACGACCCGGCGATCGGAATTGACTGGCCCGCCCCACCGCAAGAGATGTCGGACAAAGACCGAAAGTGGCCCGACCTCGATCCGACATTCCATGGCGTTGAATCGATGCGCGGCTTGACGTGAACATCCTCCTGACCGGCGCGAGTTCCTTCACCGGATATTGGTTTGCGAAGGCTTTGTCCGAGTTTGGGCATCGCGTGGTCGCGCCGCTGCGCGCCTCGAGAGCGGACTACGCCGAGGGCGTTCGGGCGGAACGCGTCCGACGCCTCTCGGCGATCGCCGAGATCGTCGACGATGCTCGGTTCGGCGGAGAAAGGTTCCTGTCGGTCGCTCGCGGTGGCTTCGACGTGCTCTGCCATCACGCCGCTCGCGTCGGCGACTATCGCAGCCCCGATTTCGACATTGCCGGCGCTCTCGCGGAGAACACCGCCAATTTGCGCTCCGCGCTCGAGGTCCTGGCGCGCGGCGGACTGGCAAGCGTCGTGCTGACGGGCAGCGTATTCGAGCAGAACGAGGGCGCGGGCGAAACGCCGCTGGTCGCGTTCTCCGCCTATGGCTTGTCGAAGGGGCTGACCGCGGAAGTGGTCCGCCATCGCTGCCGCGAGTTCGGCCTGGCTTACGCGAAGTTCGTCATCCCGAACCCTTTCGGCCCCCTGGAGGAGCCGCGCTTCTGCGCCTATCTCGTCCGGTGCTGGAAGAAGGGCGAGGTTGCGCGGGTCAACACGCCCGATTATGTTCGCGACAACATCCACGTCTCGCTGCTCGCGGCGGCTTACGCCAAATTCGTCGGCGAAACGGCGGCCGGGAAAGAGCGAGACAGGCTCAACCCGAGCGGATATGTCGAGACCCAGGGAGCATTCGCCCAACGCTTCGCCGCCGCCATGCGGCCGAGGATCGGCATGGAATGTCCGGTCGAGCTGGCGACCCAGACCGACTTCGCCGAACCGCTGATGCGGGTCAATGTCGATTCCGCCGCGTGGTATGTCGGCGGCTGGAACGAAGCCGCCGCTTGGGACGAGGCGGCAAAAGGATACTGCGGTTGAGAAGGCTATGACGCGAGCTTGGCTGAGACCGCACTACCATCTGGACACCTTGCTTGCCAACTTCCCAAGCGTCTGCTACCCAGAAAACAAATTCGCCGGGGCGAGGCTGCGGTTTGCACTCGCGCTCCAAGGTAGTTCTTGGGTGTATGACGGCAAGACGACGAACCCGCAATCTAAGCGATCTGTGAAGACCCTACTGGGGACTGTGTAATGCTGCCAAATATCGTTCTTTTCCAGGCTTCGGATTCGACCCATACCCAAGGTCTTTGGGAAACGAACGGCACGGCGAGCGGAACTTTCTTATTGACCAACGGGCCAAATCGCAACGGATTCTCCGGCTACACCTCGCTGCCTCTAGATCTGACGATTTTTAATGATCAGGTGCTTTTCGCCGGCCGAGACCCGAACGGCCACTATTTCTTATTTACGAGCGACGGCACGGCCGTCGGGACCGTCGAGTTGACCGGCATCAGCGGAGCGAATTCCGCGGGGCTGTTCGATCCTCCAGTGTCAGCTGACCTAACGGTCTTCGGCAACGAGGTGCTGTTCGATGGCGTGGACAACACGGCAGGCGACAAGGGCGGCCTGTGGACGACAAGCGGGACGGCGGCTGGCACCCGGGAGTTGACCGGCATTTCCGGGGCGGCGTCGACCGGCGTAAGCCCGAGCGACATTACGGTCTTCAACGGCGAGGCGCTGTTCAATGGCGTGGATACGGCCGGCAACCTCGGCCTGTGGACGACAAATGGAACGGCGGCTGGCACCCAGGAGGTGACCGGCATCGTCGGCGCGGCGACGACCGGAATTGACCCGACCGATATGGTCGCCTACAACGGCGAGGTCCTGTTCAATGGCGCTGACGCCGCACAATGGTAACGGGTTATGGGTGACGAATGGGACCGCTGCCGGAACGACCGAGCTCACAGGTATAACCGGCGCGGACGCGTCGGGCATCGATCCGACCGACATGGTTGTCTACGGTGGCGAAGTCCTGTTTGTTGGCAAGGACACGAGCGGCGATGTCGGGCTGTGGGTGACAAACGGGACTGCTGCCGGCACACAGGAGTTGACCGGAATAAGTGGCGCGGACGCGACTGGGATCGATCCGAACGATCTGACGGTTTTCAACGGCGAAGTGCTGTTCAGCGGCAAGGGCAATCAAGGTCATAATCCCACGGAGTTATGGACAACAAACGGAACAGCGGCCGGCACGCATGTTCTGACAATGACGGGTTCGGCGGTCTACGGCCTCAGCCCGTCCAATATGGAGGTCTATGACGGCCAGGTGCTGTTCTCTGGTTTTGATAACAAAGGCTATGTAAGTTTATGGACAACGAACGGCACGGCAGCGGGGACACAAGAAGTCGCGCCCATTTCCGACACTTGGAATCAAGGGTTGTTTCCGGTTGATATGACTGCGACTACGCCTGAACCGACGCCTCCGAACTTTTTTAATTACAGCCCCAAAGCCGATATCCTCTGGCGCAACACAAATGGCGACACCCAGCTCTGGAATTCAAATTCCGGTTCTGTCTCGGAAAGTTTCACCCCCCAGGACTTGGGTACTGTCAACACGAGCTGGCAGATCGCGGGAACCGGCGATTTCAGCGGGAACGGTGAAAGCAGCATTCTCTGGCGCAACTCCAATGGCGGCGCCGAGTTGTGGAATCCCAACGGCCCGGGCGGGTTCACCTATGACAACTTGGGGGTCGTCAACAGCAGCTGGCAGGTCGCGGGGACCGGCGACTTCAGCGGAGACGGCGAAGGTATTTTGTGGCGCAACGCCAACGGCGACACCGAGTTGTGGAATCCCAACGGCTCGGGCGGATTCGCCTATGACAATCTGGGCGCCGTCAGCACGAGCTTGCAGATCGCCGGAACTGGCGACTTCACCGGGGCCGGCGAAGACAGCATTCTATGGCGCAACACCAACGGCGACACGGAATTGTGGAATCCCAACGGCTCGGGCGGTTTCACCGACCAAGATCTGGGCGTCGTGAATACCAGCTGGCAAGTCGCCGGGACCGGTGATTTCAGCGGGACCGGCCAATCAGGGATTTTGTGGCGCAACAGCACCAACGGCGACACGGAATTGTGGAATCCCAATGGCTCGGGTGGTTTCACCTATGACAATCTGGGCGTTGTCAACACCAACTGGCAGGTTGTCGGGACGGGCGATTTCAGCGGGACCGGCCAATCAGGGATTTTGTGGCGCAACAGCACCAATGGCGACACGGAGTTGTGGAATCCGAACGGCTCAGGCGGTTTCACCTTTCATGATCTGGGCGTCGTCAACTCCAACATTTCCGTGACCAAGATTTTCGCTTGAGAAGGACAAAGACGGTCCGCGGACGCCCCTATTGAGTGACGAATTCCGGTGAGGAAGGGCGCAGGCGGAATCATCGCGTTCTCGGGGCTAGGGTTTGTTGTCGAAGGGACCGACCGCGGACGCGTCCCAGACCGGCTGTCGCGAGTTGGCCTCACTTATGCTACGCGGCATCCCGAACACTTTCGGCCCCGTGGAGAAGCCGCGCTTTTCTCCGTCTAACCTCATCCGGTGCTCTAGGAAGATCGAGGTTGCTCGGGTTAACGCTCCCACTATCTTCGCGACAGCTCCACGTTCTCGCTGCCCGCGGCGCCTCAAGCCAAATTTCGTCGGCGAAACGGCAGCTGGAAAAGAGCGAGACAAACTCAACACGAGCGGATATGTCGACCCCAGGGAGCGTTCGCACAACGCTTCGCCGCCGCGATGCGGCCGAGGGCTTGGAACGGCCTGCGAAGTGGAACTTGCTCGGCAAAAAGATGATTCGGAGCCCTTGATGCGTATAAATTTTGACTCGGCGATACGCTATGTGAGCGGATGGGACGAGGCAGCGGAGGCCTATCGAGATTGATTTGCCGGCTCGCGCGGATCGCACGACCGGACGCAATTCGGCCACCCTCTGGATGCGCATTGATATCCGTCGGCGCGTCGGGGCCAATCGGGTTCGGGCCCGTCGAGAACTCCGATTTGCTCGGTTCTTTAGCCGCGGACTGGCTGATAGAGGCTGCAACCGTTGCGCTCAATCGCCGACAAGCTCTGCATCAACCGTGAAGCAGCTTCATGAAAGATGGAAAGCGGAAGGGGAGACCGCGCGTCCTTCAAAAAGGAGGGGAAATTTCGATGAATTTGGGCGCCGATCAAATTTTGAATGTTGACGGGGACCACGCGCGTTTGAACGCGACGGCCGATCGCTCGAACGAGCCAGTCGAAAGCTCGACCAAAACCGCCGTTCTGGTCCTGGGCATGCATCGCAGCGGCACGTCAAGCGTCGCCGGGGCGCTGATCCGGCTCGGAGGCGCCGCTCCTCTCAATTTGATGCCCCCCCACAGACCCAAAACCCGAGAGGGTTTTGGGAATCTCTCCGTCCTCGTGGGCCTGAATGACGAGATCCTGGCCGCCGGGGGGAGCCATTGGGACGATTGGCGTGAGTTCGACCCCAAACGAATTGATGCAGCCGCCATTGTCGCCCTTCGCGCACGCGCGAGGTCAGCCCTTTCGGGCGAATTCGGCGACGCGGGCCTTGCGATCATCAAGGACCCTCGGATGTGCCGGCTCCTGCCTTTCTGGTCTGCGGTGTTTCGTGAAGCCGAGTGGTCTGTCCGTCCGGTGCTGCTGCTGAGATCGCCGCTTGAAGTCGCTTTGTCGCTCAATCGTCGCGACAACATCCCGCTGAGCCACGGGTGCCTCATCTGGTTGCGCCACATGTTGGACGCCGAGGCCGAAACGCGCCAGACGCGCCGGGCAGTGGTCGACTGGGCTAACTTTCTCGCCGATAGCCGCGGGGCCCTCGAACAACTCGGTGTGCAGCTCGGCCTCGTCTGGCCTCGCTGGTCCGCCAGCAGCCTCGCGGAAGTTGATGCATTCGTCTCGGGAGATCTGCGGAGAGAAAGAGCCAGCGAGGACGATTTACGGGTGCATCCCGCAGTCAGCGAATTGGTCCGCGACACGAGTGCTGCTCTGATTGAGCTTGTTGAAGATCCGTCGAACGGCAGAGTTTTGAGCAAGCTGGACGACGCACGAACCCGCTTTGAAGACGCCGCCGCCATCTTCGGACAGGCGATGTTTGAGACGGAACATAAGAGTCTGCGGCTTCGAGTCGCTCGCCAAACACGATCGGGAGGTTGCAGCCCAGTTCTCGGCGGCGCGTGACGAAATTGCGAGTCAACTCGCCGCCGTCCGGGGCGAACATGCAGCCTTGATGGCTGAACGCCACGCTCGTCTAGCGGATAATGCAGCCCTGATGGCTGAACGCGACGCTCATCTAGCGGATAGTGCAGCCCTGATGGCTGAACGCGACGCTCGTCTAGCGGATAACGCAGCCCTGATGGCTGAACGCGACGCTCGTCTAGCGGATAACGCAGCCCTGATGGCTGAACGCGACGCTCTTCTAGCGGATAACGCAGCTCTGATGGCTGAACGCGACGCTCGTCTAGCGGATAACGCAGCTCTGATCGCTGAACGCCTCGCCGAAAAAGAGGTCCTCATCGCCAAAAGAATCGCCTGATCGCGGACCGAGAACGAGAAATCGGCCAGGACGGCGGCCGCGCTGGCTATTCGGGAAGGAGACCTGAAAAAGGCGCACGCGGCTGCCGCCGCCGCCGAAAGCGAAGCGGCCGAGCGGATTTCACGCCTGAGTGGAGACCGCGACTTTCTCGCCCGATACCTCAGCCGGACGTATCGCCGGCCGTGGCGGCCCTTAAAATTTTATGTCAACTATCATTTGCTGCGGTCTTTCAGCGCGTTGACAGCGCCGTTTTCCGCGCGGATGGCCTCGCGGTTCGCGCGTTCGGCCCAAAAGCGCAACCCGAGTCGATTTGACGGGTTCGTTGCCGCTGACGCCGCCGTCCATGCCGCGCCGAGATCGGGCGCCGCACAAGCCTCGCCTCCGCCTGTCATCTCGGAAGGCCCTCAAAACGCCGATGGGCAAGCGCCCGCGCTTTTTGATCGCAGGTTTTATGTGGAGCGCTATCCGGACGTCGCAAAGGCTGGCCTCGATCCTTATTGGCATTTTGTTCATTGCGGCTGGCGCGAGGGCCGCAATCCGAACGAATTTTTCGATGTCCCCTGGTATCTGGAACAAAACCCCGACATCCAAGAGGCAAGCGTCGACCCGCTGAACCACTATATCGAACATGGGTGGAAGGAAGGCCGTGATCCCGGGCCGAAATTCAGCGTGAAGAGCTATCTTGATCGGTATCGCGATGTCCGAGAGGCCGGCGTAGAGCCATTCGAGCACTATCTTCGATGGGGCAAATCGGAAGGCCGCCTCATCGGCGAATCCCGCTTAATTGGCGAATCCTACCACGACTGGATCGCCAAATACGACACGCTTGACGATAAAATGCGCAATCGATGCGCAAACGCGTCGCGCGGCTCGCCTTGCAGCCGAAACTTTCCATTGTCATGCCTGTTTATAATACCGACCTGCGATGGCTGCGCGAAGCGATTGAATCCGTCCGCGGCCAACTCTATCCACACTGGGAGCTTTGTATCTCCGACGATGCGTCGACGCTGCCGGGAGTCAAGGAACTGCTTCGCGATTATGCCGACAAGGAAGAGCGGATTGGCGTTGTCTTCCGGGACACAAACGGCCATATTTCGGCAAATTCAAACAGCGCGCTGTCAGTCGCCACCGGCGACTTCATTGCTCTCATGGATGCCGATGATCTTCTGCCGGAAGACGCGCTCTACTGGGTCGCCGAAGAGATCAACGCGCATCCAGACGTTGATCTGATCTTCTCGGATGAGGATAAGATCGACATCGAGGGGCGCCGGTACGATCCCTATTTCAAGCCCGACTGGAACCCGGCGCTCATGCTGTCGCAGAATATGTTCTGCCATTTGGGCGTCTATCGGCACAGTCTCGTTAAAAAGGTCGGCGGATTTCGCCTCGGTTTCGAAGGAAGCCAGGACCATGACCTCGTCTTGCGCTGCGCCGATGCGACGGAAACATCCAAAATCCGGCATATTCCGCATATTCTTTACCATTGGCGCGCGATCCCGGAATCGACGGCATCGAGTTCCGAGGTCAAACCCTATACGTGGAACGCCGGCGCCCGAGCGATCGAAGACCATCTGGCGCGGAATGGCGTCAAGGGCCAAGTGACGCGTGCGCTGAATATCTTTTATCAAGTCCGCTATGACCCGCCAGATGAATGGCCCAAGGTCAGCGTCGTCATGCCGTCGGGCTGCAAGCTTGAACTCTTGCGGCCTTGCCTGAGCGATCTTCTCGCACGCACCACTTATCCGAATTTCGAGGTTCTCCTGACAGTCAATGAAATTCGCTTTCAGAACGAGGAGCAGGCCGCCTGCCTGAAGGAATTCGCGAAGGACCCGCGGGTCCGCGTCCTTGTCTATAAGGATCGCGACTTCAATTACTCCTGGGTCAACAATTGGGCCGCCAAACACGCGAGCGGGTCTATCCTTTGCTTGATGAACGATGACATCAAGATCATCACCGCAGACTGGCTTGAAAAGCTTGTCGTCCGATTGCAGTTGAACCGTGTCGGCGCGGTCGGCGTCATGCTTTACTATCCGAACGAAACAATCCAGCACGCCGGCGTTATTTTGGGAATAGGTGGCGTAGCGGGTCACGCATTCAGGGGTATCGCGCGCGGCTCCGACGGCTACTGCGGTCGCGCGCGGCTGGAGCAGGATCTCTCTTGCGTCACCGCCGCGTGCGTCGCGGTACGGCGCGAGGTCTTTGAAGAACTAAATGGATTTGACGAGCGCTTCGCGATTGCTTTCAACGATGTCGATTTCTGCATTCGGCTACGCGAGAAGGGCTGGCGGATCATCTGGACGCCGGAAGTCGAACATTATCATCTCGAGTCGCAGACGCTCGGCCATCACGATTTTGAGCGAGCGCGCGGCGGTCTTTCAAAAGGAAGTCCGTATGATGCGCGACCAATGGGGCGCGATCCTCGATTCTGATCCGTTCTACAATCCAAATCTCTCGCTGGAAGATGACAAGATGGTTCTGGCGTTCCCGCCGCGCGCCCAAAGAGCGTGGACCCGGCGGAGTTGATGAACGAAACCATGATCGGACACATCGCTTGCAACCGGGCGCGTATGACTGAGTGGACTCGAAAATTTGATGCTCTAAGTCCGTGGGACAGGAAACGCCAAAGCGAAACATATTGGCGATTATTGCGTATCGACAAGTGTTTTCTGTCGTGGTTACGCTCTACAATACGCTTGGCCGTATCGTTGAAACGCTGTATCGATTCAGCGCGGGATCAACTTAACGGGAATTGCGAACTCTGTCTGGTAGACAATGCGAACGCCGCAACGCCTACGTAAGTTAAATTGCCTGAAGACTACGTTCGCCGCGGACAGTCGCATACAATTTTTGCACGTGACGTGAATGGATATATCGCCGCGGCCGCAAATACGGAGTTCAGTCTTTTCAAAGCGCCGCGAGTTCGTGTCCTTCCTTGATCATCGATGATGAACTGTCGGCGCATGCGCTTTACATGGTGCATCGACGCCTTGCAACAATCAGCCTGACGCCTGCGACTTAATCTCAGTGACGAAGACATAGATAGACGAACAGGGAACAAGTATGAGCCATTGGATCAAATCAGAGTGTAAAAGCTGATGATCTGACGCTGTCATAAAAAGCAATGCGTTCAACTTGCGGATTTATAGGCGCAGTCATTCTGGAAGAAATTGAAGGATATCGAGAAGGCATTTGGTGGCAGACAGGATTTTGATCTAACACTACGCTTCATACGAACAAACCAGAGCCGACAGGATATATCATCTCCCTTAGATATTGTACCATTCGCGCGCAATCCAAAGCTCTATGACCTTAATAGCAAACCAAACTGGAAAAGGAATATGCTTATGCAAGCGAGCGCTCGGGCGATACAGAAGCATCTTGACCGGACCCGAACCAGCATAGTGGTAGTGCAGAAGCGCATTAACAAATACTACCGTAAGTCCGGTGGCCGCTACCGGAAAGGCTTTAGCGAAAGTGACGATTGCTTGGATCGTCCTACAAAGGATAAACCTAAGTTGCTCAAAGTTGCCATAAGCTCTATCGTCTAGATAAGAATCGGAACTATGCTAATTTTGACTATTCTTATTGTCAAAAATCGAAGCAAATCATCTGAAACTGCTGAATACTTTAGCAAGTGAAGAAAAAGCCAAGCGTGCGGGTATTGGACTTCGACCGCGCTTACAGCAATTCGATGCTCAACAATTGTAGCTGGTGCATGAGAATAACTCGAAGCAGCCTGGCATTTGTCGGGAACAAGACATCGAAGTAGATATCCACTGACTGGCTGATCGAAATGGTCAGCCTTGCAATTAGATCCGACGTTGGGGCCGTAGGGGCAAAGCTCTATTATCCGAATCAAACAATTCAGCATGTAGGGATAGTTCGGAAATCTGTGGCGATGATGGTCATAATCATGCGGAGCTTCAGCGCGGTGAAGCTGGATAATTCGCGTCGCGCGGTGATGACGTAATAAATCTCGGTCGAGCTGACAATGACGTCGACTGTATGGTGGATACGACGCTGATGCGTCTGTTGTTGAGATATGATCTGACGAGATCCGGCTCGCTCGCCTAAAGACTATCTCGGTATTGCAAATATAGTCGGAAAGGATATCGCGTCATTTAGACCCCGTATGCGGAACTTTACCATCACAAGGCGGCCAAGCTGGGGCGCCCAAAAGCCCTCAGCGGAGGGCGCAATTGGATCGGAATGCAGTAACCTGTAGTCTCGGTGACATGACTTAGTAGACAATGATCTATTCTACGATCGAAATATCACACTTAAACGAGGCGACTCCTCACTAGCGGATCGACCGCGGGTTCGAAAGCCATGGGATTGCGCGGACTTACCAAAATTCGAGGCGCGGACGAACAATGGACACACGAAATCGAGCACACTTTTGGGTACGACTTTAAGCTGGGCCGGCGCACAGAGCCGTGCCATCGCGACTTTGCTGCCCGACGAACCGCGATGCCGCGTGCTAGAGCGCATTTTACTCATTTTTCGCCTTTTTCGTCGTCCGTGCCGTTGAACCGCAAGGGCGTTTCCGCGACGCCGATGAGATACATTGGTGAGGAAGTTGAACTACTCACCGACGGATTGCATAAAGGGTCGCGGTTCGTCATAAGCTCCCTCAGCCTTGCTCTGCCAAACCTCTACGGTGCAGGAACCCGAATGCCAAAATCAAACACACTGAGGGTGCTCGGCCAGGTCCATAAATCCAAAAAATTCGCAAGCGAGTCGAGGCGAACCCAGCAAGATCTTGTCCAGACACAGCAAGACCTTGTGAAAGCTCAACAGGACTTTTCACTAGCCAAACAAGCCCTTGCGGACGCCAATCTTCGTCTAGCCGATTTGACAAAACAGCTAGCCGCTCTCCAGAAGAGATGATGATAGCACCGATCGCACCAGGCACCTCAAAGCCGCATACGAGCGGCACGTGTCGCGGCTTCAGTCAGAACATCCCGAAGCGGAAGCGATGTCGCTCGCCGTCGGCGGCGGATTCGAACAGTTTGGCGATATCGAACTCGCCCTATTACAGCATTTTGGCCTTCGACCAGGTGGCTATCTCATCGATGTTGGCTGCGGCTCCGGACGCCTAGCCAAGCCTTTGAGCTCTTATCTTTCCGGACATTATTCAGGCTTCGATGTTGTTGCCGACTTGGTGGAACATGCGCGGAAAATCTCAGGGCGCTCCGATTGGCGCTTCGGGGTGGTAGATCACATCGAAATTCCGGAGCCAGACGGCTGCGCAGACATGGTTTGCTTTTTCAGCGTCCTCACACATTTAATGCATGAGCAGAGTTATTGGTATCTTGAGGAAGCAATCCGTGTTCTGAAGCCGGGAGGAAAGATTGTATTTTCATTTCTTGACTTCGCCGAGCCGGTGCATTGGCCGGTCTTCCTCGGTACCTTACAACAATCCAAAGCGTCCATGGATGTCCCGATCAATGTTTTCATTTCCAAGGAAATGATCGAGACTTGGAGTTTGCACCTTAACGTAACTATCGAGGTTTTTGTTGGCGCCACGGAAGCGAATTGTGCCCGCCGGAGCGCTCGGCCAGTCCTTGTGCGTCCTAAGAAAATCTTGAGCGGGAGAAGCCGCAAGTCGAGAGACTTCCAAGTCGGCAGTGCAAGGACCCCAATGCGAAACTCAAACACACTGAACGTGCTCGGCCAAGTCGTCTCGAATCCCAAAGGGTTCGCGGGCGAGTGGAGGCAAACCCAACAAGACCTCGACGCAACCCGACAAGCCCTCATTCAATGCCAGGACCAACTTGCGTCCAGCCAAGAACGCCTGGCAGAGTCCGACCGTCGCATAGCCGCTCTGACAGACGAATTGGGAACATCAACCCTTGATTTCTATGTCGGAGACCCGCCGACCTATCAAGCCGCCTTTAAATTGTTTGAAGGCGAATGGTCTTCTGATGTGCCGGGATATGGCGGCGGCCGCGCGAGATTGTTCGATGACGGCCGAATTAAATGGTTTGCCCAACAGTGCGGCGGGTTTCAAGGAAAACGGGTTCTGGAACTAGGCCCTTTGGAAGCCGGACATACGAGCATGATCGCCGGGGCCGGCGCAGCAAGCGTCACGGCGATCGAATCCAACCGGAGGGCTTTTCTTAAGTGCTTGATCGTCCAAAATGCCTTAGGTTTCAAGGCGAATTTCATGCTTGGCGATTTTTCTCAGTACCTCGAGAACTGTGATGCTCGTTTCGATGTAATTGTGGCAAGTGGCGTTCTGTATCATATGTCCGATCCGGTGCGCCTGCTTCAGAACGCGGCGCGAATCTCAAATTCAATTGGATTGTGGACGCACTATTATGATGAAAAGATCATCAGGGAACGCGCAGACTTGCAGAAGAAATTCGATAAGGCGCCGCGAATCGAGCAGTTCGGATCGCAGGAGCTACATTTATATAAACAGAGCTACCTTGACGCGCTCCATTGGAAAGGTTTCTGCGGAGGATCAGCTCCAACCAGCTACTGGTTGACTAAGGAGAGCCTTCTCGGGCTACTCGAGGAATTAGGCTTTGAAGTCGCGGTCGGCGACGACGCTAAAACCCATATAAATGGTCCGGCCATGACCCTGTTTGCCACTCGCAGGTCGAGCTCCTCGTGAAAAGCGCGAAGGTCCAGTCTGGGCGTCGGCTCGGTGACGGTTGCGCCCTGAACTCTTGGAAGCTGCTTTCCTCTTCTTAGTTCCAGTCGATCGCGATAGCGGCTTGGGCGCCTCTCCAATCCGGTTCGCCTCACTTGTGGCCTGCCCAACATTCCGCTTTTTCGAACCAATGGCTTCCCTAAAACAGAAATCCGTGCTATGGGTATTCCCATGATCACGACGACCGACAGTCCTCAAGAAATCAGGTCGGCAGGCGCTGCCAAAAGGCGTCGCGCGCCCTATCTACATCGCCGCTATGATCTTATTGCGCCGAGCCGGGCAAGAAAAGAAAAAAATGCCCTCGGGGGTCGGCATAACTCGTTGAAAAGGCTTGATTTCAGAAAAGCAAAACAAAGGATTTCCTTTGATTTTCTTTGGCCGGGCTTGGCGGGATTTGGCCAGATTTTGGAGAATTTGGGATCGGCTTGGAAAATCCAAATTGGCCTATTGCCGCCCTGCTCCCGCGGCGACGACATGCAATTGCGCGGCGTCCCAAGGCGCGACGGGATGGCGGCGCTCCGAAGGGTCAACGCGGTAAGCGCCGGATGAAAGCTTCCTTGATCCAAAAGGCGCTCGAATTCGCGCTTCGCCGCGATGAGCGTCTTGTCGCCTCCTCCGGTCTGTTCGACGAGCGATGGTACCTGAAAAACAATCCCGAAGCGGCGCGGTTTCCGGGCGGCCCGCTTCGGCACTTCGTGCGCCGCGGGGCGCAAGACCTTCGCGATCCGAACCCCTATTTCGACGCCGCCTGGTACCGCGAGACCTGCCCCGGCTTCGAGGGCGAGGCAAACAATGCTCTCGTCCATTACATCCTGAAAGGATCGGCGGAAGGCGCGCGCCCTTCCCGCCAATTTGATCCCGCATGGTACCTTAAGTTCTACCCGGATGTCGCGGCGGCGGGCCTTGAGCCGCTCTCCCATTTCATTCGTTACGGCAGGGCGGACGGCCGCCGGCCGAAGAGTCCGACGATTTCCAGCCGCTCGATCACGCCAAGGTGTTGCGTCTGAAATCCGCGAACCCGCACGAAACAACGGCCCTATTCGCGACCTACGCGCCCGAAGGGCGAGTGAAGCCGCATGTGCGGCCATTCCTCGAAGCCCTGGCGAACGAAGGCGTAGCAACGACGCTCATCGTGACCTCGGATCATATAGGCGCCGTTGGCGCGGCGGACCTGTTCGACCTTGTGGACGGCCTCTACATTCGCCAAACCGAGGGCTACGACTTCGGCGCCTGGGCTCGGATCGCGCGCGACATCGACCTCAGCGAAACGCGTTGCCTCTGCCTCATCAACGACAGCGTCATCGGCCCGCTGAACGCCGGCCGCTTCTCGGCTGTCTTCCGCCGGATCCGCGCCTCAGACGCTCAACTGATCGGCCTGACTGACAGCCTCGAGATCACGCACCATCTTCAAAGCTATTTCCTCGTCGCGAAGCATGATGGCGTCGCGGCCCTTGCGAACTACCTCGCCGAAGTCAAGGCGTACGCGAACCAGGAAGACGTTATCATTCACTACGAAGTTCCGCTTTCACGACATTTCCGCGATCTGAACTTAAAAGTCGAAGCGTTATTTCCGTCGTCGGCGCGCGGCAACGAAACACTCGTGCGGTGGCGCGAACTCATCCAATCTGGCTTCCCCTTCGTGAAAGTGGCCGCGCTGCGCTCGTCAGTCGCGGATTGGCGAGCCGTCCTTCGGGGAGAAGGTTACGATCCGCGCATCGCCGAGAAAACGCTCGCCATGGTCGAGCAGTATGACCCCCGCACGGTTCAACCGCGTTCGCCGCAAGCCTAGGCGCGCTACGCTCGACTTGTAAAATGGCTGCGCCGCAACGGGGTCGATGGCCGCAACCCGAGAGCCTTGGAAACGACCTTATATGGGCCATTCCAGAATGCGCGCAGCGATGCCCGACCGAGGCCGTCGGACGAACTCGAGATGAAATATGCGCGCCATGCCGTTCTCCCAACGTTGCGTTTCGCGGCGCGTATAGGTCGCCATGCGTCGCCTGCGGCGTCCGGCGCGAAGCCGCGTCGAGCGGCCGAGTTCCCGAGGCTTCTCGCTGCCTCGGCGTCGGCCTATAGTCTTGGCGCATCGCCCCGAAGACCAACATTTCCCGGAACCGCCATGACCACCCATCAGCGCAACTTTCCTGCGATCGACCCGACCAAGCTCCTCCGGCTGGCGGAGACGGCGGTCAAGGTTGGACTGCGGTTGCAGCCGGAGCAGGACCTCTTCCTCACCGCTCCAGTCGCTGCGCTGCCGCTCGCGCGGGCGATCGTCGCCGAGGCTTACAAGGCCGGCGCTGGCCTGGTGACGCCCATCCTCTCCGACGAGGAGATGACGCTCGCGCGCTATCGCTTCGCTCCGGAGACGAGCTTCGATCGCGCGCCAGGCTGGCTCCATGAAGGCGTCGCCAAGGCTTTCGCCGCCAATACCGCCCGGCTCGCCATCGTTGGCGAGGACCCGATGCTGCTCGCGAACGAGGACCCGGCCAAGGTCGCGCGCGCCAGCAAAGCCAATTCGATCGCCTATCGGCCGGCGCTCGAGAAGATCGCGGGCTTCGACATCAATTGGAACATCGTCGCCTATCCGACGGCCTCGTGGGCGAAGCGGGTCTTTCCCGGCGACGAGGACGACATCGCCGTCGGCAGGCTGGCGGAGGCGATCTTCTCCGCGTCCCGCGTCGACAACGACGACCCGGTTGCGGCCTGGAATGCGCACAATGCCGCTCTCAGCGGGCGGACGGAATGGCTGAACGCCAGGAAGTTTCACGCCCTGCGCTATTGCGGGCCGGGAACGGATTTGACGATCGGGCTCGCCGACGGGCACGAGTGGCAGGGGGGCGCGGCGACGGCGAAGAACGGAATTGCCTGCAATCCGAACATCCCGACCGAGGAAGTGTTCACTACTCCGCATGCGCGCCGGGTCGAGGGCCACGTCGTCTCGACCAAGCCGCTCTCCTATCAGGGCGCGCTGATCGACGGCATTGCGGTTCAGATTCGAGGCCGGACGCATCGTCGAAGCGAAGGCTGCGCGCGGCGAGGACGTGCTCAGACAAGTGCTCGACAGCGACGAGGGCGCACGCCGCCTCGGCGAGGTTGCGCTGGTGCCGCATTCCTCGCCGATCTCGAAGAGCGGCCTCCTGTTCTTCAACACCCTGTTCGACGAAAACGCCGCCTGCCACATCGCGCTCGGGCAATGCTACGCGAAGTGCTTCGTCGACGGCGGCAAGCTCGCTCCCGAGGAGATCGCGGCGCGCGGCGGCAACAAGAGCATGATCCATATCGACTGGATGATCGGCTCGAACACGATCGACATCGACGGCGTCGACGCGGACGGCGGTCGGACGCCGGTGTTCCGCCAGGGGGAGTGGGCCTGAGGATCCGTGCGGGCGGTCCCGCCCAGTTCGCGGAATGATCGCCTCACGGGCTCCCGCGCCCGAGGGTGTGAGCCGCAGGTCGATGAAACCAACGCACGCCGGGATCGTATCATGAATACGTCAGACCCGGCCACCCTGCGGGTAACCGCCTCCTTTGGAGATTTGCCCGTGATCGTCTCGCGGAACGCCTTCCGACAACACGCGCCGCTAGCGATGCGGCTGAAAATCGACGACCTCCACGCGCAGCTCGCGCCGCTCGACCGCTACGGGGTCGCCGGCTTGAGCTTCGCCGTTACGAGCGGCGCCCGCGCGCTTGTCCGCGGCTTTAACAGCGCGATGCTCGGCGCTCCCTGGCCGACATTTTGTCGGTCGCGTTCGTGCGCCCTATCCGTTAGCCCTACTTTTGGGAAGTCCTCGACTTCCAGATTGCCGCGAGGAGGAAATCATGCCCACGGTCACCACGAGCGATGGCGTCGAAATTTTCTACAAGGATTGGGGCGCCGGACAGCCGATCGTGTTCAGCCACGGTTGGCCGCTCTCCGCGGACGACTGGGACGCGCAGATGCTGTTCTTCCTCAACCGCGGCTATCGGGTCATCGCGCATGACCGGCGCGGCCATGGTCGGTCGACCCAGATCGGCCGGGGCCACGACATGGATCATTACGCCGACGATTTGGCTGCAGTGACCAAGCATCTCGATCTCGAGAACGCGATCCACGTCGGCCATTCAACCGGCGGCGGCGAGGTGGTGCACTACCTGGCGCGCCATGGCGAAAGCCGGGTCGTGAAAGCGGCGATCATCAGCGCGGTGCCGCCGCTGATGGTGAAAACCGATGCGAACCCTAAAGGCCTGCCCAAGAGCGTCTTCGACGACCTGCAGGCGCAACTCGCGGCGAACCGGTCCAAGTTCTACTACGACGTTCCAGCAGGACCGTTTTACGGCTTCAACCGGCCCGGCGTGAAAACGATCGAGCCGGTGGTTTGGAACTGGTGGCGCCAAGGCATGATGGGCGGCGCTAAGGCGCACTACGACGGCATTGTCGCCTTTTCTCAGACCGACTTCACCGAGGATTTGAAGAAGATCAATGTGCCGGTCTTGGTCATGCACAGCGAGGACGACCAGATCGTGCCCTATGTCGCCGCGGGCCCGCTGTCCGCGAAGCTTCTGAAGAAAAGCACGTTCAAGAGCTACAAGGACTTTCCCCACGGCATGCCAACAACGCACGCCGACACGATCAACGCGGATCTGTTGGCCTTCATCAAGAGCTGAGGCGGGAGCGGCGCCGTATCAGCCGACGCGCTCGATCAGCCCCATCGCGGCGGCCGGGTTGCGTGCCTTGGCCCCGCTGATGACATAGAGGAACACGTCGCGGCCGCTCCTGCCCGGCGGGGGCGGCGCGACCGCCTTGAGGTCCGCCGGGGCGCTGCCGCCCGCCCATGTCCTGGCGCGATTCGCCCATTGGTCAAGAGCCGAGCCGGAATATCCCGCCGCCTCTCTCTCGATCGTTCCCATGATGCGCGCGTAGACGAACGGGGCGGTGACGTCGGCGATCTGCGGGTACTCGGAATCTCCCGCGATCACCACGGCGGCTTCGTGCGCTCGCGCCAGGGCGATAAACTCGGGCGTTCGGAAAGTGTCGTTGCGGACCTCGAGCGCGTGGCGGATGGCGAGGCCGCCGACCGATTTGGGAAGCAGCTTGAGGAAGCCGGCGAAATCGTCCGGGTCGAAGCGCTTCGTGGTGGCGAACTGCCAGTTGATCGGCCCGAGCTTCGCTTTGAGTTCGGTGACCCCGCTCTTGAAGAATCGCTCGATCAACTCGCCTGCCTCAGCGAGCACACGCCGGTTCGTGGCGAAGCGGGGCCCCTTAAGCGAGAAGACGAAATCGTCCGGCGTCTCGTCATGCCACTTGGCGAAGCTCGCGGGCTTCTGGGAGCCATAGTACGTGCCGTTGATCTCGATCGACGTCAATTTGGCGCTCGCATATTCGAGCTCCCGGCTATGGACGAGGCCCTTGGGATAGAACGCGCCCCGCCACGGCTCGTAGGTCCAGCCGCCGACGCCGATCCTGATCCTAGCGGAAGCCTTCTCTTTTGCGGCCAAGTCCTCGAGGCTCCCCTATTGCTTGGCAACCGCGGCTACGCGTCCGCCGGTCAATTCGATCAGCTCGAACGGCGCCAAGCGAAAGACGGCGTTGGGTGTGCCGGCGGCGGCCCAGATCTCGGCGAACGCCAAGAGCTGCTCATCGATCACGACGATCGGCGGGTTCTTGTGGGCGACGGGCGGCACGCCGCCGATGGCGAAACCGGTCGCCTCTCGCACGAAATCGGCGTCGGCGCGGGCGATCGTCTCGCCGACCGCCTGCGCGACCTTCGCCTCGTCGACGCGGTTGACGCCGGACGCGACGACCAGCACCGCCCGGTCGCTGCCGGCGCTGCGGAAGATGAGCGACTTGGCGATCTGGGCGACCGTGCAGCCGATCGCCGCCGCGGCGTCGGCGGCGGTGCGAGTGGTCGCCTCGAACTCCAGCACCTCAAATCGGTCGCCCAGCGCGGCCTGAACCTTGAGGGCGGAGGGGGCGGCGGCCGGCTTCATGAGCTGCTCTCTGATCCTTTTTCCGGCGTCACAGTCAAGCGCCCTCCCCCGCGCTCAGGCGACGTGGGCTTGCGCCTCCGAGGCGCGAAGGTCCTTCTTCGAGATCTTGCCGACCGGGGTCTTCGGCAATTCGTCGCGGATTTCCATTGCGCCGATCATCTCGTGCTTGCCGAGGCGATCCTTGAGAAAGGCCTTCATCTCCTCGAAGGTGGGCCGCTGCGCGCCGGCCCTCAGCTTGACGAACGCCTTCGGAGTCTCGCCGCGATAGTCGTCCGGCACGCCGATGACGCTCACCTCCTCGACCGACGGGTGCTGATAGATCGCCTCCTCGATGTTGCGCGGATAGACGTTGAACCCGCCGCAGAGCAGCATGTCCTTGGTGCGGTCGACAATGAAGACGAAGCCGTCCTCGTCCATGTAAGCAACGTCGCCGGTGCGGAAGAATCCGTCCGCAGTCATCGAGTTCGGCGGTCGCTTCTGGCTGTTTCCAGTAGCCCTTCGTCACGTTGGGGCCCCTGACGCAGATTTCGCCGCGCTCGCCGGGGGCGACCTCGCGCTCCGGATTGGCGACGTCGATGAACTTCATTTCGGTGCCGGGGTAGGGAACCCCGCAAGAACCTGGCTTCTTTGGCCCGTCCCGTGGCGTGAATGTCCCAATCGGCGCGGTCTCGGTCATGCCCCAGCCCTCAGTCAATCGGTGGCCGGTCACTTGCCCGAATCGCTCCTGCACCGCGACCGGAAGCGGCGCTCCGCCCGAACCGCACAGTCGAAGGGACGACCAGTCCGTGGATTCGACGCCGGGCACGCTCAGAATCGCGACATGCATCGTCGGCACGCCCAGGTAGACAGTGATCTTCTTGTCGACGATGTCCTTGACCGCGGCGGCGGGGTCGAAGCGGGCATGCAAGACGAGCTCTGCCCCCAACCGAAATCCGAGGAGCATGACGACCGTCAGCGAATAAATGTGGAACAGCGGCAAGATGCAGAGAAAGCGCTCCTCGCCGACGCGCAGCGAGTCGGGGCCGCTGCGGGTCATGACCTCCATGTAGAGCGAGCAGGCGGCCGTCAGATTGGCGTGCGTCAGCATCGCGCCCTTGGGCGTGCCGGTCGTGCCGCCGGTATATTGGATGACGGCCAAAGCATTCGAAAGGTCGCCGAGCGGATGGGCCTGATAGCGCCCGTCGTTGTCGAGCAAGTCCTGGAAAGCCAGGCGACGATCGTCGTGCTTGATCCCGGCCAGCATTCCCGCAGCCGCCATATGCGCCTTGACGGGACCGGGCGCAGGCGCCATCTCGGCGAACTCGCCGATGACGAGCATCTTGAGGCGGGTCGAAGCGAGCAGCTTGTCGGCCTGAGGATAGAGCGCGGCCAGATCGAGCGTCACCAGGATGTCGGTCTCGCTGTCCTCGATCTTTTTTTGGAGCGTCGTGCAGCGCGTCCAAAGGCGAGTAGTTGACGACCGTGCCGCCAGCTTTCAGCACGCCGAAGAACGCGATGACGTAATGGGGCGTATTGGGAAGAAAGAGACCGACATGGACGCCTGGGCCGACGCCAAGCCTCTGAAATCCCGTCGCCGCACGGTTCGCCAGCGCCCCCAGTTCCGCGTAAGTCGTCCGCTTGCCCATGAACTCGAGCGCTGGCTTGGAGCCGAACCGCTCGGCGGCCTTGTCCAGGACGCTTTGCACTGAGGAAAGGTCGAGCGGCGCGTTCGAGCGCACGTCCGGCGGATAGGACTTCACCCAAGGTTGAATCGTCATCGCCTGTCCTCGCGTTCCCTCGCTGCATCGGCGCCGGGCGGGTTTGGGCGCCCACGCTTTGCCCTTGAGTTGGCGCGTTCCCGGCCAACCGTCAAGCAGCGCAGGCCAGTCGGGGTTCCGAAATGCGGAAAAGAAGATTTCGCATGATTTGCGCTTTGAACGCGCGCGATGATTCGGGGCGGCCCGCCTTGCTTGCCGGGCGGGGCCGCGCCAGGATGGATCGCACGCGGTCAGGGCGCCGCGTCGCTCCGGGCTTCAGCAAGGAATTCAGCGATGGCGAATGGGACCAGGCTTCCGGTATGCGCAGTCGTCGGGATCGGTCCGGGCAATGGCGAAGCGTTCGCCCGGCGCTTCGCCGCCGACGGCTACGCCGTGGCGCTGATGGCGCGGCGCGCCGAGCTGACGTCGAAGCTCGCCGCCGAGCTCAAGGGCTCGAAAGCCTACGTTTGCGATGTGGCCGATGCGGCCTCGATCGAGGCGGCGTTCGGCAGCACGCGGGCCGATCTCGGCGACGTCGACGTGCTCATCTTCAATGCGGGCTCGGGCGTCTGGGGCAATTTCGAGGAGGTCAAGGCCGAGGACCTCGAGCGCTCGTGGCGCATCAATGCGCTTGGCCTCTTTCTCGCCGGCCGGCAGGCGATCCCGGCGATGAAACAGAAAGGGCGGGGGGCGATCATCGTCGTCGGCGCCACCGCCTCGCGCCGCGGGGCGGCCGGCGCCGCGGCGTTCGCGCAAAGCAAGATGGCGCAGCGCGCGCTTGCCGAATCGATGGCCCGCCATCTCTGGCCGGCAGGCATTCATGTCGCGCTGATCGTCGTCGACGGCGTCGTCGGCGGCCCGGTCACGCGCTCGCGGTTCACCGACCGGGCGGACGATTTCTTCATCGATCCGGTCGGGGTCGCGGCGATCGGCGCCGACCTCGCCAGGCAGGACCGAGCCGCCTGGAGCTTCGAGGTCGAAGCGCGCCCGTTCAAGGAAAAATGGTGACCGGAAGCCCGGCGCGCAGCAAAGTTAGGCCAGCTGCGCCGCCGCCGCCGGCTCGATTTCGGGGAAACGGCTTGAAGGTCAGCGCGATCAGGAATGCGCCGAGGCCGATGCCGAACGACCCGAGGTAGAGCCAAGCGTAGGTTGCGAAGGCGTCGTAAATCCATCCTCCGGCAAGCGGTCCGAGCGCCATGCCGAGACTGCCTGCGGTCGAGGTCCCGCCGATGATCGCCCCCATCATGCGCGCCGGGAAATTCTCCCGCGCCAGCACCGCGTAGAGCGGCATCACGCCGGCGTAAGTGAAGCCGAACAGCGCTGCGACCGCATAGAATTGGTCGAGACTGCCGACGAATATGTACGCAAGCGCCCCCAAGGCCTGGATCAGAAGACCCGCGACCAGAACCCGTTTCGCGCCGAGTCGATCTCCAAGGACGCCGAACGCGAGGCGGCCGCCCATCCCTGTCAGGCCCTCCAGGCTATAGATCGACACCGCGGCGAGCGGCGGCACGCCGCACGCGATCGCGTAGCTCACCGTGTGGAAGATCGGTCCCGAATGGGCCGCGCAACAGCAGAAATTGGTGGCGGCGAGGATCAGGAAGGGCGCCGAACGCAGCGCGGCCGAAGTCGTCATGCCGCGATCCTCGGCGGAGTCCCGCGCGACCGGCCTCCCAGCCTCCGCGGTCGGGGGCGGCTTGCGGATGAGGAACGCCGCGGGAAGCATCAGAGCGAGAGCGAGGCCGGCGATGGCCAGCATCGCGCTTCGCCAATCCATCCGCGCAACGAGGAAGGCGGCGAGCGGCGACATGGTCATCGGCGCCATGCCGAATCCGGCGGAAACCAGCGAGACCGCGAGACTGCGCTGGGTTTCGAACCAGCGCGTCACCGTCGCCATCAGGGGCGGCAGGATCGCCGAGATCGAGACGCCGACCAGCGCGCCGAAGGAAAGCTGGAACTCGATCAGGCTCGTCGCGCGGCTCGCAAGCGCGAGACCCGTGCCGAGCAGGATTGTGCCCATGAACACCACGGTCCTCGGCCCGATGCGGTCGACGAGCAGCCCCCAGGCGAGGCCTGAGGCGGCCATGGTCAGGAAGCCGATGGTCATTGCGCTCGAGACGCCGGTGCGCGACCAGCCGGTCTGCGCCGTCAGCGGCACGAGAAACACCGGCAGGCAGAACATCGCGCCGATCGCGACGCAGCCGAGAAAGCCGCCCGCGGCGACGATCACCCAACGGTAAGGGGATTGCGACATCGTTGATCTCCGATCTCGCCTTGTCGGCCAGCGTCCATGTTGGGTCAACCATCGCAAGGATCGCCCGCCGCTCATCGCCGGCGCCGCTCGCGCGCGGGCCAACCCCGGCGACGCTTCCCCAGTGCGACCTTGCCACGAAGGTCTGCGGGCGGCTTTGCGCCGATTGGTTCGGCTGCGCCGGGGCGGCGCCGCTTCCGTCAAACGGAGTCGCGCGCCAGCAGCGCCGGCAATTCCGCGAGCGTCGTGATCTCGAAGTCGGGCTTGCCGGGAAGCCGCTCGCGGCGCTGGCCGTAACGGTTGCACCAGACGACGCGCATGCCGAAGTCCGAGGCGCCATGCGCGTCCCAGGCGTTGGACGACTGGAACGCGATCGCGCCCGCAGGCAGAGCCAGCGTGTCGAGCGCATATTGATAGACTTTGGGATGGGTCTTGAACGCGCGAACCGCGTCGGCCGACAGAACGGCGTCGAACATGGCTTCGAGCCCCGACCGCTTGACGAGCGCGTCGAGCATCGCCGGCGAGCCGTTGGAGAGGATGGCGGTCTTGAAACCCGCCGCGCGCAGCGCGCCAAGGACTGCGGGAACTTCAGCGAACGGCTCGAGGCCGAGATAGAGCTCCATCAATTGCTCGCGCAGGATCGGGCTCGTGAGATCGAGGCTTTCGAGGGCGAAATCGAGCGCGTCCCCGGTCACCTGCCAGAAATCGACGTAGCGGTTCTCGAGGGTGCGGAGCCATGTGTACTGAAGCTGTTTGTCGCGCCACAGCGCCGTCAGCGCCGCGCGCCGATCGGCTGGAATATCAGCGCAGCGCGCCGCGGCGGAAGCAAAGTCGAACAGCGTGCCGTAGGCGTCGAAGACGCACGCGCTCACGCCTGTGAGGGAGTGTGATTTGCTCGTCATGGCGATCAACTCATCCGCCCGCGGTTACGGCGTTTCCGTGGCCTGCGCGAGCTTCCCTTCCAGCGACGCGATCCGCTTTCGCAAGTTCTCGCTCTCGATCTGGGCATAAGCGAATTCCGCGTCATGGGCGAGGCTGCCCAGGAGGCGCCGCTCGCTGCTGTCGAGATCGGTTCCAGCCTCGTGGCCGCCATAGAGGAGAATCGCGTAGCAGCGCCGCGGGTTGCCAACCGGCACAGCGAGAATCGGCCGCGCGAGGTCGTGCGGAAGCGGGCCGAGCGATGCGTGCGCGCCACCGACCGAATCGAGAGCGTACGGCTTCCGATCGAACCTTGGGGCGACTATCGCTTCGTCGCTGGCGAGCGCTTCGACGTCGCCGGCGCCCCATCCAGCGCTCGCCCGCCGGCGGAAGACGCCGTCCTGCTCGCGAAATAGCGCTGCCGACGCCAGAGACAGCGAACGCTTTGGCTCGTTCACCAACAGCCTCTCTATCTCAGCAAGGCTGTCCGCATGGAGAATGGTCTCGCCCACCGTCGCGAGGCGCCGTTCGGCGCGGATGAATTCGCGATTGAACAGCCGGTCGGCGAGCTCGGTCGTGAATTCGTGCGCGCGCGCGAGCAGATAGACCAGGCCCGAAGCGACCGCCACCCAGGCCCAGTAGGGCATGTGGATATATTCGTCGATCACCTCGATCTGCTTGTGGAGGAAGAGGACGGGAACGCTGAGCAGAAGGCCGAGGACGGTGGCGCGCCGCAACGGGATCCAGACATTGACCACCGTCGGGCGGCGCACCGCCTCGACGACGAACAGACACAGGACGCCGTTGACAAGGTAGAGGAGGCCGGCGATCTCCTCCGACCTGAGCCCCTCGCCGAGCAACTCGGCAAACAGCGAGGTTTGCTGAGAGAGCTGGGCGAGCAGATAGGCCGGCAGGCCAATCAGGCAGCCCCAGATCACCCAGCGAATGCGCTGATAGTCGCGGGGGGACAGATCGCGGCGGCGTTCGATCAGGATCGCGAGCGCAGCGACGCTGACCGCGAAGCCGATAAAGAACATGCTTCGCATCCATGTTTCGCCAGGATAACCGAACACGCTTCCCATGCCCGCGAGCGTGACCGCGAGGAACAGGATCGAAATCGCCGGCAGGGCCCGCTCGACGTTTCGCCATCGGCCTTCGATCCGATCGAGCGGGGTCCTCAGCGCAAACAGCAGAAGCCCGGTATAGGCCGCGGCCTGCATCACTACCGAAATGAAGTCGTTGACCAGGAGCGCCCATGGCCAAAGCTGGGCCCAGGCCCAGAACTGGAACGCCTCCCCGGGATTGAACTGGATCACGTAGGCGAAGAAGCCCCAGGTCATGGCTCCAGGACGGGTCCACACCAGCCATGCCGCGCCGAGCACCACCAGGATGCCCGCGATCGTGTCCAGCGCGATGATGATCTCGAACAGACGGTTGTCAGGGCGCGGCTCTGCGGTCAGCCTGACTTCTCGCGCCGGGCGGTCGTCCGCCCCGACGACGATAAGTCTCGCCTCGCGACCCGGCACGACGTAGTTCACCCCGCCAAACTGCGACAGAACGCTGGCGCATAGGTCGGTATCGACCGGGATGCAGCGCATAGCGGTGAGGTCGAGCCGATCACCGACGCGAAGGCCCGCCCGCCATGCGGGCGAATCCTCTTCGCTGGCGAACGGGCCCTGGACGTCGTAGATCAAGCCATCGCCATTGGTCGCGAGACCAAAGGAGCCGAGCGGGCGAACGACCCGGAGAAAGTCGGGCGCAACCATCGCCAGCGCGTAGAGCGTGAGAATCACGAGCGCGACGCGGCCGAAAAGACTTGCGCCGTTCCGGTCACCCATCGACCGATCCTCCGCGGGGAAGGCCACGGGCCTCCTTCAGCCGTCAATGGGCCGGCAAGCTAGCCGGGGCGAAGGTCTTTGTACATAAGCCGGGTCGCGTCGTACCGGGCCTCGAAAGCATCGCGCGCGTAATGCGGAATCGCGCCGGCGAGACTATAGCCGAGCGAGCGATATAGGGCTTCCGCCGCATCGCCCGCAGTGTCGAGGGTAAGCAGCCAGCGGCCTTCGGTCGCGGCCCTCCGTTCGATTTCGCGCATCAGGGCGCGGGCGACGCCGGCGCGGCGAAAGGCCGGGTCGACCAGCACCTTGGAGACCTCGGCGTGATGACGCTTGCTCGGCATCGAGTCGAGATCGAGCTGCGCAGTGCCAGCGACGTCGGCGCCGAACCTCGCGATCAGCACGGCTTTGGCGCCGACCGCGTGTGAAGGAGCGACCCGATTCCGCCAATAGGCGCGCGCCTCGTCCCGGCCGAACGGCATGATGAAGCCGACGCTTGCGCCTCCGTGCACGCAGGCGTGCAGAATGTCGGCGAGGCGGTCCAGGGTTTGCGCGAACGAAGTCGGATCGAGAGCGGCTACGGCGATGGGCTTGGCTTCCATGAGGCTCACCGCAGGACGAGAATGTAGCGCGCCGGGCGGCTCCCGGCGGAATGAAAACGGCTCGCCCCCATGAGCTTGTAGCGAAGACAGTCGCCGCAGTTCAGACGGCTTACAGTTCCCTCGATCGTCAGTTCGAGCGCGCCGTCCTCAAGATAAAGATGATGCTCAAGGCCGGGGCGCGGCGGCAATGGATAGTCAATGCTTGCGCCGGCTGGCAGTTCGCAGCGCAGCACCTCGCAATCGAAGTCGAGCGAGGGCGGCGAGACCGAGCGGCGGCGAAAGCCGGTGGCGGGATCGACCCACTCCGGCTGGTCGCAGCGAGCGACAAGCGCCGGCGCTTCGCCTTCGATGTCGGCGAGCAGGCGCGAGACCGTCGAGCCATGCGCTCCAGCGAGCCGCCCGAGCACGGAGGCGGTCGGGCTCACCTCGCCGTTCTCGATCCGCGACAGTGAGGCGCGGCTCACTCCGCTCCTCGCTGCGAGCTCATCGAGCGACCAGCGCCGCGCGCGCCGCAACGCGTGCAGGCGCTCGGCGAGCCGAAGGTCGGAGGCTCGGAATGGGGCGTCAGTTTCCATATTCGGAAAATAATCTCAGAAACGAGAAGGTCAAGCAGAGGACGCGCCGCTCCTCCGTGCGATCCGCACGCGTCAACCGCAGTCCTACCCGATGGACAAGGCGATCGCGGCGGCGGAACTGCCAAAGGCTTTTGTCTGTCATCGCCGCAATTGTGCTCCTGCCCGAAGGGCTTCCCCCGAAAAGTCCGCCGTGGTCAATCGGTTGCAGAACAGCATCAACCTTGCGCTGGTTTCGGCCGTGCCATAGGGCGGAGCGACGGCGCGAGGTCCAGCTCATGACGGAGGATCGGCCAGGTGAGAATACTCGTTGTCGGAGCAGGCGCGGTCGGCGGCTATTTCGGCGGACGTCTGTTGCAGGCGGGTCGAGACGTCACGTTTCTCGTTCGGCCGCGCCGGGCAGCCGCGCTGGCGAAAAGCGGACTGTCGATTCGAAGCAGGTTCGGCGACTTTCACCATCCGTCGCCCCCGATCGTGCTGCAAGAGGGCCTCGCTCGGCCGTTCGATCTCGTGCTCCTGAGCTGCAAGGCCTATGACCTCGAGGGCGCGATGGAGACGTTCGCCAGGGCGGTCGGAAAGGGCACCGCGATTCTGCCGTTGCTAAACGGCATGCGTCACATTGACGCGCTGTCCGACCGGTTCGGGCCCGAGCCCGTGCTCGGCGGGCAGTGCGTGATCTCGGCGACCCTCGACGCCGACGGCGCCATCGTCCACCTCAACGATTTGCACGCGATGAGCTTCGGCGAACTCGATGGCCTCCGTTCTGCGCGGATCGAGGCCATTGCTTCAGCGGTAGTGAGCGGCGGCTTCGACGCCCGGCTCAGCCACGAGATCCGCCAGGAAATGTGGGAAAAGTGGGTGTTCATCGCCTCCGCCGCCGGGATAACCTGCCTGATGCGGTCGGCGGTCGGCGACTATGTCGCGGCTGGCGCCTCTGACCTCGCCGCCGGGCTCCTCGGGGAATGCGCGGCCATCGCGGCGGCGCAAGGCTTCCCGCCGCGCGGGCCGGCGCTCGAGCGAGCGCGCGCGACGCTGACCGCCTCGGGATCGCCGCTGAAGGCTTCGATGCTGCGCGACATCGAAGGCGGCCTGCGGGTCGAAGGCGACCATATCCTCGGAGATCTTCTGCGCCGCGCCGACAAGCCGGATGACGGGTCGCTCCTTCGCATCGCGGCGCTCAGCGTCAAAGCCTACGAGGCGCAACGGACGCGGACCGGGACAGCCGCCGCCGGTTGAGGCTTGCGCCGCCGGGCGCCTTGGTATATCGGCGGGCGCTTCGCAAGCACCCGTATGGAGAAAGCGCCTTGGCGGACGCCGCGCCGATCAACTGGACGAATGCAGCGACGCTGATCAGCGTCGCGATTCTCGTAGGCACCGAGCTCGTGGGCGCGGGAGCGGCGGCGGGGTGGGCGATTGGCGGGCTGTTCCAGCTTGGCGAAACCGTCACCGGCATGCTTGAAGGCGTTTTCGTCTTCGCCGCGCTGACCGGGCTCTTCTATTTCCTGCGTGCAGCGCTCGCGCACGAGCCAATTCGCGGCTAGCGGCTAGCTGCTCGCAGGCGCGAAAAGCGCCAAAATCTGCGTCTTTTCCAGAACGTGCGCGGAGCGGCGGAGCCTTCCAGGCCTTCGTCGGAGGCGGCTCAACGGTTGGAGCATCGCGCAATGCCGGGAGGCCAATGATCATGCCCAATCGGCGAACCGTGCTCCTGGTCGATCTCGACGGCACGCTGACCGACCCGGCCGCGGGCATCGTCGGCTGTTTCCGTCTGGCGCTCGAAGCGCTGGGGCGAAACCCGCCGGCCGCCGCCGAGCTGACCTGGATCATCGGCCCGCCGCTGCGTCGATCGTTCGCGAACATGCTTGGGGACACAGGCGATCCGGAGAAAGCGCTCGGCGTCTATCGTCGCTGCTATTCACACGATGGGCTGTTCGAGGCGGTCGTCTACGATGGCGTACCGGAGGCCTTGGCCGAGCTTCGGGCGGCGGGGGCGAGGTTGCTTCTCTGCACGGCGAAGCCCCTCGTCTATGCGAAGCGCATTCTCGAGCACTTCGATCTTTGCCGCGAATTCGAGGGCGTCTACGGCGCGGAGCTCGATGGACGCTACGACGACAAAGGCGACCTCATCGCCCTAATTCTCGCCGAGCGGGATCTCGACCCCAGCGATTGCTGCATGTGGGGCGACCGCAAGCACGACGTTCAGGCCGCGAGCAGGCATGCGATTCCGACCATCGGGGCGCTTTGGGGCTACGGCGGCGCTGACGAGCTTCGCGCGGCAGGGGCTGCGGTTTTGTGCGCCGCGCCGTCCGAGGTCCCGGCTGCGTTTTGGGCGCTTTTGGGCGACCGCCCGCCGCGACTGGCGCGGGCGCCATGAAGGGCCCCAGATTCCGGGCGCCAGGCCGAGCGAGCATGCGAGCCGCGACCCCAGCGCCCCCGCGTGCTCAGACGCGCCCGACGCTTCTTTCCGCTCATGGCCTTTCCTGGGCCGACGACTACGCCTGGATCAGAGCCCAGAACTGGCGCGAGGTGCTGCGTGATCCGCGTCGGCTGCCGCCCGACATCCGCTCGCTGCTGAAGGCCGAGAACGCCTATGCAGACGCGGTGCTCGCGCCGACAGCTGATTTGCAACAGGAGCTTCGGCGCGAAATGCGCGCGCGCCTCAAGGAGGACGACAGCGAACCGCCGCAAGTCGATGGTCCGTGGGCCTATTACTCGCGCTTTCGACCCGGCGGGCAGCGGCGCATCTATTGCCGCAAGCCCCGCGAGGGCGGCGCCCAGGCGGTGCTGATCGACGGCGACGCGCGCGCGGAAGGAAGCGCGTTCTTTCATCTCGCCGGCGGGCGCCACTCGCCCGACCATGCGAAATTCGCCTGGAGTTCCGACGATCTTGGCTCCGAGCTCCTGACCATCAGGGTTCGCGACCTCGAACGACGGGAGGACCTTGCCGACCGCGTTGGCGGGGCGACTGGAGACGTCGTCTGGACCCGCGATTCGTCGGCGTTCGTCTACGTCGAGCAGGACGAGAACCATCGGCCGCGCCGGGTCATGCTGCATCGGCTCGGGACCGCGCAGAGCGATGACATCGAAGTGTTCGCCGAGCACGATCCGGCGTGGTTCATCGGCATCGAACCGACCCGGCTCGGCCGCGCGGCGATCATCTCGGTGCACGGCCACGACGCCTCGGAAGCCCTCGTGGTCGATCTCGACCATCCGACCGCGGCGCCCCTGCTCGTCGCCCCGCGGCGGCCGGGATTTCGTTACGAAGTGATGGACCACGGCGATCGCTTCTTCATCCGCACCAACGCCGGCGCGCCCGATTTCAAGATCGCGATCGCGCCTCGCGACGCGCCGCAGGAGGCAAACTGGCGCGACTTCGTCGCCGTTCGCGACGGACGATTCATCGCCGACGCCACGCTGTTCAAGGACCAACTCGTGCTGCTCACGCGCGAGATGAGCCGGCCACGCCTAGCCGTCATCGACCTGAAAAGCGGCGAATCGCACGAGATCGCCTTCGACGAGGAGACGTACTTTCTGCGCTTCGAGCCCGTCTATGAGTTCGATACCTCTCTCATCCGCTTCAGCCATTCTTCGCTTGCAAGGCCGCAGGAAACTTACGACTACGACGTCGCCAATCGGCGGCGCAGCCTTGTCAAGCGGCAGACCATGCCGCGCGGCTTCGACCCTAAGGCCTACGTCACCCGTCTGCTGTTCGCGCCCACCGAAGAGGGCGAGAGCGTGCCCGTGTCGCTCATCCACGGGCGAGGCTTGATCCTCGACGGATCGGCGCCGCTGCTCCTCACCGGCTACGGGGCCTATGGCTACGCGGTCGAGGCGGCCTTTTCGAGCAACCGCTTCTCGCTCATCGACCGCGGCTTCGTGTTCGCGATTGCCCATGTGCGCGGCGGGGCCGACAAGGGCTGGCGGTGGTACGAGGACGGCAAGCTCGGCAAGAAGCCGAACACCTTCCGCGATTTCCTCGCCGCCGCGCGGTTCCTGATCGCCGAGGGCTATACCAGCTCGGGTCGGATCGTCGCCCAGGGAGGCAGCGCCGGCGGCTTGCTCATGGGCGCTGTCGCCAACCTCGCGCCGGAGCTGTTCGCCGGCATCGTCGCCGACGTTCCGTTCGTCGACGTGCTGGCGACGATGCTCGACGCCAGCCTGCCCCTGACTCCGGCCGAATGGCTGGAATGGGGCGATCCGATCCACGACCGGGCTGCGTTCGAAACCATCCGCTCCTATAGCCCCATCGACAACGTGCGGGCGCAACGCTATCCGGCGATCCTGGCGCTCGCCGGCCTTGCCGATCCGCGAGTCACCTATTGGGAGCCGGCCAAATGGGTCGCGCGGCTGCGTGCGACCATGACCGGGGGCGGGCCGATCCTGTTGCGCACGGCAATGGAGGCGGGCCACGCCGGCGCGTCGGGACGCTTCGACCGGCTCGAGGACGTCGCCCGCCAATACGCCTTCGCCATCGCCTGCGTCGAGGGCGGGCTCGAGCGGGGGGCCCGGTGAGGCCCTGCGCGGAGCGCTCGAGCTGAGGTTTCGCCATTCGGCGGCGGCGCCGAGCGAGCTTTCAGCTTCCACCGACAGAGACCGGTTCATATTGGGCGCTGGGCATTTCACGCATGCGTGGCGAACGCCCAATATTTCGCAAGAATGAAATTCACCAGCGCGATTATCGTCGCCACCAAGACGAACGAAGCAGTCGCGGGAACCGCATTGCTCTCCTCCAATCGGAACGGAACTATGGCCGACAGCGTCAAGCCGAGGATCTGGGTCGCGACATATTTCGGGAAAGAGGAGAGATGCGACGCGCGTGACCCAAAAGTGAAGTTCCGTTGCGCCAAATACACCGTCGGGATGAGAACGAGGTAGGAGACGAAACTAGCAATCCACGCCTCGAGGCCAAAGACGTGGAGGATAGACGAGAGCACAATATAAACTCCGGCGCCGGCCGCGCCGACGCCTACGAATTTGGCGAGCGTCCGCATTGCGCCTCGTTCTTTCGTCCATGCCTTGACAGGATCATCCTTGCCCTCGAATTGGCATTCGAGAGCGGCGAAGCGAAAGTCTGGCCACGCCATTCGCAACTCGCCCGCGACGGCGGCCTAAGCCAAAATGAGATGTTCGTAGAAGCCCTTATGCGCGCCAATATCTGAGGTCGCCCGTCACTTGTCAATGAGTCTATGCGGACCCCTTTTGACCGGTTATGATCCTTTGAAATCCGAAAATATCAAATTTTCTGACCCGGAGCTCGAATCTCTTCGGACGTGCCGTTGTTTGATGACCGTTCGATGATGGAGGTGGGATGACCATTGAACTAAGCATCGTGATGCCGTGTCTTAACGAAGCGGAGACGCTCGAGAAGTGCATAACGAAAGCAAGGAGTTTCCTTGATCGTTCGGGCGTCGCCGGAGAGATCGTGATCGGCGACAACGGCTCAACCGACGGATCGAGGGAGATCGCCCGCCGGTGCGGCGCTCGCGTCGTCGATGTGCCGGTGCGAGGTTACGGCGCGGCTCTTTACGGCGCGATTCTGGCGTGTCGCGGAATTTATTGCGTGATGGGCGACTCCGACGACAGCTACGACTTTGGCAAGCTTGATTTGTTTGTCAAAGAACTCCGCGCGGGCGCGGACCTGGTCATGGGCAACCGCTTCCGCGGCGGCATCGAGACAGGCGCAATGCCGTGGAAGAACCGATATATCGGAAACCCGATTCTGTCCGGTATAGGGCGGCTTCTTTTTGCGGCCCCCTCGCGCGATTTTCATTGCGGGCTTCGGGGCTTCTCGCGCGCCGCCTTCCTGCGCATGGACTTGCGAACGACCGGCATGGAGTTCGCCTCAGAAATGGTCATCAAGGCGACTTTGGTGAATATGAAGATCATCGAGGTGCCGACGACCCTGAGCCAAGACGGACGTTCTCGGCCCCCTCATCTGAGGCCGTATAGGGACGGTTGGCGCCACTTACGGTTCATGCTTCTGTTCAGCCCGAATTGGCTTTTCCTTTATCCTGGCCTACTGTTGATGGGGGTCGGAGTTCTTCTTGGAGCAGATCTGCTTATAAATCCAATATACATCAGAGGAATACGCTTAAGTGTCGACACGCTCATCTATACCGTGACGATGATCGAAATTGGTTTTCAAGCGATACTGTTTGCTCTGCTCTCCAGGACTTACGCAATACAGGAAGGATTATTTCCGAAGCCGGATAAGCCTTACTATTTCGACAGAATATTCAGTCTGGAGCGAGGAGTTATTGTCGGAACATTGCTTCTAGCACTGGGGCTGATTTTTTTTTTAAGGCTTTCAGCATTTGGCGAAACGCCGAATTTGGACCACTGGAAGTCGAGCGGGTAACGCCAATAGTGATCGGCTCTTCGATTTCTCTATCTTTGGGATCTGAAGTGATTCTCTCAAGCTTTTTACTTAGTATGCTGAAGCTAAACGTAAGGAGAGTTTCGGCGAAGCTTTTGGGCGGCGATGCCGATCGAAGCGACGATAACGCAGGCTGACTTCGGATTCAGTCGCCATATTTCCACATGAGCGCAAGGGCGAGGCTGCAAGCTTTTACGCTGGGCGGCGGCGGGACGCTACGGAGTCAGCACCGCGATGAAGTGCAGCTTACGCTCGAACAGGAAGGAGGCCGGGGATGGGTAGAGACCGAGCCGGTCTTGCCAGACGGCGACTTTTAGCTGCAGCTCGGCAAAGGCCGCCAGCCATTGCTGTCGGGACCAGTAGTTGTACGGAAGCACGACTCCGTGCGGAGCGTTCCCGACCCAATCCATAAAACGCAGCGTCCAATAGTCAAACAGGTCGTCAGAACAATGATCTTTGATCACGATCCCCTTCCGCGCCACGCGCTTGGCCTCGCGGAGGAGGACGATCGGGTCGCGAGTGTGATGCAGAACATCCACGAACAACACCGAATTCGACAGACTGATCCTGTGCTGGAAGGACGGCCCCGTCAAAGGGCTCAACCGGAATCTTGGTCTGAGGCCTCACCATGATGTCGACGCCGCGGATTGACAGGCCCGGCCTCGCCTCCTGAACGATTGCGTCGATCGTGCCATCACCGCACCCAACGTCGAGGACCGTTCCCTCCGGCAGCGCCGCGCCTAGCTGGCTCGCGAGCACCTGCGTGCGACGATTAAAGACAAATTTCTCATGGACTGCTCCGACTGTGGCGGTGATATATCTCTCGGCGGTCAAAACAGGGTCCCTCTCTTCGGAAATCGGCTTAAAGCGCAAGATCAAACCAATCATGCCGAATCCGCTTTCCGCACTTTATCGCGGAAGGGAGACTGGCGATGGAGGATCAGGCCTGGATCAATACGCAAATGAGAACGATCCTCACGCGCCACATGACAGGGTAGCGCGTCTATGGTTTGCCGCAATTCTGCTCCGCATAGCTCAGGCCGGCGTTAAACAGAAACTTGCCGTTTATCTGGACCACAAACGGGCCCAGCGCACACGCCCTCATCAGCGGCGGCACGACAGTGATGGCTCTGGTTTGCATTTCCGTTAAGAGATAGAAGCGGGGATGCGCCCGCAGGAAGTCGTCCAGTTTCGCCACATGGACATAATCCACAAACTTCGCTGTTCTGAGCATAAAGTTCTGACCGGTCGGATCCCGCGGCGGCGATTGGTCCGGCGCGGTCAGGAATACCATGCGAGACCGCATCTCGGGGTCTGCCGCGTATAGAATTTGAAGGAAAAAGACCGCGTCGTCGACGACGATCGGAAGTGTTGAATCGCGTGTGTATTGTTCCAGGGTTGGAAGGACGCCGCCGTATACGCCCGGATTGGGGCGAGTCTTGTGGACCAGGTCGAACACAACCAACGGCGTCAGAAGAACGGCGACAATCCGCCCGTCACGTAATCCTCCAAGCACGGCTCCGGCCGCCATCGGCGCCAGCAGCGTGACCCCTGTAATATAACGCTCGCTATATGCTTTTGTGATCACGGCCGCAATCAGAAATGTCACGATGGGTATCAACGCCAGTGCAATCATCATGATTTCAAGTCGTGAAAGCAGCGCGGAGGGGCGCTGCGCCGCAATGACGGCGCCCGACCGAGCGTCCCCGGCCAATCGACGGCCGTAGAAAAGAACCGCAACACACAGACCGCCGATCAGGAGGAGCGTTATTCCCGAGTCCCCGCCGAACATGACGACGACGATCGAATGCAACAGATGCTCGGCGTTGGGTTTGGCGTAAAAGTTGGGCGAAGACGAGTCGGCTGAGTTGAAAGTCGCAAGGCGAAGAAACACCGGCGCCATTGCTATTGCGACTGGAATAAGACCAGCCAACGGTGCGAGCACCGCGAACCGCCATTGTTTTCGCGTGATGATCCACAGCGCCTCGCAGATGGCGACGGTGATGACGTCGATGACCCCATAGACATGCAAGGCCAAGCAAAGCGACAACGTGATCCAAATCCCCAAGCCGTTGAGGGCCGGGCGCCTGGAATCTTCAATATTATCCCAAAATAGAAGCGCGAGAGACAGCAAGAATACCAAATATGCGTATTCGCGAACCTGGACCGCGAAGGGAAAGAGACCCATCGACAGCACGATCCCAAAAGCGAATAGCGAAACGGCCACATCCACTCTGCGCCGCATCAGGACGAAAATGACGACCGCGGCGCCGAACGCCGCCAGAGTTGACGGAAACCTGGCCACGGCCTGAATCGGCCAGAAACGGGTCAGCGGAAGTATTTGATGCAACGCCAGATACAATGGCGGGGGCGACATCTCCTGTCCGTTCCAGATCGCGTCAATGATCGCGCGCGAGTTCGGCAGTTGCGCCGTCTGGACCGCCACCACATCGTCAAACCAGAACTCGCTGTGCTTGTATATCACCGATGTAGCGTAAAAATACGTGACCGTCAGAAGGATGAAGACGCACGGGCCATAAACCGAGGCGACGGATCTTTTGTCCAAGTATATTTGAATTCGGTCTAAAAAAATCGGATTAGCTGAAGCGTGAGCTTGCGCCATGCGTCGATATCCCATCTCGCCTCGCCGGCAGGCGCGCTTTAGCCCACTCGGCCGGCGCGGCCATGATACCCCAATCGGTCAGGTTCGGGGCGCGCGCGTCGGATGCAAAGAACTCTCGGCGCCGACGCAGCGGCGAAGCCGTCGGGGCGAACGGACAATGTTCCGGTCTTGCCCGTGATCGCCCGCGACGCAAACCTGAAAGAAACCGCCAAAGGCGTCACTTCGCCCCGCTCACAACGCCGTCCCCCCTTCGACCGCGCACGCAAGCAAAGACCGACGCCAAAGCATCATTGCGGTCCCCATGTCTTTCTCGGAAGGCCAATCATTGCGCAACCCTGACAAGACAGTCAACAGCGCGGCGTCGCGGCGCCGGTCGGGCGCCCGCGGCGACGTTCCTGGCGGGAGACCCGAGCGGCTCAATACGTCGCCGCGAGATAGTCTACGATGATGGCTACGTCACCTTCCGCGATGGGCGCCTTGTAGGCTTTGATCATCTTTTGCACCTCGGCCTGCCAGAACGCCCTGCCCTTTCCGCGCGGCTGGGTAGTGATGTAATCGGCGGAGTGGCAGCCTTGGCAGACGATCGCGGTTTCGACCCCCGGGCCCGGCTTGAGCTCAGCCGTCTCGTCCGGCAGCTGGTAGACCACGGGGCTGGGGATCGCCGGCGAGGCGAGCGCGACCAGCAAGACGAGCGCAACGATCGCAAGGCGACGCATCGGCGGTCTCCTCACGCCGCGATCACGTTGGTGGCTTCGACGACATTGCGCATGTAGCCGGCCGGGTTCCAGAGGGGTTCAAGGGGCTGCGACTGACCGGCGCGATTGGCGGCGCGGACCATCAACCGATGTTTGCCCGGCGTAAGCGCGACATTGGCCTTCCACTCGCGGAACGAGTAGGGGCCAAGCTCCTCGCCCAGCGCCGCGCCAATCCAGATGTTGCCGTTGTCGGCGGAGACCGCGACGTCGGAAATCCCCTGGCCGCCGTCAAAGGCGATGCCGCGCAGACTCACGTCCTTATTGGCCGGGACCGTCGCGCCGTCGGCGATATTGGTCAAGAACGAGCGGACGTTGAAGCGCCCGATCGGAACGGTCGATTCAGGCGCCTTGCCGGGCGGCGTACAGGCGCAGGCATTGTTGGGAATGCGGTAGGCCGTTTTCATCCAGAAGCTGTCGAGCGGGGCGTCAAGCACGTTGATCGTGTTCAGATGCTTGACCCAATACGTGCCATAATAGCCCGGAACGACCAGCCGGACTGGAAACCCGTTCAGCCAAGGCAGTTCCTCGCCGTTCATCGCATAGGCGATCATCACCTCGCCATCGAGCGCGTGGTCGAGTTCGAGCGCCTTTATGAATGCGGGCGTCTCCGGAAGGACCGGCCGATCAAGCCCCTGGAATGAAACCTGGACTGCGCCCGCTTGCACGCCTGCCTTGGCCAGGAGCGCCTTCAGCGGCGCGCCTTTCCATCGCGCGTTGCCCATCGCGCCATTGGCGATCTGGCCGCCGGCGACGCGGGGCTCGAAAAAGCCGCGGCTGTTGCCGGCGCACTGATTGACCGCGGTGAGCTCGACCGGCTCGAAGTCGGCTTTCAGCTCCGCGACCGACAGCGACAAAGGGGTCTCGACCTTGCCTTGAATGGTCACGCGGAAGGCGTCCGGATCAATCTTCAGCGGAATGTCGGCCAGATGATAGCGGACGAAAAATGCGTCGTTCGGCGTGATGATCCCCTCATCGAACACGCTGAACGGAGTTTCGAGCTGCGGCGGGCGCGTCGTCAGGCGAATGAGCGGGCGCTTGCCCGGATAGGTCGCCAGCGGCCGTTCGCCGTTGCCGAACGGAAGCGTGACGATCTCGCTCGCCATCGCTGCGAGCGACGATTTGGCGGCGCCGGCCGCGCCGATCCCAGCCGCAACGACGGACTTCAGCGTCTCACGCCGGTTTATCATGAGCGTCGACTTTCCCTGTTCGAGCGTTTTGACTTTCAGCGCCGCAGCGCCGCGCCGGCATCCGAAGACGGCCGCGGGCGGGAGACGCAATCTGCGCGATTCCAATGCGCCCAACAAGCCATTGCGGCGGATGAGCGTCGGCCGCGGCCCGCGCGCCGCCATCACTCGTCCTCGTCTTCCGGCTCCCGCGGCGCGCGCGTCCCTGGGATCACGTAGCTCCCTTTCAGCCAGCGATGGAGATCGACGTCGGCGCAGCGTTTGGAGCAGAATGGGTCATAACGCTCGCTGCGCGGCTTGCCGCAGATCGCGCAGAGTCGCTCCCTCGTTCCCGGACCGGGTATGGTGCGCGGTTTGTTGTCGTTGGCGGTCATCGAATGGGGCTCGCGTCCCAGCTCCGGTGGACATGATAGCCTTGGCCGGCGAGCAGCGCCGCCGTTTCGGCGAGCGGGAGGCCGACGACATTCGAGTAGGAGCCGACCAGCCGCTCAACGAACGCGCCGGCGAGGCCCTGGATCGCGTAGCCGCCAGCCTTGCCGCGCCATTCGCCGCTCGCAAGATAGGCCTCGATCTCGCCGCGGGACAGGCGCTTGAACCTGAGGCGGGTCTCGACCAACCGCCGGCGCGCCGCGCCGCCCGGGGCAATGAGCGCAAGCCCGGTATAGACGCGATGGCCGCGGCCGGACAGGAGATCGAGGCACGCTTCCGCTTCGTCGAGCGCCTCGCATTTGGGCAAAATCCGGCGGCCGACGCCGACCACGGTGTCGGCCGCGAGCATCAGGCATGGCGCGAGAGCGGCCTCTTTCAACGCCATCGGCGCCGCGGCGCAGGCTTTCTCCATGGCGAGCCGCTCGGCGAGCGCGCGCGGCGCTTCGCCGCGGCGTGGCGTTTCGTCGATCTCGGACGGGAGGATCGCGTCAGGCTTCACGCCGATCTGCGCGAGGAGCGCGAGCCGGCGCGGCGAAGCCGATGCAAGCACGAGACGCGGGCGCACGTTGATCTGGGCCATGGTTGTCCGCCCATGGGCCAGGTTCATTTGAAGCGATAGGTAATGCGCCCCTTGGTCAGATCGTAGGGCGTCATCTCCACGAGCACCTTGTCGCCGGCCAGCACGCGGATGCGGTTCTTGCGCATCTTGCCCGCAGTGTGAGCGATGATTTCGTGGTCGTTCTCGAGTTTGACGCGAAAGGTCGCGTTGGGCAGCAACTCAACGACGAATCCAGGGAACTCAAGCAGTTCTTCCTTCGACATAAGGCTCCTTGTCTTAGCGGCGCGCGCCGAACGCGAGCGGGAATGGCGACCGCAACCGCCCTAGCACGTGGCGGCGGCGTTGTCCTACCCCCGCGGTCCGAAGATCGAATGCCCCGTTCGCCTGAGGGCGCTCGGAACATCCACGCACGCTTCCTAGCCGTGGTCTATAGCCCCGAACGCAGCGAACCAAGCTATTTCAGACCCATGGCGTCCAATTCGGTGAGGAAGCCGAGGATTTCGTGGAAAAATTGCATCCGGTTCTTTTCCATCATGACGGTATGCGTGCCTTCGCCGAGCTGCACGAAGCGCTTGTAGGGCGCGGACGTCGAGTCTCGCGAAATAGGCCTCAGCCATGTAGGTCGGAAGATCGGCGTCCCATTCCGCATGAATGAGCAGGGTCGGCACAGTGATCTTGCCGGGATCGTAAAAAGCTTTTCCCGCGCGCCAATAATTCACGAATTCCGCGATGACGCCGTCGCCGGCGCGAAGCATCGGCGGATTCATCTTGCTGCCGACTGGATCGGTGGCAAGCGTCGCCTCCCACCATTGGTCAAAGACGCCGGGCGGAATCAAACTGGCCTGTTTGTCCTCGGGAACGCCTTTGTACCAACGCGCTTTGGCCGCCTCCTTCGCCACCAGGCGATAGGCCGGGAACGCGCTGGCGGGCGGCTCTTCAGGAGGTTGGAACGTCCAGGCCGGCGCGTAGAGAACAAGCCGATTGATCTTGTCATTGTGCTGAGCGGTGTAATTGCCGGCGATCGAGGTGCCCCACGACCAGCCCATGAGATTGAGTTTCGGGATGCCGCGCAGAGCGAGGATATGGTCGACCGCCGCGCCCAGATCGCGCCCGGCCTCGTCCGAATTCGCGATCGGCTTGTTGGCCTCAGGCGGCTCATCCATTTCCGGCGGCCGGGTCGATCGTCCATAAGACCGAACGTCGACCAGAAAGACGTCGAAGCCATTTTGGGCGAACAGGTCCATCATCGACACGCCCTCGATCGGCAGGTCGAAGCTTGTTTCCGCAGGGTAGGTTGCGCCGTGAATGAAGAGCAGCGTCTTGTCCGCGGAGAAGGACGTCATCTCCGCCGCGTGCTTGTTGCGCACATAGATTTGGATTCCGGGGTCGGACGATTGGACCATCGCTTCGGACATGACCAATCGCGGCGTTTGTCCGAAGACAGCGGGCGACAGCGCAAACGAGGCAACCATCGCCAAGCCGACGGGTCGAAGCTTCATGACGGTCCCCTCCCGAGCGTTTCGAGACCATCGCTCGGAACGCCGCGCTTTCTATAAGCCGCGCAGCGCGCCAAAGCCAGATGCCGCACAGCTCGAAGCGTCGTTGGTCGGGCGCCAAGATCGGGCGTCTGTCAGAGCGCGGGTGAGCTCGCGGCGTCCTTCGGCTCGGCAACCGGCGGCGCGGATTTGCCTTTTCTGCGCTCCTCGAGCCACTGCATGACCACATAGAACGAGGGAACGAACACCACCACCAGGCAGGTCGAGGCGATCATGCCGAAGAAGACCGCCATTCCAATCGATTTGCGCGCCGAAGCGCCCGCGCCCGTCGCCAGCACGAGCGGCAGGACGCCGAGGATGAAGGCGAACGAGGTCATGAGAATGGGCCGGAACCTCAGCCGCGCCCCCTCCACCGCCGCCTCGACGATCCCCTTTCCTCCGGCTCGCTGCTGTCGCGCGTATTCGACGATCAGGATCGCGTTCTTCGCTCCGAGCGCGATCAAGAGGATGAGACCAATCTGCGTATAGAGGTTGTTGGCGGCGACGCCGGCTTGACTGGCGGCGACGCTGATGGCGCCGAGCGTGGTCAGGGCGGCGACCGTCCCGAGCAGAGCCATCGGCACGCACAGGATCACCGCCAGCGGCAGAATCCAACTTTCATATTGGCCGGCGAGAACGAAATAGACGAGCAGGAGCGCGAAGCCGAAGACGTAGTAGGTCTGGTTGCCGACCTGCTTCTCCTGGAACGACATGGCGGTCCATTCGAAACCCGTTCCGGTCGGCAAGGTGCTGTTGGCGACCTGCTCCATGATGTCGAGGGCCTGCCCGGAACTGAATCCGAGCGCCGGACTGCCCACGATGGTCGACGACGGATAGAGATTGTAGAGGCTGATCAGGGCCGGACCCTGCACCTCCTTGATATCGACCACCGTGCCAATCGGCGTCATGGTTCCGTCGCGCGCCTTGACCTTGAGATTGCGAATGTCATCGACGTTGGCGCGATACTTGGCCTCCGCTTGCGTGTAGATTTGGAAGACGTGGCCGAACTTGGTGATCTGGCCGACATAGTTCGAGCCGACATAGTCGGAGAGGGCGGCGAACAGCTGTCCAACCGTGACCCCGATCGTCTCCGCCTTGATGCGGTTCACGGCGACGAAGATTTGCGGCGTGCCCGCCCGGAATGTCGTGGCGACCCGCGAAAGCGAAGATTGCGCGTTGCTGTTGGCGACCACGGCGTTGGTCAGGGTTTGCAGCAGCGCGTAGTCAAAATTGCCGTTCCTGAGCTCGACCTGCATCGAGAAGCCGCCGACGTTGCCGATCCCCTGGATCGGCGGCGGGGGAACCGCGAAGGCGAAAGCCTGCGGCACGCCCTGCAGCCCGCCGTTGAGCCGCTCGAGAATGGTACGGACGTCCTGCCCGGGTTCTTTGAGACGCGAGTCCCAATCCTTCAGGACGACGAAGGCGACGCCGGCGTTGGCGAGGCTCGCCCTGTTGTCGAGAATGGATATGCCGCTGACCGTGACAACGTGCTCAACCCCGGGAACCTTGCTCGCCAAGCCCTGAATCTGAGCCAGCACTCTGTCCGTCCGTTCCTTCGATGCGCCGTCCGGCAGTTGCGCGGCGACGATGACGTAGCCCTGGTCCTCGGTCGGCAGGAACGCGGTCGGGATGCGAGTCAGATCCCCGAGCGCGACGCCAACCAGAATAAGCGCCAGAGCGACCATCAGGCCGCTGCGGTGGATCATGGCGCCGATCAGTCGGGTATAGCCGCGTTCGAGGAAGCCGTAGACGGCGTTGAAGCCGCGGTAAAAATAGTTGCGCCGCTCAGGCGGCTTCGGCGGCCTGAGCCATAATGCGGATTGGGTGGGCTTGAGGGTCAGCGCATTGACGGCGCTGATGAAAGCCGTGGACGCGATGACGAGCGCGAACTGCCGGTAGAGTTGCCCAGTCAGCCCCGGCAAGAAGGCGGCCGGAATGAACACCGACATCAAGACGAGGGTGATGCCGAGGACCGGGCCAGTAAGTTCGTCCATCGCCCGGGCCGCCGCCTCGCGGCCGGGCATTCCCTGCTCGACGTATCGCGCGACGCCTTCGACGATGACGATGGCGTCGTCGACGACGATGCCGATCGCGAGCACGATAGCGAACAGGGTCGGAAGGTTGATCGAGAAACCGAGCGCCGCCATCGCCGCGAACGCGCCGATGAGCGTCACCGGCACGGTCGTCGCCGGCACCAGCATCGCCCGCCAATCCTGGAGGAAGACGAGGATGACGATGAGCACCAGAATCGCGGCCTCGAAGAGCGTGCGGTAGACCTCGGCGATCGCCGCCTTGACAAACTTCGTCGTGTCGTAAGGCACGACATACTCAAGCCCTTGCGGGAAGGCCTTGGCGAGTTCCTCCATCTTCGCCTTGACTTCGCTGGAGACCGCGATCGCGTTTGCCTCCGGCAGCAGCGATACGGCGATGCCGGCGGCCGGCCGGCCGTCGAGGTTGAACGATTCGCTGTAGGTCTGCGCGCCTAGCTCGGCGCGCCCCACGTCGCGCACCCTGGTGATGCGGCCGCCGTTCGCCGAATCGACCTTGACGATGATGTTCTCGAACTCCCTGGGATCGTTGAGCCGGCCCTTGAGGTCGAGCGTGTATTGGAAGTCCTGGCCTTTAGGAGCGGGCGGAGCGCCGATCTGTCCAGCCGCGACCTCCTGGCTCTGCTGCTGAATGACATTGATGACGTCCTGCGGCGTCAGTCCGCGCGCCTGCAGCAGGTCCGGGTTCAGCCAGATGCGCATGGCGTATTGGCCGGCGCCGAGGACCGTCACATCGCCGACGCCGGGAAGACGACGCAGCTCATCCTGCACATTGATAACGGCGTAGTTCGACAGGAAGAGGCTGTCGAAGCGGCTATCGGGGGATACGAGTCCGACAAACTCGAGAATCGACGTCGATTGCTTCTTCGTCGTCACGCCCTGGAGCTGCACCTCTTGCGGCAGCGACGAAATCGCCGCCGACACGCGGTTCTGCACCAGGATCTCATCCTCGTCAGGATTCGTGCCGATCGCGAAGGTGACGATCAAGCTGTAGGTGCCGTCGCTCGCGCTCGTCGACTGCATGTAGATCATGTTCTCGACGCCGTTGACGTTCTGCTCGATTGGCAGGGCGACGGTGTCGACGAGGGTCATGGCGCTCGCGCCGGGATAGCGCGTCGTCACCTGGACCGTCGGCGGAACGACGTTCGGATATTGCGAGCTCGGCAAATTAAAAAGGGAGACGAGACCGATAACGACGATGACCAGCGCCAGCACGTTGGCGAGCACCGGCCTGCTGATGAAAAAGCGAGAGATCGCTCCCGCTCGGCCTTCGGGGGTCGCTGCCGGGCCGGAGCTTTCGGGGTTCATTTTTGAGCCGGAGCGGCGGCGCCGTCCTTCGCCGGATCGGGCGCGGCCGAGGCGAGTTGCCCGCGCTGCGGGTCGACCTTGGCGCCGGGAAAGGCGCGCTGAATCCCCTCGGTCACCACCCAGTCGTCCGCGCTCAAGCCTAATTCAATGACACGCAGCTGTCCGTCCCGGAGCCCGGTCGTGACGACCTTCCTCTCGACGACGTTGTCGGGGCCGACGACCAGCACGTAGCTTCCCTCCTGGCTGGTTCCGATGGCATCGTTTCGCGTCAGGAGCGCCTTGTCCTGCTGCGCGATCGGCGTGCGCACCCGCACGAACAGGCCCGGCAGCAGAGCCCCGTCCTTATTCTCGAACAGGGCGCGCGCGTTCAGCGTTCCGGTCGCCGAGTTCGACTTGCGGCGAGGCGTAGTCGAGATGGCCCTTGTGAGGATAGCCTTCCTCGCCTTGCAGCCCGATTTCGACAGCGACGTCGGACAGGCCAGACGTGCGCAAGGCGATGCCGTGCTTGGCGAGGTTTCTCTGCAGCGACAGGATCTGAGGCTCGCTCAGGGTAAAATAGACGTAGAGGGGATCGCTCTGGATGATGGTCGCGAGCTTGGTAGGCCCCGACACCCCGACGAGCGCGCCGAGGTCGACGAGATGATTGGTGACGACGCCGTCGAACGGGGCGAGCACCTGGGTGTAGCCGAGGTTGATCTTCGCGAGCCAGATCGCCGCCTTGGCGTTCATGATGTCGGCGGCGGCCTGATCGGCCTTCGATTTCCACTCCTGGACCGTGGCTTGGCTGGCGAAGTCGTTTTTGCCGAGCGCCGCCTGCCGCCCATATTCGGCCTTGTTGTATTCCTCGTTCGCTTGGTCGGAGGCGAGCGTGGCTTCCGCCTGATCGACCTGAGCCTGATAATTGTCCCGCTCGATTCCAAAGAGCTGAGCGCCCTTCTTGACCATGGCGCCGTCGACGTAATCAATCGAGGTGAGGAAGCCCTGGACCCGGGCGACGAGGTCGACGGTGGCGAACGGCGCGGTATTCCCGGTCAGCTCGAGGTATTCGGTGACCGGCCGCTGCAGCGGCTGCGCCACGAGGACTTTTGGCGGCGGCGGCGCGACATAGGCGTTCTTCGCGCCGCTGCAAGCGGCCAGCGCGGCCGCTGCCGCGACAATCCAAGCGGCGCCAACAGCCCGCGCGCAGATTCGGGCCTCGGACCCAAAGTCAGGCATCAATTTCAACGCGCCAATCCCCGCAAACCTGACAACAAGACCCATCGACGAGCCGGTGGCGGCGGCGCCGCCCGAAGCGCCGGCCCCGCCCCATGATGCCTGACCCGCGCTTGAGCGCAAGGGGCGTCTCGTCTCGCCGCTACCCGGCCGCTCGGTCAAGCGCCCGATAGCGCCCGACCGCGAACGGGATCGAGGCAAGATAGGCGAGGGTGACGGCGACCAGGGCTTGCATCGGGAAGTTGAACACCAAGAGCAGCGCCGCGGCGAGGCCGACAAGCACCACCGCCACATATTCCCGCGGCACCCGCCCGACCGACTTGCCGGAGAAGTGCGGGACCCGGCTCGCCATCAACAGCGCCACGCCAAGCACATAGAGACTCTCGACCAGCGCCGAGCCCGGCGTCGGCGGCCCGAGTCCGAAGGCATAATGCAGGTAGATCGGCAGCAAGCCGACGATTGCGCCCGCGGGCGCTGGCATGCCGACGAAAAAGGTCTTTCGCCAGGCCGGATGGTCTTCGTCGAGCATGACGTTGAACCGGGCGAGGCGCAGCGCGCAGGCCATCGCGAACAGGAGCGCCGCCACCCAGCCGAAGTTTTTCGCCGCATGCAGGTCGGCCACGTAAAGGACGAGCGCCGGGGCGACGCCGAAGTCGACAAAGTCGGCGAGCGAATTGAGCTCGGCGCCGAAACGCGAGGTTCCCTTCAGCGCCCGCGCGATCCGCCCGTCGAGACCGTCGAGCACGGCCGCGCCGGCGACCGCGCTCACCGCCCATTCGATCGACCCCTCCATCGCCAGACGGATCGCGGTCAGACCGAGGCCGAGCGCGAACAGCGTGATGATGTTGGGGATGAGCAGCCTGAGCGGCACCGCCCGGAATCCCCGGCCGCGCGGCGGTTCGGCCGCGTCGGCGATCGGCGCCCGGGACAGGGGGCCGGCCTCGTTCACCGGCTCAGCTCCGCTGAAAGGGCGGCGGCTCCGCCTGGGCGGCGAGTTTGGCGATCACCGTCTCGCCCGCGACCGCGCGCGAATCGAGGCCGACGACGATCTGCGCGTCCGGCGGGAGATAGACGTCGACGCGCGAACCGAAGCGGATGAGGCCGATGCGCTCGCCGGGGCTCAAGAGCGCGCCTTCGTGGATGAAACACACGATCCTTCTCGCGACGAGGCCCGCGATCTGCACCACGCCAAATGCGCCCGACGGCGTATCGATCACAATGCTGTTTCGCTCGTTGTCCTCGCTCGCCTTATCGAGGTCGGCGTTGAGGAACAGCCCCGGGTGATAGACGATCTGCGCGACACGGCCCTGGACCGGGGCGCGATTGACGTGGCAATCGAAGATCGACATGAAGATCGACACCCGCCGCAGCGGCGCCATGCCGAGGCCGAGCTCGGGCGGGGGCGCGGCAAAGCCGGCGAAACTGACGACGCCGTCGGCGGGCGCGATCACGAGGTCGGCTTGAACCGGCGTGACGCGCGCCGGATCGCGGAAGAAGTACGCGCACCACAAGGTGGCGATGAGACCGAGCCAGCCGAGGGGCGACCAAATCAACCACAAGACCAGCGTCGCGACGGCGAAGCCGAGGACGAACAGATAGCCTTCCGGATGGATCGGCGCGAGCTGACCGCGCAGCGATTTGATGACGTTCATTGACCGGCGCCCAAAGCGAAGAAAAGCCGCGCGCACTCATGGCGCCAATCGCCTCCAATGTCACGGCGCGGGCTGGGACGCGAAACCGTCCGGGGCGCCGAGATCGTCTTCTCTCCCGGCGCGCCTCAACATTTCCTGCGCCGCGTCGAGTTGCCTCTGGCGACTCCACATCGCCGAGTAGATTCCGCCGCGCGCCAGGAGCTCCTGATGCGAGCCGCGCTCGGCGATGACGCCCTTGTCGAGCACCAGGATCTCATCGGCGTTGACCACGGTCGAAAGGCGATGAGCGATCACGATGGTCGTGCGTCCGCGCGAGACTCGCTCGAGCGCCGATTGAATCTCCCGCTCGGTGAAGCTGTCGAGCGCCGACGTTGCTTCGTCGAGCACCAGGATCGGCGGCGCCTTGAGCATCGTGCGCGCGATCGCCACTCGCTGCTTCTCGCCGCCGGAGAGCTTGAGGCCGCGCTCGCCGACCGGCGCCTCATAGCCGTGCGGCAGCGAGCGGATGAATTGATCGATCTGCGCGTTCTCGGCGGCCGCGACGACATCCCGTTCGCCCGCGCTGTCGCGGCCATAGCGGATGTTGTAGAGGATCGTGTCATTGAACAAAACCGTGTCCTGCGGCACCATTCCGATCGCGGCGCGCAGCGAACTTTGGGTGACGGCGCCGATGTTCTGTCCGTCGATCAGGACGCGCCCGGCGCTCGGCTCGTAGAACCGGAACAGGAGCCGGGAGATCGTCGACTTGCCGGCCCCCGACGGCCCGACGATGGCGAGGGTGCGTCCCGCGCGCGCCTCGAACGAAACGCCGCGCAGGATCGGCCTGCCAGGATCATAGGCGAACTCGACATTCTCGAACCGGACCTCGCCGGCGCTCACCTTCAACGGCTGCGCGCCGGGAACGTCCTCGATCTCGGGATTTTGCGTGAGGATGGCGAACATCGCCTCCACGTCGATGATCGCCTGTTTGATCTCGCGGTAGACCATCCCCATGAAATTGAGCGGCTGATAGAGTTGCAGCATGATCAGGTTCAGGAGGACGAAGGCGCCGACGGTCTTGGTCCCGTTTCGCACCTCGCCGACGCACATCACCAGAACCACGGTGAGGCCGAGAGTGAAAATGACCGCTTGGCCGGCATTGAGCGCTGCGAGCGAGACATAGGTGCGCACGCTCATCCGCTCGTAACGCGCCATCGCCTTGTCGTATCGCGCGCCTTCGCGACTTTCGGCGCCAAAATACTTAACCGTCTCGAAGTTGAGCAGGCTGTCGATCGCCTTGGTGTTGGCGTCGGTGTCGCTTTCGTTCATCGAGCGGCGAATGCCGATGCGCCAGTTGGTGGCGAGCGTTGTATAGATCAAATAAACGACGACCGTGACGCTGATCGCCGCCACATAGCGCCAGTCGAAACTGACCAGCATCGCCACGACCACCAGTGCGAACTCGACGACGGTCGGAACCGCGGTCAGCATCGAGGTGCGAATGATCGTCTCGATCGCGTTGCGGCCGCGCTCAAGGACGCGGGTGAGCCCGCCGGTCTTGCGCTCCAGATGAAATCGCAGCGACAGTCGATGCAGGTGCTCGAACACCTCGATCGCCAGTCGGCGCACCGCGTTCATGGCCACCGCCGCAAACAGGGCGTCGCGCCCCTGGGTTGTCAGCGCCATGACGATGCGGAGCGCGCCGTAGGCGATGGTCAGCCCCACCGCGCCGACGAGAGCGCGCGGCAGCGGGACCGCATCCGGCGCAAGCTTGCCGGCGACCGAGTTGGTCGCCCACTTGTAGGAATAGGGAATGGCGATCGTGATCAGCTTCGACAGAAGCATGAGGGCGACCGCGAGAAATACCCGCAGTTTCAGATCAGCGCGATCCGCCGGCCAGATATATGGCCACAACAGCTGAACGGTTCCGGTCAACGTCGCGCGCCGCGCCGGATTGTTGCGCTGTGCGATGAATGTCGATGTCTTGTGATGTTGCATTGGGGCTCGCGGGGGCGCCGATAGACTGGCCCGACAACCGGCATATAAGCGCTTTCGCCGCCGATCACATCCTTTGCTTCGCCGGTCTTGTGCTCGGCAAACTTTGCCGCAGATGAAGGAGGCCCGCCGCGTTGTGGAGCGAGGCCCCCGACTATCTCTGGCTTAGAGTTAGCGCGAATCGCGAACTTGCGCGTCGAGGCACAGCGATCGTGGATTCGCCCCCAGATGATTCGCCTAAAGCTTCCCCACGGCACGCCAACTGCGCTCTGTCAAGTGAAGAAAGTTCTTTTTTTGTGTAAATTCAGCATCCGGCCGGCCCAAGCATGTTGAGTATTCGACAGATTTCGGTCGATCCGTTAGTTGAAATCGCCATAGTTTGTCTTGTGCCATTTTTTCTTTTGCGCTATAGCGACTCTCGCCCAAGTCGCAATAAGCGGCAAATAATGAGGACGCTCGTCGTGGTCGGACGAGCAGAATGGCCTGAAGCTGATCGCCAGATGGCGGTCTCCGAAGGCAACCTTTTGGAGTATCGTCAACAATGAGCGAATCCACCAACCACATTGAACTCGCCGCGGAAATCGTTTCGGCTTATGTGTCGAACAATTCCGTACCGTCGGGCGAGTTGCCGGCGCTTCTCAGCGACGTTCACGCAGCAATCGTGCGGGTCGCGACCGGCGCGCTACCTGTTGTCGTCGAAGCCGCCAAACCAGCCGTCCCGCCCAAGAAGTCGATTACCAGCGATTACATCATCTGCCTGGAAGACGGTCGCAAATTCAAGTCCTTGAAGCGGCACCTGCGCACCCAATACAACCTCTCTCCCGAAGAATATCGCGAGAAATGGGGTCTTCCGTCTGATTATCCGATGGTCGCTCCGGCTTACGCCAAGGCGCGGTCGGCGTTGGCGAAGCAGATGGGCCTCGGACAACAGCGCCGGCGCCGCAAGTAAGCCCGGCCGCGAGATCTTCGGCGCGACGCGGCCCGTCGCTGCGGCGCAAGGCTCAGAACGGCCCGGGCCGCAGGCGAGATAGGCCGCTTGTCTATTTCGTACCGAACATGCGGTCCCCGGCGTCGCCGAGGCCGGGAACAATATAGCCATGGTCGTTGAGCCGTTCGTCGATCGCCGCGGTCCAGATCTCGACGTCGGGGTGCGCCTTGGTCAGCCGCTCGATCCCCTCCGGCGCGGCCAGTAGGCAAACGAAGCGAATGTCCTTCACCCCGCGGCGCTTGAGGCGGTCGATGGCGGCGACGGCCGAATTGGCGGTCGCCAGCATCGGGTCCATCACGATGACCAGCCGGTCGGCGACGTCGGCCGGGGCCTTGAAGTAATATTCGACCGCCTCGAGGGTTTGGGGGTCGCGATAGAGGCCGATGTGGGCGACGCGGGCGCTCGGCACGAGATTGAGCATCCCGTCGAGGAACCCGACGCCTGCGCGCAAAATTGGCGCGAACACCAGCTTCTTGCCGGCGATCGAGGGCGCCATCGTCTTGGCGAGCGGCGTCTCGACCTCGACCATCTCGAGCGGCAGATCGCGCGTCACCTCGTAGGCGAGCAGCATCCCGATCTCGTTCATGAGCTGCCGGAAGCCCTTGGTCGATACGGTCTTGTCGCGCATCAGCGTCAGCTTGTGCTGCACCAGCGGGTGGCCGACGACGTGAACGTTCGACATGGGCGTTCTGGTCCTTGAAGCGCGGTCCCGATGACAGGCAAGATCTTGACCTTAGACGATGTTGCGCCGCCTGAGGCGCCGTGCGGGCCCTCGTCCCCAGTTTTGTCGGCGGCCTCCCGGCGGCGGCGCGCCGCGTCTGCGCCAATCGAGCGCTATTGACGGGGGGCAGGCAGGATGTCTCTTGCGTCGCAAATGGCTTCCTCGACGACCCGTCAGATCAGCCGCAACTGGTCTTTGCCGAATATTCTGACCTACGCGCGGGTCGCGGCGGTTCCGCTGGTCGCCGGGTTCTTGTTCTGGCCGGACGAGCCGTGGGCGCGATGGACGGCGCTGGCGATCTTCATCGCCGCGGGAATCACCGATTTTTTCGACGGCTATCTGGCGCGCGCCTGGTCGCAGCAGTCCTCGCTCGGCAGAATGCTCGACCCGATCGCCGACAAGCTGCTCGTCTCCGCGGTGCTGCTCGTGCTCGCCGCCAACCAGACGATCTCGGGGCTCAGCTTATGGGCTGCCATCGTCATCCTGTGCCGGGAGATTCTGGTCTCGGGACTGCGCGAATATCTCGCCGAACTCAGGGTTCCGTTGCCGGTGACGGCTCTCGCCAAGTGGAAGACCGCCGTCCAATTCGTCGCCCTCGGGTTCCTGATCGTCGGGCCGGCGGGTCAGGCGCTGTTGCCGGGGTCGATCACGACCGGGATCGTGCTCTTGTGGATTGCTGCGATCCTCACGCTTTACACCGGCTGGGACTATATGAAGGCGAGCTACGATCATGCCGGCGGCGACTGAGATGACAATAAGGGCGCTCTATTTCGCCTGGGTGCGCGAGCGGGTCGGCAAGGCGGAGGAGGAGCTCGACCCGCCGGCGGCGGTGGCCACGGTCGGCGACCTCACCGCCTGGCTCTCCAAGCGCGGCGACGGTTATGCATACGCCTTCGGCAAGGCTTCGTCGGTCCGCGCCGCGCTCGATCGGGTTCACGTCCGTAGCGACGCTTCAATCGCCGCCGCGAAGGAAGTGGCGTTCTTCCCCCCGATGACCGGCGGCTGAAGCCGATGGCGACCGTCCGCGTCCAACCTGACGATTTCGACCCTGGCCTCGAGGCCGGAGCGCTCGCCCGCGGGCGAACGGACGTCGGCGCGGTCGTGAGCTTCGTCGGCTACTGCCGTGACGAGGGCGGCGGGCTCGCGGCGCTCGAGCTCGAGCATTATTCGGGCATGGCTGAAGACGAAATCGCCCGCGCGGCGCGCGAAGCGGAAGCGCGCTGGCCGCTTCTCGGCGTCGCGGTGATCCACCGCTACGGCCGGATCGCGCCGGGCGAGCGCATCGTCTTTGTCGCGGTTGCGGCGGCGCATCGCGGCGCTGCGTTCGCCGCGGCCGAGATGCTGATGGATTACCTCAAGACCCGCGCGCCGTTCTGGAAGCGCGCGATAGGCGTCGACGGCGCCGTCGCGGGCTGGGTTGAAGCCAAGGGCGACGACGACCGATCGGCGGCGCGCTGGAGCGCCGTGGGCGGGCCGTCGGCGTCAGGCCCGTGACGCGACCGCGCGATAGATCAGCAGGACCACGACCGCGCCGATCACCGCGATGATGATGCTGCCGATGTTCACGCCGGTGACGCCGCCGATGCCAACGAAACTGGCGAGAAACCCGCCGACGATCGCGCCGATAACGCCAAGCGCAATGTCCATGGTCATGCCCGAGCCGGTCTTGTTGACGATCTTGCTGGCGATGAACCCGGCGATCAGACCCAGAATAATCCAGCTGATAATGCCCATGTCGAACCCTCCCATGCGCCGCCCGCCGGCTTTGCGAATGTGCGGTATGGACGGCGAAAACGCAAGCCGGTACTCTGGGTCGTCATATCTTCGCCAAGCGGCGCATCCCTAATGACGATGCGGCCGCGTTTTCGACTTGGCCTCGTTCCCTTCGGAGGAGACAGCAATGGGTGCGTTTGACGATGCGATGAAGAACGCGGTGCCGGGCGGCAATCTGGCGACGCCGATTGCGGTCGCCGTGGGCGCGCTGATTCTCGGCAAAATGTTCGGAGGAAGTTCGGCGCCCTCGCCGGCGCCTGCTCCCGCGCCGAGTCCATCCCTGCCGACGAGCGCTCCGGCTGGCAGCGTTCTCGGCGGCCTTTCCGATCTTATCGGCAAGCTCACCGCCGGCGGCGCGGCGCCGCAGGTCAACTCTTGGATCGGCCCCGGGCAGAATCAGCCGATCCAGCCGGGACAGCTCGGCGGCGCCTTGGGCCAGAACGTGCTCAACGAGCTTTCGCAGAAGACCGGGATGAGCCAGCAGGAACTCTTGAACCAGCTCGCCACCGCGCTGCCGCAGCTCATCAATCACCTGACGCCCAACGGCCGCATGCCGACGCTGGCCGATCTGGAAAAGTAACGGGTCTTCGTAGGGCTGGATCGGCGATCCCGCCCTGGCCGGGTCGGCGACCCTGCCTCACGGCAGAGCCCTATTCCGCGGCGTGGCGTCGCGGCAGCGACGCCTTGTCGAGCGCCTGCGCCAGATCCTCGATCAGGTCGTCGGCGTCCTCGAGGCCGACGGACAACCGCATGAGGCCTGGCGCAATGCCGAGCGCCGCCCGCTGCTCGGGCTTCAGCCGCTGGTGGGTCGTCGTCTCCGGATGGGTGATGAGGCTCTTGGCGTCGCCGAGATTGTTCGAGATGCCGATGATGGTGAGTGCGTTCGCGACCCGGAACGCCGCCGCCTTGCCGCCGGCGACCTCGAACGACGAGCATTGTGCCGCCGGCCTCCATCTGCCGCCGGGCGAGCGCCGCCTGCGGGTGGTCGGCGCGGCCGGGATAGAGCGTGCGCGCGACCGCGGGATGGTCGCTGAGAAAGTCGGCGATCCTGCCCGCGGAGCGGGTTTGCGCCGCGACGCGCACCGGCAGGGTCTCGAGCGATTTCAGCAGCGTCCAGGCGTTGAACGGCGAAAGACAGGGGCCGGTCTGGCGCAGGAAATTGTGAATGTGGTCGGCGATGAACTTTTCGCTCGCCAGGATGATCCCGCCGAGCACGCGCCCCTGGCCGTCGATGTGCTTGGTCGCCGAATAGACGACGCAATCGGCGCCGAGCTTCATCGGATGCTGCAAGAGCGGCGTCGCGAACACGTTGTCGACGACCAGAGTGGCGCCTGCCCCGTGCATGATCTCGGCCACGGCGGCGATGTCGACGATCTCGAGCGTCGGATTGGTCGGCAATTCGAGGAACGCCGTCCTGGTGTTTGGACGCAAGGCCGCCCGCCAGGCGTCGAGGTCGGCCCCGTCGACGAGCGTCGAGGCGACGCCGAAGCGCGGCAGAAGCTCCTCCACCACATAGAGACATGAGCCGAACAGCGCCCGCGCGGCGACGATGTGGTCGCCCGCCTTGAGCTGGCCCATGAGGGAAGCGGTTACGGCGGCCATGCCGCTCGCCGTCGCGCGCGCCGCCTCGATGCCCTCGAGAAGCGCCATCCGCCGCTCGAACATCGACACGGTGGGGTTCGAGAAGCGCGAATAGACGAAGCCCGGATCATCGCCCTTGAAGCGCGCCTCGGCGATCTCCATTGTGTCGTAGAGATAGCCCTGGGTAAGGAAAAGCGCTTCCGACGTCTCTTCGAACCGCGACCGCAGCGACCCGCCGTGGATGAGCTGCGTCGCCGGCCTCAGCGTCTTGGGATCGCGGGATTTTCGCGGCGTCGTCATCGTTCAAGTCCTCTCGCGCCGGCGGCGCTGACGGGGCTCGAGACGAGGCGTATTTTGTGAGAGCGCCCCGATCTTTTAGCCCGATGTTTAACGTGGCGGCAAGCCGACCGGCTCAAATGACCACGGAAGAGGCCTGAATAGCCGGGTCGAAGCTTTCGCGTCAAGGCCACCTATTGGCCAAGGGTGAAACCCAATCAGGAACTCCCGCTATCGACCCCTGGGCTGCCATTCCTCGCCGGTTCCCCCTACCGAAGGAACCTGCAAATAGCGGCCGTTCGCCGAGGGCTTGGGGAATGGATAAACTCGACCGCGAGCAGGCCCTTAAAGATCGGTTCTATGAACGGGCGATAAGCGCGAGAAAGCGGTCTTCGGCTGAGGGCGCGAAGTCTCGGGCTTCCCGTCACCCGAGCTGCTCTTTTACGACTTGCTCTGCTGGGACTTCTCATTGACGCCAAGGGGATGGTATGAATTTGGCGCGACAATTGTCGTCCGACCCAGTGCGCTCGCCCTCGGCTCGAGTGCAGGCGCTTGTGGGTCGCTTAAGGCGCGTCTGTCAAGGCAAGCGCCGCTTTGTTGTCAGGGAGGCGCTGGGCCAGCAATCAACGGGAGGGAGCGATGAGAAATTTTAGAAAGCCGTGGTTGCCTATTTACCTTTTTGCCGCGGGAGCGATCCTGAATATCGCTGGTGAACATTCCGCGAGGGCGTTTACACTCATCGAAAGATTGTGGCTGCCTGCGGTGCAACTGATCGCAGGACAGTCGGCCGACATCAAGGTCACCAACGTCTCTGCGAACAGCGTCATCCTGGAACTGAGAACCTTCAGAGACAATGGGACACAGATTGCCCTAAGGCAGGTATCGATCGCCCCGGATACGACCTTCACCTTTGAAGTCGCGGCGCCTCCAACCGGGCCATTGAGTTTTCACGCGAGCCTCGGATTCGACGCCGCCAACGCCGCGGTCGCCGACGTCATGACGCTCGACACGCAGACCGGCCAAGTGATGGTCATGCTCCCGGCCGTCCAGTTCGACACTAAGTAGGAAGCCGCATTCGGGTCCGACAGGGTTCGGGGGCGGGTCGCCCGTCCACGACGAGAAGCCTTGTGCGCAACCGCGCGCCGCACTGGTGCGGCCTGGCTTGACCGGCGGAGGACATGCGGCAAGGACACGGGATCGCCCTGCAAGGACGGGACGCTGTGAAGGCAGGAGAGGGCGAGGGTCGCGTCCGACTGGCGCTTTGGCTGGCTACGCCTCTATTCTCGGGCGCCGTCATCATGGCTCAGGAGCTTGTCGCTTTCAGGCTCTACGCCCCCTACTTCGGATACTCGATCTACGTATGGGGCTGCATCATATCGGTGGCGATGGCGGCGCTCGCGGCGGGGTACGCGCTCGGCGGTTGGATCGCCGATCGCAGCCGAACCGACCTTCCTCTCTACCTCATGCTTCTCGGCAGCGCGGTCTATCAACTCGGCGTCCTCTTCGCCGTTCACTCTGTGCTTCCCGTCTTCGCCAATATGGGTGACTTCGCTGGGACCTCGCTCGCGAGCTTGGTCGTTTTCGCTCCGCCAATGACGGCGATGGCCACGGCTTGCCCCTTCCTGATCCGATTGCTGGCGCGTTCAGGACAGGTCGGAGCGATAGCCGGAAAGGTCTATGCGCTGTCGACGATCGGCGGCATCGCCGGAGTTCTCGCCACGAGCTTCTTCCTGGTGCCGCAGCTCGGGACGCAGAGGACGTTGCAGGCGATCTGTCTTTTGTCTGCGGCGACGGCCGCGTCCGGTTTGGCGCTCCATGCCCGCGCTGCGGCGCTGGCGTTCGGCCTGATCGCGGCCGCGCTGCCGTTCGCGCCGCCGCCGGTCTGGAGCGGCGACACGATCTCAGCTGTCGAATCGCCATATAACTTTGTTCGCGTGATCCGCAATGGCCGATGGTTGATCCTCAAACTGAACGGCGACGGAGGCGCGCACGCCATTCGCGACCTCGGCGGGGGCTGGACGGGTCACTACTTCGACGATTTCGCCCTGGGGCCCCTGCTCGCGTCGGCCAGGACGCTGCTCGTGCTCGGTCTCGGCGGCGGCGCCTCCATCGCCTCCACGAGGCTCACCGCGCCCGAAGTCATGGTCGACGCGGTCGAGATCGATCCGAAGGTGGTCGAGGCGGCGAACCGCTTTTTCGGACTGAGCCCCGACGGCGGCGGGCTCCAGGTTCATGTCGCGGATGCGCGTCCCTGGCTCGCGGCTAACCAGCGGCGATATGACCTGGTGCACGTCGATCTCTATCAGGGAGGGCCATACATCCCGTTTTACCTTGCCACGGTCGAGTTCTTCGACGCCGTTCGCGCGCACCTGTCCCCGGACGGCGTGTTGATGCTGAATCTGTTTGACGACGGTCCGCGGCAGGAGCTCCTCGTGTCGATCTTCGCGACATTGGAGCGGGTCTTTCCCTCGGTTGTGGTCCTTTCGGTCGGTTATGGAAACCGTATGCTTTTCGCATTTCCGACCGAAACATCGGAAGACGAGGTCCGCCGACGGCTTGCAGCTTTCGACGGCGATCCGGCGGTCAAACGGCTCGCGCGGCGCGCGGCGACGCAGATCACCGATGTCGACGTGCCGAACGGAACTGTTGTCTTCACCGACGACTACGCGCCGATCGAAGAGATCACCCGGCGAATGCTGAACGGCGGCTGACGGTCTGGGCTCAATTGATCGCAGCCAGCAAGCCGGCTCAGGCCACAGGGCGGAGAAGAAGTTTCTGGCGAGCTTACCGCAGCGGGTGGCGATGCGCGGGCGGCGGGCTCGACTTGCTTGGCATAGCTGCTGCGACGGCGTTGGAATGACAGCTGAGTGGGAACGCCCGCCCGTCCCGAGGCGGCGCTTGTGGGCCGCGCTTCCCGCCCAATTAAGGCGTCCACGGCCGCGGTCTGCTGCGTCGACAATACGTCCGAGCGCCCATCTCGGACCTCGCTCGCCGGGTTTCCACCCTGAAGACCGAGCCTTGGCTTCTGCGCGACCCGGCGCTAACAACGCGAACCGCCCTTCGAGGCCCCTTCGTTGCCCCCGACCCGATCATCGCTTCCCGTGATCCTCGACAGCGCCGAACCCGGCGTGGCGGACGCGCTGTTCTCGGCGCCGTTCGGCCTCTTTGGCAAGCAAAAAATCCGCGCCATGATCGGCCGCAAGCTGATCCGGGCGGAGACCCCCTTGGAGCTCTCGCAGCTCCAGCCCGCGAGCCTGGACTTGAGGATCAGCAAGGAGGCCTACCGCGTCCGCGCGAGCTTCCTGCCCGGGCGCGGCTCAACCGTTCGCGACCGGCTCCAGAGCCTCAACGCCGAGCCGGTGTCGCTCGCGGGCAAAGGCGCGGTGCTCGAGAAAGGCATCGTCTATGTCGCGCGGCTGATCGAGCGGCTCGAGCTCAGGCCCAACCTGTCCGGCGCCGCAAACCCGAAGAGCTCGACCGGGCGGCTCGACATCTTCACTCGTCTCATCGTCGACGGCGCGGAGGCGTTCGACGACGTGCCGCTCGACTATAAGGGCGAGCTGTGGCTCGAGATTTCGCCGCGCAGTTTCAGCGTCCGGGTCAAGGCGGGGTCGAAGCTGAGCCAGGTCCGGTTTCGCAGCCGCCATCCCCAGCAGCGCGACAAGCACACCTTCACCCTCGACGACGCCGAGATTCGCAAGCGGCATCTCGGCTCTCCGCTCGTCGACGGCGCGCTCGACCTGCGCGAGGGCGTGGTGCTCAGGATCGATCTTGGCGGTCTGGGCGAGCCCATCGTCGGTTACCGCGCGATCAAGAACAGCGACGTCATCGACGTCAGTCGCCTGCGCGGCTACGCCATGGAGGATTTCTGGGAGCCGATCCACGCGCGCAAGGATCGGCGCCTGATCCTCGATCCCGACCAGTTCTACATTCTCGCCTCCCGGGAGAAGGTGCAGATTCCGGCCGACCTCGCCGCCGAGATGGCCCCGATCGACCCGGCGATCGGCGAGTTTCGCGTCCACTACGCCGGCTTCTTCGATCCGGGCTTCGGCCAGGGCGCTGACGGGCGCCCTTCAGCGCGGGCAGTGCTGGAAGTGCGCTCGCGCGATGTGCCGTTCCTGCTCGAGGACGCCCAGCCGGTCGGCCGCCTGGTGTACGAAAAACTCGCCGGCGCGGCGGACGAGCTCTACGGCTCCGACGCGAACTCGAACTACCAGCACCAGGGGCTCAAGCTGTCGAAGCACTTCCGCGCCTAGACGCGCCCGCCGCGGACTGGACCTCGCCTCAACTCGCCTCGAAGGTGATGAGCGCCGCAGCTTCGCCCGAGAATGGGGTCAGCGCCATCGGGCGCGCGAAGCCCGGAATGACCGCGACGTCGTAGAGCTCGGCGACCGCGCCGTCGATCCTCAGCCAATCGACGCAGCCGCCGGTGTCGAGGTCGATAATCTGCACGCCGCACCAGGGTTCGGCGTCGGCCTGTTTCAACCGGTCGTCCAGCTTGAGCCCCTCGAACCGCTTGGTGCGCGGCTTCGACAGGCCGACGAAGGCAAAATTGTCGCGGAAGGCGAGACCGCGGAGAAAGCCGGGGCAGAAGGCGCGCGGCGCGAACCGGCCCTTGCCCGCGCTCAGGCCCTCGACGACGCCGAGTTCGCCGGTTCCTGAATTCAGGAGCCAAAGCTCGCCGCGGTGCATCCGCGGCGAATGGGGCATCGACAGGCCTTCGCACACGATCGCGTTGGCTTCGACGTCGATCGCGACGCCGCCGTCCGCGCGCCGGTCGCGCCAGCCGTCGATCACGTTCGAACGGCTCACCGCCGTGACATAGGCGGGCTTGCCCTTGAGCATGGCGAGCCCGTTGAGATGGCACTTGTCCCCATCGAGCAAGCCGCTGACGAACGGGGGCTTCCACGTCGGCTTAAAACTGTGTTTCGGCGACAGGGTCGCCAGACAGTTGAAGCGCGTATTGACGAATATCGGCCGCCCTGCCCCATCGACGCCGATGTCGTGCAGATCGAGATCGCCGGTCAGATGGAAAGTTCGCGGGACGTAGCAGGCGTCGAAAGTGTCGTTGATGCGCTCGTGGGGCGCGAGCACATTGCAGAACCGTACGATCTGGGCGCCCGAGGCGAGTGTGAGGAGGCCGGGCCCGTCGACGCATATGCCCATCGGCTTCGGCAGGACCGACTGATGGAGATGGGCGCCCTCGCGACCCCGGCCCAGAAAATAGAGGATGCCCGACTGATAGGACGAGAACGCGATCGAGACGTCGAGGCCGGCGAGACGCGCCGCGATGCCGTTCGAGAGCGAATATTCGACTGCCTCGCCCGCGCGCTCTGGGGCAAGCTCGATCTCGGCAGCGCCGGCATTCAGAGAATCCATCCGGGCGCCGTTAGCCGCACTGGCGCAAGGTCAGTCAAGATCCCGGCGAGAGGCGCGTGGCGCACTCAGATCCAGCTTAGGGGTCCGGGAGACGTGCCCCGCTCTGCGGCTGGACCGCAGTCCAGAAAGTTGCTATTGGACAGGACGTAGAGGCGCGTTGCGCCGTCGCTGATCTTGTTTCGACATATTTAAGCTCGATGCGTTTCCAGGGGAAGGAGACCGTTCCGTGCTGACGCGCTCCGCGCTTGTCGCATTTTTCCTCGTCTCGGCGCCTGCCGCCGCCTTCGCCAATTCGCCCGGTCAAGGCAATGCGACTGGCCAGTTCGTTACGACTTGCGGCGGTATCGGCACTGGCGGCGCCGTGTCAGGCGGCGAATCCGTCTTCATTGACCCGCCGAACCTCGGCGGCTTCGGCATGTTCGACGGCGCCCATACCGCCAATTGCAATTGGACCACCGCGGCGATAACCGGCGGACCTATCAGCGAGTTCGGCCTCGATCAACGCGACTTTTCAGTCGGGCTCGAATCTCCTCAACTATTCGGCGTCCGCGCAGGGCACGGTCAAGCCGGGCCTCATGCACCTGCAGTCGACCAGCACCGGGCCCGCCGCGGTCCAATTTCCAACCGGTGTGGCGCAGGGCGGGTGGACCGACCAGCTCAACTTCGGCGGCCAGCCTGCCGGCACGCAGGGAATCTTCGTTTTCAAGGTCCATGTGTCGGGCGATCTCATTGCGAGCGGGCAATTTGCACGGCCCGGCTTCACTGTCACGCCCTACCTCAATGGCGACCGTGTCGATCTCAACTCGCAGTTCGATACCCTGAACCCCAACCCCGTCATTGGCAGCTCCGAGAGCCTAGGCTATCAATCCCGCATTTGGTTCAATCCGGGCGAACAGTTTGGCCCCACCCTGTCGGTGAACGGGGACGTTTTTTTCGCCATCCCATTCACCTTCGACACGCCGTTTGATCTCGGCCTCTATGCATTCACCAACGCGAGCAACACCTCCTTTGGCGCGGACTTCACGGTCAACGACAACCAAAGCCTGTTCCAAAACACGATTGCCCTCGATGGAATCGAAGAGGTGCTGGCCGGCCCGGGCGACACGCCGGTCACCGGCTACACCATCGAGGCCGCCAGCGGCCTGGATTATACGGTCTCGCAATTGCCGACGACGGTGCCGGAACCGGCGACTTGGGCGCTGCTGATCATCGGCGGCGCGCTGCTCGGCCTCTTGCCCCGCCGCCGCGCTTCCGTCGGCAAGGCGCTTAAGTCCTCTTTGCTGCGGCCGATCCAGGCATAGGATCGAGGTCTACTCCCGCCTTTGCGCTGATAAGGTGGCGGGCAATCACTTTGCCCTGGCCACCGCTTTCCGATCGAACGCCCTCAACCCTTCGACGATTTGCCTTGGCCCGTAGCCGTTTTCCTCGAGGATGCGGATCACTGTCCAGCGCGGCACGCCTTTGCCGAGGTTGCCTTCCGTCCATTCCTGCCATTCGGGCGGCAGCGGCTCGAACGGCTTTCCCTCGTCCCACGCCGCCAGTTCCGCGAGCCATTTCGTGTGCGGCGGTTTCCGCTCCAGGGCTTGCGACGCCAATCGCCGGGCCGCCTCGATGTTCTCCAGGCGGAAGTGGGCCCGGCATAGGGCTTCCCACGGGCCAGAAGCATAGGCTTCGACTTCCAGCGTTCCGGCGTTCGGCATCCGGATCATGCTGGCCAGCGTCAGCAGCGGAATGGCCGCCTCCGGCCGGTCGGCCTTGTCGCTGAGGTGCCTTCCGAGCTTGTAATAGGCCTCGGCGCGCGACGGATCCTCCGCGATCGCGCGCGACAGCGCCTCGAGCGCCCGCTGCGGCTCGCCGAAATGCATGTAGAAATTGTACATTTTGCTGCAAATCTCGTAGCGGTACTCGGGGATCCTGACCTGGGCAAAAAATCGATCGAGAACCTGCTCGCCCTCGTCCTTCAGTAAGCTGTGAAGGCATTCGACCGCGTGGATGAAGAGGCTGCGATCGTCGGCCGCCCCGTTGGCGAAATGCCGGCGCAGAATTGAAATGTTGCGGTCTTTCTTGAGCCCATGCCGGTCGGGCGGGGTGTCGTGCACGATCGAGATCGCGTCGAAATACTTCGCTTTTCCCCCGTCGATGCCGTCGATGAACTCGTGGACCGGGCTCGTCCATCGCAACTTGTTTTCAACGAACAGAGTGCGCCTCGCCATTCGCTCGCGCCATTGCCGGAACGGCGGATAGACATAGCGCAGGTAGATCGCCTGCAGATCGTCATCCAGAACGTTCCGCTTGAGGTCGAGGATGCGATGCTGGTCTTCCGGCGAAATCAAGTCGTCGCCGTCAAGCCAGAAGATCCAGTCCATGGCGCATTGCGCAAACGCGTAATTGCGCGCCGCGGCGAAATCGTCGATCCAGGCGAAATGACGCACTTTCGCGCCCATCGCCTTGGCCTTGGCGACTGTGTCGTCGGTCGAGCCGGTGTCGACGACGATCATCTCGTCGGCAAAGAGCTTGGCGCAATTCAACGCCCGCTCGATCGTCGCCCCCTCGTTTCTGACGATCATAGCGAGCGAGAGAGTGATCATCGGGCGGCCCAACGAGGGCAAAAGGTCGCCGGAACGATCGATACTCTCTCCATCCAGCCCATGCTCTGCGCCAGGTCGCGCCCTGCGCTCGAACCGCGCGCCCGTAGTCCTTCACGTCGAACCCTGCGATCTTTGGTCAACGCTTACTCGCAATTTGCTGGAGCTTCTCGCGCCGAGCGGCGCCTACGCGCCTGAAGCCTCGTCGCTTCGCGCGTCAATTTCGACGGAACCCTCTCCGGTTCGGCGCAAAGCTACGACGGGAAAGCAGGAGCGAGGCTGACCTTCCAGCGCCGGCTTCGCGGTCCCCGCGGCCATGCGGCCGCCGTCGATTGCCCATGTCGTTCGGGCCGGGCTGCCGGGTTTCGCGTTGCGCCAGCCGTCATTTATGACGGTTCGCCGACCGGAACGTCACATTTCGCTTGGCGAGAGGCCATCTGATCCTATATGGACTTTCGGTGGCGCGGCGCCGGGAGGCTCCGCGCCGCGAATTTTTATGGCTCAAGCCGCCGCCCGCCGCGCCGGAAGCCCGACAGCCCACATTGACGAGCAATGGCCAACCCGTTCGAGTTCATTCAGCAAGTCCGCGCCGAGGCCGCCAAGGTGGTCTGGCCGACTCGCCGCGAGACCCTCATCACCACCGGCCTGGTGCTGGTTCTGGTCGTGTTCACCAGCCTGTTCTTCGTCGTCGTCGATCAGGTGCTGCGCCAGGTCGTGTCGCTGGCGCTCGGCTTCGGCCGCGGCGGTTGAGCGTCGATCATTCGGACGCGAGGCTTGAGAATTGATGCGGAACGCCTGAACATGAACATGCGCTGGTACATCGTCCACGCCTATTCCAATTTCGAGAAGAAGGTCGCCGAATCCATTCGCGAGCAGGCGAGCCAGCGCGGCCTTTCCGACAAGTTCGAGGAAATCCTGGTGCCGACCGAGCAAGTGGTCGAAGTGCGCCGCGGGCGCAAGATCAACTCGGAGCGGAAGTTTTTCCCCGGCTACGTGCTGGTCAAATGCGACCTCACCGACGAAGTCTACCACCTGATCAAGAACACCCCCAAGGTGACCGGCTTTCTCGGCGCCGACAAGAAGCCGATGCCGATCCCCGATCATCGAGGCCGACCGGATCAAGGGTCAGGTCGCCGATGGGGTCGAGCGGCCGAAAGCGGCGATCCGGTTCGAGATCGGCGAGAACGTGCGGGTCGCCGACGGGCCTTTCGCCTCCTTCAATGGGGTGGTCGAGGAAGTCGACGAATCGCGCTCGCGGGTCAAGGTCGCGGTGTCGATCTTCGGCCGGGCGACGCCGGTCGATCTCGAATTCGGCCAGGTCGAGAAGGTCTGACCGCCTCACGTCGCGGCTGCCGGTTTTTTCGAAACAATTGGCTCTTACAGCGTTAGCTATTGGTGGCGGATTCCGCCAATTGCGCCTCGAACCATTGCCGTCCTGGCCGGGCTTGTCCCGGCCATCCACGCCGCGCCGCTGCAAAGACGCGTCCCGCATCGGCGCAACCGATCGTAAAGGCAGACAATTGCAAGGCTTTTCGCGTTTTCCTGTTCGCGCTTGCCGACGTTCGGTTCGCCGAACAGCGTGGATGGCCGGGACAAGCCCGGCCAAGACGCCGTGAGAGCCGTCCGCGAATTCCGCCATGCTCCAAATCCCCCGCCGCCAATGGCTAACGCGATAAGAGCCAAACAATTGCTTCCGGAAAATAGAAATACGTGCTATGCGTTTCGCCATGACCACCCACCGTTCCCATTCCGCAACCAACCAGGGCGACGAACCGGGTGAGGGGCGCTTTGCACATATCGCATGGAGGGAATATGATCTTGCGTCTGGGGCGCGGTCGAGAAAGAAAAAATGGCCCTGGGGTCGGCGCAAGCGTTTGAGAAGGCTCAATTCGGCGAAGGAACTCCAAGCTTTTTTGCTTGATTTCCTTTGTTATTCCTTTGTCCGCTTTAGCCGGAATTTGGCTCGGCTTGGGAAGATTTGGCGTTGGCTTGGAAAAACCAGATCAGGAGTCGCCGTGGCCTCTTCCGGTAACATTCGCCGCGGTCGCGCCGAAATGGCAACGTCGGCAGCCATGTCTCCGGCGCCGTCATTCGCATTGCGAGGCTGAGACCATGCATTACCACCGCCGAAAGGGCTGGGAGATTCCGGCGAGCAGCGCGACGCCCGAGGCGCTTTTCCTAGATCGGCGCTCGGTCCTGGCTGGTCTCGGCGCGAGCGGCGCGCTTGCCGCATGGGCGGGCCGCGCGCGGGCGGAGGACGCCGATCCCTCGGCCGCGCTCTATCCCGCCAAGCGCAACGAGGCGTTTGCGCTCGATCGCGAGGTGACGCCTGAGAAATACAATCTCACCTACAACAATTTTTACGAGTTCAGCACCAATAAGCGCTTGGACGCGAGCGCGCTCAAGACCCGTCCGTGGACGGTCAAGCTCGACGGGATGGTTGAGAAGGAGCAGACGGTCGACATCGATACGTTGATCAAGACCATCGGGCTCGAGGAGCGTCTTTATCGCCATCGCTGCGTCGAAGCCTGGTCGATGGCGATCCCGTGGACCGGCTTCCCGCTGCGCAAGCTCGTCGATTTCGCCCGTCCCTTGTCCTCGGCCAAGTACGTGCAGTTCGAAACCTTCCTCGACAAGAAAATGGCGCCCGGGCAGCGCTCGTTCATGCCTTGGCCCTATATCGAGGGCTTGACGATGGCGGAGGCGGAGAACGACCTCGCCTTCATCGCCACCGGCGCCTACGGCAAGCCGCTGGCCAAGGTTCAGGGCGCCCCGATCCGCCTGGCGTGCCCATGGAAATACGGGTTCAAGTCGATCAAGTCGATCGTCAGGGTCTCGTTCGTCGATAAAAGACCGCAGACCTTCTGGGAGACCCTGGGGCCGGACGAATATGGCTTCTGGGCCAACGTCAATCCGGACGTGCCCCATCCGCGCTGGAGCCAGGCGCGCGAGAACTTCCTCAACGACAATTCCGAACGGCCGACGCTCTTGTTCAACGGCTACGGCGAGCAGGTCGCTTCGCTCTATAAGGGCCTCGACAAAGAGCCTCTCTACATGTGACCGCGACGGCCTCCGTTTTGGGGGGATTGCGTTCAGCGCTGTCGACCGGTATACCTTGGGCTCACAAATCAGCGGCGCCAAGAAAAGACCATTCGGTTTTCTCGCGAGCGCCGCTTTTGTCGTTCGAGAGCCTGGTTACGATGCAGTATACCAAAGTGCCGAATCCAGTCAGGGCCCGCGTGCGCGCGCTCAAATACGCTCGCAAATCCGGTCTACGATTGTTCGGCGCGTATTACCCAAGACATTGCACGATTTGTGGTTATGCCGGGAGATTTTATTCTTACGGCTTTCCTCTTGCGGCGGATTCGCTGTGTCCCTCATGCCTGTCGCTCGAGCGTCATCGGGCGCTCGCCATCTGCGCCGACCAGGAGCCGGTTTTCCAGGGCAAGGACATTCTCCACTTCGCGCCCGAGCCGAGCCTGACCGCATTCATCCGCAAGAAAGGGGTCAAGAGCTATAAGACCTGCGATCTGTTCAAGCCCGACGTCGACTTGCGCATCGACATCTGCAACATCGCTCTTCCCGATCAATCGTTCGACCTGGTCCTATGCCTTCACGTTTTGGAGCACGTTCCCGACGATCGGAAGGCGATGTCCGAGCTGAGGCGGATCCTGCGACCGTCGGGCGTGGCCGTCATCATGGTGCCGCTCGAGGACGGACTCGACGAGACCTACGAGAATCCTTCGATCGTGTCCGAGGCCGATCGGCTGATCCATTTCGGGCAGGAGGATCACCTCCGCACCTATGGCCGCGACCTTCGCGACCGGCTGCGCGACGCGAAGTTTTCGCTCCGCGAATGGGTGTCGAAAGAACCTTACGTCCTCAAGCACGGCTTGCGGCGCGGGGAGCGGGTTTTCCTTTGCACGCGAGTGGAGTGAACCGCCTCGGCTCGGCGCGATGGGGCTCAGGCCGGCGATGACGCTCGGCGAGGCCGAACGACCCGCGCCGCTCCGAACGGACGGAAGGCCGTCAGGCATCGGACTCGTGTCGGTGATCGTGCCGCACCTCGACGATTACGACAATCTGGACGCGTGCTTGACCCTCTTGAGCGAGCAGAGCTTTCCGAGCGACCGGACGGAGATCGTCATCGCGGACAACGGCAGTTCGCGCGGACTTGACGCCGTGCTCCGGATCGTCGGTACCCGCGGCCGGGTCATCGAGGTCGCCGAACGCGGCGCCGGACCAGCTCGCAACGCCGGGATTCGCGCATCGCGCGGCGAAGCGCTGGCGTTCATCGACAGCGACTGCCGTCCGGACCGGCGCTGGCTCGAAGAAGGTCTCGCCGAGCTGCGATTGGCCGACTTTGCCGGCGGCCGCGTCGATGTCCTTGTCGAGGATCCCGTCCGCATGACGGCGGCCGAAGCGTTCGAAAGCGTCTTCGCCTTCCAGAACGAGCGTTACGTCAAGGGTCGCGCGTTCACGGCCACCGCCTCGATGTTCGTGTGGCGCTCGGTGTTCGATGCGGTCGGCCAATTCGAGAACGGCGTGCCCGAGGATATCGATTGGTGCCGCAGGGCGCGGCTCAAGGGATTTCGCATTGGTTTTGCGGCGAAGTCGATTGTCGGCCATCCGGCTCGCCGGACGATGCCGGAACTGAAGCGCAAATGGCGGCGGCTGACGCTGGAATGGTGCGAAGCGGCTCGCCGCGACGGCAAAGGGCCGGTCTTCATGCTGTTGCGCGAGTGGGCCGCCCTATTGTCGATCGGGCCTTATGCGTTGGGCGCGATGGCCTCGAAACGCGTGAGCGGGATCAGAAACCGCGTCATGGCGATCGGCGCCCTCGCCGAGATCAGGGCCTATCGGCTGGTGGTCGCACACCGAGCCGTCCTGCTTCATGGAAGGGGAATCCGGTGATGCTGGGCGACGTCGAGATTCCGATCGTCATCGTCGGTTTTGGGAATGCGGACGACATCGCCAAATGTCTCACGGCGATCGGGGAACAGCGCGACTGTCCCAGGATCGGGGTCTTCATTTGCGAGAATGGCGGGGCCAAGGCTTTCGACACTCTTATCGGCGCCTTGTCCAAGCCCGGCGGTCCATGCGAGGGCGAGGCGGAGACCTTGGATTTCCCCAATTTCTTGCGCACGCGCCGGTTGAGGCTGGCCGCTGCGCCCGTCCCGGTGACCGTCGGCCTGGCGAGGGAGAACCTCGGTTTTCCCGGCGGGGTCAACGCCTGGATTCGGCCGTTGCTCCCCGAACGCGGCTGGATTGGGGTCTGGATACTCAACCCCGACACCTGGCCGCGGCCGCGCGCCCTCGCCGAGCTCATCGACTACGCCGACAAGCGCGGCAAGGGCATGGTCTCGAGCCGGATCATGTTTCCCGACCGGTCGGACATCGCCTCCTCGCGCGGCCTCAAGTTCCGCAAGCTCTCCGCCTCGGAGGCGGGCGTCGACATTTTCGCCCCGGTCTCGCCGCCGCCCGATCCCGACGACGTCGAGCGGCGGATCGATTCGCCGACCGGGGTCTCGTTCTATGTGACGCGAGCCTGCATCGACCAGATCGGGCTCATGGATGAGTCCTATTGGCTTTATTGGGAGGATTTCGATTGGGGGGTTCGCGCCAAGGCCGCCTGCGGCATCGGCTATGCTCATAATTCCGTCGTCCCGCACATCGGCGGAAGCTCGTCCGGCGCCGTGCGCAAGCGCGCCCAACGCTCGGCTTCCTCCGTCTATCTGAAGAACCGCAACAAGCTTCACTTTGTGCGCCGGCATCATCCGCGCTGGTTTGCGTGGACGGTCCTCGTTTCCTTTCTCAGAAGCGGCGAATTCCTCGCCGCCGGATCGACGCGCAATTTTGTCGCCGCGGTCAAAGGCATCGCCGCCGGCCTGCGCGGCGAAAAAGGCCGCCCGCAGGTGGCCCCGAATCAGGCGCCCGTTTGACCTTCGACAATTCTCGTCGCCGGCGGCGTCAATCGCCCTCGAACCCGTAAACCTCCGGCAAGACGAAGATCGCGGCCATGAGCCCGATAAACGGGAAGACCGCCACCAGCAATGTGGCGCTCGCCTGTCCGATCGCAATGAAAATTGACGGAAACAGGAAGATCGCGAGAAACGACGGCAGCTTGACGAACATATAGGCAAACCCGCTCGCGGTGCCGCGATATTCGGGCTTGGCGACAAGCGAGGGAATCGTCATGCAGTTCGAGGCGTCCCAGTAGTGACCCCACAACATCGCCGCAGCCGCGAACGGCAGGACGGTCTTGGCGCCGGTGTAGAGCGCGGCAGCCGCGACCAGAAGCGAAACGAACACGATCCCGAATCCAGCGATGCTGATGCCTCGATGACCGATCTTCGGCGTAAGCAGCGGCCCGACCCAGCCCGAGATGGCGGCGACCACATAGAGCGCCATGGTCACCAGGGTGGTGCCCAGGATCGATGAAACTCCGACCATCACAAACAGCACCGGCAGATAGAAGGCGAATGTCGAGAATTCGCTGCCCTGAGCGAAACAGGCGATCCATCCATAGAGCGTCGCCCGCCACCGGATCGGGTCTTTGCGGATGTCGGCGAGAAATTCGCCGGCGCGCGGTTTCGTCACTTCGACGTCCTGATCAGGCAGCATGTCGAGCGGGTCGTCGTACATTTGGACGGCGACGCGCTTCGCCTCTCGCAGCCGGCCATTGCGGATCAGCCACACCGCGGTCTCCGGCAGGTCGTGACGCAGGATCAGGATGATGAGGGCGGGCAGCGCGCCGAGCCCGAGGGTTATGCGCCACACCCATTCATGGTCGAGTTTGAAAATCAGGAACAATGCGATGACCGCCAGCGTCAAGACCTGGCCGATTGCGAACATGAACTGCCAGCGGTTGCCCATCACCTCCCGCTGGCCCCTGGGCATCGCATCCATGATGTAGGCGTAGCCGGTCGAGATGTCGCTGCCGAGCGGAATGCCGAGGAAGAAACGCAGGACCGCAAGGGCCGCGACGCCGGTCACGAAGGCCTGCGCCAGCGCCAGGACGATGAACATGATCATCGTCGCCAGGAACATAATCCGTCGGCCGATCCGGTCGGTCAGCCATCCGCCGATGAGGGCCCCGACCAATGCTCCTCCTTGGGTTCCCGCAGCCGCCAGGCCGAGCAAGAGCGGGTCCGGATGATATTGGTCGCGGATGAAAATGAGGACGAAAGCAATGCCGTAGAGATCCCAGGCCTCGACCAGGATCGAAGCCATCATCAGCCAGCCGGCGCGATTTCCTTGAGGAGAGTAGTTCGCCAACAGATGGCGAACCGCAGCGTCCATGGACGATTTTTGCGCCGCCACCGTCAACATCGCGTTTCCTCCCTCCGCGGAGCCTGACAGGTCGCGCCGCCTGGCATGACGCCATCCACCCAATACACCGGAATCGCCGCCTTCAGTATCGCCAACGCTGCGCGGAGGTGACCAGGAAATCGCGGAAAGCCTGGACCCGCGCGACGCTCTTGAGCTCCTCGGTATAGACGAGGAAGCAGTCCATTTCCGGCATGTCTGCCTGCGGTAGCAGCCGTACAAGTCCCAACTCCGGCTGCACGCAATAGTCCGGCAGCACGGCGATGCCCACGCCGTGTTCGACCGCATGCGTCATCGCGGCAAGATTGTTGACCGTGATCTGCGGCGTCCTGGGGGTCTTCGGATCGCGCCCGAGGCTCAAGAGCGAATTGAGATCATAGAGGAGATAAGTCGCCGTCGGCGCGCCGAAAGCGACCAGATGGTGCTGGTCGAGGTCTTCGATCTTGCGCGGTTGCGGGTGTCTTCGCAAATAGTCCGCCGAAGCGTAGGCGTGAAAATGCACGGTGAACAACCGGCGTCGAAATCAAGTCCGGCTGGCTCGGCTCGCGCAGGCGCAGCGCGACGTCCGCTTCCCGCATCCCAAGGTCGAGGTCGTCGTCCGACAGCAGCAATTGCAGCTTGATTTCCGGGTAGAGATCGACGAACTCGCCGAGCCGCGGGGCGAGCCAATTGGCCCCGAGGCCAAGGGTCGTGGTGACCCGCAATTCGCCGTGCGGTTTTTCCCGGCTGTCGATAAGCCGGCTGCGTACCGCATCGAGCTTCAGGACCACGTCGCGGACCGCCCCGAGCAGCATTTCGCCCTGCTCGGTCAGAATGAGCCCGCGCGCATGGCGATGAAACAGCGGGGCGCCGAGGTCGCTCTCCAGCGCTCCGACCTGACGGCTCACCGCCGACTGGCTCAGGCCCAGCGTCTCGCCCGCGTGGGTGAACGACCCCGCGTCGGCGGCGGCCTGAAAAACGCGCAGCTTATCCCAATCCATGAACGTTTCCCTGCCCGCTTCCGGCTCATTGATCTGCCGCTGTGCTCAGCGTCGCAGCCGCGTCGGCTTATTCGGCTGCCGCGCGTTTCGGCTCTCGCGCCGCAAGCCAGCGCTCGGCCTCGAGCGCCGCCATGCAGCCAAGACCCGCGGCGGTGACCGCTTGTCGGAACACGTCGTCAGCTACATCGCCCGCGGCGAAAACCCCCTCGACGCTCGTCGCCGTCGAGCCGGGCGTCGTTTGAACGTAGCCGTTCGACTTGAGTTCGACTTGTCCGCGCACGAGTTCGGTCGCCGGCTCATGCCCGATAGCGACGAAGACGCCGTCGACCGCCAGGTCGTCGAGCGCGCCAGTGACGACATTCCTAGACTCTGACCCCGGAGACGCCGGGCGGCGTGCCGTCGCCGAGGACGGCCTCGACGACATTGTTCCACCGGATCGAAACATTGTGGCGCGACGCCAGGCGCTCGCGGAGGATTTTTTCCGCCCGGAACAAGTCGCGGCGATGCACCACGGTGACATGGGCGGCAATGTTGGAGAGATGCAGCGCTTCCTCAACCGCGGTATTGCCGCCGCCGACGACAACCACCGACTTACCGCGGAAGAAGAACCCGTCGCAGGTCGCGCACGCCGAGACGCCGAAGCCCTTGAACGCATCCTCGCTCGCGAGGCCAAGCCATTTGGCCTTGGCGCCAGTCGCGAGGATGACCGCGTCCGCGGCCAGGGTCCGGCCGCTGTCGCAGCGGATGATGAACGGGCGACGTCCGAGCTCGAGCGTCACCACATGTTCGCCTTCGACACGCGCCCCGACATTCTCTGCCTGAGCCCGCATCTGCTCCATCAACCAGGGTCCCTGGATCGGTTCGGCGAATCCGGGATAATTCTCGACGTCGGTCGTGGTCATCAATTGTCCGCCCGGCTCGAAGCCCGTGAGCACGAGCGGCTTCAAAAGAGCGCGCGCCGCGTAGACCGCCGCCGTGTAGGCCGCCGGTCCCGAGCCGATAATGACAATGCGCTCGGTCGTAGTTCTGGACGAAGACAATTCGACCCCCGATTTGGGCGTGGCCCCGCGAACCCGCTCGCCGGGCCCTCGCAGCCTCGCCCTTATATGGGGGTGAAAGTTCGGCGACAACGTCCGCCGCCACTTGCGGTATTCAGCAGAGGGGCGTTCCTGGGGCCCAGTTCAAATGCGGCAGCCGCCATTCCAAAGCGAACAATTTACCGGGCGCCTCAGCTCAATCGGCGGACGGCAACCGGCGCATGACGAACTCGATCTTATCGTCGGCGAGCTCGCGCCAGGATTCGATCTCGGTCATATAGGCCGCTTTGGGGAAGCGTTCGAACCATTCGCGCGCCTTCTCGCGCGCTTCGCCGCGCGGCAGCCGAAAAGTTTCCCGCCGCCAGGCGCTGTCGGTTGCGCTGGCGCGTGGACGCCCGCTCCGCCGGCTGGCGACGCGCGCGGCAAGATCGATTGGCTTCTTGGTTCCCGTCGCCATAGCGGCCCTCGCGGGCGCAAGGCTAGCGCGATTTCTCGCCGCTAGGGAGTCGGAAAATCCGTCGCGCGAGACTAGGGTTACCTCGGGCTCCAAGCAGCGCTCGCGGCAGGCGGCCGTCGATGAAGGCGAGGCCGAGCGCTATCATCGCGAAGCCGAGAAACTGATGCGCCATCAACCGCTCGTGCAAGAATACCGCGCCCAAAATCACCGATGTCATCGGGACCAAAAGGGTAACCAGCGCCACGTTGGTCGCGCCGGCGCCGGCGACAATTCTGAAGTAGACGACATAGGCAAGCGCGGTGGAAAACGCGGCGATCGCGAACACCGACGCGATGACCGGCATGCTCGGCATCGGCAGCGTCCACGGCTTGTCGATCGCAAGCGCGAGCGGCGCGAGAAACACAGTCGCAGTCGTCGCCTGGCCGGCGGCGACGTCAATCGGCTTTACGCCAAGAGAACGCATGCGCCGGGCGTAGATGGCGGAGAGCGCATAGGACAGCGCCGCCAGGAGAACCGCGAGCTCCGCCCACAGATTGATTGTGGTCCTGCCGCTCGACAGGTCCGGACCAAGCAACGAGGCGACCCCCGTCATTCCCGCGACAGTTCCAAAGACTTTGAGCCGGTCGAGCTTTTCCTCTGTGGTGAGCGCGTGCGCGGCGAGGACGGTGAAGAGCGGCGTCGCGGCGTTGAGGATTGAGGCGAGGCCGCTCGGCAAATGCGTCTGCCCCCAGGCAATCAGCGCGAACGGCAATGCGTTGTTGCCGAACCCGAGCACGGCAAGCGCCGCGACCGCCCTCATGCTTCTCGGCGGCGAAACGCCGAGCAGCGGTGCGCACGCCCATAGCAGCGCCGCCGCGAGGCCGACTCGCAGCGTCACCAGGGTCAAAGGCGGGAGCTCCTTGACGGCGACGCCGACGAAGAAGAACGATCCGCCCCAGAGCAACGACAAGAGAGCCAGAAGGCCCCATTCGCGCGTCGTCATCGCGCGCTGCGCAATCGCCATGGTCGTCTCTTCAGGTTTCCCAAGAAGCCGGGTTTCGACGGCGAGTTAGCGCCCCCGCCCGGGCAGCGTCAGCCCAATTCCTGCGATCAGATTCGCGGGTCGACGCGCGGAAAGCGGGCTGTCGCTTCCAAATCGTCGAGGTTCATCGAGTTGCGCATGTATTGCCGCGCGGCGTCGCGGAATGGCTGGAAATCCCAGGCGCGACTCTCGCCCTTATTAAGCGCGGCGTCGACCAACCGGCGCCGCTGTTGGCTCGCCCGCACGTCGGCGTCCAACGCAGCCAGATTCCAACGCTTCGCGACTTCGGCGCGAAAGCCAGCGACCAACGCGGCGCACTCAGCTTTGGCCGCCAAATCGTTGGTTTCCCCCGGGTCGCGCTCGAGGTCAAAGAGCAAGTCGGGATCGGCGGGCGAGTGAATGAATTTGAATACGCCGCGGCGGATCATCACAATCGGCGCAATCGCGCCTTCCGCGAGATATTCGCCGATCGCTTCGTCATGGCCCCGGCCGCCGCTGAGGTGGGGCGCGAGGCTCCGTCCGTCGATCGCGATGCCGAGCGATTGCGCGTTCCCGCCGGAGATGTCGACCAGGGTCGGCATGAGATCGACCAGCGAGACGCTCGAAGCGACGCGACGCGGCGCAAACCGGCCTGGACTGGCGATGACCAGCGGGACGCGGCTCGCGCCCTGGAAAAAGCTCATCTTGTACCAGAGGCCGTGCTCGCCCAGCATTTCGCCGTGATCGCTGGTCAGAACGACGATCGTGTCTTCGGCGACGCCGGCCGAGCGCAGCGCCTCCATCAGGCGGCCGAGCAGGTCGTCGATATAGGCGATCGCGCCGTAGTAGGCATGGCGGGCGGCGCGCACCTCAGCCTCCGTCACCGGCTCAGCGTCCATGGCGCAAACGTGGCGCAGGCGCCGCGAATGCGCATCGGGCGCGTCAGCAGCGCCTCCGAGCGACGGCATGTCGATGTCCGAGTCGCGAAACAGGTCCCAATAACGCTGCGGCACGGCGAACGGGTCGTGCGGGTGCGAGAATGAGGCGACGAGCAGAAATGGCCGCCGATCCCTGGAGCGCGCTATCTCGAAGATCGCGCGCTCGGCCATGAAGGCGGCCTCGTCGTCGAAGTCGAGCTGATTGGTGCGCACGCAAACACCGGCCTGCCGGACCGAGCTCATATTGTGATACCAGGTCGGACGATGCTCGGGACGGTCCCAGTCCGGTGTCCAGCCGAAGTCGGCGGGATAGATGTCTGTCGTCAGCCGCTCCTCAAATCCATGCAATTGATCGGGACCGCAGAAATGCATCTTGCCGGACAGAATGGTGTGATAGCCGCGGCCCCTGAGGCAATGCGCGAAGGTCGGAACCTCCGCTCCGAACTCCGCCGCGTTGTCGTAGACGCGGGTGCGCGACGGGAGACAACCCGACATGAAGGACGCTCGTGACGGCGCACACAAGGGGCTGTTGCAATAGGCGCTGTCGAATACGACCCCGCTCTCGGCGAGCGTTTGCAGATTCGGCGCGCGAGTCAGGGCGTGACCATAGATTGGCAGAAAGGCCGGCGCCATCTGATCAGCCATGACGATAAGGATGTTGGGCGTTTCGGCGGTCATCGGGCGCAGGTCCTCTGTTCGGCCTTCTACCGCGCGCCGCCTGCCCGCGCCCGTCCTTTTTCCAAGAGCGCGCCCAATTCCGTGTCTGCGGGCGCGCGTCAGGGATGCGGAAAGCCTTTTCCGAAGCTGGAGATTGATGAATGGCGTCGCTCCCTCTAGGAAGCGCCGCCAGGGACATTGATGCACATCTTTCGGTTCAATTTCCACCGCGCCTATCGCCTGACGCCAAGCGGCCCGAGGGAAGACAACGCGGTTTCACAGTTACGGATCAGCGGCGACGCGCGGCAACAGACCGTGCTCGCGCCCTGTTCGCTTGGCCTCGGCTATTTTGTGATTCCAACCGACGGGACGGTGCGGTCGATCGTGAACGACGACTTTCGCGTCGAAAAGCTGGGTCTCCTGCTGTCGCTATGGGTGCGACTGCGGTTGTCGCTGCTCTTCAAGAAGAAGAAATATCTGAAGTACGAGGAGTTTTCTTTATTTTCGTTCGGACCGAAACCTGAGCGCAAGCGCTTTACAACCTTCACCCAGCATATGTTCAATTTAGGAGTTGCGCTCGACGGCCATCTGGTCATGAGCCACCCCGAGCTTCTCGAAGGTTGGGCGCCGATAGAGGGCGCCAAGTCTCCGGCCCCGCCCGGTTCGACGCCCGTCGCGGCGATTGTCGCGCATGTCTACTACGAAGACACATGGCCCGATATCGCCGGAGTCCTTAAGCGTCTGACCATTCCCTTCCACCTGATTGTCACGACTGTGCCGGGACGCGACCGCCTGGTCGGCGCCGTCGCTAGCAATTTTCCGGATGCGGAGGTCATCCTGACGGAAAATCGCGGCCGCGACGTCCGACCTTTCCTCGAGCTTCTGGAGGCCGGCCGGCTCGACCGGTATCGCTACATCTGCAAGGTTCATGGGAAGAAATCGAACGATGGCGGGCGCATCTCGTATCTCGGCGCGCTGTGGCGGCGACGATTGTTGTTCGATCTTTTGGCTGGACCCGGGATCGCCAAATCAATCGTGCGTGCGTTCGAGACCGACCCGAGTCTCGGGATCGTCGGCCCGCGCGCCTTTCGCCTCCCGAGCGAAACCTCGCCGCTCGAACTGTCCTGGGGCAAGACTTGCCCAAGAGTGTTGGAGCTCGCGGCGAAAATGGGCGTCGCGGCGGATAAGTTTCGTCTCGACTTCTACAGCGGGACGATGTTCTGGGCCCGCCCGGAAGCGCTGCGGCCGCTCCGCGAGCTACGCCTCTGCCGCGCCTTTCCCGAGGAGCAAGGGCTCTTGGACGGCGGCCTGGAGCATGCGACCGAGCGCCTGTTCACGACCTCGGCGACCGTCGCAGGATTTAGGCTTGCCGACAGCGATGGATACGCGGTGACGCAGGGGCGCGAAAAAGGTTCGTGAGGTTCGCAATCGAGCCGCCGCGATCACCCGCCCGCCGCGCGCCTATCATGGCGCTGGGCCAACAGGACACAGGCGCGCCGCGCGGCTTCGAGGAAATCAACCGCGGCGCCGATTGCGCCAGCCTTGCCAGCGCTCGCCACGCGCAAGCCGGCGACGCCCGCCGCCGCCGCCGCCCCCATGTCAGCCTCGCTGTCGCCGATGAGCACGGCCTCATCCGGACCAAACCCCAAGTCTTGCATCGCCGATCTCACCATTCCCGGCGCCGGCTTGCGGCAATCGCAACCCTCGTCGGGGCCGTGCGGACAGACGTAGATCGCTTCCAGTCTCAAGCCTTCCGCCGCCAGCATCGACTGGAGCCGGTTATGAATTTGTTCGAGCCGCGTCGCGTCGAAGTAGCCGCGGGCGATCCCGGACTGATTGGTGATCAAGACGAGTGCAAATCCCGCGTCCCGCAGCAGTCGCAGCCCTTCGATCGCGCCCGGCGCAAACTCGATTGCGTCCGGATCGCGCAAGTAGACCTTATCGAGGATGATCGTTCCGTCACGATCGATTAGCGCGACAAGCCTCCGCGCGTCTGATTTGCTCATGAACCTACCTTAGCCAAGCCGAGAGCGCGGGATACAGGGCATGCGAAGTTCCCAAGACCGTCATGTATTCCTGCCTCGCAACCCGTCCGCAAGCGCCGAAAGCGCGTCGGCGAGTTGTCGCGCGGCCTTCGGCGGCGGCAGCGGCATTTTGAGACTCTGCACGCCGGTTGCCGGATCGCGCTCAATCCATGGATGCGCCGGAGCCTTGGGATCGTTGGCGGCCGCCTTGGCGGGGTCCTCATTCGCGAGCAGCATTGGGTCCTCGCCGACGATGGCGAGCCACGCGGTATTGGCGTCGAAGGCCTTAGCGACGCCTTCATAGAGCCGGGCGCCCGGTCGAAGCTTGCGTCCGGGGCGAAGCGGAAACGCGCGGGCGCAATCTCTTCGTCGGGCAGGATCGGCGTCACCAGGCCGGCGCCCGCCTTGTAAGCCTCTGTCACGATCCGCCGCGCCAGCGGCAGCGCCGAGACCGGCGCGGTCATGAAGAGGTCCTGCCCGGGCCTGAAGCCTCAAACCGACCTTCACCGCCGTCTCAACGAGCCGCTCGAGCTTCGTTGGTTCGATCGAAGGAAAGTTGCGCTGATGCGCGGTCATCGGGCGGCTCCGGGAAATGCTTGTCTTCGGGTGGACGTGACCTGACTAAGGCCGATGCGGACGCAGCGAGAAGCCTCGGCAACTCGCCTGCTCGATGCGTGCTTCACGCCAGACGCTGCAGCCAACGCACGGCGACCTATATGCATGGCTAAGCACAAAGTTGGGAGAACGGCATGGCGCGCATCTTTATCACGGGTTCGTCCGACGGCCTCGGTTTGATGGTCGGCCGGCATCTTGCCGATCAGGGCCATCGGGTCGTTTTGCATGCGCGCAACGATGCCCGGGCGGCTGACGCCAGAAACGCCCTGCCCAAGGCCGATGCCGTCGTCGTCGGCGATCTCGCGACGATCGCCGCCGCCAAGGACGTCGCCAGCCAAGTCAACGCGCTCGGCTCCTTCGATGCGGTCATTCACAACGCCGCTGTCGGCTTCCGCGAAGGTCATCGCGTCACCAGCGACGGTTTGCCGCATGTATTCGCCATCAACACGCTCGCGCCCTATGTCCTCACCGCGCTGATCGAAAGGCCGAAGCGCCTCGTCTATCTGAGCTCGGGCATGCACGATCGCGCGAGCGCGCACCTCGACGACATCCTGTGGCGCCAGCGCCGCTGGGACGGATCGTCGGCCTACGCCGAGAGCAAGCTGCACGACGTCCTGCTGGCTTTCGCCGTCGCGCGCCTCTGGCCGAATGTGCTGTCGAACGCGCTGACCCCCGGCTGGGTCCCGACCAAGATGGGCGGGGCAGGCGCGCCCGACGACATCGATCAGGCGCATCTCACGCAAGCGTGGCTCGCGGCGAGCGACGAAGCCGCCGCGCGGACGACAGGCGGCTACTTCTATCACTTGAAGCCGCGCGAGCCGAACCCCGAGGCCCGCGATGTCGCGTTGCAAGATAGACTGATCGACATCTGCCGGGAGATTTCCGGTATCGACATGCCGCGGACCCGAGGAGCAGGATGAACGCCATGGACGGCGCTGGCGCGATTTGGCCCGAGCTGACCTATTCGACATGGAGCGACACGCTCGCGACCCTGCATCTCTGGACCCAGGTCGTCGGCAAGATTTGGCTGACCCTCACCCCATGGCTCAACCATAGCTGGCAAGCGCCGCTTTATGTGACGGCTCGTGGACTTGGCACATCGCCGATCCCGATCGGCGCTGAGATATTCGAGATCGAGTTCGATTTTGTCGGCCATAGGCTCACCGTGCGAACGTGCCGAGGCGACGAGGGTTCGCTGCCGCTTCGGCCCCAGCCGGTCGCAGACTTCTATCGCGAGACTGTCGAGCTTCTCGCCAGCGTTGGCATTGCGGTCGCGATCAACGAGACGCCGAACGAAGTTCCGAACCCGATTCGCTTTTCCGAGGACCGGAGCCATAACGCCTATGACTCCGGCGGCGCCCATCGCTTCTGGCGCGCGCTCGTGCAGACGGACCGCGTGTTCAAGCACTTCCGCACCGGCTTCCTCGGCAAGGCGAGCCCGGTCCATTTCTTCTGGGGCAGCTTCGATCTCGCGGTGACCCGGTTCTCCGGACGCCGCGCGCCGCTCCATCCGGGCGGCGTGCCGGGCCTGCCCGACGCGGTTGCGCGCGAAGCCTATTCGCACGAGGTCAGCAGCGCCGGGTTCTGGCCCGGGAACGAGGCCTTTCCGCGCGCCGCCTTCTATTCCTACGCCTATCCCGAACCGGCCGGCTTTCGCGACCGTGCGGTTGCGCCCGGCGCCTATTTCGACGCGGCGCTTGGAGAGTTCATCCTGCCCTACGACTCGGTCGCAGCCGCGCCGGAGCCGGACAAGTTGCTGCTCGACTTCCTCTCGACGACCTACGTGGCGGCGGCCGAGACCGGAGGCTGGGACCGCGCCGCCCTGGAATGCCCGCTTGGAGTTCCGGGACGGGTCCGTCCAATATCGGAGAAATAGCATGGTCGCTTTCGCGTAACGCGTGCAGATGTGGCGCGCGCGATGAACGAGTACGACCGGCTCGGAGCGAAGCGGTTCTTCACTGAGCATGGCTTTGCCCCGATCGCCACCTACGAGCTCGTCTGCGAGGGCGGTAAGTCAGGAGCGGTCAAAGTGCTCGGACGGATGGGGTTCTCTGTCCAGCAGAAGCAGACGCGACGATCCGCAAAATAAGGCTGCTCTTTGCGACGAACAGGCGCTGGCGCTTAATCGGACGAAAAAGCCAAGCAGTTTTGCTCGGATTTATTTGGTTGAGCTTGCCTTGGCGCATTTGGCGGCGTCGCGATCGCCCCTCATTCCCACTCGATCGTCCCCGGAGGCTTCGAGGTTACGTCATACACCACCCGATTCACTCCCTTGACCTTGTTGATAATACGGGTCGCGGCGCGGCCGAGGAAGGCCATGTCGAACGGAAAGAAGTCGGCCGTCATGCCGTCGACCGAGGTCACCGCGCGGAGCGCGCAGACGTGGTCATAGGTGCGCCCGTCGCCCATGACGCCGACGGTGCGCACGGGCAAGAGCACCGCGAACGCCTGCCAGATCCTGTCGTAGAGCCCGGCGTTGCGGATCTCGTCGAGAAAGATCGCGTCGGCCTGGCGCAGGATGTCGAGCTTGTCGCGGGTGACGGCGCCGGGACAGCGAACCGCGAGGCCAGGCCCGGGAAACGGGTGTCGGCCGACGAAAGCCTCAGGCAGGCCAAGTTCGCGGCCGAGCGCGCGGACTTCGTCCTTAAACAATTCGCGCAACGGCTCGACCAGCTTCATCCGCATGCGCTCGGGCAGGCCGCCGACATTGTGATGGCTCTTGATCGTGACCGACGGGCCGCCGGAAAACGAGACGCTCTCGATCACGTCGGGATAGAGCGTCCCTTGCGCGAGAAACTCGACCCGTCCTCGCCCGTCGCCCGCAATGCGGCGCGCCTCGGCCTCGAAGACGTCGATGAACAGCTTGCCGATCGTCTTGCGTTTGGCTTCGGGGTCTTCAACGCCTTCGAGCGCTTTGAGAAAGGATTTGGATGCGTCGACATGGGCGAGCGGAATGTTGAAGTGGCCGCGGAACAGGCTGGCCACCTCCTCCGCCTCGCCCTCGCGCAAGAGGCCGTGATCGACGAACACGCAGATGAGCTGGTCGCCGATCGCCTCGTGGACCAGGACCGCAGCGACCGCTGAATTGACCCCGCCCGAGAGGCCGCAGATGACCCGCGATCGCCCGACGCTGGCGCGGATGCGGGCGATCTCCTCCTCACGGAAGGCGGCCATTGTCCAGTCGCCCTTGAGGCCTGCAATCTTGAGCAAAAAGTTGGCCAGGAGCTTCGCGCCGTCGGGCGTATGGACCACCTCCGGATGGAACATCGTGGTGTAGTAGCGTCGCTCTTCATCCGCCGCGACCGCATAGGGCGCATTCTCCGACACGGCGTAGACGCGAAAGCCTGGCGGAAGCCGCGTCACGCGGTCGCCGTGGCTCATCCACACCGGATAACGCCCGCCCGTCCGCCAGACGCCCTCGAATAGCGCGCAGGGAGCGACAATCTCGACGTCGGCGCGGCCGAATTCCGCCGCGTGGCCGCTCTCGACCTTGCCGCCGAGCTGCTCGCTCAGGGTCTGTTGGCCGTAACAGATAGCAAGGATCGGAACCCCGCTGTCGAAGATCTCCGCCGGCGCGCGCGGACTGCCCGGTTCCGGGACCGACGCCGGCCCGCCGGACAGGATCGCCGCCTTCGGCTTGAGCCGCGCGAACGCCTCGCCAGCCTGAGAGAATGGATGGATTTCGCAATAGACGCCGGCCTCGCGCACGCGCCGCGCGATGAGCTGCGTGACCTGCGAGCCGAAATCGACGATGAGGACGAGATCATGGCTCATGGGCCTCATGTGGCGGAAGAAGCGGGCAAGCGCAACCCGCTGCTCGCGGGCGCGCCTCCGGCCAGACGCCAGTTTACAGCGCCGCGGCCGCCTCTTTGAGGCGCTTCGACATTTCCGCCCGGCGCGCCACCGAAAACGACCATCCCCGAGTGACGGCCGTCTGCCCGCCGTCGATGACAATATCCTGCCCATTAACGAAGCTTGAGGCGTCGCTGGCGAAAAACACCGCTGCCTGGGCGATATCGTCGGGCATTCCCGCGCGCGGAATCGGCTGGATAGAGGCGAAGGTTTGTTTCACCAGGCCCGCGACTTTATCCGCCTTCGGCCCCTCGAGCCCCGCATTCTTCCCGAAAATGCCCGTCACGATCGCGCCGGGCGAAATGCAATTGACGCGGATCCCCTTTTCGCCGAGCTCCGCCGCGGCGGAGCGCGTAAGCGCGCTCACGGCTCCTTTCGCGGCGGAATAGACATGAGCCGAGAGGCCACCGCGATGCCCGGCGACGCTGCCGATATTGACGATGCTGCCGACGCCGGTGGGCAACATGACGCGCGCGGCGTGTTTGACGCCGAGAATCACTCCGCGCACGTTGACCGCCAGAACCTGATCGATGGTCGCGACGTCAACCTCCGTAATGCTGATCATCGGCGACGGAATTCCCGCGTTGTTGACGAGACAATCGAGGCGGCCGAACCATTCGACTGTCTTGTCGACCATCGCCTCTACGTCCGCCTCGTTCGCCACGTCGGCGCGGACGAAACGGACGCCGATCTGCTTCTCGAGCGCGCGGCCTTCCTCCTCGCGGCGCGCGGCGATCACGACCTTGGCCCCCTCCGAGACAAAGGCCCTGGCCACGCCTTCGCCGATGCCGCTTGTTCCCCCGGTCACGATCGCGACCTTTCCGTTCAATGCGCCCATGTCAGCCTCCAACCGCTGTGAATGTCGTCAAGGCCGCCTAGCCGGCTTTTGTCGCGGCGATAAGCGCCTCAAGCGATTCGTTAAGTCGCCGCGCGCAGACCGGGTCGGCGAGGATGTCCTCGGCTGTCCCTGTTTTTCCGGTCAGCGAGATCGCCGCGAACGCCTCCGGCATCAGGCGCGCAGCCATCGTGGAAAGGATCTCGCGCAACGACGCCTGCGCGTGGAAGGCGCGGGGCGAAGTATCGATCAGCGCAGTGGGTTTGCCGGCGAAAGCCTCGCTCGCCACCAGCCAATCGAGGGCGTTCTTCAGCGCGCCCGGAAGCCCATGGGCGTATTCGGGGGCGGCGATGATGAGCGCATCGCTCGCGCTGACCAACTCGCGCAGCGTCTCGACCGATTCGGGCTTCGGCCTATCTTCGACGTCGTCATCGGGATTGAATGGCGGCAGTTTGGCGAGGTCGCGGTAAACGAGCACCTTGACGCCATCAGGGGCAAGTCGCGCCAACGCCTCCAGAGCCGCCGTGTTGGTGGAGGCGCGGCGCAGGCTTCCAGATATGGCGAGCAGTCGCATGGACCCTTTGCTCGATGTACGAATTCCGCCATCGGGATTCAGCGCGATCCCAAGTCGAACGGACGCGACGCCGCTAACACTCGTCGCCCGGCCGCTCCATGATTTCCGTATAGTCGAATCGACGGTCCGCAGGAAATATCTGTGTCCGCAATCCCGTCTCGCTCGACGCTTCTAGCCGTGCATCCTCGTATGCCGCTTCGAGCGCCTCGTCGAGCCGCGACTTCAACCCTGGATTTTTTCGAAGCTGACGTTGGGCGCGCTTTCGATGTTCAAGGATGGAAAGAGTCCAAGACCGCCTACGCAGTTCGGGCTGACAGTCCCATTTGAGCAGACGGAGCATAAGCAGGCGCAGCGCGCTCTCAAGCTTGTCATATTGCTCCTCGCCCGCGTCATCGATCTCCTCCGCGATTGCGACGGGGTCAATTTCGGAGAGCCGGCCGGCGCGCAAAAGTTCTGCCTGGCGCACTGCCCAGGAATGGAGATCCGCCTTTTTCGCGACGAGCGCTGCCGTCTTCTCGCCAGCGGCGTTCCGGCCCATTCTATTCGCCTCCCTTGCGCACTCAGCTCAGGGCGACGTTGAGCGCGCTCTCCGGCAATTCCTGCCCGAAGCAGCGTTGGTAGAACTCGGCGACCAGGGTCCGCTCGAGCTCATCGCACTTGTTGAGGAAGGTCAGGCGGAACGCGAAGCCGATGTCCTTGAAGATCTCGGCGTTCTCCGCCCAGGTGATGACGGTTCGCGGGCTCATCACGGTCGAGAGATCGCCGTTGACGAAAGCGTTGCGCGTCAAATCCGCCACCCGCACCATCTTGTTGACGACGTCGCGTCCCTCCTTGCGCGCCCGGTGCGCGGGCGACTTGGCGAGCACGATGTCGACTTCCTTGTCGTGCGGCAGGTAATTGAGCGTGGCGACGATCGACCAGCGGTCCATCTGGCCCTGGTTGATCTGCTGGGTGCCGTGGTAGAGGCCCGACGTGTCCCCGAGGCCGACCGTATTGGCGGTAGCGAACAGGCGGAAGGCGGGATGGGGACGAATGACGCGGCGCTGATCGAGCAGCGTCAGGCGGCCCGAAACCTCCAGCACTCGCTGGATGACGAACATCACATCCGGACGGCCCGCGTCATATTCGTCGAAGCACAGGGCGATATTGTTCTGGATCGCCCACGGCAGCATTCCATCGCGGAACTCGGTCACCTGCTTGCCGTCCTTGAGCACGATTGCGTCCTTGCCGACCAGATCGATGCGCGAGACGTGGCTGTCGAGGTTGATGCGCACGCACGGCCAGTTGAGGCGGGCGGCCGTCTGCTCGATGTGAGTCGACTTGCCGGTGCCGTGATAACCGGTGATCATCACCCGGCGGTTGTAGGCGAAGCCGGCCAGGATCGCGAGAGTCGTATCGCGGTCGAACAAATAGTCGGGATCGAGATCAGGGACGTGCTCTTCGGCGTGCGAATAAGCCGGCGCCTCCATGTCGGAATCGATGCCGAAAAGCTTGCGCACCGATACCCGCGTGTCGGGCAGACCGGGCGCAGGCTCTGATCCCACCAGGGTCTGTATCGAATTCATTGGTCCTCCACGCTCTCCCGCGCGCGGAAAAGAGCGTCATTCTCTTACTCGAATTCCAGGCGCGCGCAAAAGCGAGCCCTCGCGTCGGACACTGCCCGGCGCTATCATCCCTTGAGCATCGTCGTCGATCGGCAAACCGATTTCCGCGGGCGAGCCCGGTCAGACGAGCTTGTTGGCGCGCAGGTAATTGTAGGCCTGAATGATTTCGCGCAACTTGTCTTCCGACGAACGATCGCCGCCATTGGCGTCCGGATGATGGCGTTTCACCAGGTCCTTATACCGCGCCTTGATCTTCGCCTGGGTGGCGTCGCCGTCGAGCTCGAGGGTCATCAAAGCCTTGATCGCCAAGGCGTTGTATCTCGGCGGCGGCTCATGCTGTGGCGCTTTGCCGCGCGCTCCCCGCCGCCGCGCCGCGCGCGCCTCGGCAAAGACGGATTCGTCCACCTGGCGACCGGGCGCGGCGGCGCGGGGTCCAAGCTTCCAGGTTGGCCGGTGGCCGACCGCGTCGGCTTGGCGAAACTTCGCCATCGAGGCGTCGTCCATGCCGCGGAAGTAATCGTAGGAGGCGTTATATTCCCGCACATGATCGCGGCAGAAACTGAAGTACTCGCCTTCGCGCTCGCGGCCCTTGGGCGCGCGGAACACCCCCTCCGCCGCGCAGCCGGGAAAAGAGCACGGAGTGCTCTGCGCCCTTTCCGGCTGGCGCTCGACCGGCTTAACCCGGATACGGTCGAACAGACGGGAATTTAAATCCATGCCATGACCTTTATGACCGCCGACGCCATCGGGCAAGCCCCAAACGATCCGCGCCGGCGGCAGCCCTGCAGACCGGCGGCGCAGCGTCTTCAAGCCGCTCTTTTGCAACATGTGGGGTCACGATCGGCTTAACGGGAGCGCGCCTTGTGATCATGCAGCAAAGAATTGTCGCCCGATTGACGGAGGGGCTCGATCCGACCGCCCTCGACGTCGTCGATGAATCGGACCGTCATGCGGGACACGCGGGAGCGCGTTCGGGAGGGGGCACGCATTATCGCGTCCGGATCGTGTCGGCGCGGTTCGATCGCCGAAGCCGGGTCGAGCGGCATCGCCTGGTCTATGACCTTCTGACCGCGGAATTCGCCGACGGTCTGCACGCGCTCGCGCTCGTCGCCAAGGCGCCAGGGGAGCCATGAGCGACGACTGCCGCTCCGAATTCATTTGGGCCGTACGCATTCAGCCTAACGCCCGCCGAAGCCGAAACCGCCGCTGCCAAATTCGGACTGCGCATGGCGCTCAAGGGCGGATTGCTTGGCCGTCATCTGGCGCCGCTGACCGCCTTCGCCCTGATCATGGCGTTTGCTGCGGCGCTCGCGCTCACCGGTCTGATCAGCCGGCGCGCCGGCGAGGCCACTCTCATCCTCGCCGCGGCGGCTTTCATGATCCAACGCCTCGCGAACCACTGGCGCATCCGCGGCGCGCGGCGAGACGGCCGCGAGGCGATCGCGCGGCTTCGATCCGCAGGCGCTCTGACCGCGACGTTCGGGAACGACGAGCTGTCGCTAGACGTCGACGGGCGCGTTGAGCAGCTCCGCTACGCGGACTGCGAAGAGGCCGAGGACGCCGGCGGTCTCATCTACGTATGGCGGCCCGACGGCGCCCCGATCGTCGTGCCGACGCGAGCGCTCGCGGACGGCGAGGAGGCGGCGCGCGTCATGTCCCGCCTCTCGGACCGGATCGGAACGATGGGGAGCGCGAACCGCGCTCGGTGAGGCGGCGCTATTGCGCCGCCGGAGGGGCGGCAGGCGACGGCGCCGTCTTCGGCGAATCGGTCCCGTCGGGCGTCGAATTCTTCGAGGTTCGGCCTCGCGGGCGGCGTCGGCGGCGTGCGCAGCGATGCGAGACGTTCCGGCTTTTCGGCGGGAGAAAGGGTTTCGTCGCGGCGCGGGGGCGACGGGGCGCCGGCCGGCGCCGTCTCATCGGGCGCGCTGGCGTCGACCGCCGGCGGCGCGGGCTCCTGGCCGCCCAGATGCAACCACTTCTTGACGCTCTGCGCGCCGCCGCTCAACCCGCCAAGAACGCCGCCTGCCGGCTGGCTCGGCGCCGAGGCGAGCGCAACCGCCGCCATTGATGGCTGAGTTGGCGTGGTCGTCTCGGCGGCCGAGGCGTCGACCGGCGGCGTCGCGGCGCTCGCGACGCGACGCTTGGCGTCGGCCGCGGCGATCTTGACCGCAGCCGATGCGGGTCTGGGATCCTCGAGGACGATCTCCTGCGGTCCGGTCGCCAGCGCGTCAGGGTCGCTCTCGTCCTTGTAACCGACGAACGCCGGGTTCTGGCCGCCGTCGGCGTAGACGAGGCGGATCGGCTTGACGCCGGACGCGACCAGTTCGGCGGCCTTGGCCTCGTCCTTGTCGGCTTTCTCCGCGACCAGCGCTTCGACGTTTTCGTCGCGCTTGAGCTCCGGACACGGCTGGGTCGCTGAAACCTCGCCAGTCGCGGCCGCGTCGAACACGTAGCGCTTGCCGCAGACCATGACCGAGGGTTCAGCCTTGGTGACCTCGAAATGGTCCGAGCCGTTCTTGAGGTCCTTCCAAAAGCCGATGTTGGGATCGAGCCGGAATTTGGCGATATTCTCCGCCGTCATGTGGAACGGATAGGACTGCAGCTGGATTTCGCGCTGTCCGCCGGCGAACGATTCGCGGGCGATCGCGTAGATATCGGCGACCTGCTCGTCGGTCATCGAGAAGCAACCGGCCGACGAGCAGACGCCATGCACCATGACATTGCCGCCGGTGCGGCCGTAGGCCCGATCGTAGGCGTTGGGATAGCCGACGTTGAACGACAGATAGTAATGGGAATTGGGGTTCATCTGCCCGGGCGCGATCGTATAGAAACCCTCGGGGACCTGCATGTCGCCTTCGCGCTTCTTCGGACCGAGCTGTCCGGACCATCGGCACATCGGATAGGTCTTGAGCAGCGCGTACTCGCCGCTCGACTTCATCTTCCAGATTTCGAGCTCGGCTTCCTTCTTGTAAGTGCGGATGATTGTCGGCGACGACGGCGTGGTGTCGAGCTTGGCCATCTCGGCGAGCGTGGCGGTGGAAATCGGCTGCTGAGACCGTCCAGGCCCCTGATCGAGATAGGAATTGTCGCAAGCAGCGATCAAGGCGCACGCCGCGACGGTCAGACCAACGGCGGCCCCGCGCCGGATGATGGAATTCATCGATCTCCCCGAATTCGACCCAACTCTAGCCGCGCGGGCGCCAAAAGTCCACGCCGCGAATTGAAACGCCCGCACCCTTACCGGCCCGTTAACGGGATATCCTCGCCTCCGATATTGTGGCTGAAAATCAAAGCAATGGGGCTTAATTGGGGCGCGGTCTGCTGCGCCGATCACCAGCGGCCGGACAACGGCGCCGAATTCGAAGATCTCGGCGAGCCGCGCCCGAGTGGCCGCGGTCGTCCCTTCCGGCAGCGCCGAGCGCGAGAAAAAGCGCGCCTCCTTGATTTCCCAATCGGGCGCCCGCTCGCCGAGCACCCGGAACGTCCTGACGAGGTATACGGCCACGTGGTCGCGCCGCGACGATTGGGTGTTGAGGAACAGCCCGTGCAACAGCGGCGGCCCCTCGATTGTCACCATCGCCTCTTCCTCGAGTTCGCGCGCCAGCGCTTCGACGGAGGTCTCGCCGGGCTCGACGCCGCCGCCGGGGAAATGCCAGCCGGAGACGTAGCCGTGCCTGACCAGCAAGACCCGTTGGTCGGCGTCGGCCACGACGGCCCTGACCCCGAGCGTCATCGGCCGCGCGAGGAGAAAGCTCCAGTGCAGCAGGCGCAGCTTCAGCTTCTCTCGAATCGGCGCGGCCATGACTCGCGGGTGCTCCGGCCCAGGGCCAACGCCCGGGTTGTGTTTCCGTTCAAGCAATCTTATTGCCGCCCGGTCAATGACGGCGTCCCGGCGGCCGCCCGAGGGTGGTTAGGGAATGAGCTTTACCATCGCCCACATCACCGACCCGCACCTGAGCCCGGCGCCCATGCCAGGCTTCGCCGATTTGCGGCTCAAGCGCGTCATGGGGTTCATCAACTGGAAGCGCGGACGGCGGCGGCGCAACGACATGGAGATGCTCGTGCGCCTGGTCGCGGATTTGCGCGCCCAGCGCCCAGACCATGTCGCGGTCACGGGAGATCTCGTCAACATCGGCATGCCGGCGGAGTTCCGCCGCGCGGCGCTATGGATGAGGACGCTCGGCGAGCCTGCCGACGTGAGCTTCGTTCCCGGCAATCACGACGCTTATGTCCGCGCGTCGATGCCGCTGCTCGAGGCCACGTTTGCAGCCTGGACCGCTGGCGACGCGCCGCGAGGCGAGGCGGCCTACCCTTATCTCCGCGTTCGCCGGGAGATCGCGATTATTGGCCTGACCTCGGCGGTGCCGACCGGCCCGCTGCTGGCGACCGGGCGGCTCGGCAGGCGGCAGCTCGAGGCGTTCGCCGAACTGCTCGATGAGACCGGAGCCAAGGGCCTAGCGAGGGTCGTGCTCATACACCACCCGCCGGTCGTCGGAGCGACGCCGCCGCTGCGCGGCCTCTCGGACGCGGTTGAGTTCGAGCGCATCGTGCGCGATCGCGGCGCTGAGGCGATCCTGCACGGCCACACCCATCAGCAGGCGGTCCGCTCGCTAGCATCGCGCGCCGCGCGCACCATCGGAGGAGCGGTTCCGGTCCTCGGCGCGCCCTCCGCGGCCGCCGCCGCCCGCGATCCGCGCTATCGCGCCGCCTATCACCTCGTCCGGTTCGAGCGCGACGGCGAGCGCTGGCGGGTGAGCGCCCGCGCTCGGGGGCTCGCAACCGAGAGCGCGGCGATCGGCGAACGGGAGGCGCTAAGGGTCTAGGCTAACTAACCCCGGGACCAAGGCAGGCCTGGGCCGGCGAAAAATCCTACGAGAGCAGCATGGCGACTGAGTTCGACTTCATCGCCAGCGACGTGAAGAGCGGCGTGATCCAAACTCGGGCTCTTTAGATTATGGAGGAAAACCCAGCGGCGACCACCAAAATGATCTTGGATTTCCTGACAAAATAGCGGCAGGCTATCGAGCGGCCCGCTCAAATCGATCAAGCGCCGCTTTTTCCGCCGAGGGGGAGACATCTCGTGTCCGAAGCCAGCGATTCCGCGGTCGAAGCCAAAGAAAAGAGTCAGGCGGTCGCTCTGGTGATCGCGGTTCTTGCGCTCTTGCTCGCTCTGGCCGAAGCCGGGGCAAAAAATGCCCAGCACCTGTCGACGGAGAAGAACATCGAGTTCGTCTGATCTGTTCAATTTCTATCAGGCCAAGAGAATTCGCTCGACTGTCGTAGAGACGGCTGCGTCGATGCTCGAGGCGCAAAAGACCGCCGTCAGCGATCCCAACGCGCAAGCGGCGTTCGAGAAACAGATCGGGGACTTCAAGGCGACGATCGCGCGCTTCGAAAAGGACCCCAAAACTCCGCAAGACAGCCTGGATGCGATCCAGGATCGAGCCAAAGAGGCCTCGGAAAGCCGGGAATTGGCCAATCGCCGGCTCGGACACTACGAGCTCGGAAGCGGCCTGACCCAGATCGCGATCGTATTGGCCTCCGCCGCGATCATCACCGGGATAACCGCCCTTGTCTGGCTTAGCGTCGGATTGGGCGCCATCGGCGCCGCGCTGATCGCTTTCGGATTTCTGGCCCCTACCGTGTTGACGTTCATCGGCTAGAACGGACCCAAATCGCGAGAATCGCCCGCCGCCGCTTCGTTTTGCCCGCGAAGGACGTGACCGTCCAAAAGAGCACGCCTCACGGCAGCGAATGGACGATGACAGGACCCGCGGTCGCGCTCGCCGGGCTCGCCACCAGCGGGCCGAGATTCTCCTCGATAAAGGCGAGCGCGCGTCGGTTGGACTCCTGCGCTTCGGCGACGGTATTGAAGACGCTGATTGCGGTCACCGTGTCGTCTGGCGCGTAGACGACATAGTAACCCATGAAGCCTGACACGTCGCTGATGATGGAGATCGCCTCCTTGATCTTCTCGGCGAGCGCGTCGGCCGAGCCCGGCTTGGCCTTGAACTGGCGAATTGCGGCATACATGGCGTCCTCCCCTTGGGCCGAGCGGGGCGCCTGGTCTCGACGCCCGCAACAGCGCCGAACGAGAACTCGCCGCAACACGCCGCGTCAAGCCCGAGTTGAGCCATGCCGACTTCGTTCGAATGTCCGGTCAGGCTAGGCTGATTTCTTTTGCCTGGTTCGGCCTTTTCCGCCGCGACCCTGATTGGCGATGCGTCCGAGCGCGCGTTTGATGGACGCTTCGTCGATAGTTTCCGGATCGTAGTCGCCCAGCCACTCCTTGGTCTCCGCATGGTCCGGATGATCGGAATCGGCCAACGCGTCGAGCTTGTCATAGAAGCCCGGAATTCCGCCGCAATCCTCGGGCGGGGCGTTGCGCTCGCCCCCGACATATCGAGGATAGGCGCAATCCGGCTCGCCCACGCGAATATTGGAGACGGTGAGGCGATGCTCCCAGCTGTCGCCAAAGTCGTAAATGTAATTGATCTTCGTCCCGCGCGGCCCGAGCAGGTCCATCAGTTGGACCTTGCCGGCGTCGACGAGCGGCTCCTCGCCCCAGTCCGCGCCGGACGGCCGGCCGTAGCGGCGCTTGCCGATGGAAAACTCCCAGAGATGGTAGTTCTCCCATCCAAGCGCCGCCTGGATCACATCGTGCAAGGTTTTGAGGGAGATGGAGGTCGGAACCTCGACCTCGCGCCAGATGGGCGGGTCGGTATCCGAGAGTTCGATCCGAACGGTGGCGATCTGATCGGCGCTGATGCTCATGCCAGCCATTATAGACCGCGGCGGCTCTATTTCCGGGGCTTAGCGCCATCGCCCGGAGCTTTCCACAGGATTCGGGTCTCGGCCCCGGAGCGCCGGGTCGCTCACGCGTTCGACGTCAAAGCTCCGGGCAGCGCCGCGCGCAGTCGCGAGGGACCGGCGGGGGCGAGCTTCTTCACTGCGCTCGAAGCGGCGATCTGGCCGCGGTTGACGAAGGCCTCGTGGTTGCGCTCGATCTCGTCGAGGTCGTAGAGATAATTGACCATGATTCCGTAGGACTCGGCGAGCCCCTTAGGCGACAGGTCGCCCTGCCAGCCAATGCGCTCGAGGCTCGCGCCATTGCCGAGGTGAAACCGCGCGACCGAGTCCATCATCCGCCCGTCCGGACGGCGCGCTTTCAGGAAATAATAGGCCGCCAGCGGCTCGATCGCGGCGCGCAGCCGCGCCGCAACGCCCGGCGCCGTCGGCCAGTTGTCCTCGGCCGCCGCGGAAAGCGCGGCGTTCTTCAGTGGCGCGATCGCCGGATCCTCGGTCGTCTCGAGCCAGGCGCGGAATCCGGGCGCCGGCGAGAGCGTGACGAAAGTCTCGATCAGCGGCAGCTCGCGGCGGATCTCCTCAACCACCTGCTTGATGAGGAAGTTGCCGAAATTGACCCCCGCCAGACCGTGCTGGCAATTGGAGATCGAATAGAACGCCGCGACACGCGCCTTGTCCGGGCTGACATGGGCGCGCTTTTCCGCGAGCAGAGGGGCGATCGCCGCGGGCGCGGAGAGCGTCAGCGCGACTTCGACGAAGATCAGCGGCTCGTCGACCAGCCGCGGGTGGAAGAACGCGTAGCATCGCCGGTCGGCCGGATCGATGCGCCGCCTGAGCTCGTCCCAGTCGCCGATCTCGTGCACCGCCTCGTAGCGGATGATTTTCTCCAGAAGCGCAGCCGGCGAGGACCAGTCGATGCGGCGCAACACCAGAAAGCCGCGGTTGAACCAGGAGCCGAACAGATGCAGGAAATCGCGATCGACGATGGCGAGCGATGGGTTCTGGTTCATCAGCGCCAAGAGGTCGGCGCGCATCTCGACCAGCGCCGCGGTGCCGCCCGGCGCACGATTGAGCCGCCGGAACAGGTCGTGACGGCGCGGCTCGGAAGCGTAGTGGATTTCGCTCGCAGCCTCCTCGTCGTCGTTTGCGCTGAAGTTGGCGATGGCGCTCATGACCCGCTCGCGATCGGGCCCGAACTCGTCGGCGAGCGAACGAAAGAACGCTGGATGGTCGGAAGGATCGAGGGTGCGGTAGCGGCGCAGGATCTCGGCGGCGAGCGCGACCCCCGACGCCTCGCCCCGCCCCGCGACCAGCGCCCGGCAAGTCTCGACCAACGATTCGGCGCGGTTATCCGCATCCTTCGGCCAAGGCTTGATCTTGAGCACGGATCGGCCGCGATCGGCGATCGAGGCCAGAAGATCGTAAAAAAAGGCGTTGGACATGACTTCCTCGGCCTTGGCGGCGGCGCGCCAATCGGACGAGAGGCGATTGTCATGCGGGGCCGGAAGGGAATCAAGCCCGCCCGCTTTTCAGAACGGCGGCGGAGCGGTCCATTGGGCCCAGAGGTCGCGCAAGCGCGCCGTCCAGGCCAGATAGCCGCCAAGGCCGATCAGCAGCGCAAGCGTGATCGAACCCAGCAACATCAGGAACAGGCTCAGCGCTTCGCCGAGCCGCCGGACGAGCCGGCGCCTGGGCGGCGCTCCCCAGTCATCGACGGCGGCGTCGATCGCCTCGCCCACGCCGCCCGTCGGCGGCGACGAGGCCCGGGCGCGCCCACCGGCGATCGGCCAGGCCCGCGGCCCCCTGGCGTCGGCCGGGAGCGCTCTGGCGCCGGTCTGCGTCGGCTCGTTTTGGGCCTGCGCGTCGCGCCAGTCCGAGGCCAGCGCGCGCTCGCGCTCGATAAGACGGCGGGCGATGTAATTGGCGACCGCGGCGGCGATGTCGTCGACCGACTGGTTCTCGGCGATCAACACCCGGCCGTTGCGCGTGTCCTGATGGAAGCGATAGGTGCGCCGGTCGTGGGCCATGTCGACGAAGGCGATCATGTCGACGAACAGACGGGGATGATCGCCCCGCGCCAGCGCCAGATCGAACATGTCGACGCCCGGCGGCGCCTGTCCGACTACGGGTTTCAGCGCGCTTTCAAGCAGCGACAGACGGCCCATCTCGATTTCGCGCAGATCCGCGATCGCCTCGCCGCGTTCGGCGTTCTCGACCCGCGCCTGCCGGATCGCGGCTGCGAGGTCGGGCTGTGCGGCCAATTCGTTATCGGGCTTGTCGTTCATCGACCTTAAGGACGTCCGCGCTCTCCGCCGCAAGGGTAGCGCGAATCCGCACGCCCGCAAACCGTTCGAGACGCGAGACTTCTTCCGGCGCCGCCGCCCCAAGGCGGCGCCATTGATCCCGGGCGGAGATTGCCGATAATCGCCGCCTGCGGCCGATCGCGGCCGCACGCGATGAAAGCGACAAAGCGATGAGCGCCGCCGATCTTCTGGATTTTTCCGCCGAGGTCGCCGAGGCGCGCTCCGCCAAAAAGGCGATCGTGGCGCTCGAATCGACGATCATCACCCATGGCATGCCCTACCCGCGCAACGTCGAGACGGCGCTTTCCGTCGAGGAGGCGGCGCGCGAAATGGGCGCCGTTCCCGCAACCATCGCCGTCATCGACGGGCGTTTCCGGGTCGGCCTCAACCGCACGGAGATCGAGCGGCTGGGCGAGCTCACCGGCGGCGTCGTCAAGGCCTCGCGCCGCGATCTGGCGCTGGTTGCGGCGCGCAAGGGCTCAGCCGGCACCACCGTCGCGGCGACCATGTTCATCGCCTCCCTTGCGGGGCTGGAGATTTTCGCCACCGGCGGCATCGGCGGCGTCCACCGCGGGGCGGAGGAAACGTTCGACATCTCGGCCGATCTGGTCGAGCTTGCGCGCACTCGCGTCGCTGTGGTGTGCGCGGGCGCCAAGTCGATCCTCGACATCGAAAAGACGCTCGAATTTCTGGAGACGCAGGGGGTCGCGATCGTCGGCTACCGCTGCGACGAGTTCCCCGCCTTTTACGCCCGCTCGTCCGGATTCAAACTCGAGCACCGCTGCGACGGGCTTCGCGACCTCGCCCGCATGATCCGCCTGCAGCGCGACATCGGCCCCGGCGGCCTCCTGATCGCCAACCCCATCCCTGAGGATCACGCGCTCGAAGAGGCGGCGATCGAGGAGCGCATCGTCGAGGCGGTGGCGGAGGCGAAAGCGCAAGGGGTGGGCAAGAAAGAGGCAACTCCGTTCCTCTTGAAGCGCGTCGTCGAACTGACCGAGGGCAAGAGCCTCGAGGCCAATATCGCGCTGATCAGGAATAACGCCATGCTCGCCGCCCAGGCGGCGGCGGAGCTGGCGAGGCTTTGAAGAGACCGGACCGAGCGGCGATTGATAAACGGCATTCCCGGCCGCCCTGCGGTTTGTGGTTTCCTCTCTCGGAGGCTTGGCCTGTGCAGAAAGAAGAAGGGATCGTCAAAATACCGAGCCATCGCTCCGTGGAGGAGACGGTCGATAAGCTGAAGACCATTCTGCAATCGAAGGGAGTGACGCTGTTCGCGCTCGTCGACCACAGCGGCGAAGCTGAAAAGGTTGGAATGAAAATGCCTCCCACCAAGCTCTTGATCTTCGGCAACCCGAAAGGCGGCACGCCGCTGATGCTGGCTGCTCCAAGCGCGGCCATCGATCTTCCGCTGAAGATTCTGGTCGCGGACAATTCGCAAGGAAAGGTGTGGATCTCCTACAACAGCGTCGAGTACCTGAAAGAGCGGCACGGCCTGCCTGAGAATCTGCTGCCAAATATCGCGGTCGTGCAGGCGCTGGCGGCCGCGGCCGGAGAGTAACGCCGCCGCCTGCCGCTTGTCGTTCGGGCTGTCATTGAGCAGGGGCGCCTTTGTTTTCCTGGTTGGGAGCTTTGGCGCTGTCCGGAAAACGGAAGCCGTTGTTTTTGAAAGCCAGGCCGGTGTCGTTGAGCCTGGGCGGGCCCGCGTGGCAGAAAGCGCAGGTCTTGCCCGTCTGCCGCGCGAATTGAGGCGTGGCGTCAGCCTTTGGCGCAGCGAATATCAACGCGCAGGCTGCGAACGAAGCGAGCAAGAACGCCATCTCGTAAACCCGGAAATTGATCACGAACTCCCCCCAAGCGGACTCTTTTCGGTAGCTTACGCCGCTAGAATCGATTTCTAATTAACATCCGCCCCAAATTCGACCAGAGACTATCACGCCAACCCTCGAACAAGCAGGCTCCGGCGCGCGCGCCTCCCGCATCCTCGTCATCGGCGACGTGATGACGGACGTCATCGTCCGGCCGGACGGGCCGCTGGCGAAGGGATCGGACCGGCGCGCCAAAATCGCGTTCGAGCCGGGCGGCTCGGCGGCCAACCAGGCGGCGTGGCTCGCATCGTTTGAAGTCAAGGTCGATTTCGTCGCCCGCGTCGGCGCCGCCGACGTTGAGAGCGAGACGGCCCGGCTCGAGGCGATCGGGGTCGCGCCGCATCTCGTCGGCGACGCCGCGCTCGAGACCGGGAGGGTAATCGCGCTCATCGATGCGAACGGCGAGCGCAGCTTCTTCACCGACCGCGGCGCGAACGACGCGCTTCGAGCCGGCGACATCCTCGACGCGTTGATCGCCGACGCGGCGCTTGTCCATCTCTCAGGCTATTCGTTCTTCGCACCCGGCCCACGCGCCGCCGTTCTCGATGCGATGCGACGCTCGGGAGCAAAGCCGGTCAGCGTCGATCCAGCCTCGGCGGAGTTCCTGCGCGAGGCCGGGGCAGATAATTTTCTCAAGTGGACTCGCGGCGCCGCGATCCTGTTCCCCAACGCCGACGAGGCCGCGATCCTCGCCGGCTCGGACGATCCGGAAAGCCAATGCGCGCGGCTCGCGGCGCTTTACCCGTTGGTCGTCGTCAAGCGCGGCGCGGCCGGCGCCGAGGCTGCGGAAGGCGCGCAGCGATGGCGTGTCGACGCGCTCAGGGTCGAGCCGGTCGACACCACCGGCGCGGGCGACGCTTTCGTCGCCGCCTTTCTTGCCGAGAGGCTTGTCGGCGAGGACGTTCAAGCTTCGCTCGAGCGCGCGGTCGCCGCCGGCGCCTTGGCGTCGACGACCGTCGGTGGAAGGCCCAAATCGGCCGGGGTTCGCTCCGACCGATAGAAACGATCGCTTTGGTTGATAGACTTGCGCCGATCGCTCCCTATACCTATCTTCGCGGTCAGCACAGTTTCGGATCCAAGAACTCGCCGAAATTCCTCGTTCTCAACTCTGGATGAGCGGCAGTATTTCGGCAGCGCAGTTATTCTCTGTTCAACCAGGAGGGCTCATGTCCATTCGTCCCGTCAAGAGCGTCAGCCAATCAAGACCGACCATGGAGGGGGCGGGCGTGCGCCTTCGCCGCGCCTTCGGCTTCGGCGAGACATCCGACTTCGATCCGTTCCTGATGATGGACGATTTCCGCGGCGATCGTCCTGAGGACTATCAGGCCGGTTTCCCGTGGCATCCCCATCGCGGCATCGAAACCATCACCTATGTTCTCGCGGGCAGCGTCGACCACGGCGACAGCCTCGGCAACCGGGGAACGCTCGGGTCGGGCGACGTGCAGTGGATGACCGCCGGCAGCGGCATTCTGCATCAGGAAATGCCGACCGGCGACTCGAAGGGCCGCATGCACGGCTTCCAGCTCTGGGCCAACCTGCCCGCGCAGCTCAAGATGACCAAGCCGCGCTACCAGGACGTTCCCGCAACCGCGATCCCCGAGGTGATCGACGACGACGGGACGCGCGTGCGCGTGATCTGCGGCGACTTCTGGGGCAAGTCCGGCCCCGTCGACGGCGTCGCCGCCGAGCCGCGCTATCTCGACGTCACCGTGCCGGCTGGCAAAAAGAAGCGCCTCAAGGTCGAGGATTTCCGCCAGGCCTTCGCCTATATTTTCGACGGCTCGGCCGATTTCGCCGACGCCTCGGCGCCGTTCGGGGCGCTACGCGAAGCGCAGATCGACGGCGAGGAGGTTCTGGTGCGCGACCAGGTCGGCAACCGCTCGCTCGTCGTGTTCGGCGCGGGCGACGAGATCAGCGTCCAGGCGGGCGAGGAGGGCGTTCGCTTCCTCCTGGTCTCGGGCCGGCCGCTGCGCGAGCCGATCGCCTGGCACGGGCCGATCGTGATGAACACCCAAGACCAAATCCGCCAGGCGCTGAGCGATTTGCGCAGCGGAGCGTTCATCAAGAGCTGAAGATCCTGGGGGCCGCCGCGAGGCGGCCTCCAACGCTCACCGCTCCAGCGCCTCGGCATAGACGCCGAGCGTATCGTGCGTCATGCGCTCGACCGAATAGGCTTCAGCGACCTTCGCCCGCGACCGCCGCCGGATGGCCTCGCGCGCCGAGGCGCCGAGCCCGAGCGCGGCCTCGATCGCGTCGGCCAGCGCCGCCGCATCGCCCGGCTGCACCAGAAATCCGGTGCGCAACTCGGCGTCCTCATAGGGCGGCGCGGCGATGATCTCGCGCGCCGGTCCGACGTCGGAGATGATGGTGAGCGCCCCCATCGCCGCGGCCTCGATCGCGGTGCGGGTCACGCCGTCGGCGTCGGCGGCGGGAAAGACCGCCGCCGCCGCGCCGATCAACGCCGCCGGCAGGTCGGCCGCGGCGCCGGCGCGCACGAGCATGGATTGGACGCCGCGCTTCTGAGCGAGCGCGTCGAGTTCGCGGGCGAACGCGGGCTTCGCAGCATCGCCGGCGAGCACGAAACGGACGTCGTCGAGGCCGCGGCCCTTGATCAGCGCCGCCGCCTCGATCAGCGTCTCTTGGCCACGGCCGGGCGCGAGCCGCGCCGGCGTCAGCACCACACGCTCGTGCGCCGCGACGCCCCAGGCCTGGCGAATGTCAGCGACCCGGCGTCCACTCACGCGTTCGGGTTGAAGCTTTGCGAACTCCAATCCCGGGCGGACGATTCTCAGGCGCGAACGCACGGCGGGAAAAAGGCCCGCCGCGCGCCGGGCGGCGAATTCCGATGCCGCGATGACGATGTCGCCCTCGGCGACAGCGCTCTCGAAGCTGGTGCGCGGCGGCGAGCGCCCGCCATCGCTGGGAAGCGAAGTGACCAGCGGGCGCTTCGCCTTGCGGCAGGCCTTGACCGCCGCCCACGCCGCCCAGCGCGAGCGCGCATGCACGAGGTCGACCCGCTCCGAGTCGATGATGCGCTGGAGGCGGCGCATATTGAGCGTCATGGCGAGCGGGTTCTTGGTCGCCGCGGGAAAGCGGACGAAGAGACCGCCGATCGCCTGCAATTCGCCCGCCAGCTCGCCGGAATCGGTCGCCACCAGCGCCCGCGCGCCGGTCTCCGCCAGCGCCGCGGTGACGGCAAGCGTCGCGCGTTCGTCGCCGCCCGCGTCGACGGGAGGGACAATCTGCAAGATGGTCCGGCCGGCGAGCGGAGCGTTCGCCCCACGCCCGAACGGGGCGAGCGCGTCGACGCTCATGGGCCGCCGCGCCTTGACAAAAGCGGACGGTTGAACTCGCCGCGCCTGCTCGGCCAAGCCCGCTTCGCCGCGAGCGCCGGGGCCGAGGTTCATAGAGGCGCGGTCCGCGGGTCGCATCATCGGCAGCGAGCTCAAGGTGTCGGACGGACAGCCGCAGTTCTTCATCGTAGGGAAAGCCCCAAATCAACGGCGTATCGCCTTTCGCCGCCGCGCGCCAGTGCGGAGCGGAGACCCAAGCGTCATTTGGCTCAGCGGCTATCGCTCCGACATGGAATCGACCAAGGCGACCGCCCTCGACGCGGAAGCCGAGCGCCGCGGTCTCGGCCTCCTCAGGTTCGACTATTCCGGCCACGGCCGTTCCGAGGGCCGGCTCGAGGAAGGGACCATCTCGCGCTGGCTTGAGGAGACGCTGGCGCTGATTCGGGCCGAGAGCGAGGGGCCCCAGATTGTCGTCGGCTCGTCGATGGGCGGCTATCTCGCGCTGCTCGCCGCCCGCGCGCTCAATGAGGCGGGCGAGAAGGAGCGCATCAAGGGCCTCATTCTCATCGCGCCCGCGGTCGACTTCACCGAGGCGCTGATCTGGGCGCGCGCGCCGGACGAGGCGCGCCGCGCGATCATGGAGGACGGCGCATGGCGAAGGCCGTCCGCCTATTCGAGCGAGCCCGATTGCTTCACCCGCGCGCTGATCGAGGACGGACGCAGGCATCTTCTGCTCGGCGGCATGATCCGGACCCGCGCGCCGACCGTGGTGCTGCAAGGCATGGCTGACTCGGACGTGCCCTTCGCCCACGCGCTCGCGCTCATGCAGCGGCTCGGCGGCGACCCGGCGACGCTGACGCTGATCAAGGACGGCGACCACCGCCTCTCGCGCCCGCAGGACCTTGAGTTGCTGTTCGACGCGCTGAGCAGGATGGCGTGAAGACACTTCCCTTTGGAAAGGAAGGAGGAAAACCCCGATCCCATTGGCTACCGCCCGGTTCGCACCAGGAGCGCGGCGAACGGCGTGGTCCTGAGCGTCACTCCCACGTCCCGCCGAAGCGGTGCAGGTTCGCGCCGTGGACCTTGAGCCAGATTTCGGCGCGGTCGGTTCCGGGATGCAGGCGGCGCGCGAGCTTCCAGAAAAGCGGCGAATGATTCATGTGGACGATATGCGCGACCTCGTGCGCGGCGAGATAGTCGAGCACGAACGGCGGCGCGAGGATCAGGCGCCAGGAAAAATTCAGGCCGCCGGTCGACGAGCACGAGCCCCAGCGGCTGACGGTATCGCGCAGCACGATGCGGCGCGGCTTGACGCCGAGCTGCTTCGAGTGACGCGCAACAGCAGTCTCAAGATCCTTGCGCGCCTCGCGCTTGAGGAAGTCGGTGACGCGGCGCGCCACATGCGGCCGCTCGCCGGAGACGCAGATGAGCGGGCCACGATCGCTGGCCTCGAGCCAGACCACGCCACGCTCGCCGGGCCGATGCGCGATGCGATGATCGACGCCGCGCAACGGCGTCACCGCGCGCGGCTCGAACGCGACGGGTTGGGGAAGCCGCGCCAATCGCGTGCCGATCCATGCGGCGTGACGCTCGGCGAATTCGCGCGCCGCCTTGAGCGAGGAGCGCGACGGCATCGTCAGCAACGCGTCGCGCGTCGCCGTTCGAACACGAAGCGTGAAGCGGCGCGATGTGGCGACGCGCTTCAGCGCGACACGATAGACCTCGCCGTCGTGAGCAATATCGATATGCGCCGTCGACTCGGGCGCCTGGCGTTGGAAAAGACGCAGCATTCCGCCAAATCCCAAGGACCAATCACTGGAAGCGCGCCCCGGCGGCCCCGCGCAGCCGGCAAGCCCCTTTCCGCCGCGAATCCTAGTCCAGGCCCGCCCCGAGTCGCCAGAGGTTTTCTTGGGAAAATGCTCCGTTCAGCCTAATCGGAGGCTCAACCCGGGAGCGGGCTTCAACTGGACCGGAAGACCGGCGGCGATGAACACCGCCGCGTCGCAGGCCCGGGCGATCTCCCCGTTCGCCCGCCCCTGCCAGTCGCGAAACTCCCGGCTGAGCTTGTGCTCCGGCACAATCCCCATGCCAACCTCGTTTGATACAAGGATCGCAGGGCCGGCGAGCGCCTCGATCGCTTCGGCCAGCCGGGCGATGGCGGCCCCAGGCTCGCGCCCGGCCAGCACGAGGTTGCTAAGCCAAAGGGTGAGGCAGTCCACGACCACGACCCGGCCGGGACGCGCGTTCGCGTCAAGCTCTCGAGCGACTTCGAGCGGTTCCTCCAGGGTCACCCAGCCTCGGCCGCGATCGGCCCGATGGCGAGCAATGCGCGCCGCCATCTCGTCATCGGCCGGCTCCGCCGTCGCCAGGAAGAGCCGCTCGGATCCGTATGTCTCGGCAAGGCGCTGCGCATAAGCGCTTTTTCCCGACCGCGCGCCGCCGAGCACCAGGAGGCTGCGGACACGGGGCGGGGCTCGATCCTCTTGTTGCATGCCTACCCAGTGAAATCCGTCGGCTGGGCGCCCGGATCGCAAATGAGAAAACGCTCGTTCGGCATCCACCAGACCTCATCTGGATGAAAGCGGTCGATCGCCTTCCAATCGAAGCCGCATTTTTGGTGCTGGAGCCACACGACCCGACCGGCCCGCTGCATCGTCATCCGGGCGAAATAATCCTGAGTGAATGAATCGCCGAACACCATGATGGTCGGGCCGGGCCGGTCGAATGTGGCGACGAAGTCGCCGACAGGGTCCGCTGTCAACGGTTCTGTTCGAGCGCTCGGCAGGGTTAGGTCTTCGATGGTCTCGGCGGCGGCGTCTTCCCCCAGCATCCGAGCGAGGTCTCCGCCCTCGCGCGCTTCCGGCGGGCCGAGCGTGGACTTGGAATCGAGCCGCCACCCTGGGCGCCCGTCCGCTTGGACGATGGCGTTGAACGCTGCAAGCGCGCCTCTCGCCATCCAATGCAAGTCATGCATGTAAAAGACCGGCCCCTCGGATCGCGCCGTTCTCAGCGCCGGGCGAAGGTCGACCACGCGTACGCTGCGCGCAGCGAGCCCGTCGAGCAGCAGGTCATATTCCGTCCGCCGGCCGCGGTTTTGCGCCCAGTTGGGGAGATCGTCGGCATAGATCGTGGCCGCGTTCGGCGGCACGGCGACGAGAAACCTGACGCCCCGAGCCTCAAGCGCCGCGTTCATGCGCGCAAGCAGGGCGACCGTGTCCGACACCCGATGGTCGCGCAAAATAATCCCCGCGCTTTGCTGCACCGCCTCCTGGCCGAGGTAGAAGAGCCGCCCGTCGCGCCCGACGAGCACGGAACTGTTGCCGAAGCCCAAAAGCGGCTTGGTGAGATCCTTGTGCGCCCGGATCAGAACCTGGCGCAAGCCGAAGTGATCGCCGAGGAAGGCGTCGATGCGAGCGGGCAGCGTGAGCCAATCTTCTCCGGCCGCGGGGATCGCCGGCGCGGGCGCGAGATACCGCCCCTCCTTGAGGATCGCCGCCGGCGGGTCCGGCCGCACGATCCCAAATGCCAGCGGGGTCGCCAGAAGCAGGAAGGCGATAACGGCGAAATATCGACGATGGCCACGCAGCATGCCGGATCAGGGGCGCGGAAGGACGCCGCGCCCGCGGCGGCAGCTGCGTTGGCGCGACAGGGACGTCACCTGCGGGCTCCGGTCCGCAGTCCGCCGGTTGCAAATGGGCCCGATCTCACCGCCATTCGACTCTCAGCGCCTCCAGCCCGTGAAAATGGAACGCGTCGCGATAGCGCGGCGGGTCGGCGAGGCGCAAGCCCGGCAGGCGGGCGAACAGGATTGGCAGCGCAGTCGACAATTCGAGCCGCGCCAGCGGCGCGCCGACGCAGAAGTGAATGCCGGCGCCGAAGCTCACATGCGGATTCGGCGCCCTCGCGTTGTCGAAGACGTCGGGGCGTGGAAAGCGTTCGGGATCGCGGTTGGCGGCGCCGAGCAGCAGGCCGATCCTCTCGCCTCTCTTGAGCCGGACGCCGGCGAACTCCGCGTCTTCCAGGGCATATCGGGTGAAAAGGTGCAGCGGCGGGTCGAGCCGCAGCAGCTCTTCGACTGTCGCGGCAGTCGCGCTTTCGTCTGCGAAGGCGAGCCGCGCGTCGATGCCTTCTTCGAGCATCGTCTTCACCCCGTTGCCGATCGCCTGGACCGTCGCTTCGTGCCCGGCGTTCAGGAGCAGGATCACGGTCGCGACCAGTTCGTCCTCGCTCAACCGTCCACCGTCGCTTTCCGCGGCGAGGAGCTGACTGATGAGATCGTCGGCGAGATCGTCGCGGCGCGCTCGGGCGAAGCCGCGCACGAAGTCGGCGAACCCCCGCGCCGCCTCGGCCGCGCCCTCCTCGATCGCGCGGTCAACGCCGAACTGGTACATGGCGACCATCCGGTGCGACCAGTCGACGAGCTTAAGCCCCATCTCGCGCGGAACGCCAAGCAGGTCGGCGATCACGGCCACCGGAATCGGAGCGGCGAACCCGGCGATGAGATCGGTCGGGCGCTTATGCGCGAACGCGTCGATCCGCTCATGCGCCAACGCCGCGATCCGCGGCCCGAGCTTTTCGATCCGGCGCGAGACGAAGGCGCGATTGACGAGGTTGCGCAGCCGCGTGTGCTCGGGCGGCTCGAGCTCGAGGATCGAATGGCGCTCGAGCGCGTCAAACGGCTGAAGATGCGGCTTTGGCTCGGGCCAGCCCAATTCCGCCCGGCTCATCACATGCAGGATCTGGCGGCCGAACCGGCGGTCGCGCAACAGCGCCGAGACGTCGGCATGGCGGGCGAAGCACCAGAAGCCGTAGTCCTCCCAGAAGAACACCGGCGAGGCTTCGTGGATCGCGCCATAGGCGCGATAGGGGTCGTTGAAGACCTCGGGGTCGCGCGGGTCGAGGCGCACGCGGCGCCGCACGGCGTCGATCGTTGGCGTCATGGCCGTCCTTACGGCAATGGGCGTTCGAAGGGAATCGTCAATCGCGGCGCGGCGAGGCTCCGTCCGTCAAAACGGAAGGATGGGCGATTCATTGCGTTAATCAGAAGATAGTGCTATGCGTTGCGGATGTCGCCGGTCCAGGCTTCAGATCCAACGACCAAAGGCCGCCGCCAGCTGCTGCTCGACATCTGCGCCCGCTGGAGGAAGGGGAGAGTTCTAGACATAAGCATCTGAAAACACTGGATCATTAGCCCAAAATCGCATTTGGAGTTGGTTGCGGCGGGCTTGGATTCAATTGCGCCGGATTTGGATTTCGTGGCGGCGGATTTTGATTTTGTTGCGACGGATTTGGAATTTGCCGCCGGCGAGAGCCCAACCGGCAGTCTATCCCAGCGGATAAGCAGCCTCAACGACATAAGGTCCTCCGCCGGTCCCGTCGCGGGCGGAATAGAGCACGAAGCGCTCGGCGGTGAACGCTTCCGCGACCAGCGCGCCGCGCGCGGCCAGATAATCCGCGACTGCCGCCTGAGCGACGCCGCGCAGCCTGGCCAGCGTCACATGCGGCGTATATTTGCGGGTTTCGGGCTCAAGACCGACCCGCCTTAGTCGCCGCTCCTGCTCGGCCTGCAGGTCCATCAGCGCCGGGTCCGCCTTGACCCTGGCGACGATGGCGCGCGGCCTGTCGCCGCCGAACCAGCTCAGGCCGTCGAAGGTGACGAGCGCCTTCGGCCGGCGGATGTCGCCAAGCGTCTCGGCGACCTCGTGGGCGGTCCGCGCGTCGATGTCGCCGACAAAGCGCAGCGTGATGTGAAAGTCTTCAGGCTGGAGCCAGCGCGCGCCGACAATGCCGCCGCGCATGAGCGCCATCCACGCGGCGACGCGCTCGGGCAATTCCAGCGCTGTGAACAGGCGAGGCATGATGCGGCCCTGCCCTCCCCGTAGCCCGTCTCCCGCAATCGGGCGTTCGGAAGAACGCCGTATGGCGTCGGCTACGGTGGATGCGCTTAGCGCGGCCGGATGAAGGAACGACGCCTGCTCTTACGCCGCCGCTTTGATCGACGCGCCGACCTTCTCCATGATCTCGCCGATCTCGGTTTCGCTCACGATGAGCGGCGGGGTCAGTTCTATGGTGTCGCCGGATGGGCGCAGCATGATTTCAGCCTCGAAGAACGAGTGGTCAAGGGCGCGCGTGCCGCGCAGGCCCGGGCTGCCGGCGATGGGCGCGAGATCGATCGCTCCGGTCAATCCGACGCAACGGATGTCGACGACATTCGGCAGACCCTTCAGACTCATCGATCGCGTCAGCCCACTTGGCCTCCAGCGCCTTTGAGCGCTCGAACAGGCGTTCGTCGCGATAGACGTCGAGCGTCGCCAGCGCCGCCGCGCAAGCGAGCGGATGACCGGAATAGGTATAGCCGTGGAAGAGCTCGATCGCGTGCTCCGGCCCTTGCATGAATGCGTCGTAGATATGCTTGCGGACGACGACGCCGCCCATCGGCACAGTCCCGGAGGTTACGCCTTTCGCGAAGGTCACCATGTCGGGCTCGACGCCATAGCGCTCGGCGGCGAATGGCGCGCCGAGACGCCCGAAGCCGGTGATGACCTCGTCGAAAATGAGCAGGATGCCATATTTGTCGCAGATCTCGCGCAGTTTCTTCAGATAGCCCTTTGGCGCGCGGCAAGACGCCGGTCGAGCCCGCCATCGGCTCGACGATGACGGCGGCGATGGTCGAGGCGTCGTGCAGGGCGACGAGGCCCTCGAGCGCGTCGGCGAGATGGCCGCCCCATTCCGGCTCGCCCTTGGTGAACGCCTGATGCTCGCGGTTGTAGGTCGTGGGCAGATGATCGACACCGGCGAGGAGCGAGCCGAAGAACTTACGGTTGTTGACCATGCCGCCGACCGAGATGCCGCCGAAGCCGACGCCGTGATAGCCGCGCTCGCGGCCGATCAGGCGCTGGCGCTGCCCATGTCCGCGCACGTTGTGATAGGCGAGCGCGATCTTGAGCGCCGTGTCGACGGCCTCGGAGCCGGAATTGCAGAAGAACACGTGATCGAGATCGCCCGGCGCGAGTTCGGCGATGCGGGAGGCGAGTTGAAACGCCAGCGGATGGGCGAACTGGAAGGTCGGGGTGAAATCGAGTTCGCCCGCCTGGCGCTGGATCGCGGCCACGATCGGCGCGCGGTTGTGACCAGCGTTGCAGCACCATAGGCCGGCCGTGGCGTCGAGGATCGCCCGCCCCTCAGGCGTGTAATAGTGCATGTCCTTCGAGCGCGAGATGAGTCGCGGCTTCTTCTTGAATGCGCGGTTGGGTGTGAACGGCAGCCAGAACGCGGCCAGATCGTTGGGAACGTCCGCCGCGCGCGGCGTGGCGGCGGGTTTGGCGGCGGTGACGGTGGTCATTTGGTGAAATCTCCTTGAGAGCGACGGATTGCGGCGGACGATGGCAGCGGAGTGTGCTTTTGTCCAGCAACTGCGCGGCCGCAGGCTGCCCCTAACGGAGTCGACTTCATCTGGGTCCTCGCGCCGGCCTATCGGCCCACGCCTCCGTCAAGCGATCACGCGCGCGTCCACGCTGGCTCATTCTCTCCCGAAGCGGCTGCGTCTGACAGCGGCCGCACATCGACCTGATCGGTCGATAGGGCGCCCTCGACGATCAAAAGACCAATGGCGCCGTCTTCGAAAGGCGCGGCGCTGTCATCCTGCGCCCGCAGGGTCACCGCGCCGCCAACGATTTCGGTGATAGTCTTGCCGCGAACCTCGAGCGCGAGCGCAACCGGCCTTTCCAGGGTCCATCGGCACGGCGCCTCGGCCAGAACCGTGCAATCGTCGTCGCGCACCTTGATGAGTTGCGCCTTGTCGCCCGGCTTGAGCTCGAGCGCGTAATAGCGCCTGAGTCCCTGGACACGAGCGGCGAGACCCGCGCTCGAACCCAGATGGACGGTGATTTCGCTCGAAACGCGGTAGTCGGTCCAGTCGCGGGCGCCATGGATGATGACGCCCCGGCCGCGGTCTTGCGAGATACGGAACGCGGAGGGGAAGTTCTTGCTGAACAGGCTCACGTTGTTGACCCAGGATTTCCGCCAGAACTCGCTCGGCTCCTTCGGCCGACGGAGAGTGAGGTTCGGGACGCCGTCCCAGCGGAGATAGTCGAGCCAGACAGTTCCGTCCCCTCCGGCGTCGGAAGAGGTCAGCGCGACGCCGATCCGCTGGATCGGCTGGCCGTCGAGGTTGGGAAGCGTCCAGTTCAGCACGCCCTCGGCCCCCGGCGCGAGAACGAGCGTCGGCCCGTCGAGGTCGACGAGCCGGTCGTTGAGTTCATAGACCTTGATCCTGAGCGCCGCCGTGACCGAGGAAGTGTTGGCGCTATCGGCGAGGAGACGGGCCTTGACCATCTGCCCAGAATAGACGCGCGGACTCGCCTGCAAGTCATAGGTGCGCATGTCGGCGAGGTCCGGCGGCGAGAAGGTCGGGGTGAGCGCCGCCGCCGAGCGTCCGCGCGCCAGCGCCTTGAAGCGCAGCGCGAGCGCGAGCCGTCCCGCAACCTCGCCCTGCTCGACCGAAAGCAGGTCGCTTTGGATGGCGTCGCGCTCAGCCATAAAGCCCTGCACGCTTCCGGGCAGAGTGAAGTGAAACTGCGCCCCGTCCTTGGGCGGCGGCAGCGGCGCCAGGCCCGCGAGTTCGCGGCCAATATTGACGAGGTCGTAGGCGACCCGCGCCGCGTCGTTGACCGCATAGCCGCCGTCGCTCGCCGAAATGAGGGTGCGATCGGCGAGCGGCCCGCGCCAGTCGGGGCCGCCCTCCAGACCCTTGAGCCCGCGCATGATGCCGATCAGGCAGCCGACATTGCCGGAATTGCAGTCGGTGTCCCAGCCCGACGTGTTGACGATGGTCATCGCCCGGTGGAAGTCGCCGCGCGAATAGAGGAGCGTCAGGATGATCAGCGCGTGGTTGGGCACGACATGGCAGTTGCCGGGAAACTTGTCGTAGCCGTAGTTATCCTCGATCTTCTGGCGGGCGTCGCGCCAGTCGGGGAATTCCGCGCTCCACGCCCTTACGTCAGCGATGAGCCGGGCGATCAGCGAATTGCCGGGAATGATCGACAAGCCGACGTCGATGAGATGATCGACGTCGGAGGAGCGGAAAGCCTCGGCCTCCATCGCTGCGAGCAGCTTGGCCGCGTGGACGGCCTCGCCGTCGTGGCTCACGCTGCCGGCGGCCTCGGCGAGTTTCGCAGCCAGCCGCGGCTGCCCCGGCGCCACCAGCGCCCAGCCGTCGATGAAGATCTGCGCGCCGATCTGCTCGGCGACCGCTTGCCCATTGGTCGCGATCGAACCTGAATGCGGAGCCTTCAAGCCGCGCTTCAGGTTCAGCCAGGCCGTGTGCTCGGTCGAATTGCCATTGCCGCCCCACCACAGGATCGAGCGGCCCTCGATGATCGAGTTCAGCCACGTCTTGCCGATGTCCTCGGCCGTGAGGTCCGCCGAGACGCCGTGCTCTGCGAGCGCGCGAACGAAGGTGAACGTGCCGGAAACGTCATCGTCGGTGACCACGAGCGGCGCATCGAAGCGGTCGTGGACGTAATATTCGATCGGACCCAACTCCTTCATGATGCGCTGATAGGTCCATCCTTCGAACGGCCGGCCGAGATAAACGCCGATGAGCTTGCCGAGGACGCCGGCGTAGACGCGTTCGAGATAGTCGGCAGGGATAGAGGCCATTGATGTCGCTTTCCTTCGCGAGAGGATCGAGGGATTCAAACCGCGGCTCACCCTTTGACAGAGCCGCTCGCCATTCCTTCGATGAAACGCCGCTGCATGAAGAGGAAGGAGGCAACCGCCGGCGCGACGATCAGAATCGCCGCCACGGATGAGCACGAACTGGCTGCGGAAGACCAGCTTCATGATGCGGATGGGCGACGCGAGCCTGAAAGTCGGCGACGACGCCGTCCACGGCGAAACCGCCTACGCCATCGGCGTAGAAGGCGAATAGCCGACGCCGCCAACGCCTCCCCTTTCCCCTCATTCTGAGCTTGTCGGAGGATGTGGGAGAGGGTCGCGTGAGGGGCGGTTCGCCCGAAGTCGGCCGCCGATGGGAGCGGCCCGAAACGCGATTGGGGCGAGCCATGTCGAGATCCGGCACCCCGCGCACGGCGAAAGCATGGAAAAGCGTTTCACGTGAAACACTTACGCCCACGAATTAACAGCCAGATTTTTCGCCGGAACAGGGAGATTTATTCGCCATAACAGGGAGAATTTTGCCGCTAACAGGGAGACTATTCGCCGAAAATCGCACATCGCTCGTCAAGCGTTCGCCGTCCCGCCGATAGCGAGCGGCGCCGGGCCGAAGCGGGCGGGTCAGCCGGCCGAGGGGGCAAGCCGGGCCTTGAGGCGGGGCATGAGCCAATCGAGGAAGACGCGCAGCTTGAGCGGCGTCGGCTTTCGTTCCGTGTAGAGGATGTGGATTGGCAGCGGGTCCTTCTCGAATTCCTCGAGGATGAGCGCGAGCGCGCCCGACCGCCTCGCCGCCTCCATCTTGTAAGACATCACCCGCGTGATCCCCGCTCCCTCGATCGCGGCCTCGACCGCGGCTTCGGACGTATTGACCGTGAGCCGCGACTGGATCGGCGCCGCCGCCTCCCGCCCGTGTTCGAGAAAAGTCCAGCTTTTCGGGACGCCCAATTCATCGATCGTGATGCAATCGTGGCCGATGAGATCGGCGGGGACGAGAGGGCGCCCGTGCGCCGCGAGGTAGGCAGGGCTCGCGCAGGCGACCACCCGCACCGATCCAATGCGCGTAGCGATGAGGCTGCTGTCGGACAGCGGGCCGACGCGGATCGAGACGTCGATGCTCATCTCGCTGGGATTGAGGACCCGGTCCGTCATCAGTACGCGCAAACGGATATCCGGGTAGGCCCGCTGGAATTCGCATGCGAGGGGCACGAGGTGGAGGTGGCCGATTCCCCAGGGCGACGTCACGGTCATGTCGCCGGTCGGGGCGCGATATTCGCCGGACGCTTCCCGCTCGGCGCGACCGACCTGCTCGAGGATGCCCCTGCACGCCTCGACGTAAGCGCGTCCGGCCTCGGTCAGCGACAGGCGCCGCGACGACCGCTGAAACAGCTGCGTCCCGAGCCAGCCCTCGAGTTCCGCCAATCTGCGGCTGACCGTGGGGACCGGCATCCGGAGCTGTCGCGAAGCGGCGGAAAGGCTGCCCGCCTCGGCGATGGCGACCACTACCGACATCGATTCGATGCGGTCCACAGGACCCGTCTTCCAAATCGTGAAAAGGTGCTTTTCGATGATAGGGGCTGCTCGCGCGCGCCGCAATTGCCGTATTCTCGAACCCGTTACATCGGCGAGCGCAACTCGAATCCTCGTTCCAGGACTTGCCGTGCGCTCCGATCGCCCCGTTCGGCGTCGTTGTCCGACCGGCGCGAGGGGCCTCGTCGAGGCTGGAGGTCTCAGGCGGCTTGAGGTCGCAGCCAGAATCGAGCGCAGGAGTCGACACCATGCCCACTGTCACGACCCGCGACGGCGTCGAGATCTTCTACAAGGACTGGGGAGAGGGCCAACCGATCGTGTTCAGTCACGGCTGGCCGCTGTCGGCCGACGACTGGGACGCGCAGATGCTGTTCTTTCTCGATCACGGCTACCGCGTCATTGCCCACGATCGCCGCGGCCATGGCCGGTCCGCCCAAACCGGCGACGGGCACGACATGGACCATTACGCCAATGATCTCGCGGCGGTGACGGCGCATCTCGATTTGAGGAACGCGATCCATGTCGGTCACTCGACCGGCGGCGGCGAAGTCACCCGCTATCTCGCACGGCACGGAGAGAGCCGAATCGCGAAGGCCGCGCTGATCAGCGCGGTGCCGCCCCTGATGCTGAAGACCGCGGCGAATCCGAACGGACTGCCCAAGGAGGCGTTCGACGGATTGCAGGCGCAGCTCGCGGCCAATCGGTCGATCTTCTATCGCGAAATCGCGTCGGGACCGTTCTACGGCTTCAATCGGCCCGGCGCGAAATCGTCCGAGGCGGTGATCGAGAACTGGTGGCGCCAGGGAATGATGGGCGGCGCGAAGGCCCACTATGACGGTGTCGTCGCCTTCTCCCAGACCGACTTCACCGAGGATTTGAAGAAGATCGACGTTCCCGTGATGGTCATGCACAGCGAGGACGACCAGATCGTTCCCTATGTCGCAGCGGGGCCGCTGTCGGCGAAGCTCCTGAAAAACGCGACGCTCAAGACCTACAAGGACTTCCCACACGGCATGCCGACCACGCATGCCGAGACGATCAATGCGGACCTGCTGGCGTTCATCAAGTCCTGAATAGCAGCCGCGAGCAGTCGCGCGATCAACCGGCATGGCCGCCCACAATAGGGGAGAGCAGTGGCGTCTTCATCGAATCGCCGCACGGCAATTGCGCTTGTTGCGGCGGCGCTTCTGTCGTCCGCGGCGCTGCCGGAACCAGCCGTCGCCGACCCGGCCGCTTGCGCCGCGCCCGAACGGACTCCGCTCCCCGTCGTCCACTACCGGACCGCCAAGGTCGACGGCGTCGACGTCTTCTACCGCGAAGCGGGGCCGGCGGACGCGCCGGTCGTGCTGCTGCTGCACGGCTTTCCGACCTCCTCGCACATGTTCCGCAACCTGATCCCGGCGCTCGCCGATCGCTATCATCTCATCGCGCCGGATTATCCGGGCTTCGGCGAAAGCGCGGCGCCCGATCACAAGACGTTCGCCTACACCTTCGCCCACTATGCCGACATCGTCGACGGTCTTCTGGCGCAGCTCGACGTCGACAGATATGCGATCTACCTCATGGATTACGGCGCGCCGGTCGGCTACCGGCTCGCTCTCAAACATCCCGATCGCGTGACGGCCCTGATCGTTCAGAACGGCAACGCCTACGAGGAAGGGCTCAAGGCTTTCTGGGATCCGATCAAGGCCTATTGGGCCGACGGGTCGGACGCCCATCGCGCCGCTCTCTCCTTCCTCGTCGCGCCGGAGACGACGAAGTTCCAATATACCGACGGCGTCGCCGATGTTTCGCGCATCGATCCCGACAACTGGGGCCACGATCAGCCGCTTCTCGACCGCCCCGGCAACAAGGACATCCAACTCGATCTCTTCCATGACTACGGGAGCAACGTCCCGCTCTATCCGCAGTTCCAGGCTTTCTTCCGCGAGCGAAAACCCCCGACGCTGATTGTGTGGGGCAAGAACGACAAGATTTTCCCCGCCGACGGCGCGACGCCCTATCTCCGTGACCTGCCGGACGCCGAGCTGCATCTCCTCGACACCGGGCATTTCGCGCTCGAAGACAAGTCCGACGTGATGATCCCCTTGATCAGGGACTTCCTCTGCCGCAAGCTTCCTTCCCGATGAAGACTCGATTTCTCTGATTGGCGCCCTCGGAGGCCAGGTTGGCGTCGTTCCTGATGTCGGTAGCCGCAATGGCGAGCGTCCTGCCCGCAGTGGGCGCCCTTGCGCAGACCGCAAGAGAAATCCGAGGACCCGCCGCCGTGGTTCCGCGCGCAACCGAGCCTCCGCCGAGGATCATCGTCGATCCGCCCGTGGCGGAGGCGCTCGCGCGCGGCCTCGTCGTCATCCAGTATCGGACCGAGCCTGGACGGAGGACGCCATGAGTTCGATGCAACATCAAAAAATGTCGCGCCGCGGCTTCTGTCTCTGCTGCGTTGGGGCGGCCTTCGCGGCCAAGGAAGCATGGCTTACGCCGCGGGAGGCCTTCGCCGAGGCGCGCGGCCTCGTCAGCCTCATCAAGGATAGCGCCGCAATCTCGCCAATCGTCACGCACAAGCTGCGTAACAATATCTCGGTGCTTGAGGGCTCGGGGGGCAATATCGCCGTCCTGACTGGGCCGGACGGGAAGGTTCTGGTCGACGCAGGCATCGGCGTCTCTCGCCCGCAACTTACGCAGGCGCTCGCCGGCCTCGGCCCCGAGCCTGTCACCCACCTGATCAACACCCACTGGCACTTCGATCACACCAGCGGCAACGCGTGGCTGAATTCGGTCGGGGCCAAAATCATCGCCCAGGAAAATACTCTCGGGTTTCTCCAGCACGCCCAACGGGTCGAGGACTGGGACTACAATTTCGTCTCCCCGCCGGCGAACGGACTCCCGAGCGAGGTGTTTGCGAGCGAACACAGCCTCAAGCTCAACGGCCAGTCGATGAATCTGCGCCATTACAATCCCGCCCATACCGACAGCGATATTTCCGTCACCTTCGGCGAAGCGGATATCGTGCACGTCGGCGACACGTTCTGGAATGGCGTCTATCCGTTCATCGACTATTCGACCGGTGGCAGCATCGACGGCATGATCGCGGCGTCCGACGCCAATCTTGCCGCAACAACCGACAGCGCCATCATCATTCCAGGACACGGGGCCCCGGTCAGCAATCGGGCCGAGCTGCAGGCGTTCCGCGACATGCTGGTCGGCGTGCGGGATAACGTGGCCGCGCTGAAAAGGGAGGGCAGGTCGGGCGACGAGACGGTCGCGGCGAAACCGACTGCGCCGTTCGACGCCAGATTCGGCGGCTGGGTGATCGATCCCGGCTTTTTCACCCGGCTCGTCTACGAAGGCGTGTGATCTTGGCCCCCGCCTCAGAGAAGCGCGCCGGCAAGGGCGAGGCCGACGGCAGGCTCGCAGGAAAGGTCGCCGTCGTCACCGGCGCGAGCACCGGCATCGGTCTTGCCTCGGCAAAGCGGTTTGCGGCTGAGGGCGCTCACGTCTTCCTGGCAGGCCGGCGCAAACCGGAGCTTGACGCCGCGGTCGCCGAGACCGGGCGCAAGTCCCTCGGCGTCCAATGCGACGTTTCCAGTCTTGGCGATCTCGACCGGCTCTTTGCAGTTGTGAGGGACGAGGCCGGGGCGATCGACATCCTGTTCGCCAATGCAGGCGGGGGCGAGTTCGCCGCGCTCGGAGAGATTACCGAAGACCAATTCGACCGAACCTTCGCCGTCAATGTGAAAGGGACCCTCTTCACCGTCCAGAAGGCGCTGCCGCTTCTCAGGAACGGCGGCTCGATCATCCTGACCGGCTCCACCGCCGGATCCAAAGGAACGCCGGCGTTCAGCGTCTACAGCGCTAGCAAGGCGGCGATCCGCAACTTCGCCCGCAGCTGGATCCTCGATCTCGCGCCGCGCAAGATCCGCGTTAACGTCCTCGCCCCCGGCGCCACATCGACGCCCGGGTGGCACGGCCTCTCAACGTCGGAAGACGCCCACCGGGCGATGATTGGGTTCGTGGAATCGACGACGCCGCTCGGACGGCTCGGCGATCCGGATGAAGTCGCGAGCGCGGCGCTCTTTCTCGCATCCGACGAAAGCAGTTTCATCACCGGAACCGAACTCTTCGTTGATGGCGGCGCCGCGCAGATTTAGACCGCCAGGAAAGCGCTTCACGATAACAGCGAGATTATTTGGCGAAACTCGGGAGAGAGACCCGTCTGCCCACCCCTGCCCCAAAGCGGGACGCCCTGCCCCTCCCCCTTGGTAACGCGCCCGCAACCTTAAGCGCAGATAACCGGAACAATTCGCATTGCGCCGGTCGCTTTAACCTTGCGCGACGCATGCGGGACACTCTTTTGCGTGGGGCGCCGGGTCGCGTATGGGTCGGTCGCGTATTCCATGGGCTCTTTCGGTCGCGGCGCCCTGGTGCATGGGCCTCGCCGTCCTCGTCTCGATCACCGCCGAAGCCGAGCAGGAGCCGCCGGCGGGCGCAAGCCGCTTTGCTTCCACCCGGATGATCGAGGCCAAAAGTTCGCTCGACCGGGCGTTGCTGGCGGCCCGGCCGCTCCGCGCCGTCGATGAGGACGGCGAGCCGCTGCCGATCGTCCGGGCGCGCCTCATCGCCGCCGATCCGGACGGCCTGGCGGCGGCCTCCGACGAGATCGAGCCGGACGGGGCTTTGAAGCGCCCGCCGCAGCCGTTTCCCGCCGTCGACCGCGGCGAAAAAAGCGATCCGTTCGTCGGCCTTCGCCCCGGCTTCAACGCGAAGCGCTTGAACGGCGGGCCTCGTCGTGACGGGCTCGACGGCCCGCGCGACGCCGACTTCGACCCCGGCCACACCATGAGCCCTGAGGTCCCGGATGACGGCGGCGCGCCGCCCGGGAAAAACCCGGGGCTTGCCTTCGACGACGGCGCGACGCCGGGCCTGCCGCTCGAATTCGCGCTCAACTCCTCTTCGCCGAGCTCCAGCGACGGCGTGCTGGTCGCCGTCGAGACGGATTCGCCGGGTGAGACGACGGTCCCGCAATTGTCGGCCGGCGACGGCAAGCCGAACTATGCGGCGCTGATCGATCCCAAGGACAGCGCCCGCCAGATGCGATGCCTGGCGGAAGCGATCTATTTCGAGTCGCGCAGCGAGCCCGAGGACGGCCAGGCGGCGGTGGCCCAGGTGGTGCTGAACCGGGTCAGAAGCGGCATCTATCCGACGACCGTCTGCGGCGTCGTCTATCAGGACCGCAACCGGCCGTTCGCCTGCCAGTTCACCTTCGCCTGCGAGGGCAAGTCGCTGCGCATAGAGGAGCCGGGCCCGTGGGCGGTCGCGACCCGGATCGCCGGAGAGGTGGTGAGCGGGGCGAACTACAACGCCAAGGTCGGCGAAGCGGTCAACTACCACGCCAATTATGTCGCGCCGTTCTGGGTCGGCTACCTGCGCAAGGTCGACCGCATCGGCGCCCACATCTTCTACGCCATGCGCGACGGCGTGAACTGGGCGCCCGGCGCCCTCAACGGCAACGGCGACCGGCCGCCGGCGGCGAACTGAGAAGCGCTATCCGAGCACGCTTTCGGCCGGCGTGTATGGGAGCCCGAGCGCCGCGGCGACCGGCTCGCAGGTGACCTTGCCGTCGTGAACGTTGAGACCCGCGCGCAGGTGCGGATCCTCCCTCAGGGCCTCGCGCCAGCCCTTGTCGGCGAGGGCGAGCGCGAACGGCAGGGTCGCGTGGTTAAGCGCAAAGGTCGAGGTGCGCGCGACCGCGCCCGGCATATTGGCCACGCAGTAGTGGACGATGCCGTCGACGACATAAGTCGGGTGGGAATGGGTCGTCGGCTTCGAGGTCTCGCAGCAGCCGCCCTGGTCGATCGCGACGTCGACGATGACGGCGCCCGGGCGCATCGTCTTGAGCATAGCCCTCGTTATGAGCTTGGGCGCGGCGGCGCCTGGCAGAAGCACCGCGCCGATGACGAGGTCCGCGCTCCTGACGAGGTCGGCGATCGAGGCGCGGGTCGAATAGACCGTGCGCAACGCCGAGCCGAATTGCGCCGAGAGGCGCCTCAGCGCCTCGTGCGACCGGTCGACCACGGTGACGGAGGCGCCCATGCCGACGGCGATCGTCGCGGCGTGCGTTCCGGACACGCCGCCGCCGAGGACGAGCACGTTGGCCGCCGCCACGCCCGGCACGCCGCCGAGCAGCACGCCCCGCCCGCCCTGCGCCTTCTCCAGCGCATGCGCGCCAACCTGCGGCGCGAGGCGGCCGGCGACTTCCGACATCGGCGTGAGCAGCGGCAGGCCGCCGTGCGGGCTCGTCACCGTCTCATAGGCGATGCAGGTGGCGCCCGAAGCCATGAGGTCGCGCGTCTGCTCGAGATCGGGCGCAAGGTGGAGGTAGGTGAACAGGATCTGCCCGCGCTTGATCCGCTTGCGCTCTTCGGCGAGCGGCTCCTTGACCTTCACGATCATCTCGGCCCGGGCGAAGATGTCGGTCGCGGTCTTGGCGATCTTGGCCCCGGCGCGAACGTATTCCTCGTCGGGAGAGCCCGAGCCAAGGCCGGCCTCCGTCTCGACGACGACCTCATGGCCGTGATGGACGAGCTCCGCGGCCGCCGCCGGGGTCATGCCGACCCGGAACTCATTGTCCTTGATCTCCTTGGGAACGCCGACAAGCATGGCTGGCCTCCAAACGCTCACTGACCCACCTCAATGAGCTTATCGCAGGACGCGCATTCGGGACACTCTTTGGCTCGTGGCCCGGGTCTGGTACGACGGCCTTGGACTTGCCTGTCGGCGGCGCCGCGCCTTGCGGGCTCGACCGCCCTGGTCCACGATGCGGGCAGTTGGTGAGGCGGGATCGCGAGATGGGGAAACGCATGGCTTCTATCAATCGGCGCTTGTGGGCGTTGTCGATCGCGGCGGCCGCTGCCGCGTTTGGTCTCGGATCGGCGGGCGCCGGCGCCATCGATAAGCTCAAGCAGGACAAGACCCTGCGGATCGCCTACCGCGACGACGCGCCGCCGTTTTCGTTCACCGACGCCATCGGCGAACCCGCGGGCTTCATGGTCGACCTGTGTCGTTCGGTGGCGAAGGATTTGGCTGCCGAGCTCAATCTCGGAGATCTCAAGGTCGACTATGTGCTGGTCACCGCGGCCAATCGCCTCGACGCCATCCAATCCGGAAAGGCGGACCTCCTGTGCGAACCGACCTCGGCCACCTTGTCGCGCCGACAACAGGTCGACTTTTCGATCGCGACGTTCGTCGATGGAGCGAGCCTCCTGGTGAGCGGCGAAGGCCCAAGCGAGTTCGGCGCCCTTTCGGGCAAGAAGATCGGCGTGCTGGCCGGCACCACCACCGAGCAGAGCTTGCGCGATACCCTCGCCAGCGCCAAGATCAACGCCGAAGTCGTGCCCGCCAAGACTCACCTGGAAGGGCTCGCGATGCTGGATCAGGGGACGATCGTCGCCTATTTCGGCGATCGGGCCATCCTCGCCTATCTCGCCTCCAAGAGCGAAGCTCCGGGCAAGCTGCGTCTCGCCAACAACTATTTCTCGCTTGAGCCATACGCCCTGGCGCTGGCGCGCGGCGACAGCGACTTCCGCCTGGCGGTCGATCGAGCGCTTAGCCATATCTATCGCTCCGGCGAAATCAGCGCCATCTTTGCCCATGCGTTCGGAAGCCAGACGCAACCCAGCGAGACGCTGCAGACGCTGTACCTGATTTCAGCCTTGCCCGAATGACGGATCGGCGCTTGACAGGAGGCGGGTGTTCGGCGGCGCGGCGCGGCGCGACAGCATCGCGCCAAAAGGCCATTTTGAGGCGACACGGATGAGACTCTCATGTCGTGGAGCGTCGCAGTCGAGCCTAGTCAAGGGGAGCTGAAGTGACCGAGGCCAAGCCGGACATCGCCGCGTTGCCGTTCGAAGCAGCGCTCGCGGAGCTCGAGGAGATCGTCGATCGGCTCGAAAAAGGCGCGGTGGCGCTGGACGAATCGATCAGGCTCTACGAGCGTGGCGAGGCGCTGAAGCGGCGCTGCGACGAACTCTTGAAGAACGCCGAAATGCGGATCGAGAAGATTGCCCTTTCCGCGGACGGCGCGATCAAGGGAGCCGTCCCGCTCGACGGCGACTGAGCGGCGCCGCGAGCCTTAAGATTTGGCCGCTCCCGCCGAAGAAATGCGGCGCCGGACACGTGCCGTTGCGTCAGCCGCCCCTGGTGAATTCGCGTCGCGTGCGAATGATTTGCGGCAAATTATGACAAAGTGCTGAATGCCGCGCGTCTGAAACCGTCTGTTAACCATTTTCCGCTCAACTGATGAACATTCATTAATCCTGCCCCCGATCGACGATCCGAAACCGGGGCGAAACTCGGAAGGCTGAGGGCGGAAGTCATGCGGACCATTGCGTTTGTCACCCAAAAGGGCGGCTCGGGGAAAAGCACAATTGCGTCGTCGCTCGCTGTGGCGGCGCACGAGATGAAAGAGAAAGTCTGCGTCGTCGACATGGATCCGCAAGGGTCGCTCGCGAATTGGGCCAAGACGCGCGGCGCCGGCGACATCGAGGTCATTGCGTCGGGAGCGGCGCGCCTGCCGGCCCTCCTCGCCTCGCTTGAGCGCAAGGGCTATACCCTCGCGATCCTCGACACGCCAGGCGCCGAAGGCGCGGCGTCCTCGGCCGCAATGCAGGTCGCCGACCTCAACATCATCCCTTCACGCCCGAGCATGTTCGACTTGTGGGCAAGCGCCCGAACGCGGGCGGCGCTGAAGGAGATCGGCGGCGACTTCGTATTCCTGCTCAATCAGTGCCCACCCGCCCAGCAGACCGCCCGCGTCCAGGATGGCGTAGAGACGCTCGAAGAAATGGGAGGACTGATTTCCCCGCTCATCCTGACGCGGGTCGATTATCAGGAATCCGCCCGCCATGGCTGGGGGGTCACCGAGCTCAATCCGTATGGCGCGGCCGCCGAGGAGATGCGCGCCCTTTGGCAATCGATCAAGCGCCGCATGGCGCGCGTGAAGGTTAGACAGCCGGCCCGCAAGGCGGCGTAAATTCGAGGCGAGCGGAAAACCGATCTAAAAAGCGAAAGCGCGAGCGGCCATCCTCCCACCGCTTGCGCAGATCGGCAGGACGCTTCCGGGCGCCCTGCCTTTTTTTCGCCCTCGTCAGCCGCCGAGCTGAGTGCGGATGGTCTCCGCGCCGCGCCTGATTGTTAGATCCCAAAGGCGCGCACGTTCCGCGCAGGCTTTCTCCAGATCGCGGGTCGTCGCGATCTTCTGGCCATTGACGGCGACGACGATATCCCCCTTCTGCACGCCGACCTCAGCCGCGGTCGAACCGTCGGCCACCGACGCGATGACGACGCCTTCAGCGGCGCCTTCGAGCGACAGCTCCTCGGCGACGGCGGGCGACATGTTCATCGCCTCGGCCCCCTGGAAGGGCGAGCGGCTGCGGATGGTCAGCGCATCGCGCGGCGGCGATTCCGGCGCGGCGGCGAGTTTGAGCGGCAGGCTCAGCGCGCGCCCGCTCCGCAGGACCGAGAGCGTGGCCGCGCCGCCGAGGGGCTTAACCGCAAGGCGGAAGCCGACGCTCTGAGCGTCCTCGACGCCTTGCCCGTCGACCGCGGTGATGACGTCGCCCCGCTTGAGACCCGCCTCGAACGCCGGACCCTCGCCGGCGACTGTCGCCACCAGCGCGCCCGTCGGGCGATCGACGCCAAGGCTGTCGGCGATATCCTTGGTCAAGCTCTGCAGCGTGGCGCCGAGCCAGGGACGCTTGACGGTCGAGCCGCCCTGGCGCGCCGCGGCAATGACGCTCCTGACCATATTGACCGGAATGGCAAAGCCAATTCCCATGCTGCCGCCCGAGCGCGAATAGATCGCCGAATTGATGCCGACCAGCTTGCCATACAGATCAACGAGCGCTCCGCCCGAATTGCCGGGGTTGATGGCGGCGTCGGTCTGGATGAAGAAGCCGTAGTCGCTGATCCCGACCTGCGTGCGCGCAAGCGCCGAAACGATCCCTTGGGTGACCGTCTGGCCGACGCCGAACGGATTGCCGATAGCGATGACGAAGTCGCCGACTTCGAGCGCATCAAAATCGCCAAGCTCCAACACCGGGAAATTCGCCGCCCCGGTGAGCCGCAGCACCGCCAGATCCGTCCGCGGATCGCGCAGGACGATTTGCGCCTCGAACTCGCGCTTGTCGGAAAGCGCGACCTTCACTTCCGTCATGCCTTCGATCACGTGATAGTTGGTGACGACCAGTCCCGAGGGGTCGATGATGACGCCGGACCCGAGCGCCTTCTGCACCCGCTGATCCTCCGTTCCTCCGCCGCCGAAGAAGCGGCGGAAGATTGGATCGTCGAACAGCGGATTCCGCGGCATGGTCTCGACGCGGGATGCGTAGACGTTCACCACCGCGGGCGCCACCTTCTTTACGACGGGCGCGAATGAGAGTCTGACCTGTCCAGGGCTTTGCGGCGCGGCCGGCTGAAGCGTGTCGGCGAAGGCCGGAGCGCAGAGAAGCGCGAAGACGAGGGCAAGCGCCAGGCGAATCAAACGGGACCTCCGGCCTTTTTCATGCGGCCGCCTGATATAGGCGGCGAGCGGCGGAGTGCAAAGGATCGGCGCTACGCTCGTCGGCGAAGGGCGGCCTGGCCATCTGGCGAGGTGGGCAACGGCCCCCCCGAGCGACATCTTAGGCGGCAAAGGAGCGCCTCATGTCAGACAAATCCGCCTCTTCCCCCTGCTCGCCCTCTCGACCGCGTTCGCCGACCTCATCGGCGCCGCCGCGCCGAGCCTGGTCTCTGTCCAATCGAACCGCACGCAATCGACCGGCTTCTCATGGCGCCCGGGTCTGATCGTTGCGGCGGAGAACGCGCTCCCCGACGAGGGGGAGCTGTCGATCGTCGCGCATGACGGGACCGGGAGCCGCGCCGAGATCGTCGGCCGCGACCCGTCGAGCGACGTCGCCCTCTTGCGCGTCGCGCGGACCGATCTGGCAAGGGCTCCCGCGGCGGCCGATGCGCCGGCAACCGGGTCGCTTGCGGTCATCGCAGGAGCGCGCGAGAGCGCGCCCAGCGCGGCGCTCGGCGTCGTGTCCTTCGTCGGCCCGCAATGGCGCAGTTTGCGCGGCGGCGTCATCGACGCTCGCATCGAGCTCGACGCGGCGCTGACGCGCTCGAGCGAAGGCGGGCTCGCCCTCGGCGCCGAGGGGCGCGCCTTCGGGATGGCGGTCTTTGGCCCGCGGCGGCGCACGCTCGTCATTCCCATGACGACGATCGACCGCGTCGCCGAACTGCTGGCGACCAAGGGCAGGATTGCGCGCGGATACCTCGGACTTGGGCTGCAACCGGTCAAGCTCGACGCCGGGGGAATCGGAGCGATGGCGACCAGCGTCGACGCCAACGGGCCGGCCGCCGCGGCCGGCGTCCGCCAGGGCGACATCATTGTCGCCTGGAACGGCGAGCCGATCCGCGGCGTCCACCAGCTCGTGCGAGCGCTTGGACCCGACAGCGTCGGCGCGAGTGTAAGGTTCGCGTTGCGCCGGGCAGGCGAGCCAGTCGAAGCGACGGTGACGATCGGCGAACGGCCCGAGAGCTCATGAGCGCCCAGTCGCCAGCCCTCGTTGTCGCAATCGAGATCGGCGAGCCAGCCCTCGCCGACCGGTTGGCGGCGCTCCTGGCCGACGTGCCGGGCTTGAGGCTCGCGGCGCCGGGAGAACCCGCGGATGCGACCCTCGTGGCCGCGGCGGAGGCGGCGCCCGACGTCGCCTTGACGCCGCGCGAACTCGACGTGCTGGCGCTCATCGCCGAGGGAGCGTCCAACAAGGCGATCGCGCGGCGGCTCAAGATTTCGATCCATACGGTCAAATTTCACATTGCCTCTCTGCTCGACAAACTCGACGCGCAGGGGCGCGCCGAGGCGGTCGCGCAAGCGGCCCGGCTCAGGGCGATCCGGCTTTAGACCGCATCTCGCGCGCGGTGGAGCTTTTCCAAGTCAAATCCAAATTCAGCCCAATCGAGCAAAGCCGGGCCAAGCCCGGGCAAAACAAATCAAAGAAAAAAGCTTGGATTTCCTTCGATTTCCTTGGCGGAAATGGGCCTTTTCAACGATCTGCGCCGACCCCCCCCGCGCTTTTTTCTTTGCTCCGTTCGTCTGTCCTCTCGCCATCGAAACCCTGTGTCCGGCAGAGCGCTCGCGGCCTCGTCCGAATCGTCTCGCGAGCCGTGAGCGCCTTCTTCAACGGCGCCGATCGCCGGCTCCATGTCGACCAGAGTGGGACTGTAACAGACCTTCCGGCAATCAGAAAGGAAATGTCGCAAATCATGTCTTTTAAGGCCGGAGCGGGGATGGATTACGCCCGCCAGCCGAAGAGCCGCCGCTACATGCCCAGAATTGCCAGGCTAATGCCGAATGCGGGAATGCAAACGAGGCAAATTCCAAGGCTTAGCCTCAAGTATAATGTCTTCCACCACAAGATACGCGACAGCAACGCCACACGATGCCTGACCTCCTCCAGCTCGACCACGGGATCGTGGGTGAAGGTGAAGTGATGCGGGCCGGCGGTCCGTGACAAGTGGAAAGCGCTTTTCTCCGATCGGAAGTATCTAGGAAATATCGCCAGAATCAGAAAGAAATAGGAAGCCAGGAAAGGCGCAAGGATCACCCATAGCGGAACATTCTCCAAGCCGCGCTCATGTGCGCTCAGGATCGGGACCATCAAGAGCGGCAGGAACAGCAGGGCAATATTGGCCTTGAAATCGCTCGAGCGAATGGCGTCGGTATAGACCGCGGAGAAGTCGCGAAAATACTTGATCTCCCGCTGGATCAGATCGTCGCTCGGCGGCTTGGCGCTGCTGCGCGTGGCGACCGGATGCTCCTCTACGCTCGTGACCATGATCGATGCCCGGCTTGCGTTCCATAGCCCGCGACGGCGGCGTCACACGATCGGCGGGGCGAAATCGGCGAGAAGCGCGAGGACGCTCTCGATCGCTTGTGGCCACGCTCTTCGCCACGACTTTCGTCTGGAGGCGGCGCCACTGCGAACCTGTGAGACCGGTTGCGGACTGTCAAGATGGCGAGTTGGCGCGTCGGCGTCAAAACCCAATTGGCTTGACTGGTTTCGACGCCTGCGAAACGGCCCGAGTCGGTAGAGCGGTCATTGCGGGTGGCGGCCGGCGACGTAGCTTATTGGCGGATAGCGACCTGAACGGCAGAAAGGCGCCAGGAAGCGGCGTATAAGGGTTGCCGGGGAACGCGGACCATCATCGGTTTGTCGGCGGACCGCGAAAATGGCGGGAAACAGCCCATCGGCTTTATGCTCTCGCCGCAGAAGCGATAACTCCGCAGCCGACGAAAACGGGTATAAGAACGGTGCAGGCCCTGGTCGCGTCCTGAAGCGCGGGGCGCGCGGTGTCAGGACGGAGACGCGAACCATGAGCGCAGCAGAGCCTGTCAAGGTCCACGGCTTTTGCGGCCTATGCATCGCACGTTGCGGCGCCATCGCCACTGTCGAGGACGGCCGTTTCACGCGGCTCGATCCGGATCCAACCCATCCGACCGGCCAGGCGCTTTGCGCCAAGGGTCGGGCTGCGCCCGAACTGGTCTATAGCAGGGAGCGGCTGGCGACGCCTTTGCGCCGCACCCGGCCGAAGGGCGATTCCGATCCAGGCTGGGTGAAGATTTCTTGGGACGAGGCCCTGGACGCGATTGCGGCGGCGATGCGAAGGCTCGCTGCGATGCACGGGCCGCAGAGTGTGGCGTTCAGCCAGTGTTCCCCCTCCACCACGGCGATCGGTGATTCTGGGCCGTTCTTGCGTCGGCTAATGAACGCTTTCGGCACGCCAAACCTGGTCTGGGCGCTGGACCTGTGCGGCTGGGGACGCGGGTTCGCGACCCGCTACGCATTCGGGGTCGGGAGCGTCGCCACCGGCAGCGGCGGCGGAGCGATGGCGGACATCGAGAACACCGGGTGCCTGATCCTTTGGGGTTACAACCCCTCCTACACGCGGCTCACCCACGCAACGGCCACGGTCGCGGCGCTCAAGCGCGGGATGAAGCTCATCGTCATCGATCCGCGCCATGTCGGGCTTGCGAGCAAGGCCGACCTCTGGTTGCGCATTCGTCCTGGCGCCGACGGGGCGCTCGCGCTCGGCCTCGCGAATGTCATGATAAGCCGCGGCTGGTACGACCGCGAGTTCGTGCTGGCGTGGACCAACGCGCCGCATCTTATCCGATGCGATACCGGCCGGCTCTTGCGCGGGGCCGATCTCGCCGAAGGCGGGGACGCCGGGCACTTCGTTGCCTGGGATGGATTGGCGGGAAAGCCCGTGGGCTACGACCCCGCGACGGGCCGCTACGGCGCGCCTGTCGAGCGTCTGGCGCTCGAGGGCGAGGTCATGGTCGCGGCCAAGCATGGCTTGCTGCCCTGCCGGCCGGTGTTTGCTCGCTACGCCGAGCTTTGCGCGCAATACACGCCCGAGCGGGTGGCGGAGATCTGTTGGATTGCGCCCGATCAGGTGGAGGCGGCGGCGCGGCTCATCTGGAGTTCGCGGCCGGTCTCCTACTACGCCTGGAGCGGACATGAGCATCACGCCAACACGACTGAAACGGCGCGCGCCATGGCGCTCCTCTATGCGCTGACCGGTTCATTCGATCAGCGCGGCGGCAACGTGGTGTTCGCTTCCGTTCCCAACCCGACGATCACCGGCGAGGATTTGCCGGCAGCGCAGCGCCTGGCGCCGGCCGTCGGGCTGGAGCAACGTCCGCTCGGGCCGGCGAAGTGGAACAACGTCTCCGCGGCTGATTTTTACCGTGCGGTGCTGGAGGGCGACCCGTACCCTGTTCGCGGGCTCGTGGGGTTTGGCTCGAACCTGCTGCTCGCGTTTTCCGATCCGCTGCGCGGGCGCCGCGCGCTAGCGGCGCTCGATTTCTACGCTCACGGCGACATGTTCATGAGCCCGACGGCGGAACTCGCCGACATCGTGTTGCCGGTCGCATCCTGCTTCGAGCGGGAGGCGCTGCGCTTCGGCTTCGAAATCAGCGCCGAGGCCCAACGTTTGGTGCAACTCCGCCGGCCGGTCGTTCCCCCGCCGGGCGAGGCCCGGCCCGACACCGACATCATCTTCGATCTCGCGGTCAGGCTCGGCCTTGGCGAGCATTTCTGGAACGGCGACGTTGACGCGGCCTACCGTCACCAGCTCGCGCCAAGCGGGCTCACCTTGGAAGCCCTCAGGGCCGAGCCGAGAGGCCTCCGCGTTCCGGTCACGACCCGCTACGCCAAGCACGCCGAGCCGGATGCAGAAGGCAATCCACGCGGCTTCGTCACGCCCTCGCGCAAGGTGGAGTTCTGGTCCGCGACCCTTCAAGCCAAGGGCTATGCGCCCATTCCCGAGTTTGCGCCGCCGCCTGCGCCGCAGGCGGGGCGCTACCCGCTCGTGCTTACCTGCGCCAAGCCCACGCTGTTCTGCCAGACTCAGCATCGCGCACTGCCTTCTCTGCGCCGACGCGCGATGGATCCCGGGGTGATGCTCCATCCAGAGACTGCGGCTAAGCGCGGCATCGCGGCCGGAGACTGGGTCAGCGTCGAAACGCGAACGGGCGCGATGCGGGCGCGAGCGCTCATCAACGCCGATATCGACGAGCGCGTGGTCGTGGGCGAGCATGGCTGGTGGCAAGGGGCCCCCGAGGCCAATGCGCCGGGCTATGATCCGTTCAGCCCTTTAGGGTCAAACTACAATCTGACTGTCGATCCGTCCGCTCGCGATCCGATCAGCGGCACCACGGCGCATCGATCGGGCTCCTGCGAGGTCTCCCGAATCGCCTAGCCGGAACAGAGCGACAGTGAGGGAGCCTGGGGCCTTCCGAACAGGTTCGCCTGGTCGGAACGCTGATAACCGACGTGGAACGAAATTGCGCGTTTGCAGCTTGCTCGGTGGACGGCCGCTTCGCCAGGCGTCGGTGAATGACGCTTTTGGCGCGAAGCGGTCATATGCGCAAAGCGCGCGACAGAGATTTGACCCCAGCGTGCGATGCATCGGCGTCGGCCAGCGACTTCGCCGACCCGCAATTCGCTTGGCCGAGCTCGGCGGCGAATCACCCCGCGTTCGCGGCGAGGACCGGCCCGGAATCCTTGCCCTTGGCTTCGACATCGCGATCGACGAACTCGATCACCGCCATGGCGGCGTTGTCGCCGGGCCGAAATCCGGCCTTCATGATCCGGGTGTAGCCGCCGTTGCGGTCCTTGTAGCGGGGCCCGAGCACATCGATCAGCTTCTTGACCAGTTCCGCGTCGCGCAGGCGGGAGATGGCGATCCGGCGGGCGTGCAGGTCGCCGCGCTTGCCGAGCGTCACCAGCTTCTCGACCACCGGGCGAAGGTCCTTGGCCTTCGGCAGGGTGGTGGTGATCTGCTCGTGCTTGATCAGCGCCTGGGCCATATTGGCGAACATCGCCTGGCGATGCTCGGCGGTGCGATTGAAGCGCCGCTTGGCGCGTCCGTGATACATGGCGTTCTCCTTGTTCGGGTCTTGCGGCCGCCGTGCCAAGGAACGGCCGCTCTTTTTGGTTTCCCCCCTCCCGCTAGCGGGAGAGGGCTGGGCCGAGGGCGGCGCAAACGATCGGTATTGGCGCAGCCCCTCATCCGGCGCTTGCGCCACCTTCTCCCCGCATGCGGGGAGAAGGGAAGCGGTCAGTAGTGCTCCTCGAAACGCTTGGCGAGGTCCTCGATGTTTTCCGGCGGCCAGCCCGTCACCTCCATGCCGAGGTGGAGGCCCATCTGGGCCAGCACTTCCTTGATCTCGTTGAGCGACTTGCGGCCGAAGTTCGGCGTCCGCAGCATCTCGCCCTCGGTCTTCTGGATGAGATCGCCGATATAGGTGATGTTGTCGTTCTTGAGACAATTGGCGGAGCGGACGGAGAGCTCGAGCTCGTCGACCTTCTTGAGCAGCGCCGGGTTGAAGGCGAGCTCGGGGATCGCATGCTGAGCCTCCTCGCGGCGCGGCTCCTCGAAATTGACGAACACCGCAAGCTGGTCCTGCAGGATGCGGGCGGCGTAGGCGAGCGCGTCCTCGGGCGACATGGCGCCGTTGGTCTCGATCGACATCGTCAGCTTGTCCTTGTCGAGGTCCTGCCCCTCGCGCGTGGCCTCGACCCGATAGGAGACCTTCTTCACCGGCGAGAACATGCTGTCGATCGGCAAAAGCCCGATCGGCGAATCCTCCGCGCGGTTGCGGTCGGCCGGCACATAGCCCTTGCCGGTCGTGACGGTGAATTCGATCCTGAGGTCCGCGCCCTCGTCGAGCGTGCAGATGACGAGGTTCGGGTTGAGGATCTGGATGTCGCCGGTGGTCTGGATGTCGCCGGCGGTGACCGCGCCGGGACCCTTGCGCTTGAGCACCAGGCGCTTGACGCCCTCGCCCTGCATCTTGACCGCGATGTCCTTGACGTTGAGCACGATGTCGACGACGTCCTCGCGCACGCCGGGGATGGACGAGAATTCGTGCAGCACGCCATCGATGTGGATCGAGGTGATCGCCGCGCCCTGCAGCGACGACAGCAGCACCCGGCGCAGCGAGTTGCCGAGCGTCTGGCCGAAGCCGCGCTCGAGCGGCTCGGCGACGACGGTCGCCACCTTGCGCGAGGCTTCGCTCAGCACGATGTCGAGCTTCTTCGGCTTGATGAGTTCTTGCCAGTTCTTCTGAATCACGGGGTTGGCCTTCTCTTTCGGCGAGTGCGAGTTGCGCGCCTTGAAGCGATGGGCGCGCTCACGTGGGTCAGACGCGGCGACGCTTGCGCGGGCGGCAGCCGTTGTGCGGGATCGGCGTCACGTCGCGAATCGAGGTGACATTGAAGCCGGCCGCCTGAATCGCGCGCAATGCCGATTCGCGGCCCGACCCCGGACCCGAGACCTCGACCTCGAGCGTGCGCATGCCATGTTCGGAGGCTTTGCGGACGGCGTCCTCGGCGGCGATTTGCGCGGCGAACGGGGTCGACTTGCGCGAGCCCTTGAATCCCATGGTGCCGGCGGAAGACCACGAGATGGTGTTGCCTTGCGCGTCGGTGATCGTGATCATCGTGTTGTTGAACGTCGAGTTCACATGCGCGACGCCGGACACGATGTTCTTGCGTTCGCGACGGCGGACGCGGGCCGCTTCTTTTGCCATAAGGACTATCCTTCAATCGCGCGTCGAAAAGAGCGCACGCCTTCCCGGAATGGGTTGAATCGAAACGCCGATCACTTCTTCTTGCCGGCGATGGGCTTCGCCTTGCCCTTGCGGGTGCGGGCGTTGGTGTGGGTGCGTTGGCCGCGCACCGGCAATTGCTTGCGATGGCGCAGGCCCCGATAGGCGCCCAGATCCATCAGGCGCTTGATGTTGATCGCGACCTCGCGCCGAAGGTCGCCCTCGACCATGTAGTCGCGGTCGATCGTTTCGCGGATCTGCATCACCTCGGCGTCAGTCAACTGGGCGACCCGCCGCTCCGGAGGGATGTGCACCTTCTCGACAATCTCTTCGGCTTTCTTCGGTCCGATGCCGTGGATATATTGAAGCGCGATGATGACGCGCTTGTTGGTGGGAATATTGACGCCTGCTATGCGAGCCATTCGCCTAAACGCTCCATTTCGGCGGCGGTCGAGATAAGCCGAGCGCCGCGGGACTGCCCGTCTCGACGTCCGGTGGAGGCCGGCCCCTGTCGAGAATCCGCGAAAACGCAAAAAGTCCCACGCGCTCGGAAATGGCGCGGGGACCCAGAACGGCTTCAGGATGACGCGGATTTAGGGGCTTATTGACGCTTGTCAAGCAAAAAGCGCCACAGCCCCCCTTTTTCGACAGAAATCATGGTGTTTGGCCGCGCCTCGCCGCCGTGGCTCAACCACCGCGGCGTCTTGTCCGCCACTTCCTGACCGCGACAAGCGCCCAGACGCCCTCGACGAGACCGAACGGCCAAGCGCCCTGAAGGAAGCCATAGATTGAGCCCAGCGCGCAGGCGCCGGCGAAAGCAAGGCTGAACCAGGGACTTCGATCCTCGACAGCGTAGAAAATCAGCATCGCCGTCACCGCGGCGAGCCCGAAAAGGGCGAGAGCGTCCATGGGCGGAAGACAAGCGGCGAAAAGCTTCGCCCTGTCCAGCCGGGCGAGAATCGATTGCGCCGGCGCGGGCGGCCTGCGGCCACGAGCAAATTTCGCCCGCGCCCGCTCACGACGCTCGCAATCTCGCCCAAATCCATCTATAGCGGCGCCCGCCAGACAAGAACGACCGGCGGCCGCCGTTTCGCCCGCCCAGAGGAGATTCCCATGACAACGCTCTTTTCCGCGCGCTTGCGCACGGCCTCCGCTGCGCTTGCGCTCGGACTCGGCGCGACGCTCATTCTCGCCGGCCCGGCGCTCGCCGATCCGAAGGTTTTGGCCAAGGTCGACGGCGCGCCGATCACCGAGGACGACGTCGCCGACGCGATGGCCGACATTGGTCCCGGCCTCCCGCAAAAGCTCGAAGGCGCGGCGCGGCAGAAATACGTGGTCGACTATCTCATCGACCTCAAGCTCGCGGCCAAGAAGGCCGAGGCCGACAAACTGACCTCGACCCCGGAATTCGACCGCAAGATGGCCTATTATCGCGACAAGCTGGGGATGGAGCAGTTGCTCGGCGCGGTCGCCAAGGCGGCGACGACCGAAGAGGCGGAACGGAAGGCCTATGACGAGGCCGCCAAGGCCGAGCCGCCGCAACAGGAGATCCACGCCCGCCACATCCTGCTGCCGACCGAAGACGAGGCCAAGGCCGCGCTGGCTCGGGTCAAGGGCGGCGAGGACTTCGCCAAAGTGGCGACCGAGCTCTCCAAGGACCCCTCCGCCGACGGCGGCGACCTTGGCTGGTTCACCAAGGACCGCATGGTGCCGGAATTCTCCGAGGCCGCGTTCAAGCTGAAGGAAGGCGAGATTTCCGAGCCGGTCAAGACGCAGTTCGGCTGGCACATCATCAAGGTCGAAGGCGCGCGCACCAAGAGCTTCCCGCCGTTCGAGCAAGTCAAGGACCAGGCGGCGCGCTACGTCTCCCAGAAGGCGGAGAGCGATGCGATCACCAAGCTCCACAGCGCCGCCAAGATCGAGCTGTTCGACGCCGACGGCAAGCCGCTGCCGCCGGAAGCCGAGGCGGCCGATCCGAGCAAGCAGACGGCCGCGCCGGCGCCCGCCGACAAGCCCAAGACGCCCTGACCGGAGAGGTTGGGCGTCGCGAGAGCGGGCCGGCGCGCCCGCTTGCTTTCCTGTTTCGGAAACATCCATGGCCGCTCCCGCCCCGCTCTCGCCGCTGGCCCCGAAGACCTACCCCGACCTGCCTCCGATCGCCGGCGTCCGGTTCGCGACCATCGCCGCCGGCGTTCGCTACGCGGGGCGCACCGACGTGATGATGGCGCTGTTCGACCGGCCGGCGGCGGTCGCCGGCGTGTTCACCCGCTCGAAATGCCCCTCGGCGCCGGTCGACTGGTGCCGCGCCCATCTGAGCCGCGGGGTCGCGCGCGCGCTCATCGTCAATTCCGGCAACGCCAACGCTTTCACCGGCGGCGTCGGCGCGGCGGCGGTCGTCCATGTCGCGGAGGCCGCCGCCAAGGCGATCGGCGCCGCCCCAAGCGAAATCTTCATGGCGTCGACCGGCGTCATCGGCGAGCCGCTCGACGCAACGCGGATCGCGCGCGTCATCGGCGCGCTGGTCGCGGAAGCGAAGGCTGACGGGCTCCTCGGCGCCGCCAAGGCGATCATGACCACCGACACCTATCCAAAAATCGCGACCGCGCGGGTCAAGCTTGGCGACGCGGAGGTCGTCATCAACGGCATCGCCAAGGGGGCAGGAATGATCGCGCCCGACATGGCGACGATGCTGTCATACGTGTTCACCGACGCAGCCGTGGCGCCGGGCGCGCTCCAAGCGATGCTCTCGAAATCGGTCGAGCGGTCGTTCAACGCGATCACCGTCGACAGCGACACCTCGACTTCGGACACGCTGATGATTTTCGCCACCGGCGAGGCTCGAGGGGCGGCGCCGATCGAGGACGCGGCCGACCCGCGCGCGGCCGAATTCAAGCGCGCGCTCGACAAGCTCCTGCGCAATCTCGCCCATCAGGTGGTGCGCGACGGCGAGGGGGCGCGCAAGTTCATCGCCGTCAAGGTCGAGGGCGCGGCAAGCCGCAAGGCGGCCCGGCGGATTGCGTTCTCGATCGCCAATTCGCCGCTGGTCAAGACCGCCTGCGCGGGCGAGGACGCCAATTGGGGGCGGGTGGTGATGGCGGTCGGCAAGGCCGGCGAGAAGGCCGAACGCGACAAGCTCGACATCTTCTTCGGCAAGATCCGCGTCGCCCATGACGGCATGCGCGATCCGGCTTACGACGAAGCGGCCGCGTCGGCCTATATGAAGCGCGATTCGATCGAGATCACCGCCGACCTTCACCTGGGACGCGGGCGTGCGACGGTGTGGACCTGCGACCTGACCAAGGAATATGTGGCGATCAACGGCGACTACCGCTCGTGAGGGTAGTGCTCGTCGTCGCGGCGGCGCTGATCGACGCTGACGGCCGGGTGCTGCTGGCGCAACGGCCGAAGGGCAAGCCGCTCGAGGGCTTATGGGAGTTCCCGGGCGGCAAGATGAGCGCGGGCGAAAGTCCGGAGGAGGCGCTGATCCGCGAGCTCGGCGAGGAGCTTGGCATCAAGGTCAAGGCGGCCTGCCTCGCGCCGCTCACCTTCGCCAGCCACGCTTACGACGACTTCCACCTCGTGATGCCGCTCTATGTCTGCCGCCGGTGGGAGGGCTTCGTTCAGCCGCTCGACGGACAGGCGCTGAAATGGGTCCGGCCGAAGGACCTGCGCCGCTACCCGATGCCGCCGGCCGACGCGCCGCTGATCCCGCATCTGGAGGAGCTGTTGGGGTGAGGCGAAAGGGCTTGCCGCTCAGGGAGCAGCGGTCCAGGTCTTGTAGTCGTCGTCCGATATGTTCGGCAGCTTCTTGATGAAAGCGACGATCGACCAGATGTCCTGATCGGACGCCCCGGCCAGGCCGAAGCTCGGCATGCCGGTGAACTTGATGCCGTTCCTGATCACCCAGAAGAGCTGCGAGGCGGTGCGCTCTTTCGCCATCGCCTTGAGATCGGCCGGGACCGGCTTCAGCCCTTCGGACCACTTGGCCCAATTGGCGTTAGGCGGGCCTCCGTGACAATTGACGCAGCCGATGGTCGAATAGACCTTCGCGCCCGCCTTGACGGTCTCGGGATCGTCGAGATTGGCGGGGGCTTTGTCGGTTGCGTGACCGGCGACCGAGGCGCCGCGGACGCTCGCCAGCGCCCAGTCGACGATGGCCGGATTGTCCTCGTTTTCGGCGACGCTGTAGAAGCCGCCGAAAAAGTAGATCGCCGCGGCGATCGCCCCCAAAATGGCGAGCGCGCCGATGAAGGCGAGAAACCGCATGGGGCTATCTCCTGTCCCTTGCTTCACCATCCGCCGGGGCAAGGCCGGGGGTCAAGCCCCGAACAGCGCGACGCCTTCGGCGACCGCGGCCATTTCGAGGTCGCGATCGAGGGTCGCCAGCGGCAGCCCTTCGCGCACGGCCAGCTCGAGATAGGCTGCGTCATAGACAGTAAGTTTTCGTTCGCGGGCCAGCGCCATCAGCGCATCGTCGTCAGGAAACGGGGCGAGCCGGATCGGCAGTCGCGCCAAGCGGCGAAGGAAATCAGCCGAGCCCTGTGGCGTGGTGCGGCCCCTTTTCTCGTTGATGACAAGCGCATTGCGCACCTCGAAGAAGAAGAGACCTGGCGTCAGCGCATCGCTTACGGCAAGCTGGTCAATCGCCGCCGAGATTTTCGGATTGGGCGTCTCTCCGAAGGCGAAACCGGCGACGATCGAAGCGTCGATGACGAACGTCATCGGTACTTGAGGCCTTCTCGACGGCTGGCCAGCACCTCGTCGAGCGGCGCCTTGCCGAAAGTCTGACTCAGGGCTTTAAGGTCTTTGATCGCTTCCGCGACCTCGGCCGCGCGCACCGCCGCCTCGGGGACCACCCGCGCGATCGTCCTGCCGTGGCGGGTAATCCGGACGGTTCGGCCGCGCTCCACTTCGTCCAGCAGCTCGGCCCATTTCGCCTTGGCGTCAGAGGCCTGATATTCCAAAATATCCGTCATTGGTTTGACCAGTCCATTTGACCGGTCGATAGCTAACACAAACCTGCAGCGCGCGCGAGTCGCCAAAGGTTCCGCAACCGCGCCTTAAGCTCTCATCCCCCATGTTGACCCGATGACACGCCGCGCAGATTCCAAAGGCCGCTCCGCCCTGCCCGCCGCGCCAGACCTTGCCACGGCGGCGGCCGGGTGGCTCGTCCATCTCGCGGGCGAGCGCCGGTTGTCCGAACGCACCCTCGAGGCTTACGGCCGCGACGCCCGGCAATTTCTCGCCTTTCTCGGCGAGCGCTTCGGCGCGGCGCCGAAGATCGCCGACTTCACCGATTGCGCTCCCGCTGACCTTCGCGCCTTCCTCGCCGGCCGGCGGGCCGAAGGGGTCGACGGACGGTCGCTCCAGCGCGCGCTCTCGGCCTTGCGGTCGCTCGCCCGCCATATCGCGCGCGAAAGCGGGGAAACGGCGGCGGCGCTCGGCGCCCTACGCGCGCCGAAGGCGGCGCGCCGCCTGCCCCGGCCGTTGAGCGCGCCGGACGCCAGAGCCGTGACCGGCACCGCGGCGCGCGAGGGCGAGGCGCGCGAGCCCTGGGTGCTGGCGCGCGACGCCGCGGTGCTCGCGCTCCTCTATGGCGCGGGCTTACGCATTTCCGAGGCGCTTTCGATCCGCCGCGCCGACGCGCCGGTCGGCGAAACGGAAGCGATCACCGTCGTCGGCAAGGGCAAGAAGTCGCGCTCGGCGCCGATCATCGCGCCGGTGCGCAAGGCGGTCGAAGATTACCTCGCGCTTTGTCCCTATCGGCTCACACCCGACGGGCCGCTGTTCGTCGGCGTGAAGGGCGGCCGGTTGTCGCCCCGCATCGTGCAACTGGCGATGGCGCGGATGCGCGGCGCGCTCGGCCTGCCCGACAGCGCGACGCCGCATGCGCTGCGCCATTCGTTCGCGACCCATCTGCTCGCGCGCGGCGGGGATCTGCGCACGATCCAGGACCTGCTCGGCCACGCCTCGCTGTCGACGACCCAGGTCTATACCGGAGTGGACAGCGCGCGCCTGCTCGCCGCCTACCGCTCCGCCCACCCTCGAGCTTGAAGACGTCTCCCCCTATCGACGACCTCTCGCGCGCGGCTTAAGAGACGGCGCGGCAATCAGGAGGTTCAAGGCTCATGTCCGGCAAACGCATTGTCTTCACCGGCGGAACCGGCAAGGCCGGCCGCCACGCCGTGCCGCATCTCCTCGCCCACGGCTATTCCGTCCTCAACGTCGATCTGAAGCCGCTCGACCTTCCCGGCGTGCCAACGCTGATCGCCGATCTCACCGACAGCGGCCAGGCGTTCAACGCGCTCACCACCCACCCGACATTCGCGGGCTTCGAGCTTGGTCATCCAACGCGCCCGCCCGACGCGGTGGTCCATTTCGCCGCGATTCCGCGGGTGCTGATCGAGCCCGACAATGTGACGTTCGCGACCAACGTGATCAGCACCTACAACGTCATCGAGGCGGCGATGAAGCTTGGCGTCCGGAAGGTCGTGATCGCCTCGAGCGAGACGACCTATGGCGTCTGCTTCGCCGAGGGGGACAAGGACTTCCATTCGTTTCCGCTCGAAGAGGATTACGACATCGACCCGATGGACTCGTATGGCCTCTCGAAAGTCTGCAACGAGAAAACCGCGCGCGCCTTCGCCATGCGCTATCGGGCCGACATCTATGCGCTCAGGATCGGCAACGTCATCGAGCCGCATGAATACGGGCCATTCAAGGGCTACGCCGCCGATCCGCCGGTGCGCAAGCGCAACGCCTGGAGCTATATCGACGCACGCGACCTTGGCGAAATTGTCCGGCTGTGCCTGGAGAAGGACGGGCTCGGCTTCCAAGTGTTCAACGCGACCAACGATACGATCACGCTCGACATGCCGACCAAAGAGGCGCTGAAGCGACTTGCGCCAAAGACGCCCGTCACGCGCGAGATGGGCGAATTTGAAGCCCCGCTGTCGAACCGAAAAGCGCGCGAGGTGCTGGGGTTCAAAGAGGCGCACGACTGGCGCCGCTACGTCGGTTGAAGGCGCGGGCGTCGCGGCGTCTGGCCGCGGAATCCGCGGTCCTTAGGTCTCCAACCAGGCTCTTACCGCAAAGGAAATCAACGGTCGGCGTTTTGGTCTTCTTGTCATAACGGCGAAATATTGCCATGGTCGGTTGTAGTTGACGCAACGATCTCAAAGTCGTCCTGCGTCCGGCGAGGGGACGGTGCGATGGGTACGGTTTGGGAAAAACTGTTCGGAAACGGCCAGCCGCCGGCAAACAACTCGCCAGACCTATCCATCGGCTACCAGCCGGGAGAAGCGGCCCCGGAGGCCAGGCCCGGGTCCGCGATCGGCAGGCTGGGCGCGCTTGCGTCGGACAGCCAAGGCCGGGGCGGCGAGGCGACGCCGAAGTCGCTGAAGGTCGCGCGCACCTTTGACTCGATCGGCCGGCGCAACGAAACGCTAAGGGCTCAGTTGGATGCGGTCGAGCATTCGTTTCGAAATATCGAAACTATCCGCTCGCAGTTTTACGATGCGCTCGCGCCTATTGACCAGACCCTGGTCGAAATCGAGCGCACGAAAGTCGCTCACCTCGAGGCCGAACGAAAGCTCGAGGCTTTGACCGGCGTGCACGAGCGCCTGCGGGGCGATCATGCCGGCCTCGCGGTTGAACGCAATGGGCTCGCCGCCAAGCATGAAGAGCTGTCGGGGCGCGTCAAGGATCTGGAAAAAGCGATTGGCGCCGCCGAGACAGCGTCCTCGGAAGCCCGCGCCGCGCTCGCGGACCGAAGCGCGAAGCTCGAGCGGACCGAGCGGGAACTGGAAGACAACCGGCGCCGGTTGCATACGGTAAGCGAACAACTGCCGGCGCTCAGGGCGGAGTTCGCGGCGAAGGAGAAACGTCTGCAAGAAGTCGAACAGCAGCGCGCGAACCTGCACGATCAGCACAATCTGTCGATGCAGGAGAACCAGTCGCTGCGGGCCAGAATTGAGGAGTTTGTCGGCAATGGTTCGAAGCTCAACCGGCAATTGAGCGAGTTCGAGAACCGCCGCGATGAACTCGCCCGGCGCGTGGACGAACTCGAGGCGGCGCTGAACCAGGAAACGGCGGCCCATTCGAAGCTGAAGGCGGCCCACCTCGACGCCGTGGAGTTCGCACCGGCTGACCGCTGCGAACCTGCGGGAAGAACTTGCCGCGATGAATTCGCGTTCGGAGGCCGCGGAGCGGCTGCTGGCCGAGGCGCGTGCGGACTTACGCGGGCGCGATGCGGCGATTCGCGGCTTCGAACAGAGGGCGCTGGAGAGCGTGCTGGCGGCGAAGTCGAAGGAGACGGCGCTCGCCGATCTCGAAAAAGACCTCAATTCGGCGCGCGCGATGCATACAGAAGCCGCCGCGGCTCGCGCGGCGCTCGACCAGCGCTCCGCCGAGCTCGCCAAGGCGTTGGAGGCAAAGGGCGCCGCCTTGGAGCGCTCCGAACAAAAGATTGTCGCGCTCGACGCGCGGATCGCCGAGCAAAACAAGGCGATTGGCGGCGAACGGGGGCTGTTGGAGGACAAGCTCGCCAAACTCAAGGAGCAATTCGAGGCCGAGCAGGCCGCGCGCGCCTTCGCCGAAGGGGCCTTGCAAGCCGCCCGGCAGGAACGAGGCGCCCGGCGTCACGAGGGCGACAGCGTCAGCGGCGCGGCGCCAAAGGACCAGCAAGCCCCGACCGGCGAAACGGCGCGCGACAAGATCACGCGCTTGCGCGGCTAGCTCGCGCGACCCTCGCGCAATCGAACGCGCCCGAATGCGCTACCGGTTGCGCTGCGATGTATGCGCCCACCCTGCGCCGCCAACCCGACCTCGAGCCATGGCGAAACCGGGCTAAGCGCAGGTCGGCGTCGCGGGGACGTTCGACGATCCGGTTAGGCTTTGGCGGGATGACGATCTCGCCGCCGGTTTCTGCACGACTCAGGCGATGGAGCGGATCATGAGGGGCTTCTTCTCAAATGCCTTTTTCGAGAGAACCGCGCTGTCTGGGGCAAACATGGAATAGATGGGCAAGATCCCGGCGCCGATTGCGCTCGCGCGCGGCCCGATCGCGCCGGCGACGATTTCCGGCGCGACCAGCCCTGCTGGAACGAGTTGCGCGAAGCGCCGCTGAACCTTTGCGACCGTGTCCTGCAGGAGCGCACGGGGCAACAAACCATCGATGACGATCGCCTCGACATCGACGACCGCGATTGACGAGATGATCGCCTGCGCGAGCGCATCGGCGCAATCCTCCTGCCACTCGGTGACCAAATGGCGTGCTTCGGGCGGCATCGGATCAAGTTCGCGGACCCGTTTGATGGCGATACCGTTTGCTCGGAGATGATTGATCAGGCCATAGACCGACGCGCGATGCAGCAGAATCTCGAATGGCCCCACGGGTGGCGGGACGCTTGAGAGGTGGGATGGCGCTACCGGCATCGGTCCATACGCGGCGGCGTTTCCGCTGGCGCCAGTCTGCAAGACGCCGTCAATGATCAAACCGCCTCCGATCATGGTGTTGATCGAAAGGTGAATGAAGTCGCGATAGCGGGTCCCCGCACCGAACACCAGTTCCGCCGCCGCTGCCGCCGAAGCATCATTTTCGACGAAGATCGGCAGCCCGTTGGCCTCGGCGAAGAAGGTCGGCAGATCGACCTCGCGCCAGCGAGCACTGACTTCCGGAGGGAACCCAAGCTCGTGCTCCCATCCGGCGAGAAAGTAGGGCGCCGCGACGCCAATGCCTATGAGGCGGGCCGCTTGCTCTCCTAGCCCCTTGCGCATTCGTGCGATCACCCCGCCACCGATGCGGCGAACAAGCTCGGGCTCCGGATACTCGTATTCGTGAGAGTCGGATGTGCGGACGGTCCCGGAGAATTCGACCAGGACGGCGTCGAGCGCTCGCCGCCCCAAATGCAGGCCAATCGAGAAGGCGCCCTCCGGCGCAATGCCATACATGACCGAAGGCTGACCCTTTTGGCCAAACCTCTTTCCTTTCGGTTCCAGATAGCCTGCCTCAACCAGCGCATCGACGATTCCGGCGACGGCTGGCGGCGTCAAACGTGCAAATCGCGATACATCGGCCTTCGACGCCTGGCCGAGCCTGCGGAATGCATCGAGCACGACCCGCTCATTGTAATGGCGCACCTGAACCGAGTTGGTGCCCTTTCCGGAGGGCAACGATACATTGGCGCTCACCTGAACAAACGCCTCGTTTGAAGCAGTCGCCGGCCAAGTTGCTTTGTCGTGTCGTCGACCATCGTTTGCTCCGAAACCCGCCGGCAGGGCCGGAGTTGGGAGATGCCGACCCCAACCGCCCTTCAGGCTATTAATAAAGCGTCTTAATTAATTTAGCAAGATCACAGGAGTCTTCTTTGGCAGTATCACGAACTCGCGCCCCGTACAATCGGCCAATTTTGCCGTGTGATCGCAGCCGCTGACCAAAGGAACCGGCCACGAGTTCGCGAATCAGGCCTTGACAGCGTCCAGCATTCTAATTATTAAATTGCTTAATTTAATCAAAGAAACGGTACGGAGATGTTGGTTAGAACACCATCGGTCGAAGTGGCTCCCATGGCGGTCGGAGATAGGGTGATTGGCCTCAAGGAGGTCACCAAGGCCTTTGGGGGCACGCTCGCGCTCAGAAATGCGACCTTCGACTTGCGTTCCGGCGAGGTTCTCGCGCTGCTCGGCGAGAATGGCGCCGGCAAGAGCACCTGCGTCAAAATGTTTGCCGGCGTCTATCGGCCGACGCTAGGCCATGTGGTGCTGGACGATCGGCCCGCCGTATTCGGCTCTCCGCTTGACGCGCAGCGTTCCGGCATTGCGGTGATGCACCAGCACCCCGGTCTTTTTCCCGATCTCTCGATCGCCGAGAACGTCTACATGGGCCATATGCCGCAGCTGCGGTCGGGCGCCATCAATCGCGCCGCCATGCGAGAGGAAACAGCGTCTCTTCTCGCTTCAGTTGGTCTCCGCATCGATCCGGACGCGCGACTTGGGGTGCTCCGCACCTCCGAGCAGCAGCTCGTGGAAATCGCCCGCGCACTGTCGCAGAACGCTCGCGTGCTGATCATGGACGAGCCGACCGCAGCGCTCTCGCAGCGCGAAGTGGTGCGGCTGTTTCAGGTTGTGAGCGATCTCAAGCAGCGCGGAGTGGCGATGATGTTCGTCGGCCACCGCATGGACGAGATTTTCACAATCTCAGACCGGATCGCGGTGCTGCGCGACGGCGCGCTCATCGGGGTCGAAAGCAGGGACAGCCTATCCCGCGACAGGGCCGTCCAGATGATGGTCGGGCGCGAACTCTCCGCCCTCTACCCCAGGAATGAGGCGACTCCCGGCGACATCGTGCTCGAAACAAAGCGCCTCGTTCGCACTGGCGAATTTGAGGGTATCGACCTTTCGGTGCGCAAGGGCGAGATCCTTGGCCTCGGCGGCCTCGTCGGGTGCGGCCGCACCGAAATCGCCCGGATCCTGTTTGGCGTCAATCAACCGACTTCGGGCAGCATCCGCATGAACGGCAGCGAGATGCGCTTCGCCAGCGCCAGCGCCGCGATGGCGGCTGGGGTCGCTTATGTCTCCGAGGACAGGCTCGGGCAGAGTCTTGTGATGGACTTCTCGATCATCGACAACGCGGCGCTGACCATGCTCGACAGCACCACCAGGGCTGGCTTCTCAAGCCGGCGAAAGGTGCTCGACCGCGTGGCGCCGCATCTCGACCGGCTGCACCTGCGCTTCAGCAGCTACGATCAGCCAATCAGCACTCTTTCCGGCGGAAACCAGCAGAAGGTCGTGCTGGCGAAATGGCTGGCGACCGACCCCCAACTCCTCATCCTCGACGAACCAACCCAGGGCATCGACGTGCAGTCGAAGGCCGAAGTTCATGCGATGATCGTCGATCTCGCCAAACAAGGCATGGCGATCATCCTGATCTCGTCGGAGATGCCGGAACTTCTCGGCATGTGCGATCGCATCGTGGTGTTGCGTGAAGGCCGTCAGACGGCCGAGTTCAGCCGCGGCCAGGCGACGCAGGAAAAAGTCCTGCGGGCGGCGACCGACAGCGAGCCGGGCGAGCCGGCGCTCGGCTTGGCGCGGGACGACTCAACGGGGACTGCCCCAGCCGCCCAACCGGCGTGGCGTCCCGGCTGGGCCGCGTTTCTCGCCAAACGCGAGATGGGTCTCGTCGCCGCCATGTTGGCGGTCGTCATCCCGGTCGCCTTCATCAATCCACTGATCTTCAGCGCCGTGAACCTCACCTCCCTGGCGATGGATGCCTCGCTCCTGATGATCGCGGCGCTGGCGCAGATGCTGGTGCTCGTGACCCGCAACATTGATCTGTCCGTCGCCTCCGTGATCGGACTTTCCGCTTACGGTTCGGCCCTGGTGATGACGGGGAATCCATCGATCGGCATCGCCGCGGGCATTCTGGCCGGATGCGCTCTGGGTCTTGCGTGTGGGATGTTCAACGGCGCGATCGTCACATATGGCAGAGTCCCGGCGATCGTCGTGACGCTGGGCACGATGTCGGTGTTTCGCGGCATTGACAGCCTCTGGACCGGCGGCAGGCAGATTAGCGCCGATCAGGTGCCGCAGGCGTGGCTCGATCTGACCAGCGCCCGTTTCCTCGGGGCGCCGTTGATGATCATCATCGCGGTCGCGATCATGATCGGCGCCGCTATCCTGCTCCGTCGCACCGCCACTGGCCGTGAATTCTTCGCCATAGGCTCGAATCCGAGCGGCGCTGAGCTGATTGGCATACCATCGAGACGCTTGGTCCTGCTGGCCTTCTCGCTTGCGGGATTGCTGGCCGGATTTGCCGGAGCGCTTTGGGCGTCGCGGTACGCCACTATCGATGCGCGTGTCGCCTATGGGTATGAACTGACGGTCATCGCCGCCGCTGTGGTCGGAGGCGTCGCAATTCGCGGTGGAGCTGGCGCCATCCTGGGCATCGCCTTCGGCGCGCTGACGCTGCTGGTGATCCGTAACGGACTGACCCTGGTGCAAGTCGATCCGCTTTGGCTGCAGGGCGTCTACGGCCTCGTGATCCTTGTGGCCATCGGTATCAACTCGCTCGTCTCGCGTCGCACAACGGCTGCGGCATCCTCCCGGAGGATACGCTGATGATTGCCGCCTCCATGCGCAGGGTTTCCGCAGTGTTCGATCCCTGGAGCTTGTTGCTCGCGGCGCTGACGATCGGCGTCTTCGGCTACGGCGTCCTCTTCGTGCCGAACTTCTTCACCGCCTTCAATCTCTCGCAACTGACGGCGGGGGTGGCCGAAAAGGCGTTGCTGGCGCTGCCGATGGTTCTGCTGATCGTCGCCCGCGAGATCGATCTTTCGGTCGCCTCGACCTTGGCGCTGACCAGCGTCGTGCTCGGCATCCTTCTGAACGCTAGCGTTCCTATCCTGGCGGCGATCCCGCTGGTGATCGCGATCGGCGGCTTGCTCGGCGCGTTCAACGGAACGATGGTCGCTTTCCTCGGTCTGCCCTCGCTAGTGGTCACGCTTGGCACGATGGCGATGTACAGGGGCATCGGCTACATCCTTCTCGGCTCCGGCTCGGTCAACGTTTTTCCGGCGAGCCTCACTGACTTCGGCATCGACGACATTGCGGGCACGCGCGTTCCCTGGGTTATCGTCCCGTTCCTGATCTTGGCGCCCATCTTCGCGGCTGCGCTGCAACGCATGCCTTTTGGCCGGCGCGTCTACGCTATCGGCGGCAATCCTGCCGCGGCGCTCTATTCCGGCATCGACGTCAAACGCGTGCGCTTCCGCCTGTTCGTGATCTCCGGGATGGTGTGCGCCATCGCTGGAATCGTTTACACGGCGCGCCTCGCCAACGCGCGAGCCAACAACGCGCTCGGCATGGAACTCGACGTCATCACGATGGTCTTGCTCGGCGGAGTCAGCGTCTGGGGCGGCAAGGGTAAGCTCACCGGGGTGTTGTGGGCGCTCGTTCTGATTGCGACGCTGCGCAACATCCTCGGGATCAGCCAAATCGGCGGCGACGCGCAGGGATTGGTCATTGGGCTCCTGCTGATCGGTTCGCTGCTCGTCAGCAACTCAACAGGTTTCCTTGTCTCGTGGCTCCAGAATATCGGCGCGCCAGTCAAGGCGAGCGGGTGAAATCCGAGGGCCCGCAACAATCCCCTCGTAACAACCTTCATCGGAGGAATGACTTATGAAACATCTGAAGCTTGCGCTGCTCTCCGCCGCCCTCGGAAGCATCAATCTTGCGCTTCCGGCGGCAGCGCAGGAATGCGCCACAAAGCCGGTGGCCGTCGGCTTGCTGCCGAAGCTCGACACCGACCCCTACTTCCAGGTCGCCAAGGGCGGCGCCGAAGAGGCGGCGAAAGAGATTGGCGGCAGCGTCATCCAGGCGGCGCCGTCGCAGGCCACCGCGGAAGCGCAGATCGAGTTCATCAACAACTTTGTCGCCCAGAAGGTCGGGGTGATCGCCATTGCCGGCAATGATGCGAACGCTGTAGCCCCCGCGCTCAAGCGCGCCGCGAAAGAAGGCATTCGCGTCATTTCATACAACTTCGGAGTCGCCACCGACGCGCGGCAAATCTTCGTCAATCAGGTGAAGGGCGAAAGCCTCGCCGAAATGATGCTGATCTCCATGCACGACCTGATTGGCGGCGAAGGCGAATTCGCAATCCTGTCCTCGACCGCCACGGCGACCAACCAGAACGCCTGGATCGACTTCATGAAGGCCAAGATGGCGAGCGATCCGAAATTCGCCAAAATGAAACTCGTCCAGGTCGCCTACGGCGAGGAGAGCGAGCAGGTGAACCAGCAGCAGGCGCTGGCCCTGGTGCAGGCGTTCCCGAACCTCAAGGGCATCATTGTGCCGGCCGGCATTGGCCTTCCCGCGGCGGCGCGCGCCCTCGAGCAGGCTGGCGCGTTGAGCAAAGTGAAGCTCACCGGACTGGCCCCGGCGACGCTGATGAAGAAGTACATTCTTGCCGGCGAGGCCCAGGACATTTGGTGGAACGTCACCGACCTTGGCTATCTGACCTATCAGGTCGCCCAGCAGGTGGCGATGTGCAAGATCACGGGCAAGGAAGGCGAGAAGTTCACCGCCGGCCGGCTTGGCGACTATGTGGTCGGCAAGGACGGCGAGGTCGTTCTCGGACCGGCGAAGATCGTGACGCCTCAGAACGTCAATGAGTTCAAATTCTAAGTATTCGACAAGCGCCCGGCCCGTCCACCTCTGGGCCGGGCGCCAAACGATGCGTCGCATAAGCGCCCGCGAGCCGTCGTTCCGACAACGCGCGCTCTCCGGGGAACTCGGAACAAAGCTGGGATCGGGATGCCTTCGACGCGACGGACTCGATTACGATCTGCTCCTTCACCACGGACCCGGCCGAGGCCCCCCTGTTTCGGCTTCCCGTTGAGCCGAACGCGCGCAACGGGCTGGTTTCCTCCTCCCGGCTGATGGTGGACAAAATCACCACCCTCCCGAAGTCCAAGGTCGGCGAGCGGATCGGGCGGTTGGACGACCAGGATGTGGTCCGGTTCAACCTGGCGGTGATGGTGTTCCTGGGCTTGGCGGTGTCGCCGAGAATGGGCCGAAAAGGGGAATAATGGGAACCACCACGACCAAGGCGGATTCCGATGCACTGGCGCAAGCACCACGAGCCATTGGATCGCTGGGAAGCCTACGAGATGAAATGCGATTTGCCCTTTTGCCGGTCCGCCGAACGGCTCGTAAACCGTCTCAAGAGCAGGTGAATTTTGCAGGAGATTTCGATTGTGGGTAGCGGGCCAGTTAGGGGAGGACCGGCTGAGCGGCCCGAGACATAGGTGACCGGACACATGGGTGACACCTCCCGCCAGGCATGCACGGGGACGTCCCTGTCCGAAGCCAGCGCCCCCAACGCGCTTTGGTGCGCCGACTTCAAGGGCGAGTTCAAGCTCGGCGATGGACGCTATTGCTATCCCCTTACCGTGACCGACCACGCCTCGCGATTTCTGCTGCTCTGCGAAGCGCTCGAATCCACGCGCGAAGATCCCGCCATCACCGCCTTCGAACAGCTCTTTCGCCAGCGAGGCTTGCCGTTGGCCATTCGCTCCGACAATGGCGTGCCCTTCGCAAGTCCCAACGGCCTCTTTAACCTCTCCAAGCTCTCCGTTTGGTGGCTGCGGCTGGGCATCGCCATCGAGCGCATCAAGCCCGGCCATCCCCAGCAAAACGGCCGCCACGAGCGCATGCATCTGACCCTGAAGAAGGAAGCGACCCGCCCGCCCGGCATGAACGCCTTGCAGCAGCAGGCCAAATTCGATGACTTCGTCAGGGAGTTCAACGCCGAAAGGCCCCACGAAGCCCTCGCCATGAAGACCCCCGCCGAACATTACGCGCCTCGCCCCGACCCTACGACGGGGTTGCCCGAACTCACATATCCCCTCCATGATCGCGACGTCCTCGTCACCGCCTGCGGTCGAATCTGCATGCACCGAAGACGCATCAACATCTCAACCGTCCTCGCCGGCCAGCGCCTCGGAATCAAGGAAGTCGACGAGGATATTTGGCTCGTCAGCTTTATGAGTTACGATCTCGGCTTCATCGATCTGGAGCAGAAAACCCTGCAACCCCTCGACAACCCGTTCGGCCCGAGGTTGTCACCCATGTCTAAGAGCCTATCCGACGAGTTCTTCAATCATTGGAATCGATTGTGATTCAAGGGTGGTGATCTGATTCTCTGGGGGTGGCTGATGTGGACGACGGAAAATCGCGGTCGCTACGACCGCAGCAAGCTTCGCTATCCAAGCGATCTGACGGACGAGGAATGGAAGCATGTCGAACCGTTGATTCCGCCGGGCAAACGCGGCGGCGGCAAGCGCACGGTGGTCATGCGCGAGGTCGTCAACGGGCTGATGTATGTTTTGAGCACAGGTTGCCAGTGGGCCGCGATTCGAAGGACCTTCCGCCCAAGAGCACGGTCTACGATTATTTCGACCTGTGGGGCTGGACGGCACGCTCGATCGCATCCATGAAACGCTCTACGCGAAGTGTCGCGAGCAAGCCTCGCGCCAGGCCAGTCCCACCGCCGCCATCATTGACAGCCAGAGCGTCAGGAGCGCTGAAAAAGGGGGCCTCACGATCCGCCGGGCTACGACGCCGGCAAGAAGATCAAGGGCAAGAAACGTCACATCCTCGTCGACGCGCAAGGCTTGCTGATGCACGCCATCGTGCACGCCGCCGACGTTCAGGACCGCGACGGCGGCGCGCTGTTGACGGCGACGCTGTTCGGCATGTTTCCATTCTGCTGAAGCTCTATGCCGACGGCGGTTATCAGGGGCCGACATTCGGCGCGGGTTGAAGAAGGTCTTGTCGCGGGTGAACGTCGAGATCGTGAAACGCTCCGACACGGCCAGAAAATTCGTCGTGTTGCCAAGCGCGGATCGTCGAGCGCACCTTCGCCTGGCTCGGAAGATGCCGCAGGCTCGCGCGCGACTGGGAGAACTTCAATCAGAAAGCGCTCGCCTTCCTGCGCCTCGCCTCGATCCGCCTCATGTTGAGAAAGCTATGCAATCCAGCGTGGGATGTTTCCGGATAGACTCTTAGGTAGGGAGTGTCACCTATCTGTCCGGGTCGGACAGCGGACTTCCCTGGTGGAGCTGAGGGGGATCGAACCCCTGACCTCTGCGGTGCGAACGCAGCGCTCTCCCATCTGAGCTACAGCCCCGTCGCGCGGGTGTTTACGTGCGCGTCCAAGCCGTGTCAACGGCGTCGGCATGGAGGATCGAGTTGGCTCCGCTGCAACGGCGGGGGCCTCGAAACTTAAGGAAGAATTCATGCGCGCGATCCTCGACATCGTGATCTACGCCCTCGATCTCTACAAGCTGGTGATCGTCGCCGGCGCGGTGCTCTCCTGGCTGATCGCGTTTGGCGTCGTCAACATCCGCAACGATTTTGTGCGTTCGGTCTGGAACCTGTTCCTCGCATTGAGCGAGCCGTTCTTGCGCCCGATCCGTTACTTTCTGCCCAACACGGGCGGCATCGACATTTCGCCGATCATCCTATTGTTGGCGGTGATGCTGGTCGAGCGGATCATCATCTACTATCTCTATCCGTACGTGTTTTGACGCCAGATGGCCGCGAGCAATATGTTGTTGAGCG
>CAVVNR010000016.1:0-82875 GCA_963749715.1 uncultured Alphaproteobacteria bacterium
CCGTGTTATCTGGTGCACCTGGTTCCGTTCGTCTTGTCCGCCGAGCTCGCCGGCGCGCCCGACGGCGCGCTGATCGTCGTGATGACGCATTCCCATGCGCTCGACCTCGAGATCGTCGCCGCGGCCCTCGGGGCCGAGCGCTTCGGCTTCGTCGGGCTGATCGGCTCTTCGACGAAGCGGGCGCGGTTCCTGAGCCAGATGCGCGCGGCAGGACTTTCGCAGGGCTCGCTCGCCGGTCTCGTCTGCCCGATCGGGACGCCGGGCCTCGAAATCCAAGGACCCCGCGGTGATCGCCGCCTCGACCGTCGTGCAGCTTCTGATCGTCAGCGAGACGCTGGGGGCGGAGCAGCGCGGCGCGCCGGGCGCTGCCTCGCGGCGCCCGTCTCACAAGCTGCGCGGCAAGGGTGTTTCACGTGAAACAGAAAACATATAGCGGGTGTTGATCGACCAATTTGAACGCTTTGCTTATGGATGACTTGGAGATTTTTCCAAGGCAAATCCAAATTCTTCAAAATCAAGCCAAGCCAGAGCCAAGCTTGGGCAAGATAATCAAAGAAAACTCTCGTATTTCCTTGGATTTCCTTGGCGGAATCCGGGCTTTTCAGCGGGTTATGCTGACCCCTGGGCCAAAAAAAATTTCTCTGCTCCTTTCCCCGGCGTTTGGCGGGCGCTGCGGGCGCTTGGCGCGACTTGCTTTGACTGGGGCGCCATAGTCCATGCCTGTCTCGTTTTAGGCCGCGCCTCGAGGCCGCGCCGGAAACCGATACTAACATAAAATCGGAGAATCAGAAAGCAAAATCGTTGCTTGTCGGGTCAGCCATTGGCGGTGAGGGATTCGGAGACGGCTCTCATGGCGTCTTGGCCGTCCCCGGACTTGATCCGGGGATTGTCCCCGGCCATCCACGCGCGAATTACGGAATTACGGGAATTACGGAATTACGGTGACACATGCACAAGTGCACTTATGATCCGACAGGGAAATATGCATGTGTCACCGTAATGCCGACAGGGAAATATGCATGTGTCACCGTAATGCCGTAATGCCCACCGTAATGCCCGTAATGCCCGCGTAATGCCCGACCTTGCCAGGAAGATGGGGCGCAACGCGTTCCCATTGGTCATCGCTCAGAATCAGACGGTCCAAGGCAGCCTCCATTTTGGAGGCCTTAAATCAAAACGCCCTTGCCCGGCGCTTGCGCCTAAGTCTCAATGTCAACAGGCCTTAGTCTACAAACTCACACACCAAAATGTCAGCATTGCCTTTCGGCGCCCACCACACCCAATCAATGCCGTACAAGCGGTATGGCCGGCCAGAAACCGGTGGGGATAGATCCCTGGCGAGATGGTGTGGTCCGGGTTGTAAATAACGTTGGTGAAATACCCCATATTTCGGACTTGATACAGCGCCCAACAGGCGTAATCCGAGTCGCTATACCCCAAATAGCAATTCCTTGGGGATGTTTCTTTGGACAGATAATCCGCGTCACCCCATGAGTCCCAACGGACGTTGGCAACAGGGTAATTGGGGTCATAACCACCGTCAACAAATGTCCCGAGTGCGACAGTCTGACTTCCGCGGGTGCTCAGATACCCAATGAGATCCTTGTTCATCCCCTTGTAGCACTTCACATGCTTATAAGCGGGTGCGCCGGCGCCCAACAGGGCGTGCGGCGCCGCGTCAGGGTCGATCGTGCGTGGGTCAGCGGGCCCGGGGTGTGTTTGCGTCGTCGTGCTCATAAGTACTTCCCTATCACGTAACAGTAGAATTCGCGCGCATCGTCAGATCTGACCAGTAGTTTGATGCCCGTCAAGCGGTGACGCGAGCGTTGGCGCTACGGCAGCAAGAGTTTTCTCTTTGTGTACAAATCGAGCACCGAGGTCGATTTGTACGCAACCGAGTTCAGCGACCATGCACTCGCGGTGACGCAGGGTCAACGAACAGAAAGGGGGAGGCGAACAGCCGTCCCTGCTCGCCGCAGTATTTAACTCAGGCCCGCCGCCTGGAGGGGGGATTACGGGGGATTACGGAGATTACGGATTACGGGAATACGAGGAATACGGGAGGAATACGGGAGGAATACGGGGAATACAGTGATGGGGTGCTGGTCGTCTGTCACGCGCGTCGGCCTCGATCTGGCGAAGAATGTGTTTCAGGTTCACGCCGCCGACGCCAAGGGCGAGATGGTTGTCGCGCGTCCGGTGAAGCGGCGGGCGCTGCTCAAGTTTTTCGAGCGGCTTCCGCGTTGCCTGGTGGCGATGGAGGCGTGCTCGTCGGCGCATCATTGGGCGCGCCAGTTGATGGCGCTCGGCTTCGAGGTCAGGCTGATCCCGCCGGCGCATGTGAAGCCCTATGTGAGGCGCAACAAGAACGACGCGGCCGACGCGGCGGCGATCTGCGAGGCGGCGGGGCGGCCGGGAAAACGGTGACACATGCATATTTGCTATTTTTAATGCTTATAGGGAAATATGTAAGTGTCACCGTATTACCGCTCGCCGATCAGATCGAGGCGCTCGACGAAGCGATTGGAGCCATCGACCAGGAGCTCGAAGCCTTGGTCAAGGCCGATGAGACGGCCAGGCGGTTGATGACCATTCCCGGCGTCGGCGCGGTCACCGCCTCGGCGATCCTCGCCACGGTGCAAGACGCGAGCGCCTTCGCATCGGGGCGCGAGTTCTCAGCCTTCCTCGGCCTGACCCCGCGCCAGAGCTCGACCGGCGGCAAGGAGCGCCTCGGGCGGATCACCAAGATGGGCGATCGCTACCTGCGCAAGCTCCTGGTGGTGGGCGCCTGCGCGACGCTTAGCCATCGCAACGGGCATAACGACGCGATGCGCCGCTGGGCGAGCGGGATGCTCGAGCGCAAGACGGTCAAGTACAAGTTCAAACTGACCGCGGTCGCGCTCGCCAACAAGGTCGCACGCATCGTCTTCGTCCTGCTGACGAGGGGCGGCCAATACGACGATCGGCCGATCGCGGCGTGAAGGAAGAAGGTTAGGGCGCGGTCATGTCTTCGGCCTGTTGATGCGGAAGCGGTCGCTCCGCTGGCCCTCAAGACGTTCTCAGCAACTTCAACGAAACCCTTGACAAGGGGCGCCGTCCAGACATGACACACGCACAAGTGCGCTTATGATCCCGACAGGGAAATATGCATGTGTCACCGTAATGCACCCGTAATGCCACCGTAATGCCACCGTAATGCCCGATAGCGTGCCGGCCCGCTATCTCGACGCATGGGCGCGGCTCCAATGCCAGCGGCCCGTCTCAATCGATCTGGACACGTGGCGGATGAACCACATGCGGTATAAGCATCTGTTTTGAATTTTTTATTTTCAGGCTTCGGCTTCGACTTCGCCTGAACCGAACTTGATCTTCATGCTCGCTTAGGTCCGCCGGCGGTGGGTCGGTATTCGTCCCCACAACAAACAAGGGTGAGCGCGGTGACAAAATCAACGACCTGGACGGCCGGCTATCCGACCGAGATTGAGTACACCTACGGCTATTACCGCGAGCTCTGCCCGACCTTTTTGCGACTCGCCTGCCTCAGCGCCGGAATTGCGACCGCGAAAACCGAGCCGCTCAGATATCTGGAGCTCGGCTTCGGCCAAGGCGTATCGATCAACATTCATGCCGCCGCAAACGACGGGGACTTTTGGGGAACCGACTTCAATCCGAGCCAGGCCGCGCACGCGCGGGAGCTTGCCGAAGCGTCGGGCTCGAGCGCGACGCTGCTCGACGCCTCGTTCGCCGAGCTCGCCGCGCGCCCCGACTTGCCCGACTTCGACATCATCGGGCTGCACGGCATTTGGACCTGGATTTCGGAGGAGAACAGCCGAGTCGTCGTCGAGATCATCCGCCGCAAGCTCAAGGTCGGCGGCCTCGTCTTTGTGAGCTACAATTGCTTGCCGGGATGGGCGCCGGCGATGCCGTTGCGCCACCTGATGAAGCTTCATGCCGACCTCGCCGCAGAGGCCGCGGGCGTGGTCGCCAAGGTCGACGGCGCGGTCGCGTTCGCGCAGCAGGTGATCGACTCCGGCGCGCTCTATTTCCGCGCCAACCCCGCGGTCGGGGAACGGCTGAAGGCGCTTTCGGCGCTGAGCCGTAACTACCTGGTCCACGAGTACTTCACCGAGGACTGGCGGCAGATCACGTTCTCCGACATGGCGCGGGTTCTCGAGGACGCCAAGCTCAGCTTCGTCGGATCGGCGCACCTTCTCGATCATGTGGAGGCGGTCAATCTGTCCGACGCGGGGCAAAAATTGCTGTCCGGCATCGGCCACCCGATACTGCGCCAATCCGTGCGCGACTATTTGGTCAATCAGCAGTTCCGCCGCGACATTTTCGTCAAGGGATCGCGCCGGCTTTCTCCCCTGGAGCAGACGGAAACCTTCCGTCAACAACCCTTCGTGCTGCTCACTCCCCCCGGCGATATACCGATGAAGATCGTCGGCTCCCTCGGAGAAGCGACACTGGACGAGCAACTCTACCGGCCTCTAATCGAGAGCTTCGCGGACGAGGGTTTTGCGCCGAAGACCCTCGGCCAAATCGCTCAGCGTCATCCCACGCTCGCCTCTGCGCCGCTCGTGAACTTGGTCGAGGCGGCGCGTGTGCTCACGGGCGCGGGGCGCCTGCACCCGGCCCAGCAACCCTCAAGGCAGGCGCAAGCGCGCTGCGCCGCGTTGAACCGCCACCTCTGCGAACGGGCGCGCGGCAGCGACAATTTCATGTTTCTCGCTTCGCCCGTGACCGGCGGGGGCGTCCCCGTCAACCGGCAGCAGCAGCTCTTTCTGCTCGCCGCGCACACGGGAAAAAAGACGCCGAGCGAACAAGCGAAATTCGTGTGGGACACGCTCGCGGCGCAAGGCGAGCGCGTGATGAAGGAGGGAAAGGTGCTGGAGACCCCCGACGAGAATATAGCGGAGCTGTCGAAGGAAGCGGAAGAATTCGCTGAGAGGCGCGCGCCCATTCTCAAAGCGCTGGGGGTCGTTCTCTCCTAAAGGACCCGCGATGTCCCGCGCGGTTGAATAGGCGAGCAGCGTCTTGGACGGATCAGGCAGCGAGCCGATGCTTCCTGAAGCGACTGTACCCACCCAATCCCATCCCCGCAAAGCCGAGCAACATCATCGCCCAGGTCGAAGGTTCGGGGACGAGCAACGGGTCATTCCACGCGATCAACGCGTCGCTCCCCGGGGTATACATCTCCCAATCCGGCTTCCCGTCGAGCACGTCTTGCAATCGCAGCAACGCCTCAGTGAAATAGTAGTCGCCGTAGATCAGTGCGGTATTCACCCCGGTCGAGGTGGCGGTGTAGCCATCATTCAGCACCAACTCGCCAGACGCCGGCCCAAGGTAGCTGCTGCTGAGCGACCCCAGGATGTTCTCGGCGTCGCTGAGGTAGGACTTCTTAAGGGCGCTTGTTCCCGCAACCGTACTCAGCATGACAAGCCCGTCCGCCGCGATCGCCGCCGCGGAGGTGTCGACGGGAGTGTTTGACGTCACCGGTGCGTTGAAGTCCCAATAAGGGATATCGTCCGCGGGCAAATTCTCGACGAAATAGTTCGCGACGTCTTCCGCCGCGGTCAGGAACGCTGGCTTATCCGAGGTCTGATAGGCCTGCACGAATCCATACAACGCCCAAGCCTGCCCGCGCGCCCAAGTCGAGCTGTTGGAATACCCGGCGAATGTCCCCTGGCTCAAGAGCGTCCCGGTCGTCGGGTCGAAATTGTCGAGTTCAAATGTGCTGCCGTTCGTGCGAACAAAGTCGGCTTCGACGGTCCGAGCGTGTCGCGTCGCATCCGTCGCCCACCTGGAGCTGCCGCCATTCACCGCCCCCCACTGCAACGGCCCAAGGGTCATCATGCTGTCGATGATCACGGGAAACTGCCACGTACCGAAGGTAAAGGAGCGAACGGCCCCGACATTTGAATTGTAGAACGACGCCAACGATCTGCCCGCGGTCAGAAGCGCCGGCTTGTAGCGCACATCTCCCGTCAGCCGGTATCCGTTGCCAAAACTCGTCCCGATGATGAAGCCAATGTCGGTGGGGTCTACCCGGGCGGCTGAGGCCTGCGAGGCCAGCGGGGCGGTCCATTGCCGCGCCTCCCCGAGCCAATACTTCGACCCTGTCGCCTGGTACAAAAGCCAAAGTTCTCCCGGGAAAAACCCGCTCGCCCACCCCTGGCTTCCGCTCGAAGGGCTGGCAGTCGTCCAGATTCCGCTGTCGCCTCCCAAGACGGGATATCCGGACGTAGGGGAGCCGAGCGATTTCAGAGTTTTCTCCGCCTGCTGCTTGACGAATGATAGATCGGTCGCAATGCCCGGCAGACCGAACTGCTGCGCCTCAGCCTCGCCCACTAGACATATGATCGACGCGCAAGCGAAGAAAACCAGACGTTGCATCGCATTGCCCCACAGCGGCGAAGTACATTGCAAAGCGCTACTGATGTGATCACGTTATCATGTCAAGCGACCAAGACTAGCCAAGATATTTGGCGCGACGCGTCCGGCCGCCGTTCGGCCATTGATCGCCAGGGAAAGGCTGCGGGCGGAGCGCTTTGCGGCGCGGGCGCTTCTACTTGGAGCCGCGCTTGCGGGCGATGCGCTTGCGCTTGGCGGGCGCTTTCGCTTTCGTCCTTGACTTGGCCTTCGCGCGCGCTTTAACCGGCCGCGCGATTTGCGCCTCGATGCCGGAGCCGTTGGCCTTGAGACGCTCGGCGATGCGCGCGACTTCCTCATCTGACAGAATGGCCGGCCGGCCGACTGAAAGCGCGATCGCATAGAGCCTGGCGAGCGTTTCGAGCTCGCGCGCGCGTGCGAGCGCGGCCTCGAGCGTTGCGCCGGTCGTCAGCGCGCAATAGTTGCTGAGCAGGACCGCATGGCTCTTGTCCAGCGCTTCGAGGGTCAGGCCAGCGAGCTCCGTCGTGCCGGCTGGGGCGTATTTGGCGCAGCGCACGATCGGACCGCCGAAGAGCGCGATCATCGTATGAGCGGCGGGGATATCCTTGCGCGCCATCGCCAGCGCTGTCGCATAGGGCGACTGGAAGCGCACGATCGCGCCGATATCGGGGCGGGCGCGGGCGATGTCGAGGTGAATGCGCCATTCTCCGGACGGCTTCACCGGTCCTTTCCAGGAGCCGTATTCGCCGACCAGCGGCATGCGCGCGATCATCGCCGGCCGAAGGCTGGCATAGCTCGCGCCGCTCGGGGTGATGAGGAGCGCATCGTCGAAGCGGGCGGAAATGTCGCCGCCCGCAGCTGCGCCTAGCCCGGCGGCGACGAGGCGTGCGCCGTGGGCGATGATCGATTTGCGCAGAGCCTTCTCGTTCGCCGCCATGTCCCCGCTTTCGCCCAGCCGCGTTTGGCGCGTCAAAGCGCTTTTGACGGCGGATCGCTCGGGAAATCAAGCGGTCGGGAGGGGAGTTTGAAGTTTACGCGCGTCAACCTGTCTGCAGAGTCGCACTCGCTTTTTGGCGCCGTCGGGGGCGCGTAACAAGCATTCGCGAGCGCGGCGGCCGGGGCGCTCTTGCATGCATTTGTTGGGTTGACTTCGTGATCGTGCATATTTATGTGCATGATCGTTCTTGTTTATGCACGATATCCGTATGACGCTCGAATCCCCATTCGCCCGGCGAGATGTCATCCTCGAGCGTCTAGCGCAAGGCCGATCGGTCGTGGCCGCGGCGCTCGCGCTGGAGTTCGAGGTGTCGGAGGACGCCATCCGTCGAGATCTGCGCGCTCTTGCGGCGGAGGGTCGATGTCGGCGAGTTTATGGCGGCGCGCTGCCGCTGTCGAAGGCGACGGCGCCGATGGCGGCGCGCATTGAAGAAGCTCGCGATCGCAAAGAAGCCCTCGCTCGCAAGGCGGCTTCGCTCGTAAAGCCGGGACAGTTCGTGTTCCTCGACAGCGGCAGCACCAATCTGGCGCTCGTCTCCTGCCTGCCCGAGGACTTCGAACTGACGATCGCGACGAATTCAATCGATATCGCCGCCGCCGCCCTGCGGCGCTCGGACGTCCGCCTCATCATGGTTGGCGGTGCGGTCAGCTACGGCGTTGGCGGCTGCGTTGACGCGCCAGCGACGCTGAGCCTTATGCAGATGAACATCGATCTCGGTGTGCTTGGCGCCTGCGCGGTTTCCTCCACGACCGGCGTCAGCGCCCATGACCTTTCCGACGCCACTTTCAAGCGCGCCCTGTTGGCGGCGAGCAGGAACTGCGTCGTCCTCGCTACCCGCGATAAATTCGCCGAGCGGGCGCCCCATCGCGTCGCCGAACTGAAGGAGATCGATACCTTCGTCGTCGAGCACGACGCCGCTTCGGACGAACTCGACAAACTGGCCGCGGCCGGCTGCGAGATCCTGATGGCCGACCAGCCCGCATGAGCTTCAGAGCGGGACAACCCTACCGGGAGTTTCAGCCTTGTTGACAGCAAACAGGCCGGAAACGCGGCTTGCAACCCGGCTCGCCTTTCTGGTGGCCGGCTTTGGCGTCGCCTGCTGGGCGCCGCTTGTTCCTTTCGCCAAAGAAAGGCTTCAAGTCGACGATGGCGCGTTGGGACTGTTGCTGCTCTGCCTCGGCGTCGGGTCCGTTGTCGCCATGGTCCTGGCCGGCGTCATCAACGCGCGGTACGGAAGCAGACCCGTCATCATCGCAGGCGGGTTCGGTCTTGCCATCCTGCTGCCGTTGCTGGTCGTTGTCGGATCGCCGCTCGCCCTCGGGGTGACGCTCTTTGCATTTGGCGCGGCCCTCGGCTCCCTCGATGTCGCGATGAACATTCATGCGGTCGAGGTCGAGCGCGCCGCCATGCAGCCGCTCATGTCAGGGTTCCACGCCCTGTTCAGCGTCGGCGGGTTTGCCGGCGCGACGCTGATTACCTTTCTTATCTCGCTGAACATCGCCCCAATTGCGAGCACGTTGTTTGCGTCCATCTTGATGACGATTGCGACGGCTTTCGCAGCTCCCCGTTTGCTGCGCGCCTCGCGTTCCGAGAAGACGCCCCTGTTCGTCGCACCACGCGGGATCGTCCTTTTGCTCGCGGCGCTGGCCTTGGTGATGTTCCTTGTCGAAGCTGCGATTCTCGACTGGAGCGCCTTGCTCGTCACCGGTAAGGGGCTCGTCAGCGAGGCGCGGGGAGGGCTCGGCTACTCGATCTTCGCGATCGCCATGACCGCGGGACGGTTTAGCGGCGATTTCGTCTCGGCGCGGATCGGTGATCGCGCGATTTTGTTTTGGGGTGGGCTCGCGACGATCGGAGGCTTCGCCCTCGTTCTATCGGCGCCGATCGCGTCAGTCGCCATGAGCGGTTTTCTGCTGATTGGCCTCGGAGCTTCGAACATCGTGCCAGTCCTGTTCCGCGGCGCTGGCGCGCAGCGCGTGATGCCGGCGGGTCTTGCGGTCGCGGCCATCACGACCGCCGGATACGCCGGCAATCTTGTCGGCCCGGCTGCGATCGGCTTTGTCGCCAAAGCGGCGGGGCTTCCGGTGGCGTTTTGGCTGCTCGCCGCGCTCGTCGGCGCAGTCGTCTTGAGTGCGCGAGCCGTTACGGCTACGAGCCTGAAAGGAGTCGGCCAGGCGGCCTAAAGGATTGCCGCGATCCCGACAACCAGTCCAAGGACCCATCGTTTATGAAAGTGCAATTCCAAACGGTCGACGTCTTCACCGATCGGCAGTTCGGCGGCAACCCTTTGGCGGTGATTCCCGATGCGCGCGGCGTTTCGGACGCTCAAATGCAGGCCATCGCCAATGAATTCAATCTCGCCGAGACAGCGTTTGTGTCGCCTCCGGCCGATCCTACGAACACGGCTCGCGTACGCATCTTTACGCCTCGCGCCGAGATGCCGTTCGCGGGTCATCCAAATGTGGGTACGGCATTTGTTCTGGCGCGCCAGGACAAGGTCTGCGGCAACGCCTTCGATCGTGAGAACATGGTCTTCGAGGAAATCGCCGGACTCGTGCGAATGACGATTGACACGAAGGGAAGCCTTGTCACGGGAGCGGCTTTGGCCGCGCCCCAACAATTTCGCATCATTCGCGATTTCGACGTTGCAACGATCGCTGCGGCGTGCTCGCTTGATCCGGCGGATATCGAGACGCGGCGGCGTTCGCCATGTCTGGCCAGTTCCGGCGCGCCATTCGTTATCGCCGAGGTGCGCGATCGAGCCGCGTTGCGGCGCGCCCAACAGCGCATGGATGTCTTCCTCGCGCATTTGCCGCGAGACGAAGCGACCGGAATTCACCTCTACGTGGAGGACGACAAGGAGGGCGCTGACTTTCAGACACGCATGTTTGCGCCGCTGCATGGCGTCTTCGAGGACCCTGCGACCGGCAGCGCGAATGTCGCGCTGGTCGGGCTGCTTGCCCATCTGCGGCCCGAAATATCCTTGCGGCTCGAAGTCGAGATTGGACAGGGCATTGATCTGGGGCGACCGAGCCGGATGCGCGCGGTCGCCGAAAAAACGAACGGCGTCGTTACGCGGACGTTCATTGGCGGCGACTGCAGGCCGGTGATGTCGGGCTCGATTGATCTGCAATAGAGCGTTCCACCCAAACGCCGCCTGGGCCTATGATGGCGCGGTCCGGCCGCTCGCGTCGAAGGAGGCTAAGTGTCGCGATCGCATTCCGCCAACCTCTTCGATCTCATGGCGGCGCGCGCGCCGCACCCGGAGAAGGTTGCGCTCGAGACCGCCGACGGCGCGGCGCTCACCTACGGCGAGCTTTTCGCGCGCTCGGCGCAGGCTGCTCACGCGCTGGTCGAGCTCGGGGTCACGCCCGGCGACCGGGTCGCGGCGCAGGTCGAAAAATCGACCGACGTGATCGTGGTCGCGCTGGCCTGCCTTCGCGCCGGCGCGGTCCTCTTGCCGTTGAACACCGCCTATACTCTGGCCGAGCTCGAATATTTCCTCGGCGACGCCGAGCCGGCGCTCATTCTCTGCCGGCCCGATTGGCTGGAGCCGGTTCGAGCGCTCGCGCTCAAGCTCGGCCTGAAGCGGGTCGAAAGCCTCGGCGTCGCGCGCGATGGAACCTTCGCCGGGAAAATCGCCGCCGCGCCCCCCGCGTTCGAGACGGTCCCGCGCGCGAGCGGCGATCTGGCCGCGATCCTCTACACTTCGGGGACCACCGGCCGCTCGAAGGGGGCGATGCTGACGCACGAGAATCTCGCGTCGAACGCGCTGACGCTGATCGACTGCTGGCGCTTCACCTCGGCGGACAGGCTCATTCACGCGCTGCCGGTCTTTCATACCCACGGGTTGTTCGTGGCGGTCAATGTCGCGCTTCTGTCGGGGGCGACGATGATCTACATGAACCGGTTCGATCCGGAGGCGGCGATCGCGGCGATGCCGGATGCGACGGCGATGATGGGGGTGCCGACCTTCTATACCCGCCTTATCGACCATCCGGGGCTTAGCCGCGAGACTTGCGCCAATATGCGCCTCTTCGTCTCGGGCTCGGCGCCGCTGCTCGCCGAGACCCACCACGCCTGGCGGGAGCGGACCGGCTTTTCGATCCTCGAGCGCTACGGCATGACCGAGACCAACATGATCACGACGAACCCCTATGACGGCGAGCGCCGGCCGGGGACGGTCGGCTTTGCGCTGCCGGGGGTGAGCGTCAGGATCGCGAGCCCGGACGGCGGCGCGCCGGTCGAGGCCGGCGAGGTCGGCGTCATCGAGGTCAAGGGGCCGAACGTCTTCGCCGGCTACTGGCGGATGCCGGAGAAGACGGCGCAGGAGTTTCGCGCCGACGGCTATTTCATCACCGGCGATCTCGCCCGCGTCGATCGCGAAGGCTATATCCATATCGTCGGCCGAGCGAAGGACCTGGTGATTTCCGGTGGCTTCAACGTCTATCCCAAGGAGGTGGAGACCGAGATCGACGCCATCGAGGGCGTGCTCGAAAGCGCCGTCTTCGGCGTCGCCCACGCCGATTTCGGCGAAGGCGTGACGGCGGCGGTGGTCCCGCGTCCCGGAGCGGCGCTGACCGAGCAGGCGATCCTGGCGGCGCTCAGCTCCCGCTTGGCCAAGTTCAAGGCGCCCAAGCGCGTCATGATCGTCGAATCGCTGCCGCGCAATGCGATGGGCAAGGTGCAAAAGGCGGCGCTGCGGGAAACCTATAAGGACATCTACCGCGCCTGACGACGCGCCTCACAGGAGAGCGTGAGCGAACGCGCCCGAACACGCGCACATGGCCATGCGCCGTCGATTTTCGCAATTGTCAGCGTCGGCGTTGTTGCCGCGGGTTTCGCGATCCTCATGACCGAAATCCGTCGTCGCGAGGAGCGAAGCGACGTGGCGATCCGGAGTCGCACGGCTCCAAAGTTCCCCCGGATTGCTTCGCCAAAGCCCGTCGAAAGACGGGCGTCTTTCGACGCCCCATGCCTCGCAACGACGGGCGCTTTGGCGTCTTAACGAGTTACGCTCCGACGCCCTACCCGAGGCGGCCCGAGGCGTGGGCGAGGATGGTGTAGACCTTGCCGGTGTTGGACAGGAGATAGGCGCGCCACTGCGAGCCGTCCCGGTCGTTCTGGCTGATCTTGGCCAACAGGCGCTCGAATTCCTGCATGTAGCGTGTCGTCGTGTCGCGGAACTGCGGGTCGGCGCGATAGCGGCGCCGGATTTCGTCGAACGCCTGTTGGCCGGCCTCGGTGTAGAGGCGGCGCGACACGGCGGCGCTGTCGCCGCGGCGCCATCGATCCCACATTTCGACCGCGGCCGCATTGTCGATGAGGCCGGCGATTTCCTGCGTCAGCGCCTCGAGCGTCTCGCCTCCCTTGGGCAGGTCGGCCTCCGGCTCGTCGCGCGAGGCGGCCGCGAGCAGGCTCGAGAGCCAGCCTGCCTGGCCGCGGTCGGCGGCCGAGGGCGACGGTGGCGAAGCCGGCGTGGCCGAGGGCTGGGGCGGGACGGCGGAGGGCGCGGGCCAGGGCTGCGGCGGGGCGCGGCCGAGCGGCAAGCTCAGTTCCGGAACCGCGATCCGCCCTGGTGGGGGGCTCTCGACGATCGGCCCGGAGATCGCCTCGGCGATTCGCGCCAGCGCGCTCTCGCGTGGCGGGGCTGTCTCGGCGCTGCGCACGGCTTCGGCGGCGCGCGGCTGCGGCCTGTCAAAACGTGCGCCCACCGCCACCGGCGCCGCGATGGCGAGCGGCGCGGGTTCCGCGACGTCGAAGGTCCCGCCCGAGTCCGAAACCAGCGCCGCAAGCTCCTTCAACGCCCGGATCTGGTCGGAAACGACGCGGCGCATCGCGTCGGCCGTTTCGCTCGTCTCCCGCGGCAGATCGAGGACGCCGCGGCGCAGCTCCTGCCGCGTCTCTTCGAGCTCGCGTTGGACCTGGCTCGCCATGTCCTTCACCTCGGCGACCGATTGACGGAAGCGGTCGGCGGCGTGCTCGAGCGCGCCCGAAAGCTGGGCGTTGGTCTGCTCGACAGTCGCTTGCAGCGTCTGCGCCGTGCGCTCCCGCTCCTTGGCCGCCGTGTCGCGAATGTTTTCGAACTGGCCGGCGACGGCGATCGACGCGCCCCTGGTGGCGGAGGCGAGGGTGGCGCCGATCTCCTGCGCGCGAGCCTGCGCCCTGGCGAAGCTGTCCTCGACGTTGGCGGCGAACCGCCCGAGCGTCGCCTCGAACGCTTCGCCGCGGCCGGAGAGATCGCCGATCAGCGCCTGCAGGCTGCTTTGGCGATGGGCGAGGGCATGGTCGAGCGACTGCTGTTGCTGACCGAGATCCCGCCCGACCGCGGCAAGGGTTTCCGCGTGCTGGGCGAGCTGCCCGACGAGCGCGCCGGCCTCGGTCTGGGTCGCGGTCGAAAGCCGTCCCAGCGTGGCGACCTGCGAGCTGATCGCCCCGAGCGCATGCTGGAATTCATCGACGCGGGCGGCGAGCCCGCTCTGAACCGCGGCGAGCCGGTCGCCCGCCGAACCGATCGTCCGATCGATGGCGGCGCTGGTCTGACCGAGATTGTCGATCACCAAGGTCAATTCGTTGCGCAGCCGGTCGCCGGCGCCGGCGAGCGCCTCGACCGAATTTCCTGCGCTGCGGGCGACCGCCTCGCCCAGCGAGGCGCTGGTCGCCTCGACCTGCCCGGTCAGCCGCCTCAGGAGCGCGTCGATCGTCTCGGCCGAGCGATTGGTCGCCTCGGCGGCGACGTTGCGCAGCGCCTCGCTGGAATCGGCCACTTCGGAGCGCAATTGCCCGGTCAGCGCGCTCAAGGCGCGCACCGGGTCCGACGCGCTGCCGTTGACGGCGGCGATCAGCTCGTCGGTGCGCCGGGTCAGGAGCGCCGAGAGGCTCGCCATCTGCTGGTCGAGCGTATGCATCGCGCGCTCGCCGACGCCGGCGATCCTCGCCGACACATCCTCGCCGCGCTCGCCGAGCGCAGCCACGAGGTCGGCGCCTTTGCCTTCGATGACCTCGCGCAGATCGTCGACCCGCGTCCTGATCTCGCCGGCGACGCTGGCTCCGCGCGCCGCCCAGGTCGAATCGGCGTCCGACGCCGTTCTCGCCAGGACCTCGCTCATCGCTTGAATGCGCCCGGCCAGGCGCTCGTCGATGCTCTCGGCGTTGCGGTTGGCCGCCTCGACGAGGTCCGCCAGGCGCGCGTCGATGATGCGCGCGCTTTGATCCGCGGCCTCGGAGAGGGCCGCCAGGCGCGCGTCAAAGACCTGCGCGCTCTGTCTCGCGGCGTCGGCGACGACGGTCCGGTGCGATTCGACCGCGGCGCCGATCGAGGCCTTGTGCAGGTCGAGCAGGCCCGAGACCCGCCCGGCGTGGTCGCCCACCTTGTCTTCAAGCTCCGCCCGGCTCGAATCGAAACGGCGGCTGAGGTCCTGCATCGGCCCGACGACCTGCTCCTTGAACTGATCGACGCTGACGCCGAGCGAGCGCGACACATCCTCGACCCGGCCGGTCAAGGTCACGTTGATGTCGCGAGCGACCGTCGACAGCGTCTGCGTCAGCTCTTCGGCCCGTCTTTGCAGGGTTTCGCCGATTTCCGCCGATTTGGCGCTCATGCCCTGCACCAGCTCGCGCCCGCCGTCCCCGAGGGTCTTGGCGGCCTCGAGGGTGTTGCGGGCGAGCAATTCCGTCAGCGCCCGGCCCCGCTGGGCAAGCGCGTCCTCGATCCGCATGAGCAAGCTTTCGAGTGTCGTCGAGACGTCCCGAAGCTTGGCTCCGGCGCGCTCCTCGACCGCCTGCAGGCGGGAGTCGAACAGGGCGGCCGCCTCCGCGTTGCGCTGCCCGAGCTTTTCGTCGATCGCGCCGCCGCGGTGGACAAGGGTGTCCTCGATCTGGTCGAGTTTGGCGCCGAGATCGGAGGCGAGCAACGCCGATCGATCGCCGATCTGTCCGATGAGCTCGCGGCCCCGCCCGTCGATTGCGCCCTCGAACCGCGCGATGGCGTCGCCGAGCGAAGTCTCGATGCGTCGAGAATGGGAGGCGAGAGACGAGTCGACCGCATTGCGATGCGCGGCGGTCGCAGCCTCGAGCTGCTCGACACGCGCCGCAGAACTTGTCGCCAGATGACCCGCGTGGTCGACGAACCGCTTGTCGAAGTCGTCGCGGCGCGCCCGCATCATCGCGTCGATCGCGTCGAGATGTCCGGCGATGCGGGCGTTGAGCTCGTCGGAATGAGTTCCCAGGCGATCGATGACGTTGTGCCCGCTTTCGCCGACCAGCCCATCCAGCGCCTCGAGATATTCGCGCATGCGCTCGGTCTGCTGCGACACCGCGTCCACGAGGCGCGCGGCGCGGTGGTTGACGATGCCGTCGAAGGCCGCGATCTGCTCGCTCAGCGCGTCGTGCACGCTGCCCGCTCCGTTGGCCGCGGCGGCGGCCGCGCCGCTGGCAAGCGCGGTGAAGCGTTCGTTGATCTGCGCCGTCTCCGCGTTCATCCTGGCCAGCGATTGCGTGGTCGAGGCTTCGATTTGCGCCTGGGCGATCGCGCCCTCGGCCGAGATCGCGCCGACGAGGCGGCGGGTCGATTCGTCGAACAGGGTCTCGAGCGCGCCATTCTGGTCGTCGATCGCGCCGCGCAACTGGCTGTCGCGGGCGTCGAACCGCTCGCCCCAGCGGGCTGCCGCGGCGTCCAGGACCGCAGCGGCGTCTTCGGCGCGATCCCCGATCAGGGACGTCAGCCGTTCGCTCGATCCGGTCAGCCTGTCCTCCAGGACCTGGCCGCGCACGACGACGGTCTCGTGAAGCCGGTCGGCGGCGTCGTTGAGGCGGGCGACGAGGGTGTCGCCGTGGACGACGATGGTGTCGGAGAGCCTTGCGCCGCCGGCTTCGAGCCGCTCGATCAGCACATTCGATCGGGCGCTGAAATCGCCGCCGACCGCGTCGGTTGACTGGGCGAGCCGGTCGGCGACCAAATCGCCTTGGGCGCGGATCGCATCGACGGTCTGTGCGCCGCTCGCGCTCACGCGGTTGACCACGTCGTCGGCAAACGCATCGACGGCGTTGCGGGTCGCGGCCGATGCCTCGGCGAGCTGATCGGCGACCGAATCGCCCTGGGCGCGGATCGCCTCGACGGCTTGCAGGCCGCTCGAGCTCACGCGGTTGACGACGTCGTCCGCGTATGCGCCGACCGCGCCGCGCGTCGCCGCCGAAGTCTCCAGCAGGCGATCGGCGACGGAGTCGCCGTGGAAGCGGATCGCCTCGACGGTTTGGACGCCGCTGGCGCTGACGCGGCCGACGACCTCGTCCGCGTAGGCCATGGCCGCGCCGCGGGCGGCCGCCGAGGACTGGGCGAGTTGGTCGGCGACGGCGTCGCCGTGCAGGCGGATCGCCTCGACGGTTTGCGCGCCGCTGGCGCTGACGCGGCCGACGACCTCGTCGGCGTAGTCGGCGGCGGCGCCGCGCGTCGCCGCCGAGGACTGGGCGAGCTGGTCGGCGACGGAATCGCCATGGAGGCGGATCGCCTCGACGGTTTGCGCCCCGCTCGCGCCGACGCGGCCGACGACTTCGTCGGCGTATGCGGCGACGGCGCCGCTCATCGCGGCCGATGCCCCGGCAAGCTGAGCGGCGACCGCGTCGCCGTGGGCATTGATGGCGTCGGCGGCCTCCGACAGCCGGGATGTCAGGATATCGCCGTGTGCTCTGAGAGTCTGGGCGGCCTCGGCGCTGCTCGAGGAAACGCGGCTCACGACCGCGTCGGCGTGGGCGCCGATGGCGTTGCTGGCCAATTCGGCGGCGTCGGAGAGGCGATTGGCGACGGAGTCGCCGTGGGCGCGAATGGCGTCGAGGACCTCGGCGCTGCTGGCGTTGATCCGCCCGACGACGTCGTCGCCGTGAGCGCCAAACGCGCCCGTCAGTGCGAACGAGGCCTCGGCGAGTCGATCGGCGATCGTGTCTCCGTGCCCCTTGATCGCCTCGACGGCTCGGGCGCTGCTGGCGCCGATGCGGCCGACCACCTCGTCGGCGTGGGCGCCGACGGCGCTTCGCGCGAACTCGGCCGCGTCGGCAAGCCGCGTCGCCACCCGATCGCCGTGCGCGCCGACCGCCTCGACGACCGCGTCCTGCGAGGTCTGAATCCGTTCGATCAGATCGTCGCCACGTTCGCCCAGACGGGAGAGCAGGGCGTCGCCGACCGCTTTGAACCGGTTGTCGACTTCGCCGACCCGCGCCAGGATGTCGCCGGCGGCCTTCTGGCTGGTGTCGGCCAGGCGATCGGCGAGACTGTCGCCGATGCCGGCGATCGATGCGCTCATCCGCGCGCCCTCCGCGACAATGCGCCCGACCGTCGCCGAGCCGGCGCCCTCCAGCCCGAGGGCGATGTCGTCGGACGCCGCCCCAAGCGATGCGGTGAGCCGCTGACCGGTTTCGACCAGGCGATCGCTGAGATTGACGCTGGCGGAGTTGAGGTCTCCGGTGATGCCGTCGTGGGCGGTCGCTATGGCGTCGCGGACCCGCGTCCCGCTGGTCACGATCGCCTCGCGCTGATCGGCCATTTCGGCGATCAAGAGCCGAATCTTTCGCTCATTGTCGGAATAGGAGCGCTCGAGGGTCGAAACCTCGGACCGCACCCGGGTCTCGAGCTCCGCGGCGCGCGCGAGCGCGCGTTCGACCCCATCCCCCATGGACGTCAGCTCGCGACGGATGGCCTGTGACAGGTTCGTCATATGCTCGCCCGCCATGGTCTCGGGCTCGGCCAGACGCACCGCGACCTGGGAGATCGCGCGCGCGGATTGCCTGAGCTCGCGCAGCCGCCGCGACAGCGCGGCGAAGGCGAACATGCAGAAGATCGGCGCCAGCGCCGCCAGCAGGAACAGCGGCGTCTCGGGCCGCAGCAACATCTCCTCCGGGCGCCGCGGCGCCGAGGGCCAAAGGGCCACATAGGCGTAGAGCGCCGAGATCGCCGCCCAGAGGAGCGAGCCGATCAGGGCCAGGATGAACGGCGTCCGGCTCGCAGGACGCGCGTTCATCGCCTGCAGGATGGCGCCGACGGTCTCGCGGTCGTCGTTTGCCGGCGTGGATGTGGGAATCGCCGGCTTGGCTTCGCTCTCGTGACCGCTCGGCCCGGGCCGAAGCAGGCTCGAGCTCTCGGCGGCGAGCGGGCTCGGCTTGAGAACCGGGGTCGCGGTCGTCGCTTTGGCCGGGACGAGCTGGGGAGGGGAAGCGCTCCCGCCCGAGGCGAGGGCGGCCTCGTCGTCGTCGGTCAAGTTCAGCGCGCTTTCGATCGCCGACATTGCCGCGGAAACAGGATCCGTCGCCGGATTTTGTTTTGCCATCGTTTGCGCCTCGCACCACCCGCGCCGATCGCCCGAACGACCGACCCGCACGCCAAGCGTTTTCCCGGCCGCCTTCGGCCGATCCAAACGCCCATCAATTAACCACGTTGCAGTCTACCGCCGCGCCTCAAGGATTAAAACCGCGCCGCCCGCGCATCTTGCAAACGTCGTTAACGCTTCGGTTACCATGTTTTTTCATAGTCTTCAGCCGACAATTGGCCGCGCCCGCCCGGCGCTGCATGTTCGGGCGGGCCGACAACCAGCGCGAGGCCGACATGCTTGACAGTTCGGGAGTTCCTAGGCTCGCGGAAACCGTATCAAATCGGGACGAACCGGCGGCCGGCGGCTTCGATCCGCCCCTCGATCTCGTTCATCTGGCGCGCCAGTGCCTCGGCGACCACGAGCTTGAGGCCGAATTGCTCGGGCTGTTCCGCCTGCAAGCGCCGGCGTTGACCGCGCAACTCTCCGACCCGTCGCCTTTATCATTGGAATCAAAGGCGAAAATCGCTCATAAGCTGCGCGGCTCGGCGCTTTCGGTCGGGGCCGGGCGAGTGGCCCGGGCGGCGTGGCGCATTGAGGAAATGGCCTCGGCCCTGAGCTTGCCGTCGCGGGGAGACGCCGATCGGCGCTTGGCCGAAGCGGGAGCGATCGCCGGTCTTCTGTCCGCGGTGACCGAGGCCGTGGGCGAAATCGACCGCATCATGGGCTAGAGAGGCCCGCCGCAGCCTCCCGCAACAAGGGCTGGGGATAAGTCTCCTCTGGCCGCGCCGCGGGAAGTATGGCCGGCCGGCGAAAACGCCGCTCCAAACGCTCTTTCGGCGCCGCCGCGCTTGCTATATGAGGGCGCGCGACAAGGCGTAAGCCAATCCCGTCGCACGGCGCGGCGCGCCATTCTCCCCGAGGAAATTTTCGGCTCCATGACCAAACTGACATTCATTGACGCGTCCGGACAGTCGCGCTCGGTCGAGGCGCAGGTCGGCTCGACGGTGATGGAGACGGCGCTGCGCAATTCCATTCCCGGCATCGAGGCGGAGTGCGGCGGGGCCTGCGCCTGCGCGACCTGTCACGTCTATGTCGCGCCGGAGTGGGCCGCGGCGACCGGCAAGGCGTCGCAGATGGAGGAGGACATGCTCGATTTCGCCTTCGAGGTGCGCCCCAACTCGAGGCTCTCCTGCCAGATCAAGGTCAGCGAGGCGCTGGACGGCCTGGTCGTGACCACGCCCGCCAAACAAGGATAAGAACCGAAGGAATCCGCATGAACGAAGTCTTGCCTACCGACGTGGCCATCATCGGCGCGGGGCCGATCGGCCTTTTTGCCGTGTTCGAACTTGGTCTTCTCGACATCAGGTGTCACCTGATCGACATCCTGCCGAAGGCGGGCGGGCAATGCGCCGAGCTCTATCCGGAAAAGCCGATCTACGACATTCCCGGCTTCCCGGTGATCTCGGGCCAGGAATTGGTCGACAACCTGATGAAGCAAATCCATCCGTTCGGGCCCAAGTTTCACCTTGGCGAGATGGTTGAAAGATTGGAGGTCCTGGGGACCCCGGAGCGGCCGCTGTTTCGCATCGGAACGGACAACGACAAGACGATCGAGGCGAAGTCGGTGTTCATCGCCGCGGGAGGCGGATCGTTCCAGCCCAAGAAGCCGCCGCTTGCCGGCCTCGACGCCTACGAGAACCGAAGCGTCTTCTATTCCATACGCAAAATGGAGCATTTCCGCGGTCGTCGCGTCGTCATCGTCGGCGGCGGCGATTCCGCTTTGGACTGGGTTCTCAACCTTCACCCGATCGCCTCGCGCGTGACGCTCATCCATCGCCGCGACGCATTCCGCGCCGCGCCCCATTCGGTCAACGCGATGCGCGCGCTGGTCAGTTCGGGACAGATGGATTTCGTGATGGGCCAGGTGACGGCGGTCAAGGGCGAGAGCGGGCAATTGTCGGCGCTTGCGGTCAGACGCGGAGAACGGCGAGACCTACGATCTCGCCTGCGACGACATGATGCCCTTCTTCGGCCTGACGATGAAGCTCGGGCCGATCGCCAGCTGGGGCCTCAACCTGCATGAGAACCTGATTCCCGTCGATACGGCGAAGTTCGAGACCAGCGTTCCCGGGATTTTCGCCGTCGGCGACATCAACACCTATCCGGGCAAGCTCAAACTGATCCTGTCGGGCTTCCACGAGGCTACGCTCGCAGCCCAGCGCGTGCATCATTACGTCTATCCCGACAAGAAACTGACCTTCCAGTACACAACCTCGTCGACCAGCCTGCAGCGCAAGCTCGGGGTGAGCTAGGGGCGAAGGGACGCGCGCCCGGAAGTCCGGATGAAACATTCCTCGCCGGGCGGCGTATAGGCTTCGACGGCCCGGTCGGCGGCCTCTGGAGGCCGGGTTTACTCGCCATGCTCAAACTCAAGGCTCCCTGGAACGAGCGCAACGGCCGCTTCTCGTGGCTGAAGGCGATCGTGTTCGCTGGCCTGTTCGTTCCCGCCGCCTGGATCATCTTTCTCGCCTTGACCGGCGCGCTCGACCCCAAGGTCGTGACGGAAATGATCCACCGCACCGGGCAATGGGCGATCCGGTTCCTCACTCTCTCGCTCCTGGTGACGCCGCTGATGCGCGGCGCGCGCTATCCGAAGCTGGTCGCGATTCGGCGGATGGTCGGCGTCGCGGCCTTCTTTTACGCCGACGGCGCATCTCACGCTCTACGTCGTCGATCAGCATTTCGACCTCGTGCATGTGGCGTCGGAGATCGCGCTGCGGTTCTATCTGACGATCGGCTTCATCGCCTGGCTGGGCCTCGCGGCGCTCGCGGCGACCTCGACCGACGCGATGATCCGCCGCCTCGGCCCGAGGTGGAAGACGCTGCATTCGTTGGTCTACGGAATTGCCGCCATCGCGCTCCTCCATTTCATGATCCAGGCGAAGGCCGACGTGTCCGAGCCGGTGATGATGACTGGCTTCTTCCTGATCCTGATGCTGTTCCGCGTCCTCGTGAAGCGCGGCGCGCCGGCCTGGGGCGCGGCGTTGGCGCGGAGCTCGTCTCGCCCTTCCTGACCGCGCTGATCGAAGCGGCGTGGTACGCGCTCGTGCGGCACATCGACTTCTGGGACGTGCTCGGCGCCAACATCGATCCGGACATGGCGTTTCGTCCCTCCGCTTATGTGGCGGCGGCCGGCGCCGCTTTCCTTGCCGTCGCGCTTGCGCGCCGGAGTCCCGGCGCCGCGCCGCGCAGCAGTTGTCGCTGCGCCGCCGGCTGAGCCGAGCCGCGTCAGAAGTTGATGTTGGTGCGCAGGCCGATGACCAGTTCGTTCTTGATCCGCTGTGCTGGATCGTTCGGGTTGGCGATCCCTAGACCCGGATTGATGAAATACTGGACGTTGGGTTGGATCACCCACGAAGGCAGAGCCTGAAACTGATAGGTCGCCTCGAGGAAGGTCTCGCTCGAGCGAATGGGCGTGTAAACCGACGACTGGTAGAATTGCATTTGCCGGTCGAAGCCCGATGCGCCGTTACTTGCCCACACGGTCCCCATTTCGACGCCGAAGAAATCGTTGTCGCGCGTCGGCAACGGGGCCTTCAGGGCAAAGCCTGCGTTGATGCCGGCGCTGACGAGATTGCGATCCTCGTAGGGGGTGAACATTGGACGGAAGAAGACATTCAGACTGCGATTGGCGTCGTCCTTCGATCGCCAGATCATCTGGTCCATGACGCCGTAGAGTGAAAAGTTGCCGTGATGCTGAGCCGGGGCCCGTTGCTCAACGGACTGGCGAGAGGCAGGCCGATCGTGTCGTATCGCTGGTCGTCGAACTTGTAGCTGTCGTACCAGGCGCCGAGCTTATAGACTCCTGGCAGCGGACCGTCGGGGTTCGGCTTCGCAGACGCGCTCGGACCATACGCGTATTGCAGCTCGGCGATCGCCAGGGTCCCGGTGTCGAGCGGGAAACTCACGCCATTGGGATTGCTCGCGGCCGTATTGGGCAAATCCCGCGGGATCGCGCTCCCGTTGAAGACGCCTCCGAGCACGGTGACGCTGTCGGTCGCTTGCACTCGTCCGCGAACGCCCAAGCCCGCGAGGGGATAGGCGGGGCCGCCGCCAGGCAGATCGGTCGATGGAAGCCCCGGCCAGCCGGACGCCGCGTTGACAAAGAGAGAGTTCCCGCTTGGGGCGATGATGAATTCCTCGTCGAGGCTCTGCTCGCCGACCTTGATGTCGAACTTGTCCCCGAATTTCTGCTGATACCACAGCTCCCAAAGCCGGACGCCGACCGGCGCCTCGATGTCGGTCAAGGTCTGAAGGACCAGAAGATTGTTCTCGTTCAGGTTGCCGCCCCAATATTGCAGACCGCTCACGTTGAGCGTGCCGCCCTTGAGACCGAACGCCTTCTCCGTGTCCATTTGCAGCGTGACCGTGGTCAGCCCATCGGCTTCAAAACCCTGTTTGACGCCGCCGCTGAGATTCCCGAACGACTCGACGTTCTCGAGAATGGTGAGGGTGACGCCGTAGTTGGCCAGGGCGGGCCGAATCCCCCACATGTCGCCAAGCAGGTTCTGGCCTTGCAAGTCCAGACCGAACGGCCCCGGCGTCTTGTCGGCGCTCGCCGTCGTTGCAGCGTCGGCGCGGAATTGCGGTTCGCCGAGCCGTGGCAGGGAAAAGCCGGGCGATACCGGCCCAGAAAAGGCCGGCGTCTGCCGCGATGGGTCCGAGGCGGACCCGGCCGGCCCGGGAGCTTGGGGCGGGATCGAGTTCCGCAAAGGCGGCGCCGGCCAGGCAAACTATCGCAAGAGAGGAGGCGCTTCCGATCGCAGCGCGGCGGCGGAAGCCGGTTCGACGATGAAGACGGCGCAAGCCCCAACCCCGACCCAACTGCCGACCGTCATGCATTTCGAACGCGAAGGTTCCGCGATGTCAATGAAGTTGGGCGCGCAAGATAATGCCTTTCCAAAACTATCGGACGACTGGCAGGGCCAATGCAAATCCTTTCGGCGAGGCGCATCGCAGGACCGAACCGCCGCCCCTCCGGCCGCCGCAAAATGAGAGACCTCAAGCGCGATATTGTCTTTGCCGGCCAAGCCTCCGCGCGTTATGCCAGGGGGCCAGGAAGAGTGTCCGGCAAAGAGGAGCGGCGATGGGGGAATTGGCTTATGCCTTGACCGACGCGCCCCAGTTCGACGCCGCCTTTCGGGCTTCTTTCGCCGAACTCCTCGCGTGGCGGCGCGACGTGCGCCATTTTCGCCCAGGCGAAACGCCGGACGAAGCGGTGCTGGCCGAACTCTTCGATCTCGCGGCGCTCGCGCCCTCGGTCGGCAATTGCCAACCGACCCAATTCGTGCGGGTCGACGACGAGGCCCGCCGGGCCGCGATCCGCGCCAATTTCGAGTCCGCCAACCGCGACGCGCTCGGCGCCTATCGCGGCGAACGGGCGGGGCTCTACGCCAGGCTCAAGCTCGCGGGCCTGCGCGACGCGCCGATCCAGCTCGCGGTGTTCTGCGATGAGGCGACCGAGCAGGGCCACGGCCTCGGCGCGCGCACCATGCCGGAGACCCGCCGTTACTCGACGGTGTGTGCGCTCCACACGTTCTGGCTCGCCGCGCGCGCCCGCGGCCTTGGCGTCGGCTGGGTCTCGATCCTCGATCCAGGACGAATCGCGGAAGCGCTCGACGTCCCGCGAGCCTGGACGTTCATCGGCTATCTCTGCGCCGGCTGGCCGAAGGACGAGCATCTGATCCCGGAGCTGGAGCGAGCGGGGTGGCAGGCGCGCGCCCCGCATCCGGTTCTGCGCCGATAGGCTCGGTTCGGCCGGAGGTCACCCGCGCCGGGGCGGATGAAGGTCGTCGACCCATTCGACCGGCTCCGGGTTCGCCTCGAGGCTCGGCAAATCGAGATTGACGACCACCGCCTCCTGGCCGCTGCGCACGATCACGCACGAGAGCGGCTGATCGTCGCTCGCGTTGATTTCCTGATGGGGGACGTAAGGCGGCACGTAGATGAAATCGCCGGGGCCGGCGTCGGCCACGAATTCGAGGCGGTCGCCCCAGCGCATGCGCGCGCGCCCGCTCACGACATAAATGACGCTCTCGACGGCCCCATGGTGGTGCGCGCCGGTTTTCGCCATCGGGTGGATGACAACGGTTCCAGCCCACAGCTTCTCGGCGCCGGCGCGGGCGTGGGTGATCGCCGCGGCGCGGCTCATGCCCTGGGTCTGCGGCGTATTGATGTCGAGTTGGTTCGAACGGACCACCCGAACGCCGTCGAGACGCCATCGGGCTTGGTTGTGATCGTCCATCGCTGCTCTCCAGGGTTCCCGCCAACCTATCGCCAAAGACGCCGGCCGAACAGCGGTGCGACGGCGGACAGCGCCGGGCGGCTGGCGATGGCGCAGGCGCCGTCGTAGATTGGGCCATGACCGAGCTCTCGCCCATAACGGCTCCGACGCGCCTCACCGCGCGCGCCCTGATCGTCGGCGAGCGCATCGACACCGCCGGGCTCGAGCGCCCGGACATGGTGTCGTCGCTGCCGCTCGCCTTCCGCGTCGGCGAAAGGGGCATGGTGGCGCTGTTCCGGTTCGGCGTCGCGGTCATGGTCGGCTTAACGCCGCTCGAGGAAGAAGACACGCTGATGAAGCTGAGATCGCGGGTCAGCGGCGAGAGGGCGCGCGGCGACGACGAGACGGCGGTGCTCGAAATCGCCCCCGACAGCGACGAGCAGAAGTCCTCGGGCGGCCCGATCCAGATCAAGAACCTGTCGCCGCCGCGCTTTCTCGTCATCGCCGACGCGCTCGCCAAGACCGTGGCGCTGGCGCGCGACGAGCGCGAGGTCAACGCGGTCTTCGACGTGATCGAGCCGTTCGCGGCCAAGCTCGCGGCAAGCGGCCGGCCGCCGTTCCGCCGCCGCGCCATGCTGAAGCTGATCGGCCAGGCGCTGCTCGCCCAACATCGCGTCTCGGGCCGGGTCGCGGTCGAGGAGAAGCCCGACGCGCTCTGGGACCACCCCGAGCTCGAGCGCCTCTATGCGCGCCTCGCCGACGAATACGAGCTCAACGAGCGCGCCGACGTGCTCAAGCGCAAGCTCGACGTTATCGGCGACACCGCGCAGGCCTTGACCGACATCATCGACGCCGATCGCGCGACCCGGCTCGAAGCGGCGATCGTCATCCTGATCGTGCTCGAACTGATCGCGGCGATCGTCCAGATCGCGCTCGCATTGCACGGGCGGTGAATCAGTCGGCGCCGTCGCGAAGCTCGGGGCTTGACGTGACGTATAAACACTGTATATACGGGCCGACTCCCGCGTTTGAGGCTCTTTGGTCGTGAAAATGATCGTCCGGAAATGGGGCAACAGCGCTGCCGTGCGTATCCCAGCCTCCGTCATGGCCGCCGCGGCGCTCGATCTCGACCAGGTCGTGGACGTTCGGGAGGAAGCCGGCCGCGTAATCATTGAACCCGTCAGGGCCGAGCCTTACGACTTGGACACACTGCTCGATCGGATGCGCCCCGAGACTTTTCCGGAGGACATTGACTTTGGGCCGCCTCTGGGGCGTGAGATTTGGTGAAGCGCGACTATGTCCCGGACGCCGGCGACATCGTCTGGCTTCGCTTCGATCCGCAAGCCGGACATGAGCAGGCCGGACGACGACCTGCGCTCGTGCTGACGTCTGCCCGCTACAACGGAGCGCGCGGGATGATGGTTTGCTGTCCGATGACGACGAAAGTCAAAGGCTACGTCTTCGAGGTCGCCGTCAGCCGGAGGCCGCCGAGCGCCGTTCTCGCGGATCAGATCAGAAGCCTCGACTGGCGCGCCCGCCGCGCCGTCCGTAAGGGGATCGCCGAGCCGCGGGTGCTTGCCGAAGTTCGCGCAAAGATCAAGTCGTTGCTCATGCTGTAGAGCGGCGTGAGGGATTTCCAGGATGCCGCGGAACATCTTCGTCCTCACCGGCGCGGGCGTCTCGGCCGAGAGCGGGCTCGGCACGTTTCGCGACCGGGACGGGCAGGGGATCTGGGCCAAGTTCGATCCGATGAAGCTTGCGACGCCCGAAGCCTTCGCCCGCGATCCGATTGCTGTGCTCGCGTTCTATGATCTGCGCCGCCGCAACCTGCTCAACGCTGAACCCAACGCGGCCCACCGGGCGCTGGCGCGGCTCGAGCAGGCGCTGACGGCGCAGGGCGGCCGTCTCACCCTGGTTACCCAGAACATCGACGATTTGCACGAGCGCGCGGGGTCGCCGCGAGTCATCCACATGCATGGCGAACTTTTGAAGGCGCGATGCCAGCGGTGCGAGGCGGTGCGCCTCTGGCCGGAGGATATTTCGCCCTCCGACATTTGCCCCGATTGCGGGCGCAGCGGGGCGTTGCGGCCGCATGTCGTGTGGTTCGGCGAAATGCCGATGCATATGGACGACATCGACCGGGCGCTGCGCGAGGCCGATCTGTTCGTCGCCATCGGCACGTCCGGCGCAGTCTACCCAGCGGCCGGCTTTGTCGCCGAGGCGCGCGCCTATGGACTGTGGACTTGCGAAATCAACCTCGAAGCCGCCGATAACGCCGATCTGTTCGACGAGCAGCGTTACGGCGCGGCCAGCGAGACCGTGCCTGCCTGGGTGGATCAGTTCCTCGGAGCGCCGCCGTAGCGGTCGCTATACGTGCTGGCGCGGTCGCCTTGGCCGGAATATCGAACGACCGCGGGATGGGGGCGTCACGGGCGTTGCGCCGCGATTTCCTTGCGCGGGTCGTCGTCGCGCCGAAGCAATAAAGACCGCCCCTCCTTCCCCTTGGATGTCGGCCGACAATTCGTTCGTTTAAGTTGCGGCCACAGCTTGCGCCGCCTCTCCGTTCGCGTCAATGAAAGGCCAGATCGGAACGACAACCCGAAGGGAGACGGAGTTCATGTCCGAGTTTGTGCTCTGGGGCTTCGACGCCTCGACCTATGTGCGCACTGTCAAGATGCTTCTCGCCGAGAAACACTTCACCCAGTTTAAACAGGTGCCTCTCAATGTTCTCCAAGGCGAGCCTAAGGGAGCTGAGCATTTGGAGCGGCATCCGTTCGGCAAGGTCCCCGTGCTCGATCACGACGGGATGCGCATTCTCGAAACCACCGCGATCGCCCGTTATCTAAACGACGTGCTTCCCGGCAGGTCGCTGGTTCCGGCGACGCCAAAGGATCGCGCGCGGATGGACATGATCGTCGGCATCGTCAATTCGTACGGCTATGGCTCCTTAATCGGAGGCGTGGCGGCCTATCATCTCTTTCCCGATTTCGTCGGCGGAAAGAACGAAGCTATGCGAGAAGGGGGCATTGAGAATGGCCGCAAAGTTCTCGACCTCGCGATGAAAACCAAAGGCTCTTCTCCCTTCATCGCGGGCGATCTCAGCCTGGCTGACCTCTATCTCGCGCCGATCGTTTTCTACGTGTCGTTGACCCCGGACAAGGACGCGGTCTTCAACGTCGACGGCTTCCAGGAATGGTGGACCCGGACGCAAGATCTTCAGAGTTTCAAGGATACGCCGCCGAATGCGGGTTGATCGGGGAATGAGGCAGGCGGCGGCTTGGCTGTAGCGCCTTCGAGTGGCGGGCGTCTAAATAGCGCGCCGCTTGCACCCGCGAGAGCCGTCGCAATGTCACGCCGCGGCGTCCTCGCGTGCGCCGACCATGTATTGCACCAGCTCCTCGGTGCTCGTGCGCGCGGTGATCTTCTCGGCGACCTTGCGGCCGCGATGCATGACGACGACGCGGTCGGTCACGGCGAAGGCGTCGGGCAGGATGTGGGTGATAAGGATCACCGGCACGCCGCGGCCCCTGAGCATTCGGATGAGCTCGAGCACCTTATGCTGCTCGGGAACGCCGAGATTGTTGGTCGGCTCGTCCATGATCATGAGCCGCGCGTCCCAATAGACGGCGCGCGCGATCGCCACCGCCTGGCGCTGGCCGCCGGACAATTTTTCGATCGGCTCGGTCAGGGTAGGAAAACGGATTTGCAGCGAGTTGAGGGTTTGCCGCGATTGCTCGCGCATATGCCTGTCGTCGAGCGTCCGGATGAGGCCGCCGAGGCGGCGGGTCTTGACTTCGCGGCCGAGGAAGATGTTGGCGCCGACGTCGAGATTGTTGGCGAGCGCGAGATCCTGATAGATGGTCTCGATCCCGGCGCGGCGGGCGTCCATCGGGCTTGCGAACTCGACCGGCGCGCCGTCGAACAGGATCTCGCCCTCTTCCGGCGCGTGGACGCCGGAAATGCATTTGATCAGCGTCGACTTGCCGGCGCCGTTGTCGCCGAGCAGGCCGACGACCTCGCCCCGCGCGACGTCGAAGCTCACATTGTCGACCGCGACGAGGCCGCCGAAGATCTTCGTCACCCCGCGGATCGAGAGAAGCGGCTCGCTCATCGCCCGACGCCTCCTCGCGCCCGGCCCATGATCAGGTCGCGCGACTGATCGATCAGGACCGCGACAATGACCACCGTTCCGACGACGATGAACTGCCAGAACGCGTCGACGTTAAGCATGACGAGCCCGGTGGTCAGCACGGCGATGATGAGCGCGCCGATCACCGTGCCGATCACTGTTCCGGCGCCGCCGAACATGCTGACGCCGCCGATGATGACCGCGGCGATCGAACTCAGGAGCAGCGGATCGCCGATCACCGCCGAACCGGCGGTGAACCGCAAGGTCGAGAGAAAGCCCGCGACGCCGGAGGTCGCGGCCGACAGCATGTAGAGTAGAATAACGTGGCGGTCGACGGGAATGCCGCTGCGCACCGCCGCGTCCATGGAGCCGCCGATGGCGTAGGTGTGTCGCCCGAACTGGGTCTTGTGCAGCAGGAAGATCGCCCAGGCGACGACGAAGGCCGTCGCCACAACCGGATAAGGCAGGATGATGTCCATGCGGCGCAGAAGGTCGCCGCTGACCTCCGGCCGCTGGAGAAAATAGAGGCCGCCGCCCTCGCCGGGAATGTGGTAGACGAGCGCATCGTTGCCATAGGCGCGGATGCCGGCCGGCAAGCCGATCACCGTGGTGTTCTCGCTCATGAGATAAGCGACGCCGCGGACGATGAACGAGGTGCCGAGCGTGACGATGAACGCCGGCACCTTCAGCTTGGCGATGATGACGCCGTTGACGAACCCGACCGCCGCCGCTCCGCCGACCCCGGCGACGAGGCCGGCAATGACGGCGGGAAAGAGCGGGAAGCCGCCATTGAAGGCGGCGCGCAACGCCAGCGCCGATAGAACCGAGGCGAGGCTCATCACCCAGCCGACCGAGAGATCGATGCCGGCGCCGATGATGACAAAGGTCTGGCCGAGGCCGAGCAGCAGCACGGGAATGATGGCGACGAGAATGTTCTGCGAATTGCGAACGGTGAAGAAGTTCACCGAGCCGCCCGTTGTCAGCGGCACGGCGACGACGAAAAACAGCACGAGGAGTGCGAGGAAAACCCAGGCCCAGATGCGGCTCAGGAAGAGGAGGACGCGCTGGGCCGGTGTGCGGATTTCCGCGGGCGCGGCGGACGCCCGGCTGAGGCTTAGCCTCGAGGCGCGTTCGGTCACCAGCCCCTCATCCGGTAGCCCTCATCCGGCGCCATAGCCGGTCGCCGGACGGACGTTCTTCCGAACGCCCCGTGGCGCCGCCTTCCCCCGCAGAGGGAAGTCTTGGACACGCGCTCCTTCGGCGAGCTTTGCGGGAGAAGGGAAATGGCGCCCCTCTCCCACTTTGCTGGAGAGGGTCGGGTGCGGGGGTTGCGCTCCATCAAGAGGCAAACGAGGTTATTTGCCTGGCACCGAATAGATGAACCGAGCGACCGCCGGGTCCTTCACGTTCTGCTTGTCGATGATGGCGAACCCGGTTTCGACGCGGCGCGGCAGGCTGCTCACGCCGGCGGCGTCGGCCGCCGCGAACATCACCGCCATATAGCCCATGTCGAACGGCTTTTGCGCCAGCACCAGGCTGACGACGCCCTTGTCCATCAGCTCGATCGCCTGCTTCGTCGCATCGTAGGCGACCACCTGCACGTGGCCGCCGAGGCCGGCGTTGACCACGGCCGTGCCGGCGCCTTGCGCGCTGAACACGTTGGTGCCGAACACTCCCGCGAGGTTGGGTTCGCGCGTGAGCGCCGCCGCGGTCTGCTGGGTCGCCTTATTGGGGTCGTCGAGATTGTAGTCGGGTCCAAGCACCTTGACGTTCGGGAACTCCTTGGCGATCGCCTCCTTGAAGCCCTTCTCGCGCCCCTCGACCGAGCTGACGTTGGGGTTGGTCGAATTGATGTAGACCGTTCCCTTGCCGCCGATCGCCTTGGCCAATCCGCGCGCCGCGATGCGGCCGCCCTCGGTGTTGTCGGAACCGATATAGCTGATCGGGAACTTTACCGGGCCGTTGACGTAGTCGCCGTCGCCGAGGAACGTGTCGACGGTGATAATCCTGATGCCGGCGTCGGTGGCGGCCTTCAGCGGCCCGACCATCTGGTCCTTATCGGTCGGAGCGGTGATGATGTATTTGAGGTCGCCGCGCGCGACCATCGAATCAAGAATGGGCGTCTGCACCGCGACGCCCCAGGTCGCGGGAATCTGCGTCACCACGTCGGCGCCGATGTCCCTCGCCGCCGCCTCGACGCCAAGTTGCATGACCTGGTAGAAAGGATCGACAACCCCCGGCAAGAAGCCGATCTTGAGTTTCTCGGCCGCTGCCCCGTGCGCCGCCAAGGCCAGAGCGAACCCCGCCGCCATGGCCAAGCCTGTCTGTTTGCGCATATCAGGTTTCCTCCCTCGACTATCGTTTCGCAGCCGGCTTCGCCGGTCGCTGTGACGTCCATTTCAGTTCCGACCCAAGGCCGGCCGAATGTCAAGATGAGCGCGCCGCTTTGCCGCTTTTCACCCGCTGGGCGTGGTCAGCGGGACGACGAGCGTTTGCCCGGCGCGAGAATTGCAAGACTTAGATATCGTGAATGTCCTTTTGCTTGGCCTTGACGCGCGGGCGCTGGCGGACAACATGTCGCGCTGGGCCCGAAGGGGCGCATTGAGAGCGTCGAATTGCAGTCCGGCAGGGCCATTTTGAACGTCCGCCACCTGACCGCCTATCGCTACGCGCGACCGGTCGAGTTTGGCGACCATCGCATGATGTTGCGTCCGCGCGACGGGCACGATCAGCGGCTGTTGTCGTCGGAGCTCGACATCGATCCGGAGCCGAGGCGATTGCGCTGGCTTTACGACACGTTCGACAATTGCGTCGCGATCGCGTCGTTTTCCGGCGCCTCGACGTCGTTGACCGTCGAGAACCGGTTCACCGTCGAACGCATCGTCGACGATCAGCCGGGCGGCGAAATCGACCCGCGGGCGCAGTTCTTTCCCTTTTCCTACGCCCCTGAGGAACTGCCGGACATCGCCCGGGCGATCGAGCGGCTCTACGCCGATCCCGCAGGCGACCTCGATCGCTGGGTGCGACACTTCGTGGCGTCGGGCGCGACGATGCTGACCAGCCATCTGTTGATGACGCTGACCTACGCGATCAAGGAAGGATTTTCCTACGAACGGCGCGAGGCGCCTGGAGTGCAATCGCCGCGCCATACGCTCGAGCGCCGTCGCGGCTCCTGCCGCGACTTCGCGGTGCTGATGATGGAGGCGGCGCGCGCGCTCGGAATCGCAGCGCGCTTTGTCTCCGGCTATGTGTATGTTCCTTACAACGAGGGCGAGCCGGTGCGCATGGGCGGCGGGGCGACGCATGCGTGGTGCCAAATCTATCTGCCCGGCGCCGGCTGGATCGAATTCGACCCGACAAATGGGCTGGTCGGCGGGAAGGATCTCATCCGCGTCGCGGTTGCGCGCGATCCCGCCCAGGCCGCGCCGCTGACCGGCGCCTATTTCGGCGACGCCACGGACGAATTGGGCATGGAGGTCTTGGTCGAGGTGACGCAACGGCAAAACGCCCAACGCGTCACGCTCGCCGATGTCTAAACTTCTATCCGATCCCGGGGATTCTTGTTGATGATCATTCGCGCCGGATATGCGATTGCGTTCGAATGCGCGGCGGTGACGCCGATGATATTGCACCTCAACATCCATCCCTCGCGCGCGATCGATCTCGTCTCGCCAGACATCGTGAGAGCGGAGCCGCACTACCCGACAGACGCTTATCTCGATTTGTTCGGCAATCGAGTGACGCGGGTCGAGGCGCAACCCGGCGTGGTGACTTTCCACAATGATTTCACCATCCGTGACAGCGGGTCGCCCGACGAGACGCCTGAAGATGCGCCGTTGACGGCGGTCGCCAGATTGCCGAGCGAGGTGCTCGTCTATCTGCTCGCCAGCCGCTATTGCGACAGCGACAACCTCAGCGACTTCGCGTGGTCGCAGTTCGGCGGGATCGGCGGCGGGGCGAAACTCGTGCAGTCGATCTGCGATTTCGTCCACTCTCGCGTCCGCTTTGACTATGCCGCGGCAAACCCGCGTCGCACCGCGTCCGACGGATTTCGCGAGGGAGTCGGCGTCTGCCGCGATTTCGCTCACCTTGCAGCAGCGCTGTGCCGGGCGATGAATGTGCCGGCGCGCTACTGCACCGGCTATCTCGGCGACATCGGCGTGCCGCCGGACCCGGCGCCGATGGACTTCTCCGCCTGGTTTGAGGTCTTTCTCAACGGCCGCTGGTATACGTTCGACGCCAGGCACAATATGCCGCGGATCGGACGCATCGTCATGGCGAGGGGCCGCGACGCCGCCGATGTCGCGATCTCGACCGCGTTCGGCCAGCCGGTCCTCAAGCGGTTCGAGGTGACGACCTACGAAGAGGCGATCGCCGCCTGATCGTGCGGCGCTGGCTCTCCGGGGGCTCGCCCCGCGTAGTCGAAATGCCTAAAGTCGGCGGATACCGCCCCACCCGATGCGCCGAATGCAAACATGCCGACGAAGGCGCCGGTGAACGAGCGGTGCTCCCCGCCTCCCGCCTCGTCGGACAGGAGGGAAGCGTCGAGGGTCGGGCCGACGCGGCGCCACTCGCCGTTCAGGGCGTACGCGAACTGGAGGCGGGCGTGGTCGATCGACGCGGCAAGGCTGACCGGATCGTCTGCGCCGAGCGGCATGGGAGCTTCGAGCGGGAAGCTCAAGCGCCCCTCGGGACAATCGCCTTCGCAGCTGAGGATGCTCAGGGATCGCCCCAGCTTCTCGTCCCACCCGACGGCCAGGCAATGGAACTTGGTGCGATTGTAATAGGCAGTCAGGCCTGCCGCGTGCTGAAACGCGGTGGGACGGAAATCGAGCTCCGTCTCGACGCGGTAGACGAAGTGCTCTTGCCGCCGCGCGACCAGCGCCTGCTCGAACCATGAGCCGATCAATTCGCGCGCGTGGAGACGCAGCCAGCCGGGGCGGGCGGTCAGGGAAAAAATGCGCTCGGGATGAGGGGTCCTGAGCCACTGGAAATCGACCGGCAGGCCGGCTTCCGGCGAAAAGGCGTAAGCTTGGCGCGCGGGTTTCGGCTTGACCGGGGCGTCGAACGGCGCCGGGGTGTCGACCGCAGGGACTTGACCTCCTTCAGCGAGACGCAGCCAGCCGTCGTCGCCCCAGACGCATTTCTGAATTGCGGTCTCGCGCCCAAGCGGCGAGCGCCCCAGGCCCTTGAGCGGTCTCGAGCACAGGTGCGTATGATAGACTTGTCCGTCCGGCGTCTCGACGATCTGCCCATGTCCAGCACGCTGCAAGACGGCGTCGGGCGCGTCTTTCGAGGTCAGGAGATGGACGCTCGGATGCAGCTCGTAGGGACCTTCGATCGCGCGTGAGCGAGCCATGGTGACGGCGTGATCGTAGCCGGTGCCGCCCTCGGCGGTGGTCAAATAGTACCAGCCGGCGCGCTTGAAGAGATGCGGGCCCTCGACAAGGCCATGAGCGCTGCCGGCAAAGATGGTTTTCGGCGATCCGGCGAGCTGTCCTGCGACTGGGTCCCATTCCTGCAGCGCGATGCCGAAGAAGCCTGGATGCTTCAGATGGGCGCCGGCCCGGTCGCGATGGTTCCAGACCATGTTGACGAACCATTTGCGTCCGTCGTCGTCGTGAAACAGCGAGGGGTCGAAGCCGCTCGAATTTACGTAGACCGGATCTGACCACGGGGCGTCGATCGCCGGCGCGGTGACGATGTAATTGTGCGCGTCCTTGAAGCTGCCGTCGAATCGCTTGACGTCGGTAAAGACGAGCCAGAACTTGCCCTCGGCGTAAGACAGACACGGCGCCCACACGCCGCAGGAATCAGGTTCGCCGCGCAGATCGAGCTGCGAGGCGCGCTCGAGCGGGCGCCGCACAAGCCGCCAATTGACGAGATCGCGCGAGTGATGGATCTGCACGCCTGGGACCCATTCGAAGGTCGAGGTGGCGATGTAATAGTCGTCGCCGACACGGCAGATCGACGGGTCGGGATTAAATCCCGGCAGGATCGGGTTGTGGATCATGGTCATTGGACGGCTTTCAGCGCGCCGCCCACAGCATGCCGCGCTCGAAAATCGTCTTCATCTCCCGCACGCCGAACTCCGCGGTGACATGGCCGAGAGACGAGTAGAAGACGCGCCCTTCGCCATGCCGGCGCTTCCACACGACCGGCATCACGACGCCCTTGGTCCAGGGCGCGTGCTCGCCGGAAAACGTTGTCGTCGCCAAGACTTCATTGGCCGGATCGACGTGCATGTAATATTGCTCGGACCGATAGGGGAAACTCGAAACGCCCTGCATGATCGGATCGTCGGGCTTGGCGACGTCAACTCGATAGTCGACAATGTTGCCCGGGTGGGCGACCCATTGGCCGCCGCACATGAACTGATAGTCGACGCTGTCGCGAAACGCGTCGCACATGCAGCCGTGATAGCCGGCCAGGCCGACGCCGCCTCTCACCGCGGCGGTCAGATTCTCGACCTCTTCCTTCTCGATCTTCGACATCGTGACGATTGGCACGATCAGACTCATGTCGGCGATCGCGGGGTCGGCGAACGCTTCGGTCGTGTTTTCGATATAGACTTTGAAGCCATGCTCCTCGAGCATCTTGGCGACGATATGCGAGCCCGCTTCCGGCTCGTGGCCGCTCCAGCCTCCCCAGACGATGAGCGCTTCGCGCATGCAGTTCCTCCGTTCCGAATCGCTGTTGTTCAGTCGAGCTCGCCCACAGCGAGCGACGGCGACAGAGGCGCGGGCCGCCGCGGATGGCTCGAGATCGCGACCGCCTTGCCGGCGTCGGACGATGTCTGAAACGCCTCCATCACCTCCAGCACGTGGAACGCCAGCTCGCCGCTGGCGCGGTGCGCCCTGCCGGAGCGGATCGCCTGCGCCATGTCGGCAAGGCCGACGATCCGGTAGTTGCCGTCCGCATAGGGGCCTGCGTCGGCATTTCTCGCCAGTCATCCGAAGCCGTGGCGAACTCGACCTTGCCGCCGAAATAGTTGGGGTCTGGAACAATGAGCGAGCCGGTCTCGCCGTAGAGCTCGATCGGACCGTGCCTGTGCCGTGATACGTCGAAGCTCATTGTCATCGACACCGCCGCCCCGCTCGCGAACAACAGCGTCCCGCTGACGTGGGTGGCGACCTCGACGGGAAGGCGCGTTCCGGCAAGCGGCTTGCTCGTGACAATGCGCTCCGACCTGGTCCGGGTCGCAACGCCGCTGACGCTCGCCACCGACCCGAGAAGATTGACGAGGTCGGTGACATAATAGGGTCCCATGTCGAGCATCGGGCCGCCGCCGGCGAGGTAATAGAAGCCGGGGTTGGGATGCCAACGCTCATGCCCCGGACACATGAAGAAAGCCGTGCCGCCGATCGGCCGGCCGATCAACCCTTCGTCGATCGCGCGACGCGCGGTCTGGTGGGCGCCGCCTAGAAACGTGTCCGGCGCACAGCCGAGCCTAAGTCCCTTGGCGGCCGCGGCGTCGATCAGCTTGCGCGCCTCGGCGACGGTGACGCCGAGCGGTTTTTCCGAGTAGACGTGCTTGCCGGCGGCGATCGCCTTGAGGCCAACATCGACATGGGCCTTGGGAACCGTGAGGTTGAGGACGATCTCGACCGCTGGATCGGCAAGCAGCGCGTCGACCGGCCGCGCCGGAACGCTGAACTCGGCCGCGCGCGCTTGCGCCGCCGCGGGATCGGCGTCGGAGAGCGCGATGAGGTTGAGGATGGGGAAGTTTTTCGCCGCGGTCAGATAGGCGGCGCTGATATTGCCGCAGCCGACGACGCCGATTGCCACCGGTTTCATCACGATTCTCCGAGCTGCGGCGCGAGCGATTCGCGAAGCGGCGCCGGTCCGGTCGTTCCCCAGGGGGCGCCATAGAGATCCCGAAGCGTCATCGCGGCGGCGCCCTGCAGCCAGTTTCCATCGCTCCACTCTCGAACGATGATGTCGGAGACGTCCGCGAGGCTGGCGGGCAGAAGATGAGCGACGGTTTTGCGCAGTGGCTCGACGAAATGCTCGCTGGTCGCCATGGCGCGGCCGGAAATGATGACTTTTGGCGGCGCGAACAAAGTGATCAGGTTGGCGACCGCGAAGCCCAGCGCCTCGCCCGCCGCGGCGAGCACCCGTGCGCAGGGTTTGTCCCCGGCGGCGGCGCGCTGCAACAGCAGCGCCATCGCCCGTCCTGGTTGGGGCGCGCTGTCAGGCTCGCGGTTGCGCATGAGCGCTTCGGCTTCGATCAGGACTGAGGCTTCCGAGGCCACGTCGGCAAGGCGCCCATCGCCGCTGGCGGGATGGCGAACCATGAGATCGCCGAGGTCCGGACTGAGGCCGTTCGCGCCGCGAAACAGTTCGCCGTTATGAAGAATGCCGAGGCCGAGGCTGCGCTCGACGTTGACGACCAGAAAGTCGTTCAGGTCGCGCGCCTGTCCAAACCAGTGCTCGGCCAACGTCACCAGATTGACGTCGCTATCGATCGAAGCGGGCACGCCAAGGCGATGGGTGAGATCGGCGCCGAACGGAACGTCGCGCTCCTGCAGAATGGGGCTCTGGCGGCAGATGCCCGCCGCCCGCTCGACCACGCCCGGCAGACCGACGCAGACGCCCGAGATTTCAGCGATGTCGAGACCCGCATCGCTGACGCAGCGACGCACGCCGTCCTCGACCAGATCGGCGATCACCGAGGCCGTCTGGCGGTCGATCCGGACCGGCAGCGCCAGCGAGCGGAGGATGTCGGCGCAGAAATTCGTGACCGCGACCGTGATCTGGTCGGGGGCGAGCTTGACCCCTACCACGTGCGCCGCGTCCGGATTGAGCCTGAGCATGACGCGAGGCCGGCCGCGTCCCGCGTCGCGCACGGCGCCGATCTGCAGCGGGATGATCAGCCGATCGTCGAGCAGCGCTGCGGTGATGGCGGAAACGGTGGTGGCGCTCAATTCGGTCAGTTGGGAGATTTCGACCCGAGACACTGGGCCGAAGCGGCGGATCGCATCCATCACGTGAAAGCGATTGATCGCGCGCATCAGTTCGGGATCGGCGGTCTTCATCGCTCGGACGCTTCCGCTTCAGACGCGAGTTTTCTACGGGGAGCGGAATTAATTTCAATTTCGCGACGGCCTGTCAACCGCCCAACTCCGATTTCCAGGCTATTTCCGGCCGGTTGTCTTGACAGTCGTCCAAAGTCGAGACAGATTTAATCCGCATCACGGATAAAAACAATGCCGTCGAGCCCACTTCCTTCCGGAGGAAACCTATGAATTTTCGCCACTTCGCGTTCGCCGCGGGATGTCTCGCCGCGCTGGTCTTCCCGGCCTATGCCGAGACGAACATCACCGTTCTTCACGTCAGCGAAAACCCCGGTCAGAAGGCGGTGTGGGAAAAGGCCGCGGCCGACTACAACGCCTCGCATAAGGGGGTCAACGTCCAGTTCAAATACCTGGAGAACGAGGCGTTCAAGGCGAAACTGCCGACCATGCTGCAGTCGAGCAACTCGCGCCCCGAGTTGTTCTACAGCTGGGCCGGCGGCGTCATGCAGGCGCAGAACAAGGCCGGCTTCCTCAAGGACCTGAGCGCCGACGTCGGCGCTGTCCAGGCGACAATGGTCCCGGCCGCGGTCGACGCCTTCAAGGTGGACGGCAAGACCGTAGGCGTACCGTTCGAAATGGGCCTGGTCGCCTTCTATTATAACAAGAAGCTGTTCGAGAAGGCAGGTGTGAAGGCAGAGGACATCAAGACCTGGGACGACTTTCTCGGCGCGGTGAAGAAGATAAAGGCGGCCGGAATCACCCCGATCGTGGTCGGAGCGGGCGAGAAGTGGCCAATGCACTTCTACTATTCTTACCTCGTGATGCGCATTGGCGGCGAGAACGCGCTGGCCGACGCGAAAGCCGGAAAGAACGGCGGCTTCAAGAACGCAACCTTCGTCGAGGCTGGCAAGCGCCTGCGCGAACTCGGCGCGCTCGAACCGTTCCAGCCCGGCTATCTCTCGACCAAGCACACCGAGTCGGCCGGCATGTTCGGCGACGGCAAGGCGGCGATAGACCTGATGGGTCAATGGCTTCTCGGGATGCAGGCGCCAAACTCCACGAGCGGTAAAGGTCTGTCGGAAGACGACATCGGCATCCTGACCTTCCCGGTGGTGCCCGGCGGCAAGGGCAGGGCGACCGATACGCTCGGCGGAATCAACGGCTGGCTCGTGACGAAGACCGCGCCGCCCGAGGCCGTCGACTTCCTCAAATTCTTCAGTCAGGAGAAATACGCTCACGAGGCCGCGGCGACCGGCGCCTATATCCCCGTCGTCAAAGGCACGGAGCAGGCGATCACCAATCCGCTGTTCCGGCGCCTAGCCGATCTGCTCGCTACGACGACCTACCATCAGAACTACTTCGACCAGGACCTCGGCCCGGCCGTCGGTCGGGTCATCAACGACGTCTCTGTGGCGGTCGTGGCCGGTGAGAAGACGCCCGAGGAAGCGGCGGCGGCAATTCAGGAAGCGGCCGAGCAGCAGTAGTCTGCGGCTCGCATCCCCTCCTCCGGCCCCGCCGCACCTCGAGGCGGGGCCGGCTTTCCCCGGAGTAACGGAAGGCCCGGCTCCTTGTCGGCGATCCAGACAAACTATGTCGAGCCCGCCCGGCGCATGTCCGCTAACGGATGGGCGACCGTCGTCATCTTTCTGCCGCCGGCGCTTCTCCTCTTCACCGTGTTCGTCGCGTTGCCGATCGCGGAGGCGGCGTACTACGGCTTCTTCAATTGGGACGGATACGGCCGGCCAGAGAAATTCATCGGGCTGAAGAACTACGGCTATCTGATCGGTAACGCGACCTTCAACCGCTCGCTCATCAACAACGGCCTCGTCATAGCCGTTTCGCTCATCGTCCAGCAGCCGCTTGCGCTCGCGGTGGCGCTCATGGTCGCCGGGCGGATCACCGGAGCGGTGTGGTTCCGGATGATTTTCTTCCTGCCCTATATCCTCGCCGACGTGGCCGCCGGCCTGATCTGGCATTTCATGTTCGACGGCAGCTACGGATTGACGAGCGTGATCACCGGCGCGCTCGGCCTTGGGCCCTACTATCTCCTCGCCGACAAGACCTGGGCGTTCAGCGCGGTTCTGATCGTCATCCTGTGGAAATATTTTGGCTTCTACACCATGCTCTACGTCGCCGGCCTGCAGGGGATCGACAGGTCGCTTCTCGAGGCGGCCGAGATGGACGGAGCCAGCGCCTTCCAGCGTTTCCGGTACATTACCCTCCCGCTGCTCGGGCCAATGATCCGGCTGTCGATCTTCTTCGCGGTCATTGGTTCGCTCAAGCTATTCGACTTCATCGTGCCTTTGACGGGTGGCGGCCCTTTCGAGACCACCAACACGATGGTCTCCTACCTTTATTATTTCGGCATCACGCGGATGCGCTTCGGATACAGTTCGGCCGTCGGCATCGTGCTGTTCATCATCTGCGTCGCCTTCGCCTTCGGCTATCGACGTTTCGTCATGCGCGATGACTGAAACCTCGATCGCAATGCACGACGCCGCGGCTGCGGCGACCCATGAACCATCGGGCCGCCGTCCTGGCGCCCTGGCGGGGATCGCAATCTTCGCCGTGCTGGTGGTTCTCGCGGGCGTTGTCCTTGTTCCGATTCTCGCGACGGCGCTGAACGGCTTCAAGGAGCTCGGCGACCTGCAGTCGCGCCCGTTTTCCCTTCCCCGCGTCTGGGTGTGGAAGAACTATTGGGATATCCTGACCGGCGTCCGCTACTGGCAGGTGCTCGGCAATTCGCTGCTGATCTCGGTCCTGACCGTCTTCCTGACTCTCGCCTTGTCGTCGATGGCGGCTTTCACCTTCGCGCATCTGCGCTTTTTCGGCGACCGCTTTCTCCTCAGCTACGTTCAGCTCGGACTGATGTTTCCGCTGGCGACGGCCATTCCGCCGATTTTCATCAGAGTCCGCGATCTCGGACTTCTGGATTCCTACTGGGGCGTGGTGCTGCCCCAGGTCGCCTTTTCGCTCGCCATGGCCGTTCTCCTGCTGCGCAACGCGTTCAAGCAATTGCCGGGCGAGCTCCTCGACGCCGCTCTCATGGACGGGTGCGGCTACTTCCGCTACTTTTTCTATATCACCCTACCTCTCTCCGGGCCGATCCTGTCGACGGTCGCGGTCATCTCCTTCGTCGACGCCTGGAACGCCTTCCTGCTGCCGCTCATCATTTTCAACTCCGAGTCGCGCTACCCCTGGACGCTCGGACTGATGGCCTATCAGGGCCAGTATTCGACCCAATGGCAACTGGTGCTCGCCTTCATCACCCTCACCATCCTGCCGGCGATCCTAATGTTCCTAATAGCGCAGCGCTACATCGTCGCCGGGCTGACCGCTGGCGCAGTCAAGGCGTGAGAGGCTCATTCCATGCCCTGATCATGGCCGCGACCGCGGGTTTCGGCCGGTAGTTCTCATCGAACGGCAGCGCCGCGCCGTACCCGGAAAAGAACGACGGGATCCAGGACCGGTCGTCGGTCATCCCCCAGGTCGTGACGCCGACGCAGCGCGGGGTCGCGCGGCACGCTTCGACGACCGACGCGTAGTCGTCGGCTTGCGCCGCGAGCGACTTGTCATCGGCAGGCAGGCGGATGCGAAGGTCGAGCTCGGTCACCGCCACGTCGACGCCGAGCGAGGCGAACTCGGCCATTACCGCCTTGAGGTCCGCCGGCGCCGCGCCGACGACGAAATGCGACTGCAGGCCGACGCCGTCGATCGGGACGCCGTCGCGCTTGAGCGAGGCGACGAGATCGTAGAGCGCCCGCATCTTCGTGCCATCGGTCTCGACGTTGTAGTCGTTGATGTAGAGCTTGGCGTCGGGGTCGGCGGCGCGGGCCGCCCGGAGCGCGATCGGGACATAGTCCGGACCCATCGCCTCGTACCAGATCGACTTGCGCCATTGGCCGTCGTCGGCGAACGGCTCGTTGACGACGTCCCACGCGTAGATCGCGCCGCGATAGCGGCCGGCCTCGGCCGCGATATGAGCGACCATCAGGTTTCTCAGCTCGTCGGGCGAAAACCCGCCGTTGATCAGCCACAGCGGCAATTGCGAATGCCAGACCAGCGTGTGGCCTCGAACCTTCTGACCATGCGCCTTGGCGAAGGCGACCAGGGCGTCCGCGCGCTGCCAAGTAAACTCCCCGCGCAGTCCCTCGACCGACTCCCATTTCATCGCGTTCTCGGGCGTCACGGAGGTCAGTTGCGCCGCCGCGAGGTCGCGATACGGCCGTTCGTCGAGGGCGCCGGGGTCGAGCGCCGCGCCGAAATAACGCCCGCTCGACGCTGCGGCCGAGCCAAGCGTGACTTCGCCCGCCCCGGCCTCCGCCGCGGCGGCCCAGGTCAGCGCCAGCACGGCCGCGGCGGCGCTTGTTCTCATCGGCGTCATTGGCGACGGTCTCCCGCGGGGTCGAGGGGCCGGCCCGCAGTTTGAAAGCCCGTATCACAGGTTTCTGATTTTCGCAAATATTCGGGGCGCTTATCGCGTTAGCTATTGGCGGTGAGGGATTCGGAGCATGGCGGAATTCGCAGACGGCTCTCATGGCGTCTTGGCCGGGCTTGTCCCGGCCATCCACGCCGTTCCGCGAATTGAACGTTCGCGAGCGAGCAGCAAGAGCGAAAAGCTTTGCAACTGTCTGCCTTTACGATCGGTTGCGTCGATACGGGAGACGTCTTTGCAGCGGCGCGGCGTGGATGGCCGAGACAAGCCCGGCCACGACGGCAACTGTTCGAGGCGCAATCGGCAAACCCGCCGACCCACAGCCAACGCGATAAGAGCCATTTCGCAGGGTTCGATGCGCCGGTCCGGAAGCGCGTCAGAAACGTCTGTGATGGGCCAACCCTGCGGCGGCGATCTGGCATTTCGCTCGCCACGCCTTTTCTTGTATCCATCCGGTCGATTTGCCGGGGTTCATCGTCGCGCAACTGATTCGTCTCGTCGGCGCGCTGGCTGTGATGGAGCATCTGTTGCGCGACGAGGCCAATGCATCCGATTCGCTCAAAGCCGAGGCGCGCTCATGACGATCACGATCTACCACAACCCGAATTGCGGGACGTCGCGCAACACGCTCGCCATGATCCGTCAGAGCGGCGAGGAGCCGGTCGTGATCGAATATCTGAAGACTCCGCCGACCCGAGCAAAGCTCATGCAGCTGATCGCGGCGATGGGCGTTCCCGTCCGCGCGGTGTTGCGCGAGAAAGGCACGCCCTATGCGGAGCTCGGCCTCGGCGATTCGAAATGGTCGGACGGCGAATTGATCGATTTCATGATGGCGCATCCGATCCTCATCAATCGGCCGATTGTCGTGACGCCGAAGGGCGTGCGGCTCTGCCGCCCGTCCGAGAAAGTGCTCGATCTCCTCCCCAACCCAAACATCGGCCGGTTTGAGAAGGAGGATGGCGAGGTCGTCGGGGAAAACCGTTCGAAGCGCTCGACCTGACGGAGGCTTGGCGGCGCCGCCTCAAGCCGCGACAAAAAATCTCTTCTCCCGCCCCGCATTGCCGGATAAACATTGGTGGGCTCAGACCGGCTGGCGTCTGGAGCGTTGAGTTAGAAAAGCCGACGTCCTTGGGGCGCGCGAAAAAAGGGCGCGCAGCTCATGGGGGGTCGCGTCAAACCGGGAGGAAAGCAAATGAAGAATGCTCTGCGTCTAGGCGTGTTCGTGTCGCTCAGCTGCCTTTGGGGCTCGGGCGCCATGGCTCAAACGGGCGCCATCAACAAAGCCGTCGGCGGCTATTCGTTTGAAGATGCAGCCAAGGAAGCTGCAACAACGAAGAAGGACGGCAAACCGCTCACTTTCGCGATCATCACCCATACCGCGGGCAACGGCTTCTTCGATCCCGTCTATGTCGGGGCGCAGGTCGCGGCCAACGCCTTCGGGATCAATCTGATCCGGCTTGGGTCGGAGTCGGCGGTCGACGATATTCCGCGCGAAATCCAGATCCTCAATCAGATCGTCAACGACCCGACGATCAACGGCGTGATCATGACGACGCCGCAGGTCGGGGCCTATAACGATATCGTCAAGAAGCTCGAGGACCGGGGCGTCGTCGTCGCCACCACCAATTCGTTCGACGGCACGCTGCTCGATCGCAGCAACATCAGCCACACCGGCCAGGACGCGAGCGCGGCCGCGATCGGCGGCGAAGCGATCGTCAAGTGCCTGGTGAAAAACAATATCAAGAGCGGCTCGATCCTGTTCCCGAATACCGTGCCGGTCGGCAATATCGAGGTGAACAACCGGGTCACAGCCGCCTTCCAGGCGACGCTGAAGGCGCTCAAGGCGAACAACATGCTGGCGAACTTCAAGGTCGACGCAGGCCCCAACAACATCGGCGTCGATGTCGGAACCGACATCACGGCGGGCCCGATCGTGCAATTGATCGAGAGCCGGAAGGATGTGGTCGGCCTGTTCGGTCCGAACGGCGGCGTGACGCCGGCGATCGGCGACGCCATTTCGCAACTCAAGCTGAACGGCAAGGTTTGCGCCTATGGCTTCGATCTCGGCCCCAAGCAACTCGAGCAGATCAAGAGCGGCGCCCTGATGGGTTCGCTTGGCCAGCAGCCGTTCCTGCAGGGCTTCTATCCGGTGATGCAGCTCTATCTGCAGATCGACCGCAACATCGCCGCCGCCAACCTTGACACGCGGGCGCAGCTCGTCACCAAGGACAATGTCGAGAAGGTCGGCAAGCGCTTCGAAAACTGAAAGAGCGCACTTGATCCGGGATGCGCGTGGCTCCTTGAGGCGTCTTGCGCATCCCCAACCGCGATGGATTGAGCGGCCCACGCCATGAGCGCCACACCAGCGGTCACGCGCCCGATCGAGAGCGGACGCGGCTCGTCGCTCCTGTTCGGCGGATGGGAGGTCGGCCTGCTGGTAATCATGGCCGCGCTCTATCTTGGCGGCCTCTACCTCAACCCCGCATTCTTCGGCTCGACGTCCGCGCTGTTCTCGGTGCTGCGCGACGCATCGCGCTATGGCGTCATGGCCGTCGGCATGACATTCGTTCTTGTCAACAGGGAGCTCGACCTTTCCGTTGGCTCGACGTTCGGCCTGACCGCGACGTTCTTTGGCATGCTGTTCGCGCCGAGCTACTTCGATCTCGACGTCACGACCGCCGTCGTCGCCTGTCTCGCCCTAGGCCTCGTCATCGGCCTGATTAACGGCTTTCTCGTCACGGTTCTCGAAGTGCCGGCGTTCATCGCAACCCTGACCACCCTGTTCATCGGCCGCGGCGTCATTCTCGGGCTGACCGGCGGCAAGAACATCGCGTTCGAACTCAAGGCGGACAAATACCCTACGTTCTTTCGGATCGGCGAGATCAACGCCTTCGGCTTCAATAACCAGATCATCATCTTCGTCATCATAGCCGCGATCGGCGCTGTCGCCCTCGCCTATACGTCGTACGGCTGGACAACTTATGCGACGGGCGGAAACGAGCAGGCCGCCCGCTACGCCGGCATCAACACCCGCTTTGTCCGAATGCGCTCCTACGTGCTGTCTTCGATGTGCGCAGTCACCGCGGGTTTGATGAATCTCGCGCAAAGCAAGGACGCGGACCCGGCATTCGGCCTTGGCGCCGAACTGATCGCCATTGCATCGGTGATCGTGGGCGGCGCGGCGATATTCGGCGGCCGCGGCAGGGTGATCGGATCCTGCCTTGGGGCGATCTTCGTCGGCTTGATCGACAAGGTTCTGCGCGAGGGCGTGCCGGTCACCCGCGTCATTCAGGTCGGCGACGATAAGATCGAGGTCGCCGCGGTCTCGCAATTGCCGCCCGGTGCTGTGCCGGCCTTTCTCGGCGTCATCCTGATCATCGCGGTGCTGGTCGAACCCTGGCTGGTGCGGCGGCGCATTCTCGCCCGGGCGTGGGCGCGGCTGCGCGGCCTGCCGGCGCCGATCGTTCCCGATCTTGGCGGCGTCGCCATTTCCGGCGCGCAGACTCGAGGGGCGACGGCGCAGTCGCGCGGCCTCGGCAAGCGGGGGATTGCCGCGTTCTTCTACCGCCGCGACGCGGCCGCGGTCATGATGATGGTCGCGCTCTGGCTATTCGGCTTCTGGGCGAGGCCGGATTTCTGGCAAGGCCTCGACAATTCATTCTCGATCCTCCTGGCTTTCTCCGAGATCGCGTTGCTTGCGGTCGGCCTTACTTTCGTGATGGCCAACGGCGACATCGACCTCTCGGTCGGATCGGTGCTGGCGCTTTCGGGGGCGACCGCGGCCGTCATCATGAAGGACACGAGCCTCGGCCCCCTCGCGGCCGCCGTCATCGCCGTTGGGGTCGGCGTCCTGGCCGGCGCGATCAACGGCTGGCTGACCGCCTATGTCGGGCTTCCCGCATTCATTGCGACTCTGGGCACGTTCTACTGGGCGCGCGGCATCGGATCGTCGATCGTGGCGGGCACTCAGCTCAACGGTTTTCCCGAATCCTTCAACCTTATCGGACGCAGCCTGTTCGAATTGCTCGACGCGCTCGGGATAGCGCCGACCCAGGGATGGCAGCTCGCGCTCGCCAAGGCGGTCAGCGTTCAGACGATCTTCATCATCGCCGTGGCGGCGATCGCCGGCGTCGCGCTCGCCTATACGACGTTCGGCCAGAAGGTGCTCGCCGTCGGCGGCAACGAGCGCGCGGCGAGCTTCGCGGGCATCAATACGCGCCGGGTGCGGTTCACCGCATTGTTGATTTCGGGGACCTGCGCCGGATTTGCCGGCGTGATCTACGATGCGTTCTACCGCAGTTTCATCCCGACCGCCGGCCAACTGCGCGAGCTCGACGCGATTTCGTCGGTCATCATCGGCGGCGGCTCGATCTTTGGCGGTTATGGCACGATGATCGGATCGCTGGCGGGCGCCGGCGTCATCACGCTCATTCGCCAATTGCTTTCGCTGCAGATCATTCTTCGGGACGGCAGTTCGTTCGTCCTGCCCCAGCAATGGCAGAACGTGTTCATCGGCTTGATCCTGATCGTCGCGGTGGTCGGCGACATCTGGCTGCGCCAAAACAATATCCTGGGCAGGTGGTTCGGCAGGGCAAGGGCGGCCGAGGAGGCGCCAGGCGCCATCGTGGAGCGCAAGGCATGACGACGCCGATCGTGACGATGCGCGGCATTTGCAAGAGCTTCGGTCCGGTGCAGGCGCTGGTCGACGTCCATCTGCGCTTGGCGCCGGGCGAAGTGCTCGGCCTCGTCGGCGACAATTCGGCGGGCAAGTCGACCCTGATGAAGATTCTCACCGGCGCCTACCAGCGCGACGCCGGCGACATTTCCGTCGGCGGAGAGCCGGTGCACTTCAAGAGCCCGCACGAGAGCCGCGATCGCGGCATCGAAATGATCTACCAGGACTTCGCGCTGTGCGGGAACCTCGATGTCGGCCAGAACATCTTTCTCGGGCGATGGCCAATGCGGTTCGGGATCTTCATCGATCGCGCGCGCATGCACGTCGACGCCCGCGAGATCCTCAACCGGCTCAAGGTCGACGTGAACTCGGTCTACCAGAAGGTCGAAAGCCTCTCAGGCGGGCGTCAGCAGTCGGTGGCGATCGCGCGCGCGATTTCGTTTGCGCCAAAGGTGGTGGTGTTCGACGAGCCGACCGCCAATCTCTCGGTGACGGCGACCGAGCGGCTGCTCGAGACGATCGCGGAACTCAAGGTCCACGGGGTCGCCCAAGTGATCATCTCGCACCGGATGAACGATATTTTCGAAGTGGGCGATCGGGTGATGGTGCTCAAACGCGGGCGCAACGTGGGCGATCGCGCCATCTCGCAGACGACCGAGAAGGAAGTGCTGGAATTGATCGTCTCAGGCGTCCCCGAAACGCTGGCCGGAGCCGAGTTCGGCGCCTTAGCGGCGGCCGCGCGTCGATTCTCGGAGCGGCGGCGGTTTAGCCCAAGCGCGGCCGCCTGCGGCTTTGAAACCCGCCTCCCGCCGTCGCGCAGAGCGGCATCGAAGGTCGAGCGCTTGCGTCGGAGCGCCGCCGCCCGTATTCAGTTTGGGGTCGGGGCTCGGATTCGAGGTTGTGCGTGGGGGCGGGGCGGCGAGCGGTCGTTCTTTCGGGTCTCTTCTGGGCTGCGCTGTCGGCTGGGCCGGCCTCGGCGGCCGACATGTCCAGCCTCGGCATCGAGACCGCGCCGCCGCCTGAGCCAACGATCCAGCCGGGGCCGAACACCTATATCGACTTCCTCCAGGAGGTGCGCGTCGGCGTCTACGCCCATAACTGGATTCACGACGAGGATTCGCCGGTCGACCTGTCGGGCGAGCTCCTGTCCTCGCCAATCGGCTATGCCAACAACATCGGTGGCCAGTGGTTCTCCTGGTTCTTCAATCCGCGCATCAATATTGGCGCGATGGTCAACACCGGGGGCAAGACAAGCTATGGCTTCACCGGCCTTACTTGGCGCATCCCAATCTACAAGGGGTTTTTCTTCGAGGGCGAATTTGGCGGCGCCGTCAACACCTCGCCATTGCGGGACGAGCCGGACCGCGTCAACACCGGCTGCCGCTTCGACTTCCGCGAATCGGGAGGCTTCGGCTACCAGTTCAACGAGCATTGGGATTTCATCGCCAATATCGAGCACATCTCGCACGCGAGCCTCTGCACCCATATCAATCCCGGCCTTACCCAGGTCGGCGCGAGGGTGGGGTACAAATTCTGAGCCCCGGCCGCCCCGCTACCGTGACCTGCCGCTAAACCACGCGAATGCGAGCGCCGCCAGTCCGATTATTAGCGAACCGAGGCCGTGGTTGAAGTGGGGCTTGACCGACCCTGGGGCGTAGCCAGGCACAAAGGCAGGGAGGTCGCCGGCGGGGGTCAGCCAGTAAAGGAAAGTCAGACCGACAAAGGCTAACCCGACGACAAGCGCGACTGGAACAACGAGCGTCTTCATGCCTTCAGCCCTCCTGCGCCTGCCGCTGCGCCGTCCTTAGCAGCACTCGCTGCCGCTCGCCATTCCAAGCTCTGGCCAAACCGTTGGTTGCGCGGCCGCGGTCCGTTCGAATTCGGGCGAGTTGGATCCGGGCGCCACCCGTACAAATCGACGCCGTGTGACATTTCGGAGTGTGACGTACGTCACAGCGCGGAGGGGAGGGGCATGATTAAAAGCGGTCGGCCTAGAGAATAAATAAAGGAAGTGGCCGAAGGGCAGCGAACGAAGGGAACGTGTATCGTTATGGAGATCGTTATGGGCGGGATCGACAAACATGCGGCTTTCTACCGGGCTTATGTGCCCGCGGATCGTAGCTTGTTCCCGATGACGATCGCGCTGGCGACCATCGTCGCTCTGTGGTTTTTCGTCTACCTGGTCATCGCCGTCGGCCCGCAGACCGAGGCGCAAACGGCCCGGCCTGGAAGCCGTGAGGCCCCGATAGCCTTGCAGTCCAACAGCCGCTAACAGCGCCGGCCTGACTTGCAGGGGCAGGATCGTCGAGATCGAGCCGTGATGAAGGAGTCAGCGACCCAAGCGCCGGCATAGGTACGACGCTTGGGGACGGCCGGGTCCGGCTCGCAAATCAGCGCGGAAACCTCGTTCGGCTTTGACGCGACTTGAAGCAAGCCCGGCGGCGGCTGCGACCTTTTAGTCGAACAGCTTCAAGTCGACCGCGTCGCCCATGGCGCGATAGCCGGCGTCGTTTGGATGCAAATGATCCCCGACATCGTAGTCGGCGCGAATCCGGGTCGGATGATCCGGGTCCCGCACCGCTGCGTCGAAGTCGATCACGGCGTCGAAGTCGCCGTGCCGAATCCAGGCGTTCACCGCTTCGCGTTTCGCCTCGCCCTCCGGCGTGTAATAGCCGTGGAACACCGTGCCCTCGTAAGGGGTCAGGGTCGCGCCGTAGATTTTCGCCCCCCTCTCGTGCACGCGGGCGATGATCTGCTTCATGCCGTCAATAATCTGCTCGGCGGAAACGTCCTGTTCCGCCAGCTCGCCGGCGGTGGAGTGCCCGATGTCGTTGATGCCCTCCATCAGCACCACCCAGCGCAGTCCCGGCGCCGAGAGCACGTCGCGATCGAGTTCGAGCCAACGCGCTGGGGCCGAACAGGTCCTCCGGATGATCATGGAGGATGCGATTGCCGCTGACGCCGGCATTGACAACGCCGGCGGGCGCCGCGCCCGACCGGGCCGCCAAACGTTCCGCCAGCCGGTCGGGCCAGCGGTGGTTATGGTCAACCTCCGAGCGGTAGCCATCGGTGATCGAATCCCCGAGCGTGACGAGAGTGGCGGGCTGCCCGGCGGCCTTTACATCCACCTCGTCGATGAAGAACCGCGACGTCGATGTATGCGGCGAGGGCAGCGCGGCCGCCGCGGTGGAATCGGCGTCGTTCGAGATGTAAGTCGTCGCCACGCCATCGAGATGGATCACCGCAGGCCCCGTCCACCGAGGGACAAACATGCTCAAGGCCAGCGTCGATAACGGCGGCAGGTCGATGTCGACCGGATCGGACACCGCCTCTGCGCCCGGCGCAATCGTCACGCCGCCGGCGCCGCCGAAGGTCAGAGCATGGTCAGTCGCGGGGTCAATTGTCCCGGGCGCCCGATCTGGGGCCGGCTTCGCCACATGGGCCGCGCCGATGACAAGTGGATATTGGCCGGTCGCGTTGGAGAAGCGCACCCGCGCCTGGTTGCCGCCCGCGCTCAGTCGAACGAATGTGCGCAAGGTCTCGTAGTTGACGTCCGGCCCAACCGGAAACACGTCGCTCGCTCCCCAGCTTCCGACCCAGCCGTCCGCCAGCGCGGGCGGCGCAACGACGCTGAGTAGCGCCGCCGCGGCGGAGGCGGCAAAAAGACTGCATCCATATCTCATGACGTGTCCTCCTAACGTTCGCTGTCGATGCTTCGCGCTCGACTGAATCAACTTTCCGTTCTGGAGATTTTTGAGGCGATCCGCGGCGCTCGAGCCAAAGTAGCCGCCACCACCGACATTCGGCAAATCAACCTTTCTGTCGATTGCAATCGAGTCCTGTAGGTAGGCGCTCCCGCAACGCGGGCGTGGCCGGGCGTGGCGGGCTCGAAAGGGCTGGCGCGGGCGGGGACGGTCCTCTTAGCGCCTGAAGCAATTCGCGGCGGTCGGTTTGCCGGTCACGTCGCCCTGCGCGCGCTCAGCTGCGCCCGGAGCGCCTGTTCGACCGCCCTCATTTGAGCTTCGGTCTCCGTTTCGGAGGAGTTCGCCGCGCCAGGGACCTGGACCGAGGCAAGCTCGGCGGACGGCACGCCTCGCTCGGCGGCGATCCGCCCCGCGCGCAGAACGAGCGAACGCGGCGGCCGGACAACGACGGCGTCGGCGACGCTTGCGGCTTCGACGACGACGAGATCGGCGACCGCGCCGGCGTGGAGCCCGCGGCGGGGATCGCCGAGCGCCCTGTCGGCCTCGCGCGTCGCGAGCGCGAAAACGTCATCGAGCTCGCGGTCCGTAAACATCTCGTGGCGTTGGGCGATGATCCCGGCGCGATCGAGCATGTCGCCATTGCCATAAGGCGACCAGCAGTCGCGAATGTTATCGGAGCCGGCGAACACCGTGACGCCACGCTCTCGCAGCGCGCGGACCGGCGGCGCCGGCGCGGAAGGCGGGCAGGAGGTCATGATTGCAACTTCTGCGCGAGCCAGCCGATCGGCGGTCTCCTCGAACAGGCGCGGCTCGATGGTTCCGAGCGCGAAGGCGTGGCTGACCGCGACGCGCCCTTGCAGGCCGGCGGCGATCGTGCGCGCGGCAATGTCGCGAAGCTCGGCCGCGCCGGGCTCGCCGTGGTCGTGCAAATGAATATCAATTCCTCTTCCGAGCGCCTCGGCCACTCCGAAGACGATGTCGAGCTGGCCCTTGACGTCGCCGTCGAAACCGGCCGGGTCCAGACCGCCGACGAGGTCGGCGCCCGCCACGAGCGCTGAGGCCAGGAGGTCGGGCGCGCCGGGTTCGGTCGTCACGCCGCTCTGCGGGAAGGCGACGAGCTGAATGTCGATCCAGTCGCGAAAAGCGTCGCGCACGCGCAGCACAGCTTCGAGATTGGCGAGGCCGACGTCACTGTCGACGTCGATGTGGCTGCGCGCGCGCGTCGTGCCGTTGGCGATCAGCGCAAGCACAAGGGCGGACGCGCGCGCTTCGATCGGCAGGGCGACCTGATGTCGCTGGACGCGCTCGGCGGCGATCCGCTCGCGCACGCTGCGTCCCTCCACATGGGGCAGGCGCGGCGCGCCCCAATGGGTCTTGTCGAGATGGATGTGGCCGTCGACGAACGCCGGCAGGAGCAGCTTGCCGTCGAGTTCGATGCATTCGCCGGCGGGCGCCGCCGTCCCCGTCGCGTGCGTCGCAACGATGAGGCCGCCGGCGATCTCCACGTCGGCGAGGCTTCCGTCGGGCAGGCGCGCGTTGGCCAGGATCATCAGATGAGATTCAACCGCTTCGCCGCCGCATAATTGTAGAGCGGGTCGCCATAGCGCCTGAATTCCTCGCCGGCGGAAAAGCTGAGGCTCAGATCATGCTCGTCGTCGCGTCCGACCGCTTCGCGAAAGATCTCGGGCCAATCGGGCAGGCGCATGCGCCGCCACGCCTCGAGCTGATCCTCGCTAGGCAGGGCAGGGAAGCCGATCTTCGGCACGAGCGCCGCGATCGCCTGCCAGAAATGGCGCAAGGGCGCCGCCGTGTCAGGCGTGCGCGGCGCAATAAGCCTGAGCCAGTGCGTCCCGGTCAATGCGTGGAGCGCGCAAAAGTCGAGCGTCGAAGCATAGAGCGCAAGCGAGACGCGAGCGACACGGTCATGCGTCCGAGGCCCGATTGCGAGCAGGTCGACGACGGGCGCGAATTCAGGTTTGTGTGCGATCGCGCGCATGAAATGCCAGAGAAGATCGCGCTCGACTTCGACTTGCCGGAATGTCGCCGGTCCATACATGAAGGCGAGAACCTCCGCCGGATCGTCAGTCGAGGGCGCGCCGCCCTGCGGGGCGCCGAGTGGAAGATAGGTCGCGGCCCAATAACCGAGCGCGACTTCGGTTTCCTCGTCGCTGTCGGTCATCGTCGCATAGGCCATGCGCATGAACGCGTGCAGCGCGCTCGCCGCCATGCCGGGTATGAGCTCGGGAAGGTAAAGGCTTGCAGCCTCGTTCGCGCCAAGCCGCGCGACTTCGCCGGCGAAAAACGCTCGGTAGTCGCCTTCGCGTTCGCGCTGGCCTAACCAGTCGCGCCATGTGCGGCGGGTGATCTCGCCGACGCGCGGGGGAACTGCAACGAGCCGGTTTTGCTCGTGGTAGACTCGGCAATAGTCTTCGAGACGCTTGTCGCTCGCCCCCATCCGATGCAGCGCCACCAGAACCATCGGCAGGTGATTGGCGAGATGGAACGGGAACTCCGCGCTCCATTGCCGCGACCACGCGACGGCCCGCTCGAGCCCATGTCGCGTCGCGGATGGATGAGAAGAGACCGGGGCGCGCGCCGACGCCGCTCCCATGAGTTCCTCCGATGCGCTTGTCGATGTTGCTATCCGATCTGGCCGTGCTTGGAAAGCGGCTTCGAAAGCAAACATGCGCTACGTTGGCTTTTGACGGCGACCGCACAAAATCATTTGATTTGGCGAAAATCGCGGTGGTAGCCTGCCTTTCGTCATCCAGGGGAGAAGAGCGGCATGAAACCCTTCGTTGGTTCGGTTGCGGCGCTTGGGCTTGGCGTCGCAATGATCGCGGGCGTCGCGGGCGCGGCCGCTGCCGATAAGCCTTACGACGGCGTCACGCTCAATCTCGCCTCGCAGAACGACCAATTCGCCGCGGTGTTGGCCGCGGTTGCGCCTGAGTTCGAGGCGCTGACCGGCGCAAAGGTCAATGTCGACATCTTGAGCTACCCTGAGCTCTTGACCAAGGTCACCGCCGACTATGTCGGCCACACCAAGGGCTATGACCTCGCGACAGTCGACATTGTCTGGTCCGGCCAGTTCGCCGAGGCCGGCTATACCGTCGATCTCACCGACTGGATCAAGCGCGACGCCGCCGAGATCAAGGTCGACGACATCTACCCCTCGCTCATGGCCTCGCTTGGCGGCTACAAGGGCAAGCAGGTGGCGTTTCCGTTCGCCGGCTATGCCAACGTGCTCGCGTACCGCAAGGACCTTTACGAAGCCGCCGGCCTGAAGCCGCCCGCGACTATGGAGGAATTCGTCGCCGACGCGCTCAAGCTCACCGACAAGAGCAAAAAGATCTACGGCTTTGTCGCCAATGGGCAGAAAGGCCCCGCGGTGGCGCAGGACTGGATGCAGTACAATCGCCAGTTCGGCGGCTCGATCCTCGACAAGGACGGCAAGCCGGCGCTCAATTCGCCCGCCAACATCGACAGCGTCGTCGCTTACAAGAAACTGTTCGACGAGGCCGCGCCCCCGGGCGCCGCCGACTACGACTGGGGCGGGCGCGAGGAGAGCTTCCGCCAGGGGCTGGTCGCCAACATGCAGACCTGGTCGATCGGCGCCGCCGACTACGACAATCCGAAAGTGTCGAAGATCGCCGGCAAGGCGGGAATCGTGCTGACCCCCTCGGCCAGCGGGTTGCCGCAGGAATACGGGATCGGCGGCTGGGCGCTCGGCATCAACAAGGACATCGACCCGAAGAAGCAGGAGGCCGCCTGGGCGTTCATCAAATGGGCGACGAGCCCGGCCGTCCACAAGGATCTCAACCTGCGCGGCGCCGGAAGCTATCTGCGCAAGAGCGAAATGACCGATCCGGACCTGCTCGCCAAATACCCGTTCCTCCCGGTGATCGCGACCTCGTTCGAGCACGGCGACGGCGACTTCCGGCCGCGCATTCCGCAATATCCCGAGTTGCAGGATTTGATCGGCGGCGCAATCAATGCGGTGCTGGTTGGCCAGGCCGATCCCAAGGCCGCGATGGACGGCATTCAGGCCAAGGCGGAGGCGCTGTTCAAATGACGTCGGGACGACGCGCCTGAACCACGAGAGAATTCGATCCGCAACGGGGGAGGACCGCGCGCGCGGACGCCCGGGCTCCGGGTGAGCCTCGTCTCGCAGGAGGGCGCCGGAAGCGCCGAGGACCCGGCCGTGTCGACGGGCTTTCCTTACGCCCGCAAGCGGCAGCTGTTCCTGGTCGCGCTCGCGGCCCCGGCGCTCGTTTATGTGCTCGCGGTCGCCGTCGGGCCGATGATCCAGGGGTTTCTCTACTCGTTCGACAGTTACAATCTGATCCGCCCCGGTTCGCGCCATTTCGTCGGGCTCGACAATTATTTCGCCCTGTGGCGCGATCCGACCGCGCGGAGCGCGGTGATCAACACCTTCGTGTTCACCTTCGGGGCGGTCGCGATCGAATTCGTCCTCGGGCTCGGGATCGCGCTCCTGTTGTGGCGCGACGACTGGTTCAACCGGGTCGCGCTTGGTCTTCTGCTCGTCCCGGCGACGGTGACGCCGCTGGTGGTCGGGCTGGTGTTCAAGGCGCTGCTCAGTCCGGAATACGGCATGCTCGGCTACGCTTTCGCCGAGAGCGGCCTTTCCGGTCCGCGCGGCCTGCTTGCCGAGCCCGAGCGCGCGCTCGCGACACTGGTGGCGATCGACGCCTGGGAATGGACGCCGCTGATGGCGCTGATCCTGCTTGCGGGATTGAAAACGCTGCCGACCGACATCCTCGAAGCCGCCAAAGTCGACGGCGCGACCGGGTCGCAGCGACTCTGGTTCATCGTCCTGCCGCTGTTGCTGCCCGCCGCCTTTCTCGCGCTGATCCTGCGCATGATGGACGCCTTCCGCGTGTTTGACATCATCTTCGTCACCACCAACGGTGGGCCTGCGGATGCGACCAACACCCTGATGATCTATGGCGTCAAACAGGGGCTTGAGTTTTTCAACATCGGCGCCGCGTCCGCCGTCTCAACCGTCATCGTCCTCTGCATCCTCATCATGGCCGCGGCGTTCATCGCTGTCCTCAAGCCGGCGAGAAACCGGCATGGTTGACCGCGCCCGGCTGAGGCTAGTCGCGCGCCGCGCGGCGATCTGCGCGGTCCTTATGGTCGCCCTCGCGCCTGTCCTGTGGCTATTCTCGATCGCCTATAAGCCGACGAGCGATATCTTCTCGTCTCCCCCGACCCTTCTCTTTTCGCCGACCTGGGATAATTTCGCGAGCGTCTTCCGCTATTTCAATCTCGGCAGGCTGCTGGAGTCGAGCCTGATCATCGCCGTCGGGTCGACGGCGCTGTCGCTCCTCATCGGCGTGCCGGCAGGATATGCGCTGGCGCGCTCGACCAGTCCGCGCGCCGTCTGGCTCGCGTATTTCTTTCTCATCGTCCGCACCGTCCCGGCGATCGCGACACTGATCCCGTTCTACCTCCTGATGCGCGACGTCGGCCTGCTCGGCACCTGGTGGGCGGTGATCATCCTCAACACCGCGCTCAACAGCGCCTTCGTCGTCTGGATGATGTTCTCATTCTTTCGCGCCGCGCCGGTCTCGATCGAGGAGGCGGCGCTGATCGATGGCTGCACGGACTTCGGCGCCTTCATCCGGATCGCGCTGCCAACCGTGGTTCCGGGCCTGATCGCGAGCGCGATCTTTTGCGTCATGTTCTCCTGGAACGACTTTCTCTACGCCATGTTCCTGACCAAGGCCGACACCAAGACGATCTCGGTCGCCCTGCTTTCCGCCTATGGCACCAAGGATATCTCATGGGGAACGCTCGGCGCGCTCGCTCATTTCTCGACGCTGCCGATCGTCGCGATGATGATCGCGCTCAATCGCTATTTCGTAGAGGGTCTGACGCAGGGCGTGAATTGAGGCGCGGTCCGCCCGGTCCAGCAAATTGCAGGCGCGCTTTAGGGCCCGACTAACGCCACGACTTCCATCAGCTGCGTGATCGAGCGGTCGGCGCCGACGAAGGGCTCGCCGGACGGCGAGTAGCCGACCACATAGAGGCCCGCCACCCGCGCCGAACGCGCGCCCGCGCCGCTATCCTCGACCGCGACCGTGGCGTGCGGCTCCGAGCCGAGCCGGCGAGCCGCTTCGCGGAACGGTTCCGGGTCGGGCTTGCCCGACAGCACGTCGTCCAGGCTCAGCGAAAACGCAATGATCTTGCCGATGCCCAGCGCCTTGATGTTGGCGTCGACAATCGCGCGCCCGGAGTTCGATACGCAGGCTTGCGCCACCCCGCGCGCGGCAAGCTCGAGCACAGCTTCGAGGGCGCCGGGGATAGGCTCAAGTTCCCCCGCATGGGCGACATAAAAACCCTCGATCGCCGCGATCCATGGGTCGAATGACGAGCCCGCGGGAAAGCGCGGCTTGAGCGCCTTCCATATGTCAACCGCGTGGACGCCGCGAAACGTCTCCGGCTCGAGGTCGCTGAGATCGGCGCCGAGAGCGGCGCTTGCGGCGACGAGCGAGCGCTGATGCAGCGGCTCGCTGTCGATCAGCGTGCCGTCGATGTCCCAGGCGACCGCGCGAAAGATGCTCATCGCCCGGCAAGTTCGGGGATAAATTTCGCGATAGCGCCGATAGCTCCGGCGATACGCCTCGGCGGCCTTGCGGCCGGGGATCGATGCGGTCGGCAGGCCGCACGAAGGCGGATATTCCCGACCAGTCGGAAGCGAGGCCGGCGCCGATCGCGGCCGTCCAGGCGACGCCGACGCAGGAGCCGGGATGTCCGGCCAGTCGTTGAATCGGCTGCCGCAAGACGTCGGCGACGATCTGCATCCAGATGCGGCTCGCCGATCCGCCATCAGAGGCGATGAAGCGCTCGGTCTTGTAGCCGATGTCGTTCATGACTTCGATGTGATGCGCGATGGCGTAGGCGTAGGCTTCGAGAAGGGCTCGCCACAGGTGGCCGATATCGTGCGACAGCGTGAGCCCGTCGATGGTCGCGCGCGCGTTCGCGTCGTGGATCGGCGTCTTTTCGCCGAGAAAATAGGGCGTGATGACGAGCCCGTCGCTGCCGGCGGGGCGCGCCTCCGCGAGCCGGTCCAGCCATTGATGGAGCGAGAGGCCGGCTTTCCTGGCGGCCTCAGCTTCGCCGGAAGCGAACTCGCTAGCGAACCAGTTGAGGGCGGAGCCTCCGGTCGACATGCAGCCGTTAGGGACGAAGAGCCCGGGCTTGAGATGGTAATCCAGGAAGAGGCGCGGGTCCGGCCTGGCGTGGTCAGTCGCGGTCAGGATATCGACCGAGCCGCCGAATTTGAGCAGCACGTCGCCCGCGTTGACGACGCCCGCGCCGAGCGCGGAAGCGATATGGTCCGCGGCGCCGCCGACGACCGGCGTTCCGGGCTCAAGGCCGCTCTCAACCGCGCCCTGGCGTGACACGCCGCCCAGAATCTCATGTGAGGCGACCTTGCGGGGCAGCGCGGCCCGCGGGAGATGGGCGAGGGCGACGAGAGCGTCGTCGATCGCGCAGGTCTTCAGGTCGATGAAGCCGGCTTCCAGCGCCCAGTTCTGCTCGACCGCGCGCTCGCCCGTGAGGCGCCAGCCGATATAGTCGTAAGAGCCGAAGACGGTCGCGATGCGGGCGAACACCTCCGGTTCGTGACGCTCGATCCATCTGAGCCTGGCGGCGACGAGCTGCTGATTGACGCCGTTGCCAGCCTTGGCGAGAAAGGCGGTTTCGTCGATCTCGGCGCGAAGCTCGTCGACTTCGGCGCCGCAGCGCCCGTCGCTCTGCTGAATGCTCGGGCGCAACAGCCGCCCGGAAAAGTCCAGAAGCACCACCGCCGGCAGCATGCCGGTCACGCCGATTGCGGCGATGTCGGCGGGCGAGGCGCCGCTTGAGCGCATAAGCTCGCGTACGATTTGGCCGACGTTCGCCCACCATTGCTCGGGATCCTCCTCGGCCCAGCCGGGATGGTCCGAGCGCAATGCGACCGGCCGCGAAGCGAGAGCGAGGGTCTGATCGGGCGGGCGGATCAGGACCCCGATCGTCGAAGTGGTGCCGATGTCGAGGCCGAGAACGCAGTGTTTGGCCGCTATCACCGCAGCTTCGCCACGGCGTCCATGAAGCGCTTCGCACGCGTGGCGTCGACCGGATTCCAGGTCTGCCCGTCGACCTTCAAATGAGTGCCGATCACCACGCCGTCGGCGATAGCGAGGATATCGCGCACATTGTCGACCGTGACGCCGGTGTTGGCCAAGACCGGCACGGTTTGGACAGCCTCGCGGACGCTCATGAGGTTCGACCGCTCGACCGGCTCTCCGGTCAGCGGCCCGGAGACCAGGATCGCGTCGGCGAGCGAGGAGAACACGGCGCTCTTCGCGCGCAAGGCGATCGGGCGCTCGTCGAGCGAATGCGCAAACTCCGCGTTGATGTTGAAGAGGAGCTTCATGTCGTCGCGGCCAAGCCGGCGGCGCAGGCGCAAGGCCCCGGCGGCGTCGGGCCGCCAAAGCCCCATGTCGGAAGCGAACAAGCCGGTGAAGATTTCGCGCACGAAGCTTGCTCCGGTCGCCGCGCCGATGGCGACGCTGGCGACCGGGTCCCAGAGATAATTGACGCCGAACGGGACCTTGAGACGGGGCTTCGCGGCCTGCACCACGGCGGTCATGGCGGCGATGCCTTCGGGCGGCGCGTTGAAGAGATAGGGCCGATCGTTCTCGTTGCCGAACATGACCGCATCGACCCCGCCCGCTTGGAGACTGTCGATGTCCTTGAGCACGCCTTCGATGAGCCTGTCGACGCCCCCGTCCGCGTCGTAGAGCGGCGCGCCGGGGAGAGCCCCGATGTGGGCCATGGCGATCACGACTTTTGTCTTCTCGCCGAGGAAATCAAACACCATGAAGGGAGTCCTCGGGCGCGAAGACCGCAAAGCCCCATCGCGAGAACCCCCGGGCCACGACCCGGGGGTCCTCGCGATGACGGCGTTTGCGCGGCTCTATGCCCGCAACTTAATTCCAACGGCGACATTTTCAAACCAAAAGCTGCTTCGCGGCTTTCGATTTTGTTGATATGGATCGCCGCGCAGGCGCGGGAGGGACAATGCCGGCGGCCGGTCCGCTCTATTCCGAACTCGTGGGCAGGCGCGCGTTCGTCACCGGCGGCGCGCAAGGCATCGGCCGAGCCATCGCCGCCGCGCTGACTCGATGCGGCGTCCGGACGGCGATCGCCGATATCGATGTCGAGGCTGCGCAGCGAGCGGCGCGGGAGATCGGCGGCGGCGCGGTCGCGGTCAAGGTCGACGTGCGCGAGCGCGACTCGGTCGAGCGCGCGTTCGGAGAGGCGCTGGCGCTGTTGGGCGGCTGCGACATCTGCATCGCGAACGCCGGCGTCTCGACCATGCAGCCGCGCTCGAGCTGACCGATGCGGAGCTGGGACTTCAATTTCGCGGTCAATGCCCGGGGCGTGTTCCTGACGAATCAGATCGCGGCGCGCCATTTTGTCGCCCAGGCTCAGGGGGCATCTTCAATACCGCCTCGCTCGCCGCCAAGGTCGGCGCGCCGCTGCTCGCCCATTATTCGGCGTCAGAAATTCGCCGTTCTCGGCTGGACGCAGGCGCTCGCGCGCGAGCTTGCTCCGCGCGGGATCCGCGTCAACGCCGTGTGCCCGGGCTTCGTCAAAACGGGCATGCAGGCGCGCGAGATCGACTGGGAAGCGCGACTGCGGGGCGTCTCGCCGGAACGGGTGGTCGACGACTACGTCGCCCAGACGCCCCTCGGGCGGCTCGAACTGCCGGAGGACGTCGCCGACGTGGTGGTGTTCCTATGCTCGGACCAGGCGCGCTTCATGACCGGGCAGGGGGTCAACGTCACCGGCGGCGTCTACATGACGTAAGCCCGAGCGCGACTTTGTAGACGCTCTCGCTGATCGCGTGAGCCACATACGGCGAACGGGACGCCTGTCCCTCGTTGCACGAATTTTGCGTGCGCGGGGATGAAACCGGAGGCAGCAATGGACCTCGATCTTGTCATTCGCGGCGGAACCGTCGTGACCGCCGCCGACGTCGGCAAAAGCGACATCGGGGTCAAGGGCGGCCGTATCGCCGCCTTGGCCGACAACCTGCCGCCCGCCGCCTCCGAGATCGACGCGTCTGGCCTCCTGGTCTTGCCTGGCGGCATCGACAGTCACGTCCATTTCGACCAGCCGATGGGGCCGGGCATCGTGATGGCGGACGGATTCGAGAGCGGCACCCGGAGCGCTGCGGCGGGCGGCAACACCACCGTGCTCTCCTTCGCCCTCCAGCCGCGCGGACAGTCCCTGCGCCAGAGCGTCGAGGACTACCACAAGAAGGCGAAAGGGCGGAGCTACGTCGATTATGGGTTCCACCTTATCGTCACCGATCCGACGCCGGCGGTGCTGGGCCAGGAGCTGCCGGCGCTGGTCAGCTCGGGCTATCCGTCGTTCAAGGTGTTCATGACCTATGACGATCTGGTCCTGACCGACCGCCAGTTGCTTGAGGTGTTCGCCGTCGCGCGCGAGCAGGGCGCCCTCGTCATGGTCCATGCCGAAGGCTACGACCAGATCAAGTTCATGACCGACCGGCTCGAGCGCGAAGGCAAGACCCATTCCTATTATCACGCGGAATCACGCCCCGAGCTGGTCGAACGCGAGGCGACCCACCGCGCGATCTCCCATGCCGAACTGATCGGCATCCCGATCATGATCGTGCATGTGTCGGGCCGCGAGGCGATGGAGCAGATCCAATGGGCGCGCGGGCGGGGAATGAAAATCTACGCCGAAACCTGCCCGCAATATCTCGTCTTGACCGCCGATGACCTCAAAGGCCTCAACATGGATATGAGCGGCGCCAAATATGTCTGCTCGCCGCCGCCGCGAGACCGCGCCTCGCAGGATGCGATCTGGCGCGGGCTTGAGGGCGGCGTCTTCCAGACCTTCTCCTCCGACCATTGCCCGTTCCGGTTCGACGACGAGGCCGGCAAGAGCCATCCGAAGGCGCGGACCTCGTTCCGTTGGGTTCCCAACGGAATTCCGGGCGTCGCCGCGCGGCTGCCGATCCTGTTTTCCGAAGGGGTCGCGAAGGGGCGCATCTCGCTAACGGAGTTCGTTGCGCTCACTTCAACCAACCACGCCAAGATGTATGGGCTTTATCCGCGAAAAGGCTCGATCATGGTCGGCGCCGACGCCGACATCGCGATCTGGGACCCGGACAAGAAGGTGACGCTGACCCAGGACCTCATGCAGCACGGCAGCGACTACACCCCCTACGAAGGCATGGAAGTGACCGGCTGGCCGATCAAGACGCTGGTTCGAGGCAGGCTCATCGCCGAAGACGGGCATATTGTCGGTCAGCCGGGATTCGGCCAGTTCCTGCCGCGAGAAACCACGCAGCGTTCATAAGCGACGCGGCTGAATCGAGCGAGCGCCTCTTTTCGCCGTCTACGGACTCAAGCGACATCGAGCGCCAGCAGACGATCAGCTTTCGCCTTCGATCAACTCTCGCCGATGGCGATCCCGCCTGGGTCAGGCGCCGTCGCCCTGGTTGGGCGTTGCGGCGCCCGCGGAGCGCATATGCGCCGGGCCCTGCGCGTTCGCCAGGTTGTGGGCTGAATTGATGAGCGCGAGGTGAGAAAACGCCTGCGGGAAATTGCCAAGCTGGATTCGGTCGTGCGGATCGTATTCCTCAGCCAGCAGTCCAACGTCGTTGCGCAAGGCCAAAAGGCGCTCGAACAGCTCGCGCGCCTCGTCGTAGCGGCCGAGGAGAACATAGTTGTCCACCAGCCAAAAGCTGCACGCCAGAAAGGCGCCCTCTCCCCGCGGCAGGCCGTCAACTCCTTCTCCGGTATCGTACCTCAGCACCAGCCCGTCACGGATGAGCGTGCGCTCGATAGCGGCGACGGTGCCGCTGACGCGAGGGTCGTCAGGCGGCAAAAAGCCGACCAGCGGCGCCAGAAGAAGACTGGCGTCCAGAGTTGTCGACCCAAACGATTGCACGAATGCATTCTGCTTCGGGTCGAAGCCATGTTCGCAAACCTCCCGATGGATCGCCGAGCGGACGCTTCGCCACCGTTCGAGCGGGCCCTCGAGCCCAAACTCCTCGATCGAACGGACCGCGCGATCGAACGCCACCCAGGCCATGACCTTGGAGTGGGTGAAGTGCCTGGCGCCGCCGCGCACTTCCCAAATGCCTTCATCGGGCTCGCGCCAGATCGTCTCAAGGTGGGTGACGAGCGCGACCTCCAGCGCCCAGGTCGCCTCGCTGGTCGCGAGGCCCGCGCGACGGGCGAGATAGAAGGCGTCGAGCACTTCGCCGTAGATATCGAGCTGCCGCTGGCCGACCGCCGCGTTGCCGACTGCGAACCGGAGAGGAGCCCGCGTAACCCGGCAGCCATGGAATCTCGGATTCGTCGAGCCGCCGCTCGCCGCCGACACCATAGATGGTCTGCAGGTCGTCGGGGCGCCGGCCACAGCCCGAAGAAGCCATTCATGCCAGGCCTTCGCCTCGTCGAGAAACCCTGCGCCGATCAGCGCATAGAGGGTGAAGGTCGCATCCCTGAGCCAGCAGAATCGATAGTCCCAGTTGCGCGGGCCTCCGAGCTGTTCGGGCAGGGACGTCGTGCCTGCGGCGATGATCCCGCCGGTCTCCCAGTGGGCGAGCGCCTTCAACGTCAGAAGCGAACGGAGGACTGCGTCGGCCCAATGTTCCGGAGGCGTGAATTGCTGAGCCCAGCCGCACCAGAAAGACTCCACCTCTTCCAATGCCTTCCCAGCCTGGAGCGGCGGCGGCGGCGGTCGATACGATGGCGACCAATTGAGAACAAAGGATACTTCCTGACCTGCCGTGACCGTGAACTCCCCAACCGTGCGAAGGTCCTCGCCACGCAGCGACAAAGCTGTATCGAGCAAAAGCCGATCAGGACCTGCGATGAACTGAAGCCTCCCATCCTCCTGGCGAGAGACCCATGGAAGGACGGAGCCGTAGTCGAACCGGACGATGAGCTCCGTTTGCATCGCGACCTCGCCCTCGAGGCCTCGGACCAGACGCACAAGGTCGGCGCATCCGTCGCGCCGACTCATGAAATCAGTCAAAGAGACCACGCCGAGCGCGCTCGTGAAGACCGTTTCGAGAATGAGGGTGTTGGCGCGATAGCGTCGCGTGACCTGTGCGTCGCCGGCAGTCGCCGCAATGAGCCATCGCCCGTGCGTCGGCTGGCCGAGCAGGGCGGAGAAACAGGCAGCGCTGTCGAAACGCGGCAATCCCAGCCAGTCTATCGAGCCGTCGCGGCCCACCAGAGCGAGCGTCTCGCAATTTCCGATGACGGCGTAGTCCTCGATGCGATTTGGCATCCAGAAACTCAAAGACGTGCGAGAGGGCGAGAACAGGGTCCTATTTGACGCTTGGCGCCGACATTGTCGACCAATTATGTTCAAACGGGCGCTCGGCGTCCGGCCTTAGGAGCGTGTTGCAATTGGTGTGCGCGGTTCGCTCCACCTCGCCCTCATCCTGAGCCGGCGGCGCAGCCGCCGTGTTGAGGGCGGTCCGGCGCGCGCCCAACCGCGCCACTTGCTGGAGCGTCCTTCGAGACGCGCCTTCGGCGCTCCTCAGGACGAGGGGGTGAAGCGATTCCATCAAGCCGCGACGGCCTCTAGCGTCGGCTAACCCCTGGCGCATCGTCAGCCGCCGGGCGTTCGGGCTTCCGCCGCGCGGCGATCATTTCGGCCAGAATCGAAAGCGCGATCTCGTCCGACGAGATGGCGGAGATGTCGAGCCCGGCGGGCGCCTTGATCGCGGCCAGCGCCTCTGCCGAAACGCCTCCCTCGGCGAGTTCGCGTTTCAGCGTCTCGGCCTTGCGGCGCGAGCCGACGAAGGCGCGATAGCGCGCCTCCATCGCGGCCGCGCTTTTGAGCGCGGCGCGGTCGCCAGCGCCTTGAGTCGAAACGACGACGAAAGCGTTCTCGCCCGCCTCGGGCGGCGGCGCGAAGCCCACGAGGCGGCGAACGCCGGGATCGAATTGTTCGTGCTCTTCCGGCGCCGCCGCGACGGCGACGTCGAAGCCCATCGATGGGGCAAGCTTCGCGAGCGCGACCGCAACCGGCGAAGCGCCAAGGATCAGGAGGCGCGGACTGGGAAGAACCGGCTCGACGAAAATGTCCATCGTTCCCTGGCTCGGGCAGGAATTCTTGGCGTAGAAGACCCCGCCGCGCTCCTCGCCCGCCGCCGCGCCGAGCCCGGCCAGCGCATCTTTGGGCGCAATCGACACCAGACGCGAGCGGCCGTCAGCCATGCACTGGCGCGCCGCCTTGACGACCGCGGCGCGGGCGCAGCCGCCGCCGATCCAGCCTTCCTCGATCGAACCGTCCGGGCCGATCAGGGCCTTCGCGCCCGCCTTGGCTGCGGTGACGGAGACGGTGCGAACGACGGTGGCGAGCGCGAAGGCCTGGCCTTTCGCCTGCCGCTGCGCCGCCTGTTCGAGCACGCCCATGGGGATCAAATCCTCGCCAGATAAGGTTCGAGCGCGGCCAGGCTCTCGAGGCTGTGGGCGGGAGCGAACAGGTCGAGATAGGGCAGCGCCGCCCGCATGCCGCGCGAGCTGGGCTCGAAGCCCTCTCGGCCGGTCAGCGGATTGAGCCAGACGATGCGCTTGCAGCGCCGTCTCAGATCGCGCATCGCCGCGGCCAATTGCTCGGGCGGGCCGGTGTCGTAGCCGTCGGACAGGATCATCACGCAGGTGCGCGAACGGATGACGCTGCGCGCGTGCCTGCGGTTGAAGGCGGTCAGGCATTCGCCGATTTTCGTTCCCCCGCCGACCCCGGCCGCCATCAACGCCAGGCGGTCGAGGGCGCGAGCTGGATTGCGCTCCTTCAACGCCGATGAGACATGCGCGAGCCTGGTATGAAACAAAAACGCTTCGGACTCGCGAAAGACCTGAGTGACGGCGTGCAGGAAGCGGCTGAAGAACGCGACATAAGGCTCCATCGAGCCGGAGGCGTCGAGCAACGCCACAAGTCTCAGCGGCTTTATCTTGCGCCGCCGGAACTTGAGGTCGAGCGGCTCGCCGCCGTGAGCGACGCTGAGGCGGATCGTCGCCCTGAGGTCGAGTCGCCGCCCCCGCCGGCGCGCGCGCTCACGCCGAGTGAGCCTCGCCCGCATCGCGCGGGCGAACCGCTCGGCGATCTCGGCGGCTTCGGCGCGCTCCCGCTCGCCCACGAATGCGGCGATGTCCTTCTTCGACATCGCCTCATGCGCGGACGCGCCGCCACGCCGTCCGCCGCCCTCCGCGGCGGCGTCCTCGCGTCCGCGGGCGCCGCCGATGTGGGTCGGATCCTGCTTCGGACCGTTCGAGCCTGGACCATGCTGGAAGCGCCGGGGCGAGCGGGCGGCGAGCGCCTCGGCGTCTATCCTTACCGCGTGCTTGACGCCGCGCGCGCGCCAGAAGGCGTCGAACAGCTCGTCGAACCGCGCGAGGTCCGAGCGGCGCGAGGCGAACAAGGCCCGCATCGCGGCGCGCAAGCCCTCGGGCCGGTCGGCGAGCGGGCCGGCCATCAGCCGAGCCGCGTCCTGCGCTTCCGCCTGTCCGATGACGAAGCCCGCATCGCGCAAGGTGACGACAAACCCAGCGAGGCGCCGGCGCATCGCCGGACCCGGCCCGGGGCCTTCGACTGCGAAGGCATGGGCGCCCATCACGCCACCTTGCCGACGAGCCGGCTCGTCGTCTCCGGGCCGATCGCGGCGCGGTCCTCGCGGGTCTTCAAGAGCGCGATCAGCGTCGCGTGAACGATCTCGGGCTCCTTGTCGCAGATCCTCGACCCCGAGCCCGGCGAGGGTCGCGGCCCAGTCGAGCGTCTCGGCGACGCCAGGAACCTTCTTCAGGTCCTCCTTCCGCAGCAAACCGACCATGCGGGCGATCTGCACGGCAAAATTGGCGTCAAGCCCGGGCTGGCGGGTCAGGAGAATCGCCGCTTCGCGATCGACGTCGGGAAAATCGAGATAGTGATAGAGGCAGCGGCGGCGCAGCGCATCGGAAAGCTCGCGAGTGGCGTTGGAGGTCAGCACCACGCGCGGGATCGAGAGCGCCGTGATGACGCCGAATTCGGGAATGGTGACCTGGAAGTCCGACAGGAGCTCGAGCAGGAAGGCCTCGAATTCCTCGTCGGCGCGGTCGACCTCGTCGACCAGCAGCACCGGCGGCGTCTGGCGCCGGATGGCGCTGAGGAGCGGCCGCTCGAGCAGATAGTCCTCGGAGAAAATGCGCGCCTCGATCTCGGCGACGCTCGCGCCGGAGCCCTCGCGCGTCTTGATCGCCAGGAGCTGGCGCTGGTAGTTCCATTCGTAGAGGGCGGAGCTGACGTCGAGCCCCTCGTAGCACTGCATCCGGATGAGCTTCGACCCATGCACGGCCGCGAGCGCCTTTGCGACTTCGGTCTTGCCGACTTCCGCCTCGCCCTCGATCAGGAGCGGACGCTTGAGGGCGTCCATCATCCACAGCGCGGTCGCCAGATCGCGGTCGGCGACATATCCGACCTCGGCCAGACGCGCGGCGATCGCCTCGCGCGGGATGGGCGCGCTAGGCATGCTGGCCCCCCTCTCCCGCGTCTCGGGAGAGGACCGGGGTGAGGGTTTTTGTCGCGAGGCTCGTCACTTCACAGACCCTCATCCGGCGTTTCACGCCACCTTCTCCCGCAAGCGGGAGAACGGTTCAGCCGTGCAGCCCCAAATCCTCCGCCGCCTGCCAGATGCGGTAGGCGTCGTGCGGCATCGGGATATGTGTCGAGCCGGCGAACTTGAAGGCGTCGTTCACCGCGTTGGCGAAGCAGGGCACGCTGCCGACGTTCGGGCTTTCGCCGACGCCCTTGGCGCCGATCGGATGATGGGGCGAGGGCGTAACCATGTAATCCGTCTCCCAATGCGGCGTCTCGACCGCGGTCGGCAGGAAATAGTCCATGAGGGATGCGCCCTTGACGTTGCCGTCGGAATCGTAGGCGATTTCCTGGCCCATGGCGATGGCGTAGCCCTCGGTGCAGCCGCCATGCACCTGGCCCTCGATGATCATCGGGTTGATGCGCGTGCCGCAGTCGTCCAGCGCGTAGAAGCGCCTGACCTTGTGGGCGCCGGTGTCGACGTCGATGTCCATGACGCAGATATAGGCGCCGAACGGGTAGGTCATGTTCGGCGGATCGTAATAGCTCACCGCCTCGAGGCCGGGCTCCATGCCGGGCGGCGCCTGATGATAGGCAGCCCAGGAGAGCGCGGTCATGGTCTGGAACTTCTCCGGATTGCCCTTGACCCGGAACCGGTCGACGTCCCATTCGAGGTCGCCCTCATGCACCTCGAGCATGTAGGCCGCGATCATCTGCGCCTTGGCCTTGATCTTGCGCGCCGCCATGGCGATGGCGGCGCCGGCGACCGGGGTCGAGCGCGAGCCGTAGGTGCCGAGGCCGTAGGGAGCCGTGTCGGTGTTGCCTTCCTCGACCGCGATGTCCCCGGCGGGAATGCCGATCTCGGTCGCGATGATCTGGGCCCAGGTCGTCTCGTGGCCCTGGCCCTGGCTCTTGGTGCCCATGCGCGCGATCCCCTTGCCCGTGGGATGGATGCGGATCTCGCATGAGTCGAACATCGCGATGCCGAGGATGTCGCAGTTCTTCGACGGGCCGGCGCCGACGATCTCGGTGAAGAAGGAAACCCCGATCCCCATCAATTCGCGGGTCTCGCCGCGCCTGAACGCTTCCTGCTTCGCCTTCTGCTCCTCGCGAAGCTTGCGGTAGCCGGTGGCGTCGATCGCCTTCTGCATGGCGGTGTGATAGTCGCCCGAATCGTATTCCCAGCCGAGCGCGGAATGGTAGGGGAACTGCTCGCGCTTGATGAAGTTCTTCGTCCGGAAGTCGACCGGGTCGAGGCCCAGTTTCTGCGCCATGATGTCCATCGCCCGCTCGATCGCATAGGCGACCTCGGTGACGCGGAACGAGCAGCGATAGGCGACCCCGCCGGGGGCCTTGTTGGTGTAGACGCCGTCGACCGAGAGGTGGGCGACCGGGAAGTCGTAGGAGCCGGTGACGATGTTCGAGAACCCGGCCGGCCACTTGGACGGATCGGCGCAGGCGTCGAACGCGCCGTGGTCGGCGAGGATATGGACGCGCAAAGCCGTCACCCGGCCCTCGCGCGTCGCCGCGATCTCGGTCGTCATATGGTAGTCGCGGGCGAACGAGGTGGTCGAGAGGTTTTCGATCCGGTCCTCGACCCATTTGACCGGCAGGCCGGTCACGATCGAGGCGACAGCCGCGCAGATATAACCCGGATAAGCGCCGACCTTGTTGCCGAAGCCGCCGCCGATGTCGGGCGAGATGACATGGATCTTGTGCTCCGGCACGGGGGCGATCAGCGACACGACCGTGCGGATGACGTGCGGGGCCTGGAACGTGCCGTAGATCGTCAGATCGCCGGTGATCTTGTTGAAGCTGACGACGCACTGGCACGTCTCGAGCGGGCAGGGATGGACGCGCTGATAGCTCAGGAGGTCCTTGGTCGCGACCTCGGCCTTCAAGAACGCGGCGTCGGTCAGCTCCTGGTCGCCGACCTGCCAATTGAAGATGTGGTTTGGATGCTTGCGCGGCCCGTGCGCGCCGTCCTTCTTGTCCTTGATGTCTTCGCGCAGGATCGGCGCGTCGGTCGCCATCGCCTTGAACGGATCGACGACGACGGGAAGGGCTTCGTACTCGACCTCGACCAGGTCGGCCGCGTCGGCGGCGATATAGCGGTCGGTCGCGACGATGAAGGCGATCTCCTGGTTCTGGAACAGGACCTTGCCGTCGGCAAGCACCATCTGCACGTCGCCGGCGAGCGTCGGCATCCAGGCGAGATTGACGCCCTTCAGGTCCTCGGCGGTCAGCACCGCGAGGACGCCGGGCACGGCTTTGGCCTTCGACGTATCGATCTTGACGATGCGCGCGTGGGCGTGACTCGAGCGATGGAAGTCGCCGTGCAGCATGCCCGGCAGCTTGATGTCGTCGACGTAGGCGCCTTTGCCCTGGGTGAAGCGCACGTCTTCGACGCGCTTGCGCTTGCAGCCCATGCCTTCGAGTTTTTCGGCGCGCTCGAGCGAGGTGGGAGCAGGGGTGTCGTTCATTCCGCGGCTTCCTTGAATTCGAGGCCGGCCATCTTGGCGGCGGCGTATTGAATGGCTTTGACGATGTTCTGGTATCCGGTGCAGCGGCAGAGATTGCCGGAGATGCCGATGCGGATTTCGCTCTCGGACGGGTTCGGGTTCTCCTGCAGGAGCCGATAGGCGCGCATGATCATGCCCGGAGTGCAATAGCCGCATTGAAGGCCATGCATCTCGCGAAACCCCTCCTGCAGCGCGCTGAGCTTGCCGTCGGCTCCGGCCATGCCCTCGATGGTGAGCACGGACGCGCCGGCCGCCTGGACGGCGAACATGGTGCAGGACTTCACCGATCGGCCATCGACGTCGACCGTGCAGGCGCCGCAATGGGACGTGTCGCAACCGATGTGCGAGCCCGTGAGGCCCAGATTCTCGCGCAGGAAATGAATGAGCAAGGTGCGCGGCTCGACCGCCGCCGACATTGTCTTGCCGTTGATCGTCATACTGACATTGGTGAGGGACATGTCGGGCCCTTTCAGGATGTTGCGCGAGCGAACGCGCGGAGAAGCGCCCTCGCGGTCATGACGCCGGCCATCTTGGCGCGATACTCGGCCGAGCCGCGTCCGTCCGCGGCCGGCGAAGCGGCGGCCGTTGCGGCGGCGGCGGCGCGCGCCAGCGCCTGCTTGTCGAGCGCGGAGCCGACAACCGCGGCGGCCGCTTCGCTCGCGAGCAGCGGGGTCCCGGCGACATTGGTGAGGCCGATCGCGCAGGTCGCGATCCGCCCGCCGGAAACGGTCAGGATCACCGCGGCGGCGGCGGTCGCGTAATCGCCGACCTTGCGCTTGAGCTTCTCATAGGCCCAGCCGCAACCCGCGGGCGGCTTGGGAACGCGGATCGCGGCAAGGACCTCCCCCGGCTTGGCCGCGGTCTCGTAGAGGGCGAGGTAATAGTCGCGCGCCGGCACGCGGCGCTCGCCGTCCGGGCCGCGCAAGGCATAGGTTGCGCCGAGCGCCATCATCAGCGCGGGCATGTCGTTGCCTGGGTCGCCATTGGCGACGTTGCCGCCGACGGTGCCGACGTAGCGGACTTGCGGATCGGCGATCACCTCGGCGGTTTCGCGCAAGATCGGAGCATGCTCGGCGACGAGGCCGCTCACGATGATTTCGCGCTGCGTGGTCATCGCGCCGATCACGATTTCGTCGCCTTCCAGGCGGACGCCTTTCAGCTCGGCGACGCCTGCAAGGTCGACGAGATGGGTCGGCATGGCCAGGCGCAGCTTCATCATCGGAATGAGACTGTGGCCGCCGGCGACAAGGCGAGCGTCGGAATCGAGCCTGCCAAGCAGGGCGACCGCTTCCGAGACGCTGGCCGGGCGATGATACTCGAACGATCCGGGGATCAAAGCGTCCTCCCTGCTGTGGCTGTGGTCACGCTGATGCTGTGGCCGCTGACGATCGCGGCGCGGTCAAAGGTTCGCGCGCGCGGCACACGTTCGGTCTGGGTGCGCCGCACAATCAATCGCCGATGAACCGGGGCGCAAAAAAGGTCTCCGGCGACGAGTTCCGCGCACGAAATGCGTCAGGAGCTATGACGCATTCCATGGCTTGAGGCCCGATTTCAACTTGCGAGCGCGCCGATCCTGAGCTTGACCTGGCGATAGTGGGCGCGGGCAATCGGGATGCTGCAGCGCACAGGCAACCCCAATTCCGCCACGCCGGCCTCGCCCGATCGTTTGACCCGAGCGATGCGGTCGACCGAGACGATGTAACTGCGGTGCACTCTCAAGAAGGCTTTCGGATCGAGACGCGCTTGAAGCGCGCTGATCGAGAGGTTGCAGAAGTATTCCCGCTCGCCGTCGTGGATATAGGTGTAATGCGCGTTGGCGCGGACCGCATAGATGTCGGCGACGGCGAGTTCGCGCGTGCGCCCATCCTTCTCCACCGGAATGGCGGCGGCGAGGCGGAGGGGCGGCGCGGCCGACGGGGCCAAACCGTGCGCGACGATCGAGGCGAGCGGCGCGGTCGGCTGGGCGTCGGCCGGAGCAGCCGCGGCGCCGCGCGGGGCGCGCGCATCGGGCACCAACGATAGAAGAAAGGCTCCCGAGACGCCGAACGAAACAACCGTGGCGAGCAGGGCGAGCGTGTTGCGCGACAGCGCCGATTCGGCCCCCACGAAGCGCGCGACGTCGAAGCACAGGGGGTCCAGGCGCATCCCAGCCATCGCCGTATAATGCATGCCGGAAATCGCGAGGCCGAGCGCGATCGCGCCGAGGAACAGCCGCGGCCGCGTCGGCCGGCTGTCGATCGCCCACAGAGCGAAGGCGCTTGCGGCGATCGATACGGCGATCGAGGCGACGACGTAGGAGGGCGCGTAGGTTGTCGGTCCGGCCAGGTGCACCGCCGACATGCCGACGTAATGCATGAGGCTGATGCCAAGCCCCATCGCCAGCGCGCCCGAGGCGACGCGAAACGCCGGCGGACCGGCCGCGTGCGCGGCGTAAACGCCGACCCCGACCACGATGACGCAAATGAGAAAGGAGATCAGCGTCGGCAGCGCCAGATAGTCGACGGCGCTGGGGAAATTGGCGGCCAGCATCCCGACGAAATGCATCGACCAGACGCCGGTCGCGAGGGTCAACGCCGATCCCGCAAGCGCGAGACGCCTGCGCAACCCTTCGGCCGAATCAAGTTCGCGGGCGAGCGACAAGCCGACGAAGCTGCCCTGGACGGCGATGGCGATGGAAAGAGCCACGAGCCAAGGCTCGTGTGGAACGGTCATTCCGCGCCTCCCTTGCGCGCGCGCCCGAAGGGTCAAAAGCTACGCGCCCGGGCCGGTCTTGAACGGATAAGCGCTGTATTTATTGGGAAATATCGGCGATCCGCCACCGAGAGAGGCGAGTCTCACCCGACGACCGGCGCAAAGCCGCGTCGGCGACGTTCATTGCGAGGATTCGAACGACGAAGCAATCGAGGAGAGCGGCGAATGCGCCGCCTTCGCAGGGGCTTCATCGCTGTCGCCTGTCGAAAAACGCGCAACTCGCGAAGCGCCGTGGCTCGCAATCACTTCACGCGACCCGATCGGCAAGCGGCCCGAGAAGAACACCGCATTTTGCGTGGCGAAATAGGCGTTGCCGTCAGCAAGAAAGCCGCCGAACGTCAACTCTCCGACGAGCGAGGGCACCGACAGGAACAAAGCCCGGGCAATATCCTCCGGGCCGCCGATTTGGTCTGGGTGCTTGAGGACATATTCAAAATCGACATCGGGCGAGCCGCCGCGCAAGCCCGAGGCCTGCGCCGCCTCCGGCGTGAGCGCCGATGGGAGTCCGCTCGCCAGGACCGTCGGCACGGCCTCAGGGTCGAAGACGAGAGCGCCGGAAATGGGATCTTCAGCGCCGCCGTTTTGACCGCCGCCGGACAGCGACAATGTGACCTTGACGTCCTGCGCGGCAGCGGCGTCCGCCATCACGTTCGATTCGCAGCCGCCGGAGCATCCGCCCAAATGGATTGGGCGCACCTCCGCGCGCGCGCCGCCAGCCGCCATCATGGCCAGCGCCACGCCAACACCGAGCAACCGTCGCGCGTCTCGCCGCATCCTTTGTTATCCCCAAGAATTACAGCGACTGCAGCGTAAATAATAGCCGAGCCACCGGAGAATTGTCAATGTCGCCGGAGGAAGCGCGCGATCGCGCCCAATCCGATCGTCGGTTTCCTCCTGCGTCGAGCCGAGCGCCTTGAGCGTCGTCTTCGCGACCAGAAGCGAGTGGTCGGCCCCGTCGACGACGTGCAGCGTCGAGGGCGCGCGCATCCGCTTCCGCACCCCGTCGAGAAGCTCGAGCGGGCAGAGCGGGTCGCGCGTTCCCTGGACGAACATCGCCGGCGTCCGCAAGTCGAGGAGAACCTGGTCGCGCAGCTTCGACCGGTCGCCGGCGCCGCAAAGGGGATAGCCGAAGCAGATCACCGCTTCGACCGGCTCCGCCAGTGCGACGTGGCATCCGACGCGCCCGCCCATGCTCTTGCCGGCCAGGGCGACCGGCCCGTCATGGCTTTCGCGAAGGCGCGCCAGCGCCGCCCGATGCGCGGCGATGAGCTTCGGCAGCGGGTCCGGCCGTCCGCGGCCCTCGATGGCGTAGGGATAGTCGAACGGCTCGACCCGGCCGATCGAGCCGAGCAGGCGCGCGAAGGTCCGCATGCGCGGATGCGAGGCGGCGCGCCGGCGCCGGGCGCGAGCAGGAAGGCAAGCCGGGAGGTCGACATCGAAGCGGGCATAATAGGCGGTGTCCAGATGTATTATTGCGGGTTTCCCAAGCCGAAGCGAAATTCTCCGAATTCGAGCAAAAAGCGCGATTACGGCGATTACGCGATTACGCGATTACGGTAACACTTGCACGATTACGGTGACACTTGCATATTTCCCTTTTATCGCGGCACGATTACGGGATTACGGTGACACTTGCATATTTCCCTTTCGTCGGCGAGTGTCGCTGTCGGCGATCGCTTCTTTGGGAGCTTGCATGGCGCGCATCGGCCGGTTTGTCGTTCCCGACTTGCCCCATCATGTCACCCAGCGCGGCAATCGGGAAAACGGTGACACATGCATATTTGCTATTTTCACGATATAGGGAAAGATGTAAGTGTCACCATATTCCGAAACCATCGGGGAAAACGGTGACACATGCATATTTGCTATTTTCACCTCTAGGGAGATATAGGGAGATATAGGGAGATATAGGGAAAGATGTAAGTGTCACCATATTCCGAAACCATGGGCCGCCCGCTTGGCGCAGACGCGTTCCTCGACCGCCTTGCGGCCGAGACCGGGCGCGATCCGCGACCGGCAAACGGGGACGCAAGAGCCCCGCTGCAGCGAAGGCGGTCAAGGGGATAAGGACGCGGAACCGCCGCAAGAAATGAGCAAACATGCATGTGTCACCGTTTTCTGCCGGATCGCTTAAAGCCGGACGAGCGTTGTTCAGGATGCGGATGGGCAATCCGGTGGCCAACTCGCTGGGTCATCCTTCGCATGGCGGATGACGTCGGCGCTCACAAGCCCATTTGGGCCAGCGAGCGTGCCGAGAATGTCCACCGAACGGCCTACCAGCAGGACAGTGCTCTGCTGCGAAGCGAGCGCGGGACCAGCGTAAACCATGACTTCTTCCCCGTTTCGGGTCTTGACCGTCAACTGAGCGCCTTCGATCTTGACGATCGTGCCGATCAGCCGCGTCGCAGGCGCGCTAGACGCCGTTGCGCCCGCCGGGGGGACAGCCCGCGGGCAGGCGGTATCGGCCTTCGCCCATGATGCAAGGGTCGTGATGGCGCAGGTCAGGATCAGAAGCGTGCGCAGTCCGGCCATCGCCAGTGCTCCCGTGTTGATTTATTGCACCCCGAAAATCGCGAGGAATTGGTAGCTGGCGACATACACCCTCCCGTTGGCGACGACAGGGACGATGTTGGCGACGCCCTGGGCGGGCCAGTTTCCGGCCAGCTGGTTGGTAAGCTGCGTGAGCTGTCCAGACGAATCGGGTCGTCTGGGAGAAAGCGACCAGATATACGGAAGTGTTCGTGGCGCTCAGCGGCTTCGTCACCGTCCAAATGATGACGTTGGGACCGGGCCCGGAAGAGGAAACCGTGGTGAAGTGGCCGGGATCAAAGTGGCTCGGCTCGAGCGGCGGAGAGACGCCTGCCTTGACCAGCGAAGTCGGCTGGCCCGTCGACTGGATGTTCCAAAGTGTTATGTATGCACTCCCACTGGCCACGATCATGCCGCCGCCGGGCTGCGAGAAGTACGACGGGCCGCACCAGCAAAGGCCGATGTTCGCCTCTGCGACATCGTTATTGGGGCCGCCGGGAGTAATTCGTCCGAGCGCCTGGGCGTTCAACAGGAACATAAGGCCGTCCTTGCCGGCAGCGGCCAGCAGATTTGGCGTCGGCCCGGTTTGTTGCGGAACCACCATAACGCCGCCGGACCCGAGATCAATATCCTTCTGATCGAGAGCGGCCTCCCAATAGGGGGTGAAAAAGTCGACGATCGTGCTGAGATCCGGCGAGAGCTTGACGACGCTGTTCGCGAGATTGCTGGTGGTGCTGTAAGACGTCCCGCTGGGGTCGGAATTGCCGGTGGCGGCGTAGATATAGCCGCTGTTGTCCGCGGCAAGGCCGTAGCCCGACATCCAGATCGCCGACAAGAAAAAACTGTTGGGCGACGTGCTAAGCGTGTTGGGGAGCGCATTGGCGGCAAGCGGGGTCAACGTGTTCTGCTGCCAACCGAGAATCCACCCGCGGCTGGTGGAGCCGTTGAAGTCGCAGTGGCTGCCGAACCCAACGTAAATGTTGCCGTTTGCCGCCAGAAGTCCTGGGCGTTGTCGTTGGCTGGCCGGGTTGAACGTGAACAGACTGCCGTCGGTGAGCTGGTGCGACGCCGTCACCACCACCGAAGGCACAACGTCGGCCAGGGTGGAGATATTCAGGGCGTGGATGCGATAGACGTCTGCGCCCGCCTCGAGGGTGTAGGTCACGAGATACATACTCGCCACCGGTTGCCCCCGGACGATCACCGGCGTGCCCATGATACCGACATTCGGACCGTTCTGGTTGCAGTTCGACGGCTTGGGAACCAGGGCGCCCAGATTGCGTTGCGCGAGGACCGCGCCGGTCACCGAGTTCGATTGCGTAGACCGTGTTATTCTCTGTCGCGACGTAAACGACGTCGTGCCCTTGGGTCGATTGTCCGCCGACGGTCGCCAGCCCAGGGACAACCAGCGGCTGAGCATCCACCTGATCGTCCAGTTGCAGGATCATGCGCGCCTGAAAGCTCGACGACGCGACGTTTGTCGGTGTGAGCGTCGTTTCGCTGGAATTCCACCCAGTGCGACCGTTGTTGTAGTGGTAGGTCAAGACCGCTTCCGCGGCATGAGCAACGGGGCCGATGCCCAGATTGCCAATACTCAGCAAGCCTGCCAGACCAACAATTGTCAGCGAACGAGCCACCGTTGCAAACATACGGCCAAACAACTGGAAGTAAAGCCTATAATTCATTTTGTATCATCTCCCTCACCGGCCAATTGAAGAAGCGGACTCAAGCTACGTTGTTGTCCAAGCGTGCGTACAATAGTCGAAGTGCGACAGTGGGTAGTTGGCGAAGACGCATGGAATCGAACGATAAACTACCCATCAGTCCAAAAAATCCTCCCCGCCTCTGCCCTAAGATTGACGCGGTCGTTTTGACGATAGTCTGCCCCATTTGTGTGATTTCGGCTAGCCCTATTCCTAGTCAACAATGCGAATTCGCTGGCGGCGGTTCGGCGTCGCCTCCTTGCCCCGCCGACGACCTGCTTGGGCGGGATGCCCTAGACCCGTTCCGACCGAGATCCGCCAGATAGACGGCTCGGTCGGCCAAAATTGCCGCTGGCGGCGGCATTTGCAAGCCGAAAGTTTCCCCGTCCGCCGCCGATGCGCTTTGTGTGTCCTCGGCTCGCCGTCGCGGGCGGATCGAGCGGCACGTTTTCTGTCAACAAAGCACGCCTCTCCCGTGGTTTTTGATGGAAAGCGTGGCACCGGACACCTCATGCTGTTGACGTGACCTGCGGCGGGCGGAGTTCGGCGATCAGCCGCAGGATCTCGGCGAAGAGGTTTCTTGGGAAGGCGACTTCCGCCATCTGGAACGCGACATAGCGCCCGTGGCTGACGACCTTCGCGCCGGTCTTGATCAGCTTCTCTTTCAGGCTCGTCAGCGACCAGTCTTTGATCGGCTCCGGCGTCGCAAGGGTGCGCAGGAAATTGCCGAGATTATAGGCGAGCGCATGAAGCTGAAGCCGGACGGCGTTGGCGGCGAACGAGCGGCAGGAAAGTCGCGTCCAACGGATCGCGCTCTTGCCCTCCTTGATCCATTGCTCGCACGTACCGCGCTTGTTGTAGAAGGCGACGACGTTCTCGGCTGGCCTCGCCATGTTGGTGATGATGAAGCCGACGCGCGGATAGAGTCGCCCGGATGCCACTCCACCTTGGCGATAACGCGGCGCAGCTTCGTCCAGCTTCCCGCTTGATAGGTGAAGTTCGCGTAGGAACGCCGGACATCAAGGGAGGGGCGGCCGACAGGGCGCTTGAGCAGATAGCCGATGCGCTCTTGGAGCACGCGATTGGCCGGCAACCGAATCGCGTATTTGATCCCTTCGCCTTCGAGATACTCATAGACCTCGGGATTGGCGAAGCCGGCGTCGGCCCGGAAATAGATGCGCGAGACCTTGCCGTGGTAGCGCGCCACGACCGGCTTCAGCACGCTCTCCCAGCCGTCGGCGCTGTGAACATTGCCGGGGCGCAGGGCGCAGCGTTCCAGATCGCCGAACTGGTTGAACACGAACAGCGGGATGATAGCAGGTGCATTCGTAATGGCCGTTCCAGACGCTCATCTCCTGTTCGCCGTGGGTCGGGCTGACGCTCGAATCCATGTCGAGCACGACGCCTCGGGGCGGGCGGCGCGCATGAACTAACCTTCTTATGCGAACAACGCGAATTACGCAGCCAAGTCACTCATAGGGCCTCTCGACTTCGCCCGGCGATATCCGGCAAAGCCGAGGCCCGCGAAGCCGAGTAGCATCATGGCCCATGTCGAGGGTTCGGGTATCGACGAGCGGATAGTCGCTGTCAGCCCCGTCAAGTCGAAGTTATATTTGCCATCGTTATTTACTGCAAACGTCAGCGTGTCGCCAGCGAGAAGGCTCACGGTTCCGCCGAAGGTTTCCGACTGCCCCGGAGTCATTGTCGATTGGTTCGCGCCAGGAACTCGTCAACGTCCCGCTGTAGAGCTCCGTTCCGTTCTCGAAGACCTCTCCGATGATGCCGGTTGGGTTTATATCCAGAGAGCTCAAATTCGCCAGAGTACGAGTAGCTTCCAGCTGTTGGAGCTGTCCACTGCACCAAGGCATCCGTGCTCTGACCAGGGTGTGCCCAAAGAACCCCTGTCGGAACCACGACTGTAAGCCAATTGTAGGCGGCACCCATATTTTCGCCCACGTAAGGTGGATCACCGCCAGCCGCCGCCTCCCAATACTCAGTAGGCCCGCCGTGGCCAGAAGTTAGAGCATTTGAAAACGCCACAAATGGCGATCCAGCGGTGGTACAGTCGCCGTAGGCCCAAGCCCCATTCGGATTGCTGCTAATCGAGAAATCAGAAACGGCGTTCCATACAGTTGCGTTGGCGATTGCCGGGTGCAAACTCAGTAGCGCCACCACGGCAACCGCCCTCAGCCAAGCCTGTTTCATGGCTACATCCCCGTATTTCCGTCAAATTCACATTGCGAACAATATCTTTATCTTTGTCACAGTCAATGCAAGGAAATCAGAACTAACGCGATAGCTCGCCTTCACCAAATTGGCAGCGTGATGGTACAAGACGACGTAGTTTAATAGTTGACCAACTCGCCGAAGCAGCTGATCGGGCCAATGGCCCTCGGGTTTTGAACGTCGCAAAATTCAAGACTTTTGGTGCACCCCTCGGCCCCGATTTACAGGCGTCTTGAGTGCCGCAAAAGATAGGCGCAAAATTCGCCGGACAATTCAGCGGCTGACCACGTGATGTTGCACGATCTTATTGAAAAGACCTTTCCTGTGGCTCTCGGCGCGGTACTTGCTTCAGCGACCGGGATTACGGATTACGGGATTACGGGGATTACGGCGGGATTACGGTGACACTTGCATATTTCCCTTTCATCGGCGAGTGTCGCCGTCGGCGATCGCTTCTTTCGGAGGTTGCATGGCGCGCATCGGCCGGTTTGTCGTTCCCGACTTGCCCCATCATGTCACCCAGCGCGACAATCGGCGTGAGCGCGTGTTCTTGCGGTATATTTGCTATTTTCACCTCCCTAGGGAGATATAGGGAAAGATCTAAGTGTCACCGTATTCCGCCGTTTGGTTTCGACCAATCGGGTCATTCTCTTCACCGCGGACAGCGTCAAGGACCGAGGGCCAGGACAGTGCAGACTCGACGTAAAGCGGACCCTGCGGATCGCGGCGGCGGAAGTCGAGATGCGGGAAGGGGTCGCTTGCGCATCATTTCGGGACAGCCCCGCTCAGGGACTGGCGCAAAAGAGAAGGACCGCTCGCTTTACCCTATCCAAACATCGAGACGCTCTCACGATTAGGCGGCAGACAGAGGTGCGCTGGCCCTCTTCGCCTTGCGATGTCCGGCAAATCCAAGCCCCGCGAAACCGAGCAGCAGCAACGCCCAGGTCGAAGGCTCAGGAACCCCGCTGGAAAGGACAAGGTTGGAGCTGTATATGATACTGAAGCCGGGATTACTCGCAAGCCATGTAGGGTCTATCAACAAAGTTGGATCGATGGTAGCAGTATACGATCCAGAAGTGGTGTCAACGTCCGGCAAAGTACCGGCTCCTCCTTGCACGTCCAACTGGGAGAAATAGACCTGCTCGGACGTCAAGTAAAAAACCGTGCTAAAGTAAATGATAGAGCTTGGGCTGGCACCACAATAGCCTGTTTCGGTGGCTGAGCACGCAAAAACAGAATAAGTGTTACTCGCAAAACTGTACAACGCCGTCGCTACCGCTGAGGTGCCTTCTGCTGAAGTAAACAAGAAAGAGGAAGTTCTTATTGGAACACTTGCGGCATAGGGGCCGATAAATTTCATAATACCACGTCATAGCAGCGCCTGAACTGGCGTTCGGCGCATCGAGGCCCCCTGCGTCCTCTCCGCCTATCCGGGCACGCGGCCCCGGTCCAATCGATGCGATGTTCGATGCGGTCCCGCCAAAGGAGCCGGGGAGAATAAGCTTGCTGAAACCGATCCAGAAGTCAGTAGTATTTGTCCTTAAGAGCGTCGAGCGGCTCCCCCGTCTCGGCAGTGCCTATCACACCAGCATCATAGGACGCCTCCGGTACTGCCTGGGCGCGAGAGCCAGTTGTGAACAACCCAACTCGGGTCAGGACCACAAGGGCTGTTGCAATTATGAGGATTCGACGGCGAGACATCACTGAAGCTCCTGAAACACACCCCCCGCGATATGTGCGAGAGATTTATTCGAGCAATTCAGATCTGTTTTATCTCATCCAGGGAGGGACGAGACGAGCTTGACGCCGCTACCGCGTACAACGATCACGTTGTATCAATCTAGTCAAGTATTTTTTTTGTCCCATTTTCTCCGTCTTTCTGCTCGGCCCGGCCGGATTCTGATGGCTCCTCTGCGGAATGCTGATATTTCCTCCGGCGCGCCGAGTGCCAGGTTTTTTTTTGGAACTTCGCGGTGGCCGCGGCCATCGACCCCTACGCTCGACGGAAACTCTGGTCACCCAACCGGCTCCCAGCTGTCGGTTTAATTTCTTCCGCCACCTCGTCGGCGAAAGCCCGCTTTTTGAGCTGGAAGCGGTCGTCCTTCGGCGCGCCGACAGTGAGGCGCGCTCATGCACAATGCGGCCGATCTCTTGGCGGTGGAGTCGCTCTTGCCCTTCTTGAGTTCAATTCGAGCAAGCGGCATGGTCTGTCCTCGTGACGATTTGCGCCCGGTCGCTCGCTGACGCGCCGGCCCCGGCGCAACAAGCTCGATGGATAGCGGCCGGAGGGAGAGGCCTTCCCGAAGGCCTTCAGCGGCCGCCGTAAAGCCGCTCGTCTGGGCGTATAGGATCGGATTGTAGGCGTTGTAGTTCGGGTAGATCTCGGCCAGGCGCTGAGAGGACGGAGCGACCTCTTGACTCGAGTTGCAGCCCGCGAGCGCCAGCGCCGCGACCGTGAGAATGAGCGTGATCCGCATGGCGCTTCTCCAATGGCTTGGAAGGACAGCGTGCGAGCTTAAGCGCTCAAGCCTTATAGCCGCGCGGCGATCCCGTCGAGCCGCGGGTCCGCACCGCAACCAGCGTCGCCCATGATCGCCCCTCGCCTCCATGGAGCGCTACGTGCGCATCGCGGACCCGACCCGGCGGAAATCGAACATCATGCATTGGCCCGGGCGTGGAAGGCGCGGCTGGTCGGCTGATTTGTACGAGACGTTAAATCAAGAGTGGCGAAAGCAAGCGGCGCCGCGACCGCGTCGGCGCTTTTGGCGGCTCGCGCGCGTTGCAGCAGTCGCGGAGACGGAATATCCGACTATCCGGTGAGACGGCTTAATCGCGAATCGAGGAGACAGAACCATTGCCGTTCGGATCGAGCTTTTCCCGCTCGGCCGGCCTTGCCGTCCTGATCGCCCTTGCAGGCGGGAGCCTGCCTCTCGCGGCGGGAGAGCCCGGCGTTCCGGCCTGGCTTCAGGCCCATGTGGGCGAGGGCGAGGGGCAGATTGCGCCGGTCGTGCTCGAGCGCGCCCGCGCGCTCTATCAGCGGAAGGGGGTCCGCAATCCCTGCTATTTCGCGTTTGACGCAGACCCGTCCCATGACCTCGGCGGGATGGGGCGAAGGTTTTACATCATCTGCGAAGCCCAAGGGTCGTTTCGCGCAATCTCCGCCGGGCACGGCGGCGGGCGGGATCTGATCGGGCTTGCGGATTTCTCCAACGGCCGGCGATGCGTCAAAAACTTTGGCAACGCGATGGATTCCGACCTGACGACGGGCGGCGACTATGTAACGGCCGAGATCGCTGGGTCCTTCAAGGGATATTATCGCGCCTCGGGCGGCGGAGAGGCGCCATTCGCGCGGGCGTTCCTCAAGTTTGACGGCGAAGGCGAAACCGCGAACGCGAGGGAGCGCGCGATCGGCGGACATCCGGCGGTCCTGCTCAGGGGAATGTGCCGGCGAAAAGATCCGACGAGCCCGCACGCCGACCAGGAGGGCTACGTTCCGTTTGCGGAAAACTGGTGAATTACGAGGCCGGGCGCAGCGACGGCTGCACCAGCTGGTCGCCCTCGGACGCCCAG
>CAVVNR010000017.1:0-22684 GCA_963749715.1 uncultured Alphaproteobacteria bacterium
GATATCGAAAAGGGGACATTGGAAGCCGATCCGAAAAACGCGCCGGCGCTCATCGAATGCCTCGCCGTAGCGCGTTCATAGGCGCGGCGCCGCCTGCGGAAGCCCTCGGCGCCCGTAGTTCCCGGGATGTCGCGAGTGCGCCGTCCCCCGGCGCGCCGCGGCGTGAGCGTTTCGCAGCAGTCAGCTTTGCAGGATAGCGTCATGGCAGAACGAACATACGGTATGCATCATATCGCGATCACGGTGCCTGATATCGAACAGGGCATTGCCTTCTTCGAGGCCGTCTTCGGTACGGTGACGGTGTTCCGGACCGGCCCTTTCGATGTTGATGAGGCCTTCATGCAGCGCAAGCTCGGCGCTGCGCCACACACGCGGATTCGTGATCTCGCTTTCCTGCGCTGTGGCGATGGCCCGAGTGTCGAACTCTTCGAATATAGTGGCGAGGACAGCACCGCCCGTCCCAAGCGCGTGTCCGAAGTCGGCGGCACGCATCTTTGCTTCGAGGTCGACGACGTTTTTGCGTCCGCCGAGCGGCTGCGGGCCAAGGGCATCGAATTTCTCGAGGGTCCCAACACCGTCGAAGACGGGCCGCTCGCCGGCTTCAACTGGATCTATTTCAATACACCCTGGGGGCAACCTTTGGAAATCGCCAGCTTTTCCTCGCTCGGCTATGAAAAGAGCACGCCCCAACGGTTGTGGCGGGCGAAGTCCTAGCGGGCGGCCGCGTTGAAAAAAATGAAGCGCATTGTGGTTTTCGATTGGAGCTTGCGGCAGCCCGGAATCCATGGCGCCCATGAAAAGACTGAGGAAGATTCCTCGCCGCTTCGCGATCCCTTCCGCGTTTCGCGAGGCTCGCCGTCAGGCCGGGGAACTCCATGCCGAACAGATTGGACGAGTCCTCGGACGCCGTGGTCGTGTTCCTCCGCTGCTCAGAACGCGAGGCGACCGCCGACGATCGCGAGCACTCCGGCCAAGACCGGCCGCAACACCTTGTCGGGAACACGAGAGGCGTAATGGCCGCCGATCATGATTCCCGGGATCGATCCGATCAAAAGCGAAACGAGCAACAAACCGTCGACTGAACCCATCGATAAATGTCCCAGGCCGGCGATGAGCGTCAGCGGCACGGCGTGGGCGATGTCGGAGCCAACGACGCGCACGATGGGCAGTCTCGGATAGAGCGTCAGCAGAACGGTCGCGCCGATCGCTCCCGCCCCAACCGAGGAAATCGTGACGAGTACGCCGATAACCGCTCCGAGCGCGATCGTGAGGACGCCGACCGTTCGTTCGCTCGCGCCGTCGGTCAGACGCGTCAGATGCGCCAGCAGCCACTTGCGCGATAGCAGCGCGGCGGCAGTGATCATCAGCGCGAAGCCCAACGTCGTCGTAATGACTCCGCCGCCCGTCTTCGAAGCCGAGCCAAGATGGGCGAGCAGCAGCAACGACAGCGCGGCCGCAGGCAAGCTTCCGTAAGCCAGGCGGCGCGTGATCCGCCAGACGACCGCGTGATGAAAGGCATGAACGGCGCTGCCGCTGATATTGGTGATGCCTGCGTAGAGGAGGTCGGTGCCGACCGCCGTTGCCGGAGGGACGCCGAACCCCAGGACCAACAGCGGAGTCATCAACGATCCTCCGCCGACGCCGGTAAGGCCGACCAGCAACCCGACAACGAGCCCGGACAAACTGTAGAGCGGATTGATGGCGTGCAGTGGAGGCATTTGCGGCTAGAGCGCTGGCGCCGACGGTCGTTAAAAATATTTTCGGTCAGATGTTCGGGCTTGTCAAACCGGATCGTCCGTCGCGACGGCGACGGACCGGTTGCCCCTCTCCCAGCGAAATAGGCTACCGCGATAGGCCACCATCGGCGATCCAGGAAAGTCAGAGTTTTCGATCGCGTCCCAGGGCGTGGTATAGCTGACCGCCGGGCATCGCCGATTTTCCGGCATGGGCCGGGTTGGTCAGATGACCATAGCTGGCAATCCGACGACGGGATCATCGCTCAAGGCGGCCATGGTTTCCAGGGTCATGTATCGTGCGCGCTGGACGGCCCATTCGTCGTTCTGTTCCAATAGGATTGCGCCGACGAGCCTTATGATCGCCTCGTCGTTGGGAAAGATGCCGACGACGTCGGTCCGGCGCTTGATCTCGCCGTTGAGCCGTTCGAGGCAATTGGTGGAGTGGATCTTGGGCCAGTGATCGGCGGGAAAGCTCATGTAGGCGAGCACGTCGGTCTCGGCTTCGTCCATGAAGCCGGAAAGCTTGGGCAACTTGGGCCTGAGTTGGTCGGCGACCCTGCGCCCTGGCGGTCTCGGCGCTGTCTTGGGCGAAAGCGGTGGCCATGAAGGCCGAGACGACCATTCGGCTGCTCTTGCCGGCGTGGGCGAGGGCGTTGCGCATGGTGTGGACCCGACAGCGTTGCCAGGTGGCGCTCATCAGCTTGGCGACGGCGGCCTTGATGCCTTCGTGGGCGTCGGAGACGACCAGCTTCACGCCGCGCAGGCCGCGGCGGCGCAATTTCCGCAAAAACTCGGTCCAGAAGGTTTCGGCCTCCGAGGCGCCGATGTCCATGCCCAGCACCTCACGCCGTCCGTCCGTGTTCACGCCGACGGCGATGATCACCGCGACCGAAACAATGCGGTGGTTACGGCGCACCCTCACGTAGGTGGCGTCGAGCCAGACATAGGGCCAGTCGCCTTCGAGCGGGCGATCGAGAAAGGCTTTGACCCGCTCGTCGATCTCCTCGCACAGCCGCGACACCTGGCTTTTGGAGACGCCCGTCCCGCCCATCCCCCTCACCAGATCATCGACAGAACGGGTCGAGACGCCCTGGACATAGGCTTCCTGGATCACGGCGGTCAGCGCCTTCTCCGCCATCCGCCGCGGCTCGAGAAAACTCGGAAAGTACGAGCCCTAGCGCAGCTTGGGGATGCGCAGTTCGACCAAGCCTGCCCGCGTCTCCCAATCCCGGTCGCGATAGCCGTTGCGCTGGGCGAGCCGCTCGGGCGATCGCTCGCCATGCGCGGCGCCGGTCCTGGCGCCAACTTCCATCTCCATTAGCCGTTCGGCGGCGAAGGCGATCATATCGCGAAGAATGTCGGCGTCGGGGGCCTTCTCCACCAGCGCGCGAAGGTTCATCATCTCATCGGTCATCGGGGGCTCCTCGGTTTGCGTTTGCGATTCGCAACCCGAACCTAGCGAAAAACCACCGATGACCGCCGCTAGCCGCTCGCTCGCTACGGCGCTATGGAAAGCGCGCTTCGCGAGCCGCTAGAGTGGCGCCGCGCGCCGAATTCGCCACGCCCGATGTCGGCAATCTGGCGATCCAGAACATGTTCCGAGCCAGGGCCATTCAAGCGAAGCTCACGATCGGCCAGCCCGGGGACATGTACGAGCAAGAGGCGGATGACGTCGCGGACCGGGTCATGCGGTCCGCCGACGTTCCCTGGATCCAGCGGAAATGCGAGGCTTGCGCACCCGGCGCGCCCTGCCCGAAATGCGAGGCGGAAGACAAGCTGCACGCCAACGCCGCGCCCGGCAAAACTCCGCGCACATCCGCCTCGGCCGAGTCTTCGATTACGTCGTTGCGCGGCGGCGGCCAGCCTTTGCCGCGGTCGCTGCGCGCCTTCTTCGAGCCGCGCATCGGCGCCGATTTCGGGCAGGTGCGGATCCATGCCGGCCAGCCAGCCTCCGCCGCGGCGGAGTTGGTGGGCGCGCGTGCCTTCACCGTCGGCTCCCACGTCGTGTTTGCCGCCGGTGCCTTCGCGCCGGATACCGCCGACGGCACGCGCCTGCTTGCGCATGAACTGGCGCATGTCGTGCAGCAATCCGGCGGTTCGGGCGGCGCGCAAATGGGCGGTGAGCCTCACTCTGGTGATGCGGCGGCAACCGTGCGGAGGCAGCCAGGCCGGGGCGGCGGTTCCGGCACGAGTTTCAGTTGCCGGGCGCCGTCAGATCACAAGCACCGCCCGGCCCACGACCGGGCGGCCCGCCAGTCGGCCTGGGCGGCGCAGTGCGGCCGGGAGGGGGACTGGTGATCGACCAGATCAAGAAGGGCAAGATGCCGACCCTCAACACTCGTGCGGAGATCGAGTGCATCTGCGGGCATTCGACGCCGCAAGAAGCACTGAATCGCGCGCGGGGGGGCACGATGTTCCCTGGCGGCCTCGCCTCCGATCACGTCGACCATTACCTCACGGGAGGCGGGGCGGATTACCAGGAGGACCTGCGGAAAGTCCTGCTCAAGGACAGCGGCGTGCGGACCAAGCTGGCGGCTGCCATAAAGCTCGCGCCACGCGGCTGCGTTTCCATCGAGCAGCGAGACTATTCGGAACACGATTTCAAATACGCCTTCGGCGCCATCGACCGGATGGACTATCAGGTCAACTCCGGCGGCACCGTGCACGTCTGGTTCAAGGATCGGTACGAGTAGCATCCGGAAGACGTCAGCCGGGAGTCCAACTGCGTGCACCGGGCGGCAGTGGAGCTGAAGGATTCCGGTGCGGCGGACTACTGGATGGTCGGCGACGCGGTCGTTCCCGGTTCCTGGTTCACGTCGGGACCGACCCTGTGGGAACGCATCTTCGGCTGACCTTTGGGCGCAGCGCGGCCCTGTGCGATGTGCTGACCCGGTTTCGCGGACCCGAGCATTTGCGCTGGTGACGGACTCCAGTCGGAGCCTGGCGTGCGTCGAGGTGCACGTGATGTCATGGCGGTGAACGCGGTTGGGGCGGCCTATGATGGAGAATCCGTGGTTCACTCTCACCCTCGCCATCCTCGCCACGTGGCGCGTTTCGCACCTGCTCGCGAGCGAGGACGGGCCGGGGGATGTGATCTTCCACCTGCGCAAATCTCTCGACCAATCTTTCTTCGGGCGGTTGATGGACTGCTTCGGATGCATCAGTCTTTGGATCGCGGCGCCTCTGGCGTTTTTCGTGACGACGCGCCCGCTGGAGCTTTTTGTCGTCTGGCTGGCCCTGTCCGGCGGGCTATGCTGCTCGAAGGTCTGCGGCCGGAACCCGTAATCGTGCAACAAGGCGGAGAACCTTCAGAGGGAGATCAATCCAATGGCGTGCTGCGGTGACCGACGACGTACGCTAACCCAAACGCCGCAACGGCTAGCACCCGCGCCGCGTCCGACCGTCAACATCCCGAACGCCGCCGGCCAGCAACCGCGGGCGCAGGGAGCGGCAGGAGCGGCCGGATCCGTGCTCGTCCGATACGGCGGCAGGTCCAGGACAGTGGTTCTGGGCGCGGTCACGCGAAGATACTACGCCTTCGTCCCCGGCGCGGCCGCGCAATCCGTCGACGTGCGCGATGCGGCCATCCTCTTGCGCAGCGTCGGATTTCAGCGGGCCTGATCTCTTCGTTCGGACTTTGATCCGGCTCAGCGACCGTCAGGATTGTTCTCGCGGCGGACTGGCGCCGCCAGCATCACGCTACGGCCTTAGCGGCGCATGTCGTGGAACCGCCAAGACATCGGGAGGGATGCGTGCGGCGGCCTCGGTCCGGCGACCCACCTTCAAGCGTCCGAGGATGCTGTGTACGTGGTTCTTGACGGTCGATGTCCCGAGCGACAGTTGCCTGGCGATCTGCTTGTTGGATAGACCTTCGTCGATCAAGTGAAGGATCTGCCGTTGCCGGCACGTCAACAGGACATCGATCGCGGGAACCGAATCGCCGTGCGCCGCGCTACGAATATGGCCGAACAATTTCTCCGCCATGGCCTCCGAGCAGACATGGCAGGGAACGTATCCCCATAGCCCCGCCTGCGCGCACGCGACGACGTGGACCGGCGCTTCGTCAACGCCTATGGCGAGGATGCGTGTGCGAGCCCGCGCAACGACTATGCTTCCCGCCAATGCCAAAGCGCCGGGCGTACCAACGTCCAGCAAGACCACATCCGCCGCCGCGGCCTCCACTTCGGTCAGCATGTTGTCGCTGACCTCCGTGAGGCCGATCGCCACGATGCAAGGGTGTCGATTGAGAAGCCCTGTAATCGCGTCGTTATAAAGACGCACACGACAAATCACCAGAACCCGAACCGTCTCAACAGGGCGCGGTTCTAGCGCGGGGTCCATACCATCTTCTGGCGACTAAGATCCTCTGGGGCCAGGTCCTCCTCGTCAGCGCCGTCGTGCTCGCCTTTGTCTGGGCAGCGACGGAATGGGTCGCTTGGCGTCTGGCCTTCCAGCCGCAGCTCGGCCGTCCGTGGTTCGAGGTCTTCGGTTGGCCGCTCTATCAACCGCCTGCCTTCTTTTGGTGGTGGTTCGCCTACGATGCTTATGCCCGCGACGTCTTCGTCGAGGGCGCATACATCGCCGCCTCCGGCGGAATCGCCGCCGTCGTCGTGGCGGTCGCCATGTCGGTCTGGCGGGCGCGAGAGATGAAGCGCGTCACCACCTACGGTTCTGCGCGCTGGGCCGAGACGCGCGAAGTTCGTGAGGCCGGCCTGCTCGGCCACGACGGCGTGCTGCTCGGCCGATGGCGCGACCATTATCTGCGCCATGACGGCCCCGAGCATGTTCTCTGCTTTGCGCCGACCCGTTCCGGCAAAGGCGTCGGTCTTGTCGTTCCGACGCTTCTCGACATGGCCAGGCTCGGCGATCGTCCACGACATCAAAGGCGAGAACTGGACTTTGACGGCCGGCTGGCGGGCGCGCTTCGGCCGCGTGCTGCTGTTCGATCCGACCAATGCATCGAGCGCCGCTTACAATCCCCTGCTGGAGGTTCGTCGCGGCGAGTGGGAGGTCCGCGATGTCCAGAACATCGCCGACGTCCTGGTCGACCCCGAGGGCGCGCTGGAGCGGCGGAATCATTGGGAAAAGACCAGCCATTCGCTGCTGGTCGGCGCCATCCTGCACGTGCTCTACGCCGAGCCGGACAAGACGCTCGCCGGCGTCGCCAACTTCCTCTCCGATCCCGCGCCGTCCGATCGAGACGACGCTGCGGGCCATGATGACGACGCCGCATCTCGGCGAACAAGGCGTCCATCCGGTCGTCGCGAGCTCGGCGCGCGAGCTTCTGAACAAGAGCGACAACGAGCGATCCGGCGTCCTGTCGACCGCGATGTCGTTTCTTGGTCTCTACCGCGATCCGGTCGTGGCGGCCGTGACCCGCCAATGCGATTGGCGTATCTGCGATCTCGTCGAGGGAGCGACGCCGGCGACGCTCTACTTGGTCGTACCGCCGTCGGACATCAGCCGCACCAAACCGCTTGTGCGGCTGATCCTCAACCAGATCGGCCGGCGTCTGACCGAGGAGCTGGAAGCCAAGCGACGGCGGCATCGGTTGCTCCTCATGCTCGACGAATTTCCGGCGCTCGGCCGGCTCGATTTCTTCGAGAGCGCCCTCGCCTTCATGGCGGGCTACGGCCTGAAGAGCTTCCTGATCGCGCAGTCGCTGAACCAGATCGAGAAGGCCTACGGCCAGAACAACTCGATCCTCGACAACTGCCACGTGCGCGTGAGCTTCGCGACCAACGACGAGCGCACGGCTAAGCGCGTCTCGGACGCCCTTGGCACGGCGACCGAAATGCGCGCCATGAAGAACTATGCCGGCCATCGGCTCAGCCCCTGGCTCGGGCACCTGATGGTGTCGCGGCAGGAGACCGCGCGGCCGCTACTCACTCCGGGCGAGGTGATGCAGCTTCCCGCAGGACGACGAACTCGTCCTGGTTTCCGGCTGCCATCCGATCCGCGCGAAAAAGGCGCGCTATTACGAGGATCCGGAGCTGAAGACGCGGATCCTTCCGCCGCCGACCCTGTCCGGCCGCGATGTCCCCTCCGGTCCGGACAGGACTCCAAACCGCACCTGAAAGCGACTGGGCTGACGCCACCGTACCGACGCCGACGAGCGGCGCCTGTCGAGGACCCGGCAAACGCCGGCATCAGACGGGAACCGGAGCTGCCCGAGCATGAGGACATCGCGCCTGAGCCGAGGAAGGCGGTCCACGAGTTCGAGCCAATGGAGGACGAGCCGGATGACGAGCCGCAACGCCAGCGGATGATTCAGCGGACGATGGGGAACGTGGCCCGCCAAGTCTCGCTCGATACGGCCGACGACATGGGGATGTAAGCCTCGATGCGGACGAAGCACACCTTCCGTCTGCCGCCGGACCTCGCTGGCAGGCTGGCCGACTACTCCGCGCGCAGGGGCGCGACGCAGTCCTTGGTCGTCGAGGCGGCGCTGGCGTCCCATCTGTCGCCGGACGGCGCCGATCGGCTGGAGGCCGCACTGGCGCGGCGGCTGGATCGAATGACGCGGCAGATCGAGCGGCTCGAAAGGCACGTCGACATTTCCAATGAGGCGCTGGCGGTTTTCGTGCGTTTCTGGCTGACCAGCACGCCGCCATTGCCGGACGCCGCCCAGCCGGCGGCGCAGGCGAAAGGGCGGGAGCGCTACGAAGGCTTCGTCGAGGCGCTCGGCCGGCGGCTCGCGCGAGGGCGCAAACTCGTCGACGAGATCGTCCGCGACGTGGGCGCAGAAGAGGCGCAGCGGAATTCAGACGGCGCAAAGTCCTGACCTGGTCGCACACCGTCCCTGCGACTTGTCTTTCTATCCGGCGGCCCTACGCCCTCTTCAAGCTTGTTGCATCGCCCCAGTTACGGCTCTTTCTAATCGACCCGGCTGACACATCTGCCTCCGAACCGAGGCGACGTAGCGGGGTTCGACGTGGCGACGATTTCTTTCCGGTCCGAAGCCTTCGCCCGCGGCGCGCGCATGCTGCGCACTGCGCTCGGGCCTGCGATTTCCGGCTATCTCGAAGATCCGAGCATCGTCGAGGTGATGCTGAACCCCGACGGACGGCTTTGGATCGATCGGCTGTCGGGCGGTCTCGAGGACACCGGTTGTCGCGCTACCCCCGCCGACGCCGAACGCATCGTGCGGCTCGTCGCCCACCATGTCGGCGTCGAGGTTCACGCTGGCTCGCCGCGCGTCTCGGCCGAGTTGCCCGAAACGGGGGAGCGGTTCGAAGGGCTTCTCCCTCCTGTCGTCGCGGCCCCGTGTTTCGCCATCCGGCGGCCCGCCGTCGCCGTCTTCACCCTCGGCGATTACGTCGAGGCCGGCATCATGTCCTGCTCGCAGGCCGAGCAGCTACGCGCCGGCGTCCACGACCGCAAGAACATCCTGATCGCCGGTGGGACCTCGACCGGCAAGACCACCCTGGTCAACGCCCTCCTTGCTGAAGTCGCTAAGACCGGCGACCGGGTTGTTCTGATCGAGGACACTCGTGAGCTCCAATGCGCCGCGACCAACCTCGTAGCGCCTTCGCGGCGTCGAGTTTCTTCCTGTCCTTCTTCCAGTTCGGCGGCGGAGCGCTGGTCTGATGGATCAGGCTGACGCCATCGCCGGCTTCTATGCGCCGCTTCCCCGTGGACCTCCTCGACCAGCCAGGGCCGGCCCCGAAGTTCGACGAAGCTCCCCGGTTCGATCGTCGCCCCAACAGCCTGCGGCATCACTTGTCTCGCTTTTCCGGGCCTGTTGGTTTGTTCGCGCTCCCGGACGGCTGCGCCAATGCGCTCATACTCTCCGACCGCGACCACGACCATCCGTGGTTTTCAATCGCCGCTGGCGCAGCCGAGGAATCGACGATCAAGCGTCCAAATCTGTTCTTCGGCTCGCGCACTGATGCGTGTTGAATAGGCCCCCCCGAACAGAAGCCATTTTAGCCGCAATCACGGAGATCGGTAGGGGTAATGCTGCGCTCCTTGCGCCGCCGAACGTGCGCTCTCATATCCGTCGCCGTGCGTCCGTCTGCTTACAAAGAGCTTACATTCGTTCCCGTGCTTCGAAATGTAAGCAAAAACGGCCCTTACGACCGCTTTTAACTTCTTGATCTTCTTGATGAAATTTGGAGCGGGCGAAGGGATTCGAACCCTCGACCCCAACCTTGGCAAGGTTGTGCTCTACCCCTGAGCTACACCCGCATCCATGAGGCGGCTGCGCCGCCAAGCCGCGCTTATGGCGCAACGATAACCGGAAAGCAACTCCCTCCCGGTTAGGCCCCAGGGCAAAGTCCAGAATCGTTAAGAGCCGATTGACCAAGCTCGATTGGAAGGGGCGTGGGAGGATCGCGTCATGTCGCTTGGTTCTCTTAATCATATGCGGCTTGTTCCGGACACTGAGGCTTTGCAGCGCGGCTTTGCTCTCTGGGCCGCCTCGCCGCGCGCCCAGGTGCGGGAAGTCATCGCCATGTACGGCAAGACGCTTTGCGGATCGAAGACGCTCCGCCCCAGGCGCCGTGCCCAAGCACCCCATCTCGATGCGACCGTCGCCAGCTTCGACGCACACATCAAAGCCGTCGAAGCCGAGATCAAGATCTTGACCGGCCAATGCGAGCCAATTCGCCCGCGCCGGATCGCTCGGCCGCCGCCAGGCCGCAGCCCTCGCAGGCCTGGCGCCCCATCCCAAACAAAGCGGCGACCTCGACGGCGTATCGCCGAACCCGCGGCGGCAAACCCGAGGTCAAAAGGATCCTCCTCACCGCCGCCGTCTCTGCCCGTAAACACAATCCAACCCTCAAAGCCCTCTATGAACGCCTCGTCCACAATGGCAAAAAACCCCTCGTCGCCATCACCGCAATCATGCGAAAACTCGTGGTCATCGCTAATGCCAAACTCAAATCCAACATGAGCCAACAACTGAGTTGATGACGGCTTTGGCGCGCGCTCCGATCCTTCCCAGAGTCGATCCTGGCAGGCGCACTTTCCGCCCATTGCGACGTCCGCGGCCAACTCCGGCCGTCGGTTTCGCGGGCGGCCGAGGGTCGAACTCTCGCCGCTCCCGTCAGAGGCTCGACCAGATTTCGTCGTGCGCCGCTCCGGGCAGAAAGTACGGACCGGCGGCTTCAACCTGCTTCAAATATTCCGGGTTCGTCTGCAATTTCCTGAAACTCGATTCGAGCGCGGCGAGATCGGGCACGGCCATGACCCAGGCGACGCGGAATGGGTTTCCCCCGACCGGAACGCTCACCGAGATCTTGTGGCCGATGGCTTTTTCCACGAATGCGGCGATCTGTTGGGCAAAGCCGAGCGCCTCGACGAGCTTGCCAGGAGCAATGCTGTCCGTCCTCACGAATGTGATCATGGCGATCCTCCATGGTCCCGCACACTTGCAAATGAATGGCAGTTTCTCCTGACCGGCGGTGTGATCCAGATCACACTCGCTTGCCGTCGCCGCTCGTCTGCGCGCGATCGGTCTCGCTGGCGCCAGCCCGCGCAAAACCGGGGGACAACGCGCGGCGCGCCTTGCCAAAGCCGGACCTAAGGCCAATCTGCGTCCCATGAAGTTCCCGCCTGAATTTCTCGATGAGATCATGGCCCGGCTGCCGGTCTCCGAAGTGGCGGGGGCGCGGGTCAAGCTGCGCAAGCAGGGGCGGGAATGGCGGGGCTTGTCGCCGTTCACCTCCGAGAAGACGCCGTCCTTCTTCGTCAACGACCAGAAGCGGTTCTTCCATGACTTCTCGTCCGGCAAACACGGCACGATCTTCAACTTCTTGATGGAGACCGAGGGCCTGAGCTTTCCTGAGGCGGTCGAAAAGCTCGCGGGCATGGCGGGCCTCGCCATGCCCCGCCGCAGCGACGCCGAGGCGGCCGAGGACAAGAAGCGCGCGAGCCTGATCGAGGTCATCGCGCTAGCCGCGCGCATGTTAGAGCAGAACCTGCAGCAGCCGATCGGGGCGAGAGCGCGCGGCTATCTCTCCGACCGCGGCCTCGGACCGCCGGTGCAGCAGCGGTTCTCGCTCGGCTATGCCTCGCCCGAGCGCTTCGCGCTGCGCGACGCGCTCGCCGCCAAGGGCGTCGGCGCCGATCAAATGATCGAGGCCGGCCTCCTCGTCCACGGGGAAGACATCGCCGTTCCTTATGACCGGTTCCGCGACCGGGTGATGTTCCCGATCCATGACCGCTCCGGCCGGGTCATCGCCTTCGGCGGGCGGGCGATGGAGGCAGGCGCGAAGGCTAAATACCTCAACTCGCCGGAGACCACGCTCTTCCACAAGGGCGCGCTGCTCTTCAACCACCACCGCGCCCGCAAGAGCGCCCACGAGGCCGGTGCAATCATCGTCGTCGAGGGCTATATCGACGCGATCGCGGTCAGCGAAGCGGGTTTCCCCCATGTCGTCGCGCCGCTCGGGACCGCGCTCACTCCCGATCAGTGCGCGCTCCTTTGGGCGATGGCGAGCGAGCCGATCCTGTGCTTCGACGGCGACAGCGCCGGGCGGCGGGCGGCCTACCGCGCGATCGAAACCGCGCTGCCGCTGATCGGCGCGGGAAAAAGCCTGCGGTTTGCGCTCATGCCCGACGGCCAAGATCCGGACGATCTCGTCCGCTTGAGCGGACCGCCCGCGATGGCCGAGCATTTGAGCCGCGCCCTGCCGCTCGCCGACATGCTGTTCCTGCGCGAAACCGATGGGCAGAGATTCGACACGCCCGAACAGCGCGCGGCGCTTGAGCGGCGCCTCGGCGAGGCGGTCGGGAAAATCGCCGACGAACCGTTGCGCCGCCACTACCAGGCGGACGTAAAGCGGCGCCTGGCGGCGTTGTTCGGCGACGAGCGTGAGCTCCCGGGCCAGGGCGAGGGCGGCGCAAGGCGAGCCTTCGTTCCGCGACGGGGCGGGCCGTTTCCCCCGCGCGGCGCGCGCGTTGGCCTCGCCGGGGCGCCCCTCGCTCCGCAAAGGAAGCTCGGCCGCAGGACGCGCTCTCCAGCGCGCGAAATCATGATCCTCGCGCTCGCGCTCGGCCATCCCGACCTCATCGAGCGCCATTGCGAGGAGCTGGCGGCGACCGAATTTGAGGGCGCGGGCTTGAGCGCGTTCCGCGACGCGCTCATCGCCGCGCCGGCCGAGGCGCTGTCTTCGTCCGTTGCGCTCGCCGACTGGCTGAACCGCGCCGGCAGCGGGGCGGAGTGTGAGCGCATCCTGGCGCTGGCCGCGAGAATGCCCGATTGGTGGTGCATTCGGTCGGAGGCCATGGCCGCCGACGCCGATCTCGTGCTCAGGCAAAGCTTGGCCTTGCATCGGCGGGCGGGCGCGTTACATAGGGATCTGAAGCTCGCGGAGCGCTCGCTCGCCGCGGAGCCTAACGAGCTTAATCTTGCCCGACTGCTTGATATCAAAGCGAATTTGGCGGACCTAGCGGATGCCGAAGCAGCGATCGACGGTTTTGGCGACCAATCGGGACGCGCGTCGTCCGCGATCTGACCGGAACGGCCCCAGCAAGGATGGGCCACGGCGCGGGCAAGCGATGGGGACGGCGGCGATTCCTTGGGGCTTCGCGGAGGGACGGCCCTAAGGCTGGCCCGAGCAATCTTGGCGGGACCGCTCGTCCTCGGGAGGCGGTCGAAGGACGAAACTTGAAACCCGGCGCCTTCGGCCTCGGGACGACGGAGACGCCGCAATGGCAAAAAAGGACGAAACCAAGGGCGAGGGCGAAGCGGCGGTCGCCGAGACCCCCGATAGCCCCCTGCTCGATCTCAGTGACGCCGCCGTCAAGCGGATGCTCAAGATCGCCAAGAAGCGCGGCTGGGTGACGCAAGAGGAATTGAACGCGGTCCTGCCGTCTGAAGAGATTTCTTCCGACCAGATCGAGGACATGAACGCCATGCTCAGCGAGATGGGCATCAATGTCGTCGAAAGCGAGGACGCCGAAGAGGCGGAAAAAGAGCCCGCCGAGACCGCCGACGAGGAAGAGGCCGAAGGCGGCGAAATCGTCGAGGCGGCACGGACGACCGCGGTTGCGACGCGTTCGTCCGAGCCCGCCGAGCGGACCGACGATCCGGTGCGAATGTACCTGCGCGAGATGGGCTCGGTCGAGCTCCTCTCGCGCGAGGGCGAAATCGCCATCGCCAAGCGAATCGAGGCCGGACGCGAGGCGATGATCGCGGGCCTGTGCGAAAGCCCGCTCACCTTCCAGGCGATCATCATCTGGCGCGACGAGCTGAACGACGGCAAGATTCTCTTGCGCGACATCATCGATCTCGAAGCGACCTACGCCGGCCCCGACGGCAAGAAGGCGCCGAAGACCGACTATTCCGCGCCCGGCGCGCCCCCGCCCCCCAATCCGGCGCGCGACCGAATCGCGCCGGCGACCGCGCCGCAGGCGCCCCCGGAGGGATTCGAGGGCGACCAGGTCCCGCCGCCCGAAAATTTCGACGACGACGACGATCTCGAGAATTCCGTGTCGCTGTCGGCGATGGAGGCCGACCTCAAGCCGCGGGTGCTCGAAACCTTCGATCGCATCGCCGACGCCTATAAGAAGCTGCGCCGCCTGCAGGATCAGAACGTCGAGAACAAGCTCAGGAGCGAATCGCTCTCGCCGGCCCAGGAGCGCAAATACAAGGCGCTGAAGAAGGACATCGTCGGCGACGTCAAGTCGCTGTCCTTGAACCAGAACCGGATCGATGCCCTGGTCGAGCAGCTCTATGACATCAACAAGCGCCTGATCGGCCTCGACATCCGCCTCATGCGCATGGCCGAGGCCCATCGCGTCGGCCGCGAGGACTTTCTCAAGAACTATCAGAATTCGGAGCTCGACCCGAAATGGCTGCTACGCGTCTCTAAGCTGTCGACGCGCGGGTGGCGGGACTTCGTCGCCGTCGACAAGTTCGCGATCAAGGAAATCCGGGCGGAGATTCAGTCGCTGGCGACCGAGACCGGGCTCGAGATCCAGGAGTTCCGGCGCCTCGTGCAAATGGTGCAAAAGGGCGAACGGGAAGCGCGGCAGGCGAAGAAGGAAATGGTCGAGGCCAACCTGCGCCTCGTGATTTCGATCGCCAAGAAATACACCAACCGCGGATTGCAATTCCTCGACCTGATCCAGGAAGGCAACATCGGCCTGATGAAGGCGGTCGACAAGTTCGAGTACCGGCGCGGCTATAAGTTCTCGACCTACGCCACCTGGTGGATCAGGCAGGCCATCACCCGCTCGATCGCCGATCAGGCGAGAACCATCCGCATTCCCGTGCACATGATTGAGACGATCAACAAGATCGTGCGCACCTCGCGCCAGATGCTGCACGAGATCGGCCGCGAGCCGACGCCCGAGGAGCTCTCGGAGAAGCTCGCCATGCCGCTCGAAAAGGTGCGCAAGGTGCTCAAGATCGCCAAGGAGCCGATCAGCCTCGAGACGCCGATCGGCGACGAGGAGGACAGCCACCTCGGCGATTTCATTGAGGACAAGAATGCGGTGCTGCCGATCGACGCGGCGATCCAGTCCAACTTGCGGGAGACGACGACCCGCGTGCTTGCCTCGCTCACTCCGCGCGAGGAGCGGGTGTTGCGCATGCGCTTCGGCATCGGCATGAACACCGACCACACGCTCGAAGAGGTCGGCCAGCAGTTCTCGGTGACGCGCGAGCGCATTCGCCAGATCGAAGCCAAGGCGCTGCGTAAGCTCAAGCATCCGAGCCGGAGCCGGAAGCTGAGGAGCTTCCTGGACAATTGAGCGAGCGGATCGCCGCCGCGGGTCTTTCTTCCGTTCGCTTGCGACCGGAGCCGCACGGCGAAGCGCAGCTTCACTCCGCCGGCAAGAGTTTCCTTAGCTCGCCAAGCCATGGCTCGTAGCGCCGCCAACGCTCGACTGACGTCGCATAGACCGGCTGGCGAGCCTGCCACAGGCTCGAGGTTTGCACCTTCCGCTCGTTGCGCTCGGGCCTGAGGCAGGCGTCGTCCCAGTCGAGACCGCAGAAGGCCACGAGCCGCCGCACCTCGGCCTCCCGGTCGGCGATCAGCGTCTCATACTTGAGCTCGGTGAACCGATCGGAGGGCAGCACGCGCCGCCAGTGCTCCATCAGCCGCTCGTACTGACGATATTGGAAAACGATGTCGCCCTGGTCCCAAGCATAGCGCTGTTGCACCGGGAAATTCATGAAGTAGATCGACAGCGCCGTATCGACCGGACGGCGCCGGCAGTGAATGATCCGGGCGGCGGGCATGAGCAGCCGGAGCTGCCCGAGAGATTCGAAATTGAAGGGCGCCTTGTCGATCACCCGCCCGGCGTCCGGCCCAATCTTGCGCAAGAGACGGAGATATTCTTCCGTGTCGGCTGACAGCGCGCCCGTCGCGATGCGCTCGATCGTGCAGGCGTCGGGGTCGCCGAGCCGGTCAATCCAGAACGGCAATTCGCCGCCGGCGGCGACGGCAGGATGCGAGGACAAGATCTGCTCGGCGAGCGTGGTGCCCGACCGGGGCATGCCGACGATGAACACTGGCAGGTCGCCTTCCGGACACTCCGGCCTTGCCATCGCCTGCCGCGCCCGCGCCATCGCTTCGACGGTGAAACCGGCGATCAATTTGTCGTACCTTTTGACCAACCCCGGGCGATCGAGGCGTATCGACATCGCCCTCAGTCGGTTGGCCGCGTCGTAGGACCGCATCGCCTCCGCATGATCGCCGAGATCGTCGTAGGCCTTGCCCAGTCCGAACTGAACGTTGACGCTCGTCATAGTGTCGAGGCCGGGTTGCTCGGCGAAGGCGCGCATGCGATCGACCAGCGGGCGGTCGGTCTCCGTCATGCGCTTGACGATCGTGAGCGAATGGAAGGCGGGCGGAATAACCTCGACCGCTTTGGTATAGTGCTGTGCAGCCTCGTCGAGCATCCCCCGTTCGGAAAGAACCTGCGCAAGCAGAACCCGCGCCCCGGCGATTTCAGGCGCCTGAGCGAGCAACTGGCGCAGCTCACGCTCCGCCTCTTCCAGCCTGTCCTCGATGGTCAGCGCCTTGGCCAAATAAAAGTGGCGCTCGTGCGCGCTGTCGGCCGTTCGACTTAATTTGCGGCAGGCCCGCAGGGCGTCAAGGCTGCGCCCGTCCGCATGCATGCGGTCGGCGAGCTGGCGTAGCGCCTTCGACCCGGGCCTGAGCTCGGCGGCGCGCTGGAGGCTCGCCGCCGCCTCGGCGTGCCGGCCGGCGCGCAGCCAAGCCGCGCCGAGGTCGGAGTGCGCCTGCGGATTCTTCGGGTCGAGATCGGCGATCTGACTGTAGGTTGCGATCGCGTTCGCCCATCTGCCGGCGGCCGCGTGCGCCTTCGCGGCGAGGGACAGCGCCCTGAGCTTCTGCCTCAGGTCAGTCGGCGACGGCAACTCCAGGGCAATTCCGGCTGGGGACTTGGGGCTCACGTCCTTGGCCTGACAGCAATGCTTGTATTTCCGGCCGCTCCCGCAAGGGCAAGGGTCGTTGCGGCCGACCTTCGCGGTCGTCAGCGTTGCAGCGCCGGTTGCGGTCATTCCACCCAATCCTCGGTCCCGGCGCCATATATAGCCCGCCGCCGGAACATGGCCACAGGCGCGCCGCATGATAAGCTCGGTCGAGTCTCGACGGGGTTTCGTCGGGGTAAAGGAAACCGGGCCGCCGCGCTGGGCAAGAAGGCCTTGCGCCCGGCCAAAAGAGCGTGAGGGAGGGCGAACATGGCCTATAAGGATATCCTCGTCTATCTCGACCCGACGGCCGAAGCGGCGGACCGGGTCCGCTTGGCGGCGGGCCTGGCCAAGACCCACGGAGCGCGGCTGATCGCGGTCGACGCCAGCGCTCCGGCCGAGGCCGAAGGGATTGATCCCGCGTCCACGACGCGCCGGATGTTCGATGACGCAACGCGAGCGTCCGCCGTCAAGGCGGTTTTCGTGTCGTCGGGAAAACCTGGCGAGAGCGACGCGTTCGCCCATTGCGTCGACCTAATCGTCGCGCCGGCGCCTGGGAGCAAGTCGCGAAACGCATCGCCCCATGGCTTGGTCGACCGCGCCCTGCTCGAATCCGGCGCCCCGGTGCTGATCCTGCCGCCAGGCTGGACCCCTGGCCCGGATGGGCGACAACGTCGTCATCGCCTGGAACGCCAGCCGCGAGGCCTTGCGTGCGGTTCACGACGCGATGCCGCTGCTCGAGCGGGCGAAAAAGGTGACCCTCTTCGCGTTCTCGTCGAGGCCGAGCGCGTTGCGCAATTCGGCCGAGATGCTCGCCGATCACCTGGCGCGGCACGGCGTCAAGGCCGAGCATATCTCGGACTGGACCAACACAGGGGACCTGACCGCCGTCGAGGCGCTGTTCGCCAGCCTCGACACGCAGGACGCCGACCTCATCGTGGCCGGGGCCTTCGGGCATTCCAGGCTTTACGAAGGGCTGTTCGGCGGGGTGAGTCTCGATCTCATAAATCAGCAATCCCTGCCGGTGCTCATGTCGCACTGATTGGTGGCGCGGAAATGGAAAGACGGCGCGGTTCATGTTGCGCTGCACGCACGAGAGACGGCCCGATGCGCGTGGACCAGGATCAGAACGGCGCCGCAACATGTATGATCGGGCGGCGTGGGCTCTCAACTCGACCGCCAAAATCTGCGCTCGAAAGTCAAACTCCGGTTCCGCTCACAGTCGCCAGCAACGTTGACCAAGTCTTCGAACAGCCCTGACCTCGCAAGATTAAGACGAAAGCGTTTCCTTCCCCGCGAGATTGCAGATACTTCGCGGTTTATAGCTCGATGTTCGCCGGCTCGACGGCTACGGTACTCTTCGTGGGCTCGACGCCTGGCCCCTGGAGGCCGCTCAATCAACCTTACCGGATTGTGGGGTATCACCGTTATATGAACGTTTGGTAACTTTTTTTCGCAAGAGTCTCCCAAAAAGGCTTGACCGGGTCTCTCGCGCCTGATTAGCTCGGCGCGTGCGGCTTTGTTGGTCGAACTTCGGGGGTTGCAATGATATCAAAGGCTGTTGCCGGAGCGCTGGCTTTGGCTGCTGGCGGGCTGATTGCTTTGCCGGCCCAAGCGGAGCAGATCTATATCGGCTTCCAGGAAGCCGGGGTTAACGGCGGGGCGGTCACGCTCAAGGCGAGTGGCCCGGCCACCAGTGGTCCGTTCTTCAATGGAAGCTACGGCTCGTTTCACATCACGAGCGCACTCGGACTCGACACCGGCGCCGACGCCTCCATGCCAAATTTCGGCAGCAGCGCGACCGTCGCGACGCAGGGGGCCTTGGCGACGGCGAGCACGATTACGATTTACATCGAGGAAGCTGGCCTCACGGGGCCATCTACAGCGTTTAACGTTGGTCTGACCGGGAACTTCCTGTCGGCGGGGTGGACGGCTGTCGAAACGGCCTACGAAACCTCCGGGGCCGCGCCTCCGCCGCCGTGGGTTACCGCGAATGCGTTATTCAGCCACATGTTTACGGGAACGAACGTGGCGGTTGCGGAGAACGGTATTGGAGCTGCGGCAGGTTCTGGGTTTTATACGCTGACCGAGAAATATGTGATCACCGCGCCGGTGTCGTCCGTATCCGGTCACGTGCTCCTGACGGAGAACATAGTTACGACTCCGGTCATCCCGGAACCGGCGACTTGGGTGATGATGGTGATGGGGTTCGTTGGCCTCGGCTATGCAGCCTTCCGCCGGAACATGAAGTCGTCGTCGTTGATGGTGTGATCCGACGCTCGTCGGCGTCGCGATTCTAAAGAGGCCGCCGCGGGGCGGCCTTTTCTTTGACCTACACGCGCACGCCTGCCCTTCCTCATGTGGGCGGAATCAGCGATGCAGCTCGCGGGACAGCGGTCGGTCAACGTCTGATTCGCTAAGGCATCCGCGGGTCCATGTGGGCCAACATCTCGGGTTTCTCCGCGTCGACACGCGGCCGATTGCGACAAATTCGCAGAGTCGCGCGTTGTCCTAGCCGCATCAGAAGAACGGAAAGAGGCCCTTCCCGCGTTCACGCAGATATTCGGCGGCGTCTTCGGACTGGTATCTGGCTGCATTGTCGTGATTCCAGGCGCGGTCTCGGTTGGTGAGCGACTGCGTGGGAATCACCGGCCCCCAGCTGACGCTGCCATAAGACGACGACGTGCCTTGCTCCGCGAAAGCCGCAGCCGGAAGGAGCACCGCGGCGCCGAAGCCGATCAGCAGTATGGTCTTGAACATAGGATCCTTCCTGGGGTTCGAGGCGCTCTCGGACGCGCGACAATCGCTCGCTGGACGCTCATCCAACCTAAAACACCCGAGGCCGCGAGGCATTCGATGCATCAACGGCCGAGGGCGGGAAAAGTTTCGACTTCCCCCGCCGCCCTCTGATGGCGTCAGCTCATCAAGGCCGGTTGCCGCGAACGAGGCGAGCCCGTCAGAAGAACGGGAACGGGCTCTTCCCATGCTGGCGGAGCCATTCAGCGCTGTCCTGAGCCTGATATTTGGACTGATTGAAGTGATTCCAGGAACGGTCGAACGGCGTCAGCGACTGGGTCGGGATATGAGGCCCCCAGCCGACGCTGCCATAGGACGAAGATGTGCCCTGCTCGGCGAGAGCGGCAGCCGGCGCGAGCGCAACGGCGCCGAAGACGACTAGAGCTATTGTTTTGAGCATCGGATGTTCCTCAAAGCTGGTTCGTTATCGAACCCGTGCGCTTCACATAAGCAGCGCTGCGGTCGGGGCAATGCCCGTAAGCATAACGTTTCGGTGACCGGCGTCCTGGTCCGAGGGGCAGTTCCTGAGTAGCTCCCTCTGTGCTATTGCGCTGCAACAAAGATCGTCACACAGCGCAGCGGGGCATTCGCGCCAATGGCAACCGATATCGTCAGGGTCGGGCGGGCGCTCCTTTCCGTTTCCGACAAGACAGGTCTTGTCGATCTCGCGCGCGCGCTCGCCGAAAGCGGCGTGGAGTTGCTGTCGACCGGCGGCACCGCGGCTGTGTTGAGCCGCGCCGGCCTCGCCGTCGTCGACGTGGCGCAGGTCACCGGATTCCCGGAGATGATGGACGGGCGGCTCAAGACGCTGCATCCGCGGGTGCACGGAGGCCTGCTCGCGATTCGCTCCGAGCCGGCCCATCAGGCGGCGATGATCGCCAACGACATCGCGCCGATCGACCTCCTGGTGGTCAACCTCTATCCATTCGAGGCGACGCTGAAGCGGAGCTCGTCGTTCGAAGAAAGGATCGAAAACATCGACATCGGCGGCCCGGCGATGATTCGCGCCGCGGCCAAGAACCACGACGACGTGGTCGTCATCGTCGATGTGGAGGACTATCCGGCGCTGATCGAGGAATTGAATGGCAACGGCGGGGCGACCGGCCTCGCCTTCCGCCGCAGGATGGCGCAGAAAGCCTACGCCCGCACCGCGGCCTATGACGCAGCGATCTCCAACTGGCTGGCGCGGGAGATCAGGGAGCCCGCGCCGAAATGGCGCGCCGTCGGCGGCCTCCTGCACCCACGCTTCGGGGCGCTGCGCTACGGCGAGAATCCGCATCAGCGCGCAGCATTGTACCTGACAGCCGAGACGCGCCCGGGCGCTGCGACCGCGCGCCAGGTCCAGGGCAAGGAATTGTCCTTCAACAACATAAACGACACCGACGCGGCCTACGAGCTCGCGGCCGAATTCGATCCTGCGGATCGCGCAGCCGTGGCGATCATCAAACACGCGAACCCGTGCGGCGTCGCGCTCGGGAAAACGCTGCTCGAGGCCTACGAGAAAGCGCTCGCCTGCGATCCGGTTTCGGCGTTCGGCGGGGTCATCGCCCTCAACCGACGGCTCGACGCGGCGAGCGCGCGCAGGATCGTCGAGATGTTCACCGAAGTGATCATCGCGCCGGAGGCTGACGAAGAGGCGCTGGCGATCGTGGCGGCGCGACGGAACCTCCGGCTGTTGATCGCCGGGGCGCTTCCCGATCCCAGCCTGCCCACGCTTTCGGTGCGGTCGGTCGCCGGTGGCCTCCTGGTCCAGGATCGCGACAACGGCGGGCTCGCGGACGAGCCGCTCAACGCACCGACCAAACGCGCCCCAAGCTTGCGCGAAATGGCGGACCTCCGGTTCGCCTGGCGGGTCGCGAAGCACGTGAAGTCGAACGCCATCGTCTACGCCAGGGACGGGGCGACGGTGGGCATCGGCGCCGGCCAGATGTCTCGGGTCGATTCGGCGCGCCTCGCCGCGCGCAAGGCCGAGGAGGTTGCAGCGATCGCAGGCTGGACTGAACCGCGCACCCGAGGCTCGGTCGTCGCCTCCGACGCCTTCTTTCCATTCGCCGACGGCCTCATTGCGACAATCGAGGCCGGCGCGACCGCGGTCATCCAGCCGGGCGGATCGGTGCGCGACGCCGAAGTTATCGCCGCGGCGGACGAAGCGGGCGCAGCGATGGTCTTCACAGGGATGCGGCATTTCCGGCATTGAAGCCGGATATCGCCTTGAGCGATGCGGAAGACTTTATTGCTCGGGCGAGACGATCACGGAAATCCGATCGGCCTCAACGCCGCTGAACTGGAGCCCGAGCGGGCCGGCGGGCAGGTCGTACTTTACGCTCTTGCGCGCGCCCTCGCACCCCGTTACGCCGCTGAAGCCTTTCGGATGCAAATAGGCGTCGCCGTCCAGAACGTCGATCCAGGCAGGCGAGGAGATCGTGACCTTATAGACGCCAGGCTTGGCGGGGGCCGCGAGGACGAAATGGCCGGCGAACGACTGAGCCGACTTTGGCGGCCGCTCCGGCGCCTTCGGCAAGCCGGCGCCTGCCAGCGGCTGAAGCTCGAGCGACGCCGCGACATTCAAGGCGAGCGTGGCGCCATTGGCGAGCGACGGCTTGTCGGGACGGACGAGCGCGGCGCGCTCGCTGTCGAGCGGCCATTTAAACCCGCCGCAGCCCGACCCCTCCTGCGCCTGAGCCAAGCCTGACGTCAGAGTCAGGCTTGCGGCCAAAAGCCATCGGCCGAAGGTCATTGCGAGGTCACGGCCGCGGGCGGG